>AODO01000063.1 GCA_000341795.1 Rhodococcus triatomae BKS 15-14 | reverse complement strand
GGGTGGGGCCGCGAGCCGCTGCCGCGTCCCCACCCGCCTTCCATTTCCCGCGAGGGAGGCGAACCCGCCGTTCCCATGGCTCCGGTACGCCTCCATGTCCAAGACGGAGGTAATCGTGCAGCCTCGCACCCTCGATGTTGCGATCGTCCAGGCCGGTGAACTCACCGAAGACCTACCCGGAAACCTGGCGCGCCTGTCAGCCCTCATTCGTGCTGCCGCCGCACCGGATTCGTCGGGCGCAGGACCGGGTCTGGTGGTTCTGCCCGAGCTCGTCACCACGCCCTACTTCTGCACCAGCCACGCCGTCGACCGGTCCGGTTGGGCCCAGACGATTCCCGGCCCGGCAACGGACCTGTTCGGTGATCTCGCCCGGGAACTGGGGTGCGCCATCGCCTTCGGGATGTTCGAGCGCACCGCCCACGACGTGACACACAACTCGGTGGTCCTCGTCGACTCCTCCGGTGAGGTGGTCACCTGGCGTACCCCCGAGGGCGGGGGCGTCCCGGCGTACCGCAAACTCTCGTTGCCCGCCAGCATGGTCGGTGACGTGGACATCGACGAGAAGTACCACTTCGCGCCCGGCCAGTCGCCCGTCACCGCCGACCTGCTCGGCACCCGCCTCGGCTGTGTCGTCTGCTACGACCGGACGTTCCCCGAGAACTGGGCCGTCGCCCGGGCACTGGGCGCCGAAGTCGTGCTCGCGATCGTCTCCTCCCTGGGCAGCCGGGAGGATCTGTTTCTCTCCGAGTTGCAGACCCGCGCACTGGAATCGCAGACGTGGATCGTCGCCGCGAACCGTGCCGGGCCGGAGACGGTGAACGGCGTGACCGTCGACTACTTCGGACTGTCCTGCGTGATCGCCCCGAACGGCGAGATCGTCGCGCAGGCGAAGGCACACGTGTCCGACGAGATCGTGCGGTTCACCCTCGATCTCGACTCCGTCGCGGCCACCCGCGCGTCGTTCCCGCTGGCGCGGGACCGTCGCGCCGACGTGCTGCGGTTGCTCGCGGACCTCACGGCGGGCACCGTGCGTCCGGCGCCGCGCGCCGCGCCCGCTGCGGCGGAGGTGGCGTGATGACGGCGACCGACTATCCCGACCTCACTGCCACCGCGGCCACCGTGGTCGACGACCTGCTGGAGCAGGCGCGCGCCGACATGACCCCGCTGCTCGAATCCTCCCGCCGCGGGCCGCTGCCCGCGTCACCGGATGCGGGCAGTACGGAACCGGCCCACGCGGTGGCGTTCCTGTCGGCGGGCGCGGTCCCGACCGCACCCGTTGCCGCACCGTCCCATTCGGTTCGATCCGGCGAGGACCTGCACGAACTCGGGATACTCGACCTGCTGGCGGCGTACGCCGGGGGAGACGCGTCACCGACCACCGTGCTCGCCGCCCTCCGATCCCGCTGGGCAGATCCGGAACTGGTGGGAGGGGCCGTTCTCGCGGTCGTCGACGGAGCCGACGAGGCTGCTGCCGCATCGGACCTCCGGTGGCGCGACGGCACCGCCCGCCCTCTCGAGGGGATCTTCTTCGCTGTCAAGGACATCATCGACGTCGCGGGCGCCCCGGTCACCGCGGGATCGCTGCTGACGGGCGACCGGGTCGCCGCCTCCGATGCCACCGTGGTGGCGCGTCTGCGGGAGGCGGGTGCCATTCCGGTCCTCATCACGGCGACCACCGAATTCGCCTGCGGCGCACCGCACAACGCCCGCTACGGCACCGTCACGAACCCGTGGGACCGCAGTCGTTGGACGGGTGGGTCGTCCACCGGGTCGGCGGGCGCGCTCGCGGCCCGGCTGGTCCCGCTCGCCCTGGGCACCGACACCGGTGGGTCGATCCGGGTACCCAGCGCCCTGTGCAACCTCACCGGTGTCAAGCCCACCTACGGACTCGTGCCGCGGACCGGCGTCGCCTCCCTGTCCTGGACTCTCGATCACATCGGCCCGATGGCCCGCAGCGCGGCCGACCTGCGCGTGGTTCTCGGCGTCCTCGCCGGTCCGGACGGTCTCGACCCCGCGGGCGTCCCCGCGCCGACGGCGGACGAGGTCCACGCCGGCCTGACGGAGCCGGCCGGAACCGGTGCTCCGACGCTGTCGGGTGTCCGGATGGGGATCCCCACCACGTGGTTCACCGAACTGTGCGATGCCGGCGTCCTTGCCGCGTGGGAGGCCACCGTCGACGCGTTGCGCGCGCTCGGGGCCGAGGTGGTACCCGTCGACCTGCCCGATCTGCACCGCATCCACGACGACGTCGTGGTCGTGCTGACCTGTGAGCTCGCCTCCAACCAGGAGAGTGCGCTCGACCGGTTCTCGGAGTACGACATCGGCACCCAGGTGCGCATCGCGCGCGGTCTGGTGCCGTCGGCTGTCGACTACCTGCGTGCACTGCGGCGGCGGGTCGTCGCGCAGCGGGACGCGGTGGCCGCGTTCGATCTGGCCGGCATCGACGCGCTCGTCACGCCCGGCATCGGCGCCACTGCCGCGCGGCTGTCGGACGTCACGGTCGAGATCGACGGCGTCCGTCATCCCATGCAGTCGATCGTGGGACGGAACACGGGAATCTTCGACTATCTCGGACTGCCCGCGGTGATGGCACCTGCCGGGTTCGTCGACGGGATGCCGGTCGGTGTGCAGTTGGTCGGCCGGCCGTGGGCCGACGACACCTGCCTGCGCATCGCGCAAATTCTGCAGTGCGTCACGAACTTCCACGATCGACGCTGCGATGGTTGACGTTGCCACCCTGCCGCACCCGCACCCGTGGCGCGTCTTCGCCGCCACGAGTGTGGGTGTGGTTGCGGTGTTCCTCGGCATCAGCGGACTGACCGTCGCCCTCCCGACGGTGACGCGTGAACTGGACGCCAGTGCCGCGCAGTCGACCTGGATCCTGTTGGGGTACATGCTCGTCACCACCGCGCTGATCCTGGTGTTCGGCCGGCTCGCCGACATCATCGGTCGTCGTCCGTTGTATCTCGTCGGGCTGGTGGTGTTCTCGGTGGCGACCGGTCTGTGCATGCTGGCGCCGTCGGCGAACTGGCTGATCGCAGCGCGGCTGCTCCAGGGCGTCGGCGCGGCGGCCGTGGTCACCAACAACACCGCCCTGCTCACGGACACGTTCCCACCGCACCTGTTGGGCCGCGCACTCGGCTGGAACGCGACGGTGGCGGCCGTGGCGCAGGTCGTCGGTCCCGTCGTCGGCGGCGCCGCGACGGCCGCGTTCGGGTGGCGGGGGCTCTTCGTGGTGTGCCTGCCGGTCGGGGTGGTCGCGATCGTCGCGTCGTTGTCGGCCATTCCCCGAGGCCCGCGAATGCCCGCACGGCGTGAGCCGTTCGACCTCGCCGGCTCGATTCTGTCCACGGCACTTCTGACGGCGGTGGTGCTGGCCCTGACACCCGGTGTGACCGCGTCGTGGTGGTTGCCGGGGGCGTGCGGACTCGCCGCCGTCGTACTGGCCGTGGCCTTCACGGTGGTGCAGGTGCGCCGAGCCCACCCGCTCGTCGACGTCACACTGTTCCGGAACCGTGGCATCACACTCGTTCTCGTCGCGGTTCTCGTGAACGCCGTCGCAACCTACGCCGTGGCACTGGTCGTCTCCCTGTACGCGCAGGCGGTCGAGGGAGTGTCCGCGGTCTCGGCGGGCGTGCTCGTGGTGCCGGTCGCCGTCGGTACCGTCGTCGCCGCAGCGGCCGCCGGCTCGCTCGTCCTCCGGTTCGCCCCCCGCACCCTCACCGCGGCAGGCATGGCGCTCAACGCCGTCGGGTTGCTGGGGGTGACCGTGACGATGTCGGCGGGCGGTCCGATCGCGCTGACGGCTCCGTTCCTGTTCGTACTCGGCTGTGGCACCGGCCTGTTCATGACGCCGAGTACCAGCGCACTGATGCTCACCGCACCCGCTGAACGGCGGGGCATCGCCAACGGCCTCCGCTCCACCCTGCAGAACGTGGGCAACCTGCTCAGCACGGCGGTCGCGCTCGCGATCGCCACCGTGGGGCTCAGCGGTGTCGCCCGCGAGGCCGCCTACGGGGGCACTCTCGGCACGCTCGGTAGCGACGAGCTCACCACGTTCGTCGACAACATCCGCACCGTCGGCCTCGTGTTGACCGCCGTCGCCTGCGTGGGTGTCGTGGTGTGCCTGTCGTTCCCGCGCCGCCACGTCTCGGTGCCGGTGCCGGAACCCGTTCTCGAATCCGCGTCGACCCTCAAGGAGCCCGCATGACCGATCGCACCGCTCAGGCCGCCGACTACGCCGCGGCCGGATTCGGGAAGGAACTCGAGCCCGGGTCCCGGCCTGCACTGGTGCTCGTCGATCCGGCCCGTGCCTACATCGATCCGCACTGCCCGCTCTACGCCGGGGTGGAGGAGAACGTGGCGGCGATGCGTACCCTGCTCGCCGCCGCCAGGGCGGCGGGTATCCCGGTGATCGTGACCGAGGTGCGACTCCGGGCCGACGGCGCCGACGGTGGCATCTTCTTCAAGAAGTCGGGCACCCTGGTCGCGTTCTGCGAGGGCAGCCCCTTCGGTGAACTCATCGAGGGCCTCGAGCCGAACGCGGACGAACTGCTCGTGACGAAGAAGTATGCGAGTGCGTTCTTCGGCACCACGCTGAGCACTCACCTCACCGCGCTCGGGGTCGACACCGTCCTCGTGGCCGGCCTGTCGACGAGCGGGTGCGTGCGCGCCACCACCCTGGACGCGATGCAGCACGGCTTCGTGCCGATCGTCGTGAAAGAGGCTGTCGGGGACCGGGATTCGGCCATTCACGAGTCGAACCTGTTCGACATGCAGCAGAAGATGGCGGAGGTGTGGCCGCTGGTCAGTGTCCAGAGGTACCTGGCCCGAGAGTAGTTGTAACGCAGACGAAACCGCCTGCGCCGTGAACGTAACCGGAACGCGAACAGCTGCAACAAGCGTCGGATACATTCGAAGTCATCGGGTGGAAGTACAGCATCGCCGCCTCGCCTCGGCGCCCCCGTTCCCGGACACTCCCCGTCTCTCAGGTTCACAGGAGAATTCATGCGTACCTCCCTTCCCGGCCGCGCCGCGATCGCCGCGCTCACCCTCACCGCGACACTCGGACTCGCAGCGTGCGGCAGCTCCGGTTCCGCGGGCAGCGACGCCTCCGACGCCGACGTCGCAGCGGGCGTCGAGCACGCGCGCGCCCAGCTCGCCATGTACGAGTCGGACCCGGAGTTCACCCTCGAAGCGGCTGCATTCCCGATGAGGGACATCGCGGGCAAGACCATCTTCGCGATCCCCACCAACAGCGAGAACCCCTACAACGTCGCCGTCGACGAGGAGTCGAGGAAGGTCGCCGAACGCTACGGTGCGACCTGGATCGAGTACACCAACCAGGGCAAGCCTGCCCAGTGGGCGACCGGTGTCGAGCAGGCCGTCAACCAGAACGTCGACCTGATCATCCTGTCCCAGGGAATCGACGCCTCCCTGATCAAGCCGGCGCTCGAAAAAGCCGACGCAGCAGGAATTCCCGTTCTGCTCACGCACACAATCCTGCGCGGGGAGTCGTTGCCTGCCGATCTCGCCGGTCTCGTCGACGCGACCACCGATGCACCGCTGTCCGAGGCCAACCGCCTCACCGTCGACTGGATGATCGATCGCACCGAGGGCGCGGGCAACGCGCTGATCATCACCTCCAACGAGGTACCGCCTGCCAAGGCCGAGGTCGCGGCGATGGAGGACGAGGTCGCCGCGTACTGCCCGAAGTGCACCGTCAAGGTCGTCAATGTGCCGGTCGCCGAGTGGGCCACCAAGATCCAGTCGGAGGTGCAGTCCGCGCTCTCCGCCGACCCGAACATCAACTTCGTCCTCCCGATCTACGACTCCATGTCGCTGTACGCACAGGCCGGCATCAAGGCCGCCGGCAAGGTGGGGCAGGTCGAGATCTCGTCCGTCAACGGCACTCCCGCCGTGCTGAAGATCCAGCAGGACGACGGCATCGTCACGATGAACGTCGGCGAGTCGATCCCGTGGCTCGCGTGGGCGACGATGGACCAGGCGGGCCGCCTGCTCCTCGGGCTCGACCCGGTCCCCAACGGCGCCGAGGAGACCCCGCTCAAGCTCATCACCGCCGAGAACATCGACGAGACAGGGACGCCGCCGCAGCCCGACAAGGGTTACGGCACCGCGTACGTCACCGGCTACGAGGCGCTCTGGGGTGGTCCCGGTGCCCAGTCCTGATCCGATCGTCAACGTCGTCGGCCTGTCCAAAACCTTCGGCCCGAACACCGTCCTGAGGAACGTCGGTCTCACCGTTCACGCCGGTGAGGTACACGGGCTGCTCGGTGAGAACGGGTCCGGCAAGTCCACCCTGATCAAGGTGCTCGCGGGGTTCCATTCCCCCGACCCGGGTGGGGCGCTGCAGATCCGGGGGCGGGACGTCCCGCTCCCGGTCCCGGCGGGGGGCTTCCGCGACCTCGGCATCAGCTTCGTCCACCAGGACCTGGCGCTCGTACCGGACCTGTCCGTGGTGGAGAACCTCCGGGTCGGCGAGGTCGTCGCGGGATCGCGTCCCTGGATCTCGTGGCGGAAGGAGAAGCGTGCCGCTCGTGCGCTGTTCGACCGCTTCGGCCTCGACATCGATCCGGGTGCGCTCGTCTCGACGCTCGGCGAGACCGAACGGGCCCTCGTCGCGATCCTGCGTGCGGTCGACGAACTCGGGGAGCGCCGGACGCTGCTCGTGCTCGACGAGCCCACGGTGTTCCTGCCGCGGGAGGGAACCGACCTGCTGTTCTCGGTGGTCCGGGAGATCGTCGCCGACGGACGTGCGGGAGTGCTCTTCGTCTCCCACGACCTCGACGAGGTCCTCGAGCACACCGATCGCGTCACGGTGCTGCGGGACGGAGCGTCCCAGGGGACGCACCGCACCCGTGACCTGACCGCGTCGTCGCTGATCGACCTCATCGTCGGGCGCAGTCTCGCCTCCGCGGACCCGCGTGTAGCCGGCCCGATCCGGGACTTCGCGGACGTTGCCCCGCTCGCGCGGGTGTCGGCGCTCGAGACGGCCACGGTCGACGGGATCGGATTCGACATTCGGCCCGGCGAGGTGGTCGGGCTGACCGGCATCGCCGGATCCGGCTACGACGACGTGCTCCCCGCTCTGTACGGCGCACGTTCCGCTCGCGGTGGGCATCTCACGATCGGCGAGGACACCGTGCCGCTGCGCTCGATCACGCCGATCGACGCGCTGGCCCGCAAGATCGTCTACGTGCCCCCGGACCGCAAGGTCGAGGGCAGCGCGCCGGAACTGACCGTGGCGGAGAACGTCACCCTCCCACTCCTCGGCGGTCGGCTCGTCGACCCTCGGGCACTGGCGGGCAAGGCCGCCGCACTGGCCGAACGCTGCGACGTCCGGCCGCGCGATCCGCGCGCGGTCTACGGAGCGCTGTCCGGCGGAAACCAGCAGAAGGCACTGCTCGGCAAGTGGCTCCAGACCGAGCCGTCGCTGGTGCTTCTCGCCGAGCCGACACAGGGCGTCGACATCGGCGCCAGGGCGCGCATCTTCGAGATGCTCCGTGAAACGGCCGGTGGGGGAGCAGGAATCGTGGTCGCCAGCTCCGACTACGAACAGCTCTCGGTGCTGTGCGACCGCGTCCTGGTGTTCTCGCACGGGCACGTGGCCGTCGAACTCACCGGCGACCTCCTCTCGAAACATCACATCTCGGACAGCGTTCTCGGCATGACCAGACAGGAAGTGAAGGCCTGATGTCCGTCACCCTCGACAAGACCTCGACCACCGACGCGACGACCCCCGAGGCGCCCGCGCGCCCCCGGCTCGCGGTCGGCTCACTCTTCGAGAAGTACGCCCTCGTGCTCGCCCTCGTCGCGGTCGTGGTCGTCTTCGGCATCCTCAGGCCGGAGACCTACCCGACCGCGAACAACCTGCAGAACATCCTCGGATCACAAGCCGTGTTGCTGATCCTCGCGCTCGGCCTGATCGTGCCCCTGACAGCCGGCGAGTTCGACCTGTCGGCGGTGTCGACGATGTCCCTGTCCGCGATGACGATCGCCGTCCTGAACGTCCAGCACGGCTGGTCGCTGCTGCCGTCCGTCGCTGTCGCGGTGCTGGCGGCCCTGTTCGTCGGGCTGGTCAACGCGGTCCTCGTGGTACGACTGCAGATCGACTCGTTCATCGCGACACTCGGTAGCGGAACCGTGGTACTCGGTGTCGTGCAATGGATCTCCGATTCCACGTCGGTGACCGGCATCGACTCGGCGTTGGTGGAGGCGACCATCGGCACCCGGGTGTTCGGAGTCTCGCTGCAGTTCTACTACGCGCTCGCACTCGTCCTCGTCACCGCGATCGTGTTCCAGTACACCCCGATCGGTCGACGGCTCCTGTTCGTCGGGCGCGGTCCGCAGGTCGCGCGGCTGAGCGGTCTGCACGTCGACCGCATCCGCGGTGGCGCGCTCGTCACCTCCGCACTCGTGGCCGCGCTCGCCGGAATCGTCTACGCCGGCATGCTCAGCGGCGCCGACCCGTCGTCCGGTCAGTCGTTCATGCTGCCTGCGTTCGCAGCCGCGTTCCTCGGAGCCACCGCCATCGTCCCCGGCCGGTTCAACGCCGTCGGCACCCTGGTCGCCGTGTACTTCCTCGTCGCGGGTGTGGTCGGTCTCCAGATGCTCGGCGTCGCCAGTTTCGTTCAACAACTGTTCTACGGTGGCGCGCTCGTGGTCGCCGTGGCGCTGTCCGGCGCGGTGCGCCGTCGCACGACGTCACGATCCGTGCGCTGAACCCTGCACCGACGCACACCAACGAAAGGACTCCCCGTGAAAGTCACGATCGTCGCCGGAAACCCGAAGCCGGGCTCTCGCACCCTCGACGCCGCCTGCCTGGTGGCTCGAGCGTTGACCGGATCGGAGCCGGACCACGTCGTCGACGTCGTCTCACTCGGACCCGGCCTCCTCGGGTGGGGCGACGACGCGGTCACGTCGGCGGTGGAGCTGGTGGCGTCGTCGGATCTGGTGGTCTTCGCCAGTCCGACGTTCAAAGCCACGTACACCGGCATCCTCAAACTGTTCCTCGACCAGTTCGCGACCGGCGACGGACTGAAGGACGTGGTGGCCCTGCCGCTGATGCTGGGTGCGGGCCCGGCCCACGCGATGGCACCGGACCTCCTCCTCAAGCCGGTCCTGGTGGAGCTGGGAGCGACCACTCCGGCGCCGGGGCTGTACCTGATCGACTCGACCTACACCACGGACACCCGCATCGCCGACCACGTCGGTCGGTGGGGCGGCATCATCAAGGCGGCTGCGACCGCCGGAACGGAGGCGTCATGACGCTCACCCACACCGATCTGGACCCGTCCACGCTCCGAAAGGCGTTCGGACAGTTCCCCAGTGGAGTCGTGGCGATCTGCGCCGAACTCGACGGCGAGCCGACGGCGATCGCGGCGAGCAGCTTCGTCGGAGTCTCCTTCGATCCGCCGCTCGTCGCGTTCTGTGTGCAGAACTCCTCGACCACGTGGCCGAAGCTGCGCGGCGCCGGCCGTCTCGGAATCAGCGTCCTCGGCGAGGCGCACGATGTCGCGGCGCGAACGTTGGCCGCGAAGACCGGCAACCGATTCGAGGGTGTGACCACGACCACGACCGGTGAGGGGGCAGTGTTCGTGGACGGCGCGTGCGCGTGGCTCGATGCGACCGTCACGGAGGAGGTCCCGGCCGGCGACCACGCGATCGTGTTGATGCGGGTGAACGAACTCGATCTGCGGGACGAATCGCCGATCGTGTTCCATCGCAGTGCCTTCCGTCGATTGGCGGCGTCGTGAGCCGGGTCGCGGCGGCCCTGGCCGCATTGCGCGCGGGCCGCCCGGTGCTGGTGACCGACGACGCGAACCGTGAGAACGAGGGCGATGTGATCATGGCGGCGCACGCGGTGGCGCCGGAATGGGTCGCGTGGACGGTGCGGCACACGTCCGGGCTGCTGTGTGCACCGATGTCCGCAGCGCGGGCCGACGCGCTGGCGCTGCCCGCGATGGTCGCCGACAACCAGGATCCGAAGCAGACCGCGTACACGGTCACCGTCGACGCCGCGACCGGAGTGACGACCGGGATCTCGGCCGCGGATCGGGCGCGGACCCTGCGTGTGCTGGCGGATCCGGCGTCGACGGCGGGAGATCTGATCCGTCCGGGACACGTGCTGCCGCTGCGGGCACGTCCGGGTGGTGTGCTCGAGCGGCGTGGTCACACGGAGGCCGCGGTGGACCTCTGCGCGCTCGCGGGCCTGCCGTCCGTCGGGGTGATCGCGGAGCTGGTGGCCGACGACGGATCCATGATGACGTTGCCGGGGATCGAGGACCTCGGGGCTCGCCACGACCTGCCGGTGCTCACGATCGACGAGCTCGCGAAACACCGGCGGACGCATCGGCCGTCCGGCGCCGCGGCGCCGGAGGCGCGCGTCGACCGGGTCGACGAGTCGACGATGCCGACGAGATTCGGGATGTTCCGGGCGGTGGGGTACGCGGATCGGAAGACGGGCGCGGAGCATGTCGCTCTCGTCTCGGGTGAGGTCGGTGCCGGATCGCTCGTCCGGGTGCACTCGGAATGTCTGACGGGGGAGTCGTTCTCGTCGCAGCGTTGCGAGTGCGGCCCACAGTTGGACGCGGGCCTGGCACGGATCGCGGCCGAGGGTGGGGTGCTGGTGTACCTGCGTGGGCACGAAGGGCGTGGCATCGGGTTGCTCAAGAAGATCGCGGCGTACCGGCTGCAGGACCAGGGGCTGGACACGGTGCAGGCCAATCTCGAGCTCGACGAGCCCGCCGACGGCCGCGAGTACGGCGGCGCCGCGGCGATCCTGCGGGACCTCGGCGTCGGTTCGGTCCGGCTGCTCACCAACAATCCGGCGAAGATCGCCGGTCTCGAGGACCACGGGATCCCGGTCACCGAGCGGGTTCCGCTGCATGTCGGCGTGGTGCCGGCGAACGTGCGCTATCTCGAGACGAAGCGGCGCAGCATGGGCCACCTGCTCCCGACGTCGGCGCACATCCGCTGACCCCGCGAGGCGCGTGAAAAGGCGTGTGCACACAGGTTGTGACGCGTACGCACGGGCATTCGGCGCGCAGAACGGGTGCGGGTGCTCCACAAGGGGTGCGGACGCGGCGGTGCGCTCACAGGGAACGGACGGCCACGACGCCGACCTCAGTCGAGGGTTGTGGCGCCCCTGTCGAGCGCCGTGACCTCGTCGTGCAAGCGAGCCATCGTCCGGTCCAGTTCGGTGGCGGCGTCGGCGGCCTGCTTGAGCTCGTCGAGCAGGCGGGGCGGGACCTCGCGGTCGAACTTGTAGTAGATCTTGTGCTCGAGGCTGGCCCAGAAGTCCATCGCGATGGTGCGGATCTGGATCTCGACATAGGTCGACTCGGTGCGGTCCGACAGGTACACCGGCACCTGCACGATCAGGTGCAGGCTCTGGTACCCGTTCGGTTTCGGGTTCGCGATGTAGTCCTTGACCTGCACCAGCGTGACGTCGGGTTGGCTGGTGAGCATCTCGGCGACCCAGTACGCGTCGGACACGAACGCGCACGTGACACGGATTCCGGCGATGTCCCGGATCTGTTCGCGGATCGAGTCGATGTCCGGTGGGCAGCCGATCCGCAGGGCCTTCTGCACCAGCGACTCCATTGACTTGAGTCTCGTGTTCACGTGCTCGATCGGGCTGTAGTCGTGCGTCTGCTCGAACTCTTCGCGCAGGATGTTGATCTTCGTCAGCGTCGCGTCGATCGCGAACTTGTAGTTCAGGCGGAAGGCCACGAGTCGTTGCTGGAGCTCTCGCAGTGAGTCGAGCGTCGGAGGGTCCGGGGGTGTCTCCAGGTCTGCCCCGGACAGGCCGCGGAACAGATCGCCCAGGATGACCAGCTCGGGGTCGGTTCCCGCGCCGGGTAGATGCGTGCTCACTTCGAATCGTCCTCATTTCGATCGCTCGACGTCCATTGTGCCGTCGCGCGAGACGAGGAGGCGCCGGTGACCGACCCGGCTACACCGAGAATCCCGCGTCCGCACCCCTCCTGACCAGGCAGAGGGAGTGCGGACGCGGGACGAGGTGCGTGTGTGGAGGGTTACGCGGACTTCGACTGCAGATCGAGCGCGATGTCGATGAGCATGTCCTCCTGGCCACCGACGAGGCGGCGCTTGCCCGCCTCGAGGAGCAGCGTGCGGACGTCGACGCCGTAGCGTTCCGACTGGATCTCCGCGTGCCGCAGGAAGCTGGAGTACACACCGGCGTAGCCCAGCGTCAGGGTTTCGCGGTCGACGCGGACCGGACGATCCTGCAGCGGGCGGACGATGTCGTCGGCGGCGTCCTGCAGCGCGAAGACGTCACAGCCGTGCTTCCACTCGTACAGGTCCGCCACCGCCACGAACGCCTCGATCGGGCAGTTGCCCGCGCCGGCGCCGTGTCCGGCGAGCGAGGCGTCCACACGGTAGACACCCTCCTCGACGGCGACGACCGAGTTGGCCACCGACAGCGAGAGGTTCTCGTGGGCGTGGATGCCGATCTCGGTGCCCTCGTTCAGGATGTCGCGGTACGCGCGCACGCGGTCGCGGACACCGTTCAGGGTGAGGCGTCCACCCGAGTCGGTGACGTAGACGCAGTGCGCGCCGTACGACTCCATCAGCTTCGCCTGCTTGGCCAGCTCCTCCGCCGGAGCCATGTGGCTCATCATCAGGAAGCCGGACACGTCCATGCCGATCTCGCGGGCGGTCTCGATGTGCTGAGCGGACACGTCCGCCTCGGTGCAGTGGGTGGCGATGCGCACCGACCGGACACCCAGGTCGTAGGCGTGCTTGAGCTCCTCGATGGTGCCGACACCGGGCAGCAGCAGCGTGGTCAGGCGGGCGTTCTGGATGGCGTCCGCCGCGGCCTCGATCCACTCCCAGTCGGTGTTCGAGCCGGGGCCGTAGTTCACCGATCCGCCCGCGAGGCCGTCGCCGTGCGCGACCTCGATGGCGTCGACGCCCGCGGCGTCGAGCGCGGTGACGATCCGCTTGACGTCCTCCGGCGAGATGCGATGGCGAACCGCGTGCATGCCGTCGCGGAGGGTGACGTCCTGGACGAAGACGGTGGGGTTGGCGCTCATCGGGTGGCTTCCTTCTTCTGGGCGATGCGCTCCGCGATCTGGAGGCCGGCGGAGGTCATGATGTCGAGGTTGCCCGCGTAGGTGGGCAGGTAGTGTCCGGCGCCCTCGACCTCGAGGAAGATCGAGACCTGGTGGGTGGGCCGGTTGTCGTCGACGAGCAGCGTCTCGACCGGCTGATCGAACGGGATCTCGGTGATCTGGACCTGCTGCTTGAGGCGGTAGCCGGGCACGTATGCCGCGACGTCCCCGACCATCTTCTCGACGGACCGGCGGATCTCGTCGTGGGTGGCCGGGTCCGGCGCGTCGACGAGGCAGAAGACGGTGTCTCGCATCATCAGCGGCGGCTCGGCGGGGTTGAGGATGATGATCGCCTTGCCGCGCTTCGCGCCACCGACGGACACGATCGCGCTCGAGGTGGTCTCGGTGAACTCGTCGATGTTGGCGCGGGTGCCGGGGCCGGCCGACTTCGACGCGATCGAGGCGACGATCTCGGCGTACGCGACCGGGACGACGCGGGAGACTGCCGCGACCATCGGGATGGTGGCCTGGCCGCCGCACGTCACCATGTTCACGTTCGGTGCGTCGAGGTGCTCGTCGGCATTGACGGCGGGCACGACGAACGGACCGATCGCGGCGGGGGTGAGATCGATCAGGCGCTTGCCGAGCGCGCCGAGGCGCTCGTTGTTCACGACGTGCGCCTTCGCGGAGGTCGCGTCGAAGACGATCTCGATCTCGTCGAAGTTCGGGAGCGCGACGAGGCCCTCGACGCCGTCGGAGGTGGTCGGCACACCGAGCGCGGCGGCGCGGGCGAGGCCGTCCGAGGCGGGGTCGATGCCGACCATCGCGCCCATCTCGAGGTTCTCGGAGTGGTTCATCACCTTGATCATCAGGTCGGTTCCGATGTTTCCGGAGCCGATGATGGCGACCTTGGTTCGCTTGTCTGTCATGGGGAGTCAGTCCTTCGAGAAGGTGGCGTGGACGGTGCCGAGGGTGGACAGTTCGGCGCGGACGACCGAGCCGGGCGGGCTGGGGACCATGGGTCCGAGGGCACCGGTGAGGACGACCTGGCCGGCGAGGAGCGGCTGCCCGTACTCGCGAGCGGTGCGGGCGAGCCAGCCGAGTGCGATCAGCGGGTCGCCGAGGCAGGCGGCCCCGTTGCCCTCGGAGACCAGTTCGTCGTCGACGTACATGCGCATGGTGACGTCGATGGGTTCGACCTCGTCGAGGGTCAGCCAGTTGTCGGCGATCACGTACAGGCCGGACGACGCGTTGTCGGCGACGGTGTCGGTGATCTGGATGTCCCAGTTCTGGACGCGGGAGTCGACGATCTCGAGTGCGGCGGCGACACCGGCGACGGCGGCGCGGACCTGCGCGTCGTCGAGGTCGCCGTCGATCAGGTCGGCGCCGAGGCGGACCGCGATCTCGGCCTCGGCCTTCGGCTGCAGCAGCCGATTGCTGGGAACCTCGGGAAGTGCGGAGACGTCCATGTCGTCGAGCAGGACGCCGAAGTCGGGCCGGTTGACGCCGAGCTGGGCCTGCACAGCGGGCGAGGTGAGGCCGATCTTGCGGCCGACGACGGTGGCGCCCGCGTCGACCCGTGCTGCGATCAGTTGCTGTTGCACCGCGTAGGCGGTGGCGATGTCGGTGGTGCCGAGTACGTCCCGGACCGGCGCGCACGGCACGCCGGTGTCGGCGGCAGTGGTCAACCGCGCCAGCGCATCCGCGACCGATCCGGTGCCGTCAAGTGGCGTCATCTCGAATTTCCTCGTCGTCGTGTCGAACAGAGTCGATGGTGGCTCGGCCCAGAGGCGGGGCGAGTGCCGTGATCGACTGTGCCCGCCGCACCGGCGGCAACGCGAGGATCGAGTTCCGTTCACCGGAACTCGCCTGGTCAGAGTGGGTGAGAATCCAGCTGGGACCGCCGCGCGAGGGTGGCCGAGATCCCTGCTGCGGCGGCCCGGACCTGCGTGGCGTGCGCCTGGGGTCGGAACCGGGTGATCGGTCCCGTCGCGCTGATCGCGGCGATCGGCCGGTCGGCGGCGTCGAGTACCGGCGCGGCCACGCACACGATGCCGACCGCGGCCTCCTCGAACTCGAACGACACCCCGGCCTCGACGATGGCGTCGAGTTGGTTCGCGAGGAGCCCGGGTGCGGTGATCGTGCGGGGTGTGCGGCGGGCGAGCGGACCGGCGAGCACCTCGCTGCGCAGCTCGTCGGGGGCGTGGGCGAGCAGTGCTTTCCCGATTGCAGTGCAGTGCAACGGCATCCGTCCGCCGATTCGCGACGGTGAGCTCGCCTGCCGGTGCCCGCCGATCTTGGTGACGTACACGACCTCCGTGCCCTCGCGGACCCCGAGGTGCACGGTTTCGTGGGTGCGCTCGTAGAGGTCCTCCATGAAGGGGACCGCAACCTCGATCAGCCCGCGCTCGACCGAGGCACGCATGCCGAGTTCGAACAACTGCCTGCCGAGGCGGTACCGGGAGTCGTCGCGGTCGAGCAGCCGGACCTCGACCAGTTCGGTGAGCAGGCGGTGCAGCGTCGCCTTCGGCAGACCCGTCCGGCGCTGCAACTCCGCGAATCCGACGCCGTGGTCGTCTGCGGTGAAGGCGGACAGCACCACCATCGCCTTCCCGAGCACGGTGTTCATGGATGCAGACTACGCAGTGGTGCCACCTCCGCGGACGCGCCGTCGGGACAGGCCTCTCCGCGTGGGAGTGCCCCCCGTGCCATTCTGGCGACATGGCAACTTCACATCGGATCGCGTCGGTTGCGTCTGCCGGACTCCTGGGTGCTGCACTGTGTGTGACGACGCCGGGTACCGCCGCCGCGGCCGAGCCCTGTCAGCTCGGGTGGTCGAATGTGGGACCGCGTTCGTGCGCGATGGCCGAAGTCGCGACGGCCCCGGTCCTGACGTTGGGGAACGGCATCTGCGTCGGCATGCTGGCCGTGTCCGGGACCGCGTTCGACGGACCACTCTGGGAGTACTCGAACACCCCCGGCGCCGTACACTCCGTCGAACTGCGCATTTCGCAAGGATTCTCGCCGCTGGGTGAGTGGGGGTCGACCACCCTCGCCTGTGACGCGACCGCGGTCGTCGACTGGCAGAACGCCGACACCGGTCGAAGCGGAACCGTCAGCCGGCACATTCCGGCGAGCAACACGAGCACGCGTCCGGTGCTGGTGCCGGTGGAGACGGGCCCGGGACGGGTGCGGCTCACCGTTCGCACCGACCGCCCGAGCCTGCCGGTGTCCACCGACGTCGTCGTGCCCTGACGTCGGGAACCGCGCAGCCGCCTCTCCCGGCTCGCACACAGTGCTTCTCGCCGGGAACCGGGGTGTGAGGGAGAAACCCTGTGTGCGAGGGGGATTCAGAGTGTGAGCAGGTACCGCTCCGTGACGCGACGCTGCACGGCCCGTCCGATCGGACCGGCGGCACGCGACCACCATCTCGCGGGCCGGGAGAAGGCGATGATCGTGAAGGTCACGGTGTCGTCGTCCTGTAGTTCGACGCAGAAGCGTTCCTCGCCGCACTCGGGATGACCCGGAAGGGTGCCGTAGGCGAAGCCGCGGCGGCGCGCCTCGTCGAGGACGTACACCACCTCGCACGGTGCGTGGACACGCAGCGGACCGACCCCGAGGCCGACCGTGACGCGAGCGCCGACGGCGGCGACCTCCGCCGACGACTCGACACGCAGACCGGCGCGCCGGTGCATCTCCCAGCCGGCGAGCAGCGTTGCGGCGCGGTCGAAGTCGTCGTGTCCGTGGCCGATGGCGCGGGTTCGGTGCAGGTGCGTGTACCCGGCGGGCAGTGTCGCTGCCGACTGCCCGACCTCCGGATAGGTGAGGGTGCCGTGGGGGCTCACCTACCCCAGTGTGCACACACTCCCGCCCGTTGCACACCCCCGATCCGCGGGAAGGGGGGCGTGCCGTGCGGAAGCGTGGGCGCGTCGTCCGTCAGAAGAGGGCCGACTCCAGGTCCTTGCTGTACGGCCGGATCGCGTCGAGATCGCCCGCCGCCACCTTGCTGACCCAGTGCGGGTCGGCGAGGACGGCGCGGCCCAGTCCGACGAGATCGAACTCGCCGCGCTCGTAGAGGTCGAGCAGGGGCGCCAGGGAGAGGGACGCCTGCCCCTCGGCGGCGTCGCCGAGGAACGGCGCCGACACGCCGACCGAGCCGAGCGCGATGACCGGCAGCCCGGTCAGGTGCTTCGTCCAGCCGGCCAGGGTGCGGTCGGAGTCGTCGAACTCGGGCAGCCAGTAGCGTCGCGTGGACACGTGCAGGACCGAGACGCCCGCGTCGACGAGCGGGGCGAGGATCTGCTCCAGCTCGGCCGGGTTCTCCGCGATCCGGGCGTCGTAATGACCGCCCTTCCACTGCGAGAACCGGTAGAGGATGGGGAAGTCGGCACCGACTCGCCGCCGGATCTCGGTGACGATCTCCGCGCCGAGACGCATCCGGTTCGCGATCGATCCGCCGTAGGAGTCGGTGCGCCGGTTCGTGCGCGCCCAGGTGAACTGGTCGAGCAGATAGCCGTGCGCGCCGTGCAGCTCGATGCCGTCGAAGCCGATCTCCTTCGCGTCCACCGCGGCGCGCGCGAACGCGTCGACGATGCCGTCGATCGTGGAGTCGGTGGCGGCCTCGCCGGCCGGCTCGCCGCCGAGCCCGATCCCGGACGGGCTGATCACCGGGGCGTCGTGGTTAGGGCCTGCGCCCGCGATCCGGGTGACGCCGAGATGCCACAGCTGCGGCACGATCCGTCCGCCCTCCGCGTGCACGGCCTCGACGACCCGCCGCCAGCCGGCGAGCGCGTCGTCGCCGTAGAAGACGGGGACCTTGCCGCTGGCGCCCGCGGAGAACTCGTCGACGTAGGTGCCCTCGGTGACGATCAGGCCGAGCGATGCGGCGCGGCGCGCGTAGTACTCGGCGACGGCCTCGTCGGGGGTGTTGCCGGGCGAGAACTTCCGCGTCATCGGGGCCATGACGAAGCGGTTCGACAGGTCGAGGCCGGCGACGGTGGTCGGGGCGAGCAGGGGTGCGACGTCGGTGCCGTCGAGCAGGGTGCTCGTCGGGACGGCGCCGGTGGTCTCGTTGCGCAGGTCGGTCATGTTCTCTCCGGTACGTCGTAATCGGGCGGGGGAGGGTCAGGGCTGGTCGGTTGTGGCGAGGACGGCGTCGAGCAGGCCGGGGAAACGGTCGTCGAGATCCGCGCGGCGCAGCGTGAGCCGGCGGTTGCGGCCGCGGAGTTCGCTGTCGACCACACCCGCTTCCCGGAGCACCTTCACCTGGTGCGATTTCGTCGACTTGGGTACGTCGGCGCCGAGGGCGGAGCAGTCGATCATGTCGAGCGGGCCGGCCGCGAGCTGTCGCACCAGTGCCAGCCGCGCCTCGTCGCTCAGCGCGAACAGGACGGCGGTGAGTTCGATGTCCTCGCGGTCCGGGTGCGGAAGCTGGGAAATCTCAGGCATGGTTCGAGAATAGTTGAACCTTCACGACCGATACCGTAACTTGAGCTAATGGTTCCAAACAAGTCGAACAGTTTGGCCGACCCGATTCTCGCGACCCGGGCGCCCCTCGACCTCGGCCGCCCCGGTCGGCGCGGATTCCGTCTGATGCTCGTCGCGGCCACCGCGATGATGGCCGGTGCCAGCGCGCCCTCCCCGTTCTATCCGGTCATCCAGGCCGAGCTCGGATTCACACCCGTCACCACGACCGTGGTCTTCGCGGTGTACGCGATCGCCCTGCTCGCCACCCTCCTCGTGATCGGCTCGGTCTCCGACCACCTCGGTCGGCGCCCCGCGATCTCCGCAGGATTCGTGATCCTCGCGCTCAGCGTCGTGCTGTTCTGGCACGCCGGCGCCGTCGGCGGATTCGTCGCCGCCCGCGTGCTCCAGGGCGTCGCCAGCGGACTGCTGCTCTCCGCGCTCTCGGCGGCCGTCGTCGACCTCGAGCCCCGCGACCGGCCGGGATCCGCGGCGGTCTGGAACGCCGTGACGCCGATGGTCGGCCTGGCCACCGGCGCCCTCGTGTCGGGCACGGTCCTCGACCTGTCCGGGCACTCCGCCTCCGGAGCGGTGTTCGGCACGCTGACGGTCGCGTACCTGGTGCTGGCCGCGGCGGTGTGGACGGTGCCCGAGACGTCTCCCCGGCACGAGGGGCTACTGGCCTCGCTGCGTCCCCGAGTGGCCCTGCCGCGCGACGTTCGCGCCGTGTTCGTCCGCAGCGCGCCCGCCGTCTTCGCGGGCTGGGCGACCGGTGGCCTGTACCTGTCCCTCGGACCCGCGATCGTCGCGACGGAACTGCACGGGAGCTCACACCTGTCGCAGGGGCTCGTCGTGACGCTGCTCGCCGGCACCGGCGCGCTCGCCGCCTACCTGATCCGCGACCGCAGCGCACGCACGACCACGTTGTTCGGGACGACCGCCCTCGCCGTCGGGACCACGGCGACGCTCGGGGCGCTCGCGCTCGGTTCGTTACCCCTCTACTACCTCGCGGTGATGGTGGCCGGCTCGGGATTCGGTACGGCGTTCTTCGGGGTACTGCGCTCGATCACGCCGCTGACCCGCCCCGAGGACCGCGCCGAGGTGTTCGCCGCCGTGTTCGTGGTCAGCTACGTCGCTTTCGGTGTGCCCGCCGTCGTCGCCGGGCTGCTCGTCCCGCATCTCGGGCTGGCCGCCACGGCGTACGGCTACGGCGCCGTCATCGTCGTCCTGGCCGCCTCGGCCGCGCTGCTCCGCGGGTTCGGCTCGCGGGGCTGAGCCGGCGCGGCGCCGCCGGATTCGCCCGATTCCCCGAAATCGCGGACCCGGCCTCCCGAACGGGCGGATAATGCCGGGAGCCGATCGCCACGAGACGCGACCGACGGGGAACGGAGCGGTGAGATGGGTTACGACGTCATCGTCAAGAACGGCCGGTGGTTCGACGGCGCCGGTTCGCCCTCCTCGACCAGGCACCTCGGCATCCGCGACGGCGTGGTGGCCGCCGTGTCGGCGGTGCCCCTCGACGAGGACGGGTGCCCCCGCGTGATCGACGCGGCCGGCCAGTGGGTACTGCCGGGACTGATCGACATCCACACCCACTACGACGTCGAGATCCTGGAGTCCCCGTCGCTGTCGGAGTCGGTGCGGCACGGGGTCACGTCGGTGTTCGTCGGGTCGTGCTCGCTGTCGACGGTGCACGCCGGCGCGTCCGACGCAGGCGACCTGTTCGCGAGGGTCGAGGCGATCCCGAGGAAGCACGTCGTCGGTGCCCTGGAGAAGGCGAAGACGTGGATGTCCGCGCGTGACTACGTCAACGCGCTCGAGGCGCTTCCCCTCGGTCCGAACGTCGCGGCCTTCATCGGCCACTCCGACATGCGGGCCGCGCAGATGGGCCTCAATCGGGCCACCCGGAAAGACGTGCGCCCCAGCGACTTCGAGCTCGCGAACATGGAAGCGATGCTGACCGAGGCCCTGGACGCCGGATTCGTCGGGATGTCGACGCAGCAGCTGTTGTTCGACAAACTCGACGGCGACACCTGCCGGTCCCGCACCCTCCCGTCCACCTACGCCAGGTCGCGGGAACGTAAGCGGCTCAACGACATTCTGCGTCGTCGTGGGCGGGCGTTGCAGGCCGGACCCGATCTGACAAGCCCCGTGAGCCTCGCGAGTCTCATTCTGGGCAGTGTGGGTCTGGGTCGGCCGACACTCAGGACCAGTCTGCTGTCGGCGGCCGACATCAAGTCCAATCCGTACACCATCCGAATCCTCGGGCCGATCGCGGCGCTGGTGGGCAGGCTTCGCGGCGACCTGCGCTGGCAGCATCTGCCGGTGCCGTTCGAGGTGTACGCGGACGGCATCGACCTCGTGGTGTTCGAGGAATTCGGCTCCGGAGCCGCGGCACTGCACCTGTCCGACGAGGTCGACCGCAACAGTCTGTTGCGGGACGAGGAGTACCGACGTCGGTTCCGCAAGGACTACGACCAGAAGTTCGGGATCAAGGTCTGGCACCGCGACTTCTTCGACGCCGAGATCGTGGCCTGTCCCGACGAATCGGTGATCGGCAAGACGTTCGGGCAGGTCGGTGTCGAACGGGGCGGTGTGCATCCGGTCGACGCATTCCTCGACCTGGTCGTCGAACACGGGACGGCGGTGCGCTGGCGGACGACGATCTCCGGTCACCGGCCCGAGATCCTCGACATGCTCGCACGGACTCCCGGTGTGCAGCTGGGATTCTCGGACGCCGGAGCGCACCTGCGGAACATGGCGTTCTACAACTTCGGACTCCGGTTCCTGCGTCGCGTCCACGACTCCGAGCGGGCGGGGCGGCCGTCGGTGACGTTGGAGCACGCGGTGCACCGGCTGACCGGTGAACTGGCCGACTGGTACGGCATCGACGCCGGGCATCTGCGCGAGGGTGATCGCGCCGACCTGGTGGTGATCGATCCCGCCCACCTCGACGACAGCCTCGACGCGTACACCGAGTGTCCGATGCCCGAGTTCGACAACCTCTCGCGGATGGTGAACCGCAACGACGACGCGGTACGGGCCGTGGTGATCGGTGGCGAGTACGTGTTCGGCGACGGCCGCGCCGATTCCGTCCTCGGCACACGCCGCACCGGGCGGTTCCTGCGGGCAGGCGACCGGCCGGGCCGGTGAGTCGCCGCGCCCGGCGCGGCACAGCCGCCGGGTGCCCGCCCGTGCGTGGAACGCGTCGGCAACGGTCCAGGTCGTGGCGCTGACGCCACCGCTCTCCATGACGCGCACCACAAACCTGGACAACTGTGTCATTGACCACAGCTCGCGGACCGTGATAGACATTGGCGCCAATGCTGAGCAGTCGATCAGCATTGGTCGGGGAGTCGGCCGGGTCCGGGTCTCCGGGTGGCGGTGAGCTGGGCGGTCAGCATCGGTCGTCCCTGGGTGCGAGCGGAATGGGGTGAAGCTCGATGACGCAGACGCAGGTGGGCGCCGGGGAGCACGCCGCGTCCGGCGCGACTCCGGTGGCGCCCCCCGGCCCCGCACTGGGAGAGATCGGGGCGTGGCTCCGCGGGCTGGTCCGCCGGCACCCCGTTGCCTCGCTCGAAACCGTCGGCGGACAGTTCGTGCTCGGCGTCCGGGCCGTCCAGTACCTCGTCGTCGACCTGGTCCGGCTGCGCTTTCCGTTCGCCGAGTTCGTGCGCCAGGCCGTGTTCATGGTGTCCGCGACCGCGATGCCGACCCTCTTCGTCGCCATCCCGATCGGTGTCACCATGTCGATCCAGTTCGGGCTGCTCGCCGGGCAGGTCGGTGCCACCTCGCTGGCCGGCGCGGCCAGTGGCCTCGCGGTGATCCGGCAGGGGGCGCCGATGGTCGCCGCGTTGCTCATGGCCGCGGCCGCCGGCTCCGCCGTGTGCGCCGACCTCGGCTCGCGCAAGATCCGCGACGAGATCGACGCCCTCGAGGTCATGGGCATCTCGCCGGTGCGACGCCTCGTCGTGCCCAGGCTCGCGGCGGCGATCGTCGTCGGTGTCGCGCTGACCGGGCTCGTGTGCTTCGTCGGATTCCTCGCCGGCTACCTGTTCAACACGTTCGTCCAGGAGGGGACGTCGGGCAGCTTCGTCACCACGTTCGCCTCGTTCGCCACCGTCGGCGACTTCGTGCTGACCATGATCAAGGCCGTGGTGTACGGCGCGATCGTCGCAATCGTGGCCTGCCAGAAGGGATTGAGCACCAAGGGTGGCTCTGCCGGCGTCGCGAACTCCGTCAACGCGACCGTGGTCGCCTCGATCCTGCTGCTGATGCTCGTCAACGTCGGGCTCACCGAGCTCTACGTGATCCTCTTCCCACGGGTCGGGTTCTGATGGCCTCGAAGTACAGCCCGATCCCCGGCGCGCAGGCGCTCTCCCGCGCGGTGGCGGGACCCGCGGCCGGCCTGCTGCGTCTCGGGCACATGACGGCCTTCCTGCTCCGCGCCCTCCTCGCGATTCCGGTGACGCTGCGCCACTACCGCAAGGAGTTCCTGCGAATCCTGTCCGACGTCACCTGGGGGAACGGCTCACTGGTCGTCGGCGGCGGGACCGCGGGCGTGATCATCGTCCTCGGTGCGGCCGCGGGCGCGATCGTCGGGATCGAGGGGTACAACGCGCTGCACCTGCTGGGGATGGAGCAGGCGACCGGCATGATCTCGGCGACCGCGACCACCCGGGAGCTCGCACCGATCATGGCCTCGCTCGCGTTCGCCTCCCAGGCGGGGTGCCGGTTCACCGCCCAACTCGGCGCGATGCGGATCTCGGAGGAGATCGACGCGATGGAGACACTGGCGATCCGGTCGATTCCGTATCTGGTGACCACCCGCCTGCTCGCCTCGGTCGTCGCGATCGTTCCCCTGTACCTGGTCTGCCTCGCCGCGAACTACCTGGCGGTGCGCATCGTGATCGGTGCGTCCCGCGGAATGTCCACGGGTACCTACGACCACTACTTCTCGCTGGTGCTCAGCGGCACGGACGTCGTCTACTCGCTGCTGAAAGCGGTTGTGTTCGTGATCATCACGACGGTCATCCAGTGCTACTACGGCTATTTCGCGACGGGTGGGCCGCAGGGTGTCGGCATGGCGGCCGGGCGTGCCATGCGGGCGAGCATCTCCGCGATGATCGTCGTCAACCTGCTTCTCACGGTCGCGCTGTGGGGCATCGGGTCGAGTGCCAGGTTGGGTGGCTGACACACATGCCGAATCGTTTCGACCTCGATGGCCGCGGCCCGTCTGAGAATCAGCTTCTCGTTTCGGGCATTGCTGCTCTCGTCGTGGTGGGGTTGATCGTCGCGGGCGTACTGGTGAAGTCGGGCGGTGGCTTCGACGACACGGTGCAGGCGACGGCCCTGCTCGAGGACGTGGGTGACGGGCTGCCGGCCCGCTCCGACGTGAAGTTCCGCGGGCTCGTGGTCGGTCAGGTCACGGAGGTCGAGCCGGCCGTCGGCGCCGGGCCCAATCACGTCCTGATGGCGCTGAATCCGGAATACGCAGGGGGTATTCCGGATTCGGTGACCGCGAGGGTCGTGCCGAGCAACGTGTTCGCGGTCTCCTCGGTCCAGCTCGTCGACAACGGGCCCGCGCCTGCGCTCGAACCCGGCGCGGAGATTCCCCAGGACGAGAGCCTCGAGACCGTGCAGTTGCAGACCGCCCTGACCAAGCTCCGCGAGATCGTCTCCGCGACAAGTCGTTCCGGAAGCGGCGACACCGTCGGCATCCTCGCCGCGCTCGCGGAGGCGACGGACCGGCGCGGAGCCGACATCGTGGAGGCCGGACGCGCACTGGACCGCATCACCGGTGAACTCGCGACGGTGACGGCCCCGACGGGAGAGCAGTCCACTCTCGACGCGCTCGGCACAGCGGTGCGCGGACTGCAGACGTCCGCGCCCGATTTGCTCGACGCCCTCCACCACGCGGTGACACCGCTGCGCACGGTCGCCGAGAAGGAGGCCGCGTTGACCTCGATGCTGTCCGCGGGAACATCGACCCTGACGACGGTCGGGACCGCGCTGGAGAACAACACCGACCAGATCATCGGCATCACCACGCAGCTGGCGCCCGTCCTGGACGTCGTGGCCGCCGGTTCTCCGTCGTTCAGCCCGATCGTGGTGCGGATGAACAACATCGCGCAGAAGTGGTTCGCCGAGTTCTGGCCACGCGGGCAGCAGAACGCCACCGGCAAGTTCATGTTCCAGTTGACTCCGCACCGGCTGTACACCCGGTCCGACTGCCCGCGATACGGCGCCCTCGAGGGACCGAGCTGCACCACCGCCCCGGAGACGTCCGCGGCTCCGGTCATCACGCAGAACACAGCGGACGTCGCGGCCCCGGTGCCGGGCGGCAACGTCGGTCCGGTCGGCGGACCGCAGGAGAAGGAGATGCTGGGACGGATCCTCGGCGGCGACCTCACCAGTGCGGGCGAGTTCCTGCTCGGCCCGCTGGCCCGCGGTGCCGTGGTGCACATCGCGCCGAGCGAGGAGGGCCGATGAGCATCCGGAGGCCGCTGATCGGGCTGATCGCCTTCCTGTTGGTGTCGCTCGCCCTGACCTCCACCGTCGTGGTGACCCTGCAGCGAACTGTTGAGGGCCCCACCAAGTCCTACACCGCGGTGTTCACCGACGCCTCCGGCCTGCAGGAGGGCGACGACGTGCGAATGGCGGGTGTGCGGGTCGGCAGGGTCGACTCCGTTGCGCTCGACGGCACCCTCGCACGGGTCGCGTTCCGCGTCGACGCCGACCAGCTCGTGTTCGGCAACACGACGGCGTCGATCACCTATCAGAACGTCATCGGCCAGCGCTACCTCGGTTTGAGCCTCGGCGAGGACGGTGACCCCGCGGTCACGCCCGACGGCGGTGAGATCCCCGTCGAGCGCACCGAACCGTCCTTCGACATCTCCGCGCTGCTCAACGGGTTCGAGCCGCTGTTCAGCGTTCTCGATCCCGAGCAGGTCGACAACATCACCGAGGCGGTGGTCGCCGCGATGCAGGGCGACACCGGATCGGTGGCCACACTGGTCGCCCAGACGTCCAGCCTTGCCGAGTCCCTGGCCGGGCCCGACAAGGTGCTCGGCGACATCATCGTCGATCTCGACGGCGTCGTCGGCACGCTCGCTGCGCAGCGCGGTGACCTCGACACCGTGATCACGCAGTCGCAGGAGATCCTCACGGCACTGTCGGCCCGGCGGGACGAACTGGGCGACCAGTTGGGGCGGGTGTCGACGGTGGCGTCGCGCGTGGCGGACCTCACCGACGAGGCGCAACCGCAGATCGACCAGATCGTCACCCGCAATCCCGGGTTCGTCGATCACTTCCTCGCCAACAAGGACGAGTTCGCGTTCTTCGCGTTCAACCTCCCGCCGATGCTGAAGGGACTGGCCAGGGTGAGTCAGGAGGGGAGTTACCTCAACACGTACCTGTGCAACTTCAACGTGACCCTGCTGCCCGGCATCAGCACCGTGATCCCGAGCGTCGTCGCCAACGCCACCCCGGGCGGACAGGTCACCCAGTCGGCGGTGTGCCGATGAGGAATCCGATCGAGGTGCTGCGCCGCCCCGTCGAGGACCACAGTCGACTGGCCCTGGGCGTCACGGCGGTGGCACTCGTCGCACTGCTGCTGACCGGCCTCCTCGTCGTCGGGCGTGTCGGTCTCGGCGAGACGCGATACGAGGCGGAGTTCCTGCAGGCGGCGGGTATTCGGCCCGGAGACGCGGTCACGGTCGCCGGAGTTCAGGTCGGGACCGTCGACGGCTCACGGCTCGCCGGCGATCACGTCGTGGTCGGCTTCTCGGTGGACGACGGCGTCCCGATGGGTGACGGAACGCGGGCGTCGATCAAGCTCACCACCCTCCTCGGGTCCCGTTACCTCGAGATCGAGCCCGCCGGTTCGGGCGAGCTCACGGACGGGCGGATTCCGCTCGCCGACACGTCCGTCCCCTACGACCTCCAACAGGTGCTGGCCGATGCCACGACCACCTTCGAGGACGTCGACGCCGCGAAGATCGGTGAGGCGATGACCACCCTGTCGACGTCGCTCGAGGGCACTCCGGAACTGGTGCCGCAGGTGCTGACCAACATCGAGACCTTGTCGACGATCCTCGCCGACCGCCGCGACCAGATCGGGTCCCTGCTGCGGAACAGCGCCGAGCTGACCACCGCGGTGCGCGAGCAGCAGGGCCGATTCGGCGCGATGGTCCGGGACGGAAACGCGCTGGTGCAGCAGGTGGTTCTACGTCAACAGACACTCGAGAAGCTCCTGACGTCGACGACCGTCCTCGTCGACCAACTCGACCGGACCGTCAACGGCAATCGCCCCGAGATCGACTCGCTCGTCACGAGCCTGCGCGGTCTGCTCCAGTCGTTGAGCTCGAATGACGCCTTGCTGCGCAACACCCTGCAGATCCTGCCGGTCCCGTTGCGCAACTTCACCAACGCGACCGGTACGGCCAACGAGGTGGACTTCACCGCGCCCGCGGGCCCGCTCATCGACTCCTGGATGTGTGCGATCAGCGGCCAGGCGGAGCTGCGGAATCTGCCGCCCTACCTTCAGGACTGCCAATGAGACTGTCGCGGAGGATCGTCGCGATCGGTGCCCTGGGCGCGGCCGTCGGGCTGGCATGGGTGTGTACCGCCAGCGCCGTCGCATCCGGCGACACCATCGAGGTCACGGCCCAGTTCGACAGCGGCGCCGGTCTCTACCTCGGCAATGCCGTGTCCGTCCTGGGAATTCCGGTCGGCACCGTCACGGCGGTCCAACCACACGGGACGTTCGTCGACGTGACGATGGAGATCGACGCGAATGTGGACGTTCCCGCCGACGCCGAGGCCGTCACCGTGTCGACCTCCGTGCTCACCGACCGGCACGTCGAGCTCACCCCCGCGTACACCGGGGGAGCGACGATGGAGGACGGTGCGGTCGTCGGGCCGGACCGGACCCGGACACCGATCGAGTTCGACCGCCTCCTGTCGATGGCGGACACCATGGCGAGACAGTTGCAGGGCGACGGGGCGGGTGGGGGACCGGTCGCGGACCTGCTGAACGTCAGCGCCGCCATGACCGTGGGGAACGGGGATGCGATGAGATCGGCGCTGGGTTCGCTGTCGGAGGCGTTGCAGCTCGGCGACGATCACGGCGAGCAGACCCGCAACGCGCTCACCCAGGTGGTCGACGACCTCGCCGAACTCAGCTCGGTCTCGGCCGCGAACCAGCAGCAGATCGGTGAATTCGGTTCCACCATGAGGCAACTCACCGACGTGCTCGCCGCCTCGGACCTCGGCAGCGGTGAGACCGGGACGAAGCTGAACTCCGTGCTCGCGCAGGCGACCGATCTGCTGAACGCCAACAGGGAGGCGATGGCGGGCGCTGCTGCGGACGCGACGACGGTGACCACGGCGCTCGTCGACTACCGACGTCAGATCGCCGAGTTCCTGGATCTCACGCCGCTTCTGCTCGACAACGCGTACAACTCGATGGACCAGCAGAACGGCGCGGCGCGGGTGCATGCCCAGTTGGAGAAGGTCTTCTTCGACAGCCAGCTCACGAAGGAAGTGTGCAATCTGCTCGGGATGCGCCAACTCGGCTGCAGCACCGGCACGTTGGCCGACTTCGGGCCGGACTTCGGGATATCGGGCATGCTCGAGGGCATCGCCGGGGTGACCCGATGAACGCGCGTCGCGCCCTGGTCGCGGGCGTGGGTGCGCTCCTGGCGCTGTCGACGTCGGCGTGCTCCGTCGGCCTCGAGGATCTGCCGTTGCCGGCACCGGGGGTCGGCGGAGCTTCCTACACGATCACCGCGACCTTCGCGAACGCGCTGAATCTCCCCGCCTCCGCGAAGGTCAAGCGAGGCGGTGTCGACGTCGGCGAGGTCGAGTCGATGGCCGTGGACGACTACACCGCCGTCGTCACGATGCGGATCACCGACAGCGTCGAGCTGCCGGTCGACACCACCGCGGAACTTCGGTCGGCCACCCCGCTCGGTGACATCTTCGTGTCTGTGGAACCGCCACCGGACGCGGCACCCGACGGTCCGACACTTCAGGAGGGCGACAACATCCCGCTCGATCGGACCTCCGTCGCGGCCACCGTCGAGGACGTGCTCACCACGGCGGCGCTGCTGGTCAACGGTGGTGTACTACGGGACGCCACCGAGGTGGTCAACGGGCTGGGCGCCGCCGTCGGCGACCGTGGGGAGGGACTGGCGGGGCTCGTCACCCAGTCCACCGACCTGGTTCGGAACCTCGCCGCCCGCAACGCGGACATCGACGCCACCCTCGCAGCGACCGGCGAACTCAGCCGCACGCTCGCCGAGCAGCAGGGGACTCTCGCAGAAGTGGTGACGGCAGCGGCGCCGGCGGCTCGGGCGGTGTCGGCGAACACCGAGCAGATGCTCGCACTGCTCGGCAGGATCGACCGCATCACCCGCCAACTGGAGCGGTACCCCTCGATCGCGGGGACCGGTGCGGGTGGCCTCATCGCCGACGTGAACACGATCGCCGCGGAGCTCGCGCGCGCCGCGAACGATCCGAACGCCAGCCTCGCCGCCGTCAACGAGATGCTCGGCCCGATCATCAAGATCACCAACTCGACCTCGGCGCACGTGAACGCGGACCTGCAGGACCTCGCGATCGGCGCGCTCGTCGACCCGAACCATCCCGCGGACCCGGGTAGCAGGCTGCCGGAGGCAGCGGACGGTGCCGCAGCGGTCGGAACGATCACCTACACGCTGCAACGGTTGCGCGACAAAGTGTTCGGACCCGGACGATGACCGCCACGGCGGAGCGGATGGCGCGGGGCGTCGTGTCCGCGGTGCGATTCGGGGTGGCCCACCGGCTGGGCCTGTCGGCGATCGGTCTGGCGCTCGTGTTCGTGCTCGGTGTCGGTTACCTGGTGGCAGGCGTGTTCGACGTGAAACCCACCGACCGGACGATCACGGTCCGGGTCCATCTGAAGGACACCGGCGGGCTGCTGGTGGGGCAGAACGTCGCACTGCGCGGGGTTCCGGTCGGGCAGGTGCGCGCGCTCGAACTGGGGGACTCGGACGTCGTGGCGGTGGCCGAGATCGATGCCGCTGAGCAGATCCCGATGGGTGGCGAGGTACGGGTGGCGAGCCTGTCGCTCGCCGGTGAGCAGTACCTGGACTTCCGGCCGTCCGGGGACGAGGGACCGTACCTGGAGGACGGGACCGTGATCGCCGGCGACGAGACGGTCACCCCGGTCCCGCTGTCGACGATGATGGGCAACCTCGACGGCATGCTCGCGCAGGTCGACCCGGACACCCTGACCGCCGTCGTCGACGAGCTCGGTGCCGGGCCGGACGCGCCGCGCAAGCTCGCGGCCATCGTCGACGGTGGGGTCTTCCTCGCCACGACTCTGGACTCGGTGCTGCCGCAGACGGTCGACCTCCTCGGCACCAGCCGGGTGAGCCTCGGCATGATCGGCGACGGCCTGCACATCACCGCGAGCAACCTGGACGAGGTACTGGCGGGGACGGCGGCGATGGACTCCGGCCTGCGGACACTGCTGGACCGGACCCCTGCCACGTTCGCGGCGATCGACGCGCTGATCGCCGACAACTCGCCCACGATGGTGCAGTTGCTCGGCAACCTCACCACCATCGCGCAGTTGACGAATCTGCGGGTGCCTGCGCTGCAGGAGTTCTTCTTCCCGCAGTACCGGGAGGGCTCGACCCTCGACGCACTCGGCACCGTCCTGCGCGACGGGGGCATCTGGGCCGCGGTCAACATCCACCCGCGCAACTCGTGCGACTACGACATTCCGCGACTTCCCCCGTGGCAGGCGGATTTCCCGGAGCCGTACCTGAACCTCGACTGCCCGGACCAGGATCCGTCGGTGTTGATCCGCGGTGCCCGCAACGCGCCGCGCCCGCCGAACGACCCCTTCTCCGGTCCCGACCCGGCGGCCGATCCGATGCAGAAGGCGGACCCGACACCGATCGGACCGCAGTCCCTCCCCCTGACGTACGCGGGCCCCGAACTTCCCACCCCGACGGGTGGATGAGTCGTGCCCGATGAACGGAAGCGCCGAGTGAACAGGAGCGACAGATGAGCATCGACACACGGACCGACGAGGTCGCCGACGGCACCGCCGGCGGGACGACGGGCGGCACCGCCGCCGGGGACACGGCCACGGATCGAGAGGTTCCGCCGGCCGACGGGGGACGGTCGGCAACGGCGAGCAGGTGGCCGCGGCGGCTGCTCGGCGCGGTGCTGGTGACGGTCGTGGTGGCATCCGTCGCGCTGGCCGCGGTCTTCGGGTGGAAACTGAAGAACGCCAACGACATCGAATCCGCAGCCGAACAGGCTCGGGCGACGGCCCGGAACTACGCCGTGACCTTGACGAGTATCAGCGCCGACGGACTCGATCAGAACTTCACCGACGTACTCGACGGCGCGACGGGCGAGTTCAAGGACATGTATTCGCAGTCGAGCGAACAGCTCAAGCAGTTGCTCATCGACAACAGGGCCGACGCGAAGGGTGTCGTCGTCGAGGACGGGATCAAGTCCGCGACCCCGACGAAGGTCGAGGTGTTGTTGTTCGTCGATCAGGCGGTGACCAACACGGTCACCCCGGAACCGAGGATGGACCGGTCCCGGGTGGTGATGACGATGGAACTGGTCGACGGCCGGTGGCTCGCGTCGAAGGTGGATCTGCCGTGACCTCGGCGGTGGGCACCCCGACTCCGGACATAGCGCTGAGCAGTCGATCAGCCGCACGATAGAATCTGCGGAATTCTTGCGCAGGAGAATCCACGGACGCGAGATGTCGAGTCGGAGGTGGCAGAAGCGTGACGACCCGCAGGATCGGTGCGCCGGACGCGAAGAACCGGGGCGTGTTGCTCGACGCGGCGGAACAGATCCTCCTCGGAGAGGGGTACGCAGCGGTCAGTTCGCGTCGGGTCGCCGACAAGGCCGGCCTCAAGCCGCAGCTGGTGTACTACTACTTCCGCACCATGGACGAACTGCTGCTCGAAGTGTTCCGCCGGCGTGCGGAGCAGGGGCTGGAATACCAGGCGCAGCTGATGAAGTCACCGCAACCGTTGCGGGCGTTGTGGAAGTTCAGCACCGACCCGAATGCCGTGGTGATCACGATGGAGTACATCGCGATGGCCAACCACCGGCCCAACCTCCGGCAGGAGATCGCCGACTTCTCGACGCGTTTCCGGGACGCGCAGATCGAGGCGCTCTCCGAGATCCTCCCGCGATACGGGGTCGACGAGATCTACACCCCCGCAGTGGTGTCGGTGATGATGACCAGCCTCTCGCGGGTGACGGTGATGGAGTCGCATCTCGGTGTGGAAGGCGGGCACGCAGAGACCGTCGCACTCGTCGAGGAGTTCCTGCAGCGATACGAGGGAGATCCGCTGGACCCCGAACTCGGCTGACCGTCACCCCACGGCGCGGTCGCGGACGAGCACGGCCGAATCCCGGACCCGGGCGTCGGGATCGTGCTGCGCGCGGTCGACGGCGGTGCGGTAGCGGGTCCGCTCCTCCTTGCCGAGAGTCGCGTCCGCGAGCACGAACAGTGCGTGCCGCCGCACCGCAGCCCACCGGGAGTCGAGACCGTCCAGGGCGGCCGGGATCTCGTGTGGGCCGATCTCGCAGTATCCGCTGCCCGGTGACAGCCGCTCGCACACCGGTTCGTGCAGGTCCGGCGCCGCGGTCAGTGCCGCGTCGAGCGGCCGGTAGTCCAGTGGCGTGGGCACTCCGAGGTCCCGGAACGACGTGTACGGCGCGGTGAGCCCGCGGACCGCGACCTCGTGCGGCAGTCGGTCGAGCAGGGGGACCAGCAGATCCATTCGGTTCAGGCGGGCGAGTGCGGCGGCGGCCCAGGCGCGATCGGCCTCGCCGAGTCGCCGATTGCCGACCACCGCCGCCAGTGCGGTGATCACATCGGGCGAGCCGTCGCCGAGTTCGCCGAGCAGCTTCGCCCACCGCCACTTCTCGCGGGCCGTTGTCAGGTGGGCCCGCACTGCGGGTGCAGTGGCAGCGCCCACCTCGCGCAGCCACTCGGTGGCGCGTTCGGAACCAGGAGGCGGCGACACAGGTGCCTCGATGATGCCGATCAGTTCGGCGACCTGTTCGTCGCGGTCCAGGGCGGAGATCCGGTCGATCGCCTGCTGTTCCTCGTCGAGTTCGGGAAAGTGCTTGCGCACCTGGGCTTTCGACAGGCACAGCGGAATCAGTTGCCAGGCTTCGTCCATTGCGACGGCGACGAACTCGCGGCCGACCGTGGCGTCGGCGACCAGTGTGCGCCGCGCTCGCCTGCACGCCCGCACCACGTCGCGCTCGAACCGCCGGTGCACGCGCTCCCAGGCGGTGCCCTCGCCGGCGGTCGCCGCATCGGTGATCGACGCGGCGAGTGTGTCGTCGGCGTCGCTCGGGTCCAGCTGCCACGGCCAGTCGGCCGGGCTCCAGCGCAGCGCCTCGGCGTCGAATCGCTCGGTGGCGACGGATGCAAGAGACTCCTCGCTCGCCACCCCGATCATCGGCCAGGAGATGACGCCTCCGTGTTCGGCGTAGAACTCGTGGACGGCAGCACCGTAGATGCGGTCGGTGGGACGCTCGTCGCGCATCCGCCGGACGAACTCGACGATCCTGTCGTGCATCACCGCTGCCACATCCACGCGGCCCACCTTAGGGCTCGTCTCCCAATCCCCTTGTCGGCGCTCCTGGCGTTCGATCGCCGCCCTGCTGCGGTGTCGTCGGCGCAGATACAACCCCGGTATCTGCTTCTCCTCCGCCTTCCGGGACGACGCTCGATTCGCCAGGTGCATCCGAGAGGGATCGGGGCACAAGCCCTACGCTTCGGCTGTGACACCCGATCTCGAACAGGTGCGTGCGCTTCTCGGTGCACCCCACCGCGCCGGCACACCACCGCACTGGATCGAGCACGCGGAGGCGGTGCTCGGCCCGCTGCCGCCGTCGTACCGATGGTGGCTCGCCGAGTACGGCAGCGGTGCGGTCGGAGGCGCCTCGATCGCCACGGTCTCGCCGCCGGAGTACGTCGAGGACTCCGATGCGATCACCGCCGCATGGCGCCGTGACGACGATCGGCTGTGTTTCCACGTCGAGGACGACGGCGCCGAGCATCGATTCGCGCTGGACCGGCGGAGGGCCGACGGGGAATGCCCGATCGTGCGGCGTGACCCGTTCGACGGGGAGGAAGACCCGGTCGCCGAGACCTTCGCGGGCTTCCTCGCCGTCCACGACGCCCGCGCCCGCGGACTGCGGGACGGCCCCAATCCCACGATCGCGCAGCTGTGGCGCGCGACACCGGGTCTGCTGCGTCCCGACGGCCTGCTGCTGTACGGGCCGCACGAGATCGCGGAGCGGAACGAGACGTTCGAGGTGGCGCGATACGCGCCCGGCTGGACACTCGTCGGAGACGACAGCGGCGGCCGCGGGCTGCTCATGCGGCACCACGGACGGGACCGGCGCAGCGTGTACGTCCTCGACCTCGGTGCGCTCGGCGAGGACGTCGCCGACGTCGGTGACCTGCTCACCAACGATCTGATCGGCTGGTTGGCCGCGGTGTGAGCTGTTGCACGTCCACCGCCAACGACACCGACAAATCGGGCCGGTGGCGGTACGCTCTCCCGATGCCAGTCAGCCCCACCCTCGCCGGGCGGGTCTTCCACCCGACGAACTACCTCGTTGGCCGCGAGAAGATCCGTGACTTCGCCCGGGCGATCCGGTCCAGCAACCCGCTGCACGTCGACGTCGACGCCGCGCGTGCGGCCGGCTTCGCCGATGTCGTCGCACCCACCACGTTCACCTCCGTGATGCAGGGCAAGGCGATCCTGACGATGCTCGACACGCCCGGCATCGGGCTCACCCCGAGCCGTGTCGTGCACGGTTCGGAGAAGATCGAGCACCACCGTCCCATCGTCGCGGGTGACGATCTCGCCACGACGCTGACGATCACCGATGTCACGGAGCGGGCCGGCAGCGAATTCCTCACCGCGGTCTTCGAGATCCGGGATGCGTCGGGCGCGTCGGTCGCCACGATCACCTCCACGCTGCTCCACCGAGGAGAGGACGCATGAGCGCCGCCCCCGCCTTCGCCGGGCTCGAGCTCGGCGCGATCGTCGCGAAGTCCGAGCTGACGGTCACCCGTGAGGACCTGGTCCGGTACGCCGGCGCCTCGGGTGACACGAACCCGATCCACTACAACGACGCGATCGCGGCGTCCGTCGGGCTGCCCGGCGTCCTCGCGCACGGCATGCTCACCGCGGGCCTCGCGCTGCAGGTCGTCGTCGACTGGCTGGTGGATCCGACCGCGGTGGTGTCCTACGAGACCAAGTTCACCCGCCCCGTCGTCGTCGACGCGATCGACGGGGCCGACCTGTCCGTCACGGCGAAGGTCGCGCGGCTCGACGAGGAGGAGCGCACCGCCCGCCTCGACGTCACCGTCACGCACGGCGGCAGGACGGTTCTCGGCAAGACTCAGGTGCTCGCCCGCTTCCGCGACTGAGCTTCGCCGGCTCGCCCACCGCCGGCGCGGCCGCCGCATCCGAGAGGGCGGCGCTGCCGACCCGATTCGATTCGTGCGTTCGGAAACGCCACAACGCCACGCGCCGATGACGGTGCGTGGCGTTGCGGGCGCGGACGCGACCCCGCCACGGTCACTCGACGAGGACCGCGGCGGGACGGGCGCCGGTCAGCGCAGATTCGGGTTGTTGAACTCGGGGATCTCGATCTTGATCGGACGGAGCTCGCTCACGTAGAGCAGCACGAACTGGCGCAGGAACTCGTCGAACATCCAGGCCGCCTCCGGTGCCAGCGGGACGTTGAGGACCAACCCCTCGCGGACGGCGACGAACGGGCGCCAGGCCGTTTCGAGCAGGGTGCCCCAGACGGGTTCACGGGGGATGTGCAGCCATTCCGCCACCTGGTCGCCGAGCATGTAGCGGGTGAGCGCGCCGAGGATCGGCCGGGTCAGGAGGGTGAAGTCGAGCCCGGCCCCGAGGTCGAGCAGCATGTCGGCGAGCTTGATGCCCTCGGCGGTCGGCGCGAGGATCGGATCGAGCGCCTGCTTCGCCTGCGAGTCCGCCTCGGCCCAGGTCGAGGGAATGTACTGATCCTCGATGCCGAGCATGTGAGCGCTGAGCTGCCACGAGTGCAGGTAGCCCTCGGACTCGACCGGATCCATGCGCACGCCCCAGCTGCTCAGCATGCGCCAGATCGAGGTCGGCAGGCTGTGCCAGGTGACCATCATGTCGGCCTGGCTGATCGGGATGTCCTCGGGTGCCGCGCCGACCCAGTGCGGTGACTGCGGCAGCAGGTGACGAACGCCCGCGTGCGCGAGTCGAGTCTTGAGGGACGTCACGATCATCTCGCCGTCGGCGCGATACGCGTTGCGGGACCCGATGTCGTAGCCGAGCTTCGCGGTGCGCGCGATGCGGCGCTTCATGTTCGCGCCGCCCTTCGAGTAGTAGACGGCCAGCGCCTCCTTCGGGATGACGGTGCTCATCATGCCGCTGACGAAGCCGTACAGGACGCCGAGGTAGAGGCCACGCTTCTCGTTGAACTGGACAGCCGCCTCGAGCTTGTCGGTGTCGGCCCACGCGGGCAGCTGGCGGTGCCGCTCGAGGAAGTCGCGAATGTCGGCGGGCAGCCCGTCGGGCAGCGGCTGTCCGTTCTTGTTCCAATTGCGAAGCAGCGCATTGACCTTCGGAGCATCGCCCCGGTCGAGGATCGAGGCGACCAGTGGATCGGCCTCGGTGTCCCACACCCCGCGGGGATCGGCGCCGTTTCCGGCGCCGATGACCGAGCCCTTCGGCGACCAGGTCCACAGGGGCTTCGCCCCCGCAGGTGCCGCCATCGTGAATGCGCCGAGCGCGCCGAGCGTGCCGCCTGCCCTCAACACGGTGCGCCGATTGAGCTGATCCATGCCGCATATCCCCCTTACGTCGAACGACGAATTGGCCGTCGTGATCCTGATGGCGCAAAGATACAAAGTACGTATCTTTGTATCTTTGTATCAGCATGTGATCTGCACCACAAGGGGTGTGATTGGTTGCGTGCGACACCCGCCGGATACGATCAGGCAGCGCTCAGGAGGTGCATGTGGAACCCGCTCCGACCGGCGACGACCCGTCTGCCGCTCGCTCGCTGCTCGAACGTGCGTACGTCGACGCCGTGGAACAGGCCGACGACGCCGACGCGGTACGAAGCCGCCTGCTCGACGCCGCGTACGAGCAGTTCAGTCGCACCGGCGTCCAGCGAACCTCGATGGAAGAGGTCGCCAAGCGGGCGAACCTGTCCCGAGTCACCCTGTACCGCAGGTTCGCGACGAAGGACGACCTCGTCGAGCAGGTCATCCACCGCGAGTTCCGGCGCTACTTCGAGCAGTACATCGTCGACATCACCAGCGCCAGGACCGTCGCAGACCGCATCGTCTTCGGGTTCGTGAGCTCCCTGCGCGCCATCGCAGGCAACCCCTTCATCGGCAGGCTCCTGGAGTCCGAGCCGAATCTTCTCGGCTCGATCGTCGGCGACGACGGACGCACGTTCGTCGCCGTACGCGAATTCGTCGCCGGTCAGCTCCACCGTGAACAGGAGGCCGGCAACATCACCGCCGACCTCGACGTCGATCTCACCGCCGAATTGATGGTGCGGATCTCCGCCTCGTTCCTCATGGTGCCGAGTCAGATCGTCGATCTCGACGACGACGAGCAGCTGACGCTGATCGCGCGACGGTATCTGGTACCGATGGTCGGGAACATCGACCTCGGTTGAACGCGGTACCGCCGCGAGACGGCGGAACGTCGTCCTTCCCGGCGACTCAGTCCGAGGTGATGTCGACGCGACGCAGTCCCGGGCCGTAACGATCGGCGTCGCTCCGCGGCAGGCCGGAATCGGTGACGATCGTGTACACTTCGGTGATCGTCGCGACCCGGGCCAGCGCGCGCTGCCCGAACTTGGAGCTGTCGGCGAGCACGACGGTGCGTGCCGCTGCCGCGATCATCGCCCTCTTGACGGGGATCTCGAGGGTGTTCGTGTTGGTGATGCCGGCGACCGGGTCGAGAGCGTCCGCGCCGAGGAACGTCCAGTCCACCGAGTAGTCGGACAGGAACTCGACCGTCCGCTCACCGACGAGGGTGAACACCGAGCCCAGAAGTTCACCGCCCGTGACGAGCAGTCGCACATCGGGGAAGGTCGCCGCGAACTTCCCGATGCGCAGGTCGTTGGTGATGACCGTGAGACCGGCTCGCAGCCGCAGCGCGGCGGCGACCTGATAGGTCGTGGAGCCGCTGTCGAGGATGACGCTGTCGCCGTCGCGCACGAGCCCGGCGGCCTCGTGCGCGATCGCAGCCTTCTGCTCCTGTTGCGCGTGTTCCTTGACGGCGTAGGGGATTTCGGAGTGCGCGCCCTCGACCGGACGCGCGCCGCCGTGGGTTCGTTCGGCCTTGCCGAGCCGAACCAGGGCGTCGAGATCGCGCCGGATGGTCGATGCGTCGACTTCGAGTTCCTTGGACAGCGTCTTCGCCTCGACGTAGCCGTCGGCGAGGAGCAGCTCGAGTATTCGGTGTCGTCGGGTGCTCGCGGACAAGCGGTTCCTCCTCGGGCAATGACCGGCTGTTGTCGGGGCGCGGTCCGCCGATCGTAGCCGTCTGCTGCCCACATATTGACAGCCGAACACCCCGTTTGCATGATTACGGGCAATTGATGCGCGAAAGCGTGCAAGCCTGAGCTCGTGGCAGGCAACCACCCGACCGGAGGATCACAGTGGCACTGAAGCTTGGTTACAAGGCGTCGGCGGAGCAGTTCGGGCCGCGTGAGCTGGTGGAGTTGGCGGTGTTGGCGGAGGAGCGGGGGATGGATTCGGCGACGGTGTCGGATCATTTTCAGCCGTGGCGGCACAAGGGTGGTCATGCGCCGTTTTCGTTGGCGTGGATGACGGCGGTGGGGGAGCGGACGGAGCGGATTCAGTTGGGGACGTCGGTGTTGACGCCGACGTTTCGGTACAACCCGGCGGTGATTGCGCAGGCGTTCGCGACGATGGGGTGTTTGTATCCGGGTCGGGTGATGCTCGGGGTGGGGACGGGTGAGGCATTGAACGAGATCGCGACGGGGTATTCGGGTCAGTGGCCGGAGTTCAAGGAGCGGTTTGCGCGTCTTCGGGAGTCGGTGCGGTTGATGCGGGAGTTGTGGTCGGGGGATCGGGTTGATTTCGAGGGGGAGTTCTATTCCACGAAGGGTGCGTCGATTTATGACGTGCCGGAGGGTGGGATTCCGGTGTATGTCGCGGCGGGTGGTCCGGTGGTGGCGCGGTATGCGGGTCGGGCGGGGGATGGGTTCATCTGTACGTCGGGTAAGGGGATGGAGTTGTACACGGAGAAGTTGATGCCTGCGGTGGCGGAGGGTGCGGAGAAGGCGGGGCGGGATGTGGGGGGGATCGACAGGATGATCGAGATCAAGATTTCGTACGACACGGATCCGGAGTTGGCGTTGGAGAACACGCGGTTCTGGGCGCCGTTGTCGTTGACGCCGGAGCAGAAGCATTCGATCGAGGATCCGATCGAGATGGAGGCGGCGGCGGATGCGTTGCCGATCGAGCAGGTGGCGAAGCGGTGGATTGTGGCGTCGGATCCGGATGAGGCGGTGGGGCGGGTGAAGGAGTATGTGGATGCGGGGTTGAATCATTTGGTGTTTCATGCGCCGGGTCATGATCAGCGGCGTTTTCTGGAGTTGTTCGAGCGGGATTTGGCGCCGCGGTTGCGTGCGTTGGTGTGATGGGGGTTTGTGTTTGTGTGGTGGCATGAACGGTTCCGTTCAGTCGGTCTGATCGACTGAACGGAACCGTTCATGCGACGGACTGATGCTGTGGCGCGATGGCGCCAACGGAAGGACGGTCGAAGCATGGCGATGGCTCGGATCGGCGCGGCGGTGACGTTGCCCGGCGCGACGGCGGACGCCTGGGAATGGCAACTGCGGGCACGCTGTCGAGGTATGGACAGCGCGATGTTCTTTCATCCGGAAGGCGAGCGCGGGCCGACGAGGGCGTGGCGCATCCGGACGGCGAAGGCGCTGTGCGCGCAGTGCCCGGTGATCGAGCAGTGCCGGGCACATGCCGTGAACATCGGTGAGCAGTACGGGATCTGGGGTGGGATGTCGGAATCGGAACGCTACCGGGACGGACGGCCGGTCAGGCGAATGGCGCACTGACCGGCTCGTCCGCCGTCATGCCGGCTGAATCTGCTCGCGCAGCGCATTCTTGAGCACCTTGCCGGACGCGTTGCGAGGCAGGGCGTCGATCAGTTCGAGGGCGGTCGGCAGCTTGTAGCGGGCGAGCGACGCCGACGCCCACTCGCGCAGTGACTCGATGTCGAGCGCGGCGGAATCACGCAGTGCGACATACGCGACGGGCGTCTCCCCCCACACCGGGTGGGGTCGCCCGACGATGCTGACCTCGACGATGTCGGGATGGCCGGCCAGCACGTTCTCCACTTCGGAGCAGTAGATGTTCTCGCCCCCGGAAATGATCATGTCCTTGGCGCGGTCGACGACGTACACGAAGCCGTCCTCGTCGACGCGGACGAGATCGCCGGAGTGGAACCAGCCGCCGTGGAACGCATCGGCGGTGGCGTCCGGCTTGTTCCAGTAGCCGAGCATCATTCCCGGTCCGCGGTAGACGATTTCGCCGACCTCGCCGGGTGCCACGTCCTCCATGTCCGGGGTGACGACCCGCGCCGTGACCGTGGCGATGGGGCGGCCGACCGATCCGAGTTTGCGCAGGGCGTCCTTGCCGTGCAGCACGCACGTCACCGGCGACATCTCCGTCTGCCCGAACAGCGCGATGTTCATGGCATCGGGGAACGTGTCCGACATGGCCCGCAGCAGCGTGTCGGACGCCGGTGCCGCACCCCACCCCAGGATGCGCAAACGAGTGAGGTCGCGTTGCGGCACAGTCGGGTCCGCGCACACCGCCTGCCACTGTGTGGGCACGAGGAAGACGCTGGTGACCCCCTCGGTCTCGATGGTGTCGAGGATCTCGGTCGCGACGAAGGCGCGGGTCGGGTGGATCACCAGCGTGCCGCCCACGTAGATCGTCGGGATGACCGAGCCGACGGCACCGATGTGAAAGAGCGGTGACGCGATCAGGTTGACCTCGTCCTCGTCGACGTACTGGAAGGCGCGCATCACGGTCGTCCCCTGCGACTGCAGGTTCAGGTGGGTGAGGATCGCGCCCTTGGGTCGTCCGGTCGTTCCGGAGGTGTACATGATCAGCGCAGGTGAGTCCTCCGGAACGTCCGGGTGCTCGTCCGGGGAGGGCGTGCCGTCGATCAGGTCGCTGTAGGACTCGGTGCCCACCGCATCGGCTGAGACGGCGACGACCTGCGGTGGTGCGGCCAACGCGGGGAGCGCGGACACCACGATCGGGAGTGCGATGTCGTCGACGACGACGATCTTGGCGCCGCAGTCGTCGAGGATGTAGCCGGCCTCGGGGCCGGTGAGCCGGAAGTTGATCGGAACGGCGATGGCGCCGAGGAGGTTGGTGGCGAGAACGGTTTCGACGAACTCGGGCCGGTTGCCGGTGATCAGTGCGACGCGGTCGCCGAATTCGACGCCGCGCGCGGCGAACGCGGACGCCAGTGCGTGCACGCGGTCGCGCAGTTCGGCCCAGGTGGTGGTCGCGCCGGTGAACCGGATGGCAGGGCGGTCGCCGATCGTCGCGGCGTGGCGCTGCAGCTGGTTCATCCAGTGGTTGCGTCGGGCGAGATGAGGTTGACCGGAGACGGGTGAGGGCACGTCTGATCGCCTTTCGGGGGTGGGCCGGGTGGGACGGAGGGGGCGCCCCACCCGGATCGGGGGGTCAGTTCGCGGGTTCGCCCGCCGTGGATTCGCCCGCTGCCGCGAGCTCGGTGCCGCTGTGGCGGACGGGGCAGCCTGGTGTGAAGGTGCCCATCTTCGCGATCTCGAATCCGTTGGGGTAGCTCTTGATCCGAGGCATGTCGTGAACGTGCATCGGCGTGCGTCGCGGCGGGAGGACGGCGACGATGCGTGCGCGAACCTTGAGCGCGCCCTCGGACAGCCGCCGCGCCAACGGTCCGGGATCGCGGTACCGGAAGGCGTCCAGCAGCGCCGTGTCCATCAGCGAGCGACTGAAGACCTCGATGACGGGCTTGGCGAAACTCGGGTAGAACGACGCGAGCAGGTCGAGGGTCGCGTCGGCGACGCGGCGGGCTCCGGGATCGAACGCGAAGTGCGTCGCCTCGTAGTCGTCCATGAACGTCGCGAACCCGTCGAAGGTCTCGGGGATGTCCTTGATGTTCATGTGCTTGCCGAGCGTCTGGTAGTAGCGAACCGAGGCGCGCAGTTCGGCGGTGGTGAGCTGACGCCACCCGAACTTCTCGATCCACCGCGCCGGGACGACGACGAAGGTGGACAGGACGTACAGGAAGTCCTCGTTCGAGATGTCGTACATCCGGTGCATCTGGTTGATGCGGCGCAGTGCGTCCTTGCCGTTCCTGCTGTCGAAGCCGTCGAGAAGCGGCAGTTCGAGCAGGATCGAGGTGTCGTCGTACCGCTTCTGGGTGTCCTGGGTGAACGCGCCGGTCTCGTCGAGCAGCCTGCCGATGCTGGGGACGGCGTAGGTGCGGAAGAGGGCGAAGCTCAGGGACTGGTTGATGTCCCAGGGAAACTCGTAGGTCGAGAGGTTTCGGTAGATCTCCACATATCGCGTCTCGGGATCGAGGCCGATATTCGGGTTGCGCTTGCTCACGTCGACTCTCCTTTAGCGATCGTTCAGTGAGCGTAAGTCGGGTTATTGTTTTGTGCAAGGGGTCACACCTCGCGGGTCTCGGACAGCCCGCAACGGATCGATGGCGAGAGAGGAAGCGCGTTGGACGAGGGCAGGAAGTCGACGCCGACCCGAGGTGCGCAGCTGCGTTACCTCGAGGCCGGGCTGCTGGTGCTGGCGAAGCACGGCCACGCCGGACTCAAGCTGGCGACCGTGTGCGAGGAGGTCGGTGCGACCACCGGGTCCTTCTACCACGCGTTCTCGAACTGGGGCGACTACACCGCCACGCTCATTCGGTACTGGCGTGAGGAGAAGAGCGACCGGTTCATCCGCAGCGCTCGGGAGGTCGCCGACCCCGAGCAGCGACTGCGGTTCCTGATCGACGTCGCGCTCGCCCTTCCCCACGAGTCCGAGGCCGCGATCCGGGTGTGGGCGGCCCACGATCCCGCCGTCCGCGCCATCCAGGTCGAAGCCGACGAGGAACGTCGGAACTTCATCGCGGACGTCTACTTCGACGCCATCGGCGACCGCGAACGGGCCGATCGGTACGCGACGGTCGCGATGTACCTCCTCGTCGGATTCGAGAACGCAACCCACCGCAGCCGCAGCTCGCTGCGCTGGGCCCTCGAGACCTACTTCCTGCAGGCGCTGACCGAAGCAGATCTGGTCGTACCCGTTCACGACGACCCCGTCGCTCAGTAGCGGGGATTCGCGACCGCCAGCCGGGCGGCGGCGGCCTGACGGACCGCGTGCGCGACGGCCGGGTCGTCCGCCGACGCGGTGCCGGCGCGCAATGCCTTCGCGAGCGTGGTCTCGGAGTCGAATCCGGCGGCCTCGAGCGCTTTCCGATGTCGGGTGCGCAGTTCGGGGCCGAGGGCCGCCTCGCGGGCGGCGACACCGAGGACGTTCGCCGCGACTCGTGAGAGGTACGCGGCCTGCGGGTCGCCGCCCGCGGCGTTGCGGCGGACGAACTCCCGCACGACGCCGAGCAGTTCGGTGGCCGAGGGACGCCCGAACAGGTCGTCCGCCGTGCTGGGCTCCGGGCCGGGAACGGGCGCGTCGTCGTGGCCGAGGCCGAGCAGGTCCAGCAGGTCCTTCTCGCACTCGGCGACGCGACGGCCGATCGCGAGCAGCTCCAGCGCGTTGTCCTCGCCGTCCACGAGACCCCGGTTCGCCTGGTGCCCGCACATCACCGCCCAGCGGAGTGTCCCGTACAGCTCCCACCACCGCACGCTCTCCGGATCGGGTGCGATGCCGCATTCGTCCTCGTATCCGCGGAACAGGTCCGCGCGTTCGCCGAATCCGCCGACCGGCAGGGGCGACCCGAACCGCCAGGTCTTGACGCACAGCCAGCCCAGGTCCTCCATGGGATCGCCGCGGTGCACCAGCTCCCAGTCGAGGACTGCCCGGATGCCGGAGTCGTCGACGAGGATGTTGCCGTTGCGGAAATCGCCGTGCACGACGGTGTCACGCTCGGTCTGCGGGCGGTGCGTGCGCAGCCACCGGAACGCGATCTCCAGGACGGGCAGCCGGATGCCCGTCCCGCGGTACATGGCGAACAGCTGCTCGACCTGATCGCCGCCGGCCAGTCCGGGCACGGCGTCGGCATCCATGCGATGGATGCGAGCGAGGACGCGTCCCAACTCGTACGGGAGTGCCGAGCGGACCGAGGCGTAGCGGTCGTCGCGCAGCAGTCGTTGCGGGAGTGCCTCGCCGGGAAGCCTGTCCATCACCAGGTAGGAGGACCCGAGCGCTGCGGCGGCACGGCCGTGACCGGTGCTGTGGTCGACGAGTTCGGGAACGGGAACGCCGGCCCGCAGCGCCTCGGTGAAGGACTCCGCTTCGACGGCCATACGCTGCGGATCCTCGAAACCGGGCGGGTCGCGGCGCAGGATGAGGTCTCGGCGTCCGGTCGACGGATCGGTGACGGTGAACGCCCACGTCTCACGGCTCGCGCCGCCGGTCAACCGGGTCGGTTCCGACACGGTGACCGCATCGCCGAGTACGGCGCGGATGCGGCGCTCGAGCGCGTCACGGAGGGCGTCGGCGGTCGGTGCGGTTTCGGTGCTCACAGTCGTGCTCCTCGGTGGCCGACCGCGTCCAGCGCGATGTCCTGATAGCGGGAGATGATCTCGTCGGCGGTCAGGGGGCCGTCGGACCGGTACCAGGTTGCGACGGCGGTGCACGCCGTCACGACGAACCGCGCGGCGTCGGCGGGGGTCGGGGTGGTGAAGACGCCGCGGACGACGCCGTCGGCGACGACTCGATCGAAGATGCGTTGCTGTACATCACGTTTCGTGACGACAACGGCGCGCGCGGCGGGGTCCAGGCTGCGCAGTTCGGAGTTGCCGAGCAGGCTTTCGCGGGGGGAGCGCGTGTGCCGGCCGACGTGCACTCCGACGATGGCGCGCAGCCGGTCGGCGGGATCGCCGCCGGCGTTCAGGAGCACCGCCTCGGTGTCGGTGACCAACTGGTCCATGCCGCGATCGAGGATCAGGGCGAGGAGGTCGTGCTTGGAACCGAAGTGGTTGTACAGCGACCCGACCGCCAACCCCGCCGCCGCCGCGATGTCGCGCACCGAGGTGCCGTGGTAGCCCTTCGCAGCCATCGTCGTGACCGCGGCGGTGATGAGCTCCGCCGCAGCCGGGTCGTCGCTCTCACGCACGGCGGAGCTCGGGGCGTGGTCGGTTCTCGATGCGTTCGCCACGGTCCTCCTCCGGTCCGGCTCTTGGTGAACGATCGCTCATTTCTGCGCTCGGTGTCAAGGAGGTGGTCGCGAAATGTCCTGTCCACCGTGGATCGACACCCTTGATCTGGCCTGCCGCCGGGGCTACTGTCCCGATGAACAATCGTTCATCGACTACCGCCTCGTGGAGGATCAGGCATGGATTTCGACATCCCGCAGGACGTGACGCAGTTGCTGGCGGACCTCGATCGCTTCATCGAGGCGGAGATCGCTCCACTGCAGGCCGCGGACGACAACGAACGGTTCTTCGACCACCGTCGCGAGTGGGCCCGAACCGATTTCGAGGCCGGTGGGCTCCCGCGAGCCGACTGGCACGAACTGCTGGCCGAGATGCGCCGCCGCGCAGACAAGGCCGGTTTCCTCCGGCGTGACCTCCCCGAGGAGCTCGGCGGATCCGGCACCACGAACCTCGAAATGGCCGTGGTACGTGAACATCTCGCTCACCGGGGGCTCGGACTCCACAACGACCTACAGGACGAGTCGTCGATCGTCGGGAACTTTCCCAGCGTGCACCTGATCTGGAAGTACGGAACTCGGGAACAGAAGGACGAGTTCGCGGATGCTCTCGTCACGGGTGACTGTGTGATGGGTTTCGGGCTGACCGAACCGGATCACGGCTCTGACGCGACCTGGATGGAGACGACCGGCGTCCGGTCCGGGGACGACTGGATCCTCACCGGCGCGAAGCGCTGGAACACCGGAATGCACGTCGCAACACACGATCTCGTGTTCGCTCGAACGTCGGGCAAGCCGGGCGACGCGCTCGGCATCACCGCGTTCATCGTGCCCGTGGACAGCGCCGGGTTCTCGGTCGACCTCTTCCGCTGGACCCTGAACATGCCCACCGATCACGCCGACGTCTCCCTGCGCGAGGTCCGTGTCCCGGATTCCGCGATCCTCGGAGGGGAGGGACAGGGTCTCGTGATCGCGCAGGCGTTCGTCCACGAGAACCGGATCCGTCAGGCGGCGAGCAGTCTCGGCGCCGCCCAGTACTGCATCGACCGGGCCGTGGACTACGCCAAGGAGCGAGTCACGTTCGGGCAGCCGCTCGCGGCGCGTCAGGCCATCCAGTGGCCGCTCGTCGAACTCCACACCGATGCCGCCATGGTGCGGGCACTGGTGCGGCACACCGCGCACGACCTCGACCGTCGGTCGCACATGGAGGTGTCCGACCGGGTGTCGATGTGCAACTACCGCGCCAACCGCCTGGTCTGCGACGCCGCGGACCGCGCCATGCAGGTGCACGGCGGGATGGGCTACAGCAGGCACACGCCGTTCGAGCACATCTACCGGCACCACCGGCGTTACCGCATCACCGAGGGGGCGGAGGAGATCCAGATCCGCAAGGTCGCCGGGCACCTCTTCGGATTCATGAGGCGCTAGGGCGGCCGATACCGGGTCGAGCGGTCGGCCCGGTATCCATCGGCCCGTCGGGTACCTGGGATTGGGGGTCGCGTACGGCTTCGGCGACACCGGCGGTGATTCTCGTGCCGCTTCTCCGAGTCGTGGTGTGTTCGGCGGCGTCGAACACCACGACGTTCACGTCGGCGCTGATCGTGAATCGGCCCTCGGCTCACCGGCGTCGACACCGACACCGACGCGGTGAGCCGAGGTCCGATCAGGCCGGGAGAATGGAGACGGTGCCCCGGCAGACCGCGTTCTGCGGGTTCACGAACCACCAACCGCCGCCGGTCTGAATGGTGACGGTGAAGTCGACGACGCCGGTACCCGTCCAGGTCCGGTTGATCGGGATGCTCGGTTTCTGCAGCAGGGCGGTCTCGTCGCTGACGCTGCGACCGGACTGCCCCGTGTCCCGGTTGGTCCAGTCGACGAGCACCCGGTTGCCGTACCAGTTGACGCCGAGGGCCGGGAACAGGCCGCTGGGCGGTGCGGGCAGTTCGTTGTTTCCGCTGAGCAGAAGCGACGGCTCGAGCCGGTCGCCTCCGGGCGGGAGCGACGCGCCCGAGGCCGCATTCACCGACCAGGTGAACGCCGGCGCCCAGAACAACGGGTTGAGGCTCGAACAGGTCATGTTCGTCGACGACGGCTCGGCGTTCGCGACTGCACCGCCGCCGGTGGCGGCGGCCGCGCTCAGGCCGATCGTCGCGAGCACCGCGGCGCCCATCCGGCGAATCGTTCTGTTACCCATGATTTCCTCCCCTTGGTTGAACCACGTGGTCACTGATTGACGAGCTGGTTGACACATCGAGACAGGAAGTTCTCCCCACCACTGCGTAGTTCGGTCCAGAACCGGAATTCGTTACAAATCCGGTGACGGTGGAGTTTCCACCGTTGCGGGAACCCTTCCGTGTCTGGCTGCATCTACCTACCGAGACGGTGGTCAGGGGGCATTCGGCCCCCTTCGGAAAGGACTGGGATGACGGAGAACAATGCACTCACGGACCCCGGGATCGACCTCTACGCGAACCCCGACGGTGGTCTGCCCGTCGTCGACGTCGGTGCGGACGCCGAATTTCTCGGCGGGAGCGAGCTTCACGTGGACGGCGGGTACACGCACATCGAGGCCGGCGCGACCGGGTACGCGGACGACCTCGGCATGTGACGTGCCCCGCGGTGTTCCGTGGGCTCAGTGAGCGGAACTGCGTGCCCGTGTCACGGCGTCGGCGACGGGCATGGCCAGTGCAGGGCCGTGCCCCGGCAGGATGATGTCGGCCTCCAGCGTCGCGAGGTGGTCGAGCGCCGCGACCGAGTCCCCGTGGCCGTGGTCGAACACGGGCGGAAGCAGTTGGGGGCCGGTGATTTTCGACAGCGGATGGGCGGTGACCAGTGCGTCGCCCGTGATGACGACGCCGTGCTGTGGCAGATGGTAGGCGGTGTGGCCGGACGTGTGGCCGTGGGTGGCGACGGGGACGGGCGCGCCCGGCAGGTCGAGTGCTCCGTCCGCGGGAAACGCGAGGCCGTCGCCGACGGACACCTTCTTCGTGGCTCCTGCTCGGGCGATCCGCAGCAGCCACGGCAACACCCCGTGCCGGTGCAGCATCGGTACGAAGTCCTTCCCTGTCGCCTGCTCCAGATAATCGCGACGCAGGTGGGCGACCTCGATCGGATCGGTGTACACGGGAATCCCGTAGCGCTCGTGGAAGTCGGCGACGGCGCCCATGTGGTCGATGTGCGCGTGCGTGAGAAGCAGGCCCTGTACGTCCTCCGGGCGGCGGCCGAGTGCGCGGATCGCGGACTCGGCGGCGCCGACGTCGCCGGGGTAGCCGCCGTCGATCAGGGTCAGTGCGTCGCCGTCCCGGAGGATCGCCATGTTCACGTGAGTTCCCTGAACGCGGAAGACGTTCGGGGCAACTTCATCGAGGTTCGTCACAGCGACATTCTGACCGGTCAGTCCGGCGCCTGATCGTCCGGCACGGTCGGTTCGGACTCTTCCCTCTCCGCGACGTTGCCGGGAACGCGCCGCTCCCTGCGCTCGGACTCGACCCTCTTCTCCATGTCGTCGATCAGGTCCTCCAGCTCCCCGCGTTCGGCCTTGGTCGGATCGAAGTTGGGTCGCCCGGTGCTCGGGTTGTCGCGGTCCATGGTGTCTCCCTTCGTGTGTGCTCGTGCAGTCCGGATACCCCGTCGCTGCCCGCTGCAACCTCCGGCGGGCCTTGACATACAACCAATCGGTTGTATGTTTGTTGGTGTGAGTGGAGACGACGAGGACCGGGCGGACGCCCTGTTCCACGCGCTCGCCGATCGGACCCGGCGCGACATCCTGCGCCGCGTTCTGGCCGGAGAGCATTCGGTGTCCTCGCTCGCGCAGCGTTACGACATGAGCTTCGCGGCGGTGCAGAAACACGTCGCGGTGCTGGAGAAGGCCGGGTTGCTCACCAAGCGGCGCAACGGTCGTGAGCAACTGGCCAGCGGCGATGTGGCCGCGGTGCGGTCGGTGGCGTCCATGCTCACCGAGTTCGAGCAGGTGTGGCGCGGGCGAATCGCCCGCATCGACGAACTCATTGCGTCCGTTCCGGCGGTTTCACCCGATCCAAGCGTTCCATCCGATCCAAACCAGGAGGACTGAGCGATGCCTGTTATCGATGTCAAGCCCGATCTCGACAACCTGACGCTGACCATCACCGCGGAGTTCGCGGCACCGGTGGAGAGGGTCTGGCAGATCTACGCAGACCCGCGACAGCTCGAGAAGGTGTGGGGGCCGCCGACCTACCCGGCGACGTTCGTGGACCACGACCTCGCGCCGGGAGGCCGCGTCACCTACTACATGACCGGCCCGGAAGGTGAGAAGTTCGCCGGGTACTGGCAGGTCACCGCGGTCGACGAGCCGCGGAGCTTCTCGTTCGACGATGGATTCGCCGACGAGGACTTCAACCCGAACCCGGATCTCCCGGTGTCGCGCAACGTGTACTCCTTCGCCTCGACCGAGTCCGGGACCCGGGCCACGTACACGAGCACCTTCGCTTCCGCCGAAGGTTTGCAGACGGTGCTGGACATGGGTGTCGTCGAGGGGTCGACCCTGGCGATCAACCAGATCGACGAGTTCCTGGCCGCAGGCAACTGAGGTTCCGTCACCGTCCGCTGCTCGTGGGCCGGGGATCGATTCCCCGCCCACGGGCAGCGCGTCGTGCGGTGAGTGCCGGTCCCCGGATTGTCGGTTGTTTGTCACGGTCGTGTCACGTCGCCGTCGACGGCGAGTTCGACTACGGTCGTTAGATCCGCGTAGCAGCGTCGATGCTGTGCGGTACTGGCTCGGACAATCACACTCCGGTTCGCTCCGACGGCAGGACGACATGGATCACGAGGGCACGCGTCACGACGACACGGGTCACGACCCGCCCCGGAAGGTGGGCGCGGGCGGGAAAGCGCGCAGGCGCAGACGCAGTCGTGGTGTTCGTGCGTTCGGCGGGTTCCTCCTCGGGGTCGCACTGGTCGCGGTCGCACTGCTCGGCTACGTCGGGTACGTGGCGGTCCGAGTCGCACACACCTACAGCAGCGACGTCGCATCGCTGCAGAACGCCTTCCCCGAGGAGGACGGCCGCCCGGCACCGACCGAGGCGACGAACATCCTGCTGGTCGGCGTCGACGGCGCGGCGCGGGGTACCGGTCCGCGACCCTCCACGCAGGGCGGCAACACGGACACGACGATGCTCGTGCACCTGCCCGCCGATCGGTCGGCCGTGCACATCCTGTCGATCATGCGTGACCTGTGGGTGCCGATCCCGAATCACGGATTCGGCAACATCGACACGGCGATCGTGCTCGGCGGGCCGCCGCTGGCCGTCCAGACCGTCGAGGACCTGCTGCACGCCAGGATCGATCACCTGGTGGTCGTCGACCTGGCCGGCATCGAACCGGTGGTCGACGCCCTCGGTGGCATCGACGTCCGCAGCGACCGGGCGTTCACGAGCGAGGGCTTCGACTTCACGCGCGGGCCCAACGAACTCGACGGTGGAGAGGCGATGCGCTTCGTCCGGGAGCAGGAGGCGTTCCCGGATGCCGATTTCGCCCGGGTGAAGAACCAGCACGCGGTGGCCCGCGGAATGACCGACAGCGTCTTCTCGGTCGACACCCTGACCGATCCGGCGCGCCTCGAGTCCGTCGTCGACGAGATCGCCCCCTATGTCACGGTGGACAGCAGCCTCGACTGGCGGAAGGCGATGTCCCTCGGCTACAGCCTCTACGGCACTCGCGGACCGAACCATCACTACTTCACGATCCCGACGGCCGGTGTCGACACGACATTCGGTGGGCAGTCGCTCGTCCGCCCCGACGACATCGCGCTCGGGCAACTGCGCGACGCCCTCGCGCGCGACGACGTCGCGACCCTGAACAGGGTCGGAGGGCGGTGAGCAGGTTCCATCGGCACGCCTGTCACAGTCCGGGCGCATCCGGTGTCTCCATGCCGAGGGCACACAGCCGGAGGAGGAGTCATGACCAGCAACACCAGAATCCCGAAAGCCGAACTGACCGGCGTCCGCGGCGCGATCGTCGGATGGATGTCGCGCAGGATGATCGGTGAGGTCCCCGAGCCGGTCGAGGTGACGTGGCACAACCGCAAGGTGCTGAACTTCAGCTTCGCCGTCGGTCGCCGCGCACAGAAGTGGGACCGGTGCGACGCGAGCCTCAAGTCGTTCGCCCACATGGCGGTGGCGAGCATGGTCGGATGCGGATTCTGTCTCGACTACGGCTACTTCGAGGCCCGCAACAAGGGCCTGGATCTCGCCAAGGCTCGTCAGGTTCCGCGCTGGCGCGAGTCGGACATGTTCACACCGCTCGAGCGTGAGGTCATGGAGTACGCCGAGGCCATGACGGTGACGCCGCCGACCGTGACGGACGAGCTGTCCGCGAGCCTCCTCGACCAGCTCGGCCCGGCGGCCATGGTGGAGCTGACGGCGTTCGTCGCCCTCGCCAACTTCGCGACGCGCACGAACACCGCGCTCGGGATCGAATCCCAGGGCTTCGCGACCGCATGCGATCTGCCGCCCCTCGCAGCGCACTCGGCGCCATGACCGATCTGACCGACGATCCGTTCCTCGCGCACCGCGGACTGCTGTTCACCGTCGCGTACGAGATGCTCGGTTCCGCCGCGGACGCCGAGGACGTCGTGCAGGAGACATGGCTGAGGTGGGCAGACGTGGACCGGTCGCAGGTGCGCAGCCCCCGCGCGTATCTGGTGCGGATCGTCACCCGGCAGTCACTGAACAGGCTCCGGTCGGTCGCCCGCCGACGGGAGGAGTACATCGGCGAGTGGCTCCCCGAGCCCGTGCTCACCAGCCCCGACGTCGCCGAGGACGTGGAGCTGGCCGAGAGTGTCTCGATGGCGGTACTCACCGTGCTCGAAACCCTCGGACCCGTCGAGCGGGCGGTGTTCGTGCTCCGCGAGGTGTTCGAGACGCCGTACCCGGAGATCGCCGAGGCGGTCGGGAAGTCCCCGGCCGCGGTCCGGCAGATCGCGCACCGTGCCCGCGAGCACGTCGGCTCGCGCCGGCCGCGCATGCCGGTCGACCGCGACGAGCAGCAGGCGGTGGTCGAGACCTTCCTGGCCGCCGTCGCGTCCGGCGACGTACAGGCACTGGTGGAAGTGCTGGCGCCGGATGTGGTGGTGATCGCGGACGGCGGCGGTGTGGTGACGGCATCGCGTAGGCCGATCACCGGTGGGCAGCTCGTGGCGGGGCTGCTGTCCCGCGCGTCGACGTTCCCGGACTACGCCGCATCCACCGTCTGTCTCAACGGGATGCCGGCGGCACGGATCGACGTCGGGGGCACGCCCGCCGCGGTGAGCGTGGTCGTCGAGGACGGACGCATCACGCGGATCTACGCGGTGCGCAATCCGTACAAGCTGGGCTGGCTGGAACGGGAGGCGGATCTGAGCCGCTGAGTGTCGTCCGCGAACCCGGAACCTGTCGGCGGTGGCATAGTCGGTTCGCCACCGGCCCCCGACCCGAGGACGTGTTGCCCGTGATCCTTCCGAAGGTGCGAGACCCCAGGTTCATCACGATCCGGCGAGGCGGCACGCTCACCGATCCGGATCACCACCTCCTCGCACTGTGGGCGGCCACCTGCGCCGAACACGTCCTCGGTCTGTTCGAGGCGGAACGGCCCGACGACCCGCGGCCTCGTGACGCGATCGAACACGCCCGCGCGTGGGTGCGCGGCGAGGTTTCGATGATGCAGGCCCGCGCAGCGGGCGGCCATGCGATGGGCGCGGCCCGGGACCTGAAGGGGGCGGCGCGTCATGCCGCGTACGCCGCCGGACAGGCGGGCGCGGTCGCCCACGTCGCCGCGCACGAACTCGGCGCGGCCGCCTATGCCATCAAGGCGGTGCGGGCGGCCGCACCGAGAGGTGAGGGTGATGCTGCGGGACGCCTCGAATGCCGGTGGCAGCGAGACCAGCTCCCGGACGTGATCCGCGAACTGGTCCTGGACGACCAGCGGTTGCGGAACGACATCTGCTGGTCGGTGTTCGACTGCTGAGCGTGGCGAAGGAACCGTTCCTGAAATGAAACCCGCCGCGCCGCCGGCGAGACGACCGGAATCGTGGCAACCCTCCTACCGTGCGCAGTGGTGGCCCCGTGGTGGACGGGCCCGCCCGCACGAGGGGAGCCCCGAGCTGTGCACAGCGTCAACGTCAACCGCAGGCCGCGCGAGCGGGTCACAGAGGTCGACCGAGAGCCGACCCCGTCAGTCGACGAGCCGATCCGGTGGCCCGATCCCAGCCCCCTTCACGACTGGTGGGTCACCGTGATGGCCGGCGGAAAGCCCGATCCCGCACCCTGACCGCGACCGTCTCCCTCACACCGGTTCCACCTGAACGACTGCGAGCCGCGTGACCGGACGGGTATGAATGTGGCGTCGCGCCGGCGTGTAGCACCTTTCGTAGCACGCCTCGCGGCATCACCATCCCAACCAGTTGAGGAGTACATCGATGGGTTCTTCGGAGGATCAGCTCGGCCAGATCGGCAACATCGCGGGAATGGGCGCAGTCGCGCTCATCGCGGTCTGGGCGGGCGTCAACCTCGTCTCGCTGTCGTAGTACCCACGGTGCGGTGGTGCTCGTGACGCAACGGCGGCCGAGCACCGCCGACCGGGGTCCAGCCCGTTCGTCGATCGGCGGGTTGGACCTGTTCGGCAGCCGCTCCCACCACCGTGGCGATGCCGAGGCGCCGGCCGCGGACACTGCAACGGGCCCGGACGCCCCCGGTGGTCGAGCCGACCTCGTCCACCACGACGACCGGAATCGTTGACACGGTGTCCCTCGCGGCGTTTCACTCGAAACGCAAGCCTGTACGGATCACCGGACGATGCTCTGGGAGGTTGAGGTATGCGCGGCACCGGGGCCACGGGTCGTCGATGCGGCGCGACCGGCGGGCACCGATCCGGCGCGGCCGCCCACCGCACCCTGCTCTCGGCGGTCGCGGTGTGCCTGCTCGCCCTGGTGGCGGCCCAGCCCGCCGCCGGGCAGTCCGCCCCGGACACCGGGTTCGCAGTGCCGTTCTCGGGGGCACCCGGTTACGAACATCTGGCTCCGACACAGGCGACGTCGCCCGATCAGGTGAACCAGCCGCTCGGTCAGCGGGCCGCGGACGAGATCGCTCGCCAGATCGGGCTGACCGCGGACGACGCCCTGTCCGACCAGCAGTACCGCGAACTCGTCACCGGTGGCGGCGTCGGGGGTGACCGCGAGGCTGCCCGGATCATCGACGAGTGTGCGTGGATCCTGACCAACACCGTCGGCCGTCCGCTCCTGTCCGAGGTCGACGGCGCGGTCACGCCGACCGTGTTGGGAAGCTACGGACTGTACGTGAACTCCGACGGGCTGCTGCAGAGCCCGGCCAACGCGGACGCCCCGACCCGGCAGGTGAACACGTTGATCGCGCCGGGTGGCTACGTGGGCAACTGGTTGCGAGACAACGGTGCGACCAGGTCGCTGATCGCGTTGTACCGGTCGGCGTACACGGTTCAGGCGGTGTATGGTTTTGCGGCGCAGCAGATTTCGGGGCCTGCGCAGGTGGTGACCAATACCCGCGGCGGGGTGGTCTCCACCGTCGGGATGTCGATGGCACCGCCACTGTGGATCGTCAACTTCGCGTTGCTGTACGTGCTCGAGCCGTCCCTGGCCGCTGCGATGCCCGCGTACTGGACACCCATCCCCGAGGCCGTGGCCGACGCGGTCGCGTCGAGTCCAACCGGTCAGGTTCCCTACGACGACTACCGAACCCACTTCGACTGAGCGGGCCCGCCGCCGCATCGAGGTGTTCGCACCGCGGGGGGAAGATGAGGGCATGCCGTTCACACTTCCCGCTGACGCCGACATCGTGGTCGAGACCGAGGTCAAGCACTCCCGCTTCATCGCGGTGCTGCGGCGGGTGGCCGGACCGGTCGAGGCCCAGGCTTTCCTCGACGAGCAGCGCCGCCGATATCCCGATGCGCGACACCACTGCTGGGCCTACATCACCGGTGACGAACCGTCGGCCCGGGCCGAGCGCGCCGGCGACGACGGCGAGCCGGGCGGAACAGCGGGCGTGCCCATGCTGCAGGTGCTGCGCACCCGGGACCTGGTCGACGTCGCGGCGGTGGTGACGAGGTACTTCGGCGGGATCAAACTCGGCGCCGGAGGACTCGTTCGGGCCTACTCGGGAGCGGTCGCGGCAGCCGTGGACGCGGCGCCGCTCCTCGGACGTGAACGACTCGAGCTGTTCGCCGTCGAGGTCGGTCACGACACCGCGGGCAGGGTGGAGGCCGAACTCCGCGGTCGCGGGGTGGCCGTCGTCGACACCGCCTACGGCGCGGCCGTCACCTTCACCCTCGCCACTCGTGAGCCGGGTGCGTTGGCAGCCGTTGTCGCGGAAACCACGGCAGGCGCGGGAGAACTCGTCCCCGCTGGTTCGCGGTGGGTGGACGTCTAGACGAGTCGCCCCGGTCAGCCGTTCGCCGTGCGCGAGGAGGGAGGTGTGTTCGGCCCACGTCATCCGCCGGTGGTGACCGCCACGCTCCCGTCGGTGCCGTCAACCGTGACGGCTGCCTCGGTGTCCCGCAGTCCGACGAAGGACTGGACCACGCCGTCGTGCGGTGGGTACGTCACCACCTCGGTGATCGTGGTGGTGGGAGGGGTCAGTCGCTGCGGGTTTGCATACGTGGTCGCCGTGGCGTCCGCGAGAGTGAAATCGACTTGCAGCACACAGCTTCCCGCGACGGACACCTCGTGCCCGTCACCGTAGGTGAGGGGCACGCTGACGTACCGCGCCGACCACCCGATCACCCCGTCTCCGGTGAAGACGTAGTCGACGCGTTCGCGGGCGCTGTCGACCACGTCGACGACGACCTCGTCGAGGACGGGCGGAGGAGGCGTGACCGACGGAATGCCGTCTCCCGGTTCAAGGAGCGTGGTGGGTGCGGAGAGCGTGTCACCGCGACCCACCGCGATCGATCCGGACCAGGAGTCGGTGTGCCGGCACCGAATGTCCCTCTCTCCCTGCTCGTTGCCCGTTCTGTCGGGCGAGCACGCGAGCACCGTGCAGGAGAGCAGGAGCACGAGCGGGATCGCGCGCACCGGGTGCAGCCGGCCGGGTCGTTGCGAACGAGGGATCACACCGTGAACATCGTCAGCGACTTCGGCAACGTGACGATCACAGGTCGCTCGGGATGCAGGCCGACAGCGGCTCGCCGGTGAGCGCCCAGCACAGCAACCGCTAGGACATTCCGACGCCGAACGACGTCGTGGAGGACCATATCCACCGTCCGTCGAGTTGGTGCCGGGTTTCACGGACGCTCTCGTGACCCGTCGAGCGGTTCGGGAAATCCGAACCGATGATTTCGGGGCGAATCGGCGGTCTACTCAGGCATGAGGAAATTGATATACGGATACGGCGTGAGTGTCGACGGCTACGTCAACGACCGAGACGGCAACATCGACTGGACCGATCCTGACGACGAGCTGCACCAATTCCACAACGACAGGTATCGCGAACTCGAGGTCTCGCTCCACGGTCGCCGGCTCTACGAGTTGATGGCCGAGTACTGGCCGCATGTGGGTGACGACGCGCCGAGCATCGAACGGGAGTTCGCCGAGCTGTGGACGCAGAAGCCCAAGGTTGTCTTCTCCCGCACGCTGACCGAGGTGCAGTGGAACAGCCGCCTGGTCAGTGACAACGTGGTGGAGGAGGTCCGCAAGCTCAAGGCCGCTGGGGACGGCGTCATGGAGGTCGGCGGCGCGAACCTCGCCGCCTCCCTGATTCCGCACGGTCTCGTCGACGAATACCAGCTGTTCGTGTCACCGGTGGTGTTGGGCGGCGGCACACCGATGTTCCCGTCCCTGGACACGCGCCTCCCGCTTCGGCTGGTCGAGACACGACACTTCGCGACCGCGGTGATGCTGCGCTTCAGCGCCGACTGAGGGAGCGTCCTACCCGGTGGCCGTGGTCGGGCCGTAGAGCCGCGCCACATCCGGGGAGTCGAGCCACTTGGAGTAGGTGGGCGACTGCGGCCACCCGTCGGGTGAGTCCTGCCATTCCTCCTGGCGGCCCCACGGAAGGAGGTCGATCAGCGCGAAGGTGTAGCTGAGCTGTTCGGTTCCGCGGCCGGTGGTGTGCCACGTGCGGTACACCGTGTCGCCGTCGCGGAGGAACACGTTGACGGCGAAGCCGCCGCCGGGCGGCGCGTCGACATCGGCGCCGAACGAACTGTCGGAGGACGAGTACCAGTCCATCTCGTTGCCGACCTTGGCCTTGTACGCCAGGGCTTCGTCGATGGGCCCGTTGGTGACGACGACCATGCGGGCGTCGTAGTTGTCGAGGATGCCCAGCCGGGTCCACTGCGATGTGAGGCCGGTGCAGCCGCCGCACTGCCACTCCGCCCCGTCGGACCACATGTGGTTGTAGACGATGAGCTGCGAGCGACCCTGGAACAGGTCGACGAGCCTGATCGGGCCTTCCGGACCGATCAGTGTGTAGTCGGGCAGTTCCACCATCGGCAGCCTGCGGCGTTGCGCTGCGATGGCGTCGAGTTCACGGGTGGCGGCCTTCTCCCGTCTCCGCAAGTCGTCGAGCGCTGCCCGCCAGGTCTCCCGGTCGACGATCGGAGGTAGGGCATCGGCGGTCTGCTGGGTCATGGCCTCTCCCGGAGTCGAATGGATCTGTTCTCCAGTGTGGACCGGATTCGGACCGGAAAGTCATCGCAATCGTGGTCGCGCGGGAAGTGGAGAGCTCCCTGCCGCGAGGTGACACGTCGTCGAACGGCCACTCGGACGGCGGTTGCGCCGGGGCCGCGGGATGCCGGGTCCGCCTACTCCTTCCGTGCGGTCAGTTGGGCCCGAATCCGGCGTTCGACGAACAACGGGACGAACTCGCGGATGGGCCGGTCGTAGAAGTCCTCCCGGGCGCGATCGATCATCGCGGCGACGTCGCCGTCCGTCAGGTGCGGAAAGTCCTTCCTGATCGACGCCGCGATCTCGTTCAGCGCCGCGGCCTCCTTCGTTGCGGCCTCGTCCTTCTTCTTGCCCATACCGGCAGTCGACCATGAAACGATGAACGCCAGGTTGCCGTCGGCTGGCAATTCGCTGCAACGGAAGTCGGATCTCACACGTGCGGCCGTGATTGCGTCTTCAGTGGGATGGACATGAAACAGCCCTTCGAGAATGTGGTCGCGCAGCACGGCGCCACCGTGCTTCGGGTCTGCCGCGCAGTCCTCGGCCCGAACGAGGCCGACGACGCCTGGTCCGAAGCCTTCCTCGCCGCGATGAAGGCGTATCCGGACCTGCCGGAGACGGCGAACGTGGAGGCCTGGCTGGTGACGATCGCGCACCGGAAGGCGATCGACGTGGTGCGCGCGGCGAAGCGGAATCCGCTACCGGTGGACGAGGTGCCGGAGGTCCCGGCGCGACTCGGCGAGCCGGAGACCGAGGACGCGGACCTGTGGATCGCGGTCCGGCGGCTGCCGACCAAGCAACGTCGCGCCGTCGCATACCGCTACGTGGCGGGACTGCCGTACTCCGACATCGCGCAGATCGTCGGCGGCAGTGTCGATGCCGCGCGGCGAGCCGCCGCCGACGGCATCCGAACCCTACGCAGGACCTATCCGGGGGCCATCGTGGAAGGAGAATCATGAACGACACCCGCAGCGACGAGCTCACCGATCGCCTGCAGGCACCCGTCGACGCCGAGCTGCTCGGCCGGTTGCATCGGCGACTCGAACAGCGCGCAGCGGACGCCGGGCTCCTGGACGTCGCCTTCACCACCATCGGTTCGCCCGTGGGAGACCTGCTCCTCGCGGCCACGCCCCGAGGCCTGATCCGTGTCGCATACGCCAACGAGGACCACGAGAAGGTCCTCGAGTTGCTCGCCCACAAGGTGAGCCCCCGCATTCTGCGGGCCCCGAAGCGGCTGGACACCGTCGCACGCGAGCTCGACGAGTACTTCGCCAAGCGCCGTCGGTCGTTCGACGTCGATCTCGACCTGTCCCTGTCCCGCGGATTCCGGCAGTTGGTGCAGCAGCACCTGCCGGAGATCGGCTACGGGACCACCCGCAGCTACCGCGAGGTCGCCGAGTTGGTCGGAAACCCGAAAGCCGTGCGCGCGGTCGGCACGGCATGCGCGACCAATCCGTTGCCGGTGGTCGTGCCGTGCCACCGGGTGCTGCGCACGGACGGAACACTCGGCGGTTACATCGGTGGCCTCGCCGCCAAGACCACCCTGCTGGAGCTGGAGGCGGCATGAACACCACGACGGCGAAGGCAGACCGATGGCAGACGCGGGTGGACTCGGCCACACCCTCGGTCTCGTGTTCCACGACGCCGCGTGAACGATCGGGAGCAGGCCCGCATCCTTCTCGCTGCAGGATCGAGCATCGCGGCGGAAGAGCGGCCGACTCTCAGAGAATGCCGTCGTCGATCTGTTCGAGCGTGACGTGCCACCAGCCGCCCGGGAGGAGTGCGGCGGGGTCGATCCGGTTCAGGCGTCGGCGCAGTTCCGCGGCGCGCTCCCGATCCGGGACCGCGGGCACGGGCTCGATCCTGGGTGTGATCCGGCCGGCTCTCAGCGCAGCGAGTCGTTCTGTGGCCTGGTCGGCCGTCATCACCGTCGGGCCGGGATCGTCCATGCCCGAACGTAGATGGGCGGCAAGGGCGTCCACGAAGCACTCGAGGCACGTGCGGTCGCGGTTGAGTGGATGCACCACCCCGGTCGATGCATCGATCGCGGCTGTCGTCGCGTCGTCCTCGAACTCCACGATCTGGAACTCGCCACCGTGGATGGTGCCGATGACCACGGCAGGCCTCGAGGTACCCGCGCGGGGCGGAACCACGGCCCTGGAATGAAGTCGCACGCCGAATGGGGAGCCTGTCGCGGACATGAGGTCAGGCTAGTCGCTCGCCGGACCCGGGTCCGCTCGCAGATGTCCGATCGGTGGCCGCCGTCCGTGGGTGGTGGGGCCGCGTGATCAGTGGCCGCCGGCGGGCCGCTCGGACAGGAGGTCGTCGAGGTCGTCGAGGACGGTCAGGCCGCCGAGCGGGCCGACGCCGGTGATCCAGTACGACATGTCGACCACGTGCATGTTCGGGAACAGTGCCCTGTCGGTCACCACGCCCGGGACCGACGTCGGGTCGTTCGGCTTCGCGCTGGTCACAAGAACCAGGTCGGCCCTGGCCTCGCCGGCGAGCTCGGGGGACAGGTCGACGGAGATCGAGTTCTGCCAGTCGCGGGGCGGGATCGTGAAGCCGGCGCATTCGAGGGTGCTGCCCGCGAACGACGTCGGCCCGTACAGGGTCAGGACCTCGTCACGGGGGCGGATCAGTTGCGCCGCCTTGCCGTCGGTGTGGTGCTTGGCCGCGACCTCGTCGCAGCGTGTCGTGTAGTCGTCGAGCAGCGCCTGCGCGTCCGAGCTCCTGCCGAGCGTGTCGGCGACGAAACGGACGTTGTCCTGCCACGGATCGGACTGCGACGCCATGTACACGGTCGGGGCGATCGCGGCGAGCTGGTCGTAGAGGTCCGCGTGCCGGGTCTCGGTCCCGATGATGAGATCCGGTTCAAGTGCGGCGATCTTCTCCACGTTGGGTGCTGCGACGGTCCCGGCCATCGCGATCGAGGAGGCCTCGTCGCCGAGGTAGCCGGGAACGCCGGTCGCCTCGCTGAGAACCGCGGCACCGACAGGGATCACGCCCAGCGCGATGGAGGTGTCGAGCTGCACGGGTTCGAGGACCACGACACGCTGCGGGGCGTCGGGGACCTCGGTCGAACCGTGGGCGTGCGTGATCGTGCGGGTGGACGAGGTCTGCGCGGACGGGTCACCGTCGTCGCCGCCGGTACAGGCGCTCAGCGCGACCGCGACGGCGATCGCACCGATCAGCACGCGACCAGCTCGGGTAACTCCCTGTCTCATCCACACTCCTGAAGACTTCATTCGCCACCGGTCCGTTGGTGCCGGCGGGCGCCGTTTCGGCGTCCCATAAGATTGGTAAGGCTAACTTACAGAAGGGGGCCTGGTGGTGTCAGCCGACCCGTGGGGCACCGGCCTCGGATGCTCGTTGATCGAGAATGCCCAGGTCAGTCGCCGCTCGGACGCGTGTTCGTGGCGATCCTCGGAGGCCGGCGAACCGATGGCCGCGCGCGCCGGACACACCCGGCTGTGGGTGATGGTCGAACATCCCGGACCGTGGCCGAAATCCGCGCCCTCCGGTTTGCTCCCGGACACGCTCCTCGACCGGATCGATTCGCTCGACGACCCGGCCAGGCTGGTGCTGATCCGTCGCCCACGTCACCGGCGCGTCACCGAGCCGCGCTGGATCCTCGCCTGGTCGGACGGCGTGACCCACTGGATGCGCGAGGGGACGATTGCCGACTACGCGGAACTCGGAGACCTGCCGTTCGAAACCTGTGCTGCCGGAGCCGAACCGGACGTCGGCACGCCGCGACGCACTCCGCTGTTCGTGGTGTGCACCCACGGGAAGAAGGACGCCTGCTGTGCCGAACTGGGCCGCCCGATCGTCGGTGCGTTGTCGCAGGTCGACGGGGCGGACGTGTGGGAGTGCACGCACATCGGTGGAGATCGATTCGCCGCCAACATGATTGCCTTCCCCGCCGGGGTGTACTTCAGTCGGCTCGGTGCGGAGTCGGCCCGGACGACGGCGCGCGACTACCTCGACGGCCGGATGGCACTCACCCATCTGCGTGGCCGCGCCGCGCTGCCGCAACAGGCGCAGGTCGCCGAGCACGCCATCCGCGAGGCCGCCCGTGTCACGGACGTCGACGCGCTCGAACACGTCGCCGTGTCAACGGCAGCCGGCACCACGGTCACCGTCGACATGCGGGTGGCGGCGCGACGCTTCCGCGTCGTCGTCCGGCCCGGAAATCCGGAAGCTCCGTTCCGCCACGGATGCATCCCCGGTGCGGACGCGACCTGGACCAGGTGGATCGTCGAGAGCCTCGAGGAAGTCCGAGCGGCTGTCACCTGAAGCGGAACCCCGTCTGTCCGAGGGTGAGCATTGCCTCGGTGACCTCGCCGATCCCCGCAGCGGGGACAGCAGTGGCGGCCCCGTCGAGGACGAGCAACCGTGCTCCGCGGATCTCGCGCGCGATCGCCCGACCGTTGCCGACGGGGAAGAACCGGTCGTCGCGGCCGTGGACGACGAGCGTGGGGATCTCGATCTCGGGGAGACGCTCGCGCCAGCGGGGTGTGCAGTCGAGCCGGGAGAACACCGTGCCGATCTGGTTGGCCATGTGGACCGAGGGCGTGGCGCCGGGCGTGCGGTCCCAGATGCGCGCGGCGATCGCGCGCGCGGCGACCGGGTCGTCACCGAGGATCTCCGCGCCGGCGGCGGCGAACTCGGCGACCGCCTCGCGGTCGGACCAGTCGGGCATCGGGCTTTCGAACATCCGGCTCATCGTCGCCGGATCGTGGTCGGGGAGGTCCTCGTCGGGAGGACCGGGCGCAACCGGCCGGGTACCGACGAGGGTGAGTGCCGAGAAGGAGCCCGGATGGTCGAGCACGGCAACCTGGGCGACCATCCCGCCGACGCCGCTGCCAGCGAGGTGTGCGGGACCACCGAGCGAATCAGCCAGGGCCGCTGCGTCGGCGGCGAGATCCCGCAGGGTGTAGCCGGGATCCGCCGGATCCGCGGTCGTCGACTCGCCGCTGTCCCGCAGGTCGTAGCGCACCACACGGCGCCCACCGGCCGCGAGGCGGTCGCACAGTTCGTCCGGCCACGAGAGCATCGTCGGTCCGCCCGCGAGCAGGACGAGTGGCGCGTCGTCGTCGCCGAACGACTCGACACCCAGTGCGACGCCGTTGACCTCGATGGTGGTCATCGGATCACCCCGAAAAGGCGTGCGGCGTCGGTTCCACGGTCCATGTCGGAATCAGTTCGAGTCATGCCAAGGTGGACCCGGTCCGCCGCTGGAACTCATCGCCGACGTCCGGCGTGCAGTCAACCCGAGTGCGCGACGGGTGAACCGCCGCCCCACGGCCGGGACCGACGAGGAGTGCGACCTCGTGTTCGTGCGAGAGGGCTCAGCCGAAAACGCGGTCGTCCTGAAGGAACTCCACGAGGATGCCGTCAGGGTCTGTCAGGAAGAAGTAGCGGACGCCGGTGCGGCCCTCGGTGATCGTGGTGGAGGGCGGGCACAGTCCCCGGTCGATGAACTCTCGCAGGGTGTCCTCCACGGAACTCACCTGCAATCCAAAGTGTTTGACGCCTATCTCGGGTAGGTCGGTGGTCAGTTCGCGCGCCGCGGCAGGGAGCGGTGCAGGGGTGGGGAATCCGAACAACTCGAGAATGAACCCGTCGAGGCGAAGGTGTGAGACCGACATGCTCGCGTCCGGAGCGTCGTAGCGCAGCGCCTCGCGGAAGCCGAACTGCTCGTAGAAGCGAGTCGACCGCTCGATCGACGCCACACTGATCGCCACATGGTGCATGGAGAATCCCATCCGGCGATCATCCCGGAACACGACCGAGGCGCACAAACACCTGCGGCGCCCGTCACCGGAAGCTGCCGGGCGAAGGCGCGGCGACTGTGGCAGCTGCCGAGAAATCCACGACTCGAAAATCCGTTGACGACAGCCCCCGGGTCGTTGCTATCGTTCGGCCGTTCCGTCGACATCTCCGGCCTGTCGTGCCGCCGAAAGGAGTGAGTTTTGTGCCCCGGCTCCGCGCCGTGCGCGCCTCGCTGCACCGCTTCACCTTGCCGTCCCGGTGACACCGTCCGACTCGGACGTGTCTCGGATGCGATTGTCCGGTGCTCTGACCTGCCCACCCAACCCGTAGTTCCAGCGCACGCTGCGCGCTACGGGGCGCGTCCTTGTCGAGGCCGCTCGGCCTGCTCTTGCTGTCCTGACCCCCCTTCTCAGCAAGGAGCCTCCGGGTGTCCAGTACCAACAGAACTTCTTCCAGCCTTCCGACCACCGTCCTCGCCGGCACTTTCACCTGCGCGTGGTGCGGTCAGACGGTGTCCGCCGTGGAGGGCGACGGCACACGGCGAAACCACTGTCCGTCGTGTCTGCGGTCTCAACACGTCCTCGACCACGTCGAGGGCGGTCCCAGTCGATGTCAGGGTCGGATGTCGCCGATCGCCATCGCCGTTCTGCGCAACGGCGACTGGATGGTCGTTCACCGCTGCGTGCGGTGTGACGAGTTGACGTCCAATCCGATCTGTACCGATGACAACCAGCTCATCCTCATGCGTCTCGCCGTGCGTCCGTTGGCGCAGCCCCCGTTCCCGCTCGAAGCATTCGGCGACCTGTAGTCGGAAAGGAGACGATCCCATGCCGAGACGAGCGAACAACTCCGGAAGACGTACGCAGCCTGCCCGGCGGGCGCAGCGGCACAAGGACGTCCACCACAGCCGGAGAGGGCACCGGCGACACGATTTCCGATGTGTCGGCTGCAGACTGGAGGTGTCCCTAATTGCGCCAGGCACCGCGCACCGGAACCACTGTCCGAACTGCCTGGTCAGCCTGCATGTCGACCGCCGGGTTCCCGGCGACCGGAGTGCGGACTGCCGTGGACGGATGGACGCACTGACCATGTCGGTACGTCCGGACGGGGAGTGGATGATCATCCACCAGTGCTGCACCTGCGACGAGCTCAGCGTCAATCGCATCGCCGGTGACGACAATGCGATGGCGTTGGTCCGTCTCGCGGTGAAGCCGCTGCGAGACAACAGCCTCGCCCACCGCGTGCTGTTCCAGCTGTGACCTGAGCGTCTCCTCGCACCGGTTGCACTGCGCCGACGGTGACGCCGTCGCTGGTGCACACGGTGCAGCGCGGGTGACGTGTGCGGGGCCGGGTGTTCGAGCGCGGAGATGCTCGTACGCCCGGCCTCGTCCGGTATCGGGTCTAGAGAGTGCCGTTCTCGATGTCGCGTTTCATGGCCTGCTGGTTCTCGATGTGCGAGGACACGCCGTTCTGCACGGTGTAGTCGATCAGCACCGAGGGTGCCCTGAACGTCAGGTGCTCGACGACGGTGGTCGAGCCGCCGTTCTCGGTGAAGGTGACCTTCTGGTTGGTGATCACGCCGGGCGCGTCCCAGGTGTCGGTGGTGTACCAGCGTTCGGCGGCGTACGTCCGTTGCTGCCCGACGGTGCGACCCGGAATCGATGCCGAGCCGGCCGGGATGTCCTCGAGGGCGATGAACTCCCAGACGCCGGCATCGCCGTCGGTGTAGGTGCGGCGGTCGAGGATGCCCTTCAGGAACGGGTGGCGTCCGAGGCTGTTGTGGAGGTTCGAATACGCCGGGAACACCCGATCGACGGGCGCGTCAATGGTGACGGGCAGGTCGACGGTCACCGTCGTCAGTGCCCAGTCGGCCTGGCTCGACTCGAGTTGATAGACCGCCCACGAGGCCTCCCATTCCAGGTCCACCGCGGAGGACGACGAGATACCCGAGGCGGTTTCGGCCCCGGCAACTCCCGTTCCCACGTTACCCAGCGCGATTCCGGTGACGAGGGCGCAGGCTGTGAGAAGCTTGGGCACCTGGTTCGCGGACCACCGGCCACCACGCTGCTCAGGACGTTCGACCATTCTGTTTCCTCACCCGTCGAGACCGTTGCCGCCACTCGGCAACCGTGCGAATGATACGCCGACCGACGCAGTCGGTTGTGTCGAATGGGATCGACCAGGGCAGAACATCTTTGAACGCTCGAGTGTTCGAACACGGCGCGTTTCGCCCTCCCGGATCCGGGTGGAGATACCCTTGCTCCCTCAGCTGCGCAGGGTCCGGCGCCGCGACCACGAAGGGATGTCCGTCTATGCAGTCGGTGGTGCGGGTGCGGATGCGGGTGGGCAACCTCCCGCACGAACTCACCGATTTCGTCGGCCGTGGCCGTGAGCTGGCGAAGGTCCGTCGGCTGTTGTCCGAGTCGCGCCTGGTGACCCTGACGGGGCTGGGCGGTGTCGGAAAGACCCGGCTCGCGCTGCGGGTCGCGGCGGACCTTCAGGAAGACTTCGAGGACGGGGTGTGGCTTGTCGAGCTCGGGGCACTCGCCGAACCTCACCTGCTGGCGGACACGGTGGCGGCCGCGCTCGGGCTCCGGGAACGAGTGGCCCGCTCGCCTCTACCGCTACTCACCGACTTCCTGGCCGACCGTCGCGCGCTGATCGTTCTCGACAACTGCGAGCACCTGGTGGTCGAGGTCGCCGAGCTGGCGCAGGCCGTGCTGAGCGCATGCCCCGAGGTGCGGATCCTGGCGACCAGTCGGGAGGCTCTGGCCGCGGAGGGGGAGACGGTGCTGCGGGTTCCGCCACTGACGGTCCCGGACCCGGATGAGTCGTCGTCGCTGCGGGGTCTGGGCCAATACGAGGGCGTCGTCATGTTCGAAGCTCGTGCTCGTTCCGCAGTTCCCGGGTTCAGCCTGACCGCGGACAACCAGGCCACGGTCGCGGAGGTGTGCCAGCGGCTCGAAGGCCTGCCGTTGGCGATCGAACTGGCCGCGGCCCGGTTGCGCGCACTGTCGCTGGAGCAGATTCTCGTTCGGCTCACCGACCGATACCGGTTGCTGACCACCGGCACCCGCGTCGCCCCGTCGCGGCAGCAGACGCTGCGGCTGTGCATCGACTGGAGCCACGACCTCCTGGGCGACCGGGAACGAGCGCTGTGGCGCCGGTTGGCGGTGTTCGCCGGGGGATTCGAGCTCGACGCCGCGGCCGAGGTCGGCGGCTTTGCCGACGGCGAGCTGGTCGACGTGCTCGGCTCGCTGGTCGACAAGTCGATTCTGATCCGGGAGGAGACGGGCGAGGTCGCCCGGTACCGGATGCTCGAGACGATTCGCGAGTACGGGCTGGAGAAGTTGACGGAGGCCGGTGAGTCCGAGCTTCTGCGGCAGCGTCACCAGGACTGGTGCGAGCGGCTGACGCTGCGGGCAGAGGCCGAGTGGATCGGGAACCGGCAACTCGAGTGGCTCGCTCGATTCGACCGGACGCGCGCCGATCTGCGCGCCGCGCTGGAGTTCAGCGTCACTGCCGCGGCGGAACCGGATCCCGCGTTGCACATGGTGGCCGCGATCTATCCCTATTGGGTGTCCCGCGGTCTGTACAGCGAGGGTCGGTACTGGATCGATCGGGCGCTGGCCCGTGCCGACGGCGCTCCGGCCGGGTCGCGGGTGATGGCGCTGTGCCTCGGCAGCATGCTGGCGTCGATGCAGGGGGATGTTCCGGCAGCCCAGGCGTGGACCGAGGCCGCGTGCGCCTTGACGCACCCCGAGGATGATCCCGCGGTGTTCGCGTTCGCGGTTTCCGCGACGGGCTACCTCGCAACCTTCTCCGGTGACTTCGCCCGTGCGACAGAATGTTTCGAAGAATCGCTGCTGACACTCCGCACCGAGGGCGGTGCGCTGGCCCGCGTCGGGACGCTCGTCGGGCTCGCCATGGCATCCGGGCTGGCGGGGGACTCGCAACGCGCGATCGCCTGCCACGAGGAGGTGATCGCTCTCACGGCATCGCACGGCGAGTCCATGTACCGGTCCTACTCGCTGAGCATGCTGGGACTCGCGGTCTGGGAACAGGGCGACACCACGCGCGCGGAACAGCTGATCGAGGAGGGAGTGCGGCTCACCCGCCTCGTTGACGATCCGCTCGGCCTCGCGATGTGTCTCGAGATCCTGGCCTGGATCGCTGCAGACCAACCCGAGCGCGCCGCCATGCTGATGGGTGCATCGGCCTGGGTGGGCGAGGCGGCGGGCAGCCCCACGATCGTGGTCCGCGATCTGTTCGGCCATCACGATCGAGTCGTCGGCGAGTCGACGGATGCCATCGGCCGGGCAGCATTCGAGGCCGCCTTCGCGCGCGGGCGCGCACTCGGTGTGGACGCGGCAATCGCCTACGCCCTCGGGGACCAGGCCCCCGCCGAGACGAGCGCGAGCGCGCCGACGAAGCGGCTCACCCGACGGCAGCGACAGGTCGCCGAACTCGTCGCACAGGGGATGACCAACAAGGCCATTTCGCAGCAGTTGGTGATCTCCCAACGCACCGCAGAGGGGCACGTGGAGAACGTACTCACGAAGCTGGGCTTCACGACCCGCGCCCAGATCACGGCGTGGGTCGTCGGGGGCGCGGGTCAGGAGGCTTGACAACGGTCGCGGGGTGGGCGCACCGGGGCGGTGTCGACGGAGCGGCCGGAGTGGACAAGGTGGTGACGGTTCTCGACGGTGCCCCGGCCAGCAGCGGTCGAGCCAGCCTGCGAAGGGGTACCGCGATGACGCAGACGGCGACGATGTCGACGAAGAGGTAGGTGATACCGACCGCGTCGATTCCCCAGTGTGGCGTGGTCAGCGCGACTCCCGTGACGATGGCGATCGCGGTGGCCCAGTGCACGACGGCGGCGAGGGCGAGCTTGCGGTGGACGCGTGCGAAGGCGCTGAAGACCACGATCACCGAGACCAGGGGGAGGGTGAGCGCTATCAGACGGATCAGTGTCGCACCGTTCTCCGAGTAGCTGTCGCCGAGGATTCGCAGGATCAGTGGGCCGAAGGCCAGCAGGAAGAGCCCGCCACCCGTCCCGGCCGCGAGGCACAGAGCCGCGAAACGCCTACTGAGGTCGGCGACCGTGGACGGGTCCGTCTCGCCGGCCGCGGCCGCGACGTACGGTGCTGCGGTGGCGGCGACGAGAATCCCGACCGTGCTGACCAGCAGCCAGCACATGTTGAAGTAGGCGTTCGCCTCCGTGCCCAGCTTCGCGACGATGATCAAGGGCACGGCGAGGGGGACCAGCACGCCGACCACACTCATCGCCCAGGAGCCGGTGAAGTAGCTCCACAGCTCACGCGGGGGTGGCAGGGCAGCGGAACCGGCGGCCGCCGCCCGGACTCGCGGCACGACGACGATGCCGGCGACGACGAGCGCTGCGACCGCCATGGGGACCATCCAGGCTGCGACGACCGCGGAGGCGGAGTACGCCAGCGGAATCGTTGCGGCGAGCACGACGAGCTTGAGGACGGACTGAACGATGTTCTTGAGTGCGACCTGCCGGGGGCGCCGCAGGCCGATCAGGACCGAGTCCTGCAGCGCGAACACCGCCACGACCGCGACGTACAGCGGGAACAGCACCGCCTGATCCGTCCCGTCGAACAGGCGCTCGCGGGGGCCGAGCAGAACGAACAGGACGCCGGACAAGAGGGCGAGGCTGCTGCTCAGTGCCATGCCCCACCCGATCGCCCGTCGGGTGAGGGCGCCGGCGACGGGCAGGAACCGCTCGTACATGCTCCCCAGACTCACGTTGGCGAGGGTCGCCAGCATCGTCGCCGACGAGATCACCGCGGACGCCTGCCCGACTTCGCCGACGGTGTAGCCGCGGGCGGTGACCATCCAGAAGAGGAAGCCCAGCAGGCCGGTGGCGAGGCTGGACGTCATCACCGCGATGATGTCGAACTCGAATGCCCGTTCCCGCAGCCGGACCCGCTCTCGCCACGACTGGCCGGAGGTGTGGATCCCGCCGTCCGTCGTCACGCGCAACACTTCCCACCTCCACAGCAGAGTCGACCGATACGAGTATTAGTAGTGGCTGGACGACCGCTTCGTCAGCTATCCAATGGCATTCTCGAGCCGTGCACTCGAACCGGTCCGCCGCCCGCCCGAACATGTGATCGACAACGACGGAGGAAGACGCTCCGCTCGTCCACAGTGGAGGACCGGGCAGATCAGTACGCTCGGCGGACATGGGTGGGGACTTGTTGCTGTTGATCGCCGTCATCGGCCCGTTTCTGTTGCTGGGGTGGGCGGCGATGAGGGCGAAGCATCGTGGGCTCGGGGGATCGTTCGTCGGGCCGTTTCAAGAGATGTTCGATCCCGGTGCGGCGCGGGCACAGATGGTGGTCGAGCAGATGGCGGAACTACCGGATCCTTCGGACTCCGGCGACCCGGACAACGACGGCAAAGCCCCGTACACGGTGGTCTACAAGGGTGTTCGGCTCCGCATCAATCCTGGCGAGGGGAGAAGGCGCGGCGGCGACGGGACCACCGGCCCGACCGGGTGAGGTGGTCACCGTGACGCCCTGTTCGTACCGGGCGTGGCCGGAGGGAGACGGCCGCTAATCGCCGATGTAGCCGGTCTCGGGGTTGATCTGGCCGAGAAAGTTGCGGATCGACTCGCGGTGCTCGTCGACCGTGATCGGCTCGATCGTGGACGGCGTCGATGCGCGGTCCTGGATGCTGCCGAACGCCGTGCCCTGGAAGCTGGAGAATCCGTAGTCCTCGTTCGGTCCCGATTCCCAGGCGTAGTCGCAGGCGCCAGGTTCTCCCGGGCGCAGACTCACGGTGAAGGTTTCTCCGCCGACGGTCAGCGCGAACGGGCCATCGTCAGCAGTCGGGCGCCAGTCGCCTGCAGGTTCATCGTGTCCACCGTCAGCCATACGGCAATCCTGTCATTCCGTGGCCTCGGGATCATTCGATAGCTGCTCACCACGTTCACCCGCGCAGCGGTGAACGTGGTCGGTTCGCAGGACTGCTATCGCGTGTGAGTCGCCTCCGTACCAGCGCGGCAGACGAGCCTCGGATGCGACGGTGTCACATTTCCTGCCCCAGCGGTGTCATCAAGAGCAACAGATGGTCGGCGCAGTTCGGGGAGGTCGCGAGAATGAAGCAGGTCGTCGTCGTTGGTGCAGGATACGCAGGCGTCATGGCGGCAAACCGCATCGCGGCGAGAAACGCGCGCGACGCCGTCGTGACGATCGTGAACCCCCGTCGCGAATTCGTCGAACGCATCCGGCTGCATCAGACGGCGGCCGGGACCGGGACCGCGGCTCGGCCGCTCGCCGCCCTGCTGCACCCGACGATCCGACTGTGCGTGGCGACGGTCCGGACGATCGCGGAGCGGTCGGTGACACTGGACAGTGGAGGGGAGGTGCCGTTCGACCACCTGGTGTACGCCGTTGGGAGCGGCGCTGTGCATCCCGGCGCCGGACACGTCGATGTCGGTGGGGTGTCGGGGCTCGACGCTGCGACATCGTTGAACGGGCGGCTTCGCGCGCTTCCGCACGGTGCTCGCGTCGTTGTCGTGGGTGGCGGGCTCACGGGGATCGAGACAGCCGCCGAGATCGCGGGGCGCTTCCCCACGTTGGCCACTCATGTCGTGACGCGCGCGTTCGGTGCGTCCCTCTCCGTGCGCGGCCGCGCCGCTGTCGAGCAGGCGTTGACCGGTCTCGGTGTGTCGATCCACGCCGGTCGCACGGTGTCGAGGGTCGGCGCCGACGGAGCGGAGTTCGATGGCGGTGGTCGGCTGTTCGGTGACTGCACGATCTGGGCTGGCGCGTTCGCGGTGCCCGAACTCGCGCGGAGCAGTGGGTTACCCGTCGACCGGTACGGCAGGCTGCGGACCGACGAATCTCTGGTGTGTGTCGGTCATCCTCGGATCGTGGGAGTGGGCGACGCGGTGTCGCCGCCACCGGCCGTCGCCGGGCATCTCCGGATGAGTTGCCAGGCGGCGATCCCGATGGGAGCCCACGGCGCCGACGCGATCGCCGCGCTGTTGAACGACCGAATTCCGCCGACGCTGTCGGTAGGGTTCATCGGGCAGGCAGTGAGTCTGGGGCGCCGCGGGGGAGTGATCCAGACGACCAGGTCGGACGATTCCCCGCGTTCACTCGTTGTCCGCGGAGGAACGGCCGCGGTGGTCAAGGAGGCGGTGTGCCGATCGACCATGACGGCGTTGAAGAATCCGGGCCTGTACCGGTGGATGCCGGGGCCCCGGATGGCGAATCCCTCGACGGCTCGGGAACTGCCGTGCTGACCGAGCTGTTCGCCCGGATCTGTCCGCTCCTGTTCACCGTTGCGTACGAAATCCTCGGTAGCGCAGTCGATGCCGAGGACGTGGTTCAGGAGAGTTATCTGCGGTGGCGGGAGGTCGATCTGCGCGAGGTCGAGCATCATCGTGCCTATCTGGTTCAGGTCGTCACACGACTGGCGCTAAACCAGTTGCGCAGTACACGGCGACGGCGGGAGGACTATGTCGGCAGTTGGCTGCCCGAGCCGATCGGCACCGCACCCGACGCCGCGGACGATGCCGTCCTCGCCGAATCCGTCTCGATCGCGATGCTGCTCGTTCTCGAGACGTTGAGTCCGCACGAGCGGGTCGTGTTCGTGCTCGGTGACGTGTTCGGCCACTCCCACAAGGAGATCGCGGAGATCGTCGGCAAGTCCGACACTGCGGTCCGCCAGATTGCGCACCGCGCCCGCAGACATGTTCACGCTCGTCGCCCCCGCTACGAACCGGATCCCGAGTCGAGTCGGGCGATCGTGGTGCAGTTTCTCCTTGCCGCTCGGAACGGCAACGTCGCGCAGCTGGTGAACCTCATGGCGCCGGGCATCGTGGAGATCACCGACGGTGGCGGGAAGGTGACCGCGGCACGCCGACCGGTCGTCGGCGCCGAGCGCGTCGCCCAGTACGTGATCGGGCTCGCGCACAAGTCCATGGCGGGGTTCGGTGTCGACCTGACGACGTGCAACACCCTTCCCGCGGTGTTGTTCACCGACAAGGGAAAGCTCGATTCGGTGCTCGTCTTCGACATCGACGAGGGGCGCATCCGTGCGCTCTATGCCGTACGCAATCCCGACAAGCTCGGACACACCGCGATCACCACACGTCTCGCTCGATCGGTCACACCCGGTATGGATCCGACACAGATGGAGGAATCGTCATGAAGGCCTTGATCGTGTGCACATCCGTTTCGCACGGCAATACGAGGAAAGTCGCCGACGTCATGGGCGAGGTGCTGTCGGCGCCGGTGCTGGCCCCCGAACAGATCGAGCCCCGAGAGATCTCGGATTACGATCTCGTGGGGTTCGGATCGGGCATCTTCCGAATGTCCTTCCATCCCCAGTTGCGTGAGTTCGTCGGCGCTCTTCCGCTGCAGCGCTCCGTCTCGGCTTTCACGTTCTCCACCAGTGGCCTTCCGGAACCCACGTTGCTCGGCTACCACCGTTCCCTCGAACGACAGCTGCACACCAAGGGGGTGGCGGTCGTCGACAGGTTCTCCTGCCGGGCATTCGACACCTATCTGCCTTTCCGGGTCGTCGGCGGAATCAGAAAGGGGCGTCCCGACGCAGCCGATCTGACAGCCGCACGAACCTTCGCCGAGCGTCTTCGTTCGGAGGTCGGAAGTTCGTCCTGAACTCGATCGGAAACCGTGGGACACAACGCGACAGTGCCTGCTCGCCGCGGCACCGCGGGGGCCGTGAGTGCCCTCGCGCCATCCCCTGGGACGACGGAGACGAGCGGGGCCCGGATCGGTCCCCGCCCATCTCCTGCCCGTGCCGTCTCAGTGTGCGCCGGCCACGCCACTGATCTCGTTGGGTGTGCCGTCGAGCGTGACCCGGGCCTCGATTTCGCCGGTCTCGGTGTCGATCTTGTACACGGACCTGGTCGCGGGCTGGGTGACGTAGGCATCGTGACCTCGCACGAACAGCGCCGGACGCGGCTCCTGCCAGTCCATCGGTTCCTTCCACTCCGCGACCACCGGCCACGAGTGCTCGATCGTTGCCGACTCGGGATCGACGACGTGGAGACTGCCGTCGGTTCCGAGGATCAGCGCCTCGCCGTGCGCTCCCCGCCCGAGTGAGCGGAAGCTGTAGCTCGCCCCGCCGGGCATCGGCACGACCGTGATCTTCTCGGCGACGGTGTCGACGAGGGCGAACTGCTCAGGGAACTCCCGCTCGGCGTCCGGGTCGATCTTGTAGTCGAAGAGAATGACGCCCGACTCGGAGCTTCCCGCCCCGGTCGCGAGGGCGGCGTACGGGGCGCCGCCCGGAACCTTCACCCAGCCACCGTTCTTGAACAGCAGGGCGCCGTCCTTGCATCCGACCGCGAGGACTTCGCTACGCGCCACGGCCTCGCCGTGGACGCCTTCGCAGTCCTCGTTGCGGGCGATCTCGGTGAAGTCGGCGTCCAGCGCGACCGCACCCGGCCGACCCTCCTCGTTGCCCAGGGTGGTCACGAGGGTGCCGTCCTCGAGGACGACGGAGACGCCGTGGTGCGGTTCCGGTGCGGTGTACGTCTCCGCGGGTGCCGCGAGGTCGTCGGAGTCGAGGATGCTGGTCACCCCGGTGCCGTCCATGTACAGCACGGTTTTTCCGGCGTGGGTGACGACGTGACCCGGCTTCGGTCCGTCGAACCGGATGTCGGTCATCTGCCCGGTGGTCGCGTCGAGGAATCGGAAGCCGTCGGGGGTCGAGACCGCGACGTGGGTGTCGTCGCCGGCGGGGTTGACTCGGTTGAACCCGTCGAGGGAGACGGTGTCCTTCAGTTCGAGGGTGTCGCCGTCGAGCAGGTGGATTCCGCCGTCGAAGGTGACCGCGACGGGCTGGTTGATCGCTGCGGCGAGTGGCGTTGCGTCGGCTTCGTCGTTTTGGGACGAGCACGACGCCAGTGTGAGGGAGGCAACCGCGGCGGCCGACAGTGCCGTCACTCTGGTTGTTCTGTTCATCTGTACCTTTCCGATCTCTGGTGAATGGGTGGAACGTTGTCGGTTGGCCGCTTTACGCCAACCCGTCTCCTATCTGAGTTGCGTTGTAACGCATCATCTTCAGATAGCTGTCTGCTGCGGAGCCCGGCTCGCCGAGCGATTCCGTGAACAGCGAGCGGATGTCGACCTCGGTGCCGGTCGTGTCGGCGATGACCCGCGCGAGACGGTCGGGCTGCGAGGAGTCCGCGAAGATGGTCCGTACGCCGTTCGCTTCGATCGCGCCGACCAGTGAGGCGAGGTCGGAGGCGCTCGGTGACGCGAGAGTGGTTCCGCTCGGGACGACGGCCCCCACGATCGTGAAGTCGTAGCGCTCGGCGAGATACGCGAACACGTGATGGTTGGTGATGAGCTTCCGCTGTTCGGGCGGGATCCCGGCGAACAGTGCCGTCATGTGGCGATCCAGGTCCTCGAGTTGCGTCCGGTAGGCGGCGGCACGGTCCAGCACGACCGTCTCGTCGACGCCGGGCACGTGCTCGATCACCTCGGCGGCGAGCAGGTCGACCGCCAGCGCAACCCGGGTGGGGTCCGTCCAGAAGTGCGGGTCGTCCTGCCCCGTCGTGTCGCCGTCGCCGTAGGCGAGCGGATCGACCGCCGCGCCCACCTCGACGACCGGGACCCCCTCCGTCTCGGCCGCGTCGACGTGGTGCAGGACGCCCTCCTCCAGCCCGAGACCGTTGAACACGACTAGGTCCGCGGTCTGCAGCGAGTTGGCCTCCTGCGCGGAGACACCGAACGAGTGGGGGTCGGAGTTGGGCTTCATCAGCACGGTGACCTGGGCCTGGTCTCCGACGATCTCCTGGACGACGTCGCCGAGGATGTTGGTGGTCACCACGATGGACGCTCGGTCGTCGGTGATCGCGCAGCCGGTGAGTGCGCCCGCGACCACCGCGAGCGCCGACAGAACGCCGCCGAGCCTAATCCTCATCGTCCGACCTCCACGATCAGGTCCGGGCGCGCGCCGGTCTCGAAGGTGCGCGCCACCCGCAGGTTGTCGGCGTAGTCCAGCTCGTACACCGTCGACGCCGCCGGATCTGCGAGGTAGGCGCGGGTGGTGTCGATCAGCAGCGGACCGTTGGTGCCCGCGGGAACGAGTGACGAACTCGCCAGGACTGCACCGCCTTCCGTTGCGGCGATGTGGACGGATCCGGTGTCGTCGAGGCCCAGTACGGACTCCCCGTTCGCGGGCGAGCCTGCCGCCACCACGGTCCCCGGCATCGGGGCATGTACGAGCGTCTCCTCGGAGGTGTGCACGTTCCAGACCCCGTTACCGGCGACCGCGGCGGCCTCGTTGCTGCGCGGGCGGTGGCCGAACACGCGGACACGGTCGCCGGCGGTGGGGTACGGCAGCAGAACGTCCCGGTCGGCTCCGGCCTTCTGCCGGACGACCAGCACACCGTCGTCGCATCCGATCGCGACCGCGCCCCGCAGGATCGCCCACCCCTCCGGCGCGGCGCACCCGGCGCCCATCGCGCGGACGTCCGCGCCCGACGCGTCGACCGCGGACATCCCGGTGGCGCCGGCGAGGAGCAGATGACCCCGGTACGGCACCGCGAACGGCACCGGCGCGGACGACCGGAGTTCCCCGACGACGGTCACGTCGCCGGATTCGAGGGCCTTGCGGTCCAGCAGGGTCACGGTTCCGTCGGATGTGCCGATCGCGGTGTAGCCCTCGTGACCGACGATGCTCGCGATCGGCGCGTCGAGGGTGATCGTCCCCACCGCCGTCGCCGGCGCCCGGTAGTAGTGCACGTGATCGGAGTGGTCCACCGTCCAGACTCCGGTGTCGACGATCTCGACCGTCCGGTCGCCGTCGCCCACGTACGCGAAACGTCCGTCCTCGACGAGTGTTTCGGCTTCGGCGACCAGGTCGACGGACTCGGTCGTCTCGCCCGCGAGGTCGAGGATCGACAGTGTGCCGGAACCGCGTTGGGCGTAGGCGAGACCGACCTGCGGTTCGGCCACCTCACTGGCGCCCTCGACGTAGCCGTGCGGGGTCTCGGTGGCCTGTTCCGTTCCTGCGGCGGGGGATCCGGTGCAGGCGGTGACCGTCAATGCGACGCCGACGAGCAGACCTGCGCCGAGGCGCGCTGGACGGAACGGGTGTGTGGTGGGGAACATCAGTTGTCTTCCTGTGCAATCTGTTCACGAATGGGCGCCGGTCAGTGGTCTGTGTTCCGCTCGCCGCTCCGCGACGTGGACCGCCGCGGCGAGAGCGAAGAAGGTGGCGACGGCTGTCGCGGCGATCGACGCGCCTGCCGCGGTTCCCGCGTACCAGGACACGAGAACCCCGACGACGGTGGAGAAGGAGCCGATCGCGAAGGCGACGGCCATGACGACGGGGATCCGCCGCGCGACGAGCAGCGCACCGGCCGACGGCGCGATGAGCATCCCGAAGGAGAGGAGGGTGCCGACGACGTGGAACGACACCGCGATCGTGATGGTGAGCAGAACGAGCATGGCGACGTTGGCGAGGTCCGGTCGCAGACCCAGCGTCTGCGCCTTGCGCGGGTCGAAGCTGAGCGCCAGGAACGGCCGGTGGAGGGGCACGGACACGACCGCGACGAACGCCAGCGCCAGCGCCAGGAGCCAGAGGTCCGCCGCGCGGATCGCCAGGACGTCGCCGAAGAGGAACGCCGTCAGATCTGTCGCGAACGATTGGGAGTGCGAGACGAGGATGACGCCGATCGAGAGCATGCCGACGAAGAGGAGGCCGATGCCGGTGTCCTGTCCGAATCGCCTGGTCTTCCGAAGTGCGTTGACCCCCAACGCCATCACCAGGGCGCTGACCGCGGCGCCGAGTACGAGACTGCCGCCGAGCATCGCCGCGATCGCGACACCGGGCAGCATGCCGTGGCTCATCGCCTCCCCGAGGAAGGTCATGCCACGAACGATCACCCACACTCCGACCAGGGCACTGACCGCGGACAGCAGCATGCCGCCGATGACGGCGCGCTGAACGAACGGGACGGTGAACGGTTCGAGGAGGTCGATCGGCATGGCCGAAACCTTAAACGCTAATGGTAATCATTACTAATATAGATTGGCGCATGGACGCGACCGAGAAGAGGAGATGAAACGTGAACCAGGGGCAACCAGCGATCTCGATGGAGGGTGTCTCGTACCGCTACGGCGCACAAACGGCGGTCGACGACGTCTCGCTCACGATCGTGGCAGGGTCCCTCGTCGCACTCGTGGGCGGTAACGGCTCGGGGAAGAGCACCCTGCTCGGCATCCTCGCGGGACTGCTCGACCCCGCCGCCGGAGCGGTCACGCGCGCAACGGCGCAGCGGCCCGCGATCGTGTTCCAACGGTCGGCGGCGGCAGACGAACTCCCGCTGACGGTGAAGGACTGCATCGCCATCGGCCGGTTCGGGCCGCGCCGACTGTTCCGGCCGCTCGCCGCCACCGACCGCCGCATCGTGCAGGAACTGATGGAGCGGCTCGAGATTGACCACCTCGCCCGCCGTCAGCTCCGGGACCTGTCCGGAGGCCAGCAGCAGCGAACCCTGGTGGCCCAGGGCCTCGCCCAGCAATCCGATCTGCTGCTGCTCGACGAGGCTACGTCGGCGCTCGATGTCGCAGGGCAGGCGATCGTGGACGAGGTGCTCCGCGAGACGACCGCCGGCGGGACCACCGTCGTGCACGCCACGCACCGCCGACGCGACGCCCAGCACAGTGATCAGACCGTCGAACTCGCGCACGGCCGGGTCGTCCACGTCGAGGATCGCGCCGGCACCGACGTCATCCGACCGACACGACGGTGAGGTGACCGTTGCGTCGAATGCGGCGCACTCGCGCGGGGAGCCGGGCTCGCCGCTCGCCGCTCACCCGGGCCGCCCTCTCACGAGCACGCTGAGCGCGAACGGACAGAATCGACCACGGACTGTCGTGATCGGCCGACACCGATGGCGAACCGGCCGCGCCCGGACCCTGGCCCGTCGGTGGGCGGAGTCGATGAGAGGGTGGTTCCGTGAGCTTCGAGCGACTTCGGATGTCCGACCTGGGGTCGGATTCGGTCTCCGTGCTGCGGATCATCTCGTACTTCGACGAACTGGGTGAGTCGGCGGCGAATGCAGACACCGTGGTCCGGTCTGCGGCGTTGCTCGCCGAGTGTCCCGTCGGCGCCAGGTGGGATTCGGGAACCGTCATCAGGTACGGCGCACTGGGGGATCCGCTCGACGACGATCGTCCCGGGTCGCCGGTTCGGAGCTGCACTCGCTCGCACTCCGCACGGCGCGCTCGGGCTGGCGCAAACGGTGGCGACCGGCAACATCACCCTCATTGCGCCGACTCTGGACATCACCGAGACGGGTCAGGAGGAGATCGTCGACGGCGTCCGCATGATCTTCCAGATGGCACCGGGAACCGAGGCGCCGGCGGAGTTCCTGGTGTACTTCCCGGAACACAAGGCGTTGTGCTCCGCGGAGGACGCCATGCACACGATGCACAACTTGCTCACCCTTCGTGGTGCGCTCGTGCGCGATCCCCACGCGTGGTCGAACTACCTCCCCGAGACCATCGACATGTTCGGGGGCGAGACCGAGGTCGTGTTCGCCTTGCACCATTGGCCGACGTGGGGCAACGAGCGCGTGGTCCAGTTCCTGTCCGCGCAGCGGGATCTGTACGCGTACCTGCGCGACCAGACTCTTCGCCTGATCAACAAGGGCTGGACCGGCATCGAGATCGCGGAGGAACTCCCGCTGCCGCCGGTCCCTCGAAAATCCCTGGCACGCCCGCGGCTACTACGGCTCGGCAAGCCACAACATCAAAGCCATCTATCAGCGCTACGTGGGCTGTACGATGGCAACCCTGCCCACCTGTGGCAGCACCCCCCCGGGAGCAGGGCAAGCGCTACGTCGAGCTCGGCGGTGGCGCGGACGTCATGGTGGCCGAGGCCCGCGAATCACTCGACAAGGGCGATTTCCGATGGGCCGCGGAGATCCTCAGTCACGTCGTGTTCGCCGAGCCCGACCACGAACCGGCACGGGCGTTGCTTCGGCACGTTCGAAAATCAACGATGACGGAATCGCCGTGGGTACCTTCACCATCCCGGAGAACACCCCGCCCGGTCCACACAAGCTCGTCTTCCGCAGGGACACTGGGGAAACCTTCACCAGATCCATCGTCGTCGAACCACCCGCCGACGGCCCCGGCGAGCCGCTCCTGCTCACCATCGACGGAGACGCGCCAGACCCGCAGCCGTTCCCCACCGATCCGTCGGATCCTGTTACCCCAGAGGCGCCTTCGTCAGTCTCGACAACCTGTTCGATAGCTGACATCAGGGCACACTGGGCCAATACCGATCGACAGGTCATCCATCTTCGAGTCTTCGGGGCTGGATTACCCGTCGATCGCTGCGAGAGGAAGCCGAGACGCTGAGAAGGACCGGCCATTCGGGCCACCAGCGACCGGCAAGTGTAGCGAGTTCCTGCCTCAGATGAAGTTCGTCGTGCTTAAGAGTTGATAACGGCAGTTCCGACATCGACGCAGGTCCGGGCCGAGCACCGTCGCCGCCGTGGCCCGAAACCAGCGGGCATCCGCACGAGGGGAATGGTCCGGCCAGCCGCCGCCTACAGGCAGGAGTCCAACCGTCGCTGTGGGCCGCAAGCCATACGACTCGCGGCCCACCTCTGCCTTCGCTCCATTTGACCGATCAGATCGGCACGAGGTAGTGCACGACGTTGTGCTTGCCACTCGACAACTGCTCGCACCGGCACTTCCCAGTACCAACATCTCTGAGACGCGTCGACCAGGTTCTCGCCAAGGTGCCAGCCATCCCCGCAGCTCAGTCGGTCCCGTCGCCCGACGACGGTGCACTGCCACGTCCTCGCAGTCCGCCCAGCTCTAAGCAGTCTGCTGGGACTGTGTGATCCGAGCTGGGTCCAGTAGGACGAGCACGTCTCCGTCGAGGTCCGAGGTGATCGCGCTGGTCGGCGTGGTCGGGACGATCTTCCGAGTGGTCTTGTCGATGCTGACGTCGCCGCGCAGGTATCCGGTGTGAGCACCGGAGACATCGATGTTGGCGACGTAGCGAATCGTGGACTGACTCGCGTTGGCGCTGGTCGACTCCACCCCGTCGAGAATCATCCCCTGGTCGTTGACGTAGTGGGTGTAAACGACCGTGCGGAGGGTGTTGCCGGCGACGTCGGGATCCGGGATCTCACCCACCACGGCGGTGCCGCCCCCTGCACCGCTGTATGAACCGGGGGCCGGGAGCGGGGGCGGGGCCGGGATGTAGGTCGCGAGCTCGGGCGCCCACGTGGGGAACGGCGTGACCTTGTCGCCGACCACCGGTCCGGTGCTGTTCGCGCCGTGGACGTTGGCAATGACCAGGCGGGTGTCCGTGCTATTCGTTGTGCTGAGTTCGTAGAATGCGACGGCATCACCCGTCGGGTTCCAGCTGGGCATACTGCGGGCGACATAGCCGTCGTTGTCGACGAAGAGTGGAATGCCGTTCTCTCCCTTCAGATCGTCGGCGACCGAAACCAGCCACCCCTGGTTGGTGACGTTGGTCGGGTTCGCGTACGCCTCGTACACGCTGCCCTGGATGTGCGCCGCGAGGAAGGCGGGCCGTACGACTCTCGACATCGGGGTCAGCGCGTCGAGGCCACGCATACTTCCGACGGCCATCCACTCTTGGTTGGGCGAGAGATCCATGTCCTCGTCGTAGTCGAGGTTGCCGTTGAGTCGGGTTACTGCGCCGCTGGCCAGATCGACGACGAGGTTGTCGACGTTGCCGGCCTCGTATTGGCCGCCGATCACGACCACGCCCTTGCCGTCGGGCGTCCATTGCTTGCCTTCGCCGGTCACGTAGACAGCTCGGGCATTCACGACCTCGTACCCCCGGTCGGTGCGACTCAACGTACCCACAACGGGAACTGCGGCGATGAATCCGCTGGGCGCGATCTGAATTTGCGTGAGCAGGACGTGTTTACCGTCCGGTGATACTCGCATCTCGCGGGTTGGGTCGACAACGCGTGCAGCTGCAGGCGGCGCGAGGACGGGGACCAACCGGCTACCGTCCGCGGTGTGCTCGAGAATGACCCACGTGTTGTTCCCGGCCTCCAGAAGTACCTGCCCGGAACCGTCCTGGAAGGTCGTCATCTTGCCGAGATCGTTGGTGACCTCGGGGGAGACACCACATGTGACGCACTGCAGGTTCGATCCGTCTACCTCGATCTGGTAGATCTCCTTCCGGCCTCCATCAGCCGGTCGCGCATGGAAGAAGATTGACCTGCCGTCCTCGGAATACCGCGGATTCATGGGGTTGGAGATTCCGTCGGGCATGGCCAGAACGGACCGCTGAATGGATGGCCGAGGGTCTGAGCTCCCACCGAAAAGTAGCCCGTCCGAGCTACCTCCGGATATCGGCGCTGCAGAACTTGCAGCCGTGGCGAACCCACTCGACAGGGAGATTGCGGTGACGGCGACGCCGACACTTCGCACGAGTTTCGAAGGTTGTTTCACGAGCAGTCCTCTCGGTTGTGATCGGATGCATCCACGTCGGCTACCGGCAGTGGTGAACGCAGGTGTACGCGCCGTTGGAATCGTCGGAATCGGCGTCGATCCGCGGTGGACGTGATGGCGACAACATGATTTAGTTCATGTGACGAATTTAATAGCACCCAGTCGTGGGGGCGTCAAGCAAGCTGGGCCGGAAGGCGGAAGCGAGAGGTGGGTCGAATGCAGGGGGATCGCCTGCTCCATCGGCAGAGGGTCGTCCACTTGGTGAGGACGTCCGGGCCTCTGGCCAGGTCCGACCTTGCTCGGATCCTCGGTCTCGGCAGATCGACGATCACAGCGATCGTTTCGGACCTCATCGCCGACGAGACGCTGATTGAACTGGAGCGTCACCTCGAGGGCGCGAGCTCTCGCGGACGTCCGCGCATCTTGCTCGCGTGCAATCCCCAGGTGCGACGAGTGCTCGGGATCTGGATCGACGAGATGCACGCGCGCGTCGTCATCGCCGACGCGGCGGGAAACATCTCGGAGGAAGGGAAGACTCGCACGGGCCTTCGGAACCCCGCCTCGGTCATCCGATCGATCGTCCGGATATGCGCTCCGCTGCTTGAATCGCCAGGCGGTCCTGTTGCTGCAGCAGGAGTGTGCCTTCCAGGTTTCGTCGACCCCGCCTCGGGTACCGTCGAGGAATCGGATGTTCTCGGCTGGTCGAAAGTCGCTCTCGGCGAGCAGCTGTCGCGCTGCCTGGGGATACCGACAGCCGTCCTGAACACCACTCACGCGCTCACCCTGGCCGAGGCGATCGCGGGCGACGCTGCGGGCATGCATTCCGCTGTGGTCCTGGACTGTGGAAGTCCCCTCGGGGTAGGGCTGATCGTTGATGGGCGACCGCATGTGGGGTCGACCGGGGTGGCGGGCATTCTGGGGCAGAGCCTGGCTCTCGACACGCAGGATCTCGAGTGCGACGAGGGTCTCGATGTGACCGTCTCGCCCGTGTCGCCGGCCACTCCTCCTGTGATGCGTGATCACCTTGAACGCGCTGCTCGCGTCGGCGTGTTGGCCGAAGCTCTCGTTGATCCCGAACTGCTGATCATCGCCGGACTCGAACCTGGTCGAGAGAACGCCGCAGCCCTGCAATCGCGGATCAACGAGTTGCGTCCAGAACCAAGGCGCAACCGTACCGCCACCCTGCTCTCCCGCATCGGCCCCAGTCATCGTGTTCCCGTCATCGTGGCGCTCCGCCAGCTCGATGAAGACATCGCATCCCTCTACCGGCCGCCGAGTTCTGAATTATCTTCCACAGCAACCTGAATCGTCCTCAGCGCAGGATCTGGTCGACTGGTGTTCGCCGTGTCCACCACGATCCTCACGATGTGGTGAATCTGCGCATCTCTCTCAATAGAGTTACTACACAACATCTTATCTCGAACTGAGACTGTCGCACCCGCCAGGCGAGAATGGTATTCTCACCCTGCCTGACTACAGGAGCACGCACAAACCCCGGCTTCGGAGGCGACGCAGAACACGATCGTTTCGGCGCCCGCCCCCACTCTCGAAACCAGTACGCGGTGGTGGAAGTCGCGGTGTTCGAACAAATGGATGGAGACCAACATGCGCACCCAGTCCTTGTCGCGCCGTCGGCGGGAGCCCCTTCCCGACCACGAACCGAAGAACATTCAGCCGAAGGGGGATCGAGCGTGAACTTCCTCCGACGTGACGATGGCGGCGCAGCACCGGCGTCCCTACGAAAGCGCGTGCGGACATTGATGGCGGTAGTCGCTCCCGCGATGCTGGGCGCCTCGCTCGCATTGGCGCCTCAGGCCGCACTGGCAGCCCCGCTGCCGCCTGCGCAAGTGGACGTGGATTTCGCAGCCGAACAAGGACCACTACTGCACACCGAGCGCTACAACAACTTTCACGTCAGTAGTACGTTCGCCGACCAGCGACCAGCAGATGTCGACTATCTCAACGAGCAGGGACTGCACGGTTCGCTCTACCGAGCATGGCTGAACAGCCCGAACCAGACCGACCCCATCTGCACCACACCCGATGGCGTGTGCGTGCTGTCACCCGGGTTCGACGCATACCTGCGCGACCTCGGGAACGCCTCGGACACGGTCCTGGCGAATCTTCGCCTCGACGCATGGATCGGACAGGACGCGGCGATCGTCACGCCCCAGATAGAGCGGATCTTGCTCGCAATCAAGACTGCTCACCCGAAGGTCGACTTCATCGAGGCATGGAACGAACCCGACGCACCGGGAAGCAAGATCCAGGCGACACAGGTGTACGAGTCGTATGCCCCCCTGTACCGAGCGGTGAACAACGTCAACAACGTGCTGGGACTGGTGCCGGGCTACGTACCGCTGAAGGTCGGCGGGCCCGCCCTGTACTTCTTCAACGTGCCGTGGCTCGAGGCCTTCCTCGATGCCTATCAGGCCGACCCTGATCCGGCGAAACGCCTCGACTTCCTCTCCTACCACGCATACGTCCGAGTCAACCCGGACGGCAGCCGCCAGTTCTACAAGTCGGATCCGAGCCTGGTCAGTGGCTACCGAGATCAGCTGGACAGCATGCTCGTTGGTCGTGGGATGCCAGTCAACCTGCCGGTGTACATCACCGAAACCGGGATCTACCCCGGCCCGATGTGCGACAACTGTGACAGCACCGACTACGCCCGCCAAGCCGCGGGTATGCCGTCGCTGGCATACTGGTTCTCACAGCAGCACGACACCTATCCCATGAACTGGGTCGCACGCCGAACCGGCCTCAAGGATCAGTTCGTCACTCAGAACGCCATCGGGCCGTACATGGACCTCCGCACCCAAGAGATCCTGTGGCGCCCATACGAGCAGCTCCCTTCCGATGCACTCACACCGTACGGAAACGTGATGCTCATGCAGTCGATGATGAAGGACACCAAGGTCTCGACGACCTCGGATCAGCTTGTGAACGGAATCGGCGTCTACGCCGTGGCGGCAAAGTCCACGGACCAGACGAGCGCTTCCGTCATGGTGTGGAACTACCAGGGGTGTTCCGGGATTCCGCCGACAACCAGCTGCCCGACGCAGGGGTACGACCTCGCGATCGACATGACCTCGTTGCCGGATGGTATCGCGCACGGCAACGTAACGGTCACTGCATACCGGGTCGACCAGGAGACCAGCAACTTCTACTCGGATGCGACGGACCCGGATCTGTCCAAGGCGAAACTGCAGCAGGTCGATCAGCGCACGGTGACACCGGCCGGCGACACACTGAACTATCGGGCACAACTTCCGCCCAACGGCGTCTACTTGATCCTGCTCAATGGTGATCGGGACAGCACCGGTTCGATGGACCTGCCGTTCGGTTCATAGCTGGAACCTCCGCCAACTGCTGCGTTAAGTCTCAGGGATCTGACCCTGAGCCTCAACGCAGTTCGGATTCGGGTGAGCCATTCCATATGCCGAACTCCGCTTCGGGAGATCCTCGTCCCACTTCAACCGAGAGGCGGGCCGGAAGATTACCGACCTGGGTGGGACGAAGGGTGGACTTTGCCGCGCTGACGGCGCTGGCCGCAATCCCAGCAAAGGGCGATAGATGAACCCAAGAGGCCTCAATGGGTGAACCCGCCGATGGAGAGAGGGACGAGGGGGGTGTTCACCAATGGCGGTCCGCTCAGGGCCACATCGGGGCTGGAATGGTTGACCGGTCGGTAATCACACCTGGTGGTGGCTTGAAATCACACTCAGCCGGCTCCGAGTTTCGTGCGGCAGCCGAGGTTGCGTCCAGGCATACCGTTGGTGAATGGAGCTTCGTCGACGTCGTCGAGCAAATGCAGTTGTCCCGGCTGCAGTGCTCATGGCGCGTCCGAAGCGAACTGAGGTGCATCTCGCGCTAGTCGCCGATGTACCGGTTCTCAGGGTTGACCTGGCCGAGGAAGTCGCGGATGGCTTCTCGGTGCTCGTCTACCGTGATCGGCTCGCTGGCGGCCGGGGTTGTTCATGGCCTCGGTCGGTAGCGAGACTTGCCCTGACGTCGGAAGTTCAGCGTAGTCGTTGACTGTTCGGCGCCCTTGGTGGTGAACCCACGACGCCATGTCGTCGCCGAAGGGCGCATCCCCGTTCGGGTGGAACCGAGCGAGAACCCCTCGCCTCATGGAGGACCGGAATCATTGGGACGTTCCGGTTCTGCGAGAAGCGAGGAGTTGCACCGCGGCGGCGGTGAGCAGGGCAACCAGTGTTCCAAGTAAGACGAGTGTCGCAGTGGGAGGGAGAAGGTCGAATGTCGGTGGAGCGTTGGAGACAAGGGGCCAGGACAGGTCGATGGGCTCGGGTGGTGCAGTGGTGAGGGCGGCGGCTTCGATGACGGGAGGCTTGGTCGCGCGAGGCGCCGACACCGTCGTTCGTGTGGCCAGCCGACAGATCCTTCTGTGTGACATGTGATGTCGATCCGCATTTCGCCACGATCGGCGGATCTGCCGCCGCGATCGCCGCGACGCTTGCCCTCACGGACGTTGACGTCGTCGTCGATGACCCGGACGTCGAGCCGCCGTACTACTTCTGACGTGCTCGTTCGGGTCGGACCCTGCGCGAGGAGGTAGTGTGTGCTGCCCGTGCAAGGGCAGCCCCGGGCCCCGCCGGTTGGGCAGCTTCCGCCACGATAGAGGCGCTAGGACGATGAGGGCATGCGAATCCTCGCGAGACGCGACACTGTTCGGGGCTGTGAGCAGCGGCTGGTTGCGTAGCCGGGTTCGCGGCCACACTGTCTGGTGTCGTCGACGGTGGCCCTGATCGCGGCGCTGGTGTTGGTGTCAACTGCGGCGACGGCGTGGGACAGGACGAGGGCTGCGCGAACGGTCGCGGCCGACCCACGCCTTCGCGGTGGGGTGTGGTGGCGGTCGCCGCGGTGATGTCGATTGTCGCTTCGACGGACATGCGGTGACCCCATCCATGCGTGGAGGCGATGGCTCACCGCCAACGCAGGTCTGACGATTGCTTACACCACACCCGCCACCTCGCGTTCATCAACGCCTACGCATGCGGCCAGCATCACACCGAGCTGCAGCCTCGGGCAGGCAGGGCCGACAGGAGCCGAAATCGAGTGCGGGGGCGTCCATGCCCGCAGGGGCGTTCCGGGTCAATGTGGAAGGGGGAGGATGCGCGGCGGCCGCCCGGCGAGGGCCGCCCTCATCCGGGGTGAACCCAGGAACGGTCGCCCGGCAGCGGTGTTGGTGAGGGTGCCGGGAACGACTACTCGGACCACCTGGAGCCCGGCGGCGGCGACATCCGGTGTCGTCAGATCGACAACGACGGGCGAGAATCCCGCCACCGCCACAGCTGCCTCGACGGATGTGGCTGTCGTGAGGTCGACGAGGGCGACAGTTCCGGTCACTGCCTCGTCCAGCTCTGCCTCGAAGCGGTGCTGGACGTCGTAGTCGAGGTGGAGCTGCAGGTGACATCCGTAGTCGATGACGTCCGACAGGTCGCTGCGATAGGAGGAGCCGTAGCGGCGATCGGCGCGAAAAGGGCGCAGGGGACTGGTCGGCGCGAGTGTCGCCCGCCCGATTCCGCTGTCGGGGTCGTCGTAGTCGGCGAGGAGGAGCTGAAGCTGGAACGCCTCGGCGAGCGCCTTCTCCGCCGCGACGTCGGGAGCTTCGTGACACGAGACGCCCATCGAGAGGTAGCCGGTCACCGCGTCGCGGACGAGCGCGCCGACCACCGGTAGCGCGAACGCGGTGGAAAACGCTAGCCATCTGGTGTCGAAGCTCCCGTCGGCACCGCAACCGAGACGTGTGATTCGGTCGGGAAGGTGTGAGATGCCACGTATTCCGGAGCGCCCCGTCCACGCCAGCGTCATAGCGTCGCGCTCGATGACCTCACGTAGTGCACCCCGGACGGCGAACTCCCGGTCGGGACCGGCCGCCAGCCCCGCCTGGACGACCGGGGTCAGGGCCCGGCCTCCAGTGCGAGCGACGTCATGGGGGTAGTACGCCCACACCGATTCCGCGGGAACCCAGGTGCGTACGCCGCTGTCGAGGGTGGTTCCCGCGACCCAGTCCATCACGTGGTCGACGGATGGCAGGGCGAACGGAAAGTCTGCCTGCGAGTAGCAGCTGTCGTCGAATCGGGGCCAGGTGGACAGGTCGGCGACGGCGTCGTCAGGAAACCGCGACGCCAGGTCCGTGGCGCTGCCGCGTTCGACGGCGGCGGTCACAAGCGAACCGCAGTACCGTTCGACCGCTTCGCCGACGGCGGCCGGAGCGGGATCGGTTCCGTCCATGGAGTATCCGGCGCCGGCGGAGTCGGCACGCCACTTGGCGAAGCGCCCGGTGTCCGCGGTGTACGCGTGCACGAGCACGAAGGATCGGGGAAACCGATCCGGAACGGTCGCGTGTCGAAGACGCCGGATGATGCCCGTGCGCTCGTCGACGAGCAGCTCGCGCGGGATCATGCGAGAGGCACCGGGAGGGGCAGCGAAGCCTCCGGCCGTGGCCGGGTCGTCGTCCAGCCGCACTCGGCGGGGACGCGGTCGAGCCTGTCCCCGCCCAGTAGTGGAAAGGCCGCGGGAGAGTTGTTGTAGAGACCGGGCGCGATCACGCGCACGACATGTAGGCCCGCGGCCGCGACATCGGAGGTGGTCAGTTCTGCGGACACCGGCGAGTGGTCGCCCAGTCGATCGAGGAGCTCACTTCGGGTGACCGCCGTGTCCGGCCCGATGTCGGGTTCGGTGCTCTCGATGGTGTCCTCGACGAATTCCAGGAGCGACGACTGTATCTCGGGATCGAGGTACAGCTGGGCGACGGTGGGGAGGTCGAGCACGTCGCGCCAGGGCGGCGCGTAGTCGAGCCGATAGCGGCGATCCGCCCGGAACGGCTTGTACAAGTGACCGGGGAGGACGCCGTCTGCCACCGCCCGCCACGTGGGCCCGTCCGCATCGGCGAGATCCATCGTGATCGCACACACCGCGAACGCCTCGACGGTCGCCTTCTCCGCCGCCGCGGCCAGGGTTGGTCTGCAGGCGGTTCCGAAGGCGATGATGTCGCGGGCCCGGTCGTGGACGAGGACAGCGGCCACCGGGACCGAGAACGGACTGGGCAGTGCGAGGATTCGGACCGTACGGGTCGAGGATTCCGGGTCGGCGAGGTGGCGCGCGATCCTGGGCAGGGAAGTGCCGGTGACGTCCCACGACGGTAGTCCGCGTGTCCACCACAGCGCGGTGGCGTCGCGCTCGACTAGCTCGAGCAGTCCGGACCACTCGGCCTCCTCCCTGGTCCGTCCGGCCGCGATGCCCGCATACTGGACGGCCGCGATCGGAACGTCCGCACGCCTGTTGCCTGTGTGATAGCCGAGGTAGGTCAGGGGCGCGGGCATCCACACCGGTTGCAGGTCGGTCAGCCGGCGCCCGGTCACCCACCGGGTCGGAGTGTCGACGGTGAACTCCCGGAACGGAAAGCCCGGTTGCGCGTATTGCGCTTCCGAGTACAGCGCGAGGTCGTCCGGGTTGATCACCGCGTGTCCGCGTTCCGTCCATCCGCGCGCAGTCGAGATGGGCAGAGAGTCGGGAACGACGTTGCCGCAGTACCGTTCGACGGCTTCGCCGAGTGCCGCTCCCGCTGCCGCGTCCTCGTCGACGAGGGCAGCGCCGAATCCGTACGGATCGGCGCGAAAACTCTGGGTGGCATCGGCCGGCAGGCGTCGGGTGTCCGATACGCGAGCCGAGCAGCCGACCCACCCGGACGGAAGGTCTGGTCGCGAGTACGGGAGCAGTGAGGTCACCACCCCGGTACGGGCGTCGACGAGCATGTCGGTTGGGGTGGTCATGGGTGCTCCGGTTCGGTGAGAGGGAGGTCGAGCGCGGGTACCGGATCCGTCCCGCCGCACGAGATGCCCTGGTTGGTCGGCGAGGCGGAGGTGCCGGTGTATCGGTCGGACGCCCCCAGATTGCGGGCCAGTCTCGGGAAGTCGGCGCCCGACAGAGTGAGCACGATTCGGTCGCCCGCGCAGAGGGTTCGCCGGACCTCGGTCAGCGGTATCCGCACCCGCCCCGCGGCGCGGGTGCTGCGGCAGCCTGTGGCAACCGGACTTCGCTCGCCACCAACGGATTCCGTGTCGACGCAGGCGACCCAGTCCGCTTCGGTGTCGGTGCGAACGTCGAGGGTCAGAACGGGCCGACCCCATACGCGCAGGGGACGGCTCAGCGGCGGGCTCGTCCACACGAGCCGACCCTCGTCCGGTCGCAAAGGGTGATGGTCGAATCCCATCGGGCGCGAATCGGTGTCGTCGTCCACGTCGCGTCGTGGAACGAGGCTGCCGGCGGTGGTGCCCACCCACCGTGTGGTGGTGGGCGCACGGTCCTCCGGAACTGCCGTCGACCAGCGGCCGGTTCCCATGTCGTAGAGGTCGTTCCACCTCGGTGGTGATCCGGCGAGAGTGTCCGTGATCCACCGGACCTGTGCCGACGCCGGGTCGCGCGGGCCGACGTTCGAGGGCGCCGCAGTCGTTCGGGGAGGAGCCATCCGGTGATCCCACGGGCCGATCAGGACCGACTGAGGCGGCCGTGTCACGAGCGCGGAGCCGACGACCTCGGCGTGACGGATCGTCTCGTCGACCATGTCGTCGAACCAGCCGCCGATGTGGAGTCCCGCAACGTCGAGGGCCGCCAACTCCTCGGGCGGTACGCAGTCGTCGCTTCCGTACGGCTCTGCTGCCGTGGCGCGGTGGAAGGGCAGCATCCACCCCGCGTCCCCGGAGAGGCCGATCCTGTCCGCGAGACCGGTGACCGGAAGATGTTCGAACAAGCGGGGATCCGTGTGCAGCGCGGCGGAGACGTATCCGGGTCGGGACCCGCGCGAGGCGCCGTGTTCTCCCCACCAGGACAGGTGCTCCGCCAACCGGACGATCCCGCTCGGATCTCGCTTGACCCGGTCGGTACCGAGGACCGGGACCTTGGACACCACCCCGGTGACGAGTCCGGCCGAGTCCTCGGCGGCCACTGCCCACGCGGTGCCCGCGGCGTACGAGGAACCGGATGCGACGACCCGATCCGGGCACCAGCCCTGCCGGCTCAGCCAATCGAGCAGTGCTCCGGCGTCGGCACGCTCGTGGCGGAACGGCACCCACTCGCCCGTGGAGTCGTGTCGGCCGCGGACATCCTGGCACACGAAGGCGATTCCTCGCGCGGCCCAGTGCAATCCCTCGGCAGTGTGGTTGCCCCGTCCGTACGGGGTGCGGACCACGACGGCGCCGACAGGCCGGGTCGTGGGAAGGACGACGTCGGTGGCGAGTGCGCATCCGTCGCGGGTCGGGACGTCCACGCCGAGTTGCACGCGGGGTCTCACGGGGTCGCGACCTCCAGGGGGAGCGGCAGCACGGGGTGGGCCGTCACGTTCGCCGTGACGGGATCGATTCGCAGTTGGCGCCTGCTGTTCCGGGGTGTCTCCCCGGACATCCAGGCCAGGATGTCCGCGACCAGAAGCGCAGCCACGTGGGCTGCGCAGTCCGGGCGGGGGTTCCACGGCGCCGCCGGTTTGGTGTCCAGGTGCTTCCACCAGTCCTCGAGATCGTCGGCGACAGCCGAGGCCGCGAGGCGGCGGTGGCGAAGATCGGTGTAGGACGCGCCGTCCGAAGTGGAGAAGGGGCCGAGGCTCACCGCGCCTCCCTCGACCGTGGCTCGATGCCAAGCCGTTCCGTGCAGGCGGCACCACCGGTCCAGTGTCGACCAGTGCGCGTCGGGCAGCGCAGGCGCAACGCTCACGAGGACGTCCGTGGCGGCCACGATCTCCTCGGTCACGGTGCGGGCGTCGACCGTGTCCACGACCGTTCCCCGGGGGCAGGCGGCGCGCAGATCGCGGACGATGAGCGCGGCGACGATGCCGGAGCCCTCGACGACGACTCGGTGCGCGCGCGACGACTCCAGGTCGGGGCCGGACACTGGCGTCAGTACGCCGCGCGCGACGAGTGCTTCCGCGAGTTGTGTCGCGCCCTCTGTCAGCCGGATTCGCGGATCGCCGAGGTGCGCGTCGACCTCCGCGACGAGATCGCTGGGCGCGCCGATCCGGACCGCGGTCTCGGTCGTCGTCAGGTAGTGCCACGTGCCGTCGCGTGTGGGGTAGAGGCCGTGGCCGGTGGCGAGTGCGTACATGCGGTCTCCGTTTCGGGCGTGGGCGGCGAGAGCGGTCCTCCCCGGCGACCGGTCGCCGGGGAGGACGCATCAGCTCAGGACTCGTACGTGAACGGGCTGTCGACCAGCGCGTTGGTACCGACGCCCTGCAGCGCGTTGACCGGTGCCGCGTCGGCGACCGATTCGAAGGTGAACGGGCTGTCGACCAGTGCGTTCGTGCCGACGCCCTGCAGAGCGTTGACCGGTGCCGACGCCTGGATGGATTCGAACTCGAAAGAGTGCATGAACTTCTCCTTCCGTAATGGAAACGGTTTCCATTACTATCTCGGAACGTTATGGGTATGCGATACCCACACGCAACACGTAAGTGGGCGTGCATGATTCGGAAGGCGAGGTGTCATGGGCCAACGCGAGAGCGCGACGGCGTCGGAGCCGAGCGTGTGGCGCAACACGTCGTTCAGGCTCTTCCTGACCGCGCGCACCGTCGCGGTGGCCGGCGCTGCCGTGTCCACGATCGCGCTGCCGTTGCTGGTGTACGACCTGACCGGATCGCCGCTGGCGACGTCGATCACCACCACCGGGGCCGTCGCGCCGTACCTCCTGTTCGGATTCGTCGCCGGCGCCGTCGCCGACCGCACGAATCGCCGGGCCGTGATGCTGACGGCGCAGGCCTGCGCGAGCGCCGCCCTCCTGAGCGTGCCCGGCGCCTCCGCGCTCGGCAGCCTCGCCGCCGCGCACGTCATCGCGGTCGCCTTCGGCATCGGCACCGCGTTCGTGTGGTTCGACGCGGCTGCGTTCGGCGCGCTCCCACAGATCGTCGGCCGTTCGGCCCTCCCGGCCGCGAACGGTGCCCTGTGGACGGCGAGCACGGTCGCCGACGTGAGCGTGCCCGCCGTCGCGGGTCTGGTGATCGGCGTGATCGGCCCGGCGTGGGCGCTGGGGATCGACGGCGCATCCTACGTACTTGCCGCCGCACTGATCGCTGCCGCGACCCGGCGACTACCCGTGGTACCCCGCGCCGGCGGACCCAAGCCGACCGTCCTCACGGACATCCGCGAAGGACTGAGTTTCCTTCGCCGCCACACCCTGCTGTGCCCGTTGACGTTCCTCGGATTCGGTAATTCGCTGGCGCAGGGCGCAGTGACGTCATTGCTCGTGGTCTACGCCCGGACGCAACTGGGTGTCGAGGCGGAGGGTCCGGCGTTGGGAGTGATCTGGACGGCGGTGGCCCTCGGCGGTCTCGCCGCCGCGGTGTCCGTTCCCCGACTCGGCAGGCGATACCGGGTCGGCGCCATCTCCATCGCCGCCTATGCGACGGGGACGGTTGCGCTCGTCGGGGTACTCGTCGCCGACGGACTCACGCTCGCGCTCCCCGCGCTGGTCGTGTACTCGTGGGCGGCGACGTGCGCGATCCTCAACGGAATCGGTGTCCGTCAGCAACTGACCCCGGACAGGCTGCAGGGGCGGGTGAACACGACCGCCAGAATGATCGCCTGGGGTGGCACGCCCCTCGGCGCAGTCGGGGCAGGGGTGATCGCCCAGATGTCCGACGTCCGCAGCGCGTATGCCGCCGCGGTGGTGTGCCTGGGTGTCACCGCAGTCGTTGCGTGGTGTTCGCCGCTGCGGACGCACGGCGACATCTCACGCCTGCTCGCGGAGGTGGCGGAGTGACCGCACTGTCCGCGAGGCCGGGCACTCGCCCGCCGCATCCCTTCTCCGGTTCGCGGTACGCGGGATTCCTCGTGGCCATGGTGCTCGCGCTCGTCCTGATCACGGTGCTGGCCGTCTGCATCGGTGCGGCCGACGTCGCTGCCGCGGATGTCGTCGGTGTGGTGTGGGCGCACGTCCCGGGTACCGACTGGACCGTCGATCCGATTCTCGACCGGATCGTGTGGGACCTGAGGCTTCCGCGGGTCGTTCTCGCTTGCGTCGCGGGCACCGGTCTCGCGCTCGCCGGCGCCGTCCTCCAGGCCGTCGTCCGCAACCCGATCGCCGATCCCTACGTTCTCGGTGTCGGTGCCGGAGCCTCGCTCGGGGCGGTCCTGGTGATGTCGGTCGGGGCCGGCGCGGCGGTGGTGGGTGTTCCGACGGCCGCGTTCCTCGGCGCACTGGCTGCACTCGCGGCCGTTCTCGTCCTCGGGCGGCGGGCAGGCACCCTCGTACCCGTCAGGATGGTCCTCTCGGGCGTGGCCATCGGGTACCTGCTCTCCGCGGCAACGAGTTACGTTCAGCTCCGCACCGACCCGACCCAGCTGTCGGGAGTTCTGTTCTGGCTCCTGGGGTCCGTGTCTGGAGCGTCGTGGTCGGAGTTGGCCGTCCCGCTCGTCGCCGTCGCAGCGGGCACCGCCGTCTTGTTCGCCTACGCCCGCCCGCTCAACGCGCTGTCTCTCGGGGACGAGAGTGCGGCGACAGTCGGCGTCGACGTGCGACGCACGCGATGGATTCTGCTCGTCGTCGCGTCTCTGCTGACCGGTGTCGTCGTGGCTGTCGCAGGAGGAATCGGCTTCGTCGGGCTTCTCGTCCCGCACGCCGTGCGTCTCCTCGTCGGCGCCGACCACCGACGGCTGCTGCCGGCGTCGGCACTGACGGGTGCGGTGTTCCTCGTCGCGGTCGATCTGGCCGCCCGCACCCTGGACGCCCCGAACGAGCTGCCGCTCGGCATCATCACCGCGGTCCTCGGGGCGCCGTTCTTCCTCTGGTTGATGCGACGTGAGGCAGGTCCGGAATGACCGACGTGAGCGCGCACGACCTCGTCGTTCGGCGAGGTCCCCGAGTGGTGCTGACCGGTATCGACCTCGCCGTCACGAGCGGCACGATCATCGGACTCGTCGGACCCAACGGCAGCGGCAAGTCGACCCTGCTCCGGAGCCTGTACCGCGTGGTCGAGCCGGACGCCGGCGTGGTGCTCGTCGGTGGGTCGGACGTCTGGCGTGATCTCACACCCCGGAGGCTCGCGCGCACCCTTGCGGTCGTCGGCCAGGAGCGCCCGAGCGAGTTCGCCTTCACCGTGGGCGAAGTCGTGATGACGGGACGTACCCCGCATCACCGGATCGGTCGCGGTGACACACGAGGCGACGTCGCCGTCGTCGAGGATGCGCTCGCGCGAGTCGGGATGGGTGAACACACGAACCGCCCGATGTCCGAGCTCTCCGGAGGGGAGAAGCAGCGCGTCCTGCTGGCCCGCGCGCTCGCCCAACAGCCCACGGTGCTCGTCCTCGACGAACCCACCAACCACCTGGACATTCGCGCACAGCTCGAGATCATGGAGCTCGTCGCCGGACTGGGCGTGACCACCGTCATGGCAGTGCACGAGCTGACGCTCGCCGCCGCGTACTGCGACCGAATCGTCCTGATCGATCAGGGTCGCATCGTCGCGGACGGCGACACCCGCGACGTACTGGACAGCGATCTGCTCTCCGCGGTGTTCGGTGTCCGCGTCCACTGCGGCGACCACCCGCTGACCGGCCGTCTACAGCTGTCGTTCGCTCCCGCCGACACCCCAAGTCCCCCAACCAACGACACGAAAGTAGCGACATGAAGAAGGTCTTCCTCGCACCAGGCCTCGCCGCCGTGGCCCTCACGATCGGCGGGTGCGCATCCACGTCCGCGACCCCGGACACTCCAGCGGAAGCCGACGCCGTCACGGTCACCAACTGCGACCGCGACGTCAGCGTCCCCGGCACCCCCGAGCGGATCCTGTCCCTGTACCCGTCGATGACCGAACTGCTGATCGAACTCGGCGCCGCGGATGCCGTCGTCGGCCAGTCCAACACCAACCTGTCCGCACCCAGTCCCGAGCTGGCCGACGAGTTCGCCGCGATCCCGGTGCTGAGCACCGGTGTCCCCGCGAAGGAGGCCGTCGTCTCCGCGCGTCCCGATCTCATCGTCTCGGACGGTGAGTACTGGTTCGACGGCGAACGAATGCAGACGATGGACGAGCTGGCGGAGCTGGGGATCCCGATCTTCGTGAACAGCGGCTACTGCCACCAGGAGGTGACCGAGGGACGCATCGACGACGTGTTCTCCGACCTCGACTCGCTCGGCAGACTGCTCGGAAAGCCGGATCGGGCAGCAGAACTGGCCGATGAGGCGCAGACGACGCTCGACGCCGTCAGCGATCGGATCTCCGGGCAGAGCCCGACGCGGACGGTGATGGTGCAGGTGGCCGAGGGGCAGTCGTACGCGTTGGCGCGGGGCCTGTACAGCAGCGTCCTCGGCGCGGCCGGCGGGCAGAACCTGTTCGAGGACGAACTCCCCGCGGGGAAGTACTTCGGGCAGGTCTCCACCGAGTCGATCATCGAGAAGCGCCCCGATGTCATCGTCGTCGTCCACGGGGCCGACGCCGACCCCGCCGCGGCCGAGGAGGATGCTCGGACACTGTTCGCCGGAACACCTGCCGCTGCGCAGAATCGCATTCATGCCGTTCCGGAAGCCGTGTTTGCCGGCGAGCTCAGGTCCGTCGACGGCGCTGCCGAGCTGAGCGAACTCCTGCACCCGCGTGGCTGATTCGGAGATCACGACGGCGGAGGGCCGTCTCGTCGCGGCCCGGAAACTGCACCGGGCACTGGAGCGGACGGTACCTCCGCCGGGCCGTGCGTTCGACGCGGAGAACCTGCCAGGACGGCACGGCAACCCCGGGCTCGTCTCGCTGCCCGAACCCGGGCGTCTCCCGGCAAGAGAAGTGGGGGAGGTGCTGATGTCGCGCCGCAGCAGATACGGCTCGGCATCTCGGCCGTTGTCACCTGCAGCGCTGGCGACGGTATTGCACCACGCGTCCGCTTCTTCGCCGAGCGCGGGCGGCATGGCGTCGCTGGAACAGTATGTGGTGGTCGCCCTCGGTGATCGGAATCTGTTGCCCGACGGTGTGTACAAGTACCGGGGCTCGCACCTCGAGCCCATCCGAACGGGGACCGTCGGTGATGCCTTCGCCGCGTGCCTTCTGCAACCGGAGTTCGCGGAACGCTTCCCTGTGGCCGTCGTACTGGCGGCGCGGTTGGACGTCGTCTTCGCCAAGTATGCGCTGCGGCAGTACCGGACCGTGCACGTCGATGCCGGAATCCAGGTACAGAATCTGTACCTCGCAGCCGAGGCAGTGGGACTCGCCGGATGCGCCGTCGCCGGTTACGACGACGAACGCATCGCGGCGTTCCTCGATTTGGACGACACGCGCATCGCAGTGATCGCGTTCGTCCTGGGGGAGCGCGACTGACAGCGGCGGGAGTCTCGTTCCGGGTTCCGGGTGAGCAACTCAGGTGCATCGAACCATGCCTAGGATCGTCCCCGCAGTCGAGTGTGTCCGGTCGTTGACAAGATTGTCTGCGGGTGGGGGAGTCTGCTCCAACCGATCTCCTTCACTGCGGCGGCCATCCGCTCACGATCCGACCGTTCAATCCAGGATTTGGGGTCCCTGTCAGTTCGAGTACTCACAGGAGACCGCAGCATCCTCGCGTTGCTGTTCGCGTATCCAAGCGAACGGGCCACACCGTTGTTGCGAATTCGCCTCGGTGCCGATGTCCTCACGTTCGCCTGCGAGAAGTGACCGTAAGTAGCGCAGGCGCCAGCAGGTCGCGAAAGGTCCGAGAAATGGCGCGCTGGACTGGGCGCCGCGTCGGCGCGCGCGCCAGCCTGATCTGAGCGCCGTGAGAGCGCGAGAGAAGCGCTTGGGATGGCGAGAGATGGAATGGATGGAAGAGAAGAGAACTGACTGAGAGAGCCGATGACGGGAATCGAACCCGCGTATTCAGCTTGGGAAGCTGATGTTCTACCATTGAACTACATCGGCATGCAGCGGTTTTACCGCTATTTCGGCGGTGCAACTGCTTGCGAACGGCAACTCTAGCAGACCACCCGATGTGTGTGCGTCTACCCTCTAGGTCGTGCTTCTCTCCGACCGTGACATCCGTTCCTCCATCTCCGCCGGCCGCCTGGGGATCGAACCGTTCGACGATTCGATGGTGCAGCCGTCGAGTGTGGACGTGCGCCTGGACCGCCTGTTCCGGGTCTTCAACAACACGCGCTACACGCACATCGATCCGGCGCAACAGCAGGACGAGCTGACGAGTCTGGTGGAACCGTCCGAGGGTGAGCCGTTCGTGTTGCATCCGGGGGAGTTCGTGCTCGGGTCGACGCTGGAGTTCTGTTCCCTGCCGGACGACCTTGCTGGGCGGCTCGAGGGCAAGTCGAGCCTCGGTCGACTGGGCTTGTTGACCCACTCGACGGCCGGGTTCATCGATCCGGGGTTTCAGGGGCACATCACGCTGGAACTGTCGAACGTCGCAAACCTGCCGATCACGCTGTGGCCGGGGATGAAGATCGGCCAGCTCTGCCTGCTCCGGCTGACGAGCCCGGCCGAGCAGCCGTACGGCAGCGCTAGTGTCGGATCGAAGTACCAGGGGCAGCGCGGGCCGACGCCGTCGAAGGCGTACCTCAACTTCGTGAAGATGCCCACTTCGTAACGATTTTCCGGGGCCGTCGTCGCGCCCCGTCGACAGCTCGAAGGTCGGGGAGTGTGCCGGTCGTCGACGCGACGAGGTCCTCCCCGACCTTCGGGTCCGCTCAGGACCGGGGCTTGCCGTCCGGAACGTAGTGGGAGAACAGCATTCGGTGCGTCCGGTCGGTGAACGTCTCACGCTTCTCGTCGGGCTGCCGGCGTTCCTGGCGCTGCGGCCGCTCGGTGCGACGGCCGATGTTCGAGGTCGATCGGGGTGCTGTCATTGCCCTCTGCTTCCTGAGGTGGGGTTGGGGCGAGCGAAGGTGGGCCGGCGACACTCTCGCCGACGGGTGCACTCTCGCCTCGCGGCCGGGGCTGCGGCCGGCGGGTGCGACGCCAGAGTAACCGACCAGTCGTTAGGGGCTGCGCCGCGGGGCGCGTGTCGAGAGCGACGTGACCCGTACACCCCATGTTCGCGCCGGGTACCTCGAGCGCTCACCCCTGTGCCGTATCAACAAGTCATGCGCTGCACCGTATTCGGAACCGGCTACCTCGGCGCCACCCACGCCGCCTGCATGGCCGAACTCGGCCACGAGGTGCTCGGCGTCGACATCGACGAAGGCAAGATCGCCAAGCTCGCATCCGGCGAGGTTCCGTTCTACGAACCGGGGCTCGCCGACACCCTGCGCCGCAATCTCGACGCCGGCCGGCTGCGCTTCACCACGTCCTATGTGGAGGCCGCCGCATTCGCCGACCTGCACTTCCTCGGCGTCGGCACACCGCAGAAGAAGGGCGAGTACGGCGCGGACCTGCGGCACGTGCACGCCGTCGTCGACGCCCTGGCGCCTCTGCTCGACCGACCCGCGGTGATCGTCGGCAAGTCCACCGTTCCCGTCGGCACCGCCGCCGAACTCGCCGTGCGGGCAAGCGGACTCGCCCCTTCGGGCGATGCGGTCGAGGTCGCGTGGAATCCCGAGTTCCTCCGTGAGGGCCACGCCGTCGTCGACACGCTGCGCCCCGATCGTGTGGTCGTCGGCGTCGACGCCACCCGTGAAGGCCGCGCGGAGACGCTGCTGCGTGAGCTCTACGCGGATCTGATCGACGCCGAGGCCCCCTTCCTGCTCACCGACCTCCCCACCGCGGAACTGGTGAAGGTGTCCGCGAACGCCTTCCTCGCCACGAAGATCTCCTTCATCAACGCCATCTCCGAGGTCTGCGAGGCGGCCGGAGCCGATGTCGGCGCCCTCGCCGACGCGCTCGGTCACGATGCGCGGATCGGTCGCCGCTTCCTCGGTGCCGGTCTCGGGTTCGGTGGTGGATGCCTGCCGAAGGACATCCGTGCGTTCATGGCCCGCGCCGGGGAGCTCGGCGCCAACCAGGCGCTCACCTTCCTGCGCGAGGTCGACAGCATCAACATGCGGCGTCGAACCAAGATGGTCGAGCTCGCCACCCGCGCGGTGGGCGGATCCCTGCTCGGCTCCACCGTGGCGGTACTCGGCGCGGCGTTCAAGCCGGACTCGGACGACGTTCGCGATTCACCCGCACTCAATGTCGCGGGCATGCTCCAGCTGCACGGTGCCACCGTCACCGTCTACGACCCCAAGGCGATGGACAACTCCCGGCGACTCTTTCCGACGCTCACCTACGCGACCTCGGCGATCGAGGCGTGTGAGGGCGCGGATGTCGTTCTGCTGGCCACCGAGTGGGACGAGTTCCGTTCCCTCGAACCCTCCGACCTCGACGGAGTGGTGCGCTCGCGGGTGCTCGTCGACGGCAGGCGGTGCCTCGCCGCGGACCGGTGGCGTGACGCGGGCTGGACGTATTTCGCCCTCGGCAGCAAGGCTATTGGCAACGAACAGGCAAACCGGACTGGACGTGCGACCACCCCGACTGGTGTGTGAGCGGGTGGAACGGGCCTCTGGCGCAAAGATCGCGATTCGATAAACTCTGCGACGTTCGCGTGCGGGCCGTCGGGGGTTCGCACAGGTCGACGAGGGGCAACTCGATGAGCGCGGTACTGGGAGTGTCGGTGGGGAGCAGTGCTGTCCGCATGGCCACACTCGCCGCGCCCGAGCACGACGCCGGCGCCGTTCCCGGCTTCGAGCGACGAGCCGTCGAGGTCGTCACCGGACCCGTGGAGGACGTCGCGGCGCAGTCCATCGGCGTGCTCCTCGAAGACGACGGGCACGCCGACATCGGGGCCACCGGCGTCGCCTACGGCAGCGGACTGCACCCCGACACCATGCACAACGCGATGGCCAGGCAGCAGCTGTCCAACTACCACCTCGTCCCCGAGGCGGCGGCCGTCGTCACCCTCCTCGAGAGCGCCGGACAGCTCGCCCCGACGGACCACACCGTCGTCCTGTACGACCTCGGCAGTTCCGGCGTGACCGTGACGGTCGTGGACCGGTACTCGCACACCGTCCTCGCGCAGCATCGCAGCGACGTCGCTGGCGGCGACCGGTTCGACGCCCTCGTCGCCGAGCAGCAGGTGCGTGAACGCGGCCTCACCCGCCCCGACGATGTCTGGGCGGCGGCCGAGTTCCTCGGGCGATGCCGCGAGGCCAAGGAACAGCTGTCGACGGGCACCGGTGCCGCCGTCCCGGGCGACAGCGGCCTCGTCCTCCTGAACCGGGAGCGCTTCGAGGCCCTCGTCCGGGTGCCCCTCGAATCGTCTGCGCGTCTCGCCCGGGACGTCATCGCCGCGTCGGGGCGGCATCCCGACGTCGTCGTCCTCCTCGGCGGTGGGGTCCGGATTCCGCTTGTGTCGAGTCTGCTGCAGAGCTGGCTCGGCCTGCGCATCATTCTCCCGCCGGAACCCGAGATGGTCGCCGCACAGGGTGCTGCGCTGCTCGCGACGGCGATGGCACCGCCCGTGCCGCACGAACCCGAGCTCGAACAGCCGGAGCCGAACTGGGCGGAGATCGCGTCCACTCCCTCGACCCGACGTGGCCCGTCCCGCAGGCATCTCGCCCTTGCGGGAGCGGTCGCCGCCGGGCTGGTCGTGGTCGCCGCCATCGGTCTGGCACTGGGCGGCCGTGACACCGGCCCCTCGAACCAGGGTGAAACGGCGGTCGCGGAGGTCACGGTCCCGCCGCGGACCACGACCCGTGCGCCCTCGTCGACTCCGACGACGACGCCTGCGCCGTCCTCGACCGCGCCCGCGGCCACCGCGGTTCCGGAGACCACCTCCGAGGCGCCGGCGCCGCCGCCCGTTCCGTCGCCGCGGTTCCTGAACCTGCCCGACCCGATCCGTATCGAGGTCCCACCGAACATTCAGTTGCCGCCCGGCATGGTCCGCTGATCCGTCCTGCGTTCTCGGCAGGTGGGGCGGTCAGCGTGCGTGACGCGCGTGGCGGCCGCCGCCCGGCCTGTTGACCGAGGTGGGACGGCTCGCCGAGTTGGTGCCGACGGCCGGCTCAGCCGCACGCGGCGGCCGCGCGAGGGCGACGGCGATCGCAGTCGTCAGGGGAACCGACAGGGCCAGTGCGATCCCGCCGACCGCGGACCGCAGGACCTCGATCGCGACGGCGTCGCCGGTGAGGACGTCGGTGATCGAACGCCCGGCCACGGAGAACAGCAGCAGCAGCGGCAGTGCGCCGCCCGCGTACGCGAGGACGAGGGTGTAGACGGTGCTGGCGATGTGATCACGGCCGACCCGCATCGCCGAGGTGAACACCGACCGGCGGCCCGCGTGCGGATCGAGGTGTGCGAGCTCGAACGCCGACGACGCCTGGGTGATGGTGACGTCGTTGAGCACACCGAGCGATCCGATGATGAATCCGGCCAGCAGCAGCCCGGTGATCGACACGTGCCCGAGATACGTCTGGACGTTCGTGTTCTGTTCCTCGGAGAGTCCGGTCAGGTGGGTCGCCTCGATCGCCGCCCAGGACAGAACCGCGGCGAGCACCATCGATGCGAGGGTGCCGAGCAGCGCGGAACTCGTCCGGAGGCTCACCCCGTGTGCGAGGTAGAGGACCGCGTACAGGATCACCGCACCGCCGACGAGGGCGACCGGGACAGCCGGCTTGCCGTCCAGCAGTGCGGGCAGCATGAACCCGACGAGTACCGCGAACGCGACCAACAGGCCCAGGAGGGCGCGTACGCCACGCCATCGCGCCACGACGACGATCACCAGGACGAACAGGGCGACGACGGCGAGCAGTGTCCATCCGCGTTCGTAGTCCTCGAACGAGTACGCCGTTGCGCCGGTGGCGTCGGTCTGCCGCACGAGGCGGATGCTCTCGCCCGCGGCGAGGTCGGGCTGGCCCGGGCCGGGGCCGATCTCGAGAAGGGTCCGCGTGCCCTCGTTGGGACCGGACTCGATGGCGACGACGCTGCGCTGGCACTCGTACGCGTTGTTCGGTGGAGGAGCGGGCTCGCCGGTGAAAGGTTTTCCGACAGAAGGGCTTCCGCAGGGTCCGAAGTCGGAGCGGACGACGGTGCCCGCCTCGGTGACGACCGCGCCGCCGCCGGCCGTCTGGAACGGAAGCGGGATCTCGACACTGTGGCGGCTCGGCCACAGCGCGATCAGCCCGACGAGGACGGCGATGCCGACGGCGGTCAGGATTCCGATCACCACGCGGGCGGCGCCGGGGCCGACGGGAATCGGGCCGCTGTGGCCGTGCCCGTGACCGTGACTCATCGCGACAACACCAGACGAAGCATGGCGTCACAGTACCGAGGGTGAAAACGTGAATCGGAATCCGAGCGTCGATGAGGTGCGACGCGGGAATCGGAAAAGAAGCGAAACCCCCCAGCGGGGTGGCGGGGTACAGGGGGGTGTCTCCCCGCCACCGGCCCGATTGCACACAGGGGGGGAGGTGCAATCGAGCGTGCTGGACACCATTGGTGTCCTCACAGAATCTACAGGGTCATACGCAATATGTCTCACTCTGCGTCGATATTTGTGTTGAGAACTTGATCACGACCCCCGCCGGCGGATTCGCGGGTCCGCGACGCGCCCGTCAGAAGTGCTCGCGGTGGACGGCGGCGGACAGCGGGCGGCCGTCCCGCCAGCCGAAGCGCACCAGGTCCGGCGTCTCCTGGAACCGCGACACCGGCCCGACGCACAGCCACGCGATCGGTCGCACCGGGGACGGAACCCGCACCAGGTCGGTCAGGAACGCCTCGTCGTAGAACGACACCCATCCGACGCCGATGCCCTCCGCCACCGCCGACAGCCAGATGTTCTGGATCGCCAGGACGGCGGAGAACACGCCCGTGTCGTCGACGGTGTGCCTGCCCAGGATGTTCGCCCCGCCCCGTGACGGGTCGTAGGTGACGACGATCCCGGTCCCCGACTCCTGGATTCCCTCGATCTTGATGGGGTCGAACGTCTCGCGGCGTTCCGGCGGCAGCGAGTCGGCGAAGGCGCGGCGGCACCCGGCCACGTGCTCGGCGAACGTGTCGAGGGTGCCGCGGTCCTGCACGACGACGAAGTCCCACGGTTGGGTGTTCCCGACGCTCGGTGCGTGGTGGCCCGCCGTCAGGATGCGCTGCAGGACGTCCTCGGAGATTCGCTCGCCACTGAACTCGGCGCGTACGTCCCGCCGCAGGCTGATTGCGTCGTACACCGACATCGGGGGTGTGGATTCGCGGAATTCGGTGTTCGCATCGTCAGGCACGGCCACACGGTAGCGGAGCCCCGCTCCGGCACGTCCTCGCTCCCCGGGATCCCGCGGCCACTCGGTGATCGGTGGCGATCGGCGGTAGCGTCGTCGCCATGGTGCCCGGAGCGGCGAGTTGACGAGGCAGCGTGACCCGATGGCAGGCGACCCCCTCACCCGGTGGTTCCGCGCGTGCGTCGTACTGGTTGCGGCCGTGGTGGTTCTCGTGACCGGTGGTGCGGCGAACGCGCAACCTGCGCCTGCGCGCGTGGGGGCGAACGGCACCGGGCTGACACTCGACGGTGCCCCCTGGTGGCCGGTCGGGTTCAACGCCTACCAGCTCGCGACCGACTGGTCGGTCAACCGGGGGTGCGGCGCGCAGGTCGACCTGGATGCCTACTTCGCCGCGCTGCCGGGCGTGACGATCACCCGGTTCAACGCGTTCTCGGCCCTCGCGACGAACAAGTTCACGGGGGCCGTCGACTTCGCACCCGTCGACGCGGTGTTCGCCGCCGCTGAGCGGCACGGACAACTGGTGATCCCGGTGCTCACCGCGCAGGACGGCGCCTGCGAGGACGACGTGTTCAAACAACGCGGCTGGTACGTGGACGGCTGGCAGCAGCAGGCGCCCGGACAGACGATGTCCTTCCAGGACTGGGTGGACACCGCCGTCGGACGGTGGCGTACCTCGCCCGCGCTGGCGGCGTGGGAACTGGTCGGCGAACCGGAGACCAGCGTGTGCCCCGGTGGCAACTGCGACTGGGCCAACCGGGTGTGCCCGCCCGACGCGGCCGAGGTGCTCCGCACCTTCATGGACGACGCGGGCGCGCGGGTGCGCGCGCTCGATCCCGGCCGACTGATCACCGCCGGACTCACCGGCGGCGGCCAGTGCGGAACCCAGGGAGACGAGTACCGGTACATCGGCGAGTCGCCGAACGTCGACGTCCTGCAGTACCACGACTATCACGCCGACGGGATCCCGCTGCCCGGCGACCAGTGGAACGGGTTGGCCCGCAGGATCGATCAGGTCCAGGAGATCGGGAAGCCGCTGCTCGTCGCCGAGATCGGACAGGCTGCCGGCGAGTGCCTGTCCTACGCGCAGCGTGCCGCCGACATCGGCACCAAGATCGCGGGGCAGCGGGCCGCCGGGACCGCGGGTGCGTTGCTGTGGGCGTTCGTCCCCGACCCGCGCCACGACGAGTGCACCTACGACATCGGTCCCGGAGATCCGCTCTATGACCTGCTCGATGCCTACCTGCCGGACCCACCGCCGACGACCTGACTACTCGGAGTCGCCACCGGGCGACTCGAGCACCCGGTACAGCCTCCAATCCGGCTGGTCCGCACCGTCGTTCGCGATGTCCAGGTCGAGCATCGAGATCTGGGCGCCGTTCTCGTAGACGGTGGGATACCGGCGGTTGATCGCGTCGGAGGTGCCGCGGCCCTCGTTCGGCACGGTCAGCAGGTACTTCACGCCGTGGGCCGCGGGATCGCTGAGCACCGAGACGAAGTCGCGGTCGGAGGGCAGCACGAACCGCTTCGGATGATCGGATGAAGCGACGACGGCGAACCCGTACAGGGTGTCGACCAGGATCGAGCCGTCCGGTAGGTCCATGGCATCGAGCCGGTCGGCGATGTCCCGTTCCGTGGAGAACGTCTCCAGGATCGCCAACTGGCGATCCACCTCCACGCCCTCCTGCGGATCGAAGGGCAGCAGCGCACCGACGGCGTACTGCTGCACCGAGAGACTGCGACTCTCCATGCCCACCGTCGTCACCGGGAGACTCACCACGAGCAGGGCGGTCGCGGTGGCGGCGGCGATGCGCATCGACGGCCCGCGAGTGTCCCGCGGCGAGGCGTACACACCGGGACGGCGCCCTGCGATCTGCCCCCGCGGGGCCCGGAGTTGATGGACGTAGATGCACGCCAACGGAATGATGCAGATGTAGAACCGGAGGAAGGGAAATGTCGTCCCCGTCGCATAGGAGACCGTCTGGAACAGCAGGACGGACCCGAACATCAGAGTCGCCGCCATCACCTCGAGGTCGCGGCGGCGGGCGGCGAGGACCACCACCGCCGGCACCAGCAGCGGCAGCACCGGTGCGAGGACGAGGATCTCGGCCATCGAGTACGCGAACGTCGCCGGCCCGGACGACGCGGGACCACCGGACTGTTCGATGATCGCCGAGTTGCCGTACTCGGACGAGAACTGCGCGAACGCCTGACCGGTCAGCAGCCAACTCGTCGCAGCCCACGCGACGAACGCCAGGAATGCGGGGGCGGCGAGGATCACGCCGTCCAACAGTGCCGTCTGCCAGCGGTTCCTCGTCGCGCGGCGCCACGTCACGATCGCCACGAACACCGCCCCGAAGGCGGTCGGTACGACGGCGTCGTACCGGGTGAGATAGGCGAGCCCGAGCGCGACTCCGCAGCCGATGAGGTCGTGGACGTCGTCGGTGCTGGTCCACCGGATCAGGCGGCGGGTCGCCCAGCACATCAGGAAGACGAACGGCGCCTCGCTCATGCCGGTCGCGCCGTAGAAGACGATCATCGGATTGGCGGCGAACAGCACGGTGATCGCGATCTGCTGCCACCGCGGGACGCCCCGGTCACCACCGATCGCCCAGATCTGCACGGCCGCACCGGCCATGAAGACAGCCGACATGACCACCCCGGCCATCCCGTAGCGGGTGAGGCTGGGGAACCACGAGTTGAACGCGGCGAGCGGCACCTCGACGAGCGCTGTCATCGGAGTGAAGATGAACCCGATGCTCGCGAGGTGCGGATCCCGGCTGAACAGCACACCCTGCGCCGACTGCACCCGGCTGAGGGCGTCACCGAGCATGAAGTGGTGGTGCACCGCGAGGACGTACCCGACGACGAGATACAGCGCCGCGCTCAGCACGTACACGAGCAGCGCAGGGCTGCGCAGCATCCTCATGGCGTGCCGCCCGTCGGAGCGTGCGTGTCGTGGTCGTCGACGGCGCCGCTGTCGAGACCGTGGAACGTCTTCTCCCAGTACGACGGCCGGAACAACAGCTGCCACACGCCCTTGATCGCGGCGATGCTCATCAACAGCCAGTAGATCGGCACCAGCAGGCACGGAAGCAGCAGGCGCGGCGTGCCCGTCTCGCGGGCGCCGACGAGATTCATGTAGATGGTCGCGGCGTTGCCGAACACCAGGCAGACCAGCGCCGGATAGTAGATGGTCGGCGGGAAGATCGACCCGATGGCGATGGGCTGCCCGAGGATCCACGCGATGGTGATGAACCAGAACACCATGTTCAGGCACGCGATCAGTGGGGTACCCGCCAGCAGCAGGGTGAACCGGACGAACGGCCACGCGCCGATCTGCCGCCACAACCGGACCGGGTGCCGGGTGTGCACCAGCCAGGTCTGCAGGTAGCCCTTGTACCAGCGCGACCGCTGCCGGATCCAGTTGATGGGGTCGCTGTTCGCCTCTTCCAGGGTGGTCGACTCCAGCACCGCGGTGGTGTAGCCGTTCGCCGCGATCCTGACCCCGAGGTCGGAGTCCTCGGTGACGTTGAACGGATCCCACGCACCGATGTCGTCGAGAACGACCTTCCTCAGGTGATTCGAGGTGCCGCCGAGCGGGATCGGAGCCTTCAACCGCATCAGTCCGGGGAGCAGGTAGCTGAACCACACCCCGTACTCCACGGTGAACCATCCGGTGAGCAGGTTCTGCAAACCGTTGCGATAGGCCAGTTTCGCCTGCACACAGGCCACCCGGTCGTCGAGCCTCGCGAACGTGGCCGCGACCCTGCGCAACTGCAGCGGCTCGGGCAGGTCCTCGGCGTCGTAGATGGTGATGATGTCGCCGGTCGCGAAGTGCAGTCCGTAGTTGCAGGCCTTCGGCTTCGTGCGGGGCTGCGACTCGGGAACGAGCAGTACAGTGACCGAACCGTGTACGCCCGCCGCGGCGGCCGCCTCGATCGTGACGTCGTCGTCCTCCTCCAGGAGGAGCAGGACCTGCAACTTGTCCCGGGGATAGTCCAGTGCTGCAACCGAATTGATCAGCTGTCCGATCACCTCCGGCTCGTGGTAGGCCGGAACGAGCACCGTGTACGCCGGCAGGTCCTCGTCCGGGATCGCGCGCGCCTCGTCGTCGCCGACGCGGATGATCGCGTCCGCCGCCAGCCCCTTCCGGAAGATGACGAGCCGGTCGCCGAGAGTGAGGACGTAGGCGATGGTGCAGATCCCGGTGACGACCGTGAGGGTCCCGAGTGGCGTGACGAACAGGAAGAACAGGAACACCACGACCTGCGCGATCAGGAGGTTGCGCTGCCACGGCACGAACGCCACCGACGCCGACGCGTCCGGGTCACGCTCCCGAAGCCCGTGCACCGCATCGTGAAGCGCGTACTCGCGGAACTCCGCGGTCTCGCTGCCGGGGGCCGGCGGTGTGCCCGAGCCGGGGGCCGGCGATGTGGGTCGGGGTGGCTCGGGCGCGGTCATGCGGCGACCTCCCACTGACGTGCGACCGTGTCGCGCCCCAACGTCGTCAGCATGTCGGCGTCCTTGTACTCGGGATTCTGGTCCTCCTCGACGGCGTTGCCGCGCAACAGCACGTTGACCGACTGCGACACCACCGACACCGCCTCCGGGTCGAGCTCCGGGAACTGGGCGTCGGGTTCGTGGTTGTCGACCGATATCAGATTGACCACCTGCACGATGCCGTCGCCGCGGGTCCACTCGAAGTTCAGCTTCGTCCAGGTGAGGAATTTGTCCTGGTCCACGATCGTGTACACCAGACCGGTGATGCCGTGGCCGAGGTCGACGTGGACCGACGGAGACCGTCGCCCGCTGATCGTCGAGTACAGCGTCTCGCCGGGATAGATGTTCAACGACTCCGGCTCGTGGCTCAGCAACGAGTCGACGACAACCGTGCGCTTGCGCCCCTTGTCGTCCCAGGCCGGGTTCACCTCGTCCGCGGTCCACGTCTGCCGCACGATGGTCGCGTCCGGTCCGAAGTACCGCTGCGCCCAGTCGGTGCGTTCGAACCGGGTCTGCGTCCAGCCGGCCGGAACCTCCAGCCCGGCGGCCCTCGTCAACGGCGGGCCCTCCCCGATCGGGATGTACAACTCGCTCGGCAGGGACGCCGCGGTGATCGCCCCGGCGGCGGCAGTCGCCAGCAGTGCGGCCTTCCAGGGCCGGGTGACCGGGGAGGGGCGGGTGGGCCGCAGATGGAAGTTGGGATCGCGCCGTCGCACCGACAGCCCCAGCATGGTGAATGCGACGATCGCGCCCGCGGTCACCGGGGCCAGCCGTGCGGACAGCGGGCCGAGCAGTTCCGGCCACCCGACCACCAACTGCACGCCGAGCAACGCGACCGACAGCACGATGACCGACGAGAACCCGATCCATCCGAGCCGGTCGGTCCTCGCGACCGCGATCCCGATCGCGATGGCGATCAGCACCGTCGACACCAGCGACACCGACAGCCACGTGCCGCCACCCCAGATGACGAGCACCCGGTAGCCGAGCGGATTGACGACGAGCAGCAGCAGCCAGACCGGCCAGAAGCGACCGGCCGGCCGCAGGCCGAACAGGAGCACACACGCCCCGAACAGGAACAGGATCATCGCGAACAGGTCGGTTCGCAGCAGGAAGAAGGTGTCCCGGTAGCGGGGCACGAGCAGGGTGTAGGTTGCCACCGCCATCGCGAGCGCGATGCCGCCGACGATGACGTCGACCTCGCGATCGTGGATCGGCAGTTCGTCGTGCCTGCGGCGGGTGATCCCGATCGCCATCGCCAGCACGACCAGCGGAATCAGCAGCAGATACCCGAACAGGCCTCCCGGCAGCTGGTCGAGGGTCGTGCGGGTGAGCGACTCCCAGAACGCCACGGTCGTCAGCACCGCGATCAGCGCGAACCGGAAGACGAGGTGCCGCAGGACGTGTGGGTTCTCACGCCGCTCCGCGGTCGGCGGGGGAGGAGATTGCGCGGTCGTCATCGCACGCTCGGCTCAGGAGTCCGACGGGCGCCTGGACCGGATCAGCACGACCACCGCGGCGACCACCCCGACGAGCAGCAGGATCCCGCCGGCGAGGAGCACGCCCCGGACCACGCCGGTGGTGCCGTCGGTGTCGGCGACCTCCTGCGGTGCCGCGACCGTGACCGGGTCGCGGTCGCCGGTCTGGAACAGCGCGTCACCGGTGAGTGTCGACCAGCGGTTCCGGTCCGCCGACAGCCAGTCGAGGATCCTGTCGACGCTCTGCGGCACCCCGGTGGACGTCGCGACCACGAGCATCCGGTCGTGGCCGTCGTCCCAGGCCGCCTGCAGCGAACCGAACTGCAGGCCGGGAACGTCGACGGTCTGCGTCGCGGCGTCGCCGGTGAGGTCCACGAGTTCGACGGTGTCGTCGCCGGTGACCTGCAACGGCAGCGGAACCGACTCCGGCAGATCACCGTTCGCGGCGACGAGAATCGCCGGACTGTCGGAGTTCACCGCGTCGTCGAAGTCGGTCAGCTCCGGCCGGAACGGTGTCACGGTCAGCCCCTGGAGTCCTGTCACGATCTGCATGGCGCGCCGCGCGTCGTCGAACGTGCCGTCCTGCAGGCCGACGACGGCCGTCGGCATCAGCGCCTGCGGCAGAGCCTGGAATCCGTCCGGCTGCGGCGGGACCGACTCCTCGCTGCGGACCGCGCCTGCGGGATCGAGGCTCAGGGTGACCGCCTGCGTGCTTCCGCATTCCATCGCACCGGACACCTGCAGCGTCACGGCCAGTTCGGTGTAACGCGACATCAGCTCCGGCGGAATCGTCACCCACCGGTCGATCCTGCCGTCGGCGTCGACCGGCCACCGGTCCAGCGTCGTGTCCCCGACGGTCACCGTGATCTGACCGTTCTGGGTGCTCGGCAGGGGCGTGTAGTTGCCGATCAGGTGCACCTCGACAGGCCCGACCGGATGGCCGAGCCGGGTCTGGTCGATGCCCATCCGCACCTGCACCCGGCCCGTCGAGGTCGCCGTGAGCTGGCTGGCGCCGAGGTCGCCGAGCGTCGTCAGGGAGGGAGCGATCCCCGGTGCCGCGGCGAGCGCACCCGCGGTCGCCTCCGTGGCGACCGTGATCTGTGACAGGTTGCTCGTCAACAGTCGCGTCTGGTTCAGGAGGCCGTCCCCCTGGCCGGCGAGCGTCAGCACGGGCACCCCGGCGGGTGAGGTGTTCAGTGTGGTGGAGTTGACGTCGGAGTCGGTGATCACCACCTGGCGTTCCAGCTGTCCGACCGGGTCGTTCGGCAGGCTCTGGCCGGCCGGGAGCGGCCGAAGGTCCACGGGCGTGCCCTGATTCGCGTAGCGGGCGGTGATCGACGCACCGAACTCGAGCGCTGCGGCCGTCTCGGTGGAACTCGGCTCCGGGGGCACGTAGATCGACAGTCGGGTCAGGACCGGCGGCAGGAAGTCGGCGATCACGCCCGGCTGTGCCTCGTCTCCGGTGTAGTCGACCGTGCCGTCGACGATGCGCAGCTGGCCGTCCGACCAGTCCTCGGCGCACCACTGGTCGTCGACCGGCAGCAGGTACGAGCGCAGCGTGACGCGGGCCGTGTTGCCCACGACCGTCGCTCCGGCGAGGGGGAGCGTGACCGGCGCCGTCGGCGCCCCGGCGGGCACCTCGACGCGACCGAGGATGCGGCCGTCCGACTCGACGTCGATCCAGCCCCGGCCCGCGCCCGCCGGGACCTGGACGGTGCCGCGCAACGCGACCGGAGACAGGTTCTGCGGCACCGGAATCTGGAGAGACACCTCGGACGTCCGTCCCGAGAACGACAGCGAGCCACCGACGCCCACGGTCGGGAGCGGCAGTGACCCGTCCTGCCGCAGCGGAGCGGCGTGCGCGGCCGCGGGGACGGCGGTCAGTATCGCGGCGGCAACCCCCGCGGCCAGAACCCGGGGGACCAGTCGAACTCTCATGCGCGGAACTCCGAACGCCGTAGGGGCAGAGTCTGGCCCAACCCTACGATCGCTCCCCACTGTTCGCAGGGAGGCGAGTCCGGTGCGTTACCGGCGCGCGGTACGGCTACTGGCTGTAGCTCGCCAGGAAGTTGCCGAACCGTTCGATGGCGACGGCGAGGTCACGCGCCCACGGCAGCGTCACGATTCGAAGATGATCATGATTCGGCCAGTTGAAGCCGGTGCCCTGCACCACGAGAATCTTCTCCTGGAGCAGGAGGTCCTGCACCAGCTTCTCGTCGTCGTGGATCTCGTGGACGTTCGGATCCAGCTTCGGGAACGCGTACAGCGCTCCCCGCGGCTTCACGCACGACACACCGGGGATCGTGTTGAGACGCTCCCACGCCACGTCGCGCTGCTCCAGCAACCGACCGCCGGGAAGGATCAGGTCCTCGATGCTCTGATAACCACCCAGCGCCACCTGGATGGCGTGCTGAGCCGGGACGTTCGGACACAGGCGCATCGACGCCAGCAGGTCGAGACCCTCGAGGAAGCTCGACGCGTGCTCCTTCGGGCCGGTGATCGCCACCCACCCCGAGCGGTAGCCGGCCACCCGGTACGCCTTCGACAGCCCGTTGAACGTCAGGCAGAGCAGATCCGGGGCCAGCGAGGCCAGCGAGATGTGCTTCGCGTCGTCGTAGAGGATCTTGTCGTAGATCTCGTCCGCGAGCAGCAGCAGCCGGTGCCGGCGCGCCAGCGCCACGATCTGCGCCAGCACCTCCTCCGAGTACACCGCCCCCGTCGGATTGTTCGGGTTGATGACCACGATCGCCTTGGTGCGGGGCGTGATCTTCGACTCGATGTCGGCGATGTCGGGGTTCCAGTCGTTCGCCTCGTCGCACAGGTAGTGGACCGGGGTGCCGCCCGCGAGGCTCGTCGTCGCCGTCCACAGCGGGTAGTCCGGCGCCGGGATCAGCACCTCGTCGCCGTTGTCGAGCAGCGCCTGCATCGTCATCGTGATCAGTTCCGACACGCCGTTGCCGAGGTAGACGTCGTCGACGTCCAGGTCGGGGAAGCCCGGGATCAGTTCGTAGCGGGTGACGATCGCGCGGCGGGCCGAGAGGATGCCCTTCGATTCCGAGTACCCCTGCGCGGTCGGCAGTGCGGCGATCATGTCCCGCATGATCACGTCCGGCGCCTCGAAGCCGAACGGTGCCGGGTTGCCGATGTTGAGCTTGAGGATCCGATGGCCCTCGGACTCCAGCCGGGCGGCGTGCGCGTGTACCGGACCCCGGATCTCGTACAGCACGTTCTGCAGCTTCGCGGACTGGGTCAGGACGCGCGGCTGTACATGGGTGTGGTGGGAGGGTTCCGAGGCGGTCACCCGTCCATGGTGCCACTGCAGGTAAAGCGATTTACTGGCGGGGACTGTCCGGTGCGGTGCGGGTGCGCTGGGCATTTGCACAGGTACCGGCACGTGTGCACGGGACGAGTACGCGGAAATCCGTTCGGGGTGCGGGAAAGTGCGCCGACGGCGGCTCGCGGTCGGACGCTCGGGGAGACGACGGCGTGCAGTTGGAGGATCCTGGACGGTGCGTCGCACATCACACCGGCCCACACGGAAGCGGCATCCCATGAGCGCACCCGGCATCCCCCGTCCAGCACCCGTCGACATGGCGCACCACAAGCACCTCACAGGGCTGTTCGCCCCGCAGCGCGAGGAGGTCGACGTACACGACCTCCGGGTGATCGGCGAGATCCCCGCCGACCTGCGCGGCGCCTACCTGCGCAACGGCCCCAACCCCCGGTTCGACCCGATCGGGCGGTACGTGTACCCGCTCGACGGCGACGGCATGGTGCACCGCGTGGAGATCGCCGACGGGCACGCTCGCTACACGAACCGCTTCGTGCGGACACCCATGGTCGAAGCCGAGGAACGCGCAGGTCACGTCATCTGGGGTGGGGTCACCGACCTCTACACGCCGAGTGCCGACGAAGTCGGGCCCGCGCTCGCCGGAACGAGCCGCGATCTCCCCGACATCAACATCGTCCGGCACGGGGGACGTCTCCTGGCGATGGCTGAGAGTGCTCCGCCGTACCGCCTCGACCCCGCCGACCTGTCGACGCTCGGTCGCGAGACCTGCGACGGCGCGATGGCGGTCGGCAGCACCGCGCATCCGAAGCTCGATCCTCGGACGGGTGAACTCGTCCTCTTCAACTACATGCTCGAGGCGCCCTACCTGACCTGGGCGGTGGTCGGCGAAGACGGAACCACGGTGCGGCCGCCGCAGCCGGTCGACGGCGTCGACGTCCCGCTGATGATCCACGACATGGCCCTCACCGACCGCTACGTCGTCCTCGTGCTGTGCCCTCTCGCGTTCGACATCGCGGCGATGCTCACCGGCGGCTCGCTCCTCGACTGGCGCCCGGGCGACGGAACCCGCGTAGCGCTGATACCCCGGGACGGCGGGCCGGTGCGGTGGGCGAGTTGTGACGCCTTCTGGGTGTGGCATTTCGCGGGTGCCCGCGATCTCCCGGACGGCCGCGTCCAGGTCGACTACGCGCAGTGGACGTACCCCGGTGGTTTCGCCCATGGCGACACCCCGGCCACCGGTGGTCTGGTTCGCGCCACCATCGACCCCGAGAACGGCACCGTCGACCGACAGACCGTGTTCGACCGCGACGTCGAGTTCCCCCGCGTCGACGACCGCACCCTCACCCGGTCCGCCGGATCTGTCGCGACCGTCGGCAAACTCGGCCGCGGCTCGGACGGTTGGGACTCGCTGTGGTTCTTCGATCCGGACGCGGGAACCGAGACCCACTGGGATCCCGGCTCGCTGGCCGTCGGTGAGCCCCAGTACATCCACGGCGCCGATGGCGACTACTGGGGGATGATCGGCACCGACCGCGCCGACCTGACCTCGTGGTTCGTGCTCCTCCCCGCGGCCGACCCGGCCTCCGGCCCGCTCGCTCGGGTGCAGCTCCCGACCCGCGTCCCCTCCGGGTTACACGGAGCCTGGTTGCCGGTGTGATCCGGGCTACATCCCCTGGATAGGTGTTTGACCCTACGGCGATACTTAGCGGTACTTTTTTCGCTGACGGGGGTCACCGGGGGGATGGAGTAGAGACGTGGCGTTCTGTTCGCGCGCCGGGGGACGAGCACCGGCGGCGTCCGCGATCCGCTGGAAGGATCCGCGGCGCTACTACTGGCTACTGGGATTGCTGGTACCGCTGAGTCCGTTCATCGGATGGCTGCTCGTGGACCGGTTCCACCTCGGATTGTTCTGGGCGGCAGGTGCGCTCCTGCTCGTCGGTGTCGTCCCACTGATCGACCTCGTCGCCGGCGTCGACAAGTCCAACCCGCCGGAACAGGCGATGGCCGCACTCGAATCCGACCGCTACTACCGCTGGTGCACCTACCTGTTCCTGCCTCTGCAGTACGCCGGCCTCGTCTTCGCCTGCTACGTGTGGACCACGGCCCCCATGGGATGGCCCGAACGTTTCGCGATGGCCGCAACCGTCGGCGTCGTCGCCGGGGTCGGGATCAACGCGGCGCACGAACTCGGCCACAAGCGGCCCACCCACGAGCGGTGGCTCGCGAAGATCGCGCTCGCGCAATCGTTCTACGGTCACTTCTACGTCGAACACAATCACGGACACCATCTGCGGGTCGCCACCCCCGACGACCCCGCGACCGCGCGCTACGGCGAGTCGTTCTGGGCCTTCCTGCCGCGATCGGTGATCGGCGGCGTGCGTTCCGCGTGGGTGCACGAGCGGGCGCGGCTGCGTAGACGCGGCGCGCGTACGTGGAGCGTCCGCAACGAGGTGCTGAACGCCTGGGCGCTGAGCGTCGTGCTGTTCGCCGTTCTCGTGGCCGCGTTCGGTTGGTCCGTCGCGCCGTGGCTCGTCGTGCAGGCGATCCTCGGATTCACGTTCCTCGAAGCCGCGAACTACCTCGAGCACTACGGGCTGCTCCGGGGTAAGCGGCCCGACGGACGGTACGAACGCGTCGCCCCCGAGCACAGCTGGAACAGCGATCACGTCGTCAGCAACGTGTTCCTCTACCACTTGCAACGGCACAGCGACCATCACGCCAATCCGATGCGCCGCTACCAGACCCTCCGGTCGATGCCGAACGCTCCGCAGCTGCCCGCCGGCTACGCGGTACTGATCGTTCTCGCCTTCGTGCCGCCCCTGTGGCGACGCGTGATGGATCCGCTGCTGCTCGAGCACTACGACCACGATCTGTCGCGGATCAACGTTCAGCCGTCGCGGGTGTAGCGTCCGCACAGGTTTTCGGGTGTCCGCAAGGGTTCCCGGCGCACATTTCCCGTGTGGGTGCGCGAAAAGGGGTGCGCAAGGCGTCAGCCGGGGCGTGGTGATCGCGTAACCCGACCGGACGGCGGCTCTGCTCGTCCGGCACGCGCAACGGCACGACGAATACGGTCCGCCACGACACCCGGAGTCGCGAGCTCGTCCCAGGTCCAGCGGACCACCTGCCAACCCGCATCCCGGATGGCATCCTCGCGACCCTTCTCGGCCCACAACACGTCGGACGGCGTCTCGCCGTCCGGGACCAGCCTGCCGTACTTGACGCGACCGTCGAACTCGCCGACCACGCCGTCCAGCAGGAAGTCGACCCGCCCGAGCCTGATCCCGCTGTCCGAGTGCAGCGTCGCCTGCAGGTCCGGCAGCGGCAGCTGCTCGCGGACGAACAGTGCGCGGCTGCGTGATTCGCCGACGCTCTCCGATCGTCCGTCGGCGAGATCGAGAAGCCGACGGACGCGACCCACGTGCTTGCGGTCGGACGCCAGTGCCGCCACGAGACCGTCACGAGTGACGGCACCGGTGTGCAGGGCATGATCCGCGATGACCAGCGCTTGCTCGAATCCGAGCGTCGCGGCGAGGTCCACGACGGTGCGTTCGGGCGTCGTCACGCGCAGGCCGTCGACGATCGTGAGGTGCTCGGGCGGCAGCGGCAAGGAGTGAACATGTCGTCGGGGACCGACGCTGCCGCCGAACGACCGATTCCGGGTCAGGTGCACCCGCGACAACGACGTGTTCCACAGGTCGAAACCGTGAACGACGGCCGCGGACTGGTGACTGAGCACAGCCTCCGGCGACGCCACGCCGAGGATCGCTTCGGCCGCCAACCGATGTCGAGCGTCCGCGTCGAGGTCGAGAAACGTCGCGGCGTGCGTAAAACGTCCGGGTTGTAGGCGCTTCCACACCCCGGTCCGGCACTGGCGTTGCAGTTCGCGATCTGTCGCGCCGCGCCGCAGTGCCTCGTCGCGTCGAATGATGAATCCGTCCATGGCCACAGCGTGCCGGACGCACCGCAACTCAACGGTTGGGGAAGGCGCCGCCTGTGGATGAACGCGGCAGTTGTGCACAGGGCACCCGCCGGCCGGTTGTGGGTCGGATGTCCGCAGAGGTTCTGGAGTGCGCACAGGGGTGTTGGGCGGACGGTGTGGGTGTGGGTGCGGGAATGTTGGTGCGCATGGGTATTGGGAGGAGCACTCGGGGGCGGAGCGGGGCGGGGCGGGCGGATGACGTGTGCTGGGGTTCTGGAGCGTGCGCGGGGGTGTTCGGCGTGCAGAGGGTGTGTGGGTGCGAGATTGGCGGTGCGCATGGGTGTTCGGTGCGAAGGCGGGTGGAGACGCAGAACGCGCCCCCACCGAATCGGTGGGGGCGCGTTCCGCGGTGCGCGACTACTTGCGGCCGGGTGCCTTGGCGCCGGGCTTGAACCCGAGTCCGCCCGCCTTCGGCTGCGGCGGGGCCGGAGCCTCGGCTGCGGGCGCGGCCGGGGCCGGTTCCGGAGTTGCGGCCGCAGGTGCCGCCGCGGGTGCAGCCTTGCGGGCGCCGGGAGCCTTGGCACCACCCTTGAACCCGAGTCCGCCCGCCTTCGGCTGCGGCGGGGCCGGAGCCTCCGCAGCGGGCGCGGCGGGAGCCTCGCTCGCGGGAGCCTCTGCCGCCGGGGCCTCTGCCGCAGGCGCCGCGGCCGGGGCAGCGGCCTTCTTCGCGCCCGGAGCCTTCAGCCCACCCTTCATCTGGAGACCGCCGGGCTTGGCGGTCGGGGCAGCCGGAGCCTCGGCGGCCGGTGCGGCAGCCTCGGGAGCAGGCGCGGCCGGAGCCGGGGCCTTGGCGCCCGGAGCCTTGGCGCCGGGGGCCTTGAGACCGCCCTTCATCTGCAGTCCGCCGGGCTTGGCGGTCGGGGCAGCCGGAGTCGCGGTCTCGGCAGCGGGGGCGGCCGGAGCCGGGGCCTTGGCGCCCGGAGCCTTGGCGCCGGGGGCCTTGAGACCGCCCTTCATCTGCAGTCCGCCGGCCTTCGCTGCCGGAGCAGCAGGCGCAGCCGGGGCGTCGGCGGCCGGAGTGGCAGCGCCGCCCGGAGCCTTGAGGCCGCCCTTCATCTGGAGTCCGCCGGCCTTGGCCGCGGGGGCAGCGCCGCCGGGAGCCTTGGCGCCGGGGGCCTTGAGGCCGCCCTTCATCTGCAGCCCGCCCGCCTTCGGAGCGACGGCGGTCGCGGCCTGCGCGACCTCCTCGACCCGTTCGGCCTCCTCGACCTCGGCGACCTCTTCGGTGACGACGTCGGCCTCGACCTTGGTGCGCGGTGTCTGCACCACGACGAGGTTCTCGCTCAGCTGCGACGACTCGAGGCGGGTGATGGACTCGAGCATCATCTGCGCGACGTCGACGACCTCGACACCCTCGCCCTGACCCGACTCCTGGCGCGCGGTGACGCCGTCGGTGAGCATGACGCGGCAGAACGGGCAGCCGGTCGCGATCTTCTTCGGATCCGTGCTGAGCGCCTCGTCGACGCGGTCGATGTTGATCCGCTTGCCGAGCTGCTCCTCCATCCACATGCGTGCGCCACCGGCACCACAGCACATCGATCGTTCGCCGTGACGCGGCATTTCCTTGAGGTTCGAGCCGGTGGCGGCCATCAGCTCACGCGGTGCGTCGTACACCTTGTTGTGGCGTCCGAGGAAGCACGGGTCGTGGTAGGTGACGTCCTGCTGCACGGATGCGACGGGGATCAGCTTCTTGGCCCGCACGAGGCGGTTGAGCAGCTGGGTGTGGTGGACGACCTCGTAGCGGCCGCCGACCTCCGGGTACTCGTTGCCGAGCGCGTTGAAGCAGTGCGCGCAGGTGACGACGATCTTGCGCTTCGACTCCTCGATGCCGTCGAAGACGTTGTTCAGCACCTCGATGTTCTGCATCGCGAGCTGCTGGAAGAGGAACTCGTTGCCGGCGCGGCGAGCGGAGTCGCCGGTGCAGGTCTCCTCGGCACCCAGGACCATGAACTTGACGCCCGCGGTGGCGAGCAGCTCGGCGACGGCCTTGGTGGTCTTCTTGGCGCGGTCCTCGTAGGCGCCGGCGCAGCCGACCCAGAACAGGTACTCGTAGTCGTCGAACGTCTCGGCGTCCTTGCCGAACACCGGGATCTCGAAGTCCATCTCGGAGATCCAGTTGAGGCGGTCCTTGGCGTTCTGGCCCCAGGGGTTGCCCTTGTTCTCGAGATTCTTGAACAGGCCGGCGAGCTCGGTCGGGAACTCCGACTCGATGAGCACCTGGTAGCGGCGCATGTCGATGATGTGGTCGACGTGCTCGATGTCGACGGGGCACTGCTCGACGCACGCGCCGCAGTTGGTGCAGGACCACAGCGTTTCGGTGTCGATGACCGGGGCCTGCTCGCCCGCGGCGAGCAGTTCCGCGGTCTCACCGACGAGCTTGCGCTCGGATTCGAGGCGGGCGGCCTCGGGGATCTTCGCGAGCGCGGCCTCGTTGACGTTGCCGTCGGCGTCGACGAGACCGACCTCGTCGCCGCCCATGTCCTTACTGCCACCGGCGAGCAGGTACGGGGCCTTGGTGTAGCCGTGGTCGCGCAGCGACATGATGAGCAGCTTCGGCGAGAGCGGCTTGCCGGTGTTCCACGCGGGGCACTGCGACTGGCAGCGGCCACACTCGGTGCACGTGGTGAAGTCGAGCCAGCCCTTCCAGGAGAAGTCCTCGATCCGGCCGGCACCGAGGGTGTCGGTGTCGGGGTCGACGGTCTCCATCGTCAGGACCTTGCCCTTGGACATCATCGGCTTCGCGGCGCCGAGGGCGACGTCGCCGTCGTCCTCACGCTTGAAGTAGATGTTCGGGAACGCGGAGAAGCGGTGCCAGGCGACACCCCAGGTGATGTTGCGGCCGACGACGAAGAGCCAGACCATGCCGGACATCAGCTTGACGAAGGCGAACACGGAGACCATGACAGCGCTCGCGGGCAGCAGCTTGGCGACGTTCATGGTGAAGAAGTCGGTCCACGGGTTGGCGTGGCCGTAGGTGGCGATCTTGCCCGCCTTCACCATGATCATGCCGAGGCCCTCGAGGAGGACGACGATCTCGACGAAGTAGGCGGGGCCGAACTTCGATCCGGAGAAGCGGGAGAGGCGATCGGGGACGCGCGGATGGTTCAACTGGCGCAACACGATGAGCGTGACGATGCCGACGACGGTTCCGATACCGAGAATCTCGTCCCACAGGTGCCAGACCCACGTGTTGCCGAACAGCGGCCAGTGGAACTCGGGATTGAAGGTCTGACCGTAGGCCTCGAACCACAGCAGCGCTCCGCCGAGGAAGCCGATCATGACGAGCCAGTGCGCCCAACCGACGGTGCGGAACTTCTGCATCCGGGTGTGCGCGATGAACTCGACGATCATCTGCTTGAAGCGTGGGAAGAACGGGCGCCACCGGTCGGGCGCGGGCTGACCGATCATCACTGTCTTGCCCATGGTCCAGGCCCCGCTGAGGAACGAGGCCCAGCACACGAGGCTGAGCAGTACGCCGATCGTGCCCAACGTGATCGTCAGGGCATTCATGTCACGGCCTTTCCTTCTCCGACGGCTACGCCACTAAGCGTAAGGTACCGTAAGTTACCCGCCGGTAGCATTTGGTTTCAACTCGGGTCGTTGCTGCGTGGGTCGGGTTTTCGTCCGAGTACGCAGAAGTTGTCGCGCTCACGGTAAAGGCTCGGGTGACGGGCATCGAGTGCAGGTGAACCTAACTTAGACAACTGACCAGTAACTTCGGGAAGTTCTGAGGGTCTCCTTACTCCGGGTCCGTAACCGTTGTTCTCAGGGAGATCACAGATTAGTGTGCGTGTGTTGCTGTGTCTTTTCTCGCCCAATGCGAGGCAATCCGGAGGGGAACTACCGAATGAAGATGACGAAGCTTGCCGTCACGTCGTTACTCGCGGTCGCCGCGCTGGGTGTCGGGGCGGGAACCTCGCACGCGAACCCCTCGCCCGAGACGATCGACTGGAGTTCGAACATCGACGGCAACTCCGTCGTCACCACCATCGACGCCGGCGCCTTCAAGGTGTCCGGTGACGGCCACAGCATCGAGTTGCAGGACGGTAACGGCAATGCCGTCGTCAGCCTCCCGCTCGCTGTCCAGCTCAACACCCTCCAGTTCCCCGTCGAGCAGACGATCAGTGAGGACGGCAAGACCGTCACCCTGACGCCCGTCTTCGACCTCGGCAAGGCCAAGCCGGTCAGCGGCGACCTCACCGCTCAGCCGATCCAGGGCGCAGGCCTCGCGGTCAAGGACATCGCGTCCCCCGACGAGAACCTCAAGGCGCAGCAGACCTTCAGCTCGCAGCTCGCGATCGCGACCGCTGCTGGTGGCCTGCTCGGCACCATCGTGGGCGCCGGTCTCGGATTTGCCGGAATCATCGGTGGCCCCACCGTGCTGGTCGCTGTCCCGGCAGGTGCCGCGATCGGTGGTGTTGTCGGCACGATCATCGTCGGTGGCCCTGCGCTGATCGCTGCGGGCATCGGCCTCGGCCAGACGCTGCTCGCCGAGCCGGGAACCACGGTCTACGCGTCGAAGTAGTTCCTCGCACGAGCTCAATCGGCCCGCCACCTCGACTGGGTGGCGGGCCGATTGCGTTCGTCTGTCGGCGCCTCGGTAAACGCCTCGAGGCCGGGACGTCGACACGTCCCGGCCTCGTTGGGGTTGTTGTCAGGACAGCCCGGCGCCGCCGGCGTTCGTCACGATCGTGAAGATGTAGCCGAGTGACTTCATAAGGACTGGGAGCAGAGCTTCCATTGCACTTCCTTGTCTCACGAGGCGGCCGAGGCCGGCGGGTTTGTCCGGCTGCTGTCCAGCCGGTTCGTCAATGTCGTTGTCGGTACGAAAGAGATTTGGCAGCAACAACTTCGCGCATTTTACCTCGTACGCCCGCTCGGCGGTGACGCCACCCGCGGCGGACCGACGACTGCGTTCGGATCCCCTGCTGAACGCCGTCCCGCGACGAGTGTGGATGGCTCGCGTGACGGCACCAGGCGACACCGCGTCGTGGATCCCCGCCCGTCGATCACGAACTGTCGCGCCTGGTTCACGTGGTGAACGAAAAAGGTCGGGGTGAACGGCGTGGACCGTTCACCCCGACCTCTCAGGTACGGATGACGCGTGGGATCAGGAGGTGCGCACCTTCAGTCCCGGATTGGCGGCCAGGATCGAGTTGATCGGCGACGCGAACAACTGCGGGCTCTCGCCGACGATCGTCGTCACGACCGCTGCCACCTCGCAGAACTGCAGGTCGGCGACATTCGACGCGCTGGAGATGCCGAGCGCGCGGTCACCGGTGACGATGGTGCCGCCGCTGTCGCCCTGCAGGGCGCAGATGTTGGCGGAGAAGCCTCCCCGCAGAACCCGCGGCCCGACGGCGACGGACTGGTTGACAGCGTTGACGGTGCCGCAGGTGAATCCGGTGGTCAGCCCCGACTTGCAGACCGGCGCACCGACCACCGGGTCGGCGGTGCCGGTGATCCGCAGCGGCGACTGCCCGGGCACGCGGACCAGGTTGTTCTGGAACCGGTGGACGACGGTGTCGTCGATGTCGATGATCGAGAAGTCGAGGCCGTCGAGGCTGGACTTGGCGAAGGTGCCGATGTGCGGGCCGAACACGCCGTCGGACGGCATCTGGAACACGTTGGTGACGCCGGGTGCCCCGTGGTTGGGATCGCAGTGGCCGGCGGAGATGTTCACCGTGGCGCCGGAGCCGTCGGTGCCGTTGAAGCCGAGCGAGCAGCGGAACGCGCCCTCCTCGTTCTCGGCCGCGTAGGAGTCGCCTCCGAACATGGCGTCGGCGGGCGCTCCGCCGTTGTCGACGACGGGAGGGGCCACGGATCCGAGCGCGGGCTGCAGTGCCACGACCGCGCCCTGCAGGAAATCGGGCACCTGGAATCCGCCGAGCTCGACGGTGTCGGAGACACGGAGCACGAGGTGGTTGTTGACGACGTCGACCGCTGCGCCGCCGACGAGGCCTGACAGCGGCTGCGGGAGCGCGGCGATCCAGTCCTCCGCCTTCGCGAGCTGGTGCTCGAGGGTCTGTTCGCTGCGCGGCAGATCCTTGACGGTGTAGCCGGCGTCTCGGGCGGCGTCTCGGGCGGCGTCGGCGTCCTGGCCCGGGGCCACGCCGATCAGCGGCGTCCCGGCCGGGTCGAGCCATGCGCCGGCGAAGACGTCGGGGAACCGGTCGCGCATCTCACCTGCGAACGCCACCAGCTTCTGCCCGGCCTCGGCCTTCGCGAGGTACTCCTCGGCGGTGAGCCCGAGGTCGCGCTGTACGGCGACGACGAGGTCTTCCGGCAGTGCACTCGCCGGACTGTCGGCCGGCGCGCCGGCAGGCTCGGCCTGGGCGAAAGCGGGAGCGAGCAGGAGCAGGGCGGCCGAACCGATCATCGCGGCGCGGCGCGCGCGAGTGCTGCGCATGGGGACCTTCCCGTTCGGGGACCAGCGGCCAGGGGAGTCGCAGGGCATGCGAGGACCACCGGGCGCCGCGGGTCCGGGTCGAATTCAACTGACTATATGGCCTGGCGCGACGAGAAGACACCGTCTCCCCGATATGAGGGGGGCATCGTCCGGTTTTGCCGGGGATGTCCCGTTCGGTAGGACATGAAACGACGGCGG
>AODO01000062.1 GCA_000341795.1 Rhodococcus triatomae BKS 15-14 | reverse complement strand
CACCGACGCAGCCGGCACCCTGACCGTCACCGCCGTCGCCGCCAACAACATCGGCACCGGCCCGGCCTCCGCACCGATCACCGTCGAGGTCACCGCCGCACCGACCGCACCCGGCGCACCCACCAACCTCGCCGCCAACCCGACCACCGTCACCGCGGGAGGCACCGTCAACATCACCGGCAACTCCGAAGCCGACTCCACCGTCACCGTCACCGCGGGCGGCACGACCTGCACCACCACCGCCGACGGCACCGGACACTTCGCCTGCGACATCACCACCGACGCAGCCGGCACCCTGACCGTCACCGCCGTCGCCGCCAACAACATCGGCACCAGCCCGGCCTCCGCACCGATCACCGTCGAGGTCACCGAGGTTCAGTCCGGGACCGCGGTCATCTCCGTGGCACCCGCCTCGCTGGTCGCGGGAACCGAGGCGACCGTGACGGTCACCGGTGCCGACGCGGGCACCTCCGTCACGGTCAAGGTCGGTACCACGACGGTGTGCACCACCACCGTCGCCGATGACGGCATCGCGACCTGCCAGTGGATCCCGGCCGCGGGCGCCCAGACGCTGACCGCCGAGGTCGTCGTCGACGGCACCGCGACCACCGTCACCAAGGACGTCACCGTCGCTCCCGCGGGTACCCCGGGTGACGGCGACGGCGCAGGCTCGTTGGCGAACCTGTTCGCCTCCTAGTCGGTATCCGATCGGGGTCGCTGGAAGTGGGCCCTGATCGCACCACCGGCACGATCGACGCCGAAGAGCCCCACCGGAGGAAATCCGGTGGGGCTCTTCGGCGTGAGGGATGTGTGGGAAGTGGCGGCGGCGCTCAGTCCAGGCCGTCGACGAACGTGCTCAGCTCGGTGACGAACCGGTCCGGGTCCTCCACGAACGGTCCGTGATCGACGCCGTCCCAGAGGGAGGCGGTCGCGTTCGGAATCAGCTCGGCGGCATGCCGTCCCGCGGAGACGTCGACGACGCGATCCACCGTGCCGTGGATGATCAGCGCCGGGACGTCGAGGTCGGCGAGGACGTCGTCGTGCGCGACCTCACGACCGAACAGCGCGGCGCGCACCCGAGGCGGCGTCGCGAGGCTCGCACCGAACAGCGCCTGCGACTGTGCCCCGACCCCCTCGGTCTCACCGGTGAGCGCGTTCCCGAAACTGCCGAGGGCCCGGATGGCTTCCCTCGGGTTCTCCGACAGCGCGCCCGGCATCGCCTCGCGCATCGACGACCCGACCCGTCCACCCTTCTGTCCGCGGCCGATGCTCGTGATCGCACCGACCAGGGCGATCCCGGCCACCGCGTCGGTGCCGCACTCGGCGAGGTAGTCGGTGATGACGAGTCCGCCGTACGACCAGCCGACCAGGACGGCGTCGCGCTCGACACCTTCGGCGGCGAGGATCGCGGCGACATCCCCCGCCCAGATCTTCGAGTCGTCGTAGCCCGCCTCCGGTGCGCCCGAGTAGCCGTGACCGCGCAGGTCGACGGCGATCACCCGGTATCTCGCGGCGAGCGCGTCGAGGACGCCGGCCCCCCAGCAGTTCATCGACTGCGCCCAGCCGTGCAGCAGCACCAGCGGCTGCCCGCCCTCGATGCCGGTGACGCGGTAGACGAGCGAGGTTCCGTCGATGCCGAATGCTTCGCGAAGTGCCATGCCGCCACCGTAGGCGTTGCGCTCCCCCACTCGAACCTCGGCCCGTGTGGGTCGGTCACGGATGCTGCGGGGCCGGTGCGCGCAGCATCCCCTCCCACGCGTCGACGTACATCGCGAGTTCGTCCCGTGTCGGGGCGGTCCCGGCGCGGTCGTAGCGGGCCAGAGTGCGCAGCGCGCTCTCGTACACCATGCGGATCCGGACGCCGCGCACGTCTTCCGGGATACCGGGCAGCGCCGCGCGCATCGCATCGTCGACGATTCTCGCGCTGGCGGTCAGCGAGGGGTCCGCGGTGGCGAACGCGTCGGCGAGGATGCCGGCGTCGAGCAGCCTGTCGAGCAGACCGACGTAGTGAAATCCCTTCTCCAGACACGACACCAGTGGGCGCACCAGAGCCCACAGGGCGTCCCGTGTCGACAGCCCACCCGGCTCCGATGCGGCCATGAGCGCGGTGCGCTCCGCGCTGATCGCCGGCAACCGGTGCTCGAAGACGGCCCGCAGGAGGTCTTCCTTGGAGCCGAAGTAGTAGCGGATCACCGATGCGTTGCCCTGACGTGCCGCTCCTCGGATGTCGGCGAGGGTGATGCCCTCGTAACCGCTCCGGGCGAAGAGCCGCTCCGCGGTCTCGATCAACAGGGCGCGGGTCTGCTCGCCGGAGCTGTAGCGGCCGCGCCGCGCGGTCGGGAGAGTCACCATGACGCCTTCCCTATCGGACGAGGACGCCTGCGGTCAACGGATTCACGCAGCCCGATCGGATCGGTTCCCGAATTAACACCAGACGCTTACTTTCATCGACATCAGCGCATCGGAGCGGCACCGACCCGGCGCCACCCGACCCCATTCATCCGAGGAGAAGCCTTGACCACCACCGAGTTTCGACCGGACACAACCCCCGACGCTTCACTCGCCCCCGCCACCGCCGAGAGCATCTACGCCGCAGGCGGCATCACGGTCGGCAAGCTGGGCGAGAACATCGGGGCCCTGATCGAGGGCGTGCACACCGGCGGCGGCATCTCCGCCGAGACCGCGTACGCGATCCGATACGCCCTCGCCGCGCACAAGGTCGTGGTCTTCCGCGGGCAGCATCACCTCACCGACGAGATCCAGTACGAGTTCGCCCGTACCCTCGGTTCGCCGACCACCACCCACCCGACCCTGACGTCCGCGGACAATCGCACCCTGGTCATCGAGGGCGCCGCCAACAGCTGGCACACCGACGTCACCTTCATCGACCGTAGCCCGAAGGCGTCGATCCTCCGCGCCGTCAACATCCCGCCCTACGGCGGCGCCACCACCTGGGCGTCCACCACCGCCGCCTACGACGAGCTCCCCACCCCGCTCAAGGCGCTCGTCGACAACCTCTGGGCCGTCCACAGCAACGAGTACGACTACGCAGGCGTGCATGCGGACAAGGGCGTCTCGGCTGCCCGCGACGAGCGCATGAAGGAGTTCACCCGCACCGTCTTCGAGACCGAGCACCCCGTCGTCCGCGTGCACCCCGAGACCGGGGAGAAGAGCCTGCTGGTCGGCCATTTCGTGAAGAACTTCGTCGGCCTCAAGAACGACGAGTCCGCGGCGCTGTTCCAGCTGCTGCAGAACCGCATCACCCGCCTGGAGAACACGCTGCGCTGGGCCTGGACCCCCGGTGACCTCGTCATCTGGGACAACCGCGCCACCCAGCACTACGGCATCGCCGACTACGGCACACACAAGCGCAGCGTGCACCGGGTGACCCTGGCCGGCGACGTTCCGGTCTCCGTGGACGGCGCCACCAGCCGCATCCGCACCGGCGACGCGTCGCACTTCTCGGTCGTCGACGTCCCGGACCGCTTCCCCGGCTTCACCTCCTGATTCACCGTCCACGGTGGGCGCGGTCACCTGAGTGCGCCTACCGTGAACGCATGCCGCGCCTGCTCGCCGCGTACCGCAGCACGGGAGCCGACCTCCCGTTCGGCGATCCGCGGCGAGCGCACGGCGTCGCGATGGAGGGCTACTTCTGGCGCTTCACCCGACCGGACGGCGCCGCCGTCATCGCACTGTGCGGGGTGAACCGCTCGGCCACCGGACACTGGGCGACGCTGGGAGTGGCGGCCCACCCGAGCGGTTTCCTCCGCACCACCGCGCATCCGGTTGCTCGCGCCGCCGATCGGGCATTCGGCGCGAACGCCGGTGACGCCTTCCGCGCCGACACCGGTCGCGTGCACGTCGATCTCGGTCCCGACGCCCTCCTGGACGTGACAGTGTCCGACCCGGCACCCTGGCCGCACCGCATGTTCGGCGGGTCCAGCATCTTTCACGCGGTCCCCGCCCTGAACCAGTACTGGCATCCGTGGCTGCTCGGTGGCCGCGCACACGGGTACGCGATGCTCGACGGTCGGCGGATCGACCTGGACGACTCCCAGGTGTATGCCGAGAAGAACTGGGGCAAAGGAGGTTTCCCCGATTCCTGGTGGTGGGGCCAGGCTCAGGGGTTCGACGATCCCGACGTCTGCGTCGCGTTCGCCGGCGGCGAGGTGACGGCCGGGCCGCTCCGAACGGAGGTCACGTCGCTGATCGTCCGGCTGCCCGGCGGTCGCGTGCTCCGCCTGTGCCCACCGGCCGCACTGGTACGCGCCACGGTCACCGACGAGTCCTGGACCCTGCGGGCGCGCAGCCCCAGGTGGAGCGTCGAGGTCGACGCGAACGCACCACTGGGGCGCGCTCACGTCCTGCCCGTCCCGCTGCCCGCGGAACGGCGCAACGTCGCGGGCGCGATCGAGCACCTCGGCGGACGACTGGACCTGCGGGTCGGGCGCGACGGACGGGACGTCTGGTCCGGGACGAGCTCGGTCGCCGGCCTCGAGCACGGCGGACTGGACCGGGCGCGGACCGAGGTGCTGCGCCGGGGTGAGCACCCCGACGCAGCCGACGCCCGTCCCCTCACCTCCTGAGGTCGTCCCTCACGCCTTGAAGTTGCGGGACTGTTTGATGGCGCGTATCTGACGCGACATCCGCTTCCTCGGCCGCTCCAGTTCGGCGCGCAACCGCGCGTCGGTCCGGGCGGCGGCGTGGGCGTTCTCGCGTTGCAGCCGGTGATAGCTCTCGAGGCGCCGACCGGTGAGGTGCCCCGCGTCGATGGCCGCCAGCACTGCGCAACCCGGCTCACCGACGTGGGCGCAGTCGGCGAAACGACAGTCCGACGCGAGATCGGTGATCTCGGCGAAGGTCTGGTCCAGTCCCTCGTCGACCTCGTGCAGGCCCACTCCTCGGAGGCCCGGCGTGTCCAGCAGGACCCCACCGTGCGGCAGGGGCACGAGCTCACGCCACGCGGTGGTGTGCCTGCCCTTGCCGTCGGTCGCGCGCACCGCGCCGGTGGCCAGCAGATCCTCACCCAGCAGTCGATTGCCGAGGGTGGACTTACCGGCACCCGAGGGGCCGAGCAGAACGACGGTGCCGGACAGGGCGGCGACGAGGTCGTCCAGGCCGTCACCGGTGCTGGCACTGGTGACCAGCACCTGCGCCCCCGGTGCCACCGCGGCCACCTCGGCCGCAGCCGAGTCGGGGTCGGTGCACCGGTCGGCCTTGGTGAGTACGACCAGCGGCGTGGCGCCACTCTCCCAGGCCAGAGCGAGCATCCGCTCGATCCGTCCGGGCCGTACGGGATCGGCGAGGGAGACGACCACCGCGACGGTGTCGACGTTCGCGGCCAGGACCTGACCGTCGGAGCCGCGCGACGCGCTGGAGCGGACCACGGCGGTCCGCCGTTCCAGGACCTCCACCACGGTGGCGGACTCCGTCGTGGTGGCAGGCCGCATCGCCACCCAGTCGCCGGTGCACGGCGTCGGCCGGTCCTCGGTGGCCGACGGGGGACGGACCGCAGGCCGAGCCGGTCCGGATTCGGTGACGACGTGGCAGAGGCCACGCTCGGCCCGCACGACGCGTCCGGGGACCAGCCCTGCCGCTCGGAGACGGGTGAAGGAGCGCTCGCGCTCCGCGTCCCAGCCGTGGTCGGCGAGAGTCAGGTCGCGGTCGGACGAGTTGGACGTGATGTGTTCGGAATCAGATGTGTGAAACAAGATGGAGACCTTTGTGAAGGGGTCTCTCGGAGAGCACACGCCGAGGCACGACTCCGCGACAGCGGAGAACGACGGGTGTGGATCAGAAGGAGACCCGGGAATCGAGGATGGTCCGGGCGCTGCACACGGCAGCGGTCGCCACGACAGTCATCAACACACCTCGATCGGTCTCCGCGCGGCGGACTCCCGAAGTCACCGCTGAAATCAACGGTAGCAGCGCGTGCAACCGCTTTTTCCTGATGCGATGAACCACCGAACCGCCCTCGGCATCCGAATGCGCAGCGCTGCGCCGGGTCTGCCCCTACCGTGGAGACATGTGCCGGCTCTTCGCGATGTCCAGTGCACCGGCCCGGGTGCGGGCCACGTTCTGGCTGCTCGATGCCTCCGACAGCCTCGCCGCGCAGAGCAGACGCGAACCGGACGGCACCGGACTCGGCACCTTCACCGCCGCCGGTGATCCCCTGATCGAGAAGCAACCACTCGCCGCGTACCGCGATCCGGCGTTCGCGACCGAGGCCAGGGAACGCGAGTCGTCGACCTTCGTCGCGCACATCCGCTACGCGTCGACGGGCGGCCTCACGGAGGCCAACACACACCCGTTCACCCAGCGCAACCGGATCTTCGCCCACAACGGTGTCCTCGAGGACCTGCCGACGTTGGATTCCGAACTGGGGCCGTACCTGTCGCTCGTCCACGGCGACACCGACTCCGAACGCCTGTTCGCGCTGATCACCAAGCACATCGACGCGTGCGGCGACGTCACCGCCGGTATCGGCGCAGCGCTGCGGTGGGTGGCCGACGAGGTGCCGGTGCTCGCCGCGAACCTGGTGCTGACCACGGCGACCGAGATGTGGGCGGTGCGCTACCCCGACACCCATCAACTGTTCGTCCTCGAACGCGGCGGCGACGTCGGGCGCCACCTGGAGCACGCGAGCGCGGCCGGTACCGTCAGGGTCCGGTCCGGCGATCTGGGTGCCGCGCCCGCCGTCGTGGTGGCGAGCGAGCCGATGGACGAGAACCCGGGATGGAGACCCCTCGCGTCGGGCGAACTCCTGCACGTCGCCGCGGACCTCACGGTCAGCCGCACGGTCGTGGTCGACCACCCGCCCGCGCATCCGCTGACGACGGCGGACCTGAATCCGACCGCCGCGGCCTCACAGGCAGGGCCCTGATTCCGCCCTACCATCGGACCCATGAACCTCGACGATCTGCTGGCCTCGATGCCGTTCGCCGTACACACCGGGGTCGCGCTCACCGCCGCGGGGCCCGAGGAGACGGTCGGGACGCTCGACTGGGACGACCACCGGACCACCGCAGGCGCCGCGCTGCACGGCGGCGCGGTGATGACGCTGGCGGACAGCGTGGGCGCCGTCTGCGCGTTCCTGAACCTCCCTCCGGGCGCCATGACGTCGACGACGAGTTCGAGCACCGTGTTCACCCGCGGTGTTCGCGCCGGCACCGTGACAGCGACCGCGCGCCCTCTGCACGTCGGACGCCCCACGATCGCGGTGTCCGTCGACGTCCGCGACGACGAGGGGCGCCTCGTGGCACAGGTGACCCAGTCGCAGGCCGTCCTCACGACCTGACGGGTCGCGTCAGCCGACGGCGGACAGCGCCACCGACTCCCCCTCACGACGCCGACGCTGCACCTCCGGGTCCGGCGCGGGCACCGCCGCGAGCAGGCCGCGCGTGTACTCGTCGCGCGGCCGGCCGAACACGTCGGCCGTGGGGCCGGTCTCGACGACCGCACCGTGACGCAGCACAGCGACCCGGTCGGCGATCTGGTGCACCACGGCGAGGTCGTGGCTGATGAACAGGCACGCGAAGCGGTACTCCTCCCGCAGATCGGCGAACAGCTCCAGCACCTCCGCCTGCACCGACACGTCCAGCGCGCTGGTGGGTTCGTCGGCGACGAGCAGTCGCGGCGCCAGCGCCAGCGCGCGTGCCAGCGCGACCCGCTGACGCTGTCCACCGGACAGTTCCGACGGTCGTCGATCGGCGAACGCGCGCGGCAGTCGCACCGAGTCGAGCAGCTCCTCGACCCGGGCGCGCAGCAGCGCACCCGAGGCGGCGCGATGCACGACGAGGGGCTCGCCGATCGAGTCGGCGATGCTCCGCCTCGGATCGAGCGAGGCCGCCGGGTCCTGGTGCACGAGCGACATGCCGCGACGCAGCGACCGCAGGTCGCGGGCGGACGCCGTGGTCAGGTCGGTGCCGTCGAAGGTCACCGTGCCGGACGTCGCCTTCACGACACCGAGCGCCGTCCGACCGAGAGTGGTCTTGCCGGAACCGGATTCGCCCACCAGGCCGAGCACCTCGCCCGCCCCGACGTCCAGGCTCACCGAGTGCAGCGCATGGAACTCGTCGTTGCCGAGGCGTGCCGGGAAGACCACGTCGAGTTCGCGGATCGCGAGCACCGGCGCCGCCGTGGACGTCTCCGCCGCGGGCACGTCGGCACCGCCGTCGGGCAGCCGCGGCACGGCCGCGAGCAGCTGCCTCGTGTAGCGCTCGCGAGGCGCGGCGAACAGGTCGTGGACGCCGCGCTCCTCGACCAGTTCCCCGCGGCGCAGCACCACGACGCGCTCGGCGATGTCCGCGACCACCCCCATGTTGTGGGTGATCAACAGGATGGCGGTCCCCCGCTCGTCGCGCAGTGACCGCAGGAGGGTGAGGATCTCGGCCTGCACCGTGACGTCGAGTGCGGTGGTCGGCTCGTCCGCGATGAGCAGGTCCGGGTTCCCGGACAGTGCCAGTGCGATCACCACCCGCTGCTTCTGACCGCCGGACAGCTGGTGCGGATACCAGTCGACGCGCAGTTCCGGATCCGGAATCTCCACCAGCCGCAACAGTTCCACCGCGCGGGCGCGGGCGTCGGGGCGGGAGACCCTGCCGTGTGCCCGCAGCGCCTGCGTGATCTGCCAGCCCACCTTCTGCACCGGGTTCAGCGCCGTCTGCGGTTCCTGGAAGACCATCGCGGCTCGGGTGCCGCGCAGTCGCGCGAGCTCGGGTTCCGCGGCACCGACGATCTGGTCGCCGCCGAGCCGGACGGACCCGGTCGCCGCGGCACCGTCGGGCAACAGTCCCAGCACGGCCTTCGCGGTCATCGACTTGCCGGAGCCCGATTCTCCGACCAGCGCGACGATCTCGCCGGCCGCGACGGCGAGATCGAGCTCGGTGACCACCGGGTCCGCGTCGGCGCCGAACCGGATGGTGAGGTTCTCGATGTCGAGGATCTTCTCGGTCATCGTGGTGTACTCCTGTCGGGAGGGTTCCCGAATGTCACATTCGGTGTCGCTGTGTGAGCAGAGGTGACATCGGGGAACCGTGGGTGAAGTCAGGTGCGGCGGGCGGACCCGAGGGCCTGCGCGATGAGCAGGAAGCCGAGCACCAGCGCCGCGATGACCGCGAGCGGGCCGATCGCGAACATCGGGTTGGCGTCCAGGTTCGGGACGGCGTCGGCGACGATCGATCCGAGCGACGGCTCGGGTGGGCGCACGCCGATGCCGATGAAGCTCATGGCGGACTCGACGAACACCGCGACCGACATCGACAGCGCGAGCTGCACCGCGAGCGGCTCGGCCGCGTTGGGTAGCACGTGGGTGCGCAGCGTCCACCAGCGGGAGGCGCCGATCACCTCGGCCGCCTCCACGTACGGCAGCTCACGGATCCGGAGCACCTGGGTTCGGACCGTGCGGCCGAACATCGGAATCTCCGCGACGACGATGACGACGCCGACGGTCAGCGCGCCCGGGCCGACGATGGCCGCCAGCGCGATCGCCAGGATGAGCGCCGGGAACGCGAGCACCACGTCGAACAGTCGCTGCGCGACGACGTCCGCCACCGGGTGCAGAGTCGAGACGAGGCCGAGCAACGAACCGACGAGCGCACCGATCGGCACCGCGATGAGGATGATCTGCAGGTTGATCCGGATTCCGTGCAGGACACGCGAGTACACGTCCCGGTTGACCTCGTCGGTGCCGAACCAGTGGTCCGCGCTCGGGCCGAGGAGGTTGGCTCCGGGGATCTGCTGGTTCGGGTCGAACGGCGCGATCCAGTGCGCCAGCAGCCCGACGGCGGCCACGCTCGCGACCAGCAGCACACCGACGAGCCCCTGGCCGCGGGTCAGCGCGGTGAGCGTCGGGCGCCGTCGCCGCGGTGGGTCGGGCAGCGCCCGGCCGGGAGCGATCACCTCGGCGAGGGCACCGGTTTCCGTTCCGGACACGCTCACGACCGTCCTCCGATCCGGATCCGCGGATCCAGGTAGGCGTGCGCGACGTCCGTCGCCAGTTGGACGATCACGAACACCGACACCGCGATCAGCAGCAGCACCTGCACCACCGGGTAGTCGCGACGGCTGATGCCCTGCTCGATCAGCTGTCCGATTCCGGGCCACGCGAAGATCGCCTCGACGAGCACCGCGCCGCCGAGCAGCTGCCCGGTCTGCAGACCGAGGATGGTCAGCATCGTCGGCAGTGCGTTGCGGAGCGCGCTGCGGGTCACCAGGTTCCACCGGGACACTCCGAGCGCCCGGGCCGTGAGGATGTACGGCTGGCGCATCTCGGTGCGCAGCGCCTCGGTGAGGAACCGGGTCAGCGCGGCAGCGACCGGCAGGCCGAGGCAGACCGTCGGCAACGCCAGGTACTGCACGGAGATGTCGGGCCGGGCCCAGAACCCGTCCGGCGGCACGCCGCCGGACGGGAGCAGCGGCAGCAGCACCGCGAACACCAGTACCAGCAGCACACCCGTGACGAAGGTGGGCAGCGCCACGGCGAGCGTGTTGAACGCGGCGACCAGCCCGGTCAGCCACCGGGTCGGCCAGACGACCACCGCGACCGACAGCACCAGGCTGACCACGAGAGCCAGCAACAGGGCCGCCGCCGTCAGCACCACCGTGTTGAGCAGGGCATCCCCGACGAGGTCGGCGATCTGGCCGCCGAGGACGTACGACCGGCCGAGGTCGAACGTCAGTACACCCCCGATCCAGGCGATGTACTGGGCCGGGACGGACTTGTCCAACCCGAGCGAGTGCCGCACGGCGGCAATCGATTCCGGCGACGCGTCCGGTCCGGCGAGGGTGGTCGCCGGATCACCCGGAACGAGCCGGAGGACGAAGAAGATCAGCAACGAGGCCAGCACGAGGACCGCGACTGCGGACGGCACCCGATGCACGAGATAGCGCACCACGACGGTCTCCTCTCTCGGGTCAGGCCAGGTAGGTGTTCGTCAACTGGATCTCGGACCGCTTCGTCCACCCCACGTCCTGCACGGTCGCCGCGGCGGCGTACTGGTTGTAGATGACGCCGACCTCGATCAGGAAGAGGTTCTCCAGCAACTGGTCGCTGACCGCGCCGTACGCGGCGACCGCCTGGTCGCTGAAGCCGTCCGGCACCTGCCAGGCGGCGTCGGCGGCGGCGATGTACGCGGGACTGTCGAAGCGGGAGGCATTCTTGCGGGCGTTGAACGGGTAGGCGCTGACCGTCAGCGTCGAAGGCACGTACTGCGCCCAGGAGTGGAACGTCACCCACAGCCCCGGGAACTGGGCGCCGATCAGGTTCTTGACGAAGGACGCGTACTCCTGCGGATCGAGTGTCGTCGGAATCCCGATCTCGGCGAGGTTCGCCTGGACGATCTGAGCGGTGGCCTCGTAGAACGGGTTGCCCGCGCCGTAGGACAACGTCAGGTTCGGCACGGCGACACCGGATTCCGCCAGAACCTGCTTCGCCTTCGCGATGTCGCGCGTGTACGTGGAATTGCGGGCCTCGTCGTACGCCGGCGAGGACTTCGGCCACGGCAGGTTCACCGGGTAGCCCGAGCTGCGGAACACCTCGCTGACGATGCGCTCCCGATCGAGGGCGTACGCGATCGCCTTGCGCACCCGCACGTCCGCGAGCGCAGGATTGGTGACGTTCGTGCCGACGTACACCTGCAGTTCGGCGCCCTCGAGCGGAATGGCCTGGAATCCGGCGGTTGTGCCGATCGTCTCGACGTCGCGGTAGTTCAGCCCGCCGGCGATCTGGACCTGCCCCGACTTGAGGGAACTCAGCAACGCCTGGGCGTCGGGGATCACCGACACCTCGACACGGTCGAGGTACGGCCGCTCGGGGATCCAGTAGTTCTCGTTCCGCTCGAAGGTCAGCGACGTGCTCGGCACCCGGGCGGTCAGCCTGAACGGGCCGGTGCCGATGAAAGCCTCACCCGCCGTGAGCTTGTCGATGGTCTCGCTGTCGAGGATCGGGACGGTGTCGAGCAGGTCGAAGACGTTGCCCAGTGGATGCGCGAAGGTGAGGACCAGCCGATGCGGATCGGAGGTGTCGAAGCCGGTGACGGCCGCCGCCGTGCTGCGCAGCTGCGCGGTCCACTTGGGGTCGGCGTAGGTGCGAATCGAGAACTCGGCGTCCTTGGAGGTGAAGGGGCGCCCACTGTGGAAGGTGACGTCGTCGCGCAGGTCGAGGGTGAGCGAGAGCCCGTCGGGAGCGAGTGTCCACCCGGTTGCCAGCCGGGGCTGCGGCTCGACCTTGTCGTGCGGGTAGGAGATCAGGCTGTCGTAGGCGAGGCCGATGACGGTCGTCGCACCGGACGTGTTCGTCAGGAACGTCGCGGGCAGCACGTCCTCACCGATTCCGGCCTTGAGGGTGCCACCGCGAACCGGATCCGCCGCCCCGGTGGCGGCTGCGCTCTGCTCCCCCACCGCGGACGAGCAGGCACCGAGCAAACCGGTCCCCAGGACGGCCACGGCGGTCAGGCCGGCGCCGCGGAAGAAGGTCCGCCGGTCGAGGGCCACGTGAAGAGATGTCTTGCTCACTGAACGGAAGTCCTTCGAATAGAGGTGAGGGGATCGGAGTGGAGGGAGCTGAGCGAGACGACACCCGCCGCGAACTCCTGGACCCGATTGCCGAATCCGGTGATACGAATGTCCTTGCGCGCCAGACGCGACGTTCTCGAGAACGCCTCCGCGACGTGCGGAATCCCGGCCGGGTACTCGGTGAACGCCTGGCCGCCGAGGATGACACGGTCCGGGTTGAACAGGTCGTGCAGCATCGCCACGGTCCGGCCGAGGACGCGGGCCCGTTCGACGAGCAGTTCGTGCGCGGCGAGCGAGCCGGCCGTCGCGGCGCGGTAGACGCCTGCGATGCCCGCGTCCCGCGAGTCGACGATGCCCGCGGCGACGGCCGCATCGGTGACGGCGCGGTCGCCGACGGTCGCCTCCAGGCATCCCCGTGCACCACAGACGCAGATCGCGTCCGAGCCGGTGGGAAGGTGCGCGATCGAGCCCGGTCCGCTGGACGGAGTGTGCACGCGACCGTCGAGTGTCAGTGCGACTCCGGCGGTTTCGCGGGTGTAGAAGTACAGGCTGGCGCCCTCGGCCGCGGTGTCGCCGGGCCGTTGCGGCGCGAGCAGGAGTTCCGAGGCCGCCATCGCCTCGACGTGACCCGCCACCGACACCGGAAGACCGAGCCCGCCGCCGATGACGTCGCCGACCGCGGCCTCGGTCCATCCCAGGCGCGGGTGGTCGACACGACCCGAGGCGGCGTCCACCCGGCCACCGAGCGCGACGCCGACCCACAGGGGGCGTCGCCGGTGCCAACGTCCGAGGAACAGACGAGCGCTGCGCGTGATCTGTGCCAGCGCCAGTTCCTGCGGGCCGGTCGGCGTCGGGATCTCGACCGCACCGAGGATGCGTCCCCGCAGGTCGCTGGCGACGATTCCGGTGACCGCAGCACCGATGTGAACCCCGACCGTGAGATACGGCTCGTGATTCACCTCGAAAGGCACCCGGGGCCGGCCGACGACGCCGGAGGCGGTCAGGTCGGCGCGCTCGCGGAGCAGTCCTTCCCCTAGCAGCGCCGCGACCTGACGGTTGACGGTGGCAGTGCTCAGTCCGGTGGCCTTCGCGGCGATGTCGCGGGAGATGGGACCCTGCGCGCACGCCACCCGGAACACCGCTGCCGCGGGCACGTCGGAGATCCGCAACTGCGGAGGCACGACCAGCGCCGACGCAGCGGGGCGGCGTGCGGCCCCGCGGACGGCGCGGCGCACGGTCGAACGGGGGTGGGACGTCGAGGTCAGGGCGGTGATGGTCACACGGGTTCCTTGCGCTTCGTCCCTGGCGGGACATGCCTACACGGTGGAGGAACGCTGCCGGAAGAACGGCCCGAGGCGTCGCCGAGTGGGCACCCCGCGGATCACGGGGGCACACGGAATCGGGTGGACACCGACGCGTCCGACTCCCTACCGGGAGACGGACGTGCGGGGGAAGAGCAGCGCGTTCAGCTACAGATACCGCGGAGGGAACAACAGAGTTCCCGAGCAAGGGGCAGGCGAGATCCCAGTGCGGCGGTCACATACGTGACCCGCATCGGGGTGGGCCGGCCGAAAGTCATGGCGCCAAGGTAGCACCCGTGCCAATGTCCGGACAAGCCGGGGAATTACGTGAATTCTCCTGGGACGGAGGGGAAATAGCGTCCGCATTTCCCGAAGTTCGAGGGGAAATACGGATCGGGCACCCCGGAATCCCGGGTGAACCACCCGGAATCGATTCCCCCCGAAACGCAGGAGAACGAATCACGGTGACCGAAAATCTGGGCACCCGGAGACCGGACCGGTTGCATGGATCCACAGCGAACGCCCCACCGCGACGACGAAAGGTCCATCATGTCCATCGATTTCGCAGCCGGAACGAGCGAGACCAGCACACCGACGGTCGCCAGGCTCGGCGCCCACATCGGTGCCCGCATCGACGGCATCACCCTCGGCGCCGACCTGGACCCCGCCGGTGTGGCCCTGATCCGCAAGGCCCTCCTCGAGCACAAGGTCGTCTTCTTCCGCGGCCAGCACCACCTGACCGAGGAGTCCCAGTACGAGTTCGCCCGGTTGCTCGGCGAGCCGACCACCGCGCACCCGACCGTCACCTCCAAGGGCGAGAAGATCCTCCCGATCGACTCCGAGTACGGCCGCGCCAACAGCTGGCACACCGACGTGACCTTCGTCGACCGGATTCCGAAGGCGTCGATCCTGCGCGCAGAGGTACTGCCCACCTACGGCGGCTCGACCACCTGGGCGTCCACCACCGCCGCCTACGAGGCGCTGCCGGCGCCCCTGAAGGCCCTCGTCGAGAACCTGTGGGCGACCCACACGAACGTCTACGACTACTCCGCACAGACGACCGAGGCACTCGACGCGAACTCCGAGGAATACCGCCGCGAGTTCCAGTCGACCTACTACGAGACGCAGCATCCCGTGGTCCGCGTGCACCCCGAGACCGGCGAGCGCACCCTGCTGCTCGGACACTTCGTCAAGAACTTCGTCGGCCTCGGCAGCACCGAGTCCCAGGCCCTCTTCCAACTGCTGCAGGCGCGAGTCACCAAGCTCGAGAACACGACCCGATGGAACTGGGAGGCGGGTGACGTCGCGATCTGGGACAACCGCGCGACCCAGCACTACGCGATCGACGACTACGACGGCCAGCGCAGGCGCCTGACGCGGATCACCCTCGCCGGCGACGTCCCGGTGAACATTCACGGAGAGCGCAGCCGGATCGTCTCCGGCGACGCATCGCACTTCTCACCCATCGACAACCCCGCCCTGATCGAGGCCTGATGACCGTCCCTCCGCACGCCCGTGGCTACGAGGGCTTCACCGGCCACGTCGGCCGAACCGCCGACGACTCGACGCCCGCGTGGCCCGAAACGGTCTCGGCGACAACGGGTTCCCCCAACATCGTCGTCGTCGTCATCGACGACATGGGATACAGCGACATCGGCCCGTTCGGCTCCGAGATCGAGACCCCCAACCTGGACCGCCTCGCCGCCTCCGGCGTCCGGTTGACGAACTACCACACCACACCGCTGTGCTCACCCTCCCGCGCAGCACTGCTCACCGGCGTGAACCCGCACCGCGCCGGTTACGGTTTCGTCGCCAATGCCGACCCCGGTTTCCCCGGACTCCGGCTGGAACTGTCCGACGACACCCAGACGCTCCCGGAGATCCTGCGAGCGGGCGGCTACGCCACCTACGCCGTCGGCAAGTGGCATCTCGTGCGGGACGCGAACATCCGCCCCGGATCCGGCCGTGACTCGTGGCCCACACAGCGCGGATTCGACCGCTACTACGGGTCACTGGAGGGGCTCAACTCGTTCTTCCACCCGAACCAGCTGGTCTCGGACAACTCCGCCGTCGACGTCGACGAGTACCCGGAGGGCTACTACCTCACCGACGATCTCACCGACAAGGCCGTCACGTACCTGAAGGACCTGCGCGCCCACGAACCGGACAAACCGTTCTTCCTGTACTTCGCGCACGTGGCGATGCACGGTCCGCTGCAGGCCAAGGACTCGGACATCGACAAGTACCGCGGCAGGTACGCGCAGGGCTGGGACACGGTGCGGGAGAACCGCTTCGCATCGCAGCTCGCGCAGGGACTCTTCCCTCCCGGAACCCAGGCGGCTCCGAGCAACTCGGAGCCGGGCTACGACGTTCCCGCATGGGATTCGCTGACCGCCGAACAGCAAGGGCGCTTCGCGCGGTACATGGAGGTGTACGCGGCGATGGTCGACTCGGTCGACCAGTCCGTCGGCCGGGTTCTCGACACCATCGAGGAACTCGGCGAACTCGACAACACCATCGTCGTCTTCACCTCCGACAACGGCGGCACGGCCGAGGGCGGCGCCGAGGGAACCCGCAGTTACTTCGCCGAGTTCGCGCACGTCCCGGACCCCGCGTGGGAGCGCGACGTTCCACACGACGAGGCGTTGATCGGGTCGGCGAAGCTGGGCGTGCACTATCCGCGCGGCTGGGGTCAGGCGTCGAACACCCCGTTCCGATTCTACAAGGGGCAGTCGTTCGCGGGTGGTGTCCGGGTTCCGTTCGTGCTGTCGTGGCCGGCGGGCCTGCGCAGGGAGTCCGGGGACAACGGCGTCCGGGACCAGTTCGCATACGTCACCGACCTGGCCCCGACGCTGCTCGCGCTCGCCGGTGTCGACGTGCCGACCGAGCGACAGGGGCTGCCCGTCAAGACTTTCGACGGCGTGGACGCGTCCGATCTGCTCCGCGACCCGGAGGCGGACAGCGGGCACACGGAGCAGTACACCGAGATGGTCGGCAACCGCGGGTTCTACCGGGACGGGTGGAAACTGCTCGCGCTCCATCCCGGGGCGAACGTCGACGACCCGCGCTGGCAGCTGTTCGACGTGCGCACCGATCCGACCGAGATCCACGACGTCGCGGATCTCCATCCGGAGAAGGTCGCGGAACTGGCCGCGGCCTGGGACGACTCGGCGTGGGCGAACACCGTCTTCCCGCTCGTCACCCCGGCCGCGTTGGTCACCCGCAGGCCCGCCGAGCAGGCGCTGGCGCGTCCCGTGCGAATCCTGCCCGGCACACCGACCCTGGAGCGGTACCGGTCGTCGAAACTGATCGCGTTCCGGGACTTCGACATTCGCGCCGAACTCGACGGATACGCGCCGGGTGACGAGGGCGTGCTCGTCGCCCACGGTGACCCACAGGGCGGCTACCTGCTGTACGTCGAGGACGGTCACCTGGTCTTCGGTGTCAACAGTTACGGCCGCTACACCTCTGTCGACGCGGGGCCGCTCCCGCAGGGCGCCCGGGTGATCGAGGTGGCCACCGTCGTGGCTCCACGACTGCGGTGGGACTTCACGATCCGCGTCGACGGGGAGGACGTCGCACAACTGCTCGGGCAGGTGCAGCTGGTCGGCATGGCGCCGTGGACCGGCATCTCCGTCGGCGTCGATGCCCGCGGGCCGGTGTCGTGGGCACTGCGGGAGCGCCGCGGCCCGTTCCGGTACACGGGCGGCCTGCGGTCGGTGACCTACTCCCCAGGTCCCGTCGGCGTCCCACCCGCCGCGGTCCGCGCGATCGAACGCGAAGCCGAGTTCGCCGCCGACTGAACGTCAGCGTCGCCGCTCGCGCGTGGTGCACGGGTCGAGACACCCGCAATCCACGCGCGAGCGGCGCCGCCGCATAGGCTGAGGACATGACCATTTCGCCTGATGCACTTGTCGCCGTCGTCACCGGAGCGAGCTCGGGAATCGGCGAGGCGACCGCCCGGACACTGGCCGCGCAGGGCTTCCACGTCGTCGTCGGCGCCCGTCGCCTCGACCGCCTCGAACGTCTCGCGAACGACATCGGTGGCACCGCCCTCGAACTCGACGTCACCGACGAGGACTCCGTCGACGCGTTCGCCGCGGTCGTGCCGCGCGTCGACGTGCTGGTCAACAACGCCGGCGGCGCGAAGGGACTGGCGTCCGTCCTCGACGCCGACCTCGACGACTGGCGCTGGATGTGGGAGACCAACGTGCTGGGCACCCTGCGCGTCACCCGCGCACTGCTGCCGAAGCTGATCGACTCCGGTGACGGGCTGATCGTCACCATCACCTCGGTCGCGGCACTCGAGGCCTACGACAACGGGTCCGGATACACGTCCGCGAAGCACGCCCAGGCCGTGCTGCACCGCACCCTTCGTGGCGAACTGCTCGGGTTGCCGGTGCGTCTGACCGAGATCGCCCCGGGCGCCGTCGAGACGGAGTTCTCGCTCGTCCGGTTCGACGGCGACGAGGACCGCGCGGCGAAGGTGTACGAGGGCATCACGCCACTGGTTGCGGCGGACGTCGCCGAGGTGATCGGGTTCGTCGCGTCCCGGCCTTCGCACGTGAACCTCGATCAGATCGTCATGAAGCCGCGTGACCAGGCGTCGGCCGGCCGCTTCGCGCGCCGCTAGCCGTGCAGCGCGAACTGACGGCCGGCGACCTCCTCGACCACCACGGTCGGCTCGACCGGTCCGGGTGGGCACGGACCGAGGTGCGCCGCTACGACCGGAGCGCGGTCGCCGCGAACCGGCTCCGGATCAAGGAGTGGGACTACTACTGCGTCCTGACTCCCGATCACGGTCTGGCGTTGACCGTTGCGGACAACGGCTACATGGGTCTGTTGGGGGTGTCGTGGCTGGACTTCGGGGCACGCACCGAGACCACCGAGAACGTGATGACGCCGTTTCCGCTGGGACGACTGCGCCTGCCGGCGAGCGCCGACTCCGGCGACGTGCGGGCCGAGCACCGCGGACTGCTCCTCGAGTACCGACACACGGCAGCGGGCCGCATCCTCACCGTGGACCATCCCCGTTTCGGAGGCGGTCGCGGTCTGCGGGGTGAGCTCGTCCTCGCGCAACCGACGATGGACCGGATGGTGATCGCGACACCGTTCCCGGACGCGCCGAAGGCGTTCTACTACAACCAGAAGATCAACTGCCTGCCCGCGAGCGGCGAGATCACCGTCGGCGACGACACCATCCGATTCGACCCCGAGAGCGCCTTCGGCGCCTTCGACTGGGGCCGTGGCGTGTGGACCTACGACAACACCTGGTACTGGGGATCGGCGTCGGGAATCGTCGACGGGCAGCCGTTCGGCTTCAACATCGGACACGGATTCGGCGACACCTCCGCGGCCACCGAGAACATCGTGTTCTCGGGTGGCGTCGGGCACAAACTCGACGAGGTGACGTTCCACCTGCCCGTCGGCACGTACGACGGCGCCGACTGGACCTTCACCAGCAACGACGGGCGTTTCGAGATGACGTTCACGCCGATCCTCGACCGCGCCGCCACGACCGATCTGAAGGTTCTCGCGTCGATCCAGCATCAGGTGTTCGGGCGCTACTCGGGGCACGTCGTCCTCGACGACGGCAGCCGCGTCGAAGTTCGCGACCTGCTCGGATTCGCCGAACAGGTCCGCAACCGCTGGTGACCCACCACCAACCCCAGCCCCGCCTTTCGGGTGAGGGGAACCCAGTGTGCACTGGTCCCCGGAAGTTGGACTGAGAAATTCGGTTCCGACTTCTTGGGAGCAGCTGTATGGATGCACGTAGTTCGTTGACCGAGCAGCAGCGGGCGCAGGCGGTCGCGTTGTTCGAGGCGGGTTGGGGTGATCGTCGGGTCGCGAGAGAATTGGACGCGAGTCGGTCGTCGATCAGACGGGTCTACGACCGGTGGCTGGTTCGTCGAACAGGAGCTCTGGTGACCAATCGCTCGAACAGGCGGTCGTACACGTTCGAGGTGAAACTCGAGGTGGTGCGCCGTTACCTCGCGGGCGAAGCGAAACTCGATCTGGCGCGTGAGTACGACCTGGCGTCACCGAAACAGGTCGAGGTGTGGGTGCGCAGATACCGCGCCGACGGCGAGGACGGACTGCGACCCAAGCAGGTCGGGCGGCCACCGAAACCCGCCGGCGCGCCAGACGGGGACGAGCTCGAACGGTTGCGTCGCGAGAACGAGGTGCTGCGTGCGCAGGTGGCATACCTGGGAAAAGTGCGTGCCTTGAGGGCGCGGGAACGGTCCTGAAGGTGCGGGCCATCATTGCTCTCAAGGCGGATCATCGTCTCGCGGTGCTGCTCGAGGTGGCGGGGTTGGCCCGCTCCACGTTCTTCTACCATCAGACCCGACTGGGCAGGCCCGATCCGCGGGCCGAGCTCGAGGCTGCGATCGGGGAGGTGTTCGAGCGCAACCGGGGCCGGTACGGGCACCGTCGGGTCCACCAGGAGTTGATCGGTGCGGGCCACCGGGTGGCGAAGAAGACGGTGCTCACGCTGATGCGCAAGCTCGCGTTGGTGTGCCGGGTACGTCGCCGCAGACACATCTCGTACCGGGGCCAGGTCGGACACATCGCCGCGAACCTGCTCGACCGCCAATTCGCCACGCCCGCACCGAATCGCGTATGGGTGACCGATGTGACCGAGTTCCGGGTCGGTGACCGCAAGCTGTACCTGTCGCCGGTGATGGACCTGTTCGACCGACAGATCATCTCCTACACGCTGGGCCCGTCCCCGACGTTGGAGTTGACCAACACCAGTCTCGAGGCCGCGTTGGAGTCGGTCGAGGACACGGTCGGTCTGTTGGTCCATTCCGATCAGGGTTTCCAGTATCAGCACCGGTCGTGGCGGCGACTTCTCGATGAGGCCGGGGCGCGGCAGTCGATGTCGCGGAAGGGAAACTGCCTCGACAACGCGATGATCGAAAACTTCTTCGGTCATCTCAAGGAAGAGATGTTCCACCGCATCCACTTCCACGACATCGAGGCGCTGGCCGCCGAGATCGACATGTACATCCACTGGTACAACACCGAACGGATTTCGACCACCCTCAACGGCCTGAGCCCGGTGCGATACCGGGCCCAGGCCATCGCCGCCTAGGGTTCTAGTTCGACGGTCCAACTATCGGGGACCAGTGCACAGCCGGTCAGACCGGGCGGGGGTTCCCCTCACCCGGGGGCGGGATCAGCGGGGGGGACGACTGGGCGTCGATGGCGTCGTCGAGGACGCCCAACGCACCGCCGAGGTCGGCGACGGTCTTGCGTACGACATCGATGTCCTTGCGGAGGAAGTCGCCGACGGATTCGGTGAAGGCCGACACCGATCCGCGCCCCGCCACTCCGGCCAGCGCTCGGCTGGCGCCGCTGGCGTGGGGGAGTGCGGACAAGAGGCTCTGCTCGTCGACGCCGAGTTGCCCCGAGAGACGGACGGCTTCGGCGAGGAGGCCGATGTTCGCGGCGAACAGGGCGTTGTTGACGAGTTTGACCCGCTGCCCGTTGCCGACCGGACCGACGGGCAGTACCGGATCGGCATACGCCGTCAGCGCAGGCCGGGCGCGGTCGACCACCGCGGTGTCGCCGCCGACGAACACGGTGAGCGTGCCGGCGGCGATGTCGTGCGGTCCACCGCTCACCGGGGCGTCGATGACGTGCACGTCGTGCAGTCGCGCCCGCGCCGCGACCGCCTCGGCCGTCCGAGGACTGCCGGTGGTGTGCAGGACGAGCGTGGAGCCGGGTGTCATCTCGGTGAGCAACGGACCGTCGAGGCACACCCGCTGCACCTGGTCGTCGGTGAACACGCACACGACGACCAGGTCGGCGTCCTCGGCGACGGCCGCCGTGCCGGAGACCGGTGTCGCTCCGAGAGCGGTGACGGCGGAACCCTTGTCGGCGGTGCGCGCGAGTACGCGCACCGCGTGGCCCGCTCCGACGAGGCGGCGCACCATCGGTGCACCCATTCGTCCCGCGCCGACGAACCCGATCGTCATCGTTCGGGTTCGGTGGGCGGTCATCGCCGACGCCCCATCAGGTCGAGGGTGGCGTCGGCGGCGGTGAGCACGATTCCCGGCTGGGCCGCAGCACTTTCCGCGAGATCGGCGATCAGGGTGACATCCTTGCGCAGCAGTTCCCCGGCATGGGTCGCGATGCGGTCGAGGCTGATCCCCGCGCCGACCACCCGGCCGAGTGCGAAACTGTCGGCGGTGCCGTGCGTGATGACCTCACCCAGTTTCGCCGGGTCCACGCCGAGCGACTCCCCGAGCGTGAAGGTGCTGTACGCGGTGGAGAGGTTGGCGGTGAAGAGCAGGTTGTTGAGCAGCTTGGTGACCTGACCCGAGCCGACACCGCCGAGATGGACCAGCGGCCCGGCGTACGTCTCGAGCACCGGCCGGCACCGTTCGACCACGTCGGTGTCGCCCCCCGCCATCACCAGGAGCCGACCCTCGGCCGCGGCGACGGGACCGCCGCTCACCGGCGCGTCGACGAAGGAAACACCCTGTGCCTCGGCGAGTTCCGCGAGCTCGCGACAGGTGTCCGGGTGGATGGTGCTGTGCACCACGATCACCCCGCCCGGTGCGAGTCCGGGCAGCACGCCGTCGTGTCCCGTCACCACCTGCCGCACGTCGTCGTCGGCGATCACGCAGAGGCACACCACGTCACTGGCCGCCGCGAGTTCGGCAGGCGTGCCGGCGGTCTTCGCGGCGGTGTCGGCGAACGGCTCGAGGGATTCCGGTCGGCGCGCCCACAGTGTCGTCTCGTGTCCGCTCTCGACGATGCGGCGGGCGATCGGTGCGCCCTGCAGTCCGAGTCCGATGAAGCCGACGCGAAGCGTCCCGCTGTCCGACATCACTGTGCCTCCACTTCGGTTTTGGTGCACACGGGTTCGGTGGGTTCCGGCCGCCAGAAGACGGCGATCAGGCCGGCGGCCGCGACGACCCCGACGCCGAGCGCGATCCCGCCGCCGGCCCAGCCGACGGCGGAGATGCCTGCGACGTCGTCCACGGACGCCGCTCCCGGACCGAGCATGGCGAGGGCCACCGCGACGACCGCGAGCACCAGGACGTACTCGTAGCCCTCACGGAAGACGAAGAAGCCGTTCGGCCGGTGCGCCAGGAAGCCGGCGACGACCATGACGGAGACGACGGCGGCGCAGGCGAGCGGCGTCAGCAGTCCGAGGACGAGCAGTAGGCCGGCGCCGATCTCGGTGACGACGCTCGCCCACGCCTGCAGCGTGCCGCGTCGCAGTCCGAGACCGCTGAACCAGCGGGCGGTGCCGTCGATGCGTCCGCCGCCGAGCCAGTGGTTGACGCCGTGCGCGATCATCGTGGCGCCGAGGATCAGGCGGATGAGCAGTTGCGCGGTGTCGACGGCGGTCATGTCACGCACCTCCTTCGGAATCGGTGCCGTGGCGGCGTCCGGCGATGCACTCCTCGAGGAACGACAGCACGCTCAGGTGGTAGGCCGCGGCGGTGTGGCCGAGGCTGAGGTTGTGCCCGCCGTCGGGCTGGGTGGTGCACTCGAATCGCTGTGCGGCAGTGAACAGTGCGGCGACGGCCTGCAGCGCCTCGGGATCGTTTCTCCACACGTGCTCGTACTCGCCCGCGGTGAAGTGCACGGGGACGGTCACGCGGGCCGCGAGGTCCGGAAACGTGGTGCCCGGCCAGTCGCCGACGACCCGCGTCTCGTACGACGGGGTCGCCGATGCGATGGGACCACCACCGAGCAGTTCGCGGGGATACAGCCGCTCCGGCGTCCACAGCAGTTCGCGAACTCCGGCCGGTGGTGCGTTGCGCTCGCTCGAACCGAGGATGCCGTGCGCACGGTCCTGATGCCGGCGGCCGGTGCCCGACAGTTCGAGGCCGAGCAGGTCGTGCCCGCGCTCGTCTGCCGCGAGCCGGGTCCCGAGCTCACATCCCACCGAGTGAGCGAGCACGAAAAGTCCTTCTCCACGGTCACTTCCGTCGAGGAGCCGATCGATCGCGCCGTAGGCGAGGTCCACTCGCCGCTCGGCCGGCGCGACCTCGACGGCATGCGGGTGCGAACTTCCGTAGCCGGGACGGTCCAGGGCGATCGCCGTGTAGCCGAGCGCCGCCGCGACGCGCAGCAGGGAGTACCTGGGATGCCCCGGGCAGTCGAAGTAGGCGGAGTTCGTCGCGCCGCCGTGCAACGCCACGACGACCGCGCGTGGACGCGGCACCTGGGCGACCAGCGCGGACATGGGGATGCCGTCGACGTCGACGACGCGGCGGACGGGGGTGAGGGTGTCGACCGTGGTGGCGACCAGGTCGGTGTCGGTGGCGGTCATGGCTCACTCCGGAGAAGAAGGGCACCCCCGGGGGAGAGGCCGCCGCTGCTGACGACGGCCACCCGGGCGTCGGGGATCTGGCGGGCGCCGCCGGCGCCACGCAGCTGGGTGATCGCCTCGTGGATCAGGCCCATGCCGTGCGTGCGTCCGTGCGAGAGCTGGCCGCCGTGCGTGTTGAGGGGAAGCACGCCGTCACGTGCGATGTTGTGACCGCCGTCGAGGAAGTCCCCGGCCTCGCCGATGCCGCAGAAGCCCAGCGCCTCGATCCAGGACAGGCAGTTGAAGGTGAAGCCGTCGTAGAGTTCCGCCACGTCGACGTCGTCGGGACGCAGCGACGTGCGCGACCACATGTGAGCGGCGGGTCCGAGGACCTGAGGCTCGTGTGTGAGGGTGCTTTGGTCCCATTCGATGCGTTCGACGATCTGGGTGCCGACCGCCTCCACGAACACCGGTGTCGCGGCGAGGTCACCGACTGTCTCGACAGCGGAGACGATCACCGCGACGGCACCGTCGCAGGGGACGTCGCAGTCGTAGAGCCCGAACGGGGTGGTGATCTGCCGGGCGCCGAGGTAGTCGTCCATGGTCAGCGGGTCGCGATAGATCGCGGTCGGATTCAGTTCGGCGTTGGCACGCTGGTTCAGTGCGATCCAGCCGAGGGTCTCCCTCGTGGTGCCGTATCGGTGGAAGTGCCGCTGCGCGTTCTGCGCGAGCGTGTGCGCGGCCGACGTGGAACCGAACGGGAACTGCCACTTCGTCGTTCGCCCCGGCATGCCCTGCCGGAGCCGGCCGCTCTTCACGAGTTCCGCGTGCGTGGATTCCCACAGGGTCCGGTAACACAGGACGTGCCGAGCCAGCCCGCCGGCGACGGCGAGCATCGCGGCGATCACCGATCCGCTGGGGCCGAACGTCTCGATGCCGCCGTTGTGCCAGGTCGGTCGCAGTCCGAGGGCCGCCTCGACGGACGTGACGCCACCTTCGCCGAACCCGCCGACCTCGCCGGCTCCGGGATAGCTCGCGATGCCGTCGATGTCGGCCATCGTCAGACCAGCGTCCGCGACGGCGCGCTCGCAGGCCTCGATCGTCAGGTCCATCGGCGAACGCATCAGGCGTCGCCCGATGTCCGACGTGCCGATGCCGGTGAGCGCGACGCGATCCTCGAACTTCGTCGTGGTCGCCATGGGCCGGACGTACTCGGAGATACGCTCCGGTTCGATCTCGTCGGCGGGCAGTTCGACGGGCTCGGGGTGCCCGGCCGTCGGGGTGAACAACGGCAGCCACACATCGTCGTCGTGGAGGAAGGTGACCTCCACCGTCGTCCCGAGGGTCAGCGCGTCGAACTCGCAGTCCACGACGTTGGTGGTCAGCCGGACCCGCGGGTCCTCCACCAGCGCGACCTGCGCGACGACGAACGGCGGTTCGAGTCCGGGGAGGCCGAATCGATGGTTCACCGTGAAACCGACCAGCGTGGCCTGCCCGGACACCTCGCGTGGGCTCAGCTCGTGGCTGCGGCAGTACCGGCAGACGGGTTGAGGTGGGTGGATCAGGGCGTCACACGAGTCACAGCCCTGGATCCGCAGGACGCCGTCGGCGCCGGACGTCCAGAAGAAGCGGTTCTCATCGGTGACCAGCGGGAGGGGACGGCCGGACGCGGGCGCCCGGCCGTCCCCCCTCGCCGGATCGGCGACTGCCGTGTCAGTCACTCTCGGCCGCCGCCTTGCGTCGGAGCGCGAGCGGTTCGGCGAGACGTTCCTCGTCGCACAGCTTCTGGAGCTGCGCCAGGGTCTCGTCGAGCCCGGGGCCCAGCCGTGGGCCGGGGGTGAAGGTGGCCGGCAGGTGTCGCATGCCCTGGATGACGCCGATGGTGTCGTAGTGGACAGTGCCCTCCGGATCACACCGGTAATCGGGCATCCGGTCGAGAACGGCCAGCAGCATCCGCTTGAACACCGTTCGGGCGACATTCGATCCGATGCACCGGTGGATACCGAGCCCGAAGCTGAAGTGCCGGTTGCCGGTCCGCTCGAGATCGATCGCGTTCGGTTCGGGGAACAACGACGCGTCCCGGTTCGCCATGGCCCAGGACAGCCAGAGCCGATCGCCCTCCTTCAACTGTGCACCCGCGTACTCGCAGTCCTCGGAGATGGTGCGCCCGTCGCCGGGCGCGGGGGCGAAGAACCGGAGGAACTCCTCCGTCGCCGAGTCGAGCACCGACTCCCTGTCGGCGCTGAGCGTCGCCCGCTGCTCGGGATTCTCCGACAGCCATTCGAGCGCGTGCGCGGTGAGCGCAGTCGTGGTGTCGAAACCGCCGCCGATGATCAGGCTGAGGATGCCCAGCAGCTCCATCTCGTCCGGCTTCTCGCCGAGAACCTCGACGTCCGCGATCGCGTTGATGAGTCCGGGACGCGGATTCTGACGGATCTCGAACAGGTTGGTGAGCAGATCGAGTCCCATCGCGCGATGCAACTCGGCGATACGCGGGATGTCCGGGGAGTCCGGCGGGGTGTACACGGCGGCGTGCACCGGCTCGTTGTAGATCGTCCACTTCTCCAACGGGATACCGAGCATCCCGAGGGTGAGGACCGCGGGAACGATGTTGGCGAGTTCGTCGACGAAGTCGATGTGGCCGGTCTCGATCTTCTCGTCGATGCTGGCGCGGACCACTTCGTCGATGAAGGGGATCCAACGGTTGACGGCTGCGGGCGACAGGTACGGGTTGAGCAGGGCCCGGAACTCGCGGTGTTCGGGCTCGTCCATCTCGAGGATGCCGCCGCGGACGCCCGAGGCGCGCTGCGCCGTCGGGATGTTGATGCCCTTGTAGCCTCGGCGCTTGCCGTGGATGTCGTGGTCGTTGGAGACCTCCGGGCACCTGGCCAGTTCGAAGACCTGGTCGCTGCCCGCGGCGACCCAGTGGCCGCCGTGGGTGTCCGACCACGCCATCGGGCACTTGTCGTGCATCTCCTGCGTGATCGGCAGGAAGCGGTCGCGGTATTCGGGGGCGTGTCGGTCGAACTGGAAGGTGATCTTCTTTCGACTGTCGTCCGCGACGACGTCGTCAACGCTCATCGGCGCTGTCCTCTCTGGGAATTCGAGCGGGATCGCGTACCCGGATCCCGGTCAGGAGATCGAGATGGCCTGCTCGGGGCAGGACCGGGCGGCCTCGCGCACGTCCTCCTCCCGACCGGCGGGCACGTCCTCGCTGACCGGGGTGGAATGTCCGTCGATGTCGCTGAGCTCGAACGAATCCGGTGCTGCCATCGCGCACAGCGTGTGACCCTGGCAGCGGTGTGAATCGACCTGCACTTTCACTGTATTCCTCCTTGTCGCAGGTGAATTCGACTCAGATGTGGTAGTCGTACCACTTGAGGTAGCCGCCGGCGTCCACGCGCATCTGCATACCGGTGACGTACTTGGCCTCGTCGGACGCCAGGAACAGGACGGTGTCGCTGATGTCCTCGGGTTCGACGTACGGCACGGGCATCGCCTGCTGCACGTGGAAGGCCGGTTCCGCATCGGCGCGGGTCGGCTTCTCGAGATCGGGACGGAACGAGCGGTACATCGGTTCGCTCTGCAACATGTCGGTGTTGCAGTTCGTCGGGTGCACGACGTTCGCGCGGATCCTGCGCGGGGCGAGGTGGGTGGCCAGCTCGTGGACGTACTGGGAGAGAGCACGCTTCGAGAACACGTAGGCGACGCCGCCGAGGTCCTTGCCGGGCTGGTCGACCTTGCTGACGTCCATCATCGCCGCGAGCGATCCGGTCGCGATGATCGAGGCGCCCTCGCTCAGGTGCGGCAGTGCCGCCTGAACGGCGTTGATGGTGCCGACGAGGTTGGTGTTGACGACGTCGCACCACGCCTGAACGGCGGGCTCGCCCTTCATCCCGGCCACGCCGGCCTGCGCGACGACGATGTCGAGTTTGCCGAGTTCGGCGATGCCCTGCTCGATCGCCCTGCGCATCTGGTCGGCCTCGCGGACGTCGGCCTCGATCGCGACGACGCGGCGGCCGTGCTTCTCGATCAGCCGGCTGGTCTCCTCGAGGTCCTCGGGGGTGGCCATCGGGTAGCCGATGGACGACATGTCCTTGCAGAGGTCCACCGCGATGATGTCGGCGCCCTCCTCGGCCAGGCGCACCGCGTGGCTGCGACCCTGGCCCCGGGCGGCTCCGGTGACGAATGCGACCTTGCCTTCTACACGACCCATGGGGGTGTCCTTTCGGTGAACGGATTGTGCTGCACTGTCAGGTGTTTCGGCCACCGTTGACGCCGAGGATCTGGCCGTTGACGTAGCCGGCCTCCTCGGAGACGAGGAAGGCGCAGGCCGCGGCGATGTCCTCCGGGCGACCGACGCGGCGGACGGGGGTGCGCTGGATGTGTTCGTCGATGGTGCCGCCGAGCTTGTTGTCGGCCTCCGCCTTGCGCAGCATCGGGGTGTCGATGAAGCCCGGCGGCACGGCGTTGACGGTGATGCCGGACGGGCCGAGCTCCAGGGCCAGTGACTTGGTCAGGCCGTTCACCGCGGACTTCGCCGCGACGTAGTGCGACATGAACGGTTGACCGGAGTGGGCGCTGGAGGACGAGATGTTCACGATGCGGCCCCATCCGGCCTCGAGCATGTCGGGGATGGTCGCCTGGATGCAGTGGAAGGTGCCGTTGAGGTTGACGTTGATGACGCGATTCCACTCCTCGAACGGGAGCTTCTTGAAGCGGGCGTACCCCTCGAGGCCGGCGGCGTTCACCAGGATCGACACGGGGCCGAGCTGGGCGCGGATCCTGGTCAGTGCCGCCTCGACCTGATCGCGGTCGGACACGTCGGCGGCGTGCGAGAAGTCGTCGTCGCCGGGATTGAGGTCGAGGACCGCGACATGGCATCCGTCTGCGCGGAGGCGGTCCGCGATGGCGCGCCCGATTCCGGACGCGCCACCGGTGACGACTGCTGTCTTCACGCCCAGGCCTCGTTTCCGACGATCGTGGTGCGTTGCATGGTCCGCTGCGAGGAGGGGTCGTACGGGAGGGCGCGGTGGAGCATTCCGGTGTTGTCCCAGATCACGACGTCACCTTCCCGCCACTCGTGGGTGTAGGAGAACTGCTCCTGGGTCGACCACTCGAGAAGTTCGTCGAGGAGTGCACGGCTCTCGGCCGGGTCCATGCCGACGATGTGGTCCGCGGTGGCGCCGATGACGAACGACTTGCGGCCGTCCCGACGACTCCACACGAGGTCCGATTCGTGGGTGGGCAGCTGGCGGTACGCGGCGAGCTGCTCGTCGGTCGGATCCGGGTGAACCAACCGCTGGGCGGCCTCGAAGCTGTGAACCACTCGCAGCCCTTCGTACCGCTTCCGGTCCTGCTCCGGCATCGTGTCGTATGCCGCATAGGTGCTGGCGAACTGGGTACCGCCACCGACCATCGCCGCCTGCCTGCAGGTCAGCATCGTCGCCTTTGCCGGGATGTCGTTGGTGGTGTCGTCGATGTGCCAGTGGAAGGTGCCCTTGAGGTACTCCGCCGACGAGCTCTTCGCCGGGTCGAGAGACACGGTGAAGATCTCTGCGCCGTTGCTCAACACCCGGACGTCGCCGAGGCGACGGCTGAACGCCAGCTGCGCCTCGTCGTCCAGATCCAGCCCCCGGATCAGGAGCACCCCGCGCCACTTCAGCGCCTCGAGGCACTGGGCGATGACATCTTCGTTCGCGAGGTCGTTCACCCCGGTCACTTCCACGCCCAACGAGGGCCGGAGCGCATTGGTCTCGATCACAAGAATCTCCCTTCCGATTGCGAGAACCATACTCTCGCTTGAGATACGCCCGCAAGGTTCGAATGTCCGCAGGATGAAGCCGTACGGGCTGGGTTCCGACTTCTGATTCGGGGTATGCAGGAGCGGTTTGGATTGTTACTGTTCTCACAGAACGTATCTCAAATTCTCTCAATAGAGAATGGGATTTTCACGACAGCGAGGAGACGGGATGTCATCTCAGGACACGGTGCCGGGTATTCGGAAGAGCCTGCTCATCGACGGTGAGCTTGTTGCCACGGAACGCGTGATCACCTCGATCAACCCGGCGACGGGCGAGGTCGTCGGATACGCGCCCGACGCCGACGTCACGCACGCCGAGGCCGCCGTCGCCGCCGCGCGCCGGGCCTTCGACAACACCGACTGGTCGACGAACGTGGATCTGCGTGTCCGCTGCCTCGACCAGCTCCATCAGGCGCTGCTCGACAACGTCGAGGAGATGCGCGAGCTGACGATCGCCGAGGTCGGCGCCACTCGGCAGCTCACCTACGCGAACCAGCTCGCCGCGCCGATCGAGATCGTCCGCTACTACGCGGACCTGCTGCGCAGCTACCCGATGACCGAGGACATCGGCGAGATCGAGATCCGCGGGCAGAAGCACCGTCGGTGGATCGAGAAGGAATCCGCAGGCGTCGTCGCCGCGATCACCGCGTACAACTACCCGAACCAGCTCGCGCTCGCGAAGCTTGCGCCGGCGCTCGCCGCCGGGTGCACCGTGGTGCTCAAGGGGTCGCCGGACACGCCGCTGATCACCCAGCTCCTCGGCGAGATCATCGCGAACCACACCGACATCCCCGCCGGTGTCGTGAACATCCTGTCCTCGTCCGAGATCGCCGTCGGTGAAGTGATGACCACGCATCCCGACGTCGACGTCGTCACCTTCACCGGCTCCACCGTCGTCGGCAAGAAGATCATGGCCGCCGCGAGTGACACCCTCAAGCGGGTCTTCCTCGAACTCGGCGGAAAGTCCGCGCTCATCGTCCTCGACGACGCCGACCTGCAGATGGCCGCACAGTTCGCGGCCTTCAGCATCTGCGCGCACGCCGGACAGGGCTGCGCCCTCACCACGCGCATGCTGGTGCCCCGCGACAAGCACGACGAGGTGGCACAACTGGTGTCCGCGTTCCTGCAGCGCGTCCCCTTCGGCGATCCGAGCGACCCCAAGACCTACATGGGCCCACTGATCACCGAGAAGCAGCGGGACAAGGTCGACGGCATGGTCCAGCGCGCGGTCGCCGCGGGCGCGACGCTCGTCACGGGTGGCGAGAAGGTGAGCCCCGGGTTCTTCTACAAGCCCACCCTCCTCGCGGGCGTCGATCCCGACAGCGAGATCGCCCAGGACGAGGTGTTCGGACCGGTGCTGGCGCTCATCCCGCACGACGGTGACGACGACGCCGTCCGCATCGCCAACAACTCGGCGTTCGGCCTCTCGGGCGGCGTCATCAGCAGCGACGAGGAGCGCGCCATCGCGGTCGGGCGGCGCATCCGCACCGGGACCTTCAGTATCAACGGTGGCAACTACTTCACCCCCGACGTCCCCTTCGGCGGCTACAAGGAGTCCGGCATCGGCCGTGAGATGGGCACCGCCGGTCTCGAGGAGTTCCTCGAGCTCAAGACCTTCGCGGCGGCGGCGTCGTGACGACCGCCGAATCCGGTTCCGCCAAGCCGCTCAGCGGGATTCGAGTACTCGAGGTCGCGATGTACGGTTTCGTCCCGTCGGCGGGCGCCGTGCTCGCCGACTGGGGCGCCGACGTGATCAAGGTCGAGCACGCCGTCACCGGCGACCCGCAGCGGGGGCTCCGGCAGGTCGGCAGGCAGCGCGTCGAGGGCGACCCCAACCCCAACGTCGAGCACGCCAACCGGGGCAAGCGGAGCATCGGCATCGACATCTCGGTCCCCGAGGGCCGAGAGGTCGTCCTCGATCTCGCCCGCGAAGCCGACGTCTTCCTCACCAGCTACCTGCCGCAGGTTCGCGCCAAGCTGGGCATCGACGTCGACGACATCCGCGCGGTGAACCCGTCGATCGTGTACGCCCGCGGCAGTGCGCTCGGCCCGCGCGGCGCGGAATCCGACCGCGGCGGCTACGACATGACGGCGTTCTGGGCGCGTGCCGGCATCGCGGCCACCCTCACCCCGCCCGGGGTCGAGGGGATGATCACGCCACCCGGACCCGCGTTCGGCGACACCATCTCCGGCACCAACCTGGCAGGCGGCATCGCCGCGGCACTGCTCAAGCGGGAACGGACCGGTGAGCCCTCCGTCGTCGACGTGTCGCTGCTCGGCAGCGGATTGTGGTCGATGGGTCACGGCGTCGCGCTGTCGGTGCACCTGAAGGACCCGATGGTGGCGCCCGCGCCCGGTGCGCACGGCGCCCCGACGAACCCGCTGTCCGGCATCTACGGGACGTCCGACGGGCGCTACCTGTCGTTCGTGATGCTGCAGGCGGCGCGGTTCTGGCCGGACGTGTGCCGCCACATCGACAGGCCCGACCTCGTGGACGATCCCCGATTCGCCGACGCCGGGTCCATCGCAGCGAACACCGAAGCGGCGGTGGCGATCCTGCGGGACGTGATCGCCACCAGGACCCTCGCCGAGTGGACCGAGAAGTTCGCGACACTCGCCGGACCGTGGGCGCCGATCCAGGATTCGCTGCAGGTCGCCGACGATGCGCAGATCCGAGCCAACGAATACCTCGTCAAGGCGGGCGAACTCGAACTCGTCGCCAATCCGGTGCAGTTCGACGTCGCGGCGCCGGAGTTGCGGCCCGGCCCCGAGTTCGCCGCGCAGACAGAGGAAATCCTGATCGAAGCGGGGCTCGACTGGGACCGCATCATCGCATTGAAGACCGCGGGCGCGGTCACGTAGAAGTGGATCGGAGGCACTCATGCCCTACATCGCCTCGATAGGCACCTACCTGCCGTGCTGGGGAACATCGGAATCCCGCGTGCCGGGCGACGACGAGGACGCGATCACCCTCGCCGTCGAGGCCGGTCGGGCCGCACTGAGCGGTGGCGACCCGGTGTCGTTCGTCGTCCTCGTCAGCCGGGACCTGCCGCTGCTGGAGAGCAGCAACGCCGCCGTTCTCCTGGCCGGACTCGGCCTGGACCCGGAACTGGAGGTCACCGAGCGGCTCGGGGGCGCTCCCGCCGCACTCGACACTCTCAGCTCCGCGCGCCCGCGGACGCTCGTCATCGGTGTCGACACCGCACCGGCGGGTGCCGCGGCCGTGGTCACCGCGGACCGGGGAATGCAGGTGCGGGCGGCGGGCCGCGTGTCCCGCAGCCTCCCGGTGCGCACGAGGGGGATCGCCGGCGACGTGCGGGACTACGGCGACCCACGGCTGCTTCAGGAGCGGGGGTTCCTCGCGTCACTCCGGGCGTCCTGGATGGACACCCCGGTCGCCGTCGCGGGCGTCGGCCACGACCAGGCCACCGCGCTCTGCGCGGGCACGCCCGCCGCGCTGCCCACGATCGGGGCGAGCGCCGGACTCTTCGCCCTCGCCGCGATGGCGGAGACCGGGGAGACCGGTCCGCTCGTGGGAGTGGAACAGGCCAGCCTGTCCGGTATCACCGTGGCGGACGGGCAGGTCCGGATCCACAGGCGGGAGCCGGCGGCACGGCCGAGTGCCCCCTGCACGTACGTCCCCGGCGCCGACATCCCGATCTCGCTGGCCGCGTACGAGCGGGCATTCGAGGCGAAGGTGCGCTGGGAGGCGGGCCGACACGAGGGCAGTGAGACGCTCGACTTCCCGCCGCGCTACCGGATCGACGACGACGGAACGCTGAGCAGCGAGTACGAACTGGTGCCGCTTCCCCGGGTCGGAACGGTGTACACCGCTGTGACCGTGCACTTCCCGGTTCCGGGACTCAAGACCCCGTACTCCCTGGTCATCGTCGAACTCGACGGGGTGGACGTGCGCGCTCTCGTGAAGGTGACCGGTACGGACCCCGATTCCGTGGCGATCGGCGACCGTGGCCGGCTCGTGCTTCGGCGGGTCGCGTTGCGGTCGGGTGTTCCCGACTACGGATATGCGTTCGAGCCCGGAGAGAGCGAAGCACTGGAGGAGGCGGCATGAGGAAGGTGGCGATCGTCGGCGCCGGGATGACGCCCTTCGCGGAGCACTTCGCCCACGGCATCAAGGACCTGCTGCCGATGGCCTTCGCCGACAGCGCAGGCACAGTGGACAAGGGGTTCGACAAACACGACGTGCAGGCGGCGTGGTTCGGGGCCATGGGCACCCCGGACGGATTCCCGTCGGGAATCCTCGCGGACAGCCTCGGGCTGCCGGAGCTGCCGGTCACCCGGGTCGAGAACTCCTGCGCCACCGGGCACGATGCCATCCGCAACGCGCTGTTCGGCATCGCGTCCGGCGCCTGCGACGTCGCACTCGTCATCGGTGCCGACAAGGTTCGTGAATCCGCGTCGAAGGACATGCTGTGGGAATGGGAGGCGATGACCCGGGACATGGCCTGGGACTACCCACTCGGCCTCGTCGCCCCGGCCGGATTCGCACTGCACGTACAGCGATACCTCCACGAGTCACCCGCCACCCGCGAGCATCTCGCGATGATCGCGGTGAAGAACCATCGCAACGGCCGCAGCAATCCGCGAGCCCGGCTCCGGATCGACCTGACGATGGAGGAAGCCCTCGCGGCACCGACGGTGGTGAGCCCGTTCAGCGTGTACGACTGCGCACCGCAGAGCGACGGCGCGGCCGCGGTGATCCTCGCCGCGGACGACGTCGTCGATCGGTACACCGACCGGCCGGTGTGGGTCCGTGGGGTCGGTCTCGGCCTGGATTCGGTCATGCACCAGCACAAACGGGACATGACCACGTTTCCCGCGACGAAGCGGGCAGCGAAGCAGGCGTTCGGAATGGCGGGGTTGACGCCCGCCGACATCCACGTCGCCGAGGTGCACGACTTCTTCACCGGTATCGAGCTGATGAGCTACGAGGACCTCGGTTTCGCGGAGCGTTTCGAGGGTTTCAAGCTCGCCGAGACCGGCGCCACCGGGATCGGTGGCTCACTGCCCGTGAACCCCAGCGGCGGCCTCGTCTCCAAGGGGCATCCGCCGGGCGCGACCGGGGTCGCGCAGTGCGTCGAGTTGTTCGAACAGCTGCGTGGCACCGCCGTCAACCAGGTCGACGGAGCACGAATCGGGCTCGCGCACAACCTGGGTGGACCGACGGCCGTGGCAGGCGTGACTATTCTGGAGGGTCCGACAGCATGACAGACGAACACGTCGCGGACGTGGACGCCGCCCACCGCGCACTCTTCGACGCCGGGGTCGCCGTACGCCGCCAGGTGCTCGGCGACGCCTACGTCGATGCGGCGCTGAGCCGCAATGCAGGCACGGACGGCGAAGCACTGCAGCACTTCGTCAGCGAGGTGGCATGGGGATCGGTGTGGACGCGACCCGGGCTGGACCGCCGCAGCCGTAGCCTGACGACACTCGGCATGCTCGTCGCGCTCAATCAGCATCGCGAGCTCGCGACGCACGTCCGTGCGGCACTCGGCAACGGGCTGAGTCGGGACGAGATCGTCGAGGTCGTCGTGCACGCGACGGCGTACGCGGGTGTGCCGGCCGGTGTCGCCGCAATGCGGGTCGTGCAGGAGGAGCTGACGGCCGCGCTCGGACCCCGCGACGCATCGGACGGCTCCGGCGGATCCGGACCGCTGCCCGGACGCCGCGTCGGATTCGTCGGGCTGGGAGCGATGGGAACCCCGATCGCCGCCAACTTCCTCGCCGCGGGCCAGTCGCTTCTGGTCCACGACGCGGACCCGGACGGTCAGGCGCGCTTCATGTTGGCGCACCCGGGCGCCGTCGGAGCGCCCGGCCTGTCGGCGTTCGCCGATTGTGACGTCGTCGTACTCGTTCTCCCCAACAGCGACATCGTCGACCGGGTCGTCACCGGTGACGGGGGGCTGCTCGCACACCTGAATCGCGGCGCGGTGATCGTCGACATGGGTTCGAGCGTTCCCGCTCGTACCCGGGCGTTGTCCGAGGTCGCGGCCGCCGCTGGAGTTGCGGTCGTCGACGCCCCGGTCAGCGGGGGAGTTGCGCGTGCCAGGGACGCCGATCTCGCCGTCATGGCAGGCGGCGGCGACGAGACGCTCGCCTCGGTCCGCCCACTGATCGATGCGACCGCCCGCGAGGTGATCCACGTGGGACCGGTCGGCGCGGGTCATGCGGCGAAGGCGCTCAACAACCTCCTCGCGGCCAACGGCTTCGTCGCGGCGGCGGAGGCACTGCTCGTCGGGCGACGGTTCGGTATCGACCCGGCCACGCTGCTCGCCGTGTTCAACGCGGGTAGCGGGCGTAACCAGGCCACGGAGACGAAGTACGAGAAGTTCGTGCTGCCCCGAACGTTCGACTCGGGGTTCACCGCCGCGTTGATGCGCAAGGACATCGGCATCGCACTGGACCTCGCGCGGACCGAAGGTGTGCAGACGAGGGTGGGTGACACGGTCGGGGCAGTCTGGAACGACGCCGTCGAAACCCTCGACGCCGGCGCCGACCAGACCGAGGTCGTGCGTCACCTGGAGCGCCTGAGCGGGTTCGCGCTGGACGGCGATCTCGCCGCCACGCTCCGTTAGGAGATCTCTCCGAACTTCTCGCAGAGGCTCCATGTCTCTTGGTTCTTCGTTTCCGGCAGAAACTGCTCACCGATCGTGGACACCTCACGGTCCGCGCTCGGTGATCGGTTCGCGTCTCGTACAGGAGAAGGCGGTCCCTTTCAATGGTTCTCACAGCTTCGAAACGGCTGGGCCGCAGTGCCCTCGTCGTACTTCTCGTGACAATGGCCGTCGTCGCACTGCTCAGCATGGCGCCGGGGTCGGTGGCGCAGGTCATCCTGGGGGAGAACGCCACCCCGGAGGCCGTCGCCGAGATGAACACGGAACTCGGATTCGACGACCCGGTGTGGCTGCAATATGTTCACTGGCTCGGCAACGCACTCACCGGCGATCTCGGCACGTCACCTCTGACCGGTCAATCGGTCAGTGAGGCGATCGCCGAAAGGCTTCCTGTCACACTGCAATTGGCGTTCATGGGATTGATCATCGCACTGGTCGTGGCTCTGGTCATGGGCGTCGTTTCCGCATCGCGGCCCGGAAGTGGCGTCGATCGCGGAATCAACGCGACATCCGCCGTGTTCCTGTCGGTCCCGGCGTTCATCGCCGGCCCGATCCTGATCTACTTCTTCGCCATCAAACTTCAGTGGTTTCCCGTCATGGGGTGGTCGCGCATCAGCGAAGGGTTGGTGGACAACCTCACCTGCGCCCTCCTCCCCGCCGTCGCCATCGCCCTCACCGAGATCGCGGCCTTCCATCGGCTGCTGCGGACCGACCTGATCGGGACGCTCCGGGAGGACTACGTCGCGGCGGCGCGCGCCAAGGGGATGCCCTCCTGGTATGTGATGTTCCGGCACGCGTTGCGCCCGTCGTCCTTCTCGCTGATCACTCTTGCGGGCATCAACCTGGGACGCCTGATCGGAGGCACGGTGATCGTCGAAACCCTCTTCGGCCTACCGGGTCTGGGGCAGCTGGTGGCGTCGTCCATCACCTCACGCGACGTGATCATGGTCCAGGGCATCGTCGTGTTCATCGCAGTCGTCTACGTCCTCGTCAACACCGTCGTCGACCTCAGCTACCAAGTGATCGATCCCCGAGTCAGGAAGGTGGCCACGGCATGAGCGACGTGGTGGTCGACAGTCGAACCGTCGTCGGTGCGGCATCGGACGCCGCCGATGCGGACCCGATCGTTCCCGCGGTCCGTAGGCGCAGGCCGATCCTCGTGTACCTGTCGGTGGCATGGCTGGTGCTGCTCATCCTGGCCGCCGTCTTCGCCGGCCTGCTGCCGCTCGCACCGTACGCGACACCGGTGGGCCCTCCCCGGACCGCGCCCGAATGGGGCTCGCTCGACATGATTCTCGGCACCGACACGCAGGGCCGGTCGATGCTCTCCCGTGTCATCTACGGGGCGCGGGTCTCGCTCGTCGTCGGGGCCGTCGCCGGGCTGGTCGGATTCCTGATCGGGTCGATCCTCGGCCTGATCTCCGGCTACTTCGGCAAGTGGGTCGACACCGTGATCACGCTGATCGCGGACGCGATGCTCGCCTTCCCGCCGCTCATCCTGCTGCTGGCGCTCTCGTCCATCCTCACTCCGAGCGTTCAGACCATCCTGCTCGGCTTGACGTTGCTCGTGATTCCGTCGTTCATCCGGCTCGCGCGAGTGAACACCATGGCCTGGGGATCACGTGAATTCGTCCGCGCGGCAAAGAACATGGGCGCGGGTCACGGACGAATACTGTTCCGCGAGATCCTTCCCAACGTGATCGCGCCGTTGGCCGCCTACCTGCCGATCGTCATGGCTGCGTTGATCGTCGCCGAGGGATCCCTGAGTTTCCTCGGTCTGGGAATCCCGCCGCCACAGCCCAGTTGGGGCGGAATGATCAGCGACGGCAAGGACGCCATCGCGACCTCCCCTCATCTCGTGTTCGTGCCGGCGATGGTCATCTTCTTCACCGTGTTCGCCCTGAACCATGTCGGTGACCACCTTCGTACCCGGTTCGACCGCACCCTCCACGACTGAACACCCTCGACAGCCCCCACCCTCCCGAGAGGTCGAACATGTTCCGACGCAGACGAATCACCGTGGCTCTCGCCGCGGCCTGTACCGCGACCCTGCTCCTGAGCGCCTGCGGTGGCAGTGACGCCTCAGACGCCTCCGCAGCCCCCGCCGGCGACCCGGTCTCCGGCGGTGCCATGCAGGTGTTGCAGACGGGCGAGCCCCGTTCCCTCGACCCGGCGTCACTGTCCAACACCTGGGCGCACCAACCCGTACTCGGCAATGCCCTCTACGGCACCCTGATGGTCAACGATGTCGACACGTTCGAGATCGAGTACAAGATGGCCACCGGATTCACCACCAACGACGGTGGCAGGACCTTCGACCTGACGCTCCGGCCCGGGCTGACCTTCACCGACGGCACTCCCCTCGACGCGGCCGCGGTCAAGTTCAACTGGGACCGGTTGCGGGATCCGTCGCTCGGCTCCACCACTGTCCGACAGGCGTCGCAGATCACCGCCTCGGACGTGATCGATCCGACGACGCTCAAGGTCACCATGGTCACCCCCAGCCCGCACTTCGCCCAGTCCCTCGTGGCCGGCGCCCTCAACTGGATCGCGTCGCCCACCGCCCTGCAGAAGGGAAAGCCCGCCTTCGACGAGAACCCGGTCGGTGCCGGACCGTTCACGCTCGTGAAGTGGAGCAGGCAGGACTCCATCGAGTTGCAACGCAACCCCGGGTTCTGGGACGCGCCGAGGCCCTACCTCGACACCATCACCATCCGCACCGTGCCCGACAGCAACCAGCGCATCAACGCCGCGTCCACCGCGAGCGCCGACCTGCTGTCCGAGACCAACTGGTCCAGCCTGAACAGGATGGAGGGTGTGGGTTACTCCCACGAGGTTGCGCCCACCGGCGGAGGTCTGTTCGCCGCGATGAACGCACGCCGCGCCCCGTTCGACGACGAGAGAGCGCGCCGCGCAGTGGTGAAGGCGATCGATCTCGACGCCGTGAACACCGTCGTCTACAACGGAGAGAACGAGGTCCCCGCGACGCTGTTCCCCGAATCGTCGCCGTACTACAGTGACATTCCGCTGCCGACCGCGGACACCGAGGAAGCGCAGAAGCTCTTCGACGAGCTGGCTGCCGAGGGCAAGCCGGTGAGCTTCACCTTCATCTCCTACCCGACCACCGAGAGCAAGACACTCGCCGAGAGCCTGCAGGCGCAGCTCAGCGCTTTCGACAACGTCGAGATGAAGGTCGAGGTCGTCGACTACGGCGCCGCCACCGCACGCGCAGGCGCACGCGACTTCGACATGATCGTGTCCTCCGCGATCGTGCAGGACCCCGACTTCGGTCTCTGGACCGCGTTCCACCAGGACTCGACGGGCAACTTCTCGGGAGTCGAGGACGCCGAGCTCAGCGCCGCGCTCGACACCGGCCGCCTCGCCGAATCCGAGACCGAACGCAAGGCCGCCTACGAAACCGTGCAGAACCGGCTGGTGGAACTGAACCCCGGCCTCTGGTACACCCGCGCGGTGCCCGCCGTCGCGTTCGGTGAGGGAGTGCACGGCGTGTCGATCTACACCCTCGGATCCCCGCTGCCCGAAGAGATCTGGATGACCGACTGATTCCCCACGACGAACGAGAGGAGGCGTTTCGGATGACTGCGCAACCGCTTCTCGAGGTGTGCAACCTGCGGGCCCACATCGGAACACCACGAGGCGTCGTCCGCGCCGTGGACGGGGTGTCCTTTTCGCTCGATCCCGGCCGCGCACTGGGCGTCGTCGGCGAATCGGGCTCCGGGAAATCGGTGATGGCCCGCGCCGTGATGGGATTGATGCCCCCGCGCTCCGCCAGCTCCGGCGAGGTGGTCTTTCAGGGACGTGACCTGCTGGCCCTGAGCAAGAAGGACATGCTCGACGTGTGGGGCAAGCAGATCGCCATGGTCTTCCAGGACCCCGGACGATCGTTGAACCCGGTGGTGCGAGTCGAGAGGCAGCTGACCGAGGGGATGCGCAGACACCTCGGCATCGGGCGGACGGAGGCGCGCGCGCGTGCCCTCGACCTCCTGACCGAGGTGGGTGTGCCCGACCCCGAGAAGCGGCTGAGCAACTACCCGCACGAGATGTCCGGGGGTATGCGGCAGCGGGTGATGATCGCGATCGCGCTCGCCTGCGAGCCGGACCTGCTCATCGCGGACGAACCGACCACCGCGCTCGACGTGACGATTCAGCGGCAGATCCTCGATCTGCTGCGTCGCGTCCAGCGCGAACGGGGAATGTCGCTGATGCTCATCAGTCACGACCTCGCCGTGGTGGCCGGCCGGACCGACCGGGTGTCGGTGATGTACGCGGGGAGGCTCGCCGAAACGGGCTCGACGCGAGCGGTGTTCGATGATCCGCGACACCGCTACACCCATGCTCTTCTCGGTGCGACGCCGACCATCGACCATCCACGGCACACACCGTTGCGGCTGATCGAGGGCGCATTGCCCGATCCCACCGATCCGCCTGTCGGATGCAGGTTCGCGGCGCGGTGCGACCACACCGACGACGAATGCGGACGGGCCGCGCCGGCACTCGAATCCGTCGGGGCGGACCACTTCGCCGCGTGTGTGCATCCGGTCCCCGTCTCGGGGACTGCCCAATCGGAAAGGTAGGTACCCATGGCCGGATCCGGCACCGCCCACCTGCGCGGCGAGCAGGCACTGTTGAGCGTCGAGGACCTCGTCGTCGAGTATTCGACGGGCGCGGGGACCGTCCAGGCCGTGTCGAAGATCAGTTTCGACGTCCTGCCCGGCGAAACACTCGGCATCGTAGGGGAATCGGGATGCGGCAAGTCGACCACCGGACGGGCGGTGCTCCGACTCGACCGCCCCACGGCCGGCTCCATCCGGTTCGGCGGGGACCGGATCGACGAAGTCGACGAACGGCGCATGCGGGAACTGCGCCGGAGCATGCAGATGATCTTCCAGGACCCGGTGGCGTCGCTGAATCCACGACGTGCGGTCCGGGACATCGTCGTCGAAGGTCTTGCTGTCGCCGGTGCTCCGGCCCGGGAACGCGCAGAGACCTCGGTGGCCGTCCTGGACCAGGTCGGACTCGGCTCCGACCGATACACCGACATGCTGCCGCGGCAGCTGTCGGGTGGTCAGGCGCAGCGCGTCGCCATCGCGCGGGCACTCGCACTGCGTCCCCGATTGTTGATCTGCGACGAACCGGTCTCCGCGCTCGACGTGTCCGTCCAGGCACAGATCCTCAACCTGATCGAGAAGCTGAAGGCGGAGTTCGGGCTCACGGTCGTGTTCATCGCCCACGACCTCGGGGTCGTGCGGACGGTCAGTGACAACGTGATGGTGATGTATCTCGGCAAGGTGTGCGAGTTCGGCGACTCCGCGCAGGTGTACGACCAGCCGGCGCATCCGTACACCCGGGCACTGCTCGACTCGGTCCCACTGACGGATCCGGATCGCGGATTCGCCGGCCCCGCACTCGAGGGTGACGTCCCGTCGCCCCTGGCGCCTCCGAGCGGGTGCCGGTTCCGGACTCGCTGCCCGCTCGCCGACGACCACTGCGCCACAGAGGAACCGGAGATGAGGGAGGTACGGCCAGGTCAGTACGCGGCATGCCATCACGCGCGGTGATCGAGCGTCACCCGCCCACGATCGAGCGGACGGCCTGGTAGTCGAGGTCGGGGACGTCGCCGTTCCGGACCTCGACCCGGACCTGCCCGGCGGCGTCGAACTCGACACGCCGGACTCTCTCGCCCACCTCGACGACGATCGTCGCCGACGTGTCACGGCCCGGCGGCAACGCCCGCGCCGTGACGATCCCGCCCGTCGTCGCGTCGAGCTCGTCGATCAGGGCGACCCGCACGGGCACGGCGAGAGCCTCGTCCGCGAGCCCGCCCTCGTCGAGCAGGATCACCTGCGTGCCGCGGCGGCGGGCCGCGGACGTGGCCCGGTGGAGAAGGTCGTCGGCGGCGAACACCGGCGCGCGCAGGGTGTCCCGCAGACGCTCCTCCAGCAGTGCGCATCGTTCGCGGTCGTCGTCGGTGAAATGGGAGCCCGCGGCGGCGGCTTCGAGCAGCGGTCGTGCCGACGAGTCCAGTGCGCGGAGCTGCGCTTCGCGCTCCGTCGTGACGGCCTCCGTCATCGCCTCGTCGGCGGCGCGCTCGATCTCCCGCTCGCGCAGCGCGAAGACCACCTCGGCCATCGGCCGGACCGCGGCGGCGACCAGGAGTGCGATCAGCACGGGAGCGAGGATGATGACCGCGGTCCGCGCACCGTCGCTCGTGTCCTGGTCGGTCGTCGCGCTCCACACCGTGAACGAGAGGACCGACAGTGCAGCACCCGCGGCCGCGTACCACGGCCGGCCGCGAATCGCCATGAAGCAGAGGATCACCGTGACGCCCCGCAGATGCCAGATGTCGCTCATGATCCACTGATCCGCCGGTATCTGTGGCAGCACGAGCAGGCAGGTGATCGGACCGAGGGCGGTGAGGAGCAGTGCCGCGAGTGCAGGTAGCGGATCCCCGGGGACCATGACGATCGCGAGGATGCCCGACGTCGTCAGTGCCAGCGCGACGACGAGCGGCCAGAGCTGGTGTGAGTCGTCCATGTACACGGTCGCCCGGGCGGTCAGGCTGAGGCCGAACACGACGGCCACGAACTTGGCGACGGGCCGGTCCATCCACAGGAGCGTGCGAATGTCGCGTGACCCGGCGGCGTTGCGTGCGCGTCGGGTACTCATCGGGGACCGCCCCCCGTGGCGGTCGCCGACCACGCCAACACGACCTGCGTTCCCCGGCCCGGAGTCGAGCGCTCGGCGTACGAGCAGCCGTCCGCTCGCGCCATGCGCTCGCCCAGGTCGAACGGGGCATCCACGTCGAACCTCGATGTCGGACGGCGTCGCTCACCGATACCGTTGTCCGCCACGATCACTCGCAATCTCGCAACACACGCGTCGATGACGACGATGCGGTCGGCGTCGGGGCCGGCGTGGCGGACACTGTCACGGAGCGCCTCCGCTGCGGCGGAGGCGATCGAACGCGCCGCGGCCCGCGGAACGGCGCGTGCGTCGGGAGCGACCTCCACCTCGACCGGTACCTCACCGTCGACCTGGACGAGCGAGGCCCGGATCAGCCCGACCGCCGTGCCGACGTCGAGGTCCTCGTTCGTGACGTCACTGTCCCGGAGCCGTTCCAGTTCGGTCACCGTCGTGACCGCCTGCTCGCGCAGGTCCGCCGTGTTGCCGAGGCGGGAGAGCGCCAGGAGCGTCGACATCACGCGATCGTGAACCAGCGCGTGGAAACGCGACCGTTCGGCATCCCGGGCGGCGCTGGCGGCCGACGTCGCGGAGTGCTGCGCGGAGGTGAGAACGGCCCGATCCAGGGCCCGCCCGGTCGCCAGCGCGGCGATGGTGGTGACGACGAACAGGCCGCAGAACACGATGATCGAGACTATCTCCACGGGCAGGACGACCTGCTGCTGATCGTCGCGGGTCACGTACCGGAGCACCTCCGAGGTGCCCGCACTCACGGCGAGGTACGCCAGGCTCGCGGCCGGTCGCCATCGGAGCGCGGTCGCCATCGTGATCAGACCGGGAAACGTCGCCAGCCACACGTCCCGATTCGCCGCGATGTGGCCGTCGACGAGAACGATCCACGACACCAGGGCCACCATGTACCCGACCGCGGCGGTCGTGGCGCAGAACCCGATCCACCTCGGGTCCCGCGCGCGCGACGCCGGCCACAGCGCCACCATCGGCACCACCACGATCACCGCGGCGAACGCCGTCCACCACGGCGGGATGATCGACGAGAGAGCGACGGCGCCCGGCGCGAGCAGGACGGCGAACAGCAGGGCTCCGGCGCCGATGAAGCCCGCGAACGTGCGGACGATCCGGTCCTCGGCGGATCCGATCCGGGCCGGCGCCACGACGGTGGTGGTCACCGAACCCGGCCCGCGTGCGGCGCGGTCACAGCTCGTGGAGCTCGATCAACCCGTCCTGCACAGCACGGGCCACGAGCGCCGCCTTCGTCGGTGCCGAGCGGCCCACGTCCCGGTACTTCGCGCGGATCCGGGCGAGATGGGTGTTGACGGTGCCGATCGAGAGGAACAGGCCCGCGGCGACCTCGTTCTTGGAATCGCAGCGGAGCCAGTGCAGGAGCACCTCGATCTCGCGCGGGGACAGGTGCGGTCGCCGTGGTCCCCGAGACATCGGGAGGGGCTCCCTGGGGGCCGGATGGACCTGGGGGCGACGGAGGTGGTCGATCGAGGCAGAGGTCATGGCAGCTCCCGGGACGCGCAGGTGGAGAGGGGGATCCGACTCGGTCGCCGGATTCCTGCTGGAGCGTATTCGGCGCCGCCGCGGACGACGAGACGGAAGTTCCGTGCCCGCAGAAATGGGGGCACGTCACGCGGTCGCGGTGGCACGGTCGCCGTCGGCCCCGAGATCGTGTTCCCTCCGATCGGAGTGCAGTACCGCGTGGCCGTCCGTCCCGAACTCCGTGCGGTGGTCGCCTCGAGGCGAACTGCACAGCACGGTCGCCAGCACCGCGCGGTCCGGCGGGAGCACCCGGACGGTGACCTTGCCCTCGTCGGCACCGCTCAGGGCGCCGGCGACACTGTCCAGGAACCGCCTCCGGACCGAAGATGCCGCCGAGTCCATCCCGCCGTCGTCGAGCAGCACCACCTCGATGCCCCGAGCCCGGGCCGCTCGGGCGGCCGCGACCACGGCCGGGTCGACCAGTATCGGAGCCCGGACGCTGTCGCGCAGGTGCGCCTCCAGGAGGCGGCAGGCCAGCCGCTCCTGCTCGTCGAGCGGTTCACCCGCGGCGATGTGTTCGAGGATGGGCCGCGCCAACTCGTCGAGCCGCCCGAGCTGACGGTCGCGTTCCTCGATGATCGCCGAGTCCGCTGCCTCGGCGGCGGCGCGGCGCGTGGTCTGTTCACGCAGCGCGAAGATGTTGCGGGCGGCGGGGCGGATCGTGAACGCGAACAACGTCGACATCAACAGCGGCGCGACGTTGATGGCGGACATGGCCAGGCCGTACGCCGGCCCCTGCCCGGTCAGGGTGGCCCAGACGACGCAGGTGGTGATGGTCGCGAGCATGCCGAGCCACGCGAGACCCGTTCGTCCACGCACTCCCATGAAGGCGTAGATCGCGGTGACGGCACCCAGTGGCCACAGCTGGAGCGGGCTCGAGACGGGCACCGGCAGCACGCCGAGGACGAGTCCGCACACCACGGGTCCCGTCGCGGCCAACGCCGTCGAGTAGCCGAGGGGCACCGGATCGCCCGGCACCTGGATCAGCGCGACCGCCCCGAGCACACACACGAGAAGGGCAAGGCCGATCGGCCAGAACGCGGAGACACCGCTGCGGGAGACGACCGCCAGCAGCACACACGCCGCGGCGTAGAGAGCGACCATCGCCTTGGCCGCAGGGCTGGTCATCCCGATCAGTGCGCGCACGTCGCGTGCGCCGCGCAGCCGTTCGGGACTCATGGCCTGCTCCATCCGAGGTGGACCCGGGTGCCGGCGGCCGGGCGGGAATCGATCCGAACGCTGCCGCCGGGCTGCTGCACCATCCGGCCCGTGATGCTCACCGCCAGACCCAGCCGGTGCGGCGGGACCGACCGCGGATCGAAACCGCACCCGGTGTCGGCCACCTCGACGCCGAGGTGGTCGTCGGCGAGTCGCACCGTCACCGATCGCTCCGCGTCCGGCCCCGCGTGCCGAACCGAGTTGCGCAGCGCTTCCGCGAGCGCGGCGCCGATCGCCCGGACGGCGTCCGCGGGCATGGTCAGCGTCTCCGAGCCGGGGCCACGCCGGATGCCGAGGGTGAGGCCCTCGTCGACGTCGCTCGCCGCGATCCGCAGGTGGGTGACGATCTCGGCGGCCCCGAAGCGGTCGTCGGATCCCGGCCCGGCTCGCAGTGCGTCGAACTGCTGCAGCGTCTTCGCGGCCTGTGTGCTCAGGCTGGGCGTGACGCCGTGGCGGGAGGCGAGCAGGAGCGTCGACATCACCCCGTCGTGGATCATCGCGTCGATCCGCTCTCGTTCGACGGTGCGCGCGTAGCTGGCGGCGGCTGCAGCCGCCGTCGCGTGGGTCGCGTCCATGGTGGAGTCGACGATCCGGCCGGTCCGCAGCGCCATCACCGCGGCGCCGACGAACAGCGAGCAGAACATGACGGTGAAGACGATGTCGGGTACCAGCGCACTGGTGAGTCCCGAATCGCGGGCCACCCAGTTGAGGTACTGGGCGCCGGCGCATCCGACGATCATGTGCCCGAACGCGATCGCCGGACGCCACGCGGTGGCGGCCGCGAGGCTCGCGACGCCGGGGAACGTGGACAGCCACACCGCCTGGCCGTCGGTCAGGTCGGGCCCGTGCCAGGCCCACAGCCCGGTCGCGAGGGCGATCAGGTAGGTGATCGCGGCGAGGCAGCCGGCGGCCCGAACCACGGCGCCGTCCGATGCGAGTGTGGACAACCCGAACAGGAACCCGGTGCCGAAGACGGCTGTCACCGCGACCGGCGTCCACCAGCAGTCGAACCGGTCGGCCTGCCCGATGATCGACGGCAGCAGCAGGCAGAGGTAGAAGAGGTAGCCGGAGCACGTGAACGCCGCGAACAGTCGGAGAATGCGGTCCCCGGCGTCCCGGCACCGGCCGACCGCGGTGGTCACTTCGGCTGATCGCGGGTGGGGATCGGGAGCCAGCCGTCCTCGACTGCCCGCTTGTACAGGTCGGTCTTCGTGCGTGCCGGCCGTCCCGCCTCCGCGTACTTGGCGCGGATCCGGCCGAGGTAGTCGTTCACGGTGTGCGGGGCGAGCCCGGTGAGACTGGCGACGCGAGCGGCCTTCTCCCCGGATGCGTAGAGCGCCAGCACGTCACGCTGACGGGGGCTGAGACCGACGTCCTGCAGTCCGGGGTCGCCGTCGATCGCGGCAGCCCACTCGGTCGTGACGACCTGCTCGCCGTTCGCGGCGGCGGTGATGGCGGCGATCACGGTCGCGGTCGGTTCGGATTTGCGGAGCACCCCGAGCACGCCGGCCTTCGCGGCGAGACGAACGAGGTAGGGGTCCTCGGCGCTGGTGAAGACGAGTGCCTCGACGCCGACGGCGCGCAGCTGCTCGACATTGGACTTCGGTGACGAGCCGTCGGCGAGCCGGAGATCGAGTATGACGAGGTCGAGTTCCGTACCCGCGGCGAGCAGTTCGGGGACGGTCGGTGCGGCGGTGACGATCGTCAGGTCCGTCTGGTCGGCGAGCATCGCCCTGAGTCCCATGACCACGGATTCGTGGTCTTCCACGATGCCGATGCGGCGGGTGGGTGAGCTCGGGGCAGCCGGTTCTTCGGCGGCCCGCGCGAACGATTCGGCCACGGTGTTCCTCGCTGTGCGTGTCTCGCGCACCCACCGGGCGCAGTCCATGCGAAAAGGGTCGTTGAAAACGGTAGCAGTGGTGTCCGGCACTCCGAGGGCGATGTGCCCAGTGTGGCGGATGGTGTCACGGCTCCGCCGGTGTCGAGGGCACGGGATCGGCGACGGCGTTTGCGATCGGTTAGCCCTCCCGCTGCGTGGGCAGTCCTGCGGGCGCCGCCGGGGGCGAAGCGGAGACTCCGCGGCCCGCCGGGGCCGCTGCCGTCGTGAACGGAATCCGTTGCCGCGGGTCACACGAACCCGCAGGTCTGTGCCGGGTGGCGCACGAGCGTGGGTTGCATGACGTGTCAACTTGGACGTTTGCCCAAATTCATCTGGCTGAATGACCTGATTCCGCATCGGGGCAGTTCGCTGGCGTGATAGACACTTCGCATCGCGGACCCGGCACCCGGCACGCGTGTCCCTCCCGGGCTTCCACGAACACCTCTCGCGACCGAAGAGCACGAGCACGGAACGCACCACTCCACGACCACGAATACGTGGCCGCACGTAATTGATCCCGAACGCCGATTCACCCGACCCCATCCGGGTCCGACGAAAGCTGAGTGCAGATGAACAAGCAGACGAAGGGCGCCATCGCCGCAGGCGCGGCGGCCCTCCTCCTCGCGGGCGGTGCCGGCACCATGGCGGCCTGGAATGCATCCGAGAACGTCGCGGGCGGCGCGATCAACTCGGGCAAGCTGACACTGACGCAGGAAGGCGCCACCGGGTGGACCGTCAACGGCCAGGCCGTGGCCGACATCGCGTCGTACCTCGCGGTTCCCGGCGACGAGATCGTCTACAACGCCGCCTTCACGATCGGCGCCGCCGGTGACAACCTCGAAGCGGTCCTCGACGTCGACCAGGGCTCCATCTCCGGCGATCTCGCTGCTGCCCTCGATCCCGAGGTTGCCGTCACGCTGAACGGGGCCCCGCTCGCCGGCGGCGTGATCACCGACGCCAACGACGGCCAGGTCGTCCAGGCCGAGGTCACCTTCAACTTCGACGCCACCGGTACCGCCTACCAGAACGCGGACGCCGACCTGTCCGAGTTCACCGTCACCCTGACCCAGCAGTAGAGCGTCGAGACCTCTCGCCTTCCCTCGAGGCGAGCCGTGAACGCACCGGCCGGCCGGTCCGACCCCGATCCGGATCGTCCGGTCGGTGCCCACGAACACCCCGTCACCACAACAATTTCCGCTCGGCGCGCCGCGCCCGCTGGACCCACGCACGAAAGGCTCACCGCATGTCGCGTTCTGAGGTTTCCAGTACTCCGTCAGGGTTCGGTGCCCGCGCGCGGTCGCTGCTGTCGGGCGGACGACCGCGGGCCATCGCCTCGCTGGGCATCGTGCTCGGACTCGGTGCGATCGGCACCCTCGCCGCGTGGAGCGATTCCGCCACCGCCACCTCCGGCGTCTTCTCGACCGGCTCGATCGACCTGCAGCTCAACGGGAACCAGGGCAACCCGACCGCCTACGCGTTCGCGTCGCTGACGAAGACCGGGATGCTGCCGGGCGCGTCGGTCGCGGCAACCCTGCCCGTGCAGAACACCGGCACCACGTCGTTCAACTACACCATGGCCGCTGCGGCGACCTCGTCGACGCTGGCGCCGTACCTCAAGGTGATCGTCTCGACAGGCACGTCGAACGGCACCGTGTGCAGTGGCGGCACCGTGATCGCCAACAACGTCGCCCTGGTGTCGGGCGGATCGGCCAACCTGATCCCCACCGCCCGCACCCTCGCCAACGGCGGCAGCGAAACCCTGTGCTTCCAGGTGACCCTCGACGCGGGGGCACCGACCACCGTCCAGAACCAGACGGTGAACACCTCCTTCAACTTCAATGCGACGACGGCCTGAGCGCGCCATGGCAATTCACGAGAACGCCTCGACGCCCGGTCGCTCACGCGGTCGTGAGATCGCCCTCAACGTCGGTGCCGTCGCCGGCCTGATCTGCGTGCTCGCCGCCGCCGCGTCCTTCCTGTTCGGCATCAAGCCCCTCGTCTTCCGCTCGGGATCGATGTCCCCGGACATCCCGACCGGTGCACTCGCGCTGTCGAAGGCGACGCCCGCAGCCGACCTCGCCGTCGGTGACGTGGTCAGCGTCGAGAACGAGCAGGGCACCCGCATCACGCACCGGATCCAGGAGATCGTCACCGCGGACGACACGGGTGCGGTGCTGATCCTCAAGGGAGACGCCAACAAGGACGCCGACATCTCCCCGTACACCGTGACCGAGGCCGACCGCGTCTTCTTCAGCGTTCCCGGCCTCGGCTACGCGGTGTCGTGGCTGTCCTCGCCGACGGCGATCTTCCTCGGTGGCGCGTTCGTCGGCGGCCTGATGGTGCTCGCCTTCGGACCCGCCTCGAAGCGCAGGGACGACTCGGACTCGGACTCGGATGCCGGATCGGCCGGCGGCAGGCCCGGAGCGCGTGAGGCCGTCGAGCAGCCGGCAGTCAACGCGCACAGCGCCTTCGACGGCCCCACCGAGCAGTTCCGGTCGGCCGACTTCTCGATCCGGCGTCTCGTGCCCGCCCGCACGTTGATGGTGTTCGGCGCGGTCGGTGTGACCGCGCTCGGCGCGACGGCGGTCGGCACCACGGCGGCGTTCACGGACACGTCGGTGGCGTCGAGTTCGTTCACGGCCAACGCGAACTTCTACCCGACTCCTGTGGTCACGAGCACGAGTTGCAAGAACACGGGAACCGCCGGTTTCCGTGATGCGATCGTCTCGTGGACCAGCCTCGGCAACACGCCGCTCGGCGTGCCGTACCAGTACGTGGTGAAGGTTCGGCGCGACAACAACCCGAACGAGGTGAAAACCACCTACGACGTGGGCACCGCGACGTCCAAGCAGGTCAACTTCGACGACACCGCGAAGGGGTGGATCCTGGAGGTCCACACCAAGAACGGCCCCAACGTGTCAACCGGGTGGCGGGGCCAGGGTGTGTGGACGTCGACGGTCTGGGACACCTACTGCTCCGGTGGCGAGTCCAATGTCCCCAATCCGAGTAGCGAGAACCCACAGTCGCTCGGCGGGGCTGCCGAGACGAACATGGCGGCGATGCGGATGCCCTCGCCCGAGGCTGTCGCGGTGACCACCACGCCGCTGCCGACCACCACGGCGGACCCGACGACCGAGCCGACCACCACGGTCCAGGGCACGACCGCGGCACCCCCGACAACCACCCCTGCGCCGTCCACGACCACCGAATCGACCTCGGCGGCATCGGCTCCGACAACCACGGTGGACCCCACCACCACTGCGCCGACCACGACGACCGAGGAGCCTGCCTCGGTGTCCGCGCCGTCGGGTGACCTGGCGATCGCGAACGTCTCCACGTCGGGCCGCTACACCGCGACGGTGAACGGCACGACCGCGACGATCACCGACAAGTCGGGTGCGCAGGTCTACAGCGGAACCGTCGGCAGGAAGGCGATTGCGCAGTGGGCGTCCGGTGCGGACCAGCTGTGGATCATCGACGGCGACACGCTGACCGTCGTCGACGCGTCATCGGGCGCAGCGACGAGTGTCGATCCGTCGTCCGACGACGTTCCCGCCGAGATCGCCGCACTCGTCACCAACTAGGGGGTTGCGCAGATGCTGTCGTATTCCTCTGCCCCGTACGGGGTCCGACGAAAGCTGACCAACAGATGAACTCGAAGATCAAGGGTGCGATCGCGGCGGGCGCTGCGACGGTCCTGCTCGCCGGCGGTGCAGGCACCATGGCCGCGTTCAACGGCGGTGGCAGCGGAGTCGGCGGCAGCGTCGGCGCGGGCAGCCTCGCGTTGTCTGCGGCCGGTGCCCCGGCCTGGACCGATCAGCACGGCGCCATCGACGTCACCGCGTACCGCGCCGTTCCCGGTGACGTGGTCACCTACACGGCGAGCTTCGTCGTCACTGCGAAGGGCACGAATCTGGTGGCGAACCTCGGCGCCGACAGCGGTGCCATCACCGGGGATCCGGCGCTGAAGGCGGCGATGGCGACTGCGGTCACCGCGACCACGAGCGGGGTGTCCTTGCCGTCGAACGCCGGTGGCGCAGTGGTGACCCCGGCGCACAACGGGAAGACGGTCGACGTGAAGGTCGTGTTCACGTTCGATCCGGCCACGGCCGGTGCGGTGGCGCAGACCTCCCAGCTGGACCTGTCCAACTTCACGATCTCCTTGAAGCAGGTGTAGTCACCATGTCGAACAAGACCCGCTGGTTGCTCGTCGGTGGCGCCGCTGTCGTCGGGATCGGCTTGCTGTCCGCACAGCAGACCGGGGCGCTGTGGACGCAGTCCCGGTCCGTCGACGCCGGCACCATCCGTTCCGGCATCCTCGACCTGTCGGTCGGCGGTGAGGGGCTGAGCTCCTATCCGTTCACCGCGCTCGCGGGCGCGAACCTGCTCCCCGGCGGCTACGCGCAGGCTCCGGTGAAGGTGTACAACTCCGGCAACGTTCCGATGACCTATCGGCTTCTGAACGGCGCGCAGTCGAATACGTCTGTGCCGCTGAACCTCACGGCCTCGATCGTCGCGTCCGAGTCGAGTTGCCCGGCCGGCGGCAGCCCGACCGGTGCCGCACAGCTCTACGACGGCCCGCTGATCGGCGCGAACTTCGCCGAGCGGACCGTGCAGCCGGGGTCGGCCGAGGTGCTGTGTCTGCGCGGTACCGTCGGGCCGGCCGCGCCCCCGAGCCAGAGCACCACCGCGACGTTCACCTTCTCGGCGCGGTCCCAGCAGTGAAGTGAGATTCGATGAGTGACCCGGTGCAGGACGACACCCCCGATCTCGGCGTGTGGGGGTGGGTCAAGAGCATCGTCTCCTGGCTCGTGCTCCTGGCGGTGCTGGCGATCCTGGCCCTGACGATCGTCGTACCCCGGCTGACGGGATCGACGCCCTACACCGTGCTCACCGGCTCGATGCGTCCCACCTACCCGCCGGGCACCCTGATCGTGGTGAAGCCGCAGGACCCGGAGACCCTCGGCGTCGGGGACGCGATCACGTTCCAGAAGGAGTCCGGCGACCCCGAGGTGGTGACGCACCGGATCATCGAGTCCCGGCAGAACTCCACGGGCGTCCGCACCTTCGTCACCCAGGGTGACGCGAATCCCTCCCGCGACAAGAATCCCGTTGTGGTGGAACAGATTCGGGGCAAGGTCTGGTACAGCGTCCCGTATCTCGGCTACGTCAACAACGTCGTCACCGGGCAGCAGCGTGCGGTCATGGTGTCCGTCGTCGTCGGCGGACTGTTCCTCTACGCCGGCGCGATGTTCGTCGGTGCGTACCGGGATCGCTCCCGGCGGAAGGACGATCCCGGCGCGGGTGCGTCGCAGGACGGCCGGTTCCCGGCGGACGACGCGGACACGGTCGTGATTCCTCGGATCGACGGGCACCACCACCCGTACTGATCGGCCGCGGCGTCACCGACGTACCGACTCCCGATGATCACGTCCACTCGCCCGGTGTCCACGGTCGCCACTCCATCGGCGCCGGACGCCGGTGCTCATCGACAACCGCCGTCCGGCCCCGGAAGCCCGGCCAGGATGCCGCACACGTAGAGGTGGGACAGCTTCCACTCGTCGTCGGAACGCACGAAGGGAATCGGCCCGATCCGATACCGGGCCACACCGTCGACGTAGCCCTGCCCCCGTGCTTCGACCCGGTTCGGGCCGGCGGGACCCACGGTGGTGAACCGGATGGACTGGGGCGTGGGCAGTGCACCCCAGGACCGCGCGATCTGCACGATCCGATCGCTGGGACCGTCGATGAGCCGCGATCGATCCTCCTCTCGGATCGAGTAGTTCGTTGTGGCGTCGTACAGCCTGGTCAGCTGCTCGGCGGTGGGAACGAGATCGGTGATCCGTGACGGCGAAGGCCCCCAGCCGAAAGAGGCTGGGGGCCTTCGCCGTCACGCGCGGAGGGGGTAGAGGGTCGGCTCAGGAGCCGCTCGAGCCGGCCGATCCGGTGCCACCGGGTTCGGGGGTCACGCTCGACACCGTCACCGTGTGCGGCGCGGAGGTCGATGCGGCGTGGGTCGCGCTGCCGAGATAGTTCGCGACGATGACGTGCTCACCGTCGACACCGAAGGACCGGTTGGCCGTCGCAGTGCCGTTCACCAGCGGCACGGGGGCACCGAGGTTGACACCGTTGTCGGTGAACTGGACCGAACCGGTGGCGGCATTCGGGACGACCGTCGCCGTCAACTGGATGTTGGTGCCGTTGTTGACGGCGCTCGCACCGGAGACGGTGACGCTGGTGGACACCTTCACCGGATCCGCCACGGTCACCTGGTGCGCGACCGACGTCGACGTCGCGAATCCGGAGTCACCCGAGTACACGGCTGTGATCGCGTGGACGCCGGTGGTGGTGAAGGTGTGGCTGTACGTCGCGACGCCGGTGGTCACCGTGACCGGTCCACCGAGATCGGTCGCGCCGTCCTTGAACTGCACGGTGCCGGTCGCGTCCGCGGGGGTGACGGTGGCGGTGAGGTCGATCGGGGTGCCGACCACCGCGGAGGTGACGCCCGTGACCGCGGTCGTGGTCGTCGCCGCCGCCTGGTCGAGTTCGAAGTCGAGTGCGAAGTCGGGGTCGACGGTGCCGTTCTGTGTCTCGTTGCCCGCCTCGAGGGGCATGCCGACCACGAGCATGACCTTGGCCGTCTCGCCCGGGTTCAGGTGGATGCTCTCGAGCTCGGTGCCGGGTGCGGCGACGTCGTTGACCAGGGCGACGATGTCGCCGCTCTGGTCGTTGATCTCGGCGCGAACGTAGGCCTGCATGTTCGCGGAGGTGGACCAGTTGCCCAGGTACACCTGGAGGCGTCCACCCTGGGCGGTCGTGTTCTTCGCCCAGAAGGTGCTCGTGGCCTCCGAGCCGGGCACGAGTTCCCCGGACAGCGCCGGGATCTGTTCCATGCCGCCCCAGGTGGCATTGTCGGCGGAGTACTGGATCACGGTGGGGTCGGCGTGTGCGGACCCGGGCATCAGCACGGCAGAGACTGCCAGGAGCAGAGCCACGACCGCACCGCCGATGACAGTGGCGAGTCGCGCGGGACCGCCCTGCGTGTTGATGGTGGAAGTCATTGCGGCAGCGTAGAGGGAAAGAGTAGGTCGAGCGTCCAGAATGGCCGAGAAAGCCGGGACGCCCGCTCCGAACAGCTGACTGTTGGGTGGTTGGCGCTGTCGGTCGTTCGATCACGCCCTCGGCGAGTTCCTGCGACTCGCGGGGCTCCGGGGCGGGCAGGCCCACGGGCGTGGCGGGGTCGCGGAGTTCCGCATGCTGGGACCGGACGCGGGTGCGGGCGTGATTTGTCTGATTGGTGGCGGGTGGGACGTCGCGGTAGGGTACGCGAGGATTCAGGAGCGCCGAATGCGATTGCCGCAGCCGGAGCGTGACACGAGGAGGTGAGGCTTGCAATGACGAGTCAACCTCCGAGTATCTGCCGAAGTCGTCGCTGAACTCAGCAGTTCCTCCTCTCTCGCAGCGGCGATTTCGCGTCAATCACACTGCCCTCTCGTTGTGGGCCGTCCGTGTTACCGACCTCCGCGAAAGCCGTCATCACCATGCGTGACATGCGATCCCTCCGTCCCCTCCTGCCCCGACGCGCCGCCGACCCGACGCGCGACTCGCTCGTGCCCGAACATTCGATGGCACCGCACCCCACGCCGCCGTCGCGGCCCGTGACGGTGCCCATCGAGGCGAGTGTCGTCAACAGTGCCGTCTACCGCGACGGCGTGCGGATCGAGACGCCGTCCAACCTGTCGGAGGCGCTGCGCAGCCTGCCCGACGCCTCGTCGATGGCATGGATCGGGCTGTACCGGCCCTCCGAGGAACAGCTGCTCGCCGCGGCCGAGCAGTTCGAACTGCACGAACTCGCGGTCGAGGACGCGATCGTGGCGCATCAGCGTCCCAAGCTCGAACGGTACGGCGACACCCTGTTCGCGGTGCTCCGGGCCGCCCGGTACGTCGACGAAACCGAGCGCGTCGACTTCGGTGAGCTGCACGTCTTCTGTGGTCCGACGTTCGTGCTGACCGTGCGGCACAGCGAGTCACCCGACCTCTCCGCCGTCCGAACCCGCATGGAGAACGATCCCGAACTGCTCCGACTGGGACCGGAAGCGGTGCTGTACGCGATTCTCGACGCGGTCGTCGACGGATACGCGCCCGTGGTCGCGGGACTGCAGAACGACATCGACGAGATCGAGACCGAGGTGTTCAGCGGTGACCCGAAGGTCTCGCGGCGCATCTACGAACTCACGCGTGAGGTCATCGAGTTCCAGCGTGCGACCAAACCGCTGCTCGGCATGCTCTCCGGGCTGTCGGCCGGCTTCGAGAAGTACCAGACGGACGAGGAACTGCAGCGCTACCTGCGTGACGTCACCGATCACGCGACGACGGTCGTCGAACGGGCCGACGGGTTCCGGCAGTTGCTCGGCAACATCCTCACCGTCAACGCGACGCTCGTGTCGCAGACGCAGAACGAGGAGATGTCGGCGCTCACCCAGGCGAGCTACGCGCAGAACGAGGAGATCAAGAAGGTGTCCGCCTGGGCGGCGATCCTGTTCGCACCCACGCTCATCGGCACCGTGTACGGCATGAACTTCGACAACATGCCGGAACTGCACTGGGCGGGCGGGTATCCGTTCGCACTCGGCCTGATGGCCCTGATCTGTGTCGGCCTGTACACGATCTTCAAGCGTCGCGGCTGGTTGTGAGGCGCGCTGCGCCTGTGCGTGATGTTCGCCCGGACCGGAGCGAAGACCACTCACAGGCGCCGAAGGCGCATTATCCCTGCTGCTGACCCTTGCCGGTGATCTTCTTCCACTGGGTGCTGACCAGGTACTTGACCAGCAGTCCGTAATTCTTCAGCTTCTCCACGGGTGTTCCCCTCATGTTGGTGTCGTGCGCAATGCCGCCCGGAACTTGACCACAGGTTCGGGCTGTTCGGCAAGAGGCGCGGGCCTACGCTGAAACGGTCTGGCACCACCGAGAGTGAGGAAGACCCATGAGCGATCACGTGTACTCCGTCACCGAGGTAGTCGGGTCGTCGGCGAAGGGTGTCGACGACGCCATCGCGCAAGCGGTCGCGCGGGCGAACGACACGGTCCGCAATCTGGAGTGGTTCGAGGTGGTCGGAACCCGAGGGCACATCGTCGACGGGAAGGTCGCGCACGTGCAGGTGACGCTGAAGTTGGGGTTCCGTCTCGACCCGTCGTGACCGCGTCACCCGTGACTCCGAACGACCGCGCGCCACCTCGCCAACGGTCTCGAGGTGGGTCAGGATGGGGGAGTGGACCTCCCCTTGAGCCCGCCCCTGCAACCGATGCTCGCGAAGGCCGCCGACGGCGTACCGGAGCAGCCGCCCGGCGAGGACCCCGTGTGGTCCTACGAGCCGAAGTGGGATGGATTCCGCGCCATCGTCTTTCGTGACGGCGACGAGGTGATCCTCGGTTCGCGCAGCGGCAAGGACCTCGGCCGTTACTTCCCGGAGATGCTCGACGCCGTTCGCGCGGAGCTTCCGGACCGGTGCGTGCTCGACGGCGAACTCGTGGTTCCACGGGAAACCGGAGGCCGGACCCGCCTGGACTGGGAAGCGCTGTCGGAACGCATCCACCCGGCCGCGAGCCGGGTGGCGCTGCTCGCCGAGCAGACCCCCGCGCAGCTGATCGGTTTCGACCTGCTCGCGCTCGGCGGCGACGACCTCACCGGCCGACCGTTCGCGGATCGTCGCGCCGCGCTCCTCGATGCCGTCGGCGTTGCCGAATCGGACGCCGGCCGCTCGTGTCACGTCACCACCGCCACCACCGATGCGGACGTCGCGACCGGCTGGTTCCACACATTCGAGGGTGCGGGGCTCGACGGGGTGGTCGCCAAGAAGCTCGCGGGGAGTTACGTTCCCAACAAACGCGAGATGATCAAGGTCAAGCACTCGCGGACCGCGGACTGTGTGGTGATCGGCTACCGGCCGCACAAGAGTCAGCCGGGGATCGGATCCATGCTGCTCGGTCTCTACTCGGACGGCGAGGTGCGGATGATCGGCGGCGCGTCGGCCTTCACCGCCGCCAAGCGCATCGAGATGCAGGAGATCCTGGACCGGTACCGCGTCGGTCAGGACGTGGTTCACGACGGCGAGGCCACCCGATGGGCGGCGGGCCGAGACCGGCAATGGGTTCCGTTGAATCCGGAGCTGGTGGTGGAGGTCGCCTACGACCAGATGGAAGGGGACCGGCTGCGGCATGCCGCCCGGTTCCTGCGCTGGCGGCCGGACCGCGAGCCCCGCAGCTGCACCTACGAACAGTTGGAGGTCCCGGTGCACTACGACCTGGCCGATGTCCTCGCAGGGGGCAGATGATGGCTGCCAAGAGCCCCGCGGTCGAACTCGACGTCGACGGCATCGCCGTCCGTCTGTCGAGCCCGGACAAGGTGATGTTCCCGGAGCTGGGTGCCGTCGGCGGAACCAAACGGCATCTCGCCGAGTACTACCGGACCGTCTCGCTCTTCGGCGACGGCGGGATCATGACCGCGCTCCGGGACCGGCCGACGCACCTCCAGCGATTTCCCGACGGGATCGGCGGAGAAGAGGTGTACCAGAAGCGGATTCCCGCGAAGCGGCCCGAGCACATCGGGACGTGCACCGTCACCAACCCGAACGGCCGCACCGCGGACGCGCTGCTGGTCCGGCATCCCGCCGACATCGTGTGGGCCGCTCAGATGGGCAACGTGACCTTCCATCCGTGGACGGTGCGGTGCGCCGACGTGGATCGGCCCGACGAGTTGCGCATCGACCTGGACCCGCAGCCCGGCACCGGATTCGCGGAGGCGCGGGCCGTCGCGCTCGACCTGCTCGCGCCGCTGCTCGACGAGCTCGGCCTGATCGGATACCCGAAGACCTCCGGCGGCCGCGGTGTCCACGTGTACGTCCGGATCGAACCGCTGTGGGATTTCGTCGACGTCCGGCACGCGGCGATCGCCCTCGCGCGCGAACTCGAGCGACGAGCGCCGGAACGTGTCACCACCGCGTGGTGGAAGGAGGAGCGCGGCGCCCGAATCTTCGTCGACTACAACCAGACCGCCCGGGACAAGACGGTCGCCTCGGCGTACTCGGTGCGCCGCACCCCACGAGCGACCGTGTCCACCCCGGTCACCTGGGCCGAACTCGCCGAGGTGGAACCCGACGACTTCACCATCGCGACCGTTCCCGATCTGCTCGCGCGACGGGGCGACCCGGCGGCGGGCATCGACGCCGTCGCGCACTCGTTGGACGGTCTGCTGGAGCGGGCCGAACGGGACTTCGCGGACGGACTCCGCGACCTGCCGTATCCGCCGCAGTTCCCGAAGATGCCCGGTGAGCCGAAGCGGGTCCAGCCCAGCCGGGATCGTGACCGGAAGTAGGCGTTTTCGCCCCGCGATTCGCCGGGCCCGGAAGTAGGCTCGCACGTGAGCGGGTGCAGGGGCACCCCCAGGCGCGCGGAGGGTTCCATGACTGAAAATCCGATCGTCGGCACGAACGAGGCGATTCTGCGTATCGCCAAGGATGTGTGGTGGCTGCTCCTGATCCGCGGCGTCATCGCCATCGCGTTCGGCATCGTCGCGCTCGTGTGGCCGGACGTGACCGTCAAGGCGCTGATCGTCGTCGTCGGCATCTTCTGGATCGTCGACGGCATCATCTCCGCCGTCCGAGCGATCGAGGCCCGCAAGGTCGTGACGAGCTGGGTCTGGTGGCTGGCAGGCGCGCTCGTCTCGGTGATCGCCGGTGTCGTCCTGTTCGTGTGGCCGGACCTCACCGCACTCGCGTTCGCCTACCTGATGGGCTTCTGGGCGATCCTCGTCGGCATTCTCGAGATCATCGGCGCATTCCAGGTGATGGCGAACGGCGGGCAGTGGATCGGAACCATGGTGGCCGGTGCGCTCGCCCTGATCTTCGGTCTGATCCTGGTGATCTGGCCCGGCTCGGGCATCACCGGCCTGATGTGGTTGGTCGGGATCTTCGCACTGGCCTTCGGCGTGCTGTTCATCGTGGGCGCGTTCCAGGTGCGGGCGGCTGCCCGGCGCGCAGGCGTGGCCTGACGACGAACACCCCGAGGTGACGGGCCACGGGAGCCGTGGGACCCGGATCACCTTATTCGCCAAACCCCGTCCAACCGTGTGTTAATGGGTCGGCTCCGGCAACGCGGAGCCGTGAACCGCTGCACGGATGGGGATTCAATGCGCACACGCTCGTTCGGTCCGAACGGAACCGCAGGTCGCCGGGGACGGCGATGGGCCGCGGCCGTCGTCGCGGTGACCGCGGTGACCGTCGCCGTCGCGGCACCCGCCGCTGCGGTTCCTCTCTTCCCGGGCGGTCCGGAGCTGCCCGCGTTCGAGCTTCCGCAGCTGCCCGCAGAGATTCCCGGCTTGCCGGGTGTGGCGATCCCGCAGATCCCCGGCCTGCCCATGCCCGCGCCCGCCGAGCCCGCGATCGGGCCGGCGAACTTCAGTGCGCCGCGGCTCAACCCGTCCGAGGGTGAGGTCGTCGGTGTCGCCCAGCCGATCATCATCTCGTTCACCGAGTCGATCGGGGACCGGGCAGTGGCCGAGCGGGCCATCCGGATCACCACAACGCCCAAGGTCGACGGGCACTTCTACTGGACGAGCAACAGTCAGGTCCGGTGGCGCCCCACCGAGTTCTGGCCGGCGCACACCGAGGTCGTCGTCGAGGCCGGTGGTTCGCGGTCCGCGTTCTCGATCGGGGACGCGGTGGTGACGACGGCGGACGACACGACCAAGCAGATCACCGTCACCCGCAACGGTGAGGTGGTCAAGACGATGCCGACGTCGTTCGGGAAGCCCGGCGACGAGACCCCGAACGGGATCTACATCGTCGGGGAGAAGCACCGCGACATGTACATGGACTCGTCCACGTACGGGGTCCCGGTCGACTCGCCCAACGGCTACCGCACCTACGTGGAGTACGCGACCCGTCTCTCCTACAGCGGCATCTTCGTGCACGCGGCGCCGTGGTCGGTTCAGCAGCAGGGCTACAGCAACGTCAGCCACGGATGCCTGAACGTGAGCACCGAGGACGGCAAGTGGTTCTTCGAGAACGCCCGCAAGGGTGACCCGGTGGTCGTCGTGAACACGGCGGGCGGCACCCTCGGTGGCAGCGACGGTCTCGGCGACTGGAACCGCTGAGCCGGCGAATCCGGTTGGGCCGCCGGGGCACACGCCCGCGTCGCGTCAGAAGACGGGCCTGCCCAACCGTCTGCGGATCCGCATGTCCAGCAGGTGCGCCTTCCACGGCAGCGGCCACAGCGGGCGCGTCCACCGGTGCAGGATCCGCATCCGGCGCAGGTACGCGTCGAAGGCGCGCTGGTCGCGGTCGGTCCACGAGTAGTGCATGAGGGTACGGAACTCCGGGGGCAGCGCCCCTCGCGTGACGAGTTCGAAGCGGCGGCCGAGCACCGTGTGCACCACTCGGCCGAGCAGGCCGAGACGGACCTGGAGGAAGCCGAGATCGCACAGGTCCCGGAGGTAGCCGCGGACCTCGTCCGTCATGGAGATCGCGTCCAGGCCCACCTTCCACTGTTCGTCGTACTGCAGCCGGGTCGACGGCCACTGTTCGGGTCGGACGTTCAGGGTGCTGCCGAGGGTGACCCCGGCCCGCAGCGCCCGTTCGAACTCGTCGTCGGTGAGCGGTCCGTAGAGGAACTCGTACTGGTCGACGAAGTACTTGAACAGGCACACCGCCACCCAGAGCTGGAGTTTCGGCGAATTGGCGCTGTACGCGACCGGGGCATTCGGCGCGGAGACGACGCGGGCGTGGATCGCGCGGACCGACTCGTGGACGTAGTCACGGTCGGCCTGGGTTCCGTACAGCGCGACGGCGAGGTACGTCGTGGTGGTCCGGGCCCGCTTCACCGGGTGCAGGTCGGCGCGGCCGGTGTCGACGGTGCTGTCGACGACGCCGTGGCCGACCCCCGCCAGCGACAGTTGCATGACCACGTTCGCCGAGTTGATGGTGTTTCCCAGCGGGGAGAGCAGGTCCCCCAGAGTCTCGATCCTCCGCATCGCATCCCCCGTACGGTTCCGGTACCGCGTCAATTCTGACTACGCACGTACTCAGATTAAGTCACGCGTTCGGGCGGCGCGCAAGGTCGTGGCGGAGGGCGACGCGACTCGTGGTCGCATCCGAGGGTTTCAGCGCGTGCCGGTGAGTCGCGCGACGGTCTCGTCGATCGCCTCGAGTGCCTCGGTTCGGGAGTACTGCTCGTGGTTGAACGCCTCCCATCCGGTGAGCAGGCACCACCACAGCATCCGCCGAATCCAGCGGACCTGGAGATCGCTCGTGAAGGTGCCCTCGGCGAAACCGCGTTCGAGCAGGTCGACGAGCGGCTTGTCGGCGCTGTGGAGGCGAATCCAGAACGCCGCGTTGGACAGCACCTGCGGATCGCCGTAGACCAGAGCCAGTGTCGGGCCGATCTCGAAGCACTCGTGGCTCATCCGGCGCAGCGCGGAGTCCGCCGGCCCCTCGGCAGGCCGCGCGCGGACGAGGGCGGCGTCGAGTTGGTCGAGAGCGTGGTCGCCGAGGGCGGCCACCAGGTCGCCTCGCTCGGGGTAGTAGCGGTGCAGCGTGCTGCGCCCCACGTCGGCTGCGGTGGCGATCTCGCTCAACGGGGCGGCGTGGTTCCTGCTCAGCACGTCGACGGCTGCGTCGAGAATGGCCCGCCGTGTTCGGGCCTTGGTGCCCGATTCGGTCGTTCCCGAGATCGTCATGAATTCACATTAGCAGTGTAAAGGTTCCAAAAGAAACGCCGATTGACTGAAATGGGACACTGATGTACCACTATGGGTATGTCTGACTCACCCGCGAAGCGGTCGTGGCCGAACGCTCGGCTGCTGTGGACGTTCATCCGGCCGAACCGCTGGTCGCTCTTCGTCGGAATGGTGCTCGGCCTCCTGTTCGCCGCCGCCGGGCTGGCGACGCCGATGCTGATCAAGGTGATCCTCGACGCCCTCGCGCGCGGCGAGAGCATCGTGACGCCGGCCGTGGTGCTCGGGACGGTCCTCGCGACCGCGGGAATCATCGGTTTCGTCTACCACAACCTCATGGGGGTGCTCGCCGCTCGCGTCGTGTTCGAGGCGCGGGAGTCGATGGTTCAGCGCTACTTCCGGGCGACGGTCGCGAGCATCGCCACACGGCCGTCCGGCGAACTCGTCACCCGAGTCACCTCGGACACCGTCCTCCTGCGCGAGGCCACCTCCACGGCTCTCGCCCAGCTCGTCCTCGCGGCCGTGTCGATCGTCGGCACCCTCGTCCTCATGGCCACACTGGATCCGGTGCTCTTCCTCGTCGCGCTCGGCGGACTCGTCGTCGTCGGAGTCGCCGCCGCGGTGTTGATGCCCGCGATGGGCAGGTCGCAGCGACTCTCCCAGGAATACGTCGGCAGGCTCGGCGGTGGGCTCGAGGGCGCGCTCCACGCGATCCGCACCGTCAAGTCCTCCCGCGCGGAGTCCCGCGAGGCCGCGCGGATCATGGTCGACGCCCGCGAGTCCCGGCGCCACAGTGTGCGGGCCGCCCGCCGGGGCGCCGTGGTGTGGGCCGTGGTCGCCGGCGGAATGCAGCTCGCCATCGCGGGCAGCCTCGCCTTCGGCGCGTGGCGTGTCGGAGCGGGCGCACTCGAGGTGTCGGGACTGATCGCGTTCCTGCTCTACGCATTCCAGCTCGCGCCGCCGGTCGCGCAGCTCGCGGCGGACCTCGCGACCATTCAGGCCGGCGTTGCCGCCGCCGCGCGGATCCGGGAAGTCCACGACATGGAGGTCGAGGAACCCGGCGACCGTGACGCCGTGGTGGTCGAACTGCCGGCCCGGACCGCCGAGTCCGCGCCACCGGTCCTCGAATTCGTCGACGTCACCGCCCGATACGCGCCGGGGTCGGAGCCCGCACTCAAGGGAGTCAGCGCCGCCATCCCCGCACGCGGTCACACCGCCATCGTCGGCCCGTCCGGCGCAGGCAAGACGACCATGTTCTCCCTCCTCCTGCGCTTCCTCCACCCGGACGACGGCGAGATCCTCCTCGACGGCACGCCCTACAGCCAGCTGCCGTTCGACCAGGTGCGCGCCCGGCTCGCGTACGTCGAGCAGGAAACTCCCGTGGTGCCCGGCACCATCCGCTCCAACGTGCAGTTCACCTACCCCGAGGCGAGCGAGGACGAGATCTGGACGGCGCTGCGGGCGGTGCATCTCGAGGACACAGTCCGCGCGATGGAACACGGCCTCGACACCGACCTCACCTCGACCAACGTCTCCGGTGGTCAGCGGCAGCGCATCGCCCTCGCACGCGCGATCGTGCGGCAACCCGAGGTGCTCCTGCTCGACGAGGCGACCGCGCAGATCGACGGGCGCACCGAGGCCGCGATCCAGGACGTCATCAGCGAACTCGCGCAGACCGGTGCCGTCGTCACCATTGCGCACCGACTGTCGACGGTCATCGACGCCGACACCATCCTCGTCATGGAGGACGGACACATCCGGGCCCGCGGCACCCACGCGGAACTGATGGAGTCCGACGAGCTGTACCGGGACCTGGTCACGGCGTTGCGGATCTCGACTGCGGGCGTGGCGCTGGCCGGGTGACGCGCCGCCGCCGAACACGCGCGGCGGCGCGCGGCGGCGGTATCCTCTGTCGATGGTGGGTCCGGCGTACGCGCATCCAGTTCCTGTCGACGAACGCCGCAGGGCGGGTAAGGCCATGCGGGCGAGCGTTCCCCGAACCTCCCATGCCCAGTGGGAGCCGGCGGCGGATCGTCCGGACCCCGTCGTGGTGCTCGAGCAGCAGAACGCGCTGCGCGTCCAGGAGCTGGTGCCGCTGCGTTACGAGCGGATGCTCGTGTCGCCGTTCACGTTCTTCCGCGGTTCCGCGGGGATCATGGCCTGGGACCTCGCACACGGGCCCCGCACCGATCTGCTCGTCGAAGCCTGCGGAGACGCCCACCTCGCGAACTTCGGGTTGTTCGCCGCCCCCGATCGTCGACTCGTGTTCGACCTCAACGACTTCGACGAGGTGCACCGCGGGCCGTTCGAATGGGACGTGAAACGACTCGCCGCCTCGCTCGTCATCGCCGCACTCGACAACGGCCACACCGTCGCCGACGCCCGATCGGCGGTCCGGTCCGCCGTCCAGTCCTACTGCGAGCTGATGCGTCGCGCCGCCACCATGACGGCGCTCGACATCTGGTACGCGCGGATCGAGGTCGAAGCCGCGCTCGAGTCGGTACGCGGGGACTTCAAGAAGTCCCGGATCGGTGTCGCGAACGCGGCGATGGCGAAGGCGGAGCGGCGGACCCAACTCGGTGCCCTCAAGCGATTCGCGCAACAGACGGAGGTCGGGTGGCGGATCAAGGAGGAGCCGCCACTGATCGTGCGGCTGCCCTACGAGCGGCACGTCGAAGCGACCCGTCTGCTGACGGACGCCTACGCGGACTATCTCGAGACGTTGGCTCCCGACCGACGGCAACTGGTGCAGCGGTACCGGTTCCAGGACATCGCGCGCAAGGTCGTCGGCGTCGGCTCGGTCGGGACGATGTGCATGATGGCGCTCTTCGTCGGCGACAACGCCAACGACCCCCTGTTCCTCCAGATCAAGGAGGCGCAGCGATCGGTGCTCGCGCCCTACGTGGAGGGGCACCACTATCCCGACCAGGGCCAGCGGGTCGTCGACGGGCAACGGATGATCCAGAGCGCGTCCGATCCGTTCCTCGGCTGGTTCACCGGCACCGGTCCGCTCGGTCGCAACTTCTACGTCCGGCAGCTCCGGGACAAGAAGGGCGGCTTCGACATCGCGACCATGCGCCCCGACGGCATGCGGCTGTACGCGCGCATGTGCGCGATCGCCCTCGTCAAGGCGCACGCGCGCACGGGTGACCCCGTCGCCATCGCCGGCTACCTCGGATCGGGGACGTCGTTCGAGGAGGCGATCGTCGAGTACGCCCTCGGGTACGAGAAGCAGAACCGTGCCGACTACGAGCGAGTGAAGGCGTCCCGGGCATAGCCGACGGGGTGCACTGTCGGAGCGCGGTGCGTCCGACAGTGCACCCAACGGGTCACCAGATCTTGACGCGCTTCTCCGGCTCCAGGAAGAGGGCGTCACCCGGCTGCACGTCGAAGGCCTCGTGGAAGCCGTCGAGGTTGCGGACGACGCCATTGCAGCGGAACTCCGGCGGCGAATGCGGATCGACGGCGAGGCGCCGCAGCGCCTCCTCGTTGCGGGCCTTGGTCCGCCACACCTGAGCCCATCCGAAGAACACGCGCTGCAGGCCGGTCAGGCCGTCCAGCTCCGGAGCGTCCTGCCCTTCGAGGGCGATACGGTACGCCTCCAGGGCGATGGACAGGCCACCGAGGTCACCGATGTTCTCGCCGATCGTGAACTCGCCGTTGACCTTGTGGCCGGGCAGTGCCTTCGGCTCGAACTCGTTGTACTGCTCGACGAGTGCCTTCGTGCGCTTGCCGAACTCGGTGCGGTCGTCGTCGGTCCACCAGTCGATCATGTTGCCGTCGCCGTCGTACTTGGCGCCCTGGTCGTCGAAACCGTGCCCGATCTCGTGTCCGATGACCGCGCCGATCCCCCCGTAGTTGGCGGCGTCGTCGGCATCCGCATCGAAGAACGGCGGCTGCAGAATCGCTGCGGGGAAGACGATTTCGTTCATGCCCGGGTTGTAGTAGGCATTGACGGTCTGCGGCGTCATGAACCACTCGTCGCGGTCGACGGGTCCGCCGAGCTTGGCGAGGTCCCGGTCGTGTTCGTGCGCGTACCCGCGACGGAAGTTGCCGAGGAGGTCGTCCGAGGAGATGGTCAGTCCCGAGTAGTCACGCCAGCGGTCGGGGTAGCCGATCTTCGGGGTGAACTTCTCCAGCTTCGCCAGCGCGGCCTTGCGGGTGTCCGCCCCCATCCACTCGAGGTCGGTGATGTTGCGGCGGTATGCCTCCTGGAGGTTCGCGACCAGTTCCTGCATGCGGGCTTTGGCGGCGGGCGGGAAGTGCCGCTCCACGTACAGCTGCCCGACGGCTTCGCCGAGCAGGTCCTGAACCAGGGTGACGGCGCGCTTCCAGCGCTCCCGGTTCTCCTCGGTGCCCGACAGTGTCTTGCCGTAGAAGGCGAAGTTCTCCGCGACGAGCGCCTCGGTCAGGTAGGCGGCGCGGGCGTGGATCACCTTCCACGCCAGCCACTCCTGCCACTCGGCGAGCGGCCGATCGGTCCACAGTGCGGTCAGGTTCGTGAGGAAGCTCGGCTGCCGGACCACCAGTTCCGCGAACGACTCGGGGGTACCGCCCAGGCCGGAAATCCACTCTTCCCAGTCGAATCCGGCGTTCTCGGTGGCGAGGTCGGTCAGGGTGACGAGGTTGTAGCTCAGCTCGGCGTCGCGTCGCTTGACGACGTCCCAGTGTCCGGAGGCGATCGCCGTCTCCAGGTCCAGGATGCGCCGCGCGGCACCCGACGGGTCGGGGCGTCCCGCGAGGGTCAACATCGCCTCGACGTGCGTCAGGAAGGCGTCCCGGATGGGGGCGTAGGAGTCCTCGCGGTAGTACGACTCGTCGGGGAGGCTGATCCCCGACTGTGTCAGGTGCACCAGGTAGCGGGCGGAGTTCTTGGCGTCGGTGTCGACGTAGTTGCCGATCACGCCACCGACCCCGGTGCGCTGCAGGCTGCCGAGCAACGCGGCCAGCTCGGCCGTGTCCGCGACGGCGTCGACGGCGGCGAGCTCGTCGGCGATGGGGTCCAGTCCCGCGCTCTCGACCGCGTCGGCGTCCATGAACGACAGGTACAGGTCGCCGATCTGCTGCGCGGCGCTGCCGTCGGCACTGCCGGTGTCGGCGGCCTCGGTGATGATCGCGCGAACGTCGATCTCGGCCTGGTCGTAGAGAGTGCGGAAGGCGCCGTCCACGGCCCGGTCGGCGGGAATCACGTAGTTGTCGAGCCACTGGCCGTTGACGTGGACGAACAGGTCGTCCTGGGCGCGGACGCCCGTGTCGAGATGGGTGAGGTCGATTCCGGAACGCGTCATCCCTCCATTGTGGCGGCACACCGCCTGTGCGCGCTTCTGGTAGCTCTGACTACCAAAAACGCGCACAGGCGCGGAGCGCCTACACCCCGATGTTGATGGCGCCGCGGTAGCCGTCGGCGGTCTTCTCGACGGTCACCATTCCGGACTCGTCGAAGATGCCGTCGGTCGCATTGGTGACGTTGTCCTCCCAGCCGGAGTGCTCGTCGTACGGGCTGGTCGCGTAGATCTCCCCGACGAGGTCCTCCTCGAAGAACAGCTGTGTCGTCAGCACCGTCTCCTTGTTCACGTGCACCTTCAGGTGGATGTGCGTGGTGCGGCCCGTGTACCAGCCCGGGAAGATCGTGGTGAACGTCGCGACACCGTTCGTGTCCGTGGTCTGCGCGCCGCGCAGGTACGTGCCGTCGTCGGTCGGTGTGGATTCGGTGTCGCCGACGCTGTACGAACCGTCCGACGTCTCGCCCGTGCCCTCGCCGGGTGCGCCGCCCTCACCCTGCGGACCGCCCTGGCCGCCCTGCGGGGGTTCCATCCCCTCCGGGGGCTCCATGCCCTCGGGCGGCTGGCCCATTCCGGACGGCGGCATCCCCGACGGCGGCTGTCCCATTCCCGACGGCGGCTGCATTCCGCCGGAACCGGACGGCGGACCGCCGTTCGCGCCCATCGATCCGGACTCGAAGCCGGAGTACACGCCGCCCGCGTCGCAGTGCCAGATCTCGACGACCGCGTTCGCGATGCCGCCGCCGCCCTCCGGTGTGCACGTCGCCGAGTCCTGCACCCGCAGGACCAGTTCGAAGGTGGTGCCGGGGCGGTCCTCACGGATGTCGTTGCGGATGGAGTCGACGTCGAACCAGTACGGCCCCTGCGTCTCCTCCTGGCTGGTCACGCACTGCGGCGCCCGGGCCAGCAGGGCGAGCGCATCGTCACCGGCGGTCGCCGTCCCGGTCGCGGCGGCGACCCCCGTGGCGGAGGCGTTGGTCGCCGCTGTGTCGGACCCGCCGCCCGCACACGCCGCGATGAGACCGCTCAGTCCGACGGTGCCGCCGAGAGCCAACGCCCGGCGGCGACTGACTCGCGCGCGACTGTGCTCGACATCCTTGTTCACGTTCCACTCCGATCGCTGTCGTTGTCGACTCGATCCTGTCGAGGGACCCTGTGGCGTCGCTCGACCGTTCCTGCGAGGTTGCTGTGAGCGTCAGCGTGGGGCGGGAGCGGGAGTGGGGGGAAGGGTGATGGAGAACCGGTTCTCGACGCTCTGCTTGAACTCGTCCTCGCACTGCTGGACGGCGGCGCTGTCGTTGCCTGCATCCTGCACGCAGTCGACGAAGTCACGGCCGCCGATCATCGTGAACAGCCCGATCCCGAGCACCACGAAGCCGATCGTGCCGAGGAGCGCCAGGACGCCGAGAACGATTCCCGCGACGGACATGCCGCCGTTCGTGGCCTGTTGCTTCTTGAACTGTGAGCGGCCGACGACTCCGAGGATGATCGCGAGGACACCGAAGACGAAGCCGCCGATGATCGTCCACAGGGTGAGGACACCGAGAATGCCGAGGATCAGTGCGGCGATCCCTGCACCGTTGCTCGGCGACCGGGGCGGCTGCGCCTGATATCCGGGCGGCGGGTAGCCGGGCGGCGGATATCCACTCTGGTACGGCTGGCCGTACTGCGGTGATCCCGGGTACTGCGGCGAACCCGGGTACTGCGGCGAACCCGGATACTGCGGCGAACCGGGATTCTGTGGTTGACCGGAACCGGGCGGCCCGTACTGCGGCGGCTGACCTTCGGGTGTTCCGTCGGGATTCGGTGGCTGATTCGTCATCGCGCTCCTCCGGCCTGGCGCCGGGCGACGCCCACCTCGCAGCGTAGACCCGCGAGCGTCAGAACAGTTGGACGCTGGACTGTGCGCGGGCGAGCAGGACGCCGGACGTGTCGACGAGCTCGGTGTCGATCAACGCGAGCCGCCTGCCGGCGCGCACGACCTCGGATCGCACCCGGACCGGTCCGCTGTCGAGCGCGGGGGAACGCACGAAGTCGATCCGCAGATCGAGTGCACGGTAGTCCTGTCCGGCGGCGGTGAGGGTCTGCGCGGTGAGCCCGGCCGCAAGGTCCGACACCGAAATCAGGTTGCCGCCCTGCACGGTGCCGAGATAGTTCGCCATCCACGGCTGCGGGGCGAACTCCGCGACGACCCGGCCGCGGTCGACCTCGACCAACTCGACACCGAACAGTCCCGCGAGCGGTCCGCGGGCAACGGTGCCCGCTCCGATGGCCGACACGATGTCCAGTCCGGTCAGCTCGGCGAACTCGGCGGGGTCCGTGCCCGGTTCGGGTTCGGGTTCGGCGAGCGCGTCGCCGCCGAACACGGCGTCGGCGTGGGTGGCGTCGCGGGTGACGACCACGGATCGGGCGGTCAGCACCGCATGGGCCTGTCCGTCGGGACCGGTCAGCTCGCCCGCGGAGAGTCCGATTCCGGTGTCGAGATCGAGGTGGACGACGTGCCCGCGGGCGACCACCGGGCCACTGGCGGGCAGGGGAGCGGCGAGTGTCGCGGTGATCTGCGACAGCACCGTCTGAGTACCCCGGGGAACCGAACGCCCGGCGGCTCCTCCCGGGACACCGTCGACGAGGACGCCGACCGATCCGAGGACGGTGCGACCGCGATGATCGTGGAACCGGGAGCCGACCTCCTGGGTGAACTCGATGCGGCCGGGCTCGAAGGTGCCGGGGTGGGCGCCCATCATCGCCATCAGCCGGTCGATTCGAGGTGCATCAATGGAGGTCATGACCACTTTTGTATCACTGCCCCCGAGTTGCGTCGTCAGCGCCCGGCGAGCGGGCGCTGACGACGCTCAGCCTCCGAGCCTCTCGTGCATCTCCCAGACGAGGACCTCGGCGGGACCGCCGGTCGCAGTGAGCCGTTGACCGCCGGTCGCGGTGAACCGGACCGCGTCGCCCTCCGCCAGGCGTCCGGCGCCTTCGAGGTCCGCCTCGCCTTCCGCCACGAAGAGGTGCAGGTAGGGGGCTTCCGGGAGGGTGACGGATTCGCCGGAGCGAAGCCGTGCGACGGACAGGGCCGCGCCCGCGTTGTTGATGCTGATCGCTGCACCGCCACGGTGCTTCCGCATCCCCGATGCAACCGGAACGAGGCCGCCACGCATCAGCTCGTCCTCGACCTCGAGTTGCTCGTAGCCGGGGCGCACGCCCGCTTCGTCGGGTAGTACCCACATCTGGATGAAGCGGACCGGCTCGGAGTGTTCGGGGCTCTGCGATCCGGCGAGTCGCCACGAGTCGTTCTTCTCGGAGTGCAGGATGCCGGTACCTGCGCTCATCCGCTGGGCGAGTCCCGGATAGATGACGCCTGCGTGTCCCATCGAGTCCTGATGCACGAGCGATCCGCGCAGCACCCAGGTGACGATCTCCATGTCGCGGTGCGGATGCGTGTCGAACCCCTGACCGGGCGACACGATGTCGTCGTTGTGGACGAGGAGCATCCCGTGATGAGTGTTGTCGGGGTCGTAGTGCTGACCGAAGGAGAAGGAGTGCTTCGAGTCGAGCCAGGCGATCCGGGTGGAGAGCCGATCCTCTGCGCGTCTGATGTCGACGCGCGGCGTCGTCGCTGCCGTCATGGGGGACCTCCTTCGAGAAACTCGCTCTCCAACATAGCCAGGCCGTTCTGCAATGCCTTCGGTCGTGATCGCTCCGATGCCTGAACGTTGCGGTAACCAGGTGTTCACGCAGCTGTGTTAGTCAGTGCCGATGCAACCGCAGCAGAGCGATCCACCGGTCGGGTCCACGCTGGCCGTGATCCGCGCCCGCGTCACCTCCCTCGCGCCGAGCGAACGGCGGGTAGCGGAGGTGTGCCTGGGCCGGCCCCGGGAGGTCGCGTGGTGGTCGGCGGCGGATCTCGCGGAGCAGGCGTCCACGTCTTCGGCGACCGTGGTCCGGGCGTGCCAGAACCTCGGGTTCACCGGGTTCCAGCACCTGCGGATGCTGTTGCTGCGCGACCTGGGGGCGGCGGGGAGCGGGGAATCCGGAGCCGCCGACCCGACCGAGACCCCGATGGGTCTGATGAGGACCGTGTTCGACGAGGTGGCGCGCGACCTCGGGACCGCACTGTCGCCGCTCGACGAGGAAGCGCTCGAGGCGGCGGTGACGGCCCTCGCCGCGGCGGAGCGGGTCCTGATCGTCGGCAACGGCGGCGCGTCGGCGCCGTGCGCGTCGGCGCTCGCGTTCCGGTTGGTCCTCAACGGTCGCCCCGCGGAGGCGCCCGTGGACGCGGTGGTTCAGCAGTTGAGCGCCAGCCACCTGTCGGAGTCCGACGTGTGCCTGGTGATCAGTGACAGCGGAATGAACTCCTACACGCTGGCGCCGGCAGACGCGGCGAGGAACGCGGGCGCCACGGTCATCGGTGTCACCGGGCACGCGCGGTCCGATCTGGCCACCCGCTCGGACATCGCGCTGGTGGTGGGCGGTGCGGGACCGTGGAGCGCGCACGGTGTGTCCTCGACCGTGGTCGTGCTGTCGTTCCTGATCGGACTGCAGGTGGCGGTGTGCAACGTCCGGGACGGGTCGGCGGCTGCCGCGGAGCGAAGCCTGAAACAGGTTGTGGGGCTGCTCAACCCGGACGAGTGATTGAAGGCGCAACCGTTGCCGTAAGCATCACGAACGGTTGTGTTCCGATTCGACAGCAGTTCATCTTCGGCTGGCTGACTACCGATGTAACAGGAATTCCAAACGGACCGCGTTTGGGTAACGCCATTTCATCGGGAGTTGAGCATGGGCAGCATTCGCATCGAGGGGCTCAGTCGAACCTTCAAGAACGTCACCGCCGTCGACGACATCTCGATGGACATCCGCGACGGCGACTTCCTGGTGCTTCTCGGGCCGAGCGGATGCGGCAAGACCACCCTGTTGCGGATGATCGCCGGACTCCTCGAACCCACCGGCGGCCGAATCCTGCTCGACGGCGACGACATCACCTCGGCACCCGCGAAGCGTCGCGACGTGGCGATGGTCTTCCAGAACTACGCCCTGTACCCGCACCTGTCGGTCGCGAAGAACCTGAGCTTCCCGCTGCGAATCCGCAAGGTGCCCAAGGCGGACGCCGCGGCACGCGTGGACGAGGTGGCGAACCAGCTCGACATCGCGCACCTGCTCGACCGCAAACCCAAGGAACTGTCGGGCGGTCAGCGGCAGCGGGTCGCCGTCGGGCGCGCAATCGTCAGCAGCCCCAAGGCCTTCCTGATGGACGAGCCGCTGAGCAACCTCGACGCGAAGCTGCGCACCGCCACCCGCCGTGAGCTGACCGAACTGCACCGGCGTCTCGGTGCCACCTTCGTCTACGTCACCCACGACCAGGTCGAGGCGATGACGATGGCCACCCGGATCGCGCTCCTCGACAACGGCCGCATCGAACAGATCGGAACCCCGGAGCAGGTCTACGACGCGCCTGCGTCCGTGTTCGTCGCGGGATTCCTCGGGAGTCCACCGATGAACCTGATGCCCGCGACCGTCGGGTCGAGCGGTGGAGTCGTCGTCGCCACGGGCCGTGGCCTGGAGGCGGATCTGTGGCCCGGTCGGTGTGACGAGCGCGCGGTGACCGTCGGCGTTCGTCCCGAACATCTCGGAGTGGCAGTACCTTCCGACGGCTTCGGCGTCCGGATGGAGGCACGCGTCGAGTCCGTCGAGAACCTCGGCAGCGAGCAGATCGCCTACTGCCGAGTCGGCGACCGGACCGTCTGCGTCCGTGCGCCCCGCCCGATCGAACTGACGGAGGGCCGTGACGTCACCCTGACGGCCGCGGCCGAGCACGTGCACCTGTTCGACGCCGAGACCGGGCGCCGCCTCGAATGGCTCGACGTCCCCGAGAGCGCCGACCTCGATGCTCCCGACGAGGCCGTGCTGACCTCGGCCTGATCGACCTCCCACCGACACCCTCACCACCACGTCAAGGAGTGTTACCAGCAATGCGCAGAACCACTGTGTCCGCGGCCGTCGCGCTGACGGCGGCCGCGCTCACCCTCACCGGTTGTGCCACCGGCACTGTCGACGCCGCAGCAGGCAGTGGAAGTGTTGTCCCCGAACTCGATCCGAACCAGAAGGTCGAGATCGTCTTCGAGTCGTACAACCTCCAGCAGGCCGGCGTGTGGACCGACACCATCACCGGCCTGATCGAGGACTTCGAGGCGGAGCATCCGAACATCACCGTGAAGGCACAACCGCCGCAGGGCGCCGCGGGCGCCTCCGGTGTGGCCACCGCCGCCAGCGTGCAGACCCAGATGCTCGCGGGCAGTCCCCCGGACGTGGGTCAGATGACCTTCGACACGGTCGATTTCGCGGTCAACCAGCTCAAGGCGCAGAACCTCGACACCCTGGTGGGTGAGGAGGCAGTCGAGGAGAACTTCGGTGGTGCGCACCCCTTCCACCCACGCGCCAAGGTGCTCGGTGACTGGAACGGCGCCACCTACGGTGTGCCGTACGTCTTCTCGACGCCGGTCCTGTTCTTCAATGCGTCGGTGCTCGAGAAGGCCGGCGTTCCCGCCGACGTCGACCTGTCGACGTGGCCGAAGGTCGTGGACGTCGCACGGAAGGTCACGTCGGCGACCGGCAAACCGGCACTGTCCGTCTCGTGCTCGGTGAAGGGTGGAAACTGGTGCATGCAGGCCCTGTTCCGCTCCACGGGCGGCGCGGTGCTGTCGGACGACCGGACCACCATCGAGTTCGGCGAGCCCGAGTCGGTCGAGGCGGTCACCGCGCTCCGTGAGATGTTCGATGCCGGCGTACTCGCGAATCAGGCGGCCACTTCTCAGGGTGAGTCCTTCATGAAGGGCGAGACCGCGCTGACACTGACCACCTCCGCCTACCAGGGCGCGTTCATCAGCGCGGCCGAGACCGGTGGCTGGAACCTGCAGACCGCCGCGATGCCCGCCTTCGAGGGCCACGAGGCCGTGCCGACGAACTCGGGGTCGGGACTCTTCATCTTCTCCCAGGATCCGGCCAAGCAGCGCGCCTCGTGGGAGCTCGTCAAGTTCATGACCTCCGACCACGCCTACACCGAGATCTCCAGCAAGATCGGGTACCTGCCGCTGCGCACCTCGCTGACCGAGGACCCGAACGCCCTGCAGCCGTGGGCGCAAGCCAACCCACTGATCGAGCCGAACCTGGCCCAGCTCGATCGGCTGGAACCGTGGGTCTCCTACCCCGGCAACAGCTACGTGCAGGTCGACGACATCCTCGCGACGGCGATCGAGGAATCCGTCTTCTACGGCAAGGATCCCGCCGCGACCCTGGACGCCGCCCAGCAGCGCGCCCAGGACCTCATCTCCTGACACGAACGGAAGGCACCCCACCATGACCAGCACGCTTCCGTCGACGCAGGCGACCCGTCGCCTGCCGCTCGCGGGCACCTACAACTTCCGCGACGTCGGCGGCTACGCGGCCGGTGATCGGACAACCCGCTGGGGCAGGCTGTTTCGTTCCGACGCCCTGCACGCCGTCGACCAGTCCGGCCGCGACGCCCTGGCCGAACTGGGACTCGGGCTCGTCGTCGACCTTCGCGAGAGCGAGGAGCGCACCACAGCGCCGAACGCGCTCGCCGGTGTCGGACACAGCGAGGTTCACCGCCCCGTCTACGACGGCCCCGTCGAGCACACGATCTCCGATCGTCCCGGCGCCGCGTTCGACCTGGCCTCGTTGTACCGCACCATGATCACCGACCACGCCGAGAACCTCACCGGTGCGGTACGGCTGATCGCCGCCGCCGGTGAGGCACCCGCGCTGGTGCACTGCACCGCGGGCAAGGACCGCACCGGCCTGGTCGTCGCCCTGGCGCTGGCCGCGGTCGGGGTCGAGACGCGCGACGTCGTCGCGGACTACGCGCTGTCCGAGACGATGCTGCACGGGGAATGGGCGGAGGCCATGGTCGCCTCCTTCCGGGCCCGAGTGGTCCTGCCGGAGGGGTTCGACATCGAGGGCATCGTCTCCGCCAGCCCCGCGGAGCTCATGCGGACCACCCTGGCGGACATCGACACCGAACACGGCGGCGCCGCGAACTACCTGCGGAACCACGGCATGAGCGACACCGAACTCACCACCCTGCGCACCTTCCTGCTGTCCTGAGCGCACAGTCAGCCAAATCGAGGAGAAGACATGTCCGAGTACGGAAATCCCGACCACTACATCCTCCACGTGAGCGACACCCACTTCGTCGGTGACGGTGAGCTGCTGCACGGCAAGGTGGACAGCGACGCCAAGCTGGGCCGGCTGTTCGAGAGACTCGACAGCAGCGGTCAGCGGCCCGAGGCGATCGTGTTCACCGGTGACCTCGCCGACGCGGGTAACCCGCAGGCGTACGCCAGGCTGCGGGACCTGGTCGAGCCGGCCGCGGAGAAGCTGGGCGCGAAGGTGATCTGGGTGATGGGCAACCACGACAGTCGCCCCGAGTTCCGCGCCGGGCTGCTGGGCGGGGAACCCACGCAGGAATCCGTCGACATCGTGCACGACATCGACGGGCTGCGGATCATCGCCCTCGACAGCACCGTGCCGGGCCATCACCACGGCGAGATCACCGACGAGCAGCTGGACTGGCTGACCGACGTCCTCGCCACGCCCGCGCCGCACGGCACACTGCTCGCACTGCACCACCCGCCCGTGCCCAGCCCGCTGCAGATCCTCGAGTTCGTCGAGCTCCGGGAGCAGCGGCGACTGGAGGACGTGCTGCGGGGCACCGATGTTCGCGGCATCCTCGGTGGCCACCTGCACTACTCGACGACCTGCACCTTCGGTGGCATCCCTGTCTCGGTGGCATCGGCGACCTGCTACACCCAGGACCTGTTCCCCGGTGGCGGCATGCGCGGTCAGGACAGCGGGCAGTCCTTCAACCTCGTTCACGTGTACGCGGACCGCGTCCTGCACACCGTCGTGCCCGTGGAGGAGGGCCCCACTCTGTACGAGATGAAGGCCGAGACCATGGCCGCCATCCAGAACATGACGACCGAGGAGGCCCTGGCCTTCATGTCGCAGCCCGTCGCTCACTAGACAGCGGTGAATCGAGGAGAACACCATGTTCGTGGAAGTGTCCGCCGCGCCCGAGTCTCGGGAGACCGGGCCTGCCGACGCGCCACCGCGACGGTGGCCCGCACTGCGTCGTCAGCTCGTTCCGTTCGCGTATCTGGCACCGTCGGTGGCGTTGCTGGTCGTGTGGATCTACAAGCCGCTCGCTGAGACGATCGGCCTGTCCTTCCACCAGTGGAACATGATCCCGACCACGCCGAAAGTGCCGGTGGGACTGGACAACTACGCGACAGTGCTGGCTCTGCCGGAACTGCACCAGGCGCTGTGGAACACGGTGCTCTACATCGGCGCCTTCATGGTGTTCTCCCTCGTGCTGCCCGTGGGGATCGCGCTGCTCAGCCACCAGGTGACCGGGCGGTCGAAGACGTTCTACCAGGCGTTGATCTTCGTGCCGTTCCTCGTGACTCCGGTGGCGAGCAGTGCGATCTGGCGATGGTTGTTCGCACCGGACACCGGGACCATTCCGAGGGTCGCGGCGACCTTCGGTGCCGACCTCGGTGACGTGTTCCGGGACCCGAGCGTCGCCCTGATCGGAGTCGTGGTGATCGTCGGTTGGCAGATGCTCGGATTCGGTGTCCTGGTCGTGTCGGCGGGAATGGCGGGCATCAACCCGGACTACGCGTCCGCGGCGTCACTGGACGGCGCGTCCCGGGCGACCATCACGCGGCGCATCGTGCTGCCGCTGTTGTCGCCGACGCTGGTGTTCCTGGCGTTGATGACGGTCCTGCTCAGCGCGCAGTGGACGTACCCCGTGATCGACGTCCTCACCCAGGGCGGGCCGAGTGGCTCGACCACCAACATCTACTACCTGCTCTACGAGTTCGGCTTCCGGAACTTCGACGCGGGACTCTCCGCAGCCGCCGGCACCCTCTTCTTCCTCGGCTTCGGTGTCATCGCGTTCGTCTTCGTCCGGCTGTCCGACCGCCTGAGCTTCTACGACAACTAGGTGACACCGACATGTCCTTCGTAATGGTCGACGCGCCCCCGCGCACCACCCCCGCACCGACACCGCCCCGGGTGGTCGGCGACGCACCCGTGGCGTCGCGCACCACCGGCCGCATCGCGACCGGGCACGTGGTGCTCGCGGTCCTGGCACTGCTGAGCATCTTCCCCGTCTACTGGATGTTCGCCACCGCCTTCCGGCGGCCGGAGGACATGCTCTCGTCCAGCCCGATCCCGTGGCCGCTGAGTGTGGAGAACTTCCGGTACGTCTGGGACACGATCCCGATGGCGTCGATGCTGACGAACACGTTCGTCATGGCGGGGGCGATGGCGGTCAGTCAGCTGCTCGTGGCGATCCTCGCGGCGTACGCGTTCGCGCGCTGGAACTTCTTCGGCAAGCAGGTCCTGTTCATGCTGTTCGTGGGGTCGTGGCTGGTGCCGTTCCAGGTCACGATGATTCCGAACTACCTGTTGATCTCGCAGATGGGACTGCTCGACACCGTTGCCGGTGTCGTGATCCCGAACCTGTGCTCGGCGTTCGGTGTGCTGCTGCTGCGTCAGCACATGGAGGCGTTCCCGACCGAGTTGCTGGACGCGTCCGCGATGGACGGGCAGAGCTCGTGGGCCACGCTGTGGAAGGTGGTGGTTCCCAACATGAAGCCGGCGCTCGCGGCGCTCGGCATCATGCTGTTCATCTCCGCGTGGAACGAGTACCTCTGGCCCGCGCTGGTGCTCCGGCAGTCCGATGCGCTGGTCCAGATCGGCATCCGCAGCTTCCTCGGCGCCGAGGGCGACAACTGGGGAGCGGTCATGGCGGCGTCGGGCCTCGCGTGCCTGCCGATCTTCCTGATCTACATGTTCCTGCAGCGCTACGTCGTCGACGCGTTCGTCCGCTCCGGCCTGAAGTGACGCGTCACCGCAGACCGGCGTGCATCTCCCAGATCAGCACTTCGGCTGCGGTGACGGCGGTGACCAGCTGCCCACCGGTGCCGGTGAGGCGCAGCGAATCCCCGTGGTCGAGCAGGCCGGCGCCCTCGACGTCGACGGTGCCGCGGGCGACGAACAGGTGGCCGTAGGGGGCGTCTGGGACGGTGACGGAGCGGCCGGGCTGCAGCCGTGCTGCGTGCAGCCCGGCATACCGGTTGCGCAGGCCGATCGCCGCGTCACCCCGGTGACGCGGCAGGCCGGACGCGACGACGACCAGACCGCCGGCATCCAGTTCGTCGCCGATGGGCAACTCCTGGTAGCTCGGCTCGATCCCGGTCTCGTCCGGCGGAATCCACATCTGGACGACGTGAACGGGTTCGGAGCGCCGGGTGCCGTCGGGGAGCCTGCGGTCGTTGCGCTCGGCGTGCAGGATTCCGCGGCCCGCGCTCATCCGCTGCGCGAGCCCCGGATACACGACACCGGAGTTCCCCTCCGAATCCTGGTGTACCAGTGTGCCGCTGAGCACCCAGGTCACGATCTCGGCGTCCCGGTGCTGGTGCATGTCGAAGCCCTCGCCGATGTCGACGACGTCCTCGTTGTTCACCTGCAGCAGCCCGTGGGCGTTGGCGGCGAGATCGAAATTGCCTGCGAAGGGGAAACTCTGGTGCGAGTCCAGCCAGCCGTACCTCTGGTGGGCCCGCTCCTCCGACCGCTGCACGACCGTGCCGGGCACGGTCACTCCGAGCTTTCGGGAGCGATCGTCTCGTGGGCGGCGGGGATCGACCCGAGACGACCGGCCTGGAAGTCCTCGAACGCCTGGATCACCTCGGCCTTGGTGTTCATCACGAACGGGCCGGCCATGGCGACGGGTTCGCGGATCGGCTTGCCGCCCAGGACGAACACCTCGAGCGACTCGGTGCGCGAGTCCTGGGTGTCCGCTGCCGCGATCGTGATGGTGTCGCCGCGGCCGAAGACCGTGGTCTGCCCCATGTGAACCGGTCGGCGTTCGGTGCCCACGGCGCCGTCCCCGGCGAGGACGTAGGCGAGGGCGTTGAACTCCGGGTTCCACGGCAGGGTCACGCTCGCGCCGGGCGCGACGGTCGCGTGCAGCAGGGTGATCGGGGTGTAGGTGGAACCCGGTCCGTGGTGGCCGTCGAGCTCACCGGCGATGACGCGGATCAGCGCGCCGCCGTCGGGGGAGGAGAGGAGCGCGACCTTGCTGCCGGTGATGTCCTGGTAGCGGGGTGCGGCCATCTTGTTGTTCTTCGGCAGGTTGACCCACAGCTGGACGCCGTGGAAGAGTCCGCCGCTCATGACGAGGTGCTCCGGCGGGGCCTCGATGTGCAGGATGCCGCCACCCGCGGTCATCCACTGGGTGTCGCCGCCGCTGATGACGCCGCCGCCGCCGTTGGAGTCCTGGTGCTCCATGGTCCCGTCGATCATGTAGGTGACGGTCTCGAAGCCGCGGTGCGGGTGCCACGGGGTGCCCTTGGGCTCGCCGGGTGCGTAGTTCACCTCGCCCATCTGGTCCATGTGGATGAACGGGTCGAGGTGACCCATGTCGATGCCGGCGAATGCGCGGCGGACGGGGAAACCCTCGCCCTCGTACCCGGTCGGTGCGGTGGTGACCGCGAGGACCGGCCGTGCGGTGGCGCCGGGTGCGGTGTCGGCCAGTCGTGGGAGGGCGAGGATGTTGTCGACGGTCACGGCGGGCATGGCGTACTCCTCGGTTTCGCTGCGGTGTAGTTGAGAGATCAACTACTTCGTCGAGCATAACGCGAGAGGGCGCGCAGTATTCCCCCCGGCGGTGTCACCGCATGTCGCGGTGTCAGCCGCTCAGCGATGCATCCGCGGTCATCGCGGCGACGTGCCGGAGCACGTTCGGATAGCGCTGGGTGTGCGCGCCGCCGTTGAGGTCCAGCGACGCGCCCGTCATCCAGCCGGCCTGCTCGGACAGCAGGAAGGCGATCGCGTTCGCGACGTCGTCGGGATCGCCCGCGCGGCCGAGGGGGATGTTCTCGACGAAGTCCTCGACCAGCCCCGGGACCAACGAGGCGCCTGCGGTCAGCGGCGTCGGCACGAACCCGGGCGAGACCGAGTTCACCCGGATGCGCCGCGGGCCGAGCTCGAGCGCCGCGACCTCGGTGAGCATCAGGACCCCGGCCTTCGCCGCGCAGTAGGCCCCCATCGCGACACCAGGCTGGCGGCCGTTCAGTGACGCGACCAGTGCGATCGCTCCGCCCTCGTCCATCACCTTCGCGGCCTCGCGCAACACCAGGAACGACCCGGTCAGGCAGACGGCGACCGTGTCGTTCCAGTCGTCCAGGGAGAGGTCGACGAGTGCGCCGGGTCGGGAGATGCCCGCACAGTTGACGACCGCGTCGACCGAGCCGTACTCCTCGCGCACCCCTTCGAACAGTGCTCGAACGCCGGCCTCGTCGCGAACCTCGACCTGCCGCGCCGCGGCGGAGCCGCCGAGTTCGGCGGCGCGGTCCCGTGCCTGCTCTCCCGCGACGTCGGCGATCACGACGGCGTCGCCCTGGAAGTGCAGGAGCTGGGCGGTGGCCCAGCCGAGGCCGGAGGCGCCGCCCACGATCACGGACACGCGTTGGCTTCCCGTCGTGACATCGTGCAACGTCCACTCCCTGCGTGAGATCTGGATCACTTATTGGACAAGTATTCATACATGTGTCTAGCTGTCAATCGTCCTCGACCGGCGGTCGTGGACCGTCCTCGGACCGGGACTAAACTTGTACCGAGTTCAACAATCGCCGTATTCTCGGAGGGTGACCCACCCGACGGGCCTGCGTGCCGCGAAGAAGCTCGACACCTGGCGTGCCCTGCGCGCCGCGGCGATCGAACTGGTCGCCGCGCGTGGATTCGACGACGTCAGCGTCGAGGAGATCGCCGCCGCCGCCCGCGTTTCCAAGAGCACCCTGTTCAACTACTTCCCGTCCAAGGAAGCACTGCTCCTCGACCCGGACCCCGAGGATCCCGACCGTTGGCGTGCCCTCGCCGCCGCCCGTCCCCACGACGAGCCCCTCTGGGTGTCGGTCCGCGAGATCGTCGTGGGCGCGGTCTGCGACGACGAGTCCAAGCTTCTGACGCGCAAGGCGATGATCGAGCAGTGCCAGGCCCCGCTGGAGCCCGCCCTCGCGGCGAGCGAGCCGTTCCGGCGCTTCCTCGGCGAGTGCGTCACGCGCAGACTGCCGGACGAGCCGATGCTTGCCGCGCTTGTCGTGAACTCCACTTTCGCCGTCGCGCACACCGCGTACCGCGCGTGGCGGCCGGACGACGGTGCCGCCCGCTTCGAAGAACTGCTGCGCCGCGGATTCGACACCCTCGGCGCGGGACTGATGTCAGTGGCGGACGCCCGGTGACCACGCTTCTCGAGCGGCTGCACGGCGTCGAACCCTATGTCGCCTATCTCGTCGTCAGCGGGTTGGTGTTCCTCGAGGACGCCTTGCTGATCGGCTTCGTCGTCCCCGGCGAGGCCGCTGCGATCGCAGGCGGGGTCATCGCGAGCCAGTCGAATGCGGCGCTGTGGGTGATGATCGCCGTCGTCGTGTGCGCCGCCGTGCTCGGCGACACCGTCGGCTACGGGATCGGCAGGAGTATCGGCCCCCGGGTCCACCGCATCCCGATCATCTCCGGCCGGAGGCTCGACGACGCCGCGGAGTTCCTGCGCAGGCGCGGCGGCCCCGCGGTGTTCCTCGGCCGGTTCGTCGCGTTCGTCCGCACCGCGATGCCCGCCCTCGCCGGCATGAGCGGCATGCCCTACCGGAGGTTCCTCGGCTTCAACGTCGGTGCCGCCACCCTCTTCGGGGCAGGCAGCGTCCTGCTCGGCTATGCGGTCGGAAACTCGTACCCGACAGTCGAATCCGTGCTCGGTGAAGGAATCTGGGTACTGCTCGGTGTGCTCGCGGTCGGGGTGGTCGCGTGGCGGGCCCGCCGCAGAATCCACGCCAGGCGCGAGCAGCGGCCGCGCGACGAGAGGACTGCGAGACTCGCCTGGGCGAGCACGCCCGCGGAATCCGAGCTCCCGGGCTGAATCCTCAGGAATCTCTCACCGATGGCCACTCGACGGTCTCACGAATCGTCCGTATCTTCGGGCGGCATGCCGTTCTCGTCCGCGCCCCACGTTCGTCGTGTGTGGGCCGTCATCGCCGTTGTCGCAGTTGCCGTCGTCGCCGTGGGTGGGGTTTTCCTCGCGTTGCGTTCGCCGAACACCCCGAACGTCGTCGCAATCGTCAACCAGGACACCGGAGAGGTGGGGGAGCGGGTCGCCGTCACACTCGCCGCCTCCGAGGAGCACGAGTGGCAGATCGTCGACTCCACCCCGGCCGTCACCGCCGATCACCTTGCGGTGGTGACGATTCCCGCCGACTTCACCGACCGGGTCACGGCCCTGGGCGGGCCGGACCCGCAGCAGGCCGAGGTGACGATCGAGCGCGGTCCCGACGCCGATGACGCACAGGTGGCGGCCCTGTCGACATCCGTGTCCGAGGTGACCTCCGCCGCAGGCATCCGCGACCTCCTCACCGGCGTCGCGTCGGCCCGCTCACAGTTGCAACAGGCCACGCTGCCTGCACAGATCCTGACCAGTGCCACAGCGGCAGCCGACAAGCAGGTGCAACAGGTCCTCGGTGGGGTCGACGACGTCCTGCCGCTCCTGCAGACCGCCAACGACGGGGCGAACCAGCTCGTCGACGTCGCGAACCAGGTGTCCGGCATGGTCGACGGCGCGCGCGGGCCCGTTGCCGAGGCGTCCACCCGGCTGTCCGAACTCGGCGTGACCATCGGCGACGTCACCACCGGCGCCGAGAACCTCCGACGTGGGCTCACCGCCACCACCGACACGCTGCGTGCGGCGGGAGTGGACACGGCCGAGCTCGATCGCACCTCCGCCGATCTGACGGCGCTCACCGCGCAGCTGTCACAGCTCACCGCGCTGCTCGGCACCGAGGTCGGCGAGGCCACCGAGATCGGCGCAGTCCTGGACAGTGGCTTCCGGCAGGTCGAGGGCATGTCCGCGCAGCTGTCGAGTGCCGGTTCGCAACTGCAGGCCGGGATCGGGCCGATCGCGGCGCAGGCCCCGGATCTGGTGGCGACCGCGAGCGACCAGATCGTCTCGGCGGTCGACCAGCTGAAGACGGTGTCGGCCGCGGTGAGCACCCAGCTCGGTGAGGGCATCGGAGCGATCCCGCTGAAGGGTGGAGTCGCGGCGGTGTCGTCGACGCTCGCGTCCCCGGTGTCGGTGGTGCAGCTCGGCGATTCGGCCTCGGGCTCGCCACTCGACGCGCAGACGCTCGTGATCGTCTTCGCCGCGACGACGGTCGCACTCGCCGCGGCGGTCGGGTGGCTGCTCGTCGGCCGTCCTGTGCGTCATAGTGAGGCATGACCACACTCCGACCCTTGACGGTGGCCGTGGCGGCCACGGGCATTCTGCTCACCGCGGGATGCGCCGACGGCGCGACAGCCGGCGGCTCCGACTCCGTGCCGCCGGGCATCAGCACCCAGGCGGTCGGGACCGTCACCGCAGCCCCCGACACCGCGACCGTCGTGCTCGGAGTGCAGACCCAGGACTCAACCGCCGAGGCCGCCCTGTCCGCGAACTCCGAGCGGGCGACCGCGCTGATCGACAGCCTGAAGGCGAAGGGCGTGGCCGCCGACGACATCGCCACCAGCGGACTGTCGGTGAACCCGAACTACGGAATCTCGTCGACGGACATCACCGGATACCAGGTGACCAACATGGTGACCGCGACGGTGCACGACATCGCCGGCGCCGGCGAGCTGATCGACGCCGCGGCTGCTGCGGCGGGTGACGCCGTGCGCGTGCAGTCGCTGACCTTCTCGATCGACGACGACAGCGACCTGCGGGCGCAGGCCCGCGCGAAGGCCGTGCAGCAGGCGAAGACGCAGGCCGGGCAGATCGCCGACGCCGCGGGCGTCTCGCTCGGCGAGGTCCGGTCGATCACCGAGGTCGCCGGGGACACTCCCGCCCCGGTCCCGGGACGGGTGATGTCCGACCAGGCCACGGCGACGCCCGTCGAACCCGGAACCCAGGACCTCACCGTGACCGTGTCGGTGGTCTACGACATCGGCTGACGGCCGGGTTCGAGATCCCAGCGGCGCGGATCGCATTCGAGAGCGCCGCGATCCCAGTGGGCGAGGTCCGCTGCCGCGGCATAGGTGCTCTGCAGGAACTCCGTGACCGCGGCATCGGGATCGGCCGCGGTGCGGGCCTTGTCGTACGGGTAGAGGTACTGCCCGAACTCCGTGCTGTAGTAGGCGCCGTCCGGTAGGACCGCGGCGTTCGCGAACCCCTCCGGCTCGGGATACGCGTAGGCGTAGAACGCGCCCTCCTCGCCGCCACCCGGCCAGAAGCCGCAACTGCTCAGTTCCCGCGAATACCCCTCGACCATCACCCAGTCGCCGCAGTTGGGCGCGCCGCCCGGATGTGGGGGAGCGCTCCGGCCCGAGAACCGGGTGCACGCGAGATCGAACGATCCCCAGAAGAAGTGGACGGGCGACACCTTGCCGATGAAATGCGCGCGGAAGCCACGTACCACCCGGTCGGCCTGGACGAGCTGACGCCAGAACAGGGTCGCGGCGTGCGCGTCGTAGGACGCGTGGATCCGGTCCTCGGCGAAGGGGACAGCCGGGTCGACCTCGTTCGGCGTCGCGCTGATCGTCACCTCGACACCGAGATCGGTGAGGGCCGCGAGCACCTCGCCGTGGAAACGGGCAACGGTCTTCGGCTCGAGCGCGACGGTCGCGGATCCTCCGTCGCTCGTGCGCAGCACGAGGACGTGATCGACGAAGTCGAACTCGATGTCGAGCACACGCGTGCCGACCGGGATGGCGCCGGTCGCGAGGCCGCGCGCCGAGACGTAGAGGGTCACCTGCCACCAGTGATTGATCAATGGCGAGAGCGTCATGCGTACCTTCCCCACGATCTGCATCCACATGTGCAGGGTGTCGCGGGTCGGCGTCCAGTCGTCCACGCGCAGCGACGGCCACGAACCGTCGGCTGGGTTCCGCTCGGTCATCGTGTCTCCCTCGATTGGGGCTCCTCGAGTCTAGGCCAGGCCTATCGTTGGTGGCGTGGCGCACAAACAGGACTCCTTCACCGGGAACCACGGCACCCGGATCGACTACGACATCTGGACCCCGGACGGCAATCCGGTCGCGGTGCTCGTCCTCGCGCACGGGCTCGGCGAGCACGCACGCCGGTACGACCATGTCGTCGCGCGACTGCTCGAGCTCGGCGTCGTCGTGTACGCGCCCGACCACCGTGGGCACGGCCGGTCCGGTGGCAAGCGCGTCGAACTGAAGGAATGGCGCGACTTCACCGACGACCTGCACCGCGTCTTCGGCATCGCCCGCGTCGACCATCCGGGGCTGCCCGTCTACCTGCTCGGACACAGCATGGGCGGTGCGATGGCGCTCGACTACGCCCTCGACCACCAGGCCGATCTCGCGGGCCTGATCCTGTCCGGGCCCGCCGTCGACGTCACCTCGGGCACTCCGGCCGTCGTCGTCGCGATCGGGAAGGTCGTCGGCAGGTACCTGCCCGGCCTGCCCGTGGAGACGCTCGACGCCAACCTCGTCTCCCGCGACCCGAAGGTCGTCGCCGCGTACAACGCCGACCCGCTCGTGCACCACGGCAAGGTGCCCGCAGGCATCGCGCGCGGCATGATCCTCAACGCCGAGTCGCTCCCGGCCCGCCTGCCGTCGTTGACGCTGCCGCTGCTGCTGCTGCACGGCGAGCAGGACGGGCTCGCCAAGGTCGACGGCAGCCGGATGATCGCGTCCACCGCCGGCACCGCCGACCTCACCTACAAGGAGTACCCGGGCCTCTACCACGAGATCTTCAACGAGCCCGAGCAGGACGAGGTGCTCGACGACGTCGTCGGTTGGCTCAAGGCGCACCTGAGCTGACGCCGTGCCGAACCTGACACACCGCACCCTCGAGGTGAACGGGATCGAACTGCACGTCGCCGAACAGGGCACCGGTCGTCCGGTCGTGCTGTGCCACGGATTCCCCGGGCTGTGGTTCACCTGGCGTCACCAGATGGACGCGTTGTCCGCGGCCGGGTACCGCGTGATCGCCCCCGACATGCGCGGATACGGACGCAGCAGCGCGCCCGCCGACGCGTCGGGCTACGACCGCGAGCACACCGTCGCGGACATGGTCGGACTGCTCGACGCCCTCGGCATCGACCAGGCGGTGTTCGGCGGCCACGACTTCGGCGCCCACCTCGTCTGGGATCTGCCCGCGTGGGCGCCCGGCCGGGTCCGAGCGCTGATGCAGCTGAGCGTTCCGCGGACGCCGCGGCTCCCGGTCCAGCCCAGCATCGGGTTCGCCCACCTGGCGTCCCGGCACTTCGCGCACGTCCACTACTTCCAGGAACCGGGTGTCGCCGACGCCGAACTGAACGGTAGTCCGCGGCTGTTCCTCGCGAAGATCCTGCACGCGCTGTCGGGCGCCAACCGCTACCTCGACTGCTGGGAGTTCCCGTCGGAGGGCAACGGCTACCTCGACGTCCTTCCCGATCCGCCCGCACTGCCGTGGCCGTGGCTCACCGAGGACGAATTCGAGTACTACGTGGACGAGTTCACGCGCACCGGCTTCACGGGCGGACTCAACTGGTACCGCGCCGAGGACGCCGTGTGGGCGCAGAACGAGGTGCTGCACGACAAGCCGATCGAGGTGCCGACGGTGTTCGTGGCGGGCTCGAAGGATCCGGTGCTGGAGATGATGGGCCGCGACCCGTTCGCCGCGATGCGCGCTCGCGTCCCCGGGCTGGTCGATGCGCACGTCGTCGAGGGCGCCGGCCACTTCGTGCAGATGGAGAAGCCCGACGAGGTGAACGCGATCCTGCTGGACTTCCTCGCCGAACTCGACGGCTGACGATGTCGCCGCATCCGGTTCCCTGATGTCACAGTCGGGGTCGTGAGGAGACCCGATGTGACATCAGGGAACCGCGGGTGGGGGCTACTTGATGGTCGCGAGCGAGGCCAGGGTGCCGGAGCAGGCGTCCGCGACCTCGGCGCCCTTCTTGTCGAAGTGGGCGGTGAAGAAGTCGGTGTGGTCGGCGTGGTCGTGGAAGTGGTGCGGGGTGAGCACGGCCGAGAACACGGGGACGTCGGTGTCGAGCTGGACGCGCATCAGGCCGTCGATGACGGCCGTGGCGACGAACTCGTGCCGGTAGATGCCTCCGTCGACGACGAGTCCGGCCGCGACGACGGCGTCGACACGACCGGTGCGCGCGAGCCGCTGCGCGTGCAGCGGGATCTCGAAGGCGCCGGGCGTCTCGTAGAACTCGATGTCGTCGGGGTCGTGTCCGAGTTCGCGCCAGCGGGCGACGAAGGCGTCGCGTGCGTGGTCGACGATGGACCGGTGCCAGGTGGCCTGGACGAACGCAATGGTCATGGGCAAATGCTAGTCCCGGACCGCCGAACCGGCGCCGCGCGGACCCTGCGGGAGAGCGGGCGCGGTGCGCGGCCGGGCTCGGCGACCCGCCCTAACCTACGGTACCGTAGGTTTCATGACGAAGCCCGACGTGACCCTCGAGAACAGCGACGCCGTCTACGAGTACTACCTCGGGCATCGGCAGAACCGGCTGCTGGCGAAGGCCGCCTACGCGACGCTGGCGGCGAAGTTCCGGCCCCGCGTCCGCTACGCGAACGGCGCCCGGGCAGCGATCCGGGACCTGGTGCGCTCGGACACCCCTCTGGTGCTGTCGGTCAACCACCTGTCCGAGGCCGATCCGTACACGGTCGCGGCGGCGGCCTGGCGCAGTCCGCTGCGACCGGTGATCGGCCGCACCCGGGTGCTCGCGAAGGACGAGTTGTTCGCGGACAGCTCGCTGCGGGACCGGATCGACCTGATGGGTTCCATCCCGGTGTTCCGGGGGAAGAACCACGGCATGCGTGCCGTCAACGCCGCAGGCCAGCGAATGATGGACGTGTGCGCAACCAGGATGAGCCGCGGCGACAGCGTCGCGATCTTCCCGGAGGGCACCTGCAACGTGGGCGATCCGACACGGCTGCAGGCGGTCGGCAGCGGCGTCGGGCACATCACGAGCCGGGCGATCAGGCTCGGCGTGACACCGGCCCTGCTGCACATGGGCATCAGTTACGGCGGCGACACGAAGGGCGCGAGCGTCTACTTCGCCGCGCCCGTCACCGACCTGCCCGACAAGCCTGCCGCGATCACGCGGCTGGTCCACGAACGCTTGCAGGAGGCCGTCGACGGGGCCGTGGAGTTCGGCCGTCGGTAAGCTGACGCCGACCCGTCGGGAGGACGAAGATGCAGCAAGTGGATGTGGCAGCACTGGAGCAGGCGCTCGCCGCCGGTGCCGCGTTGATCGATGTGCGCGAGGCCGACGAGTACGCACAGGCGCGGGTTCCCGGTGCGGTGCTCGTTCCGCTCAGCGAGTTCACCGCCCGGCTGGGCGACATCCCCTCGGCGGACACGCTGTACGTGATCTGCGCGAAGGGTGGACGTTCCGCGCAGGCGGTGGACTACCTCGGCAGGACAGGTGTCAACGCGGTGAACGTCGCGGGTGGCACCGAGGCGTGGATGGCGTCGGGACGCGCCGTCGACTCCGGTAGCTAGCGCCAGGCCCGCGAGTACGCGTCGATCTGCGATTCGCGGGCGGCGCGCCGCTTGTCGTTGTCCAGGTCCATCGGCAGGCCGTTCTTCTGCAGGCGGCGGGCCCGGTTCTGGTGGATGTAGACGATGGAGTAGAAGACAGCGAGGCTGACGCCGAGCAGCACCATCGACGCTCGCAGCCACAGCGGCCCGGGGAACAGCAGGAACAGTGCGTACAGCGGGATGAACGGGACCTGTGCGCGCAGCATGTGCCGGATGAAGTAGTGGTCGCCGGTGATGTCGTTGAGCACCCAGTCGTTCATCGACTCGGGCAGCTTCGCGCCGAAGGTGTACGCGATCCACTGCAGCGGGTTGGGGCGGGTGACGCCCATCTTTCGGGTCAATTCAGTGCTCCTGCCGTGAGTGCTGCCTTGTTGATGTCGGTGAGTACGCGGTGCAGTTCTTCGAGTTGCGGTAGCCCGACGCCGAGGGCCGCGACGACGGCGGGCGGGATCTTCTCGGCCTCGGTGCGGAGTGCGCGGCCGGTGTCGGTGAGGTCGACGACGAGGGTTCGCTCGTCTTCGGCGCTGCGCGTCCGGGTGATCAGCCCGGAGGCCTCGAGGCGTTTGAGCAGCGGGGAGAGGGTCGGTGAATCCAGTTGCAGCGCAGAACCGATCGCCTTGACCGACATCGGCGCCTCCCCCCAGAGCGCGAGCATCACGAGGTACTGCGGATGCGTCAGTCCCATCGGTTCGAGCAGCGGGCGATACACGGCGAGCACGGCGCGATTCGCCACCGCGAGCGCGAAGCAGACCTGCCTGTCGAGGGCGAGCGGATCGGTGGCCGTCATAGTTCGAAGCGTACACGAATAGATCGTGCATTAACTAAATGTGAACAGGGCGACACCCGCGATCGTTCCCGTCGTGGCTGCCGGAAAGTGGGGGTGGCCTCGGAAGTCGAAGTGAGTGATACTGACAGTTGCAGACACTTTGGTGGAGGGTGGAGTTGTGGACGGACACGAGCACTACGACGCGGTCGTCGTCGGCGCGGGCTTCGGCGGCATGGGCGCCGCGATCGCGCTGAACAGGCTGGGTCTGACGAACCTCGCGATCCTCGAACGCGAGGACGACCTCGGCGGAACGTGGCACGTCAACCGCTACCCCGGGCTGGCCGTCGACATCGCGTCGGTGACCTACTCGTACTCCTTCGAGCCCAACCCGTACTGGTCACGGCTGTTCGCGCCGGGCGCCGAGCTCAAGCGCTACGCCGACCACGTCGCCGACAAGTACGACCTGCGCCGCTACATGCGGTTCGGCACCGTCGTCTCCGGGGCCCGCTGGGACGAGGACGCCCAGCACTGGGTGGTGTCGATCGAGGGGCAGGAGCCGGTGACTGCCCGCTACCTGCTCACCGCGACCGGGTTCCTCTCCCAGCCGAAGATGCCCGACATCGACGGCATCGACAGCTTCGCCGGCCGAGTCGTGCACACCACCGCCTGGGACGACACCCTCGACCTGCGTGGCAGCCGTGCCGCCGTCATCGGCACGGGAGCCACCGCCGTGCAGCTCATCCCCGAGCTGGCCCGGCACGCGTCCGCTCTCACCGTCTTCCAGCGCACCCCGATCTGGGTGGTGCCGAAGATGGATTTCCCGATTCCCTCTGTCGTGCAACGACTCTTCGAGCGGATCCCGCTGACGCAGCGACTGGCCCGGAAGGTCAGCGACGGAATCCTCGAGGCGATCATGGTCAGTGCGGTCCTGCACTACCGCCAGGTCAAGTTCCTCAACAAGGGGGCGGCCGGGGCGTCGAAGCTGTTCCTGCGCAGCCAGGTACGTGACTCCGAACTGCGGCGCAGACTGACTCCGGACTACGACTTCGGCTGCAAGCGTCCGACCTTCTCCAACAGCTACTTCCGGACCTTCACGAAAGCGAACGTGAACCTGGAGACGACGCCGATCGCACGGATCGAGCCGGATGCCGTCGTCACCACCGATGGGCGTCGCACCGAGATCGACACGCTGATCCTCGCCACCGGATTCAACCTCTGGGATGTGAACTTCCCCGCGATCGAGGTCATCGGACGTGACGAGAGGAACCTCGGGAAGTGGTGGCGGGACAACCGGTTCCAGGCGTACGAGGGTGTCGCGGTCCCGAAGTTCCCGAACTTCCTGACCCTCGCCAGCCCCTACTCGTACAGCGGCCTGTCGTACTTCACGACCATCGAGTCGCAGATGGCGCACATGACCCGACTGTTCGGGGAGATGCAGCGTCGAGGCGCGGACGTCTTCGAGGTGACCGAGGGCGCGAACACCCGCTTCCTGAACCGGATGACCGAGAACCTCGGCGATTCCGTCTTCTACGGCGGAAGCTGTTCCACCGCACGGAGCTACTACTTCAACCAGCACGGCGAGGCGGCACTGCTTCGGCCCACCTCGACCGCGAACGCCTTCCGCGAGGCGGACAGTTTCCCGCTCGACGACTATCGGTTGGAGGTCAGCGCGGCGGGACGGCCCCGGTGATCTCGAACACCGAACCCGAGTACGTGGTGACGTAGACGCTGTCGGCGGCGAAGGGGGAGCCCTCGGTGCCGACCGAGATGCCCGCCGGGAAGACCAGACCCGTGGCGACGGCGCAGAAACTGCCGTCCGGGTCGACTCGCCACGTCTGTCCGGCGAGGAACGCGTTCGTGTAGAGGCGACCCGCGTCGTCGATGTCGAGGTCGTCGAGGAACGCCCATTCGAGTCCCGGCGGGGGCCGGAAGTGGACCCGGCTCTCGCCGGTCCCGGTGTCGATCGCCACGATGCTCGGATCGCCCGTCGAGACGTTCGCGTAGAGGGTGCGCCCGTCCGGAGACAGAGCCAGTCCGTTGGCCGTCGACGCCCGGTACCAGCCGCGCTCGACGCGTCCGTCCGGGGCGATGCGGTCGATGGCGGGTTCGACGTCGCTCGACGCGTACACGGTGCCGTCGGCTGCGCGTGCCACACCGTTCGCCATCGACAATCCGCGCGCGACCACCTGCTGCGCACCGGTCGCCGGGTTCAATTGCCGCAGTTCGGCGGCCGGTGCCAGGAATGCCGTCGCGGAGTTCCCCGATCCGGCGAGCACGGTGCCGTCCGGCAGCGGGGCGAGGCCCCCGGGCGAGGGGACGGTGGCGACCGGGTGTGGCTGCGCGCTCGGGGCGTCGACGGCGTCGACGGAGTTGCCGAACGCGTTGCTCAGGAGCATGCGCCCGTCGCGATCGAACGCCACGGCCTCGAACGCGCTCGGTTGGGCGACGAGGGTGCGTGGCGCGCCCGCACCGCCGCACGTCGGCGTCGTCGGGGAGACCGGGAACGCCGACGCCGATCCGGTGCCGAGGACCAGCGCGGCCACCGTCGCCGCGGCCAGTCGTCCTGCTGCTGGAACTGCCACCATCGTCGTCCCCCTGGGTGCGGTGCGCGTCGGTGAATTCTCGCACGCCCCGGGCATCGGGCTCGTGTGCACGCCCAGCCGCTCATCCCGTCAGGAGGGCGCGGCGGCGGCGGGCCTGCCAGCGCGTCGCCACCAGCCCGTGCCGGGGGCCGAAGAGGTAGACCAGGGTGAACAGGATGCCCTGGGTGAGGACGACCATGCCGCCCGGCGACGTGTCCTGGTAGTAGGAGACGTACAGGCCGATCACCCCGCAGGCCGCGGACGTCGCGGGCGCGATGAGCAGCATCCGGCCGAACCGGTCGGTGAGCAGGTAGGCGGTGGCGCCGGGGATGATGAGCATCGCCACCACCAGCACCACCCCGACGACCTGCAGCGCCACCACACACGTCAGGGCGAGGAGTCCGAGCAGCGTCGCGCCGAGCAACCTCGGGTTGAGCCCGATGGCGTGCGCGTGGATGCGGTCGAACGCGTACAGGGTGAAGTCACGGCGCTTGGCCAGCAGGACGGCGAGGACGATCGCGCCGAGGATCGCGATCTGCGTCAGGTCGGACCTCGACACCCCGAGCAGGTTGCCGAAAATGATGTGGTTCAAATCGGTTTGGCTCGGTGTCACCGAGATCAGCACCAACCCGAGCGCGAACAGCGTGGTGAAGACGATGCCGATCGCAGCGTCCTCCTTGACCCGGCTCGTGCCCCGGACCGCGCCGATCAGTGCGACGGCGAGGAAGCCGAAGATGATCGCGCCGATCGCGAACGGAGCCCCCACGACGTACGCGAGGACGACGCCCGGCAGCACCGCGTGGGAGACGGCGTCGCCCATCAGCGACCAGCCGATCAGCACCAGCCAGCACGACAGCACCGCGCACACCACCGACGCGATCAGTGTCGCGGCGAGCGCCCGCGTCATGAACGAGTAGGCGAACGGATCGAGCAACAGGTCGACGAGGTTCACCGGACGGGGCCTTCCAACGAGTCGATTCCGAACGCGCGGACCAGGTTCTCGGGACGCAGGACCTCCTGGATGTCGCCGTCGGCGAGGATGCGCTGCATCAGCAGTACCGCGCGGTCGGCGAGGCGGGGCAACGCCTGCAGGTCGTGCGTGGAGATCAGGATCGCGGTGCCGTCGTCCGCCAGTTCGCGCAGCAACGACGTGATCGTGCCCTCGCTGCGTTTGTCGACGCCTGCGAACGGTTCGTCGAGCAGCAGTACCGACGCCTCCTGCGCGATCGCGCGGGCCACGAAGGCGCGTTTGCGCTGCCCGCCGGACAGTTGGCCGATCTGCCGGTTCTGCAGGTCCGTGAGGTGCACGCGGTCGAGTGCGACGTCGACGGCGTCGTGATCGCGCCGGCGGGGCCGCCGCGTGAAGCCGAGGTGACCGTAGCGTCCCGTCATCACCACGTCCCGCACCGACAGCGGGAACGCCCAGTCGATCTCCTCCGCCTGTGGCACGTATCCGACGGCGGCACGCCTGCGGGCGGCGGCGGGGGAGCCGCCGTCGATCTCGACGGTGCCGGAATCGGGTTTGACGATGCCCATCATCGTCTTGAACAGGGTCGACTTCCCCGACCCGTTCATCCCGATGAGCCCGCAGATCGACGCCGGTGCGAGGTCGAGGGAGACGTGGTCGAGGGCGAGGACGGGACCGTAGTGCACGGTGACGTCCGTGATCCGGACGGCGACGCCGGTGGTCATGACGCACTTCCGGTGAGAGCGGCGACGATCGTGTCGGCGTCGTGGCGGATCAGGTCGAGATAGGTGGGAACCGGGCCGTCCGCGTCGGACAGCGAGTCGACGTACAGGGTGCCGCCGAAGCGCGCGCCGGTCGCGGAGACCACCTGCTGCATCGGTGCGTCCGAGACGGTGGACTCGCAGAACACGGCCGGGACGTCGTTCGCCTTCACGAACTCGATCGCCGCGGTCAACTGCTGCGGGGTGGCCTGCTGTTCGGCGTTGACAGGCCAGATGTACCGCTCGGTGAGCCCGGCGTCACGGGCGAGGTAGGAGAAGGCGCCCTCGCAGGTGACGAGGGCGCGCTGACGCTCGGGAAGGGCCGCGAGCCGCGTCGTCATCTCGTCCTGCACCTGCTGCAGTTGCTGCTTGTAGGCGGCGCCGTTGGCGGCGAACTCGGCTGCCCCGTCGGGGTCGAGTTCGGTGAACGCGGTGACGAGGTTGTCGACGTAGACCTGCACGTTGACCGGGCTCATCCAGGCGTGCGGGTTGGGTTTGCCCGCGTACGCATCGGCGGCGATGTCGATGGGCTCGATGCCCTCGCTGGCGACGATTCGCGGACGGTGCAGTTCGTGCACGAACTGCTCGAACCACGCCTCCAGATTGAGCCCGTTGTCGACGATCATGTCCGCGGACGCGGCGCGTCGCATGTCGCCGGGAGTCGGCTCGTATCCGTGGATCTCCGCGCCCGGTTTCGTGATCGACTCGACCGCGAGCCGGTCGCCGGCGACATTGCTCGCGACGTCTGCGAGAACGGTGAAGGTGGTGAGCACGACCGGACGGTCGTCGTCGCTGGTCAGGACTTCTCCACACCCGGTGAGGGTGGCGACGACCGTCGTCGCGACCGCGGCCGCGACGACGAGCCGGCGCCATCCGGGACCGGCGTCGGCACGACGAAACATTGGCATGGCGAGATTCTAAGTTCGGGTACCCGAACAATTCAATTGGGGTCCTTGTGGCGTTGTCGTCGCGCAGGCCCGGGACACGCCGGGTGCCCGCGGAGTCGCCGGATCGAGCCGCGAGGCGACGACAATACGACGCGGACCGAAGGGAGTCGGGGACGCACGGGTCGGAGTGCGGTGTCCGCCTCCGCAGACCGATCGAGGGCACATGGTGACGAGTAACTCGATACGCGGCGGCGTCGTCCCGCACAGCGTCCACGACGCCGTCGACACCAACGGCTGGACCGTGCGCGCCGCATCCCGCCAGGGCGACACCCGGCAGAAGTCCCGCAGGCAGGACGCCTACGCCGTCCGGCACGGCGGCGGACGGATCGCCGTCGTGGTCTGCGACGGAGTCGGCACCGCCGAACACTCCCATCTCGCGGCAGCCGCGGCCAGCGCCGCGCTCGCCGAACACCTGATCACCGCCGAACTGGAAGTGTCCGGCGACTGGACCGCGCACCTGAAGGTCGCCTCGCTCGCCGTCACCCGGGCCGCCGGGGACCTGCTCGGCGACCGGGCTCCGAGCCTCGACGCCGTGTACTCCGTCATGGCCACGACCGTGACCGCGCTCGTCGTCGAACCCACCGACCTGGGCCGCGGCCCCTGGCTCGCGCACACCGCGACCGTCGGCGACAGCAGTGCCTGGTGGCGCCGCACCCGCGGCGGGGCGCTCCGCTTCGAGCCGTGGCTGCTCATGTCGGGTGGTCGGCTCAGTCGGCGGGAGATCGCCACGTCCCGCGCGCTGGTGCTGCCGCTTCCCGACGACGTGACGGTCACCGGCGCCAGCTTCGAGATCGGCCACGAGGAACTGCTGCTGGTGTGCAGTGACGGCGTGGCCGACGCATTCGACGACGGTGCCAGCGGTGTCGCCGCGTCGTTCGCGTCCGGGTGGAGCAACCCGCCACGCATCAGCGATCTCGCCGACCGGATCGCATTCGACGCCGACCGGCAGGTCGACGATCGCACCGTCGTCGGAGTGTGGACGCCGCGCTGACGAGTACGGTGCTCATCGTGGCTCACCCAGAGTGCACAGCCGCAATCCGGAACAGGAGAGCCACATGACCACCATCGACCCGGCCGCGAGCGACACCAGTTTCGGAGAGCTGCAGCGCGACCCGTTCTTCGACGTCGCGACCGACCTCATCGTCGACTGCCTGAACGACGCGTTCGACGACCCCGCCGGAGGCGAGGTGGACCGGTGGACGCTCAGCGCCCTGCCGTCGACGAACCACACCGCCGACCGGCATCGCATGTTCACCCTCGCCGTCGGCCCGACCGAGGTGCTGTACGTCGAGCGGTTCCTCGAGGACGGCGAGATCGTCGACTACCGCGTCGTCCTCACGCTGTCCGCGGCGGTGCTGACCGACAGGACCGGAATCGCTCCCGGTGGGCTGTCCGCACGATTCCCGTTGCTGCGCTTCACTCCCGCGACGATCGGCGGCGACGACGTTCTCGTCGACTGGTTCGTCTCCGACGCCGGCGCCGACGACCAGTTCTTCGACCTGCCGCTGTCGGAGGCCATCCGGGCGCTCGCCGACGCTCTCGCGCCGCACGGCCGCGGACCGTTCGCGCAGCAGCACAACCGCGCCTTCGCGGCGCACGTCCTCAGCCGGGCATCCGACGATGAATGACGCTGTCACGGTGCGGCTGCCGAAGGTCCTGCGCGGCGAGGACGACGCCGCGGCCGTCGACGTGCTGCACGAGTACTTCACCCGCAGACTCGTCAAGACCGGTTACCTGCGGACCGGCGCGCTGTGGGACACCTTCGATCCCAGCGGGCGCCGTGAGGCGGACCGCGACGTCGTCACGGCCGACGACCTCGTCGCCGTGACCCTGCTGTCGGTGAAGATTCCCGCACAAGGTGCGCTGATCCTGTTGGGGGACAGGCGCGCCGAGCTGAGTTCACTCCTGCGGGAGGTGGGAGAGGATCGCGACCTCGCCGGCGAGAGCGACCCCCTCACCGAGGAGTCGCCGGTGTCGCGGCTCGAAGCCGCGCTCACCGAGATCCACGGCATCGGCCGCACCACCGCCACCAAACTCGTCGCGCGCAAACGCCCCCGCCTGTTCCCGATCTACGACCGCGTGATCGGCCTCCAGATGGGCACCACCACCTCGCACACCGAACCGATCCGCGTCGCGCTGCGCGAGAACGACGGCGAGCTGCACCGCCGCCTCGCCGGGCTGCGCGCGAAGGCCGGCCTCGCCGAGTCCGTGCCCGCGCTGCGCATCCTCGACGTGCTCGCGTGGATGCAGGGGAAGAAGTACACGCCGAACGGCGCTGGGTGACGAGGGGATCCCCTCCGTGACCCGTGGTGTGGAGGAATCGATTTCCCCACCGGCGTCGGTTCGCGCGTCGAGTGGAGCGCCCACGGGCAGATACGCCCGGGCTGCTCGAACATCCAATGCTGTCGGAGGTTCGTCGTACGATTCGAACATGTTTTCGAACAGTGGCGTTGGTGAGGTCGGACTGGTGGAACGGCACCTGGCCGCCCTCGATGCCGCCGTCGACGGTCTCCTCACTGAGCCGTTGACGAGTCTGTCCGAGGCGGAGATCGTCGAAGCACTGCAGCGGATGGAGATCTCGCTGCGCAAGGCGTCCGCGGTCGGGCACCGCCTCGTCGTCGAGTCGGTGGAGCGTTCGATCCCCGGCAATCTGGCCTGCCGGTCCGTCAACGACTTCCTCGTCTCGATCCTCCGCATCTCCGCGGCCGACGCCGCGAAGCGCGTGAAGGGTGCCACCAAGACCGGAATCTGGCACACGGTCGGCGGCGAGGCGATGGAGGCCACGCTGCCCGTCGCCGCTGTGGCCGTCCGGGACGGCGCCATCGGATCCGACCATGTCGCCTCGATCGCCCGCACAATGCGGCAAATCCCGCACGGGACGAACGCCGACGAGATCGCCGTCGCCGAGCGAATCCTCTCCGACGCCGCGCGATCCACCACTCCCGAGGACGTGGCGAAGATCGGTGTGCATCTGCTCGCCCACCTCAACCCGGACGGCAGTGTCCCCGATGAGCGCGAGCGCAAGCGCCGCCGCGGGCTCAGGCTGGGCAAGCAGGGTGCCGACTTCATGACTCCGGTGTCCGGCCTACTGGATCCGGAGACGCGGGCCCTGCTCGAGCCGGTCCTGGCCAAGCTCGCCCGGCCGGGCATGAACAATCCCGACGATCCGGAATCTCCGTCAGGCGAAATCGTTTCGCCTGACCTGGATCGCACGGCGTTGGCGAAGGCCGCTGCCCGCGACACGCGCACCGCAGTTCAACGCAACCACGACGGATTGAAATTTGCTCTGCAGCAGATGCTCTCGTCGGGAGTCCTCGGTAGTCATCGAGGTCTTCCGGTGACCGCGATCGTCACCATGACGATCGGGCAGGTCGAAAAGGCGGCCGGCGTGGCGACCACGGCGACCGGCGGCATCGTTCCCATCAGCGATGCGCTGCGGATGGCGCAGGGTGCACACCCCGTACTGGCACTGTTCGACCACAACGGCCGACCACTGCACCTCGGGCGTAGTCGCCGCCTGGCCTCCGCCGATCAGCGGCTCGCGCTCATCGCCGCCTCTCGCGGCTGCACCCGACCCGGCTGCGATGCCCCGGCCGCCCTCGCCGCCGTCCACCACATCACCGAATGGCAGGACGGCGGCGCCACCGACATCGCCAACGAGGACCTCGCCTGCGACAGCTGCCACGCCCTCGTCCACGACGGTCCAGGCGGTTGGAAAACCCGTGTTGCGCCGCCCGAGTCGGCGCACCCGGGCCGGACCGAGTGGATTGCGCCGCCACACATCGATCCGGACCAGAAGCCGCGCGTGAACCACCGCCACCACCTGGACCACGTTGTCGCCGGGGAACTTGCACGCCATCGGACCGTCTGCAGTACCGACACACGCAGACCGCGAAACCGAGCGGAGCAACCGATCCGCACGGCGGCCGGGCGCACCGCGGGAGACGACAACGCACCATGAGCCTCTCGCACGTCCTGACGGTGAGGCCGTCACACCCCTCGGTGACGGCCTCACCGGAACGGGCCCTCCCCGGCGGCTGTCAGTAGGCTGCGTCGGCCCCGTATTCGGCCTGCGCGTACGTGTAGCCCTCGAACACCAGCTGATCGATCAGTCCGGACTTCGAGAACGACGTGTAGTCGAGGTACTGCTCGGCGCTCCGTGCTGCCTGCTCGTTCCAGTCCGCGTTCACACTGTCCACCGCGTAGGTCGCGTCCTCGGTGGAGAAGCCCTCGAACTCGAGCTGGTCGATCAGTCCGCTGCGGGAGAACGCGGCGTAATCGAGGTAGTCCTGCGCGGACCGGACGGCGTTCCGCTGACTGGAGCTGATCTGCGGCTTCGCCGGGGCAGGCGCGACCACAGGTGCAGGCGCGGGCGCCACCGTGGTCACAGGCGGAACGATGACCGCCGCCGGGGCGCTGTTCGCCGCGGGCTCCGCAGGTACCGCAGACGCGACAGGGGCGGTGGCGTCGGGCTTCGACTCGGTCGACGAGGCCACCGTCGTGGTCTGGCTGCTCGGCGATGCAGCGGTCGCTGCGCCGGTCTTCTCCGTGTCTGTTTCGCCGAAGGCGCCGGCGACGCCGAGAATCAGAACGATCGCGCCGACCACCCACGGCCACTTCTTCCGCTTCTTCGGTGCGGTCGCGACAGGCTGGTGGCCGGGCTGCAGGGTGGGGTAGGGCTCGGTCATGTCGTGCTCCTGTGGAGATGGTGCGTCGTAGCCGACGCGTCCCGCATTTGCGAGAGCCGCACAGGATGACAGAGCCCACCGACAAAGTCGTCCGGGTGGCCGGATCGGATCGGCAACCCCTGGTGTCTCTACTCGGCAGTAATGTATGGTCCAGCTCACAAAAGATACAGTTTGGTGGGCTGAGTAACAGGGGGCGATGGTGTCGAAGGTTCTTTCGCGTGTGCTCGCGGCGATCGTGCCGTTGGTTCTGGCCGGTGGGGTGGCACCGGTGGCGTCCGCGGCGCCGGTGGTGAGCGACCCGTTCTTCCGGTACGACGGCGCGACGCCGCTCGCGTCGTACGATCCCGGCGCTGTGCTGAAGACCCGCACTGTCCCTTACCATTTCGTGAACCTGTCGACTCCGGTGGAGGCGACGCAGATCCTCTACCGCTCCACCGACGCCCAGGGCAATCCGTCCGCGAACGTCACGTCGGTACTCCGGCCGGGGAACGCACAGCCGGGCAAGGTGGTTTCCTACCAGTCGTTCTACGACTCGCTCAATCCCGACGACAGCCCGTCGCGCGCCGTCGCGGGGAACACGCCGATCTTCGACTGGACGCCCAGCGGCCGGAACCTCAACATCGGTGGCACCTTCACCTCGGTCGAGTTGGCGCTGTTCGGGCCGCTCTTCGCGCAGGGCTACACGGTCGTCCTCCCGGACACCGAAGGTCCCGACGCGAACTTCGCCGCCGGTCCCGAGTACGGGATGATGACCCTCGACTCGCTCCGCGCCGCACGTGCGGTACCCGCGACCGGAATCACGCCGGGCGCCGACATTGCCCTGATGGGCTATTCCGGCGGTGCGATCGCGACGAACTGGGCGGCCATTCTCGGTCCCGAGTACGCACCGGAGATCAACGACGACCTGATCGGTGCGGCGCAGGGGGGCTTGCTGGTCAATCCGGCGAACAACCTCCCCTATGTCGGGGGCAGTCCGATGTGGGCGGGCGTCGCAGGAATGGCCGTCCTGGGCGTGAGCCGTTCCTACGGAATCGATTTCGGCCCGTACCTGAACGAACGAGGTCGTGACGTGATGGCGCATCTCGAAGATGCATCCATCGGGAACGTGCTCCTGCAGTACCCGGGCCTGACGTGGCAGGACCTCGTGAAGCCGGAGTACGCCGACCCGAACTCCGTGCCCGAGTACGTCGAAGCCGTCAACAAGATCAACATGGGAACCGCTGCGGTGCCGACGATTCCGCTGTTCGTCGCTCAGGGAGCGAACGGCATCCTCGAGGGAACTCCGGGCGCCGGGGCGGGCGACGGTGTGATGCTCGCGGGAGACGTGCGCACCCTCATGGCGATGTACTGCGCTGCCGGGGTGACCGTGCAGTACGACCAGTACGACACTCTCAGCCACGTCCCGGGTGCGATCCTCTGGCTGCCGGGCGCCCTGCAGTGGATCAACGGACGCTTCGCCGGCCAGCCCGCGCCGTCCAACTGCGGGAACATCGCGCCGGGCACGTCGCTCGCGCCGCAGGTCGGTCGCTGACCGCGCCGGTCAGCGGCGGAGCTCGGCGACAACCTCGGCCATCGCGGCGTCGTCGGCCGGGTCGTCGGGCAGCGCGAGGGTGACGCCGACGTCGACGCCCTGCAACGGTGCGATCCGTTCGCGCACGACGGCGGCGAGAGCGTCGTAGCGGGCTGTCGGCACCACCGCGGACAGCACGTCGTCGGTGACGACCTCCGACAGTCGGTGCCAGTCGTCGCGCCGAACCAGGTCCGCGAGCCGGGGTTGCAGGTCGGGAAAACCGTTTCGCGCCAACGCTCCCCGGTATGCGGCGGTCGAGTGGAGGAAGGCGAACAGGCGCCGCCGACGTTCGCGCTCGGCCGCGACGTCGGCGTCGGTGCGGCCGGTGATCACCTGCAGTCCCGCCACGAGCTCGAACCGCTGCAACGAACGGCTTGCCGCGGCAGCACCTTCCGACAGGGCGGGCAGGCACTCGTCGGCGAGGTACCCGGGGTCCGAGTTCGTCGGGTGGGTGACGAGACCGTCGGCCACCTCGCCCGCGACCCGGAGCATCCGTGATCCGACGCCGCCGAGGTAGACCGGAGGCGTCGTAGTGATGCTGTCGGGACCGGGATTGAAGTACGGCTGCATTCTCGTGAACCGGTAGTGCTCGCCCTCGTAGGGGACGAGCTCGCCGGTGCGGAACGTGTCGAAGGCCGCCCGCACCACACCGACGTACTCACGCATCCGGTTCGACGGCGCGGCCCACGGCATCGCGTACCGGTCCTCGACGTTCTGCCGCACCTGGCTGCCCAGGCCCAGGTGGAACCGCCCATCCGACAGCTTCGACAGGTCCCAGGCGGTGTACGCGCTGAGCAGCGGACTGCGGACGAACGCCAGCGCCACCGACGTCCGCACCACGATCCGCTCGGTCGCCTGCAGGGCGAGCAACGCCAGCAGGAACGGATCGTGCACCGTCTCCGAGACGTGCAGTCCGTCGTAGCCGGCGGCCTCCACGCGCCGCGCGACGTCCGCGATCGCCGACAGGTCGATCGCGGCGTCCGTCCCGGTGTAGACCTTCATCCGTCCGTTCTACCGGTCAGGCCGCGTACTGGGCCCGCCAGGCCAGGACGCCCGTCCCGACCGCGACCGCGACGAAGACCACCGACCACAGCAGTCGGGGCAGGTGGGTGAGTCCGCGCAGCTGGTCGAGATCGGAGCCCCGGGTCGGATGCCGGGTCGCCTCGACGATCGTGCGCAGGTTGCCGAGGAGCAACAACCAGATCGCGGTGTAGCCGAAATGCAGTTGCACCGTCGGGGTTCCGTACCAGGCGACGACACCGACCGCCGCCCCCGACACGACGAGTACCACCAGTCCGAAGGCGTTGCGGATGAACGGCACCATCAGCGCGATCAGGCCGACCGCGCCCCACAACAGGGCGGTCGTGCGGTCGAGGGCGATCAGCGCTGCGCCGGCCACACCGAGCAGCGACGGCGCGAGGTAGCCGGCGGCTGCCGTCACCACCATTCCCGGCCCGCGTGGCCTGCCTCGCGACAGCGTCAGCCCGGAGGTGTCGGAGTGCAGCCGGATGCCCGTCAGCCGTCGTCCCGTCGCGACGGCGGCGACGGCGTGACCGGCCTCGTGCGCCAACGTCACCGCGTGGCGCGTGAGGTTCCACAGTGGCCGCCACAGTACGAGCAGCGCCGCGAGCGCGAGCGGTAGGTATGCCGACCAGTCGGCCCAGTACGAGTTCACCGGACCATGGTGCCAATCGCGGCCGCGGCGACGGTTCGAAGGAACGTCGAAGGTTGGTGGCCTTGCGGGTCGGCCCGTCTGTGGGTACCAATGGACCTGCGAGCCGGAAGTGAAGCATTCTGTGGCGTCCAGCCGCCGGTGAGCAGCATCCCCGTACAGAAGGAGTTCAAGCATGGGTTCGTCCGAGGACAACGTCGCCGCCATCAGCTATTTCGCGGGTATCGGCGGTCTCGCGCTGATCGCGGTCGCCGTCGGCGCGGGGATCTACTCGCAGTCCTGACAGGTCGTGTGTAAACCGCGCCTGTCCTGAAAGCGCGTCCACGTCACCGACAGTGTGATGAGGCCCACACCCGCAATCGGGTGTGGGCCTTTTTGGGTCTCAGGGCACCGTGTGGAGTGCGCGCACGAGTGCGAGCAGTTGGCTACGCAGAGCCGCGACGTCGCCGACGGCGGCGGTGAGCGTCGCGTCCTCGCGTTCGAGTTCGATCAGTTTTCGGTAGGTGGTGCGTCCGGTGTCGGTGACGGTGACGAGTTTGCGCCGCTCGTCTCCGGGGTAAGGCTCGCGAGTGACGTATCCGGCGCGTTCGAGCTTCTCGATGGTGCGGCTCATGGTCTGGTCGGTGACGCGCGCGGTACGGGCGATCTCGCGTTGGGACGCGGGTGCGTGCTCGACCGCGTGCAACACGAACAGGCCCGCGTGGGTGAGGTCGTGTGCACGCAAAAGCGACTCCCACGACTGCTCGACCAGCCTTGCCGCCGTGGACAACAGCCGGCCGGTGGGCCAGTCGTCGATGTCGTCGGGTCTCATTCGTCACCTCGATTCGTTCGGCGCCATTTGCATTTGTTCAGCAGGCTGAGCAAACTGGTGCCGAATCCGGACACTACGGACGCCGACTCCTCGGCGGGTAGGGAAGACACGTGACCACGACCACCGGCAAGACGAGACGCCTGCGCTGGATTCTGCCAGCCGTGCTGATTCTCGCCTGGCTCGCACTCGCAGGAGCGGGCGGGCCGTTCGCAGGCAAGCTCACCGACGTCCAGAGCAACGACAACACCACCTTCCTGCCGGAATCGGCGGAGGCGACGGAAGTGTCCCGGCTGCAGACCGGGTTCCAGGACACCACCTTCGTGCCGGCCATCGTGGTGGCCGAACGTGACTCCGGGATCACACAGCAGGATTCGGCGTTCCTCGCCGACAGCACCGCATCACTCGCGGGCGCCGAGGGTTTCGGACCGCAGTTCTCGCCGCCCATCCCGTCGGAGGACGGCCAGGCGCTGCAGATGTTCGTCCCCGTCGACAGCACCGGTGAGGTCGCCGACACCGTCACCGAGCTGCGCGACGCCCTGGCGAACGCACCGGACGGGTTGTCGGTGCACGTCACCGGACCCGCAGGCACCGCAGCCGACCTGAGCTCCGCGTTCGGCGGCATCGACGGGATCCTGCTCCTCGTCGCCGGCGCGGTCGTGATGCTGATCCTCGTCGTCGTGTACCGCAGCCCGATCCTGCCGTTCGTGGTGATCTTCTCGGCTCTCTTCGCGCTGGTACTCGCCAGCCTGCTCGTCTACGTTCTCGCCGACGCAGGCGCGATCACCCTGAACGGTCAGAGTCAGGGCATCCTGTTCATCCTCGTCTTCGGCGCGGCCACCGACTACGCGCTGCTGCTCGTCGCGCGTTTCCGTGAGGAACTGCGCAACACCGAGGACAAGTACGCCGCCATGCGCGCGGCGTGGCGGGCCACCATCGAGCCGGTCGCCGCGTCCGCGGGCACCGTCATCGCCGGCGTGCTGTGCCTGCTGCTCTCGGACCTGAACTCCAACAAGGGGCTCGGACCGGTCGCCGCCATCGGCATCGCGGCGTCGTTCGTCGCGTCGATGACGTTCCTGCCCGCCGCGCTGGTCCTGATCGGCCGGACCGCGTTCTGGCCGCGCCGACCCGGCTACACGGGGGACGCGGAAGTCGAGTCCCAGCACGGTTTCTGGGCCAAGCTCGCGGCCCGCATCGGAGCCGGCCCCCGCAAGTTCTGGGTGGGATCGACACTGGTCCTCGTGCTGTTCGCGCTGTTCCTGCCGCAGTTCAAGGCCAGCGGCATCGCGCAGTCCGACACCTTCCTCTTCGAGGCGGACTCGGCCACCGGCCAGCAGGTGCTCACCGACCACTTCGACGCGGGCAGCGGTTCGCCGGCGGTGATCATCGCGAACGCGGACGCGCAGGATGCCGTCTCGGCAGCCGCCGAGGTGCCCGGTGTCGACAGTGTCTCGGTGATCACCACCGACGGCGGCGCACCGATGGTCGTCGACGGACGGGTCGCACTCGAAGCGACGCTGTCCGATCCCGCCGACTCACTCGCGGCCGAGGACACGGTGGAGCGGCTCCGCGAATCCGTGCACGCGGTCGACGGGGCCGACGCCCTGGTCGGCGGCCCGACGGCCACCGATCTCGACACCAAGACGACCGCGACGCACGACCGCAACCTCATCATCCCGGTGGTGAGCCTGGTGGTCTTCCTGATCCTGTGCCTGCTCCTGCGGTCGATCCTCGCGCCGCTGCTGCTCATGGCGACGGTGATCCTGTCGTTCGCGGCGACCCTCGGCGTCTCGTCGATCGTGTTCAACCACATCCTCGGATTCCCCGGTGCCGACCCCGTGGTCCCGCTGTTCGCCTTCGTGTTCCTCGTCGCCCTCGGGATCGACTACAACATCTTCCTGATGACGAGGGCGCGCGAGGAGGCGTTCCGGATCGGTACCCGACCCGGCGTGCTGCGCGCACTCACCGTCACCGGTGGGGTGATCACCTCCGCCGGAGTGGTTCTCGCGGCGACGTTCTCCGCGCTGGCGGTGATCCCGCTGATCTTCCTGGCGCAGCTCGCCTTCATCGTCGCCTTCGGTGTGCTCCTCGACGCACTACTGGTGCGGTCGCTCCTGGTTCCGGCCCTCGTCCACGACATCGGCCCGCGGGTGTGGTGGCCGAGTGCGCTGGCGAAGCGCACGGAACCGACGGACGAGGAACCGGAGAAGGTGACCGTCTAACCCTGGATCCGTGCGAAGGGCCGGACCTGCTCGAGCTCGAACGCGAGCTCGAGCAGGGTTCGCTCGTCTCCGTGTGCAGCCGAGAAATGCACGCCCAGAGGCATTCCCGCCGCAGTGGTGTGCAGGGGCAGTGAGATGGCCGGGCCACCCGCGGCGTTGTTCGCCGGAGTGAACGAGGTGTACCGGACCAGCTTCTCGAACAGCTCGTCGAACGGCTGGGTGGGGGAGAGGAAACCGAGTTCGGGGACGGTGTGCCCGAGGACCGGTGACGCGATGACATCGTAGTCGGCGAACACCTTCGCGTACAGCTGGGCGCTGCGCTGCAACCGGTACAGCACGCCCGGCGTCTTTGCGCCGTTCCGGCGGTACAGCGCGTCGAGGCCCCGCGTGAGGTTGTCGGTGCCGGCCTTCTCGAAATCACGTCCCAGCAGTCGTTTCCCGCCCGCGCAGATCGCGAACGACAGGAATCCCCAGTAGATCGAGAAGTCGTCGGCGAACTGCGGTCCCACCGGCAACGGCGCATCGGTCACGTGATGCCCCAGATTCGACAGCAGGTCCGCCGTCGCGCTGACGGCCGCACGGGTCTCGCTGTCGCTCCGCAGCCCACCGATCGAATCGAGGATGACGCCGACGCGCAGCCGCGTCGAGCTCGGTCCCGTCACCAGTCGCACCGGCGGCAGCTTCCGATTGCGGTGGTGGTGCTCCGCCGCGGCGTAATAGCGGGCGGCGTCGCGCACCGTCCGCGTCAGGACGCCCTGCGTGACGAGACGGACCGGCATCGTCAGATCGGTCGGGTCCGCGACCGTCCGGCCGCGGGTCGGCTTCAGTCCCACCAGCCCGCACGCCGCCGCCGGGATCCGGATCGAGCCGCCACCGTCGTTGCCGTGCGCGATGGGCACCACACCGGCGGCCACCAGGGCTGCCGCGCCCCCCGACGAGGCGCCCGACGAGAACGCGGGATTCCACGGATTGTGCACCGGTTCCGCGTCGGCGAACTCGCTGGTCGGACTGAACCCGAACTCCGGCAACCGGCTCTTGCCCAGCGAGACCAGCCCTGTCGACAGCAGCTGCGTCACGACGGGACTGTCCTTGGACGCACGGGGCGGGGTGAACGCGGCGCTGCCCTGCCCGGTCGGCAGTCCCGCCACGTCCACGTTGTCCTTCACGAAGGTGGGGACACCCGCGAACGGGCCGCTGTGTGCGCCGGACGCGGCAGTGCGAGCCCGGGCGAAGTCCGGGGTCTCGATCGCCGCCAGCGAGGCGACGGCCTCGGCCCGGACGACGGCAGCCTCCACGGCCTCACCGGCGGTGATCTCCCCGGAGGCGATGCGCTGTGCGACACCGGTCGCGTCGAGGTCGGCGAGGGCGTCGTCGCGGAAGGCGTGGACCGCGGTGGTGCCGGTGGACATCGTGCTCCTTCGGGTCGGTTACCCGACTCTAGAGCGGATCCACCTCGTCGAGGCCCGACTCCGTCAACTCCAGCCAGCGGGTGATGCCGATCTCCCGCAGGAAGGCGGTGTCGTGGCTGATCACGATCACGGCGCCGCGGAACTGCGACAACGCTTCCGTCAGGTGCGCGACGCTGGGCAGGTCCAGGTTGTTCGTCGGCTCGTCGAGCAGCAGCAGTCGCGGCGCAGGCTCCGCGAGCAGGACCGTCGCCAGTGCGGCGCGCAGTCGCTCACCCCCGGACAGCGCCGCAGCAGCGACCTCGGCGCTGCGGCCACGGAACAGGAAGCGCGCCAACCGTGCCCGGATCTGCTCGTCGGTCGCATGCGGGGCGGCGTCGGCGACGTTCTGCGCGAGTGTGCGGGATTCGTCGAACACGTCGAGACGTTGTGGCAGGACCCGCCACGGCACCGCAGGCGGAGCGTCGACGATCGCCTGCAGCAGCGTGGTCTTGCCGACTCCGTTGCGGCCGATCAGCGCGATCCGTTCCGGGCCGGTCACCGCGAACTCGACGTGCTGCCCGGTGCGCAGCAGCGCGTCGACGTCGACGACTCGCTGACCGGGATGGACGACGCTGTCCGGCAGGTCGATCCGGATCTCGCGGTCCTCCCGCAACGCGTCCTGAGCTTCGTCGAGGGTGCGGCGGGCGTCGTCCAGCTTCTCCTGATGGGTTCCGCGGAGCTTCCCCGCCGACACCTGTGCCTCGCTCTTGCGTTTGCCTGCCAGGATCTTCGGGATGCTCGATTCCGTCTTCTTCGCGTAACGCTGCCGGCGATCCAGCTTCACCTGCGCCTCCACCAGCTCGCGGCCTTGTCGGCGTACGTCGTTGCGGGCGTCGCGGACCGCAGCCCGCGCGGCCTCCGACTCGGCGTCGATCACCTGCGTGTAGTGCGCGAAATTGCCTCCGAAGAAACGGATCTCGCCGTCCCTGAGTTCGGCGGTGGTGTCCATCAGGTCGAGGAGGGTGCGGTCGTGGCTGACGACCACCACGATGCCCGCGAACCGCTGCACCGCCTCGTAGAGGCGAGCCTTCGCCGCCAGGTCGAGGTTGTTCGTCGGTTCGTCGAGCAACAGCACGTCCGGCTCGGCGAGCAGGGCGGCCGTCAACCCCAGCAGGATCGTCTCACCGCCGGAGAGTGTGCCGACGGTGCGGTCGAGATCGGCCGGATCGGATGCGACGTGCGCGAGTCCGAGCCGGTCCAGGGTCGCGAGCGCCCGCTCCTCCACGTCCCAGTGCGAGCCGACGGTCGCGTAGTCCTCCTCGGTGCCGTCGCCGGATTCGATGCGGTGCAGTGCCTTTCGCTGCGCATCGATGCCGAGCACCGCGTCGACGGTGCGGGACGGGTCGAGGGTGAGGTCCTGGCGGAGGTAGGCGAGGTCGCCGCTGACGGTGATCGATCCGCGGTCGGGCGTGAGCCGGCCGGCGATCAGACGGAGCAGCGTCGACTTGCCGGCGCCGTTGCGCCCGACGAGGCCGGTGCGGCCGGACGGGAAGACGGCGTCGACACCGGTGAGGACGGAATCGCCGTCGGGCCAGGAGAACGAGAGGTCGGACAGGACGAGTGAGGGCATCAATGCTCCTTCGGGGTGGTCGCGGAGCGCACGCGAGTACCGCGGCGCGCGGGAACTACCTCCGAATGAGCAATGGTCGTCCGATCGTCGACAACAGGGCGAGAGCCAGGGTAGGCGCGGTCCGGCGACCAGCGCAAGCGATTATGAGCGGAGCTACAACTGCGGCCCCTCGGTGCGCAGGTCGTCGACCTTGCGCATCGCTTCCCGCAGTTCGGCGAGCCACTCTTCCGCATGCCGGCCGGCCAGGCGCACCGTCCACGCCAGTGCATCCGCTCGGGAGCGCGCGACACCGGCATCGACCAGGGTGTCGAGGACCTTGCGTTCGGGCTGGCGCAGCCGGGTCATCACCGGCACCGCCAAGTGGGTGAACAGCACGTGATGCTCGCCCACGGTGACGCCCCACGCGACCTTGCGGCCGTAGCGGGCCTCCGCCTCGTCCGCGATGCGCATCCGCTGCGATCGCGTCGACTCCCGGAACCGCGACACGCGGCCCTCGACCGCTGCGGTCGTGGCGTCGTCGGGCGGGGGCAGTTCACCCGTGACGACGATCTCCTCGCGATCCACCTCGATGGTCGGTGGACCGGTGAACCAGTCGTCGGGCAGGCGCCCACCGAACCAGTCGGCGACGTCGCGCGTGTCGGGTGCTTCGGCCTGCTGCCAGCCGCCGCTGCGGCCGAACCTGCGGCTGTTCGACGAGTATCCCATTGCTCTCACCTCGCAAGTTGCAATGATTACTTGATTACAAGCCTACGCCGCTATCGCGCGCCCCGGGGTGCGGTGACCATGGCGCCCGCTCCCGGAACGGCGAGCAGGGGGCGATGCCGCCTAGTGTCGGGGGATGCGTATGAGCCCCGGAATCACGTTCGGTGTGGCGACCGTCTCGGTGTCGGCCCTGGTCCTCGGCGGTGTCGCCTGCAGTACCGGACCGACGGAGACGGAGACCGCCGCACAGGAGTTCGCGGACGCGCTGACCCGACGCGACGTGCAGGCGGCAGCGGCCCTGACGTCCGATCCCACCGCGGCCGCCACCGCGATCGGGCAGATGTTCGAGGGACTGAACCCGACCGACGCACGGTTCGTCGTGGCGAGCACCGACAGTGATGCAGGCACCTTCGCGCTCGACGCCGACTGGACATTCGCCGCCGGAGCCGCCGCGGACACCCCGAGTGGCACGGCCCCGACCTCCTCGGCTGCCGAGACCACCGCCGCCTCCTCGCCGCCCGCCCGGGAATGGACCTACACGACGTCCGGAGGAGGCCAGGCCGTCGCCGACGGCGGAGCAATCCCCTGGGACCCCGCGCTCCTCGCTCCGGGACTGACGGCCGACGCGACGCTGCGCTACACCGCCCTCGCCGGGGGGTCGCCCGCGGTGCTCGCCGGCAACGGGTCTCCCCTGATGACCGAACAGACCGTCACCGTCGTCACCCTCGACCCCACCGCTGTGCCGGACCCCACCGCCTCGGCTGCCGCCCTCGCGCCGTTGCTGCAGCCCATCGCACCCACCGTCACGGCCGAGTCGATCAGCGCCGACCTCGCCGCTGCGCAGGGCCGTCCGCTGTCCGTCATCACCCTGCGCGACAGTGACCTCGCGCCCATCGAGGCGCAACTCGCCGCGATTCCGGGAGTCACCCAGGTCAAGCAGACCCGGTTGCTCACCGTCGACAAGGCCACGCAGTCACCGGCTTTCGAGGGGCTGCGAACCCTGTGGGAGGAAGCGCAGGCCGACACCGCCGGCTGGGCCGTCCAACTGGTGCAGCCCGACGGAACGGCCCGGTGGCTCGCCGGGCAGGACGGCACGGCCGCCCCGGACATCGCGACGACTCTCGACCCGGCGATCCAGGCGTCCGCGCAGGCGGCCATCGCCGGCCTCCCGCAGCAGGCGGCGATCGTGGCGATCCGGCCCTCGACCGGCGGTGTGCTCGCCGTGGCGCAGAACTCGGCCGCAGGTGCGCAGGGCCCGATCGCGCTGACCGGCCTCTACCCTCCCGGATCCACCTTCAAGATCGTCACGACATCGGCTGCGCTGCAAGGTGGTTCGGTGACTCCGGACACCGTTCTGCCGTGCCCGGGTGTCGCCACCATCGAGGGACGCACCATTCCCAACGACGACAACTTCGACCTCGGATCGGTACCGCTGCACACCGCGTTCGCCCGGTCCTGCAACACCACGATGGGACAGCTCGCGGTGTCGATGACCCCGACCGCCCTGCACGACGCCGCCCAGCAGTTCGGCCTCGGCGTCGACTACGTGACGCCCGGCCTCACCACCGTCACCGGAAGCGTCCCGCCCGCCGACACCCCGGCCGAACGGGTCGAATCCGCGATCGGGCAGGGCCGGGTGACCGCGTCACCGTTCGGGATGGCACTCGTCGCGGCATCCGTCGCCCGCGGCTCGACCCCCGCGCCCATGCTCGTCCAGGGGCAACCAGGCGTCGGCGACACGACTCCGACGCCTGCGCCCGCCGCAGTCACCGACCAGCTGAAGTCGATGATGCGCGAGACCGTCACGGCAGGCACCGCAACCCAACTCGCGGACATCCCCGACGTCCGCGGCAAGACCGGGACCGCCGAGGTCGCCGGGCAGCCGTCCCACGGCTGGTTCGTCGGCATCGATCAGGACGTCGCGTTCGCGGTGTTCGTGGCCGGCGCCGACAGCTCCGGGCCGGCTGTCGACGCTGCGGGCCGGTTCCTTCGGCCCATCCAGGCGTACGCGACCCGGTGAGCGCGCTCGACTACCTGCTGCTGGTCGTCGCCGGGTTCGGAGCCGGGCTCGTCGGATTCGTCACCGGCCTCGCGTCGATCGTCTCCTATCCGGCGCTCCTCGCCGTCGGATTGACGCCGATCGCGGCGAATGTCACCAACACCGTCGCGCTCGTCGCGGTCGGGATCGGGTCGACCGCGAACTCGTTGCGGGAGTTGACCGAGTTGGGGCCGAAGCTGTGGCGGTGGGCAGCCCTGTGCGCGGCCGGTGGCCTCGCCGGCGCGCTGTTGCTGTTGTGGGCGCCGGAGGGATCGTTCGAAGCCGTCGTGCCCTACCTCGTCGTGGCGGCGTCGGTCGCGCTGCTCGCCCAGCCGCGAGTGCGGGAACTCGCCGGCGGCAGGGAGTTTCCGGTCCTGTTCCCGGCGGCGCTCGCCGTCGTCGCGGTCTACGGCGGCTACTTCGGCGCAGGGGCCGGGGTGATCTTCCTGGCGCTGACACTGATCTGCACCGCGATGTCCGTGTGGCAGGCGACGATCCTCAAGAGCTTCCTCCTCGGCGTCGCGAACCTCGTCGCCGCGCTGGTGTTCGCCGGCTCGGGGGAGGTGCACTGGGGCGCCGCCGCAGCGATGGCGGCCGGATGCCTGCTCGGGGGTTGGTGCGGTCCGCCGGTGGTGAAGGTGATCCCGCCGTCGGTGTTGCGTGTGGGGGTGGCGGTCGCGGGCTTCGGGCTGGCCGGGTGGTTGGCGCTGCGCTGACGATCGCGCGTGGCCCATCCATTGGGCTGAATCGACACTCGGGCTCGGGGCCCGGATCACGCATTCACAGGCCGGGTCCGTTCAGTGCACCCCGCGCATCATCCGGCTGATCCACGGCGACAGGAGCACCATGACGACGCCGACTCCGATCGAGGCGAGGCCGATCCACAGGAAGTACGGCGCCTGGTTCGCGGTGTCGTAGTACTTGGCGAGCGTTCCGGCCATCGAACTGCCCAGTGCCACCGACAGGAAGAACAGCGCGACCATCTGCGTGTGGAACGCCTTCGGCGCCAGTTTCGTCGACAGGGACAGCCCGACCGGGGACAGGAACAGTTCCGCGAACGTGAACAACAGCAGGATGAACACCAGGGCGAGCAGAGGGGTGCCGTTCGGCTCGCCGTTGGAGAACGGCAGGAACGTCAGGAACGCCAGGCCCATCAGACCCGTGCCGATCGCGAACTTCAGCGGCGACGACGGTTGCCGAGGACCGAGTTTCGTCCACATCGCCGCGAACACCCCGGAGAAGACGATGATGAAGACCGGGTTGATGGACTGCACCCACGACGGCGGGAAGTCCCAGCCGAACAGGTTGCGGTCGAGGAACTTGTCCGCGTAGATCGGGACCACCGTGAACTGCTGCTGGAACAACGACCAGAACGCGGCGCTGGCGAGGAACATCGGGATGAACGCCACGACCCGGCTGCGTTCGGTGCTGGTGATCTGCCGGCTCGCCAGGATCACACCGAAGTAGCCGACGGCCGCGATCAGGGTCAGTGCGACGACCACGTCCGACAGGTTGCCGGTGGTGACCACACCGGCAAGGCACAGCACGATCACCACGACCACCACCACTGCCGCGGCCGCCCCGTATCTCCACAGCATCGAGCCGGGCAGCGGGTTCGCGGGCGCGGCACCGATGGTCCCGAGATGCCTGCGGCCGAGCGTGTACTGGATCAGGCCGAGCGCCATGCCGACCGCGGCGAGCGCGAAACCGACGTGGAAGCCCCAGTTGTCCTCGGCCCATCCGGTCAGCAGCGGACCGAAGAAGGCGCCGATGTTGATGCCCATGTAGTACAGCGAGAATCCGGCGTCGCGGCGCTCGTCGCCCTCGGCGTACAGGTCCCCGACGAGGGAGGTCGCGTTCGCCTTCAGTCCGCCGCTGCCGACGGCGATGAGGATCAGTCCGACCCCGACGCCGGACAGCCCGGGGATCGCCGCCAACGCGATGTGCCCGAGCATCACCAGGACGGCGCTGTAGAACAATGTCCGCTCCGACCCGAGCACGCGGTCGGCGACCCACGCGCCGAGGACCGTCGACAGGTAGACGGTGCCGCCGTACGCGCCGACGATCGAGACCGCGGATGCCTCCGAGATCCCCAACCCGCCGTCGGCCGCCGAGTAGTAGAGGTAGTAGATCAGGATGCCCTGCATCCCGTAGAAGGAGAACCGCTCCCAGAGCTCGACCGAGAACAGATTCGCCAGCGCGCGCGGCTGTCCGAAGAACCCGTGGTCGGACCGGGGGTCGTGCGGAGGCGACGCGAGTTCGCTCATGTCAGAACTGTCCCACGGGCCGAGTCCGTCCGCGCCGACTCGATGCGAAGTTGTCACCGGTCGGGCTGCACGTCACCCGGGTCGGACGCAGCGTCTCCTCCTGCCGGAGACAGCGCTGGTCAGCGCGCGGCGGACCGCCTGCTCGCGAGGGCGTAGAGCGCGCGCCAGCCGAGGAGGAACACCGCCAGCACGGTGCCGGCGACGAGGACGAAGCTGAACGCGGTGCCCTGCCCGGACACGACGCGCAGCACCATCCCGCCGACGAGTGTGCACAGCCAGATCACGATCCCGGCGGGGACGACGGACGCGGGCAGCGACTTGTTGCGGTACAGCGCCTCGTTCACGATCCACCCGAGCGCGAGTCCGGCGAGGAACGGCCACGCCGTCGTCAGCAGCCCGGTCACCGCGTTCGCCTCGTCGTGGCTGCGTCGCCCGATCGCGCAGAAAACGACCACGAGGACGACGTCGACGACGAGGAACGGCAGCACCTTCTTCACGGTGACCAGCCTAGCGACGCAGTTTTCCGGACGTGGCCGGGGCCGGAACGCGATACTGCGTCCGGACACGCGAGAGTGGGAGCGGCGATGCAGTGGAGCGACGAGTGCGACGTCCTGGTGGTCGGATCGGGGGCCGGGGGTGTGACCGGCGCGTACACCGCAGCCAGGGAGGGTCTCGACGTGATCCTCGTCGAGGCCACCGACCGGTTCGGTGGGACCACCGCCTACTCGGGCGGCGGTGGCATGTGGTTTCCCTGTAACGCCGTCCTGCGGCGAGCGGGCGACGAGGACACCGTCGACGACGCGTTGACCTACTTCCGCGCGGTCGTCGGGGACGGCAGCCCGCCCGAGATGCAGGAGGCATTCGTCCGCGGCGGGGCGCCGTTGATCGACTACCTGGAGGCCGACGAGCACTTCGTCTTCCAGGTGCTGCCGTGGCCCGACTACTTCGGCCTGGCGCCCGAGGCCCGGGCGGGTGGCAGACACATCGTCCCCCGGCCGCTGCGTGCCGCGAAGCTCGCCGACGGAGGCGAGAGCGTCCGAGGGCCGCTGGGCCGGGAATGGGCGGACGAGCCGGCCGGGGACCATCTCGTCGGCGGTCGCGCACTCGTCGGTCGGTTCCTGTGGGCGATGGAAGACATGGCCAACGCGCATCTGCGGCTGGGCACCGCACTGGAGGAACTGGTCGTCACCGACGGTGTCGTCACCGGCGCGGTCGTGTCCGACGGCGGCGACCGCCGAGCGATCCGGGCTCGACGCGGAATCCTCTTGGCGGCAGGCGGTTTCGAGCAGAATCAGCAACTGCGCGACGCGTACGGCGTCCCCGGTTCCGCCCGCGACACGATGGGCTCGTGGGGCAATCTCGGGAAGGCGCACCGTGCCGGAATCGAGGTGGGCGCCGACACCCGGCTGATGGACCAGGCCTGGTGGTCGCCCGGACTGACCCACCCCGGCGGCAGGTCCGCGTTCGCGCTCTGGTTCACCGGAGGGATCTTCGTGGACGGGGCGGGCAATCGGTTCACCAACGAGTCGGCCCCGTACGACCGGCTCGGCCGCGACGTCATCGCACACGACGGAGTCGACGCGTCCGACGCGCGGTTCTGGATGATCTACGACGACAGGGAAGGTCTCGTCCCGCCGGTCAAGGCACCCAACGTCCCGCTCGCGGCCACCGAGGAGTACACGGCCGCCGGTCTGTGGCGGACGGCCGACACCCTCGAGGAACTCGCCGGCCTCATCGGTGTGCCCGCCGCCAACCTCGTGGCGACGGTGCACCGCTTCAACGATTTCGCCGCCGCCGGAGTCGACGGCGACTTCGGCCGCGGAGACGAGCCGTACGACCGGTCGTTCTCCGGTGGCCGGTCCCCGTTGGTGCCGATCGAGAAGGGCCCGTTCCACGCGGCCGCCTTCGGCATCTCCGACCTGGGTACGAAGGGCGGTCTCGTCACGGACACGTCGGCGCGGGTTCTCGATTCCGCAGGAGCCGTGATTCCGGGGTTGTACGCCGCGGGCAACACGATGGCGCCGGTCAGCGGCACGACCTACCCGGGGGGCGGTAACCCGATCGGCGCAGGAATGGTGTTCGGGCATCTCGCGGCGCTGGACATGGCGGGGACCCGGAACGACGGCTGAGACGCGAACGCGCCCACCGCAGCGAGGGGGTGGCTGCGGTGGGCGCGAGTGTGAGGGGCGATCAGGCCTGGAGCAGGGCCTCGATCTCGAGGGTGATGGTGATCTTGTCGCCGACGACCGCGCCGCCGCCCTCGAGGGGCATCTCGATGGAGATGCCGAAGTCCTTGCGGTTGAGGACGGTGGTCGCCTCGAAGCCTGCGACCGCGCCGTGGCCCATGCCGGGGTTGACGCCGTTGAACTCGAGGTTCAGCTCGACCTGCTTGGTGACGCCGTGGAGGGTGAAGTCGCCGGTGAGGACGAAGTCGTCGCCCTTCGGGCGGACGTCGGTGGAGACGAAGGTGGCGGTCGGGAACTGCTCGGCGTCGAAGAAGTCGGCCGACTTGATGTGGCCGTCGCGCTGCTCGTTCTTGGTGTCGATGGACGCGACCTGGATCTCCGCGCTCACGGCCGGGGTGCCGTCCTCGGCGACGGTGATCGCGCCGGAGAAGTCGTTGAAGGTGCCACGGACCTTGCTGACCATCAGGTGCCGGACGGAGAAGCCCACGGTGGAGTGGGTGGGGTCGATGGCCCAGGTGCCTGCGGTGAGGGTGGGGAGGGTGATGGCGGTGGTCATGGGAACTCCTTGTGGGGGTCGCTGGCAATCTAGTTGAACATTCAAGCTCTGCCGGTGTCAACGGTGCCATCCGGGAGATCCTTCCCGCAACGTACTGTGACCTCGGCCACGTCATCGGGCCGTGCGGGCGCGGAAACCCGGGAGGCGGACGCGAGCACGGCGCGCAGGGTGGAACCCGTTGCCGACCGGTCGACCCCGACACCCCACGCCGTGCGGTCGCCGACCCGGCACTGGACGAAGGTCGCCGTTGCGGCGTCGCGCCCGGATCCGATCGACTGCCGTGTCAGTGAGAGCACTTCCGTCTCGGCGTCCGGCGTCGACAGCACCCGGGCCAGGGCGCGAGCCGGGTCCGACGCGGTCGCCTCACCGTCGATCGGGGTGTCGCCGAGCGTCGCCGCGATACGCAGTCGATCGCCGTCCTCGACGTGATCGACCGCCCAGCGGTGCAGGGTGCCGACGTGGGAGTAGCTGTCCTGCAACAACGTCCACAGCTGTGGTGCCGTCATCTCGGTGCCGCTGCCGTCGGTGGCGCGCTGGACGCGGCGGGCGAAGTCGATCTGCAGACCGCGTGGCAGGTCGACGCCGTACTCCTCCTGCAGCAGATAGGCGACACCGCCCTTGCCGGACTGGCTGTTCACCCGGATCACCGCCTCGTAGTCGCGCCCGACGTCGTGCGGATCGATCGGCAGATAGGGCACGTCCCACGGCGCCCGGTCGGGGTCCAGGCGCGAGGCCGCGGCGGCAGCGCGATGCCGCGCGAAGCCCTTCTTGATCGCGTCCTGGTGGGTGCCGGAGAATGCCGTGTACACCAGGTCGCCGCCGTACGGATGCCGCGGATGGACCTCGATCCTGTTGCAGTACTCCACGGTTCTCCGCACGGCGTCGATGTCGGAGAAGTCGATCATCGGGTCGACACCCTGCGCGTGCAGGTTCAGCGCGAGAGTCACCAGGTCCACGTTCCCGGTTCGCTCGCCGTTGCCGAACAGGCACCCCTCCACTCGTTGCGCACCGGCGAGTACCGCCAGTTCGGCGCAGGCGACGCCGGTGCCGCGGTCGTTGTGTGGATGCACGGACAGGATCACCGAGTCCCGGCGGGCGAGATTGCGGTGCATGTACTCGATCTGGTCCGCGTACGCGTTCGGTGTCGAGATCTCCACGGTCGCCGGCAGATTGTGGATCACCGGCCGGTCGGTGGAGGCGTCCCAGAGTGTGGTGAGACTGTCGCACACCTGCAGCACGAAGTCCGGCTCCGTCAGGTTGAACACCTCGGGGGAGAACTCGAATCGGGTGCCCGGATGTCGGTCTCCGCCACGCGCCACGTCCTGGGCGGCGTCGAAGATCAAGCGGTGCAACGAGTCCCGGTCGTGTCCCAGTACCACGTCGCGCCACGTCGGTGCAGTCGCGGTGTACATGTGCACGACCACGTTCGCCAGTCCGCGGACCGACTCGTAGGTCCGCTCGATCAGATCGGTGCGGGCGGCGGTGAACACGACGATCGTCACGTCGTCGGGAACGAGATCCTGCTCGGCGAGATCGCGGACGAAGTCGAAGTCGGTCTGACTGGCCGACGGGTAACCGACCTCGATCTCCTTGTATCCCATCGCCACCAGCAGTTCGAAGAAGCGACGTTTGCGGCCGGGGTCCATCGGCTCGGCGAGCGCCTGGTTGCCGTCGCGCAGGTCCACCGGAACCCACAGCGGGGCCTCGGTGAGTTGTCTTGTCGGCCAGGATCGCTCGGTGATCGGGATCTCCACACGGTCGGTGTGGGAGCGGTAACGGTTCGAGGGCATCACGGACGGGGTCTGGCGGTTCCAGTGCACGGCGAGGGCTTTCCGGTTCGGTGAGGACGACCGGCACGACCGAACCCCGCGGCGGGGTGCCGGTCCGGTCAGACCCCGCCGCGGCAGTCGAGGAGCAGTCCGAGCATGGCCACGAGGGGTAGGCTAGGCGAGAACAACTTGTCTGACAACCTGAGGAATTCGATGCCCGCCCCGATTCGACGCCATCTGCTCACCGATCAGGCCGCCGACCTGCTGCAGAGGCGTCTCGCCGACGGTGAGTGGGAGGTCGGAGCCAAACTTCCCGGCGAGACCACCCTCGCCGCGGAACTCGGCGTCGGGCGGTCCACCGTCCGCGAGGCGCTCCGGATCCTCGCCGGGCAGGGACTGCTCCGTGCCAAACAGGGCGCCGGCGTCTTCGTCGAGAGCACAGGGCCCGTGGTGGCATGGGAGACGGTGCTGCGCGGGGAGGCAGTCGCGGAGGTCGTCGAGGTGCGCAACGCCATCGAGGTCGAGGCCGCGCGCCTGGCCGCGGAGCGCGCCACCGCCGACGACGTGGCCGTGATGCGGCGCGCACTCGACCGGCGGGCCGCCGAGTTCGCCGCCGGAGACCGGGCGTTCGTCGCCGCCGACATCGACGTCCACCGTGCCGTGGTCGCTGCCGCGCACAACGCCGTCCTCACCGAACTGTTCGAGACCTTCGTCCCGCGGCTCACGGAGGCGATGGTCGACATGGTCGACCTCCTCGGCACCCGCAGCCGCGACCCCGAACCGGACGCCGACGACCATCGTGCGCTCGTCGACGCCATTGCCGCCGGGGATGCCGACGCCGCCGTCCGGATCAGCCGCGCCCACCTCGACGCGATGCTCGACGCGGTCCGGCGCCCGGGCTGAAGGCCACCTCCGTGCCGTCCGACCGAGCGAAGGGCACCGTCGGCCGGAAGGGATCAGGGCTGCTCGCGGTGCTCGATCTGCTCGCGCTGCTCGCGACGTTCCATCTCGACATCGAACTCGAGGTCCTCGTGCTGGTGTCCCTTGAACAGGAACGCGAACACGATCCACCCGACGATCGCGACCAGGATGAAGCTCACGCACCGGTAGACGAACGCCGCGGCCACCGCCTGCGACGCACCGATGCTCGCCGCCGTCGTCAACGTCGCGATCAGCGTGGCGTCGACGAACACCAGGCCACCCGGAGCCAGCGGGATGGTCGCGACCGCCTTGCCGGCCGCGAACGCGATCAACACCCCCGACAGTCGCGGGTCCGCGCCCACCGCCCAGCAGGCGAACCCGAGGCACGCGATGTCGCCGACCCTGTGCACCGCGGCCCAGCCCGCGCTCAGCACGCCGTCCCGCGTGCCCAGTTGCACCGATTCCAGTTGGGCCAGCGTCTCGCGGACGGTGGCCATCCCCGTCCCGACCGGCCTGGACCGGAACCGGTTCACGTGACCGAGCACCCACCGCGCGGCCACCTCGATCGCGTGCGGATGTGCCGACACGTAGCGGATCGCCACGACCAGACCGATCAGTGCCGCCAGCGACAGGCCCAGCATCACCGGGCTCACGGACTGCCCGACCAGCATCGCGCCGCCCAGGCCGATCAACGCCAGCCCGATACCCGCGATCACCCCGGACATGGCCAACTGCCACGACGCGACCACGGGATTCGCGCCCCACCGGCGCGTCTCGCGGTACGTGAACGCCGTCGAGAAGACCTGACCGGCGGGCAGCGTCACCGCCATCGCCGTCGACGCGTACACCACCGCGACCGACGTGCGTTGCCCGACGTCGACGCCGCCCGCGTGCAGCAACTGCTTCTGGAGGCGGCCGTAGCCGCTCAGGGACACGGCCTGCGCGAACACACAGGCCGCCAGCCACCCCCAGTGGATCTCGGTGAGCACGAGCCACGAGTCGTGCAGGCGCGGCCACAGGTAGACGCCCTCGGCGATCAACAGGGCCACCAGCGCGGCCCCCGCGACCCACTTGAGCCACCGGTAACGACCACGAGACCGGGACGCCCCCGGCACCGCCTGATCGGTGGGGGAGTCCCCACTCCGGTCCGGCTCCGGCGTCACCACCAGGCCAGCGTAGCCAATCGCGGTGAGTTCACCTCAGAACCGTGGACCCCGGTTCACGGATACTGCACCGGGGAGGCGAGATGCGTGACCCGGTTGCGGCCCCGTAGCTGAACCTGGTCGCCGAGCTCCCACTCCGACTGTTCCTCCTCGTCGGCGAAGTACAGCGCACTCGTCGACGCCAGCACCCGGCTCGGATGGATCTTCGCCAGTTCGGTCAGTCGCGACGCCTCGTTCACCGGGTCGCCGATGACCGTGTACTCGAAGCGCTCCGCGGCGCCGATGTTGCCCGCCACCGCCAGGCCCGCGGACACACCGATGCCGATGTCGAGGGCGGTGATGCCGTTGAGCGCGAAGCGCAGTTCACGGGCCGCAGCCAGCGCCGCGGTCGGGGCGTCGGGCCGGTCCAGCGGGGCCCCGAAGATCGCGAGGGCGGCGTCACCCATGAACTTGTTCACGAACCCGTGGTGCCGGTCGACGACGTCGACGACCACCCGGAAGAACTCGTTGAGCAGGCTCACCACCTCGCCGGGCGGACGCTCCGCCGCCGCGCCGGTCGACCCGACCATGTCCACGAACAGCACCGCCACGAAACGTGTCTCGCCGCCGAGTTCCGTCCCGAACTGCAGTGCCCGCCGCGCCACGTCCTCCCCGACGTGCTGGCCGAACAGCTCCCTGAGCACCCGGCGCTCCGCCGAGTCCTGCATCATCCGGTTGAACCCGACCTGCAGCCGGCCGATCTCGCTGCCGTCGAACACCTCCACCTGAACGTCGGTCGCACCACGCTGGACCCGCTCGATCGCCCGCCGCAACTGCCGCACCGGATCGGAGATCTGCGAGGCGGTCAGCATCGAGAGCACGAACGCCGTCGTGATCGTCATCCCGGACAGCAGCAGGATCGCGATCGCCAGCGAGTTCGTCGAGAACTGCAGGTCCGTGCTCAGCTGCGTCGCGCACAGCAGGATGATGCCGATCACCGGCATCAGCGTGCCCAGCCCCCACGTCATCGCCATCCGGGTACCGACACCCGGCGCCAGTGTGCGGTCGAACCGGCCCTCCGACAGCGCCTGCGCCGCCACCGGCCGCAGAATCCGCTCTCCCAGCATGTAGGTGAAGCCGAAGGTCGTCGTCGCCGCCATGCACACGGTCACGATCACCGCGACGGCCAGCTCGGGCATCTCCGTCACCGTGAGGATCACGAACAGGACGCCGCCGACCACCCACAGGATCAGGTGCACGATCGCCTGCCGCAGCGGTGCGTGCAGCGCCGCCATCTGCTCGCCGCGGGTCGGCGGGCCGCCGCGGAGCTGCCACCGGATCACCGACCGCAGCATCATCGCCGCCGCACCGAGACTCACGACACCGGCGAGGATCAGGTAGATACCGAAGATGACGACGTTCCGGACGCGGTCGTCGATGATCGCCTCCGACTCCGTGATCGGGAGCCCGTACCGGATGAACGCCAGCACCAGCACCGCACCGATGAAGTTCGCGAGAATCATCGACCCCATGTAGAGAGGCCAACGACTGCGCATCGTCAGCGCGACCGCTCGGTAGGAGGATGCCAGCACAGCGACCAATTTAGCGGGGGCGGCCCGGTGCGAGCAGAGTCGGAGGACCCAAGGCGCGACCTGCGTCACACGTCCGCGCGATCGGGCCGGGAACCGTAGGGTCGCCCGGGTGACCTCGAACGAACCGCAGCGGACGCGGCCCACCGAACCACTCTGGCGAGCCGCCCAGGTGTTCCGGCTGGCCACGCTCGTGTACGCGATCGGGTATCAGGCCTACGCGGTGTCCGAGTACACGCGGCCCACGCTGAGCTGGGTGATCGTCGCGTTCATGGCGGTCTGGTCGGGGCTGGCGGCGGTCGTCTTCTCCCGGAAGGGTGCGCCGCGCCGCCGGTGGGTCGTCGCGGACATGGTGGTGGTCGTCGGCGCCATGGCGGCGACACGGCTGGTCGCCGACCAGGACTGGTACTCCACCCATCAGAGCCTGCCCACCACCCTGTGGGCCACCAATGCGGTGATCTCCGCCGCGATCCTGAGTGGACCCGTGGTCGGGACCCTCGCGGGCCTGGGGATCGCCGTGGTGGCCGTCGTGGTGCGCGGCACCGTGGATCTCGACCTGGCCGGTGACGCCACCGCGCCCGTGCTGATGTCCGTCGGGCTCGCGGTGGGACTGGCGGCCAACACCGCGCGGCGCGCACACCGGCAACTCGAACGGGCCACCCGGCTGGCCGCGGCGACCGAGGAACGCGAGCGGCTCGGGCGCGAGGTGCACGACGGCGTGCTCCAGGTGCTCGCCTACGTCCGGCGGCGTGGCGCCGAGATCGGTGGTCCGACACTGGAGCTGGCCACCCTGGCGGGTGAGCAGGAGGTCGCGTTGCGTGAGCTGATCTCCGAGCAGTCCGCGCCGGTCGCCGGTGCTGGCGTGGACGTCGACCTGCGGACCCTGCTGCGGCCACAGGCCGGCGCCACGGTGTCGGTGTCGACGCCCGGGCAGGCCGTGGAGATGCCCCGCGATCGGGCCGCCGAGCTGGCGGCCGTGGTGCGGACGGCACTGTCCAATGTCGCGCAGCACGCCGGCCCGAACGCGAAAGCGTATGTCCTGGTGGAGGACGTCGGGGACGACGTGATCGTGTCGGTGCGCGACGACGGCGTCGGGATCGCCCCGGGGCGGCTCGCGGAAGCGGAAGCGGAAGGGCGGATGGGGGTGTCGCGGTCCATCCTGGGCCGGGTCGAGGCGCTCGGTGGCAGCGCCACGGTGGACACTGCCCTCGACGAGGGAGTCGAATGGGAGTTCCGGGTGGGCAAGCACGCGACGGGGACGAGGTGAGCGTGGCCGAGCAGGTGACGGTGATGGTCGTCGACGACCATCCGATCTGGCGGGACGGGGTGGCCCGGGACCTCGCCGAGGCGGGATTCGGTGTGGTCGCCACCGCGGACGGCGTGGGGACGGCCGCGCGGCGGGCGACGGCCGTCCAACCGGCGGTGGTGCTCATGGACATGCAGTTGACGGACGGCAACGGCGCCCAGGCCACGGCCGCGGTGCTCGCCGTGTCGCCGCAGTCCAGGGTGCTCGTGCTGTCCGCGTCGGCCGAGCGCGAGGACGTGCTCGACGCGATCAAGGCAGGCGCCACCGGATACCTGGTCAAGAGCGCGTCCGCTGCGGAACTGGTCGCGGCCGTCCATGCCACCGCCGCCGGTCAGGCCGTGTTCACACCGGGTCTGGCCGGTCTCGTGCTGGGGGAGTATCGGCGCATCGCGGGCGCCGCCCCGGACGCCACAGGAGAGTCGGCGACACCGGTGCCGCGTCTGACGGACCGGGAGACCGAGGTTCTCAGGCTCGTCGCGAAGGGATTGAGCGCCAAGCAGATCGCGACCCGGCTCGCATTGAGTCACCGCACGGTGGAGAACCACGTCCAGGCGACGCTGCGCAAGCTTCAGCTGGCCAATCGTGTCGAGCTGGCCCGGTACGCGATGGAGCACGGACTGGAGTGATCCGGCGGTTCCCGCCACGGGAAACCCCCGGTCAGATCGAGTAGAACTACTCATGTCCGGGGAAGCGCACACCTCGATGCTGGAAGCATGACGAATCCCGGTGGTACACAGATCGATCCACAGCTCGTGGCCAGACTGTCCGGGGAGTTCGCCGCGCTCGGACAGCACCTGCGCGGCGTCTCCGAGGACCTGACCCGGCTCCGTGTGCAACTCGAGGTCCCCGCACGCCCGGCGTCTCCGACCGTGGCGGCGCCGCCGCAGCAGCACGTCCCGTACGTTCCGATGCCACCTGTTCCGGTGCCACCCGTCCCGATGCCGACCATCCACGCCGCGCAGCCCGCGTTCGCGCAGCCCGCGTACCAGGTCGGGCACGCGCCCCAGGTTCCGCCGCGTCCGGCACCCGTTGCGCAACCGCGGCGTGAACCGTGGTGGCAGCGCGACGACCTGGTCAGTCGGGTACTCGCGGCCGCAGGCGCGGCCGTCACCCTGATCGGCGTGGTGATGCTGCTCGTGCTCGCCGCCCAGGCCGGATTCTTCGGCCCCGTCGCACGAGTGGTCAGCGGAGCCGTGCTCTCGGCCGCGCTGGTGACGGCCGGGGTACGGGTGTACGACCGCAGCGGTGGCCGGGTCGGCGCAATCGCGCTGACCGTCACCGGACTCGCCGGCGGATTCCTCTCCGCCGCCGCCGCGACCACCTACTACGGCTGGCTTCCGCCCTTGCTCGGGCTCGCCCTCGCCGCCGCGATCGCCGCCACGGGGATGCTGCTCGCGACGCGCTGGGAATCCCAGCCGTTGGCTGCGCTCGTCATCACGGCGATCGCGATCCTCGCGCCCGTGCTCACCGGCGGGGTGACCGTGACCCTGCTCGCCTTCCTCGTGATGCTGCAGATCGCCGGGGCGTACCCGCAACTCGGGCGGGACTGGCCGTACCTCCACGTCGCCCGCACCCTCCCCGCGGTCGTCGCCATGCTCGTCGTGCTCGCGGACGCCGCGTGGTCGGGAATCGGATTGTGGCCGGACGGGTTCCGGCCGGCCGTCGCGCTCCTGCTCGCGGCGGCCGCGACCGTCGCCGTCGTCGGCGCCGGATCGGCCGTGCTCGTGGTGCGGCGCAACGCCGACGACGTCACGTCCAGCGCGATGCTCGCCACCTCGTCCCTGCCACTGCTGTTCACCGGCACCGTGCTGACCCGGTGGGTCGAGGTGGCGGTCCTGGTGGCAACGGCGGTGGGCCTCGTGACGCTGCTCGTGGCCGTGCCGGACCTGCCCCGGCACACCCGGGTCGCCGCGTCGGCCGTCGCTGCGCTGGCAGCACTGCAGGCGAGTGTCGTCGGGACGCCGGGTGACACCCTGCCGCTCACCCTGCTGGTCCTCGCGCTCGGGCTGGTCGCGATCTCCCACCGGACCGGTTCGCGGATCGCCTTCACCGTCGCAACAGGGTTCGGACTGCTCGGCGGACCGATGTTCCTCTCGATCGCCTCACCCGAGGCGCTGACCGACCCGGACGCCACGAGTACGTCCCTCGTCGTCATCGTGGCCGGAACCCTGGTCGCCGGGGCGGCGGTGGCGTTCCTCCTCACCGCGCGGACGCTCGGGCTGCTCACCGCGGACAACACCGCCGCCGCCACGATCATCGCCGGGGTCGTGGCCGGATACGCCGTGACAGCGACCGTGGTGACCGCGGGCGTCGCGGCGCTCGGCCCCGCCACCGGATTCGTCGCGGGGCACACCGTCGCCACGCTGCTGTGGATGGCACTGGCCACGGCGGTGCTCCGCTGGGGCCTGACGCACCCCGAGCACGCGCGCCTCGCCCTCGCCGCGGGCCTGACGCTCACCGGGGCCGCGCTGGCGAAGCTGTTCCTCTTCGATCTCGCCACCCTCGACGGCGGCTACCGGGTCCTGGCCTTCCTCGGGGTGGGACTGCTGCTCCTGGCGGTGGGCACGCGATACGCGCGGGCGTTCGCGTCCGGTGGCCGGGGCGGGAGCGCACCGGCCTGAGGGACCCACGGGACGCATATCCTGGGTCGCATGGAGGACAGGGATCTTCGGGTGTCGGACGCCGAGCGGGAGTACGTCGGCCAGTTGCTGCAGCGGGCCGTCGGGCAGGGAATGCTCTCGCTCGGCGAGTTCACCGAGCGGATGGACACAGCACTGGCGGCGCGCACACGCGGTGAGCTCAACAGCGTGCTGTTCGACCTACCGGGCATCAGGGTCGTCGGCGCCGACCGCGCACCGCTGGTGAGCCCGCCTAGCGCTCCGGCAGCGCCCGCCTACCAGGCGGGCGCACCGACGGTCATCCGGGCGAAGATGTCGACCCTCACCCGGAAGGGTCCGTGGCAGGTACCGCCGACGCTCCACGTCGAGAACTGGCTGTCGGACGTCACCCTCGACTTCACGTCCGCGGTGCTCGAGAGCCAGGTCGTGGAGATCACGGTCGACGCGTTCTGTGGGTCGGTCACCCTGGTCGTGCCCGACGAGGCGACCGTCGACCTCAACGGCGTCGAGACCACCGGCGGCAGCGCCACCAACAAGGTGCGCAGCGGCCCGAACCGCGGTGGCCTGCACATCGTGGTGCGCGGCCGGGTGCGGTTCGCATCCGTCACCGCGAAACACCCCTTCGGGACGGGCCTCAAGCGGATGCTCGGCTGACGCCCGTCCCTCCGGTGACCGCGTCGGCTAGTCCCGGCGCTGACGTGCCAGCAGCTCGCTGACGCTCACGGTCTGTGCACCCTCTGCGTGACGGCCCCGACGCGGGGCCGAGGTGCCGTTCGTCGGAGGCGTGTCGGTGCTCTCGGCCGGTGTGGTGGGCGCCGGCCATGCTGCCGTCGCCGGCTGGGCCGGTCGCGCCTGGGACGGCGCCTGACGTGTCTGCGGTTGCGCCTGGCGTGCGTCCGGCTGGACCGGTCCTGCCTGCGGTTGTGCCGGGCGTGCCTGCGGGGGTGCCTCACGGACCTGCTGCTGCGCCTGGCGAGCCTGCGACGGATGCGGGCCGGCACCGGCGTGGGCGTCGGCCACCGCACGACCGTTCGACTGCGAACCGTTCGGCATCCGCAGACTCGACAGCCAGCTCTCGATCGGCCGGTCCTCGGTCGCGGGCGGCTCGGCGCCGCGCCTCGGCGACACCGGTGCCTGCATCGGCCGCCGAGCCGGAGGCTCCTGCGCCTGGCGTGCCGAAGGCTCCTGCGCCTGACGAGCCGAAGGCTCCTGGCCCTGCGGACCCCGCGGCTTCTGTGCCGGAGGCCGGAGGGCGTCCTGCGGCGGTCGCGGGGTCTGCCGCTCGGGCGCGGGACGAGGTGTGACCTGCGGGATGGGTTCCGTCATCGGCTCACCGGTCAACGGCTCCGCCGTCTCCGCGATCCGCGCTGCCGCCGCCGTCCTGGGCGGTTGCACCCGCTCGACCGCGTCCCGTGTCGACGGCGTCCGCTGCCCCGAACCCGAGTGCGGTTGCTGCGGGGCGGGAACGCCGACCGCCGCGATCTCCGGCACGTCGTCGGGCATGCGCTCGTCGTCGAGGATCGGCTCGCCCAGTCCGAGGCGCTCCTGGATGCGCTTCATCCAGGCAGGTGCCCACCAGCAGTCGTCGCCGAGGAGCTTCATCACCGCGGGCACCAGGAACATCCGGATCACGGTGGCATCGAGAACCAGGGCCGCGATCATGCCGTAGGCGATGTACTTCATCATCACCAGTTCGGAGAAGGCGAATGCGCCCGTGACGACGATCAGGATCAGCGCCGCCGCCGTGATGATGCGGCCGGTGTGGGCCGTGCCCACCCGCACCGACTCCGTCGTGCTCGCGCCCTGCGCTCTGGCCTCGACCATCCGCGACAGCAGGAACACCTCGTAGTCGGTGGACAGGCCGTAGATGATCGCCATGATCAGGACGAGCACCGGCGACATGATCGGCCCGGGCGTGAAGTTCATCAGGCTCGAACCGTGCCCGTCGATGAAGATCCACGTCAGGATGCCGAGGGTCGCGCCGAGGCCGAGTGCGGTCATCAGCACCGCCTTGATCGGCAACACCAGTGATCCGAACGCCAGGAACATCAGCAGCGTCGTCAGCAGCACGACGAGCGTCACCATCAACGGCAGGTTGTCGAGCAGGGCGGCGATCGAATCCTGCTCGATCGCAGGAGTTCCACCGACCAGCACGGTCGCGCCGTCGGGCACGTCCATCGACCGGAGGTAGGCGATCGTCGCCTCCGAGTCGTTGCGGTCGACGAGACCGGCCTTGAAGACCGTGACGCCGTCCTTCGTCGGGTTGTTGATGCTGAACTTCTCGACCAAGCCGGGGGCCTCGCTCGCGTCCCGCACGATCTGGGTCAGGTCGGCGCCCTGCGCACCCTCGACGACCAGCTTGATCGGCTCGGTGCGGTTGTTCGGGAACAGTTCGTCGAACTGCTCCTGCGCCAGCCGGGTGGGGTTGTCCGGCGGCAGGTAGGTCTCGTTGATGCCGCCGAACTTGATCCCGGAGATCGGGATGGTCAGCAGCAGCAGGCCGATGACGATCGGGATCGCGACCTTGAGCGGGTGCTTCATCACCCACTGCGTCAGCCGTCCCCAGAAGCTGTTCTCGATCTCCTCGGCGGTCTTGGTCTTGCGCATGAACTTCAGGCCGAGGGCATCGACCCGGCGTCCCAGAATGGCGAGGATCGCGGGCAGCACGGTCACCGAGATCAGCGCCGCCAGCATCACCGCGGCGATCGCGCCGTACGCGACGGACTTGAGGAAGCCCTGCGGGAAGATCAGCAGACCGCCGAGGCTCGCCGTGACCATCGTCGCGGAGAACACGACGGTTCGGCCGGCCGTCATGACCGTGCGGCGGACGGCGTCGCTGTTGTCGTAACCCTCCGCGATCTCCTCACGGAAGCGACTGACCATGAACAGGCCGTAGTCGATGGCCAGGCCGAGACCGATCAGCGAGACCACCGGTACGACGAAGGCGTTGACCTCCGTGAACTGGGTGAACAGTTTGACGATGCCGTTCGCGGCGATGATCGTCAGGCCACCGACGATCAGCGGCAAGGCCGCCGCGACGAGGCCACCGAAGACGAAGAACAGCAGCACGCCGACCGCGGGAATAGCGAGCAACTCCATGCGGTGGACGTCGTTCGCCATCGTGTCGTTCAGGGTCCCTGTCACAGGTTGCAGACCGGCCAGCTGGACGTCGACGCCGTCGATGTAGAAGACGTCGCGCACCTCGCGGAAGTTGGCCGCGACCTCGGTGTCGTTGGCGCCCGCGATCGCGACACTCGCGATCGCGTGCTCCTTCGTGGCGTCGGCCAGCTGGGGCAGTTTCGTCGTCCAGTAGCTGCCGTTGACCTTGAGGATCTGGTCGGGATGGTTCTCGACGGCCTCTTCGAGGTTTTTCGTGATCTGCGCGGCGAACGCGGGATCGTCGACGGTCTTGCCCTCGGGAGCGGTGTAGAGGATCACCACGTCCGCGGTGGTGTCGCGGCCGAACGTGCCGTCGGCGAGCTTCGCGGCCGCGACGGACTCCGAGCCCGGATCGTCCCACCCGCTCTGGCTCAGGTTCTTCTCCAGCCCGAGGCCGTACGCGCCGAGGCCGAGCATGAGCGCGACCATCACCCCGATCACCGTGAATCGGAGGTTGTAGACGAGTCGACCCCAGGTCGCGAACACTATTGCCCTCCTTGACGCCCGAGGAGCAGGGCCGACAGCGGACGGAACGGCTGCAGCCACGCACCCTCGTCGGGCAGCGAGTCCAGACTCACGCGCGGCAGCGGCTCACGGAACACACCCGGAATGTCCTCCAGGTCCACGAACTCGAGCGTCTCCGAGGACACCGCCCAGCTGGCGTGCTCCCGGAACCCGAGCACCTGCACCGGGACACCCACGGACGCGAGTTCCTCGAGCGGCTCACGGAACGCCTGACCGTCGGCGGACGCGACCATGACACCGGCCAGCCCCCCACCGCGGGCACGCTGTTCGATGTGCGCGAGCATGTCGGCGTCGACGTCGCTGTCCTCGTCGATCTTCGGCTTCGCGAAGACGGCGAAACCGACGTTGCGCAGCGCCTCCACCCACGGCCGGACGACATCGGCGCTGCCGGGCGCGATGTTCGTGAACACCGTCGCCTCGGGCTCGAGCCGGACGCCGCTGGTCCCCGACAGTTCCGCGGTGCGGCCCAGCAGCCAGCGCCCGAGCGCGTCGAAACGCGGTCGGTAGGCGGCGGTGGGACGGCCACCCAGAATTGCGCCGAGCCCCATGTCGAGGTTCGGCGCGTCCCAGACCAGGAGTACCCGGCGTGGTTGTCGGGGCTCGGTGGCGTCGTCGCCTGCGGCCCCGAGAGACTCGGGTAATCGTTCGCTGACGCTCATCCGGTGGCCTTTCCCCAGATCATTTCCGTGATCGGACGCCCGACGCGGTGCGCCTTGTCCTCGAACTTCGTCACCGGGCGCTCGTGGGACATCGGCGAGTCGATCGCGCCGCCTGCCAACTGCTCCCAGTCGAGCCGGGTCAGCCGCGGTTCGGCGTCACCGGCCTCGGCGATCCATTCTGCGTACTCCGCATGGTCCGTCGCCACGTGCAACACGCCGTTGTCGGCGAGCCGATCCGCGATCAGCGCGAACGTCGCAGGCTGCAGCAGCCGACGCTTGTGGTGCCGTGCCTTGGGCCACGGGTCGGGGAAGAAGACCCGCGCACCCACCAGGGACCCGGGGGCGAGCATGTTCTCCAGCACGTCCATCGCGTCGCCGCGCAGGATGCGGATGTTGGTGATGCCCTCGCGTTCCACCGACTGCAGCAGCTGGGCGAGGCCCGGGCGGTAGACCTCGACCGCCAGCAGATTCATGTGCGGCTCGGCCTGCGCCATCGCGGTCGTCGCGGTTCCCGTACCGCACCCGATCTCGATGATCGTCGGCGCCGTCCGGCCGAACCACCCGTCGACATCGAGGGGCGTGTCGGAAACATCGGCGCCGATGGCGGGCCACATCCGGTCCCAGGCCTGTTGCTGGGGATCGGTGAGGGAGCCACGTCGGGAGCGGAAACTGGTCACCCGGGGATACAGGCGGGATCCGCGGTCGGCGGCACCCTCCACCCGGGGTTCGGCGTCATTCACCCGACCATTGTCACGCATGACCACCGATTCCGGCAGCTGGGTCTCAAGTGTGGGTTGAGAGTTTCGGGTCCTGACGGGTCCGCCGCGGCGCCACCGATGAACCCGCGAATCCCCCGGGAGCTGGTCTTTTCCCGTTCCGATCCCGGACCGGAGGCGATCCGGCAGGTGACCTGTCTCCCGTTCGAGGTGTCGGACTGTCATCATCACCACGCGCGCCGGGGAGTCGCGCGGGGGACTGAAGAAGACGCGGGGGTGCGCGCAGGTGTCGACGGACTCGGCCCACGGCAGGGCTCTGCTGCTCGCAGACGATCACGGGCGGCTCGCCGTTGACGATCACGGGCGGCTCGCCGCAGACGACCTCGAGCGGCTCGCCGCCGGCGCGGGTGCCGCGGTGCGCGTCGAGATCACCGGCCGCGCCGGCGTCGGCAGGTCCTCGATCGTCGCTGCACTCGGACCCGTCGAGGGTGCCGAGCTGGTCGAGTCCGCCGCCCGTGACCGCCCGGGCTTCCCCGATCCGGCCCTCACCGGCGAGATCGTCGTTCTGGTCGTTCTCGACCCGCCGAGGGACGTGGACACGACGGCCGCTACCGAGGCCGCGGACCGCCTGCTGCCGGTGCTCGTCAAGACCGACACCCTCGCCGACCCCGACTCCGCGCTCGATCGGGTCACCGCCGCCGTGCAGGCGCCCTGCCTGCCCGTGAGCACGGTCGGCGCAGGCGCCGGAATACCTCGCCTCCGTCAGGTCCTCGAGGACCGGGTGCGGGCGGTCAAGGCGGCGCGTGCCACAGAACTGCTGGCCAGGCTCCGGACGCGCGCCGACCATGCCGAGACCGGTGCGTTCGACGACTTCCTGACGACCGACGCCGGGGTCCGCCTCGTCGCCCAGGCGACCGGGCTGGCGGACCCGCCCGGTGACGCGCGGTCCAGGGCCGAATACTGGCGTTCCCGGATGAACACCGGCGACGCGCCCGACGCACTGAGGGCGGCGCTCGCGCTGCACCGTCACGCAGCGCGCGAGTGGACCCGCCGTGCCTGACGACAGGGTGGACCTGCGCGAGGCCGTCGACCAGGTGATGCAGCGCTGGCTGCCCCGTTCGGGCGAGCCGACCGTCGCGGTCGTCGGCCCGGCGGGCAGCGGCCGCAGCACACTCGTCGCCGCGCTGGACCCGCTCCTGCCGGGAGTCCGGGTCTGCGACGGCGCTGCGGACCCTGGTGCGGCCGTCACCGTCCTGACGTTCGATGCTTCCGCGCCGATCGGCCGGGAGGAACTCGGTCTGCTCACCGCGACGCGCGCACGCGGATCGGTGGCGATCGCGGTGGTGACGCGGGTCGACGCGCACCACGACGCAGCGACGGTCCTCGACCGCGACGCCGCACTGCTGGCGGAGTACGCCCCGGGCGCCGTCACAGGTCGGATCCTGCCGGTGTCCGCGACGACCGGCCGCGGACTGCCGGAACTCCAGGAGGCGGTCGAGCGGGCACTCGGCGACACCGGTCCGACGTCCCACCGTCGTCGCGCGGAACTGGACAGCGCGAGGACCCTCGTCCTGGCCACGGCGGCCGACCTGCGCCGCGACGGTGACGCCGCAGCACTGCGGGAGCGGCGGGCCGCTCTCGTCGCCGACCGCGACGGGCCCCGCGCCGAGGCCGGGTCCGCCCTCCGGAGGCTGTCGGCGCTCGCCCGCGTGGACCTCACGCACCACGTCGCGGATCGGGTCCGCGCCGGCGTCGCGGTGCTGCGAGCGGAGCTGGACCGGTCGGGGCGGTCGGCGCTGCACGCCTTCCCCGACCGCGTCCGTGACGAGCTGGGCCTGCTCACGGCCGAGGTGGACGCGACGACCGGTGCAGCCCTCGACGCGCTCGCCGCCGAGGTGCTGGGGTCGCCGCACCCGGTCGCCGGGCCGAATCGTCCGCCGCCCGCCGTGGACGATCCGCAGCCGCGGCACCGGGGCGTCGAGGACCGGATGATGATCCTCGTCGGGGCCTCGGCGGGCGCCGGACTCGGCAGGCTCGTCGTTGCGCCGATGTCCGAGATCCCCGCGCTCGATCTGCTGGCGCTGCCGTTGCCACTGGTCGTCGGGGGAGTCGCGGCGTGGGCCCTGACGCGGATGCGCGGACTCGCCGCCGACCGCGCCCATCTGCGGCTCTGGCTCGCGGAGGTGGCGTCCCAGGTCAGATCGGGACTGGAACAGCGTGTCCTGGCCCGGCTGGTGGAGTTGGAGGCCGAGGTCGTGGACGCGGTTCAGCGGGCGCACCGAGGACGAGTGCGGACGACCGAGGACTCGCTGGTCGCGTTGGACCGGGAACTACGGGAGTGCATGGCCCGATCGTCGGGCCGGCTCGCCGCGGTGGAGCGTGACCTCCTGGTTCTCGAGCGTGCGCTGGCGGAACCGTTCGAGAGGGTGCTGCGTCCAAGTCCACAGTGACCGGTCTCCCGAACCGGCCGCAGCAGACGGGGAGGACACGAGAGATGCAGGACGAGACGTTGCTCGCGGGAATCGGGGGTGAGCACCCGCTGACCGTCGAGGAGGGCCCGGACGCCCGCGAAGTCGCCCTCGCCGAACCGACCGTCGACCTCGACGGCGACGGGATCCTCGACACCCGCGTGTTCCAGGACGCAGACGGGACGACGATCGCGTCCGACCTCGACGAGGACGGCTGGGTGGACCACCTCACCCGGCTCGACGAAGACGGCTCCTACGCCGCGTGGGAACCGCGCCGCGAGGCGGACGGGACGGTCCGATGGGAGCGGGTCGACGACGGACAACTCTAGGTCGGTCGGCCTTCCGGAGCGCGAATGACCGTTCACATTGCGGTGCCGAGACACAGGTGTCGGGCGCCGCGATTCGGGCGAATCGGCGTTCACGTCGCGAATTTTGCGAAAACGGCGTGACCGCCGATTCCGCGTCCGTATAAAGATCCGGTGCGTGAGCGGGTCACGCACATGTCACGGATCGCGGAGGGCTGTTGCCGCGTGGATCCGGACCGAATCGTGAACGGAGTCCTCATGTCCCGATCTCCCATACGTCGCGTCGTTGCCGCGGCTGCTGCGGGCGCCCTCGTCCTCGGGGGCGCGACCGTCTCCCTCGGCCTGGGTGCCGGTGCCGCGGGCGCCCAGGAGGCGCAGACCTGCTCGCAGACCAGCCAGGCGGTCAAGGGGCCCACCCTCGAGACCATCGGTGCCACCCACACCTACGACCGCTCGGTGAACACCGTCGAGACGACCGCGGGTCAGCAGGTCACCTACAAGACGGTGGTCTCGTCGAAGGGTGGACTGCCGGTCGTCACCTCCATCAAGGAGGTGCCGCCGACCGGATTCGCCGCACCCGTCTCCGCCCGCCTCACGTACAACGGTGGGGCCGCCGGGCCGATCCAGGCGCTCCCGGACGGCAACGGATACAAGATCTCCGCCAGTGCGCTTGGTTGGCTCGTCACCAGTGGCAAGCCGCTGACGCTGGAGACCACGTACGTGGTGCCGGAGACGGTCACGCCCGGTTCGACCGTCACCGACGCAGGCATCAAGGTCGGTGGCACGGTCGGTATCGACAACGACCTCCCCGACCTCACCAGCTGCTTCAGCATCCGCCTCCCCAACGTGGGCGAGGCGGTGCTCAGCGTCGCCGACGCGACCGGCCTCGGCTCCGAGGAGGGTCAGCTGTCCTCCACCGGTTCCGTGAGCGACATCCTCGGTGACGCGCTCGTCGACGTGATCGAGTCGGGTGCGCTCGAGGGCATCATCAGCTGACCCGAGCGCTCTGCAGTCCGGCGGTGGTGACTCCGGTCGCCGCCGCCGGCGGCGTTCGTCCGGGTGCCTCTCCGGGTCGGGACTCGATTGCCGGGGCTCGCATCCTGGCGGGGAATCCTGCCGGTGCACGTCGCCGAGGCATGCCGCTTCTGTCCGGATTCGGGCCAATTCGGCGAAAACGGTCGGGAAGTTGGACGAGTGTCCGTATAAAGGTTCGGTGCGTGCTCGGGTTGCGCACATGTAACTGACTGCACGGGCTCGCCGCAGGGGTAGTCGCGTTGGGCCCGGACCGAATCGTGAACGGAGCTTCCATGTCTCGATCTCCCATGCGTCGTGTCGCCGCCGCAGCTGCCGCGGGCGCCCTCGTCCTCGGCGGCGCCACCGTCTCCCTCGGCCTGGGTACCGGTGTCGCGGCCGCCCAGGCGGCGTGCGCGCAGTCGAGCCACGCCGAGAAGGGTCCGAACCTGGAAACCTGGGGTGTGAAGCACTCGTACGACCGCTCCGTCAACGTCACCGAAGCGGCCGCAGGCACTCAGGTCACCTACAAGACGATCGTGTCGACCTCGGGCATCGGCAACCCGTACGTCAACACGCTGGTCGACACCCCGCCGGCCGGCTTCGGCGCGCCCGTCGCCTCGAAGCTCACCGTGTTCCACGCCGTCGGCGGCCTGAAGACCGTCGACGTCCCGGCCATCCCGGACGGCAACAGCTACAAGTTCACCAGCACCGGCTGGTTCGTGAACTCGGGCAACCCGCTGACCCTCGAAACCACCTACGTGGTTCCGTCCGGCACCGCCGGTAGCGCGATCACCAGCGGCGGCATCAAGGTCGCAGGGACCGTCGGCGTCGACAACAACCTGCCGAACCTGACGGCGTGCTTCACGCTTCGTGCCCCGAACCCGGGTGAGGCGGCGCTCGGCAGCCTCGACTCCGCAGGGCTCGGATCCGAGGACGGACAGCTGTCCTCGACCGGTTCGGTCAGCGACATCCTCGGCGACACCATCGTCAACATCATCAACTCGGGCGCCATCGAGGGCCTGATCAGCTGATACAGCACCCAACACCTTCGGCGGCGGTGACCTCGGTCACCGCCGCCGAAGGCGTGTTCGGGGGCGTCCGGGCACTGAATCGGTCCTGTGACCGATCGGACGACACCCGATTCCCACTACGCGGACATGCAGCGCTAATCTCTATGAAGGACACCCGGCGCCCGTGTCGTCGTCAACCGTGTGAAACCACTCGCACGCGGCAGATGGAACAGCGGGTAGTGCCCCACCGAGAGGGGCCGATCGTGATCCGCTGTGCACTGTGGTCCGACAGGGCACAGTGACTCGATTCCGGAACACCCCAGGGAGAGTTTGATGACCTCAGCGACCATTCCAGGTCTGACTGGCACTGACACCGCGCCCACCTCGCACGGCGAACTCCTCGCCTGGGTTCGCGAAGTGGCGGAGCTGACCCAGCCCGATCGCGTCGTCTTCGCCGACGGTTCGGACGAGGAGTGGGACCGGCTGACGGCGCAGCTCGTCGAGGCGGGCACCTTCACCCGACTCAACGACGAGAAGAAGCCGAACTCCTTCCTCGGCAACTCCGACCCGTCCGACGTGGCGCGTGTCGAGTCCCGCACCTACATCTGCTCGCGCAACGAGATCGACGCCGGCCCCACCAACAACTGGATGGACCCGGCCGAGATGCGCGGCATCATGACCGACCTGTACCGCGGCAGCATGCGCGGTCGCACCATGTACGTGGTGCCGTTCTGCATGGGCCCGCTCGGCGCCGCCGATCCGAAGCTCGGTGTGGAGATCACCGACTCCGAGTACGTCGTCGTCTCGATGCGCATCATGACCCGCATGGGTCAGGCCGCCCTCGACAAGCTCGGCACCGACAAGCCGTTCGTGAAGGCGCTGCACTCCGTCGGCGCGCCGCTCGACGAGGGCCAGAAGGACGTGCCGTGGCCCTGCAACGACACGAAGTACATCACCCACTTCCCCGAGGACCGCGAGATCTGGTCCTACGGCTCCGGCTACGGCGGCAACGCCCTGCTCGGCAAGAAGTGCTACTCGCTGCGCATCGCGTCGGCGATGGCCCACGACGAGGGCTGGCTGGCCGAGCACATGCTGATCCTCAAGCTGATCTCGCCGGAGAACAAGAACTACTACATCGCGGCTGCGTTCCCGTCCGCGTGCGGCAAGACGAACCTCGCGATGATCCAGCCGACCATCCCCGGCTGGCGTGCCGAGACCCTCGGCGACGACATCGCGTGGATGCGTTTCGGTGAGGACGGCCGCCTGTACGCCGTGAACCCGGAGTTCGGGTTCTTCGGCGTCGCGCCCGGCACGAACCACGGCTCGAACCCGAACGCGATGAAGACGGTCGAGGCCGGCAACACGCTGTACACCAACGTGGCGCTGACCGACGACGGTGACGTGTGGTGGGAGGGCCTCGAGGGCGACCCGCAGCACCTCGTCGACTGGAAGGGCAACGACTGGACGCCCGAGTCGGGCGAGAAGGCCGCGCACCCGAACTCGCGCTACTGCACCCCGATGTCGCAGTGCCCGATCCTCGCCCCCGAGTGGGACGACCCGCAGGGCGTGCCGATCTCGGCGATCCTGTTCGGCGGCCGCCGCAAGACGACGGTCCCGCTGGTCAGCGAGTCCTTCGACTGGCAGCACGGCACCTTCCTCGGTGCGACGCTGTCGTCCGAGCAGACCGCTGCCGCCGAGGGCAAGGTCGGTTCCGTCCGCCGCGACCCGATGGCGATGATCCCGTTCATCGGCTACAACGCCGGTGACTACATCAACCACTGGATCACGCTCGGCAAGAACGCCGACGCGGACAAGCTGCCGAAGATCTTCTACGTGAACTGGTTCCGTCGTGGTGAGGACGGCCGCTTCCTGTGGCCCGGTTTCGGTGAGAACTCGCGCGTCCTCAAGTGGATCGTGGACCGCATCGAGCACAAGGCCGGCGCGCAGACCACCCCGATCGGCTACGTGCCGACCGCGGCCGATCTCGAACTCGACGGCCTCGACGTCGTCGCCGCCGACGTGGACGAGGCCCTCGCGGTCGACGTCGACGAGTGGAAGGCCGAGTTGCCGCTGATCGAGGAGTGGTTCGAGTTCCTCGGCGAGAAGGTTCCCTCGGGCGTCCGTGACGAGTTCGAGGCACTGAAGCAGCGTCTCGGCTGAGTCACCCCGCCATCAGGCTGAAGGGCACCTTCGTTCGGTTCAACCGGACGAAGGTGCCCTTCGCCCGTTTCGGGGGGAGTCGGTGTGGAACCGACTCGGTGGCAGTGGTGGAATACATTCGACGAACAGCGACGCCCGGCGTATACGCACGGGGAGAGGATCAGCGATGAGCCAGATCTACAACAACGTCACCGAACTGGTCGGGCGTACTCCGCTCGTCCGCCTGAACCGCGTCACCGACGGCGCGCAGGCCCAGGTCGTGGCCAAGCTCGAGTTCTACAACCCCGCGAACAGTGTCAAGGACCGGATCGGTGTCGCGATCATCGACGCGGCCGAGAAGTCCGGTGAGCTCAAGCCCGGTGGCACCATCGTCGAGGGCACCTCGGGCAACACCGGCATCGCGCTCGCGATGGTCGCGGCGGCCCGCGGTTACAAGGTGATCCTGACGATGCCGGAGACGATGTCCACCGAGCGCCGCGTCATGCTGCGCGCCTACGGTGCCGAGATCGTCCTCACCCCGGGTGCCGAGGGCATGGCCGGTGCGGTGAAGAAGGCCGAGGAGATCGTCGGTCAGACCCCGAACGCGATCCTCGCCCGTCAGTTCGCCAACCCCGCCAACCCGGCGATCCACCGCGCCACCACCGCCGAGGAGGTGTGGGCCGACACCGACGGCGCGATCGACATCTTCGTCGCCGGCATCGGCACCGGCGGCACCCTGACCGGTGTCGGCCAGGTCCTCAAGGAGCGCAAGCCCGGCGTCCAGATCGTGGGTGTCGAGCCGGCCGACTCGCCGATCCTCACCGGCGGCCAGCCCGGTCCGCACAAGATCCAGGGCCTCGGCCCGAACTTCGTGCCCGACATCCTCGACCGCGAGGTCTACGACGAGATCATCGACGTCAAGCTCGACGACGCGATCGAGGTCTCCCGCCGCCTCGGCACCGACGAGGGCATCCTCGGCGGCATCTCCGCCGGCGCGAACGTGTGGGGTGCGCTGGAGCTGGCGAAGCGTCCCGAGAACGCGGGCAAGCTGATCGTCGTGGTGGTTCCGGACTTCGGTGAGCGCTACATCTCCACGCCGCTGTTCGAACACATCCGGGACTGACGTGGGAATGCTGCGCACGGTCCGTGAGGACCTTCAGGCCGCGCGAGGCCAGGATCCGGCCGCGCGCAGCAACGTCGAGAACGCGATCGTCTACTCCGGGTTGCACGCGATCTGGTCGCATCGGCTCGCGCACCGGATGTGGGACGTGCCCGCTCTGCGCGGTCCGGCGCGGATGCTGTCCCAGTTCACCCGGTTCCTGACCGGGATCGAGATCCATCCGGGCGCGACGATCGGCCGTCGCTTCTTCATCGACCACGGCATGGGCGTGGTGATCGGGGAGACCACCGAGATCGGTGACGACGTGATGCTCTATCACGGCGTCACCCTCGGCGGCCGGTCGCTGGCGAAGACGAAGCGGCATCCGACGATCGGCAACCGGGTGACGGTCGGCGCCGGCGCGAAGGTGCTCGGCCCGGTCGTGATCGGGGACGACAGCGCGATCGGCGCGAACGCCGTCGTCACGCGTGACGTGCCTGCGGACTCGATCGCGACGGGCATCCCGGCGACGGTCCGGCACCGCAGCGGTCGTCAACACGAGCAGCTCGTCGACCCGAACAGCTACATCGATCCGGCGATGTACATCTGACCTCCCGCCCCGCGCGGGTGAGGGGAACCCACGGCCGGTCAGACCGGGCGAGGGTTCCCCTCACCCGAGGGGAGGGGGGCGTCGGGGGTGAGGGCGGGGTCGCCCGGGGTGGACAGCGACAGCACCGCCTTGCGGATGTTCGGGTGCCGTTCCAGCGCTCGCTCGCACCGGTCGAGCTGTTCGGCGACCGTGTGTTCGGCGGAGTCCCCGACCAGATCGACGGCCCCGACGAGGTACACCTGCCGTGGGCCCAGGTACTCCATCCGCAGCATCGTCACCCGCTCCACCTCCGGCAGGTCCAACAGTGCGCGCAGGCCCGCGTTCCGCAGCTGCGGAGACGCCTCCTCTCCGACCAGGAACCGGCGGTTGCGGTCGATGAGGATCACCGCGATCACTCCGAGCAGGACGCCGACGAGGATCGAGCCGATCGCGTCGGGTACCGGCGATCCGGTCACCTGGTGCAGCAGGACGCCGGCGAATGCGATCACCAGGCCGATCAGCGCGGCGGCGTCCTCCGCGAAGACGGCGCGGACCGTCGGGTCCGAGGTGTGCAGGGCCTGCTCGAGCAGGTCGCGGTCCGCTGCGGCAGCCTCGCCGCGCACCTGTGTGTACGCCTGCCGGAACGAGATCGCCTCCAGGACGAACGAAATGCCCAGGACCGCATACGCGATGCCGTAGTCCGTGGCCGGTTCCGGGTGGACCAACTCCTGGATGCCGTGCGTGATCGACACACCGGCGCCCAGAGCGAACAGCCCGAGGGCCGCGAACATCGACCAGATGTACGCCTCGCGGCCGAAGCCGAGCGGATGGGCGCGATCCGGTGCGTGCCGCGACCGCCGATTCGCGATCAGCAGCAGTACCTCGTTTCCCGTGTCGGCCCACGAGTGCGTGGCCTCCGCGACCATCGATGCCGATCCGGTGAGTGCGGCGGCCACCGATTTCGCCAGTGCGATGGCCAGATTCGCGCCGAAGGCGAGGACGACGGTGAGGGTGCTCTCCTGGTCGGCGCCGGAGTCCGCGTGCGTCATGTGTCGAACGATACGGAGCCCGAGGGTGTTTCGTCGGGAGGCGGACGGCACGATCGGGTGCCGAGTCCGCCGGAGGTCGGTGAGGACCGCTCCGATTCCGCCACGAATCGGACGATCGTCCAATATGGTTGCTGCCTGTCCTGTTCGCTGTCGATCGCATCTAGTAGGGCTGTGCGCGAACGGGATGTGCACGAATCTCCGTCCGTTCGTTCGCGGCAGAGTTGTTCCGGTGCCGCGGTCACCACAGCACGACCGAGAAAGGACAATGATGTCGAGTTCGACCCAGAAGAGGTTCGCCCGGGGCACAGTCGTGGCAGCCGCCGCGGTGGGCGCCCTGGCCTTGTCGCTTCCCGCCACCGCTTCCGCGGCGACAGCGAATGCCCCGCAGCTGACCGCCGACCTGAGCGGGAGTGATCTGACGATGACACTCCGGGACACCAACAACGGCCTGCTCGACGGCTGCGCCGGTGGTCTCGTCGACGCGGGTCGCGCCGTCGAGATCAGCGACAAACTCGCCAACCTGACCAGCCTGTCCACCCTGATCGACGTCCTGAGATCCGGCGTCATCAAGGGCACGCCGTTGATCACCACCGCGCTGGGCCGGACCGCGCAGGAGACCGTCTACGATCTGCCCACCGGCGTGTACGCGGTGGTGGCGGCGTGCGCAGGCGTCGGCAAGGACACTGCGATCGCCATCGAGCCGGTGATCGCACCGTCCGGCGTCGGCAGCGTGACCGGGGTGGTCGATCTCGGTAGCACCGTTCTCGAGAACCCCGATTCGATTCCGTTCTTCCTGGCTCTGCTCGGCGGTGATGCCGCGCTCGGTGGCAGCAGCAGCGGTGGCAGCAGCGGGGACAGCGGAAGCGGCGACGGCAGCAGCGACGGAGGCAGCAGCGGTAGCTGATCCTCGAAGCCGACGACACGCGCGCCGCACCCGCCCGGGTGCGGCGCGCGTTCGTGTGTCGGCCGATGCCGGGCGGGGTGAGTTCGCGCGACGCCCCGAGGCCCGATTTGACAGTCGTCCGACCGTGATGGTTGGTTGGATGGCGCAGCAGCACCTCGTTAGGCGAGGCTCCTGCACGAACACAGGCCACTGACCTGACGACGTCGAGAGACGCCCAAGGTCAGGACAGATTTCCCCGGATTAAGGGGTGATCCCAGGTGGCTTCCCGCGGAGGCGGGACACGTCGTGCAGTGTCGAAGCTCTTACGTGGAGGTGACGTGTTTCACGAAATGCGTTCCGCGGAAACCATTCACGATGTCGTGAGGTCGTGGGAACGTCCCGGCGCCGGTGTGTCCACCGGTCGGCGCCCAGGGTCCGAGGAGGTGACCACCGTGGACGATCCACCCAGTCGACACTCGACGTGCATCGATTCGGCCGACGGCGGTCGCCGGGCTCACTAGCCGCTCCGCTCCGCCCCGGTCCTCTCTTCACGGCTCCGTGCCGTGCTCACTCACGCGATCGTCGTTGTCGCGGAGACTTTTGCGTCGCGCTCCTGACCTGTGACGGGCGTGCGCAGAGAAGGACACAGCCATGTCAACACACACCACGCTCATGTCGCCCCGTACAGGAAAGGCGCCGGAGCGGACGCGGACCTCCCTCGTGGCGTCGAACGCCGCCGACCGGCTCGTCGCCATCGCCCGCCGTGGGCCACGCGAGGTCTACGCAGATCTCGGCACCACCGCACACGGATTGCGGATCGACCAGGTGAATCGCCTCCGTGAGGAACACGGTCCGAACCGGGTTCGCCGGAACGGACCTGCAGCCGCCCTCGTCCGGCTGCTGAGGACGTTCACGAATCCCTTCGTCCTGATCCTCGTGTTCCTCTGTGCGGTGATGTTCGTGACGGACGTCTGGCGGGCCGACCCGCGGAGTGGGCCGTCGTACGACGGCGTTGCCACGGTGGGGGTGATGGTCGTGGTCAGCGTCGTGTTGCGGTTCTGGCAGGAGCATCGTTCGGTTCGAGCTGTCGCGGCACTCGACGGGATGGTCACGGTCACCGCGACCGCCACCCGGAAGGTCGACGACTCGGTGGTCACCGCTGCACTCCCGGTCGAGGATCTGCTGCCGGGCGATGTGGTCTCTCTCGCAGTCGGCGACACGGTTCCCGCCGACGTGAGGTTGGTGCGGGCGAGGGACTTCCAGGTGAACCAGGCGGTGCTGACCGGCGAGTCGGCCCCCGTGGAGAAGACCTCGGACCCCGTCGGAGACGCGGACGCGGGGCGGATACCGGAGACGGCAAATCTCGCCTTCATGGGCACCTCCGTCGTTGCGGGTTCGGCCACGGCGGTGGTCGTGAACACCGGACGGCACACCCACTTCGGAGCGATGACGGCGCAACTCGGCGACGCCCGTTCGGAATCCGACTTCGACGCGGGTGTCCGGAAGGTCAGCCATCTGCTGATCCGCTTCATGCTCGTCATGGTCCCCGCGGTGTTCGTGGTCAGCGGCCTCACGAACGACTGGAGCCAGGCGCTGCTGTTCGGCGTCGCGGCCGCTGTCGGACTGACGCCGGAAATGCTTCCGCTGATCGTCACCGCATCGCTCGCCAAGGGAGCGCTGCGCATGTCGCGTCGGAAGGTGATCGTCAAGCGGCTCAGTGTCATCCAGGACCTCGGTGCGCTCGACGTACTGTGCACCGACAAGACGGGAACCTTGACGGAGGGGCGGATCACCCTCGCCGGGCACGTGGACCCGACGGGCAGGCGTAGCGGGACGACGTTGCGGCTGGCGGCGGTCAACGCGTATTTCCAGGCCGACCCGCACAATCCGATCGATCGTGCCGTCATGGTCGCTGCGGGGACGCCCCTGACGGAGTGGATCGAGCGGAATGGGTCGTTCGTGGACGAGATACCGTTCGATTTCCGTCGACGCCGTGTGTCCGTCGTCGTCGAGGACGGGGACGGTGTCCTCGTGGTCACCAAGGGTGCGGTGGAAGAAGTTCTGGCGGTGTGCGATTCGGTGCTCCTGGAGGGACGGGTGCGTGACCTGGACTCGGCAGCTCGATCGCGGGTGGACGGTCTCGTCACACGATTCGGCAGCGAGGGCAAGCAGGTGGTCGCGGTGGCACGGGGCCGGCGACGGGTCACCGGTGGCGGCCGACCGAAGTACTCGACGTCGGACGAGTCCGGGCTCACGCTCGTCGGATTCCTCACGTTTCTGGATCCGCCGAAGCGTTGCGCCGCGTCTGCGATCGCGGCGCTCCGGGACCGCGGCACGGAAGTCAAGGTGATCACCGGTGACAGTGACGTCGTCACCGAAACCGTGTGCCGTGAGGCGGGAATCGACGTCGGAACCGTGGTCGGCGGGGCCAGGGTGGAACAGGCGAGCGACGACGAGCTGGACGCCCTCGTACGGGACACGGCTGTCTTCGTGAAGATCGATCCGATGCAGAAGGCCCGAATCGTGCAGTCGCTCGGACGAATCGGTTGCGCAGTGGGATTCGTCGGCGACGGCGTGAACGACGTGCCGGCGTTGCATGCCGCAGACGTGGGGATATCGGTGGCCGGTGCCGTCGACGTCGCCCGTGACTCCGCCGACGTCGTCCTGCTGGAGAAGGATCTCGGGGTGCTCGACCACGGCGTCCTGGAAGGACGCCGCACGTTCGCGAACATGGTCAAGTACGTCAAGATGACCGCCGGCTCGAACTTCGGCAATGTGTTCTCGCTGCTGGTGGCGAGTGCGATGCTGCCGTTTCTGCCGATGCTGCCGTTGATGCTGCTGGTGCAGAATCTGGTCTACGACCTGTCGATGCTCGCGCTTCCGTGGGACCGCGTCGATCGCGAGTTCGTGGCCACGCCGCGGAAGTGGGACACCCGCGGTCTCGCCAGGTACATCGTGTCGTTCGGCCCGATCAGCTCCATCTTCGACATCGCGACGTTCGCGCTGATGTGGTTCGTGTTCTCCGCGAACACGCCCGAACAGTCCGCTCTGTTCCAGTCGGGGTGGTTCGTCCAGTCGATCCTCGCGCAGTCGCTGATCGTTCACGTGGCTCGCACCCGGCGCATCCCGTTCGTCCGGTCCCGGGCGTCGTTCCCGGTCCTCGTGACGACGGTCGTCGCGTGTGGGTTCGGTCTGATCCTGCCGTTCACCGGGTTCGGGCAGGGATTGGGACTGACACCGCTGCCGTGGAGTGTCCTGCCGTGGTTGGTCGGAATCACCGTGGCGTACTGCACGGTGGCCCAGCTCGTGAAGATGTGGTTCATTCGCCGCGGGTGGATGTGACCCGACCTCGGGCCGGTCGGGTCATGCCGAACTCGTGACACGGAGGGAGAACGGAAAACGCGCGCCGCCCCGGCCGGGGGCGACGCGCGTTCGCTCAGGCGGTCGTCAGGCGCCGTACCCCGCGGGCATCAGGATGGACTTGAGCTCGCAGTAGGCGTCGATTCCCTCGGGGCCGTTCTCGCGACCGATGCCGGAGTTCTTGTAGCCGCCGAACGGCGATCCGGGATCGAAGGCGTACCAGTTGATTCCGTAGGTGCCGGTCCGGATCTGCTTGGCGACCTCGAGGCCCTTCTCGACGTCGGTGGTGTACACCGATCCGGCGAGGCCGTAGTCGGAGTCGTTGGCGATCTTGATCGCCTCGTCGACACTGTCGTAGGGGATCACCGACAGGACGGGTCCGAAGATCTCCTCGCGGGCGATGGTCATGGAGTTGTCGACATCCGCGAAGATTGTCGGCTCGACGAAGTAGCCCTTGTCCAGGCCGGCGGGGATGCCGCCGCCGAGGACGAGGCGTGCGCCCTCCTCCTTGCCCTTCTCGATGTAGCCGAGGATCTTGTCCCGCTGCTTCGCGGTGATGATCGGGCCGAGCTGCGCAGCCGGATCGTCGGGTCCGCCGACGGGGAAGAACCCGGCGAACTGCACCATCGCCTCGACGATCTCGTCGTACCGGGACCGCGGCGCGAGGATGCGGGTCTGACCGACGCACGCCTGTCCCGAGTTCATCAGACCGGACAGCACCAGCATCGGCATCGATGCGGTGATGTCGAAGTCCTCCAGGAGGATTGCCGCGGACTTGCCGCCCAGCTCCAGGGAGCAGCGCTTGAGGTTCTCGGCCGCGATGGCACCGATCTTGCGGCCGACCGCGGTGCTGCCCGTGAAGGTGACCTTGTCGACGTCGGGGTGGGAGATCAGGTACTCACCGGTCTCGGCGCCACCGGGGACGATGGACAGCGCGCCCTCGGGCAGGCCGGCCTCGGCGAAGATCTCGGCGACCAGGTTCGCGCTCAGCGGGGTCTCCGGAGCGGGCTTGAGCACCATGGTGCAGCCGGCGAGGATGGCGGGCGCGAGCTTGTTGATCATGAGGAACAGCGGAACGTTCCAGGCGATCACGGCACCGACCACGCCGACCGGCTCACGCAGCACCTTGGTGGTGCCGAAGACGCCGGTGCGCTCCTCCTCCCAGGGGAACGCCTCGGCCATGCCTGCATACGCGTTGAGTGCGGCGAGGGTCGGCGTCTTCTGCATCAGTTCGACACCGGCGCGCGGCGCACCCATCTCGGACGAGATCAGGGTGCACAGTTCCTCGGAGCGTTCCTCGATGAGCTTGGCAGCATTGGAGAGGATCTGGGCGCGCTGGGCCGGCGAGGTGTCGGCCAGCGGGCCGGTCAGAGCCGCGCGCGCGGCGGCGATGGCGGCGTCGACGTCGGCGGGAGCGGCGACCGGCACGCTGCCGACCCGCTCCTCGGTCGCGGGGGAGAACACCTCGAGGCGTTCGGAGGTGGACGGCTCGGTCCACTGTCCGCCGATGTAGAGCTTGTCGTAGTCGGTCATCAATTCTTCCTTGCTGGTGCGGATTTCGGCTCGTACGGGTCGTCGTTGGATGGGGCGCAGGTGATCAGGCGTGGACCTCCCCGGATGAGGCGGGCGTCACGGCAGACCTGCCCAGTAGGTGCCGTCGATCATGTCCTCGAGCGTCTTGCGGTGCATGATCATGTCGTCGGGATCCTCGGGGAGAGTGGCGTGCCCGAACGCGATGGCCCGGCTCTGCACGCGGAACATGATGGTCGCGTGCCGCAGTGCGGCGTAGACGCTGTAGTAGTCGAGGTTCTCGGCGGTGTGGCCGGTGAGCTCGGCGTACGTCGCGGCCACGTCGTCGCGGCGCATGAAGTCCGGCAGCCCGGGAAGGCCGGCGACGGTGGCGAGGTCCTCGAAGAACCTGTGCAGGAACACCATCCACGCGACATCCATCTCGCGCGGCCCGAGAGCGGCCATCTCCCAGTCGAGGACGGCGACGGGGGTGAAGTCACGGAACATGATGTTGCCGATACGGGAGTCGCCCCAGCACAGGACGGCGGGCGACGGGTCGGCGGGAACGTTGGCCTCGAGCCAGTCGAGAGCGCGCTCGATCAGCGGCGACCGGGGGCCGTCGGCGGTGGCCCACCGGTAGTAGCCGCGCTGGCGGTCGAGGTGCGCGCGGAACGCCTCCTCCGCGGTCGGTCCGGCGTCGTGCAGTCGCAGGAACGCGAAGTTCTCCCCGGCGTCGGGAATCCGGTGCAGTGCGGCCAGGACGCCGACCGACGCGTCCTGCAGGGTGCGCCGCTGCTCGGGCGTGGCCTCCGACAGCCAGGAGCCGAAGTTGTAGGGCATCACGTCCGGCGGGACGATGCCCTCGATGCGCGCCATGACGAAGAAGGGTGTGCCGAGTGCCGCGGGGTCGGGTTCGAACCAGTACGCCGTCGGGACCGGGACGTCGGACAGGTCGCCGACGGTCTTCATCACGGCGAACTGCGTGCCCATGTCGTAACTCGGGAAGATCGGCATCGACGACTCACCGGGCTCGATGCGGGCGACCAGTTCGTGGACGCGGCGAGTGCCGTCCTCGGTCCATTCGGCGTCGAAGAGCACGGTTTCGCTCGACATCCCGTTGGCGTCGGGGAGGTGGACCTCGACGACGGTGGGGTCGGCGTCGTCGGGCAGCCGACCTCTCAACCAGGCGTGCAGCGCGTCTCTCAGGTCGTTGGGGTCGCGTCGCGATTCGCTGGGTCGGGCGACCTCGGAGTGGTTGTCACCCTCGGCGATCTCGGTTGCGCTCACGGTGCCCTCGTTCCGTCGTCCCCGCGGACGGGGTGGTCCCGACCGGGGAGGCTGAGTGTGGTGAGAAGCACACTAGAACACGTTACAGAGTTGTGGGTCCGAAAACAGCCCCTATTTCGGTCGGGGCCATAACGAAATTCAGGAGTCGAGGACGAGGGTCCCCGCGCCGATCAGGGTCGCGCGTGGCCCGAGGGCGGCGGGCACCACCCTGAGCCCGCGACTGAAGGACAGTCCGGCATGGCGTCGCGCCGCCTCCCGCAGTGGATCCCACAGGGGCGCTCCCGCCTGCCCGAAACCACCACCGACCACCGCCAGGTCGAGGTCGAGCACCGCCGCCACCGACGCGACGGCGATACCGATCGCCGTCCCGGCCCGTCGCAGCGCGGCCAGCGCGACGTCGTCCCCGTCCGCCGCCGCGCGCGACAGTTCCAGGCCCGTGGACCCCGGCCAGCCCTGCGCGTTCGCCCACCGGACCGCGGACGGTCCGGACGCGACCGCCTCCAGGCACCCGTACCCGCCGCACGCGCACGGGACCTCCTCGGCTCCCGGCACCACGACGTGGCCGATGTGCCCGGCGTTGCCGGTCCGCCCACCGACGATCCGGCCGCCGGAGACGATTCCGCCGCCGATACCGGTCGACACGATCATCCCGATCTGGTTCTCGGTGCCGCGACCGGCGCCGAACCGGTACTCGGCGAGGGTGCAGCAGGCGCCGTCGATCGCGAGCGCGACCGACGCGTCCGGGAACAGGCCGCGCACCGCCTCGACGAGGGGGAATCCGTGGCACCACTCGGCGATGTTGAGCGGGCCGACGGTGCCCGCCGAGACGTCGACCGGTCCGGCGGACGCGATGCCGACCCGGCGCACCGTGTGCCCGTCGGCGACCGTGGTCAACAGCGCTGCGGCCGTTGCCCACACGTCGGTGGCCGGTGTCCGCACCCATAGTTCGCCGACCAGGGACCCGTCCGGCTCCACGCGCGCCGCCGCGAACTTGGTGCCACCGACGTCGAGGGCAAGTGCAGTCATCGCCGCAGGCTATCGCCCGCACGGACGGGTCAGCGCTTGCGCACCACCAGGACGAGGTTGGAGACCAGGAACTCCCGGACGACGGGGACCTTCACCAGCCACCAGGCCCAGCGCGGGTGATAGCGCGGGAACGCGGCGAGCAGCTCGCCGTCGGATGTCGACCGGGCCCAGCGCAGGCCGTCGGCGGCTCCGACCTCGAACAGCGACACCCCGAACCGGTTCTTCGGCTCCCTGCCGTGCTTGCGGGCATACCGCCGCGCCGCGTACTCGCCGCCGAACGCGTGCCACGGACCTGTCTCGTGACCGCCGAACGGGCCCCACCACAACGTGTACGACAACACCATCAGCCCGCCCGGCCTCGTCACCCGCAGCATCTCCTCGGCCATCGTCCACGGCTGCGGCACGTGCTCGGCGACGTTCGACGAGAAACAGATGTCCACGGACGCGTCCCGCACGGGCAACGCCATCCCCGAGCCGCGGATGCCCCCGTGCGCGGGCAGGCCCGCCGCGTGCATCTCCGTCGGATCCGGCTCGACCGGAACATAGGTCGCCCCGGCATTCCGAAACGCGTCCGCGAAGTAGCCGGGGCCGCCGCCCACGTCGAGCACGGTCAGCCCCTCCAGGGACAGGCTCGTCGCACCCGCGTGCAGATCGTCGATCAGTTCGAGTGAATCGGTGGCCAGGGCGCCGTAGAAGCGGTCCGGGTCGGACTGCTCGAACCGGAAATCCGACAGCAGCCGAATCGAGCGGCGAAGGGTGGCCCGGCGGGCGAAGAGACGGGTCACGGGGGTCGAGGTCACGACCGGTCAGCCTATCGACCGCGGCCGCGTCGGCCCCGACCGCACCACTGACGAGGGCAAAGCCGATAAGGTGTGCACCGGCCGCCACCGCGGTCGACACCCCCGAGGGTCCCAGGAGTAGTGCCGTGCGCGAGGTTCTGTTGCTGTGCTGGCGGGACACCGGACATCCCCAGGGCGGTGGCAGCGAGCGCTACCTCGAACAGGTCGGCGCCGGACTCGCGGCCCGCGGAATCACCGTCACCCTTCGCACGGCCCGCTACCCCGGCGCACCCCGCGACGAGGTCGTCGACGGCATCCGAATCAGTCGCGGTGGTGGACGCTTCACCGTGTATCCGCGCGCGCTCGTGGCCATCGCCGCCGGTCGTCTCGGCGTCGGCCCGCTCAAGGGCATCAGGCCCGACGCCGTCGTCGACACGCAGAACGGCATCCCGTTCTTCGCCCGATTCGTCGCGGGGGCACCCAGCACCGTCCTCGTGCACCACTGCCATCGGGAGCAGTGGCCCGTCGCGGGGCGGATCGTCGGCAGGATCGGCTGGTGGGTCGAGTCCCGGCTGTCTCCACGCGCGCACCGCGAGAACCAGTACCTGACGGTGTCGCTGCCGTCCGCGGAGGAACTCGACGCACTCGGCGTCGACCGCGGCCGCGTCGCGGTGGTCCGCAACGGCGTCGACGCCGTCCCGCCGGCAGCGCCGGTCGGTGACGAGAGCACCCGCACCGCGCACCCCAGCATCTGCGTGTTGTCGCGGCTGGTGCCGCACAAGCAGATCGAGGACGCGCTGTCCGCCGTCGCGACGCTGCGCTCCCGCATCCCCGACCTTCACCTCGACGTCGTCGGCGGTGGCTGGTGGGAGCAGAACCTGCGCGACTGCGCCGCCGAGCTGGGCATCGCGGACGCGGTCACGTTCCACGGCCACGTTCCCGAGGAACGCAAGCACGAACTGCTCGCCCGGGCGTGGGTGCACGTGATGCCGTCCCGCAAGGAGGGATGGGGACTCGCCGTCATCGAGGCCGCGCAGCACGGCGTGCCGACTGTCGGCTACCGCAGCTCCCGCGGTCTGACCGATTCGATCGTGGACGGCGTGACAGGCCTGGTCGTCGGCGACGAGTCGGCCGACCGCGACGACGATGCCGACGTCGGAGCGCTGACCGCCGCCGTCGAGGGACTTCTGATCGACGAGGAGCGGCGCACCGAACTCGGCGACAAGGCCCGCGCCAGGGCCCGGGAGTTCTCCTGGGCGCAGACCGCGGACGGCGTGCTCGCCGTGCTGACCGCGTCCGCCCAGGGACGTCACGTGTCAGGGCTGATCGGCTCGCCGGGCGCGACCGCGCCCCGCTACGCAGCCGAGCACGCCGCCGGCTAGCAGCGCCGCCCACGCCAGGTGGGCGGACACGACCGCGACGCGCGCCGCAGTGCCCGGGGCGTACTCGGTCGGCGTTCCCGGAACCCGGTACAGCGTCAGGTTCTCGTCGTCGTGGACACGGTCGAGGGCACTCAGCAGCTCACCGTCACCGGGCGTCCCGGGGGTGTCGTGTTCGACGAGAACCCAGCCGACCCCGAGGTTCGTGAGGTCGCCGGGCTCTCCTCCGCCGATCAGGAGACGTTCGATCTCGGCGCTCCGATCACCCTCGCCCGCGATCGTGGACCCTCCGCCGAACAGGACGATCAGCCGGCCGGTCTGTGGCACGTCGAGGGGAAGCCACCGCGGCGCGGGGTCGAGCACGGGCGCGTCACCGGACCACGGAAATCGCCGGAACGTGCCCGCGGGCAGGACGGCGACGTCGCCCGCGCCGCCCTCGACCAGCGCCGTCACCCGCTGCCAGGCCTCGGGGTAGTGCACGGGCCGCAGCGCGCCCCCGACACCCCATGCGAGATCCGGCAGCGACAGCAGTACTGCGCCGATCGCGACGACCGCGGCCCCCGCGCGAGAGGCTCGGGTCGGTGCCGGGTCGTCGGCGAACACCCTCCGCGCCAGCGACGCCAGCACCGAGACACCGGCCGCCGCGGACAGCGCGTAGAACGGGACGGCGAGCGCCACCCACTTCTGCGCGTCCCGCATCAGCCCGTACCCGGGCAGGTGCACGACCGCCCATTCGCCGACGGCGAGACCCCAGCCGGTCGCGGCCAGTGTCGGTACGACGACGGCTGCCGCGGCGAGCACCGCGAGTGCTACCACGACCGGGCTCCGCCGCGCTCGCCACACCGCGGGCAGTCCCAGTGCGACGACCGCGAGCAGGATCGCGGTGGCGATCAGCGCCCACGGCGTGGTGCGGCTGCCGGGGACGGCGTCCGCGTTCCAGATCCCGCCGAGACCGGCCAGGCTGCCCGTGGTCGCGAGCCACGGTTCGGCGCGCGCGGCGAAGGCCGCCACCCCCGCCGTGTCGCCCTCGGCGCCCGCCCCGGACACGGCGGTCGCCACCAGCCACGGCGCCGACGCCACCACGGCCAGCGCCGCCCCGATCCCGACCCGCCGCACCCCCTGTGCGCGTTTTTGGTAGTCCGAGCTACCAAAAACGCGCACAGGCCCGGCGGGCACCACGAGCAGGACCAGTGCGAGCAGGGACGCGAGCACCGCACCGGTCGGCGTCAGCCCGGCCGCCGCGAGCGCCGTCGCCAGCACCGGCCACCCCCGGGGTTTCCCGCGCCGGGTCCGGGTCGTCGCGATCACCACCCACGGCAACGCCGCGTACCCCGTCAGCAGACTCCAGTGGCCCTGCAGGAGACGTTCGGCGACATAGGGATTCCACATCGTCACCGTCGCCGCGAGCAGTCGTCCGCCGACCCCGACGGATGGCCGGGGGAACGTTCCGCGGGCGGGGAACAGCGCCGCGACCATGCGTGCCGCACCCCAGCCGGCCGCCCACAACGCGGCGACCAGGATCGTCTTCACCGCCAGTCCGCCGTCCACGACAGCGGACAGCACCGCGATCGCGGCGTCCTGCGGGACCGCCCGGGCCGCCGCGTCCGACAATCCCAGTGCGCTGTCGGTGAGGAACGATCGCGGGGTGCTGACCGCGTCCCGGAGCAACAGGTATCCGGGACCGAGGAGCGGCCCCACGATCACCAGCGCCAGCACCAGCGTGTACGCGGGTTCGACGGCCCGGGAGAGCCACTCGGGCCGTGACGTCATGGTGCGAACTTAGCGGGTGCGATCATGGGCGGATGACCTCGCGCACCGGTACCTCCTCGACGGTGGCGGGGATGACCCTGGTGACGGCGGGGTCGATGACCGCGAACGTCGCCTCCTATCTGCTGGCGCTGCTGGCCGCGTCGTGGCTCGGTCCCGCCGGTTACGGCGAGTTCGCCGCGCTCACGGCAGCGCAACTGGTCCTGGCCGTACCCGCACTCGCGCTGCAGACCGTCGTCGCGCGTGAAGTGGTCCTCGGCGGCGACGACGCCGCGCTGCGCCGGCTCGTGATCCGGTGCACGGCGATCGTCGCAGCGCTCGCCGCCGTGCTCGTGGTTCCGGTCGCGGCAATGCTCGGCACCGGCGTGGCGGCGACGGCCGCGGCGCTGCTCACCGCACCGATGCTGGTGCTGCTGGCCGGCGAACAGGGACTGCTGCAGGGGGAGGGGCGGTTCGGTGCGCTCGCCGTCGTGCTCGGTGCCGCCGGACTCGGGAAGGTGCTGCCCGCGGTCGCGGTGCTCGCGGTCGGTGGCGGGCCGGGCGCCGCGCTGACCGCGTCGGCGGTGGGTACCGGCGCCGTCGCGGCCGCGGCACGACTGCTCACCGGACGGCCGTCGGCACGCGCCGGCGAACATCACGCGGTCGGTGTCGCGTCGGTGTTGCGTGCCTCGCAGGTGCAGCTGGCGCTGATCGCGCTGTCGTCGGTGGACGTGATGCTCGCGCGGGTGGTGCTGGGCGAGGACCAGGCCGGGCAGTACGCCCTCGGCGCGGTCGCCACCAAGGTCGCGTTCTGGCTGCCCGCCGCGGTCGGTGTGGTGCTCTATCCGCGGATGGCGAACCCGGCACACTCGGCCGCCGCCGTCCGCTCGGCGCTGGGGGTTCTGGTCGGCGTCGGCGCGCTCGCCGTCGGAGGTGCCGCGATCGCCGCACCACTCGTGCCCGCGCTCGTCGGTGACGACTATGCACCAGTGCAGGGGCTGCTCTGGTTGTTCGCCCTGAACGGTGCGTTCCTGGCCGTCCTGCAGGGTGCGCTGCTGTCCGCGATCGCGCGGGAACGCACGGTGCTCGCCGTCGTCGCGTGGATCGGGCTCGCGGTCGAGGTCGCACTGACACTGACCGTCGCGTCCACGGTGCAGCAGCTCGTCACGCTGGTGGCTGCGTCGTCGGGCGCCGTCGCCGCGGTGGTCGGTGTGCTCGCGCTGATCGCGTCGAACGGTCCACCCACACAAGAGGACTCGTCGCTCCGCTCACATCCCGATACCGATCTCGGCGAGACGCCGGCGTAGTCGTGCGACGTGGGTGCCCGGCCAGTAGACCTGTCCGCACCCGTCGCAGCGGGTGAACCGGGTGTGCCGCTCCGCGACGGAGTCGGGAACGGTGACGGCGGCGCGGTCGACCGGCACCAGGACTCCGTTGCAGCGCGCGCACCGGGTGAACGGCGCGATCCGCCCGCGTAGGTCGAACCGGTCCAGGATCTCGCGTAGCTGCAGCCGGGGATCGGTGGCGTGCACGAACGCACCGTGGGTCACCGCCGAGCGGCGCAGGAGCCCGACGTCGCGCGTCAGCAGGATGCGTGTCTCCGTCACGGACACGGCGACGAGCGCCTCGTCCGCACCGTCGTTCTCGTAGCGGCAGTCGAAACCCAGGAGGCGCAGCAGCGACGCCAGGCGTCCCAGATGCACGTCCGCGACGAAGCGGGGGACCCGCAGCGGCCGCGGTCGCAGTGGGCTCACGCCGGTGAGGTCGAAGCGCTCGAACACGGGATACACGGCGACACGCTCTCCACCGTGCAGCAGGTGGTCGAAGCCGACCGGCTCGCCGTCGACGAGGACCAGGTCCACCTCGGTGTGCGGTACGCCCAGGGACTCGATCCGGTCCTTCACCGACGGCGTCCCGTCGAACCCGTGCCGGAAGGTGCGCTTGCGCTGGTCCCGCGGCAGGAAGTCGTTCAACTCCTCGTAGAAGCGGAACTCGCAGAAGGAGGCGGCCTCCATGATGACCCACACTACGAGCCCGGACATGCGAAAGGGCCCCGCGCTCGAATCGAGTGCGGGGCCCTTTCCGTCAGTGCTACTGCCGGGTGGTCGGCGGATCCTGGTCGGGGTCGACCTTCGGGATCACGGCCGTCTCGTCGGCGGAGTAGTCGTGGCGCGGGATCATCTCGGTGTCGGCGTCGTTGCCGCGGCCGGGCGCCGGGGCGACCGGAGCACCGCCGGCAACCGCCGGCTTCTGGCCGCGGCCACCGCGGGTGCCGAGGAAGATACCCGCGACCAGAGCGATCACGCCGAGGATGCCGGCGACGATCGGGACGATGCGGCCGAAGGTGTTCAGCTTGTCTGCGCCGTCCTTGGCCTGATCGATCTGGTACTCGATGGTGGCCTCGTTGAACGGCAGCGTCGCCTTGAGGACGGTGACCTCGGGCTTGTCGGCGTTGCGGGCGTAGTACTGGTACAGCTGCTCCTGGCCCTTGACGACGACGCCGGTGGTCGGGTCGACCCACACGTCACGCTCGTTGGTGTACCAGCGGGTCATCGTGATCGGCGCGGCGCCGCCCTCGACGCCCCAGGTGTCGGCAGGCAGGGCCAGCTTGTTCGTCGGCGAGGCAACAACCTTCGACAGGTCGACGGGCCCGACCGTCTGGTTGTAGTGGTAGACCTTCTGGCCGTTGATCTCCGTCTCCTCGACGAAGTTGATGTCCGAGGTCTCGCGGGCGTTCAGGTCGTAGTACGGGTACGACTTCTGCTCGCCGTCGAACGGCCACTTGTACTGCAGGCCGTCGCGCTCGACCTCTTCTGCCGGCTTGTTCGCGTCGACCTGGATGGTGCTGACGCCCTCGGTCGGCATCGCGGTGACGCGGTCGGTCGTCGAGGTGTCGACGGTGGCGGTGAGCAGACCGGTGTCGCCCTGCTTGTCGGTGCGGCGCAGCGTTTGACCGGCCTGGACGGTGATGCGATCGGCGTCGGACGGGTCCACGACGGTGACGTAACGCTGGGCGACCAGCGGGACGTTGGTGTCGACGACGGCCTTGCCCGCGGTCAGGGACTTCGCGTCCAGCACCTCGCCGGTGCCTTCTGCGACTGTCGTGACCTCGAGGTCGAGCGGAGTCTTCTTGAGCTTGCCGACGGTGTAGGTCGGGATCAGCAGAGCGGCAGCCAGTAGGAATGCGCCGAGCCCCACCAGAATGCAGGCGAGTATTCTGCTCGGCCCTGAGCGTTCCGCCATACTGAATCTCCTTAGTCTCCTGATGGCCCCACCAGCACGGCGGCAGGACCGCACCGATCGCGGAGTGTCCTGAGACACCCTGTGAGCCCAGACAGTAACAGTGTCGGGTGTTCGATTGCGCTGGCACGCCTAATATTGGGCGCCGTAGAAAACTCACCGGTAGGTCGAATCGACGGCCGTCGCGCACACTGGACCCCTGATGAACACCTACGAAGTCCGACCCGACACGCCGCCGACTCTGCCTCACCAGGCGGTTCGCGGGTTCGTTCCCGCGCTCGAGGGGATGCGCGGCCTCGCCGCGCTCGGCGTCCTCCTCACCCATGTCGCGTTCCAGACCGGTGCCGTGTCGACGCCGGTCCTCGGTCGGATCTGGGGCCGCTTCGACCTCGCGGTCGCGGTGTTCTTCGCGCTGTCGGGCTTCCTGCTGTGGCGTCCGCACGCCGCGGCCGCGCGCGGCTTCGGTACCGCTTCGCCGGTCGGCCGCTACTTCCTGCATCGCGCCGTCCGCATCCTGCCTGCGTACTGGGTGGTGGTCGCGGTGGTGTTGACGTTCCTGCCGAGCGCCGGGAACGGCTGGCGGGTGTGGGCATCCAACCTCGGGCTCGTCCAGGTGTTCGTGCCGCTGACCCTCACCGACGGCCTCACACAGATGTGGAGCCTGTCGGTGGAGGTGGCGTTCTACCTGGTGCTGCCGCTCCTCGCGTTCGCACTGGTCCGGTTGCGGGGTCCCGCTGCGCGTCTGCGGATCCCGGTGCTGCTGACGGCGATCGTGCTCAGCCTCGGCTGGGGATTCGTGCCGGTGCCGACGCCGGACGGAATCCATGCGGACAACTGGCTGCCCGGCTACCTGCCCTGGTTCGGGGCGGGCATGGTGCTGGCCGAGCTCGTGATGCTGCCCGAGGGGCCGGTGCACCGGTTCGTGCGGCGGCGCGGCCCGATGACGGCGATCGCCCTGGTCGCGTTCGGACTCGCCTGCACCGACCTCGCGGGACCCGAGGGACTGCAGCGGGCGCAGCCGTGGCAGTACATGGTCAAGATCGTGCTCGGCGCGGTCCTCGCGTTCGGTCTGCTCGCCCCGCTGGTGTTCGGTGCGGGCGGGCACCCTTCTCCGACGAGGCCTCGGGCGGTGTGGTCACTGTCGTCGCCGCTCGCGCTCGCGGTCGGACGGTGGTCGTACGGCTTGTTCATCTGGCATCTGCTGGTGCTGTCGATCGTGTTTCCCGTGTTCGGGATCCTCCCGTTCGACGGCAGTTTCGTGTTCGTGCTTTTCGTGACGGTGATCCTGAGTCTGGCCGTGGCGTCGGCGAGTTACGCGCTGGTCGAGGAGCCGGCGCGGGTGGCGCTCGCCCGCTGGGAGGCTCGGCGCCGCAACAGTCGCGTCGCGACTCGTGAGAGCGGCACCGCGGACCAGCCGACGGCGACGACGCCGATCAGCGCCGCCGACTGAACCAGCCAGGAGTGTCCGACGTAGCCGTCGGGGAAACGCCACGGCCCCGTCGAGAGCAGTGCGGCACCGAGGGCGGTCCCGACTCCCGCCGCCGCGACGAGGGCGCGGGCCGCGGATCGCGCGCCACGCCGTCGCCCGAGTGCGACGACGGCGCCGGCCGTCGCGACCGCGATCAGGGCGCCCGCCCAGCCGGCGAGGACGGTCGCGGTGGCGACGACACCGAGCGTGGCGGCACCGGTGCCGCGCCAGGTCCGCGGCGCGGGACCGAGATCGACGCGCCTGCGACCGCGCGGCCACAGCGCCAGCGCGAGCAGCGGTAGCAGTGCCAGCAGTCCGGCGGCGATTCCGAACCGGTACCAGCGGTCGGTGGGGAACTCGAGGGTGACGGTGCCGGTCGTGCCCGCGGGCACGACCCAGCCCTGTTGCCATCCGTTGACGGTGACGGGGGTGAGTTCGGTGCCGTCGGGAGCGGTCGCGACCCATCCGACGTTCTGGGACTCCGGGTTCACGAGAATCCGGTCGCCGTCGGCGGTGCCGACAGTCGAGCGATCGTCGGCGGTGCCGACGGTCAGCTCACGGTGGTTGGGGGTCCAGGCGGTTGTCGGTGCCGGGACGAGGCGCTGCGCCTCCGAGGTCGGGGGAGCGGCGTCGAGGCGCAGACTGTCGACGGTGAACGCGGGGCCGGGGGCGACGACCACCGACGGCTCCCCGGCGGGAAGCGGCACGGACGTACCCGCGCCCGTGGTGCCGTCGACAGCGCACACCGTCGCGGGAACCGGTGCACCGGAACGCAGTTCGTCGACCGTGGCGGTGAGTGTGGTGTTCATGACGGAACCGGCGAACGAGATCACCGGCCCGAGGTCGCACCCGACGGTGACGACGCGGTCGCCGGGAGCGTCGGCGACACCGGTACCCGCGACGGTCACCGCGCCGCCGTCGCCGGGGGTGAGGACGCCGATCTCGGCGAAGCCGGGCGGGTAGGGCTGCGCGAAACCGAGGGCGGTGCGGTCGAGGACGTCGTCCCAGTCCACGATGCTGACGACGATGCGGTCGGTGACGGTGGGCTCGAGCTCGATCCGGTTGTCGTCGTCGAGGTCCCGGACCTGAGGGCCGTTCCCGAGGTTCACCGCGACACGTGTCGCGTGCGCGGGCACCGTCCCCGGGCTCGGCGTCAGGTCGAGCCCCGACACCGGGACTGGCTGCGGAAGTGACAGTGTCACGGTGGGTTTCCCGCCCGGGGCGGCGATGCTGTCGCGGGACGCGGTCCAGCTGGTGCGTTCGTCGCCGTCGACGCTCGCGGCGGTGGACCCGCGGGGATCGGCGACGAGGGCGTCCCCTGCGGCGCGGGGGCGGGCCGGGTCGGCGAGGAGGTCGTCGAGTTCGGCACTCGGACGGGACCGGACCAGGAGTCGCGGGGTGACCGTGGTGTCCGTCGGCACCGACAGGGTGCGTTCGAAGACGCTCGGTTCCTCCGGCTGAAGGCCCAGTCCGGGGTGGCAGCGGACGCGGTCGGGGCCGTCGACGCACGCGGTGCGGCCGGGCAGTTCCTGGCCGAGGTCCCAGCCCGTCACGGTCGCGCCGGGCGGAGTGGCGGGCAGCACGGTGTGGTGCCGGATCGGGAGGGTGACGGGGTTGTCGCGGTCGCTGTAGTCCTCGACGGAGATCTCGCTGATCCCGAACTGGCTGCCGACCGACCCGTCCTCGGTGTGGGTGGCGGTGACCTTCACCCAGTCGGTGCGGCCGGGGGGCAGCGACACGACCACCGGCTCACCGGGCTCGGAGATGCGGACGGCGGTGCTGCCGTTGGCGGTCGTGACCTCCAGTTGGCGAACCGGAACGCCCAGTGCGGCCCCGCTGGTGCGCAGCTTGAGCAGGCCGCTCGTGACGGGTTCGTCGAAGTCGAGGCGGATCCACTGGCCGAGGGCGCTTTCGAGCCCGTTGCTGAACCACCCGGTTGCGGGATCGTCGTCCACCACGGCGGCCGGGCCGCTACCGGGTGCGGTACCACCGAGCTGGGTCGCGTCGGCCGCCGAGCTCGACACGGTGATGCGCGCGCCCTCCCACCGTCCGGTGACGAGGTCCGCGCCGTCGACGGGGTAGTCGGCGACGAGGTTGTGGGTGCGCCGGGCGTCGTCGGGACCGCGCAGCGCGGAGCTGTGGTTGTCGACCTGACCGAAGTCGGTTTCGCGGTCGGTGGGGGTGTCGGTGACGGTGACGGCGTCGACGGGCAGGCCGGCGGCAGCGGCGTCCGCGGCGAGCAACACCGGCCCGGCCGCGAGACCGTCGCCGTCGACGGCCCGGCGTGCGGCCAGTCGCTGCACCGATTCGGGGCCGCCCTGGACGACCGGTACGCCCGCCAGGTCGACGGTGTACGGACCGGCGGTGCCGAGCGATGCCTCAGGCGCATCGACGCGGTAGATCTCGATTGCGGGGTACTCGGGGTACAGGTCGCCGTCGGTGACGATGCCGTCCATCCCGGTGGGCCCGATCTCCTCCCCGAACTCGGCCACCCGCGTGAGGCCCGGCGATCCCTCGATCGCCCGGTGCACGAGCAGCGGGCGGGTCGAGCGCGACGTCTCGGGGTCGAGGTCGTTGCGGATCACCACGAAGCCGATGCCCTGCCCGCGCAGTGTCGCGGCGAGGCCGTCCGACGGGGTGCCGTCGGAGATGAGGCGTTGGACGGAGTCGAGGGCGCGGATCGCTCCGGGCGGAACCAGCGGGACCGCGTCCCGCGAGGCCCACGGTGTGGTGGCGAGGGCCTGCAGCGGCTCGTCGCGGGTCAGCCCCCACATCTGCGCCGCGAAGGGCGCACCGGGTACGACGAGCGCGCGGACGGCGTCCGAGCCGTCGGGGGAGTCGCCTGCGGCGTGCTCGCCGAGCCAGTCGGCTGCCTCGTGCCAGTGCGCGGGCACCTCGTCGTATGCGCCGCGGGGGGCGAGCTTGCCGGTCCAGGCGAGCGAGGTGGCCAGCGTGAGGGCCACCAGGATCAGGCTGGTCAGCGCGACCATCGGTTCGCGTTCGGGGTGGGCGAACGCGCTGCGCCAGCGGGCCGTCGGCACGGACCCGGGGAGCGGGACCTTCGCCAGCAGGTGGGCGAGACCGAGGACGAGCGGCAGCCGGACCAGCGGTTCGAGTTTGTGGACGTTGCGCAGTGGTGCGCCGCCGGAGTCCAGGAACGTCCGCACCGTGTCGGCGATCGGTGATCCGAGTTCGCCGACGTAACCGGCGCCGAGGCCGGCGAGGCCGACGAACAGGATCAGCACCAGCCGGCCCTTGGCGGGCATCGACCGCATCGCCAGCCCGGCCATGCCTGCGGCGGCGAGCGCACCGGTCGCGACGACGGCGGCGGGCTGGGTGACGAGGACGGCGCCCGCGATCCGCTCGGGCGAGACGAAGGGTGTCCAGCTGTCGGTGCCGCGCAGCACCTCGGTGAGGCTCGTCCACTGCGTGGTGACGCCGGACGACTCGATGTAGTCGAGGAACGGTGGGCTGACGCGCCCGAGCAGCAGCAGCGGGACGATCCACCAGGTGACGGCGACCAGGCACAGCGGCAGCCACCACGCCGTGAACGTCCACCACCGGCGGTTCGGTCGGTGTGCGATCCACCAGAGACCCGCGACGAGACAGGCGGCGGCGGTCGCGACGGCGTTGACCGCTCCCATCAGTGCGACGGCGACCGCCGACTGCGCGGCCAGCTGCACCTGTGCGCGTTTTTGGTAGTGGGGGCTACCAGAAACGCGCACAGGCGCCGAAGTCGCAAGGACCACGGGGAGAAGCACCCACGGCGCCAGCATCATCGGCAGGGTTTCCGACGAGATGGATCCGAGTGTGGTCAGCACGCGGGGCGAGAGCGCGAACGCGACGGCCGCGATGACACGGGAACTGCGACTTCCGATGCCGAGAGCCTCGGCGAGCCGGATGATGCCCCAGAAACCGGCGATCAGCAGCAGTGCCCACCACACCCGCTGGGTGATCCACGGCGGAATGTGGAGGACGTGGCCGAGACCGAAGAACGCGCCGTGCGGGAAGAAGTAGCCGTACGCCTGGTTCTGGACCTGGCCGAGCGGTGCCAGTGAGGACCACTGGTGCGAGGCCCGTTCGAGGAACCCCAACGGATTCTGCGTCAGGTCGTACTTGGTGTCGGCGACGAGCAGGCCGGGTGCCTGCAGGAAGGCCAGAACGAACGCGACCACCGAGACGCCCAACAGCCACCGCCTGGTCAGCGGTTGGGTGTCGGGCGCCTCGGTGGTCGAGTGGTACGGGTTCGTCACGGGTGAGCGATCAGGCCGCTCTCCCCTGTGGTGCTGTTAGCGGCTGCCGTACTCCACCTGGTTCAGCAGGGACGAGTTCGCGTTGCCGCTCCGATCGACGTCGGGGCGGGTGTTGTCCGAGGCGGCGGCGGTGACGCCGAAGACCACGGCCAGTCCGAGGACCGCGCCGATCACTGCACTTGCCACGCCGGGGACAAGGAACTTCATCTCGGTTCTCCCAATTGCTGCTGCCGTACGGAAACGTTCGCGCCAAGGTATCACCTGGAGGCCCGGATTCGGGTCGGCAGGCGCAGACCCGGTCCCGCCGATCTTGAGGGATGGGACGCTCAGCGGCCGGGTGGCACGATCAGCACCGGCCGGTGGCTGTGTCGCAGGACGTGATCGGCGACGGACGACTGCAGCAACGACTTGAGGCCGGTGGTGCCGCGCGTTCCCGTGACGATGATGTCCGCGTCGAGTTCGTCGGCCACCTCGACGATGGTGGTCCAGATGGTGGTCACCGATTCGATCGTGCGGCCCTCGGCGTTCAGGCCGACGCTGCGGGCGAGATCGAGACCTTCGCTGTTGACGGCCTTGGCGTCGGTCAGGGCGATGTCCTCCGTGTCCTCGTCCGGCACCCACTCGGGTTGCACGACCCCGGACAGCCCCGACATGCGGGCCGCCTGGCGCACCATCGGCTCCCAGGCCGTCACGACGACGGCGCGTTCCGCGCTGAGGAAGCGTCCGGCGTGCTCGACTGCGCGCCGGGAGTTCTCGGTTCCGTCGTATGCGATGAGCATCAGGTCTGCGGGCATCGAAACCTCCTGGTGGCGGGGACGATCCTGCTGCCAGGGTACCTGTTCGAGGCGGGGCCGGCGGGTGCCGTGGCCTACCCTGGCGTGGTGACTGCAACCCGCTCGACCCGTGTTCTGGCCATGATTCTCGGCCTCGGTGTGGTGGCCGGATGCGCCAACTCAGAATCGGGTCAGGGCGAGACCACTGCCGCGTCGACCACCGAGCCGACGGCGGCGACGACGGCGCAGAGCTCGCTCCCGACGACCGACGCCGCGACGATGGCGGCACCGATGTGCGGCGCCGCGTTCCTCGCCGAACTGACGCCCCGACAGCGGTTGGCGCAGTTGCTCAACGTCGGTGTCACCGGAACCGCGGACGCCGTTGCGGTGGTGCGCGACGAACAGGTCGGCGGCATCTTCGTCGGGAGCTGGACGGACGAGTCGATGCTCGGCAACCGGCAGGTCCCCCAGGTTCAGGCAGCGGCGAAGGTGCCGGTCATGGTGAGCATCGACGAGGAGGGCGGACGCGTCTCGCGGGTGTCGGAGCTGCTCGGTGCGGACCCCGCGCCGCGGACGGTCGCGCAGACGATGACCCCCGAGCAGACGTACGAGATGGCGCTCGCGCGTGGTCGTGGGCTCGCCGACCTCGGGATCACCGTCGATTTCGCGCCGGTCGTCGACGTCAGCGGGCAGCCCGCGGACTCCGTGATCGGCGACCGCTCGTTCGCCGACGATCCGGAGACGGTGACGGCGTATGCAGGTGAGTACGCGCGCGGATTGCGCGATGCCGGGGTGTTCCCGGTCATCAAGCACTTCCCCGGACACGGGTCGGCGTCGGGGGATTCGCACACCGGCGCGGTGACGACGCCGCCGCTGGACGAGTTGCAGACGTGGGACCTTGTTCCGTACCGCTCCCTCGTGACCACCGACGTGGGCGTGATGGTCGGACATCTGGACGTGCCGGGCCTGACCGCCCCCGGTGTGCCGGCGAGCATCAGCCCCGCGGCCATGTCGCTGCTGCGGACCGGAACCGGCTACGCCGCACCGCCGTTCGTCGGGCCGATCTTCACGGACGACCTGTCCGGGATGAAGGCGATCACCGACCGGATGGATGTTCCACACGCCGTCGCGGCGGCGCTGACGGCGGGTGCGGATGTCGCGTTGTGGCTGACCACGGCCGAGGTGCCCGCGGTGCTGGACCACCTGGAGGCGGAGGTTGCGGCGGGTCGGTTGCCGCAGTCGCAGGTGGATGCGTCCGCGGTCCGTGTCGCGACGGCGAAGGGCGTGGTGAACTGCTGATCCGGGGTGTGCCGTGTGTCGGAGCGGGTCGGTCGTCACACCGTGTGCACGAGGATCGCGACGTTCCGGCAGAATGCCGGTGGACACACATCATTCTTACTCTAGAGTAAGATCGACCACCTGGGGACCGAGTGTGCTCGGCGCCACAGACTCTGGAGGAACGATGGCAGGCGGAACGAAACGGCTCCCGCGCGCCGTGCGCGAGCAGCAGATGCTCGACGCGGCCGTCGAGGTGTTCTCCGCCCGGGGCTACCACGACACGTCGATGGACGCGATCGCCGCAGCCGCCGAGATCTCCAAGCCGATGCTGTACCTCTACTACGGGTCGAAGGACGAGCTGTTCAGCGCGAGCATCGCGCGCGAGGGCCAGCGGTTCGTCGAGGCGATCACCCCCGCCGCGGACCCCACCCTCACCCCACGCGAGCAGCTGCGTGCCGCCTTGCTGGGATTCCTGGGTTTCGTCGACGAGCACCGGTCCTCCTGGATGGTGCTGTACCGGCAGTCGATGGGGGAGCAGGCGTTCGCGACGCAGGTTCGGACCAGTCGCGCGCGCCTGATCGAGCTGACCGCGAAGCTGCTCGAATCCAGCACGAAGGACCCGGAGCCGGGCACCGACTTCGGCATCATGGCCGTCGCGCTCGTCGGTGCGGGTGAAGCCGTCGCGGACCGGGTCGCAGGCGGCGAGATCGAGGTGGAGAAGGCCGCCGACCTGCTGGAGAACCTCGCCTGGCGTGGTCTGGCAGGCAAGAAGAAGTAACGCCGCCCCCGGTGAGGGGAACCCTCGCCCGGTCAGACCGGTCGAGGGTTCCCCTCACCCCGGGGGTAGAGGTGGTGGGGTCAGCGCAGGGTGGCGGTGAGGTGCGGGTATCCCTTCTTCGGGTGCCGCAGGGCGAGGTCCCAGCCCGCGTCCGCGGCGTCGGCGTAGACGTTGACCGTGGCCGGCAGGACCACCGGCTTGCCGAACTTCACGCTGTACGTGACGGCGTCGGGGATGCGCCCCTCGACGACGCCGAGCACCGCGGCCGCACTCCACATTCCGTGCGCGATGGTGCGCGGGAACCCGAATGCCTTGGCGCCCAGCGACGAGACGTGGATCGGGTTGCGGTCGCCGGAAACGGCCGCGTACCGGCTGATCGCCTTCTGATCGACGCGCAGCGTCGTCGTCGGCGGCGGAGGAACCTCGTCGACGCGTTCGGTACGCGGTTCCTTCGGTGCGTCGGTGGGATGCATCTTCAGGAACGTGCTGACCTGACGCCACACCAGTTCCCGCCCGACACTGATCTCGCTGACGAAGTCGACCTGGGTGCCCTTCGGATGCGGCCGCAGGTTCTCGGCGTGCACGGCGAGATCGAGCGGCTCCGACACCGAGATCGGCCGCGTCCGTTCGATGACGTTCTCGATGTGAACGGAACCGATTGCGGGGAAAGGGAACTCGTTCGACACCATCACCTGCATGACCGTCGGGAACACGAGAGTGAACGGGTAGGTCAGTGGCAGGGTGTCGCCGAACCGCAGCCCGCACACCCGGGCGTACGCGGCCAGGTTCTCGGTGTCGACCCGCGTCCCGCGCACGACGAGGGTCGAGTCGGGCAGGGACTTCCCGACACCGGACTTCCCGACCACGGGGAGCGCGCCGAGCGCGGCCTTGGCGTAGATGCTCAGCGTGCTCGGGGCCTTGTCGACCTCCACGATGCGGCCGGTCATCAGGCGCCGATCAGGGACTGGCCGCAGACGCGGACGATCTGACCGGTGACGGCGCTCGACGCCGGGTTCGCGAACCAGGCGACGGTCTCGGCGACGTCGACGGTCTGCCCGCCCTGCAGCAGCGACGACATCCGGCGACCGGCCTCACGGGTGGCGAACGGGATCGCGGCGGTCATCGCGGTCTCGATGAAGCCGGGCGCGACGGCGTTGATGGTGATGTCCTTCTCGGCGAGGACCGGTGCGGTGGCCTGGACGAGGCCGATGACCCCCGCCTTGGAGGTGCCGTAGTTGGTCTGGCCGCGGTTGCCGGCGATGCCGGCGATGGACGAGACGTCCACGACGCGGCCGCCGCTCCTGAGGGCGCCCTTGGCCACGAGGTGGTCGGTGATCCGCTGCGGCGCAAGCAGGTTCACTCCGATCACCATGTTCCAGCGTGACTCGTCCATGTTGGCGAGCAGCTTGTCGCGGGTGATGCCCGCATTGTGGACGATGATGTCCGCGCCGCCGTGCCGCTCGAGCAGGTGGGTGGCGAGCTTCTCCGCGGCGTCGTCGGCGGTGACGTCGAGCGCCAGCGAGGTGCCGCCGACCTTGTTCGCGGTCTCGGACAGGGCCTCGCCCGCGGCCGGGATGTCCGCGCAGACGACGTGCGCGCCGTCGCGGGAGAGCACCTCGGCGATGGTGGCGCCGATGCCGCGGGCGGCGCCGGTCACGACGGCGACCTTGCCGTCGAGCGGCTTGTCCCAGGAGGCGGGGGCGGTGGCGTCGGCGGCGCCGATGCGGATGACCTGGCCGGAGACGAACGCCGACTTCGCCGAGAGCAGGAAGCGCAGGGTGGACTCGACACCGGAGAGCCCGGTGGGCGCATCGGGGGAGACGTAGACGAGCTGAGCGGTGGCCCCGCGCTGGACCTCCTTGCCGACGCTGCGGGTGAAGCCCTCGAGTCCGCGCTGGGCGATGTGCTCGTCGATGCTCGACGTCTGGTCGGGGGTGGTGCCGAGGACGACGACGCGGGCGGACGGGGCGAGCTTGCGGATGACGGGCTGGAAGAACTCGAACAGCGCGACCAGTTCGGTGACCTGGGTGATGCCGGTGGCGTCGAAGACGAGTGCGCCGTAACGGTCGTCGTGGGGCGCGGCGAGTGCGTAGTCGGAGAGCAGTGCACGCAGCGGCTCGACGAGCCGGCCGTTGCCGCCGATGAGGATCGGTCCGGCGAGGGCGGGCTCGCCGGCCTTGTATCGACGGAGGTTCTCCGGCTGCGGCAGCCCGGCCTGCTTGGCGATGAATGCGCCCGGCGCGGAGTTGAGGAACTGGGAGTAGAGGTCGGGAGCGCCCTTGCTGGCTGCCACGGTCCACCTTCTTCGTCGCGTGTTCGTGCATCCGGGGCGGATGCGGTGTCGACAAAATAACTTACTCTGAAGTAAGTTTGGTGTCGAGGCAGGAAACGCCGACTTGGAGACCTCGTCCAGATGGAGACACCGTGACCCCCAGAGCGCGCACCACCAAGAAGCCGGCCGCAGCGACCGGTCGTCAGTTGCGTCCCGTCGCCATCGTCGGCGGCAACCGGATCCCCTTCGCGCGCTCCGACAAGGCGTACGCCCAGGCATCCAACCAGGACATGTTCACCGCCACCCTGGACGGCTTGGTCAGCCGGTTCAACCTGCAGGGCGAGCAGCTCGGGCTCGTGGTCGGTGGCGCCGTTCTCAAGCACAGCCGGGACTTCAACCTGATCCGGGAGTCCGTGCTCGGAAGCGCCCTCAGCCCGTACACCCCCGCCTACGACCTGCAGCAGGCCTGTGGCACCGGCCTGCAGTCGATCGTCGCGGTCGGCGACGCGATCGCGTCGGGCCGCATCGACGCCGGCATCGGTGGCGGCACGGACACCACCTCGGACGCCCCGATCGGGGTGAACAACGAACTGCGCGAATTCCTCCTCTCCGTCAACCGCGCCCGCACCACCGGCGACCGGGTCAAGCTGCTCGGCCACGTCCGGCCGTCGATGGTCGGCATCGAGATCCCGCGCAACGGCGAGCCCCGCACCGGCCTGTCGATGGGCGACCACGCCGCGATCACCGCCAAGGAGTTCGGTGTCCGCCGTGAGGACCAGGACGAACTCGCGGCCGCGAGCCACAAGAACATGGCCGCCGCGTACGACCGCGGCTTCTTCGACGATCTGGTGACCCCGTTCCTCGGCCTCACCCGCGACGACAACCTGCGTCCCGGCTCCACCGTCGAGAAGCTGGCCACCCTCAAGCCGGTGTTCGGTACCAAGCTCGGCGACGCGACGATGACGGCGGGCAACTCCACCCCGCTGACGGACGGTGCATCCGCGGTCCTGCTGTCCACCGACGAGTGGGCGCAGCAGCGGAACCTGCCGGTGCTCGCGCACCTGGTCGACTCGGAGACCGCGGCAGTCGACTACGTGCACGGCCCCGACGGCCTGCTCATGGCTCCGACCTACGCGGTGCCGCGCCTGCTCGCCCGCAACGGACTCACGTTGCAGGACTTCGACTACTACGAGATCCACGAGGCGTTCGCGTCGGTGGTGCTCGCGACCCTGCAGGCGTGGGAATCCGACGAGTACTGCAAGGAGCGTCTGGGTCTCGACGCTGCGCTCGGCAAGATCGACCGCAGCAAACTCAATGTCAACGGGTCGTCGCTGGCGGCTGGACATCCGTTCGCGGCGACCGGTGGACGCATCGTGGCGTCGCTCGCGAAGATGCTGGCGGAGAAGGGCTCCGGCCGCGGTCTGATCTCCATCTGCGCGGCGGGTGGCCAGGGCGTCACGGCCATCATCGAGCGGTAGGGGAGACCGCACCACGCACGGCCTGGAATCACACTGATTCCAGGCCGTGCGTCGTTTTCCCTGCCGGACGAGAATGCGGACATGACCGTTCGCAGCACCACACTCGCACCCGGCCTCGACGTCAGCGCTCAGGGATACGGCGCCATGTCGGTGGCACCCGTCTACGGGCCGGTCGATCCGGCCGAAGCGCTCGCCACCCTGCATCACGCGATCGACATCGGCATCACCTTTCTCGACACGGCCAACGTGTACGGCGACGGCGCCAGCGAGCGGGCCGTCGGCGAGGTGCTGCGCACCCGGCGCGACGAGGTGCAGCTGGCAACCAAGTTCGGCCTCGTCGGCAACATCGCCGCCGGGCAACGCGGTATCGACGGTCGCCCCGAACACGTCGCCGGGTTCCTGGACGCGTCGCTGCAGCGCCTCGGCGTCGACAGCGTCGACCTCTACTACCTGCACCGCGTCGACCCGAACGTCCCTGTCGAGGACACCGTCGGCGCGATCGCGGAACTGGTCGCCGCGGGCAAGGTGCGGCACATCGGACTGTCCGAGGCGACCGGCGACGAGCTGCGCCGCGCGCACGCCGTCCATCCGATCGCCGCGATCCAGAGCGAGTGGAGTGTGTGGAGCCGCGACGTCGAGCGCCACGTCGTGCCCGCCGCAGCCGAACTGGGCATCGGCTTCGTCCCGTACTCGCCGGTGGGGCGCGGGTACCTGACGGGGACGTACGACCCGGCCACGCTCGGCGAATCGGACCTGCGTCGACGTTTCCCCCGGTTCACGGACGAGGCGCTGGCGGGCAACGCGAAGGTCCTCGACGTGGTCGAGGACGTCGCGCGGGAGGCGGAGGCCACGGCGGCGCAGGTGGTCCTCGCGTGGCTGGACGCGAAGGGCCGCCAGTTCGGGCTGCCGGTGGTGTCCATTCCCGGGACTCGGTTCGCGAACCGGGTGACCGAGAACGCCGCCGCGCTCGACCTCGATCTGACGGCGGACCAGGTGTCCCGGCTCGACGAGCTCGCCGCGATCACCGTCGGGGCCCGTGCCGCCGATCCGACGTGGGTCTCGCTCGGCAGGGAGTGACACGGGATCCCGCCGCCCGGGCGTCGCGACGGCCGGGCGGCGGGGCGCCGTTCCCGCCGCGGATCAGGCGGTGCGCTGGTCCGCCAGCGCCGAGGTGCGCCGGTCGATCCAGGTGCGCATGTCGTCGATGCTCGACTGCAGGTCCTCGGCGGTGAGCCCGTCGGAGACCGGGACGGTCTCGGCGAGTCGGTCGAGGATTTCGGATGCGAGGCCGCCGGCGTAGATCCGTTCGAAGAGGTGCCAGTAGGCCTCGTCGTACACGGCGGTGAAGGCGTCCGATTCGAGGAACCGGGTCTTGAGCTCGTTGGACATCTGCGGTCCGCCGCTTGCCATTCCGGGGCCCCGGGTCGGGCCGTCCCGGGTGCCTTCGGCCTCGCCGGCGCCGGCACCGCCCGGCGGTGTCATGCCCTCGGGCAACGTCATGCCCTCGGGTGCGGTTGCGGTGTTGCCCTCGGTCGCGGCGCCGGGCCCTCCGCGACCGCCGCCTCCCGGCATGCCCATCGACACCGAGTCGTGCGGACCGGTGGTCGCATCGCCCTGCATCGCGAGGTTCAGGTCCCAGGAGACCACGGTGAACTTCGTGGTGTCGAGGTCGTACCAGAGGTAGTAGTTCTGGCCCGGACCGCTCATGTCGTCCCCGTTGACGAGCAGGTTCTGCGTCGCCAGGTAGTCGGCGAACGAGTCGACGTCGACCCGGTCGGCGAGATGCGCGTCGAACTCCTCGTCGCTCGCGGAGTCGAGCCACTTCAAAAAGCTGATGATCGGCTGCAGATTCCCGTTGTCGACGGCGTTGATCTGTGTGAACTGGTCGGCGTAGGCGGACTGGTCGTCGCCGACGTACTCGAATCGCGAATTCGCATCGGCCTTGTAGAGATAGCCGTCGGAGTCGAACAGCGTGTTCGCGTAGAGGTCGTCGGGGTGTTCGAGCAGCAACCGGGTGGTGGTGGCACTGCCGTTGACCGAGTACACGGCGTAGGTGTAGCGCTGCGAGGCCTGGTCCGTTTCCGCGGTCAACGAGAGGGACATCGCCTCGCCCAGAACCGGGGAACCGGGCCGGATCGAGATCTCCGTCAATCCCTGGTAGGCGCGGCCGGATTCGTTCTCGTCGAAGCTGATGAGCAACGGCAGCGAGGTCGGGTCGTCCTCCGACGCCTGTGACATTCCGCCCATCGGGCCCATGCCCTCGGGCATCTCCATGCCCTTGGGGAGTTCCATTCCTTCCGGCGGCTGGGATCCCTCACCGCCGGGCATCGCGTTGTCTCCGCGCACGCCCATGAGGGTGGAATTGCCCTTCAGCCGAACCGAGACGTCGTTGACGAAGGTGCCGTCGATCGTGAGGTCGGCTGTGACCCACTTCTTCTCGCCGGTCTTCTGGAACGTGGTGATCATGTCGTTGTATTCGGCGTCGGTGATGTCCAGCGACACCTCGTGCGAGACCGAGTCGTCGAACAGGTCCACCGTGCCGCTGATGTTGTCGGTGATCTCCGAGGCGATGATCGTGGCGTCGCCGGTGATCTGGGGTCGGATTCGGGTTGCCCCGAAGACGGTGGCCATGATTGTCATGAACGCGACGAACACCGCCAGCAGCTTCCAGTGCTGACGCAGCGACGTCGGAATCCTGTGTCGTAGCCTGCTTCGGGGAGGTGGACCGGAGATGTTCGTCGGATGCATCAGAGGTCCGTCTGGTCGTACCCGGTCAGGACGGTGACACGTTGTCCGGTGTTGACCGCGCCGAGTGCGGAGATCAGTTCGGTGGACTTCTTGCCCTTCTTCAGCTGGGCGGTGTAGTACAGCTCGTTCAGCGCTCCGGCTCGAACCGCTTCGGTCGACACGAGCTCGAATTCGGTGCAGTACTGGATCAGGACGTCTTCGACGAGTGCGGCGTACTCCGGCTCGGGCGGGACCTGAACCTTCACGACCTGACGCTGGACGTCGAGCTTGAACCAGCTGAACTTGTTCATGATCAGCAGCACCAGGCAGATCGCGACGGTCGCGGCGATCGCCAGCAGATAGAATCTCGTGCCTGTCGTCATGCCGATCGCCATCACCAGGAAGATGAAGCCGACGTCACGGGTTTCCTTGATGGCGTTGCGGAATCGCACCACAGACAGTGCGCCGACGAGTGCGAATGCGCGCGCGATGTTCGATCCGACGACCAGCATGATCAGCGAGATGACCATGCCGACCATCACCAGCGTCTGCACGTAGGACTGACTGTAGGAGACGTTCTTGTGGGTGTACCGGTAGACCCAGCCGATGATCGCGGACAACACGAACGACAGTGACAACGACACGATGATGTCGAAGGTACTGAAGGTCCCGCTGAGGTCCTGCAGGTCGAAATTCATGGGTTTCCTGTCTTGATTCTCGTGAATTACGCAGGGAACAAGGAGAGTTGGGAAGGTGTCAGCCGGCAACGCGGGCCTGGGTGTCGAGCACGCAGGTGGGCGCCCGATCGTCGTACCCGGTGGGCAGTACCAGCTCGGGTGCCCCCAGTCGGGAGCGTGGTGCCATCCCGAACGCCTCGACCGACTGGCAGTACTTCGAGACGCGGATCACCGACATGTTCAGGCGCGCAGTGAGATCGGTTGCCCAGTACGGGACCCGCTCGTTCGCCTTGAGCTCGACGATCGCCAGCTTCGGGGGAATGACGAAGCGGTTCTCGGCCCCGGACGCGAAATGGAAGTCCCGGTCGCGGCCGTGCACCTTGTGGTCGATCGTCACCCGCAGTCCCAGGTCGGCCTCCGTGCCGACGAACGCCTCGCGGAGGTATCCGGTGGTGACGGTGGGCCTCAGGTCGAGGTTGCCGATGAGCGTGGTCACCTCGTTCACGAACGCGCGCTGGCCGGGATCGCACTCGATCTCCTCGCGGCCGTTGAGCCAGCGCTGTGCCACGGCGTACGGCAGCGCGATGCGGCGCTTCTGGGTGACGCGATTGACCCGCTGCTTGATCTCGATCTGCACCGACGTCTCGTCGGTGCACTCCTCGGGCAGTCCGTACAGCCGGAGCCGGAGCTTGCGCCGGAACTTGAGGCCCTCGATCTTCTCCCAGTAGAACCGGAGATCGGGGCTGTCGTAGTACAGCGAGGTCACCGGGTATCCGCCGTGCGGCGAGAACGGATCGGTGTCCATCCGAGCAGCCAGTTCGCGCCGCAACTCCGGGACCTTCATCTCGTCGACGACGTACTTGATCTCGTAGCGGTTGAACGCGTGCAGCTTGCTCGCGGTCTGCTGACAGCCACTGGCCGGCGAAGCGGGTCCCGGTTCGCCGGCGACGTCCTCCGTCCGGTGCCTGCCCTCTGGTGAGCGGCTGCGGAAGCGGTCGAACAGTCCCATCGCCCAGGTTTCCCTTCTGTCGGTTCCCGTACATCTCGCGATTACCTCGTCAGCACACTTCGTTTGCCTGGTGATGGGGTTGGGCCTGCCTGGCAGTTGGCTGGGAATCGATCGGATGCCCGGCCGGACCAGGGGCCGGGACGGCCCCGGGATTCGGGCTCGGCGTCGGAGCCTCCGCGCATCGGATGGTCACGGACCGTTACCCGAGCGTTCTCCGTGACCGGAAAAGGTCACGGCGCGATGTCGGGCGCGCATGTTGCGTGGGACACGTGCCAGCCGGTCTGTTCACGCGTCTCGACGCCGCCGTCGGAGTGGCGTGCTGGTCGGCTATGCCGTGGGGAACACGGGAGGCCGTGGCAGTTCGACGGTGAACGGGGGACAGGGGGAGAGTCAGGGCCTCCGCACTGTTCGCGCACTACAGGGCTCTGTTTGCGCAGTACTCTCGCGGAAATTGGACACTGTACAGAAGTGTCCCGCTGGGCCGCGGCGGCGACGGAAGTGCATGAGTCGCGTTCGGGACTGTGAAGGGCGAATTCTCAGCAACTGTGATCTGAGTCATTTTTACGTTGTCAACGTGGTGCTCGTCACGATCGGTTGAAAAATCTTCATCACGGCGCGTTACCTGGTCGTGACCTTATTGGTGCGTGGCGGTGATCCCCGAGGGCGGGCGAGCTCCCCCTGATAACGCTCACGACACACCCTTCGGTGGCCGGGCCCATGTTCCCGGCCGAATCTTGGAGTCAGAGTCTTGCATGTTTCACAGTCGCGCCATTTCCGGGCCGCCGTCGCCTCGGCTGCCCTGATCGCCACCGGTGCCGCGCTCTCCGGCATCGGCGTCGCGAGTGCCGAGCCGTCGGCGACGTCCGCGCCGGTCCGGTACCAGGAGACGGGCAACATGTTCACGGCGCTCCGGTTCCCCGCACTGCCGGGAACGGGTTCGACCGCACAGCAGGAGGATGTCGACACCGGC
>AODO01000061.1 GCA_000341795.1 Rhodococcus triatomae BKS 15-14 | reverse complement strand
CCCGGCCGATGTCGGCCAGGTGCGTGCTCGGCGAGAGTTCCAGTCGATCCACCTCGGAGAGCTCGGCCGCGGCGTCGCTCAGATAGCGGACGTCCTCCGTGGTGAACTCGTAACCCACTCGGAGATCAGGCTTCCTTGGGTTCGGGCTTCACGCCGGTGATCATCGCGTTGTAGAAGAAGCCGCGCGGAACGAAACGCTTCATGACGTTCTCGTCGACCCAGCTCAGCGTCTTCCAACCGCCGAATGCGAACTTGGCCCAGTTCCAACCGAGCTTGCCCTCGGGCACCGCGGCCTCGAAGGTGCGCACCGGCCAGCCCAGCATCGCCGCGGTGAACTCCTCGCTGGCGGCGTGCACCTGGACGGCGCCGGCCGAACGAGCCATCTTCTCGAGGTCCGCCGGGTCGAAGGTGTGGATGTCGACGACGGCCTCGAGCGCTGCGGCGCGAGAGGACTCGTCCAACTCGGCCTGCGGGCGACGCCAGCTGCGCAGCGGGCCGAGCTTGGTGACGTTGGTGGTCGCGTACCAGGTGGCCCGGCTGAGCCAGCGGGCGTAGAAGTCGCCGACGGTGGTCGGCTCGCCTGCGAACACGAAGCGGCCACCCGGCTTGAGCACGCGGATGACCTCGCGGAGCGACTGCTCGACGTCGGGAATGTGGTGCAGCACGGCGTGCCCGACGACGAGGTCGAAGGTGTTGTCGTCGTAGGGGATGCGCTCGGCGTCCGCGACGCGCCCGTCGACCGGCAGCCCGAGGCCTTCGGCGTTGCGCAGCGCGACCTTGACCATGCCCGGTGACAGGTCGGTGACCGAGCCGGTCTTCGCGACGCCACCCTGCATCAGGTTGAGCAGGAAGAAGCCGGTGCCGCAGCCCAGTTCGAGTGCGCGCTCGTACGGCAGCTTCCGATCGGTTCCGACGACTGCGTCGAAGCGGCCGCGGGCGTACTCGATGCACCGCTCGTCGTACGAGATGGACCACTTCTCGTCGTACGTCTCCGCTTCCCAGTCGTGGTAGAGGACCTGGGCGAGCTTGGTGTCCTTGAGCGCAGCTTCGACCTCTTCGGCCGTGGCGTGCGGGTTCGGTGCGGGATCGACGCCGTTGTTGGGGCTTGCAGTCATGGAGGAGAGCCTACCCTGCGGTAAGCAAGGAACAAGTTCTAGTTCTGGATAAAAATGTCCCGGGTGACGCGACCACGCGCCACCCGGGACATCCGGCGTCACTTGCCGACGAACTTGGCCTTGCCCGGCCCGTTCTCGACGAAGGAGGCCATGCCGATGGTGCGATCCTCGGTGGCGAACAGCGCTGCGAACTGGGCCGCCTCGATCTTCAAACCGGTGTTCAGATCCGTGTCGAGACCCTGGTCGATCGACGCCTTCGCCGCGGCCAGTGCACGCGACGCACCGCCGACGAACTTCGCCGCCCACGCGCGGGCGGCGTTGTACACCTCGTCGGGCGCGACCATCTCGTCGATCAGGCCGATGGACAGCGCCTCCTCGGCGCCGACGAAGCGGCCGGTGAACACCATGTCCTTCGCCTTCGCCGGACCGACGAGCCGCGCCAGCCGCTGCGTGCCGCCGCCACCCGGGATGACACCCAGCAGCACCTCGGGGACACCGAGCTTCGCGTTGTCACCGGCGATGCGCCGGTCCGCACCGAGGGCGATCTCCAGACCGCCGCCGAGGGCGTAGCCGGTGATCGCCGCGACCGTCGGCTTCGGGATGTCGGCGATCGCGCCCAGGGCGGACTGCAGTTCGCCGGCGATGGGCGCCATCTCGGCGAACGTCATGTCCGCCATCTCCTTGATGTCCGCACCGGCGGCGAAGACCTTCTCGCCTCCGTAGACGATGACGGCCGCGACCTCGTCGTTGACGGTGGCCTCGCGGGCCGCTGCCCGCAGCTCCTCCTGGAGCTGACGGTTCAGGGCGTTCATCGGAGGACGGGCAAGACGGATGGTACCGATGCCGTCGGACACTTCGAGGGTTACGAACTCAGCCATGACCGGAAGGCTACCGGTCTGCCCCGGGCCCCGAACCAGGCGCTACCTCTTGCTCCACGGATGGACCACGGCCTCGTAGTACGGGTCCTGCCCCGGGAACCGCACCCGCAACTGCCCGTCCTCCTGGTACAGCGTCGGCAGGATGACCGGGATCTCCGGCTCGGCAGCGAGAACGTCCGCCACGGAGCCGAACTCGGCGAGCGAACTCAGCTGCGTCCACGTCGGAGGAAGGAGGATCGTGTCCCCGCCACGCCAGTCGGACAGCGCCTCCGCAGGCGACCGCCACGCCACCGACGCCGCCTCGGACGTCTCCCCGTCGGCGATCTGCCCCGCCGGTGCCGCGGCGACGAAGAACCGGGTGTCGTACCGACGGCTCTCGCCCACGGGGGTGATCCAGTTCGCCCACGGGCGAAGCAGATCGGCGCGCAGCACCAGCCCCTCGCGGCGGAGGAACTCGCTGAACGACAACTGCCGCGACTCGAGGGCCTTGCGGGCGTCCGCATACTGCGCGGTGTCCGCGACGACGGTGTCCGCGGTCGGACCGGCGAGCAGCACCCCGCACTCCTCGAACGTCTCGCGCACCGCCGCACACACCAACGCCTTCGCCCGCGCCTCGTCCACCCCGAACCGCGCAGCCCACCACGACACCGGCGGTCCCGCCCACGAGACGTCCGCGGTCGCGTCCTGGGGGTCGACCCCACCACCGGGGAACACCGTCATTCCACCCGCGAACTCCATGCTCACGACTCGGCGCAGCAGGAAGATCTCCGGACCCGTCGCGCCGTCGCGCAGCAGGATGACGGTGGACGCGTCCTTGACCGGGACGTCGGTGGGAAGTTCGCTGAGATCCATGTCACGCAACTTACGCGCCCACCCGATCCGCCCACCCCACCCCTCCCCCCGCCCCGGGTGAGGGGAACCCTCGCCCGGTCCGACCGGCACCGAGTTCCCCTCACCCCTGCGGGCGCGGTGGGTGGGTGGGTGGAATGAATGCTGTCAGCGGCGGTGCTGGCCGGGCAGACGCGTCCGCCGGGCGAAGAAGCGCCCGTCGACACGGTCGAGTGAGATCGACTGGCTGAACGCGGTCGTGAGGTTCTCCGCGGTGACGACATCGTCGACGAGACCCTGCGCGACGACCTCGCCCTCCTTGAGAAGCAGGGCGTGAGTGAAGCCGGGCGGGATCTCCTCGACATGGTGCGTGATCAGAACCGTCGCGGGGGCGTCCGGGTCCGCTGCGAGATCCGCGAGCCGGGCGACGAGTTCCTCGCGCCCACCGAGGTCGAGACCCGCAGCGGGCTCGTCGAGGAGCAGCAACTCCGGGTCGGTCATCAGGGCACGAGCGATGAGGACCCGCTTGCGCTCTCCCTCGGAGAGGGTGCCGTAGGTCCGGTCCGCGAGATGCTCGGCGCCGATGCTCTCGAGGATCTCCACCGCACGCTCGGTGTCCATGTCCTCGTAGCGCTCACGCCAGCGGCCCAGCACCGCGTAACCGGCGGAGACGACGAGGTCCTTCACCATCTCGTCCGAAGGAACGCGGTTCGCGAGCGCCGACGACGACAACCCGATCCGCGGCTTCAGCTCGTTGACGTCCACCCGGCCGAGAGTCTCGCCGAGCAGGTTCGCGTGACCGGATGTCGGGAACACCTCCCCCGCTGCGATGCGCAGCAGAGAGGTCTTGCCGGCTCCGTTGGGGCCGAGCACCACCCACCGCTCGTCGAGCTCCACCTTCCAGGTCACCGGCCCCACCAGGGTCACGCCACCACGGCGGATCAGGACGTCGTCGAAATCGATGAGCAGATCAGGATCAGGTTCGGACACGGCAGTCATCCTCTCGCACAGAGGCCGATCCCGTGCACCCGGACCCGCGTGCGTGTCGGGGACCGACCGCCACCCGGCGGCGGGTGAACGACGCGGTCTGCGACGCCGACGATCAGCGCCCGGCCGGCGCCACCGCGACAACCGTCATCGACCCGGGCGCGACCTCGGTGAACCCGGCGTCGCGCACGGCCACCGCCCGGCCCGCGGCGACCAGTGCGGTCACTTCGGCCCAGCGCCCGGGGTCGGCGTCGCGGACCGCACAGCGGAACCCGTCCGCGGACCAGGAGGCGGCCTGCTCCGCCGTCATCGCGCCCGCCAGCATCATCGCCGCGTGCCCGACCTGAGCGGCCGCCTTCCCGACCGTCATGCCGAGAGGAGCATTGAGCCAGAACACGGGCACGTCCGGGTCGGCGTCGCCCGGAACGTCGTGCTCGAGGTCGGTGCCACCGATCTGCAGTTTGCGGACCCGGGGGTCGAGCTCGCCGACCGGGCCCGGGACGAACGCCCGCGCCTGCGCGCCGTCCACGGTGACGGTGACTCCGTCGACCTCCTGGACGGCGAGCCACTGCGCTCCTCGTGCTCGGCGGGCGACCTTGCGGATCCGCGCGCCGGTCCACGCCAGGTAATCGCGCTGCCAGGGACCGGGTTCACCATCGAGATCGGCGCCGACGCGGACGTCCAGGCACAGGGCGACCGTTGCTGCCGCTGCGGCTTCGAGCACCGCCGTGCGGGTCGGCGGGTCCACCTTCGGGATGTGCAGGACGATCGGCATCGCCAGCACCTGGGCAGGGTCCTCGGGATCGGGCCGCTGACCGTACCCCGCCGCGAGGACTGCATGCCGCGCGGCGAATCCGGGGTCGGGCCGCATCAGAGCGGGACCCGGCGCACCAGCCCGTCGACGGCGTCCGCTGCCTCGACCTCGTGCCGCGTCACGCCCAGGATGAACAGCACCGCGTCGAGGAAGGGATGCGAGAGCGCCGTGTCGGCGACTTCCCGCAGAGCCGGCTTGGCGTTGAACGCGACCCCGAGTCCGGCGGCGTTGAGCATGTCGATGTCGTTGGCGCCGTCACCGACCGCGACGGTCTGCTCCATCGGCACGCCGACCTGGTCGGCGAAGCTGCGCAGCGCCACGGCCTTCGCGGCTCGGTCGACGACGTCGCCGATGACACGCCCGGTGAGCTTGCCGTCGACGATCTCCAGCGTGTTCGCCTGAACGAAGTCGAGCTCGAGCTCGTGAGCCAAGCCCTCGATCACCTGCCGGAAACCGCCCGACACGACACCACAGTGGTAGCCGAGGCGCCGGAGGGTGCGGATCGTGGTGCGGGCACCGGGCGTGAGTTCGAGCTTCTCGGCGACCTCGTCGATCACGGAGGCGTCCAGCCCGGCGAGAGTCGCGACCCGCTGGTTCAGCGACTCGGTGAAGTCGATCTCGCCGCGCATCGCGGACTCGGTGACCTCGCGGACCTTCTCCTCGACGCCCGCGTGCGCGGCGAGCATCTCGATGACCTCGCCCTGGACGAGGGTGGAATCGACGTCGAAGACGACGAGCCGCTTGGCCCGACGGGACAGGCCGGCTCGTTCGACTGCGATGTCGACCGATTCGGCCATCGCGAGCTCGGACAGCGCGGTACGCAGACGGCTGTTGGCGGCGTCGCTGGTGTCGGACGCCGTGACCATGAGTTCGAGTCCGGTGACGGGGTAGTCCGCGACGCCACGGATCGAGTCGATGTTCGCGCCCTGCTTCGCCAGTGCGCTCGCGATGTGGCTGAACGAGCGCGCGGTGACCGGGCTGCCCAGTACCACGACCGCGTGCGTGGGTGCGACGGGCCGTGCCGCGGCACCGCCACCGATCTCGACGTCCACGCTCATGCCGACCGTGGCCATCGCGCCCTCGAGCGCCTCCTGCAGCGATTCCGGATCCGACGGGCACTCGACGAGCACGCCGAGCGTGAGCCTGCCGCGGATGACCACCTGCTCGACGTCGAGCAGGCTCACGTGGTGCCGCGCGAGGGCGGCGAGCAGAACCGAGGTGACGCCCGGGCGGTCCCGGCCCGTCACGGTCACGAGAACCGTCGTCGCCGACTGTGCATCCGAACCCACCGAGAATCTCCCTCCACACCGCGGCCGCTGCCACGGTTTTCGCAGTCCATTGTGCCAAGCAGGGTTTCCACACGCGAAAGGCCCCGCCCGATCGACGGGCGGGGCCTTTCTTCACCGGGCTGCACGGAGCCGCCGGGCGCGGTCTTCTAGTGCGCGTCCTCGAGGACGGCGGTCTTGCTGCCGTGGCCGGGGCCGACGTGCGCCTCGGCGCGCATCCGCTCGACCATGTGCGGGTAGTGCAACTCGAACGCGGGGCGTTCGGACC
>AODO01000060.1 GCA_000341795.1 Rhodococcus triatomae BKS 15-14 | reverse complement strand
TGCGTGGGCGGGAATATCGGCGGCGGGTCGGCTGTTGTCTGCGACTGTCCCGAAAGGAGCCGCATGACAGCCGATTCCGCAGTCGTCGGTGCACGCCTCGTCGGTGTCGACGACGTGTTGGCAGGGTTGCACTGGAGATGTGCTCACGGCGAACTCGTGACCCTCGACGCATGCGAGCGCAGGGAGGTCGGCGACGGCGGATCGAGTGCGGTGCTGGTCACCGCCGGCCTGCTTCGTGTCGAGGGCCTCGGCGACCCGCAGGACCTGGCGCCCGGTGACTTCCTCTTCGTGCCACACGGTCACGGCCACACGATGCGAGCGTTGTCGGAGGCGACGTTCCTGCGGGTTCGGATGGCCTCGGCCGGTACCTCGCGTGCCCTCGACGCACTGCCTCGGCGGGTGATTCTCACCGAGTTCGCCGAGCAGGAGCCGATGGCACACGCACTGCTGCGAGATCTGGTGGAGGGCGGTAACAGGCAGCACGACGTTCTCCGCGACCGCATCGCGACCCTGGTCGCCTCGATCGCGGTGTCGTCGTGGCATGCGCGTGGCTGCGCGCCCAGTCGCTGGCTGTTGCGGGTGGACGAGCCCGGTCTGGCCCGCGCCGTCGCGGCCATTCACGCCGAACCGGGCCGGGAGTGGACCGTGGAGTCGCTCGCGCGGCTGGCGCTCGCGTCCCGGTCCGGGTTCGCGGCGCGGTTCACCGCGGCGACCGGACAGCCTCCCGGGCGCTACCTGTCGGCCGTCAGAATCGAACAGGCGCAACGGATGCTGACTCGGGGGGACGTCTCGATCGCCGCGGTGGCACACCGGCTCGGCTACGGCTCCGACACCGCGTTCGGCCGGGCGTTCCGCAGGCACACCGGCGTCACGCCGTCGCAGTGGCAGCGGCAGCGCGGCCCAGTGTGAGCCGGACCAGCAGTCCGCCTGCGACGGTGACCACCCCGGCGACCACGTAGGTCACGCCGACACCGAGGTCGTCGACCCCGCGCCCGCCGACCGCGGATCCGAGGATGATCGCGGTCTGGAAGCCGGCGACGAGGAGTCCGCTTCCCGATTCCACCCGGCCCGGCAGTACCCGCGTCACCCAGACCTGGGCGAGGTTGAGCAGACCGCCGAACGCCGCGCCCCAGACGACGACTGCGAGATATCCCGGAGCGGACTGCCCCGAGGACAGTGCGATCGCGAGCACGGACAGCCCGATCGCTCCGGGCACCCCCACGAGCAGCGGTCGCAGCCAGCGGTCGGCGAGCGCGCCGATGACGAAGTTGCCGACGAGCCCGCCCACTCCGAACAGTGCCAGCAGGATCGCGACGGATTCCGGGCCGGCACCGACCAACTCGGCGAGCGCGGGCCGAACGTAGGTGTACCCGGTGAAGTGTCCGCCGATGACGGCAACGAAACCGGTCAGTCCGAGCGCGACACCGGGAGACCGGAGTGCGTCGCCCATCGCCGCCCAGCCGACTCCCGCGGCGGGCGCGATCGGGGGCAGTGTGACCCGGACCGCGACGGCAGCCGCGACCGTCACGACCGCGGCGACGACGAAGACGACACGCCACCCGGCGAACGTGCTCAGGAGCACTCCGAGGGGCACTCCGGCGACCGTCGCGACCGTGGTGCCCGCGTTCACGATCATCATTGCCTTCCCGACCCGGTCAGCCGGTACCAGTTGGGTGGTGATCACCAGGGCCATCGACCAGTAGCCGCCGATCGCCAGGCCGAGCAGCAGTCGCGCGAGCATCAACACCGCGACGTTCGGTGCGATCGCCACCAGTACGTTCGAGGCCACGGCCCCGACGGTCAGTGCGACGAGGAGGGTGCGCCGGTCCAGCCGGGGAAACAGCGATCCCATGCCGAGTGCAGCCACCAGCGCGGTGAGTGCGGTCACGCTGACGGACAACCCGATCACGCCTTCGGTGACACCGAGTTGGGAGGCGACGAGCGTCAGCACCCCGGGCGGCAGGAACTCGGCGGTCACGAGGGCGAAGCTGCCCAGGAACATCGTCGCCAACGCGGGCCAGGCGCGCCGGGTCGGGCTCGCCGCGCGGTCGTCGGCGATCAGGTTGGTTGTCATGTCCGATGTCAACAACGTGGGGGTGGGATTCACACCCACCCGGACGCCACACCACTCGATCCAGACGCCAGACCCCGCGAATTCGGACAAAGCGGCCGTTCTGCCGTCGATGTACGTTCGAAAACCTAAGTGTCGACACGCAATCCGGCACACCGGCTTCGCCGATTCCTCTCCGGGCCGGTGTTAGCGTGCCGCAATGCGCATCCAGCACGGGGGTCTCTGGGTTCGAATGTGTGTCGCCGCGATCGCGGTGACGGTCGGGGTCGGTGGCGGAGCCGCCACGGCCACGGCGCAGTCCAGTGGAAGTGCCGGCGGAGAGGGGTCCGTCGGCACCGGATCGTTGACCGACGGAACCGGCTCGGACGGCGAGCTGCTGAACGGTACGACACTGATCACCGGTTCGCTCGGCACTGCCTCGGCCGCCCGCTCGCCACTCGGGTCGGTGCTCCCGCCCCTGGTGGACGCCATCGTGCCGGCACCGAACCCGCCCTATCCGGATCTCGACGCGCTGTGGCAGGCGGTGTTGCCGTCCCCGATCGGGGAGCCGTTCTTCGACGAGTTCCCGCCCGGGTTGCCGGGGATGGCGAACGGGCAGGTCATCGAGACCCGGGACGTCACCCCGGTCGCGGTGCAGTTCCTGCGGGGCCCGGTCCGTGAGGTGCGACAGTTCAAGGTCAAGACGACCGACTCGCACGGCGGGCCGTCCTTCGCGACCGCGACACTCGTCGTTCCCGCCACGTCGTGGTCCGGGCCAGGACCACGGCCGGTGCTGGTCAACGACGTCCCGATCAACGGACTGGGCCGGGACTGCACCCCCTCGCACACGCTCGCGCACGGAATCACGCCGTCCACCAACCCGTTCGAGCTGATCCGCCCCGTCACGGCCAAGGCGGAGGAACGCGGTTACGCCGTCCTCATCCCCGACCACGAAGGCCCGCTGATGACGTACGGCGAGCCGTTCGTCGCCGGGCACGCGATCCTCGACACGATCCGCGGGATGCGCACCCTGTATCCGGCCGAGTTCGGTACATCGAAGATCGCGATGATGGGCTACTCCGGCGGTGCGATCGCCACCAGTGGCGCCGCCAAGCTGCTCGGCAGCTACGCCCCCGAACTGGCCACCGACATCGTCGGCGCCGCTATCGGCGGGGTTCCCGCCGACTACGACATGCTCGGGCGCACGATGAACGGCAACCTCGCCGGGGGCCTGTTCCTGGCCGCGGTGCTCGGGGTGGCGCGGCAACAGACCGAGATCCTCACCCTGATGAACGATCTCGGTGAGCGGGTCGGGACGTCCGGCCTTCGCAACGCCTGCGTGATGACACTCGCGCTCGCGGGTGTTCCCGGAATCCCCGTCGAGGCGCTCGCCAACGTGAAGAAGGTGCTGAGTTCTCCTGTTGCGCAGGGCATTTTCGCGGAGATGAAGATGGCGAACGTGCCGTCCGGTACGCCGCTGTACATCTACAACGGCGGTCAGGAGTTCTGGATTCCGGCGCTGGGGACGCAGAATCTGTTCGCCGAGCAGTGCGGCCTCGGGGTGGCGGCGGTGTACCGCCAGGTTCCGGGCGAACACATCATCGGTGAGCTGACCGGCAACCCGGGTGCGTTCGACTGGGTGGACGCGCGCCTGCGGGGGGAGCCGGCGCCGGACGAGTGCTGAACGATCGCAGCACTCACCGGCCACCCCGAGGTGATGACCAGGCCGGACGAGCGGCTGCGTGGTGCCCACTCCGGAAAAATGCCGACCAATTTCCTGTTCAGGAACTATTGCCGCGTGTCCGGGGTGGGCGTACCGTCGTAGGTGCGGATCGGGGAAGTGCGAACGGGAGAGTTCGAAGTACCCGAGAAGCAGAGATCCGGCCGGGACCGCGATACATCGCTACGATCCCGGCCGAACCCCTGTCCGGGGCAGGTCCACCCCGGCTCCCGTTTCGACGACGGAAGCCCGGCCGGCCCGGCTCAGCGACCGACGGCGAGCCGTTCGCGCCGCAATCGCTGCACCTCGGGCAGATCCAGCGGAGGCAGTGACTCGACGCCCATGGCGCGGGTGAGCAGCAGATCCGCGAGCTCCGGGTTCCTGGCCAGCGCGGGGCCGTGCATGTAGGTGCTGATCACCGAGCCCTGCACCACACCCTCGTGTCCGCCTCCGACACCGTTGCCCACGCCGTGCGTCACTCGGCCGAGCGGCGCGGCATCGGCTCCGAGAGCTGTTCCGCCGCGGTGGTTCTCGAATCCCGTCAGGGGCTGGGTGAGGCCGTCGATCAGCGGTCGGGTGACGACCTCGCCGATGGCGCGGGTCGCCCGCGGGGAGGTCGTGACGTCCAGCATCGACACCCCCTCGACGCGCTCGCCTGCGGAGGTCTCGTACCAGTGGCCGAGCACCTGGATCGCGGCGCAGATCGCGAGGACGGGGGCGCCCCGTTCGGCGGCCTTCTGCAGTCCGGGGTAGCGCTGCAGGTGGCGGGTCGCGAGCCGCTGCGCCGAGTCCTCGGCACCACCGAGGGTGTAGACGTCGAGAGAGTCCGGAACCGGATCGGAAAGCGTGATCTCGACGATCTCCGCGTCGATTCCGCGCATCCGCAGCCGCTGCCGCAGGATCAGCGCGTTGCCGCCGTCCCCGTAGGTGCCCATCACGTCGGGAAGCACCAGCCCGATCCGCACGGTCGACTCAGACATTCTCGGTCCTCCTCGCGATGGCGGTGTTCAGGTCCCGGAAGGCGGTGTAGTTCGCGAGCACCTCGACCCGGCCCTCGGGGCAGGATGCGATGGCGCGCAACGGATTCGGTTCGAGTGTGTGCTCGACGCCCGCATAGGTGAGCCGGACCGCGAGATCGGTGGCGCGCTCGCCGGCCGCGACGACCTTCACGCCCTCGAAATGCTCGAAGCGCACGTCCCACAGCCACGACAGGTCCTCGCCGTCGGGCACCTGCCCGTTGACGGCGATGACGAGCCCGTCGACGGAGTGGTCGATCATGGACAGCGCCTCCTGCCAGCCGGCCGGATTCTTGGCGAGCAACATCCGCAGCGAGTGCGGCCCGACCTGAACCGCGGCGTAACGGCCGGCGATCTCGCGGACGCCCTGGGCCGCGGCGACCGCCGCCTCGGGGTCGGCGCCGAGCGCGACGGCGGCGGCCACCGCCTGCGCCGCGTTTCCGCGGTTCGCGCGACCGGGCAGCGTCAACGTCATCGGCAGGACGAGTCCGTCCGGTCCGTACAGGTTCTCGTCGTCGACCCACCACGCGGGCGTGGGGCGCGCGAAGTCGGTGCCGGTGCTGCGCCAGTTCCCGTCGGCGTCCCAGACGATCGGTTCGCCGCTGCGGGGGCAGCTGGTGGCGTCGTTCGCCCAGCCGGCGCCCGCCGCCACCCACACGACGTTCGGGTGGTCGTACGCGGCGGAGGTGACCAGGACGTCGTCACAGTTCGCGACGACCACCGCGTCCGGATGGGCCGCGAGGCCGGCGCGCAGACGGCGCTCGATCATGTTGATCTCGCCCACCCGGTCCAGCTGATCCCGGCTGAGATTCAGGAGCACGATCGCGGCCGGGTTCAGCGCGTCCGAGACGTGGGGGGTGTGCAGCTCGTCGACCTCGATCGCGGCGAGTTCGGCGTCCGCGCCCACGCTCAGGGCCGAGACGATGCCCGCGTCCATGTTGGCGCCGTCGGGCTGGGTCGCGACGGTGCCGACCGTCGCGAGTGCGGCGGCCGTCATCCGGGTCGTCGTCGACTTGCCGTTGGTGCCGGTGACCAGCACCGTCCGCTTGTCCTGGCCGAGCTGCGTCATCACCGTGGGGTCGATCTTGAGGGCGATCAGCCCTCCGATCATCGAGCCGTTGCCGCGGCCGGCCTTCTTCGACGCCCAGGACGCCAGCGCGGCGACGCGGAGCGCGAGTCTGCCGCGCGCGGTGAATCGAGTGCTAGTTGCCACGCGCGCAGTTTTCCACACCCGGCGCCCGGCTCAGACTCGTGCAGGTGCGGGGGTGGGCGGGGACACAGTTGCGGGTGCCGGTGCGGGGCCGGCGGACGCGCGCGGACGTGTCATGCCGTACAGGCAGCCGCCGACGACGACCACGCCTCCGCACAGTGCTGTCACGGTGGGTTGCTCGTGGAGCGCCACCCAGGACGCCGCGATCCCGACGACGGGAACGAGCAGCGACAACGGGGCGACGGTCGACGCGGGGTAGCGGCTCATGAGACGGGTCCACAGGCCCGTCCCGACGATGGTGCCGAGCAGGACGATGTAGACCAGTCCGGCGAGGGCGGGCAGGCCGTCGGCGTCGAACGCGGACCCGAGCGCCTCCCATCCCGCGGTCGGACCTTCGATCACCGCGGACAACGCGAGCATGGGCAGCGGCGGAACGACGGTCATCCACAGCATCAGTCGCATCGGCGAGTCGGCCCGCGCCTGCTTGTTGCCGATGTTCCCGAGCGCCCATCCGAATGCCCCGCACAGGGTCAGCAGCAACGGCAGCAGTCCCGCGTGCGCGAACCGGTCCCAGCCGATCGTGACCATGCCGCCGACGGCGACGACGATCCCGACCACCTGCCGCCGGTTCACTCGCTCGCCGAGCAGTAGCGCCCCGAGCACCACCGTCATCGGCGCGGACGCCTGCAGGACCAGCGACGCCAGTCCGGTCGGCATGCCCGAGCTCATCGCCCAGAACAGGAATGCGAACTGCAGCACCCCGAAGCCGGTGCCGTACAGCAGCAGCCAACGCAGGGGCACGTTCGGGCGTGGAACGAACAGGACGACCGGGACGGCGATCACCAAAAAGCGCAGTGCGACGAAGAAGAACGGCGGGAACTGGTCGAGGCCCGCGCGAATGGCCAGGAAGTTCAGTCCCCAGAGCAGCACGACGGTGAGCCCGAGGAGGCGGTCGCGGTTCGTCATGCAGCTCATCGTTGCGTCTGCAAACAATCAGGACAATCGAATATAAGTACAGGATTACTGTAGTTTTCCTACATGGATGTGGAACGTCTGCGAGTGCTGCGAGAACTCGCCGACCGCGGCACCGTCGCCGCCACCGGCGCCGCGCTCTCGCTCACCCCGTCCGCCGTCTCGCAGCAACTGAAGATCCTCGCCCGGGAGGCGGGAGTCGCACTCCTCGAGCCCGACGGCCGGCGACTGCGGCTCACAGACGCGGGGCGGGCCCTCGTGTTGCGCGCCGACGACGTCCTCGCCGCGCTCGACCGCGCCGCCGCCGAGATGGCGTCGTACACCGACTCTCCGCGCGGGCGGGTGCGGGTCGCGCTCTTCCCCTCCGGGGCGACCCTGCTGCTTCCCGGTGTGCTCGCCCGCGCCGCCGCGGGCGGCACGATCGTCGAGGCCACCGATGTCGACGAGCCCGCGACCGCGGTCCCGAACCTGCTCGCCGACTTCGACGTCGTACTCACCCACCGCGACGAGCGGGCCCCGACCCTCGTCTCCCCGCGGGTTCGGATCGAACCCCTGATGCGTGAGCCGATCGACCTCGTGATGCCGTCGGATCACCCGTACGCCGGACGGTCGTCCGTCGCGCTCGACGAACTCGCGGACGAGAGCTGGATCAGTGTCCGCGGTGGATTTCCCGTCGACGACGTCCTCGAATCCGTGGCCGCCGCAACCGGGGTACGTCCGCGAGTCGTCCAACGCATCAACGACTTTCGGGTCATCGAGGAATTGGTCCTCGCGGGGCACGGCGTCGCGCTCATGCCGCGACACGTGTCACTGCAGCCCGGACTCGTCAGTGCACCGCTCGCCGGTGTCCGCGCCGCGCGGACCTACGAACTCGCCACCCGGCCGGGAGCGGCACTGCGGCCCGCCGTCGGCGCGGTTCTGGCTGCGTTCCGTGACACCGCGGCGGCATTCGCCTGAGGACACCGCGGCGGGGCATTCGCCTGGACACAGCGCTGCGGCCCGCCCCGTTTCCGGGAGCGGGCCGCAGTGGGCTGTGGCTAACCGAGTGCCTTCGCCTTGAGGGAGGCGAACTCCGCCTCCGTGATGGTGCCCGAGTCGAGGAGCGCCTTCGCGTCGGCGATCTGCTCGGCCGGCGACTTGCTGCCCGCGACGGACTTGATGTAGCTGTCCTGCTCGGACCGGTACTGCTGCGCGGCGGCGATCGACCGTTCCGTCATGCCCTGGCCGCGGGCGATCAGGTAGATCAGCGCGGTGAGGAACGGCACGAAGATCAGGAAGAACACCCACACCGCCTTCCACCAGCCGGAAAGCTTGTGGTCGCGGAACAGGTCGCCGATGATCGAGAACAGCAGCATCAGGTATGCCACGAAGGCAAACGTGACGAGGATTACCCAGAGAAAGTCCCAGAACGAGTCCATCGGTCAACTCCATTTCGCATCGTGCGTCGAATGTTGGATCGATGATCGGCGAACCGAAGGGTCGTCCGCTTCATCCGCAGCAGGTGAGATCGGCGAGTTCATCCGCACCGGGTGAGGCGCACCGCGCCCGGAAACACGAGGGTGTGGACATGAGCGACGCAGAGAACATCGGTCCCGTCGAGTTGGTCGTACTGGCGTTCCCGGGGTCGCAGGCCGACCCGGCCACCGTCGCGGCCCTGCAGGACGTCGTCGAGAAGGGGTACGTCACCCTGCTCGACCTCGTCTACATAGCGAAGGACGAGGACGGGAACATCAGACAGGTCGACGTCGACGAGGAGCTCGACGAGGTCGGTCTCGCAGTCCTGTCCATCGAGGCGAAGGCCCTGATCAGCGACGAGGACCTCGACGTCGTCCGCGACTCGCTCGATCCGGGCACCTCGGCCGCGATCATCGTCTACGAGAACACCTGGGCGCGGCAGTTCACGACCAGCGCGAGGGCCGCCGGAGGTGAGGTCGTCCTGCACGTGCAGATTCCGCACGAGGTGATCGTCGCGGCCGTCGAAGCCGCACTCTAAGCACCCAACCGAAGGGAAACGTCATGGTTTTCAGGGCAGGACGAGTGGGTCGACCGGGACTGCTCGGCACGGTTGCGCGGACCGCCGTCGTCGCGGGGACGGCCCGCGCGACGACGAACGCGATGGACAGGCGAGCGCAGCGCAAGTACAGCGAACAGCAGGCGTATGCCGACCAGCAGGCACAGGAGCAGGCGTACCAGCAACAGCAGTACGCCCAGCAGGCCGCCGCTCAGCAGGCCGCGGCCGCGCCGCCGCCCGCCGAGGACGAGCTGATCACCAAGCTCAAGCAGCTCGGCGAACTGCACCAGTCCGGGGTGCTCAGCGACGACGAATTCGCCGCCGCCAAGGCCAAACTCCTCGGCTGACGCGCCACCCCCACGTACGGCTGAAGGGGCCCTTCGTTGCACTGGTCCCCGGAAGTTGGACTGAGAAATTCGGTTCCGACTTCTTGGGAGC
>AODO01000059.1 GCA_000341795.1 Rhodococcus triatomae BKS 15-14 | reverse complement strand
GAACGCAAGATGGTGACTCTGCCTCCGAAGAAGCACGGAAACATCCCGCTGTGACCGCGGTGCTGGAGCCGGCTGCCGTCGACATCGACGAGGCCGCACTGCTGGACGCCGCCGAACCGCAGCAGGATCCGATCCGGTTCTCGGGGAACCCCGACGACACCGAGGTCGCCGCGGTCCTCGCGGTACTCGCTGCGCTGCGCGCGTCGGCCCCCGTTGCGGAGGATCCGCAGCCCGAGGAGGGCTGGGGTGCTCCCGCCCAGATGATGCGCTACGGGTTGTCCGCGGCGCCAACTACTTTCGTCAACTCCCGCTACGCCCGGTAAAGGAAGACCGATGACCAATTCTCAGAAGCAGATCACGAAGGTGCTCGTCGCGAACCGCGGTGAGATCGCTGTGCGGGTCATC
>AODO01000058.1 GCA_000341795.1 Rhodococcus triatomae BKS 15-14 | reverse complement strand
CGTGACCCGGCGGCGGGCCGCTCGTGACCCGGCGGCGGGCCGCTCGTGACCCGGCGGCGGGCCGCTCGTGACACAGCGACGCCCCGCCACCGGTGACCGGTGGCGGGGCGTGCGGATGCCGTCGGATCAGGCGCTGCCGGGGTCCTTCATCGAGGTCGGGGCGGCGAGCACGTCGTCGATGCGGTACTGCTTGGCCGCGGCGGCGGGGGTGTTGTGCTCGACCTTCCCGGCTCGGGCGAGACCGGCCAGCACCGCCACCGCGATCGACTCGGCGTCGACGTTGAAGTAGCGGCGGGCGGCGGTACGGGTGTCGGAGAAGCCGAACCCGTCGGTGCCGAGGGTGGTGTAGTCGCCGGGCACCCATTGCCGGATCTGGTCGGGCACCGCGCGCATCCAGTCGGAAGCGGCGACGAACGGGCCTTCGGCGTCGGCGAGTGCGGAGGCCACGAACGGCACCGGTGCCGGCTGGTCGGGGTTGCGCAGGGCCTGGCGGTCGCAGTCGATGCCTTCGCGGCGCAGTTCACCCCACGAGGTGACCGACCAGACGTCGGCCGCGACACCCCAGTCGTCGGCGAGCAGTTGCGCGGCGCGCTGGCCTTCGGGCATGGCGACGCCCGAGACGAGGATCTGGGCGCGCGGCCCCGACAGCTCGGACCGCTGGTACAGATAGATGCCCCGGAGCAGGCCGTCGACGTCGAGGTCGTCCGGTTCGGCGGGCTGCACGTACGGCTCGTTGTAGATCGTCAGGTAGTAGAAGACGTTCTCGCCGCCGAAACCGGCGACCCCCTCCGTACCGCCGTACATGCGGCGGATCCCGTCCCGGACGATGTGCGCGATCTCGTAGGAGAACGCGGGGTCGTAGGTGACGGCGGCGGGGTTGGTCGACGCGAGCAGCAGCGAGTGCCCGTCGGCGTGCTGCAGGCCCTCACCGGTGAGCGTGGTGCGGCCGGCGGTGGCGCCGAGGACGAAGCCGCGGGCCATCTGGTCGGCCGCCGCCCACAGTCCGTCGCCGGTGCGCTGGAACCCGAACATCGAATAGAAGATGTACAGCGGGATCATCGGCTCGCCGTGGGTGGCGTAGGAGGTGCCGACCGCGGTGAACGACGCCGTCGAACCGGCCTCGTTGATACCCTCGTGCAGGATCTGGCCGACGCTGGACTCCTTGTACGCCAACATCAGTTCGGCGTCGACGGAGGTGTACAGCTGACCGTTGCGGTTGTAGATCTTCAGCGACGGGAACCACGAGTCCATACCGAACGTGCGGGCCTCGTCGGGAATGATCGGCACGATTCGCTTGCCGATCTCCTTGTCCCGCAGCAGTTCCTTGATGACGCGGACCAGCGCCATCGTGGTCGCGACCTCCTGCTTGCCCGATCCCTTGCGGATGGGGTCGAGCGCGGAGATGTCCGGCACCGGCAGTGGCGCTGCGTCGGTGTTCCGCGACGGCAGGAACCCGCCGAGTGCCTTGCGGCGGTCGAGCATGTACCGGATCTCCGGGGCGTCGGGACCGGGGTGGTAGTACGGCGGCAGGTACGGGTCCTTCTCCAGCTCCGCGTCGGAGATCGGGATCCGCTGCAGGTCACGGAACGCCTTGAGGTCGTCGAGGGTGAGCTTCTTCATCTGGTGGGTGGCGTTGCGGCCCTCGAAGTGCTTGCCGAGGGTGTAGCCCTTGATGGTGTGCGCCAGGATCACCGTCGGCTGGCCCTTGTGCGCCATCGCGGCGGCGTAGGCGGCGTGGATCTTGCGGTAGTCGTGACCACCGCGCTTGAGGTTCCAGATCTCCTGGTCGCTGAGGTCCTTGACGAGTTCCTTGGTGCGCGGGTCGCGGCCGAAGAAGTGTTCGCGAACGTAGCCGCCGTCGTTGGCCTTGTAGGTCTGGTAGTCGCCGTCGGGGGTGACGTTCATCAGGTTGACCAGGGCGCCGTCCTTGTCGGCGTGGAGCAGCGAATCCCATTCGCGGCCCCACACGACCTTGATGACGTTCCAGCCGGCACCGCGGAAGAACGACTCCAGCTCCTGGATGATCTTGCCGTTGCCGCGGACCGGGCCGTCGAGGCGCTGCAGGTTGCAGTTGACGACGAAGGTGAGGTTGTCGAGTCCTTCGGTGGCGGCGACGTGCGCGAGGCCACGCGATTCCGGCTCGTCCATCTCGCCGTCGCCGAGGAATGCCCACACGTGCTGCTGCGAGGTGTCCTTCAGGCCGCGGTCGTGCAGGTAGTGGTTGAAGCGAGCCTGGTAGATGGCGTTCATCGGGCCCAGGCCCATCGACACCGTGGGGAACTCCCAGAAATCGGGCAGCAGGCGTGGGTGCGGGTAGGACGGGAGGCCGCCGCCGGCCTGCGCATGGCTCGCCTCCTGACGGAAGCCGTCCATCTGCGAGGCGGGGATGCGGCCCTCGAGGAAGGCGCGAGCGTAGATGCCGGGGGAGGCGTGGCCCTGGATGAAGATGTGGTCGCCGCCGCCGGGGTGGTCCTTGCCGCGGAAGAAGTGGTTGAACCCGACCTCGTACAGGGCGGCGGAGGATGCGTAGGTGGAGATGTGGCCGCCCACGCCGACGCCGGGGCGCTGTGCGCGGTGCACCATGATCGCGGCGTTCCAGCGGATCCAGGCGCGGTAGCGGCGTTCGACTTCTTCGTCACCGGGGAACCACGGCTCGTTCTCGGTGGGGATGGTGTTGACGAAATCGGTCGAGGTCAGTGCGGGGATGGACACGCGGTTCTCGCCGGCGCGTTCGAGCAGACGCAGCATCAGATAGCGGGCGCGTGCGGGTCCCGATCGTTCGAGCAGGTCGTCGAAGCTCTCGATCCATTCGCCGGTTTCGTCCGGATCGATGTCGGGGAGATACGACGCGACGCCCTCTCGGATGACGCGGACCCGGCCGTCGGAACCGGGTGTGGGACCGGGTGTTGCTGGAGATACCGGGTCCTGGATCTGCTCGGACAACATTTGCTCCTCATCGCGGTGGGCGCTCGGTGTGGCGCCCGTTACCAGTCCGGTTCGCCAACTGTGACGGCGTCCCGGTTCGTTCATGATGGTGACCTGTGTCCAATCCTGCCAAACGCGTTCGCCGGTTGCTCGTGGGAGTCTCGATCGCCGGGCGCCTGACCACCGGAAGCGGCGAATCGGGACATTAGTTGCGGCAAATCGGCGCGGCCCGCTTGCGCGAGCGGCCCGGAGCATGTTCGCTTTCACTACCGATCAACACCGATCGGAAGCTGGAGGTTCAGCTGTTCGACACAGAGGAGGACACCACCGTGGTCGCCGCGGCCGACGCACAGAGTTACATCCAGAAGCTCGGCATCACTCAAGACATGGCTGTGCAGGAACTGGGTTGGGACGAGGACACCGACGACGAACTGCGGTCCGCGGTGGAAGAAGTCATCGGCGGCGAAATGGTCGACGAGGACTCCGACGAGGTGATCGACGTCGTCCTGCTGTGGTGGCGCGACGGTGACGGCGACCTGGTCGACGCTCTGATGGACGCGATCGGTCCGCTCGCCGACGAGGGATTCGTGTGGGTTCTCACCCCGAAGACCGGGCAGCCCGGGCACGTCGAGCCGAGCGAGATCGCCGAGTCGGCGCCGACCGCAGGGCTGACGCAGACTTCCGCCGCCAATCTGGGATCCTGGTCGGGAAGCCGCCTGGTGCAGCCGAAGGCGCGTCCCGCCAAGCGCTGAGGCCGCGGTAGCGCCGGCTTCGCCACCCGAGATTCGAGGAGTTCGTCATGCCGTTGGCCGTGGGCACCGTCGCGCCCGATTTCACGCTCAAGGACCAGAACAACCAGGAAGTGACGCTGTCCGACTATCGCGGCAAGAAGAACGTCCTCGTCGTCTTCTACCCGTTGGCGTTCACCGGAACCTGCCAGGGTGAGCTGTGCAAGGTGCGAGACACGCTTCCGACCTTCGAGAACGACGACACCGCTGTCGTCGCGATCTCCGTCGGGCCTCCGCCGACGCACAAGATCTGGGCCGCGGAGCAGGGGTACACCTTCCCGCTGCTGTCGGACTTCTGGCCGCACGGAGCGGTCACCCAGGCGTACGACGTGTTCAACGAGAAGGCCGGGTTCCCGAACCGGGGCACCTTCGTCGTCGACAAGGCCGGCATCATCCGTTTCGCCGAGATGAACGGCCCCGGAGAGGCCCGTGACCAGGGGGCTTGGGAGAAAGCGCTCGCCGCGCTAGATTCCTGAGTGCAATCCGGCGAGCGGACATCGGTCCGCTCGCCGCATTGAGGGCGTGTAGCTCAGTGGTAGAGCTCTGGTTTTACACACCAGCGGTCGCAGGTTCGATACCTGTCGCGCCCACCATGTTGGCACTGTCCCGGGCACGTGATGAGTGGCACCAGGGGTGAACAGTCGATGGCAGAGCTGTCGATAGGGAAGTGAGCCTGCATCTGAAAGGCGCCCTGCGGTCTGGGAACATGTGGGAGGTACTGATGGGCGAGGTGCGGTCCGCTGGCGACGGAGCGGTCGATCAGCAAGCGAGTGTCTCGATCGACTTCCTAACGCTGATGCTTGCCTGGCCCGGACAGTCGAGCAATTCCACATACGGACCGCCTCGTCCCGCATGTTAGTCGGTGTGTCCTCCCTCTGCGAGACATTGATCCGCTAGCATCACGCCTCGTGAATCGCGCGACAACTATGAGGCCGCTTGCCTGTCCAGGTGTACGTCCAGTGGCCGCCAATGTGCCGGGATTCAGCGAGACAGAATGCTAAACTTCATCAAACAGGCGGAATTCAAGTCTGTGCCATTTGATGAAACCAGCATCAATGTGCATCAACATGATCGGACACGCGCCAAGTCCGTAGTCGTATTCGTGCATGGCTTCACTGGAAGCGGCTACAAGACGTGGGGATCATTTCCCAAATTCATATTCTCTGACGAGAGCGGTCCGCCTCGAGATGTTGCCGTTTATCGGTACTCTAAGGGGATTGTCACCCTGCTTACTTTACGGCCAAAGCTGGGGGTGCATGAGAAACAGTTGGCACGATCGATCGATCATCTCCAAGATCGCTACGAGGAAATCTACTTCGTTGCGCATAGTCTAGGCGGATTGCTGGCAATTGCGTCAATTCGCCGGCACCTCCAAGCGATTCCGCGTGCGCGTGATTCCGGAACGCTAACCTCGGTGAGCGGAGTTTTCCTCTTTGGGACTCCCCGTGCCGGTTCGCGCCTTGCAATTCGGGCAATTGCGCCCGTCGTTTCGGAGTTTGAATGGCTTGCTCCGTACTCTGAGATTCAAACCGAAAACGAGCAATATTTTACGGACCATGTGGATGGATTGTTAAAAGGTGAGTTTTGGTCGGTAGAGAAATTCTACATTCCGCGGCTGGTATGTATAGGCATGCGGGACAAGGTGGTCACTAACTTTAGTTCGACTCTGTCGGCACCGTATCAGCAGATTGAGCAGATTGACTGCAATCACCGCTCGCTTGTCAAGCCAAAATCAGCCAACAGTGCGCAGGTGCGGTGGCTGATTTCAACGATATCGAGCATCAGTAACGAGAGGCAAGAACGTAGAAGTGCCCGACACCCTTCTTTTGGTGGCAAACGCAGAAATGTTATGCCGATTAAGTCGATTGGGCCGGGGGTGCTCGTCACTGAGTTGTGGTTCGAAACGGAGAATCACGAATGGGAGCGAATCTACAACCAGGTCTGTCAACAAGCATCAACTGAAGAAGTCGCCATCGTTGATGCGGTCGAGGTTGATGAGAGTGCTGCAAGTGATATGGTTCTTTCTCTCCATTTGGACAGCAACATCCTCTCCGGTCGAGAAGAAGATAGAGTAAGGATAGGAAAGGCAGCCAACCTGCGCTCATCCTCTGTCGGGATTGCAGCGATTGGTGGGGACTGCGACGCCGCTTCTGACATCGTGCGGGAACAAATCGTTCCGGATCCGGAAGGCTATCGAAATGGCCGGATCTATATATCCGGAGTATTCGACGCCGCTGCCTTGAGGGTGAAACTGCAGGAGTGGCTTGAGCTATTGGTGAGTCGCCGGGCTAACCAACTCCGGGCGAGAAATGATTTTAGAGAACTGCGCGTGGACTCCCCACGCGGAAGAATCTCAGGAGAGTGACTAGCGTGGATTTGGCATGGATTGCCGCGATCTATACTCCCTACGAGTTGGCGCCGCACCCAAATTTCTCAAGTGAGCAGGGAGATATTCACCCTGCCGCTGCGTTGGCCGGGATAGTAATCGGTCCAGGGCCATGGCGGGATTCGACGGGCAAATATGCGTCTAATCCGTGGCTCCATGCGGCGGTACTCGCCCTCGACTTTGATACTCAGGAACAAGGCGTTTTACTGCTGAGCGATCTGGTAACCCGGGAATCCGACAATCCGGCCATTGCCGTATCGTTCGCTCTAATCGCGTGCTTGGCCGCAGCGGAACGCGATGATTACCGAACCTGCGATGAACTACTCACTGAGTTGATTAGATCGATCGACGAATCAACGCCTCAAGGAAGGCTCCTTCTCGCAATACTTCATCAGCAGCGGGCCCTGCGGCGCCGAGACTATGGCCGCGAGTACATCTCGGATTCCACCAGGGCTCTTAGCCTATTATCTAATTTGCAACCAGAGACACTGGGGAACCTCCCTCTGAATGCAGGAACTGCGCAGTCGTCAAGTGCTGTCTTCCGGGAAATTGTCTACGCGCTCCGCCAATCGTGCTGGAGTGCGGCGCCTCCAGCATTTTCAACCACGGGTGATGCCGGCCCATTTCCCTCGTGGCGTGAGCGCGTTGCATCGCCCCGATCAGAGTTGCTGCTGACAGTTTCCCGAGATTCAGCGCGGGAGTATTCACGGTGGCTTGAAGGTGAGGTTAAGAATCAGTTTGGAACGACGGGGGTCACCATTGGAGGTTTTCTGCCTGATTTGTTTCATGCAACGATGAGATATGAACTTCTCGGAGATTTCCAGGTAATTCACGCAAGGAAACAGATTGCGAATCTGAGGATTCGAGTCTCGAACTTGGATCCGAAACGAGTCAAGCTATCCGACTGTATTCGATTATTCCGACACGCCGGCGCTGACTCAGATCTCAATAGTATTCTGCAGCGGTTGAGCCAGAGCGGTCCCAACTCTCCGATCGTGGATGATGCCCGCGCCATTTTGCGCGGGAGATCGGACCCCCTTGCGCTTAGAACCTCCGAGATGATTGTGCTTCGTGCTAGTGCAGAGTTCATGTCCCCCGACGCCGCGTTCGATGCGCTATCGGTGGTTTTGGATGCCATTCGTGCCGGCATGCCTGCGCATCGCCCTGGAAGCTGGCAACTTGATGTGAAGAGGCTTGAGAGTGCTTGGATGGCTGCTGTAGCGCTCGCCAACGCATCGGGGGCCCAGGTGAAAATTCTCGACGAACTCACAGCGAATCTTCGCCTCACCACTGAGGATGAGTTGTGGGATAATCTGGTCGGTCGCGTCGTGGGAAACCTTGAATGGGATCGAATCGAGCGCGATCACGTAGATTCCTGGTCGAAGGGTGCGTACCCCCTCCTCGAAGCCAATTCCGCTTCTGCGAGCGCAATCCGAAACGTCCATCAACAGAAGCCGAGTAGAGCTGATTCTGAGATCCAAAATTTGTCAGATGTCGTCGAGTCAATCAATTGGCATATTCGAGCTGAGCGTCCGTTCTCTCGTGACCTCGTTGAGCGTGCGACCGAAATCTGCATCCAGCAGATTGAGGAGAAGCGGGAGCGCGCTGCGAGTGGAATTTTTGGGCGGGGTGCATATGATATCGGTGATATTGCTGCGCTCCTGGTTTCAGAGAGCAGAGATTCTCGGCTTACGGAAATTCTCGTGCGGTTTCTATTCGACACACGGGTGGACCAATCAGATCGGTCATCTGGGTTTGACCGTCTAGTGCGATCTGGTTTCTCGATACCTCACTCATTGGAGGGAGAACTACGCCTAGTTGTAGACGAGGTCATCGACGGCAGCGGCGCACAATCTCGATGGTTTGATTCGGCGTCGCCGTATCCCGCTGCTGTGCGCTTCGCATTCTCGGCCGGGCTGATCACCGGTTCAGAGGCGATGGCGTACCTTTCGAGGCTCGCATCGGTTAGTTCGGAGGGAAATCGTAGAGAGGCAGCTAACTGCGTCGCTGCCTTCTCGCTCACGTCGCAGAGTTCGTGGATTCGCGCGAGTGCTTACGCGCTTACTCGCGACGAAGATCCGCGTACTAGGGCGTACGCAGCGCGAGCGCTAGCCATTTTGGCCCAGCGATCTGACGAGAGCGATTTGTCGGTATGGTCGCGGTTGGCAGAACTCATGGTGTCCGATGGGATTGCCGCTCCGTTGGCCATTGTGGGAGAAATGAGGCAGATCTCGGTGTCGCGCTCTGAGGAGTTCCGCGCAGCGCTTGAATGGGCGCGGAGCAGCCATTCTTCTCGGCGGGTTCGTGATTCCGTCGGACGCTTGCTTGCCCATAGTCCGCAGGAATGAGTTACTGCGTGGGTGGTGAGGTGGTGGTTGAGGGTCCTTTTGATCGTTCCCTCATAGGCTAGTAGGTGGAGATTTAGGTGTAGAAGCCGTCCCGCAGGTTGATTCCGTGCTCGACCCACACCTTCAGTGCAGCGAGCATTCCGGTCCATCCCTGACAGTTCCCGAAGGCATTCCTCGCGCCTTCCTCCGTCGGCTGCCAGGACGACTCGCTGATCGTGACACGGGTGCGGGTGTCGTCGTCGACGGGTTCGAACTCGAACGTCGTCGTGGTGGTGCCGGACTCGGACGTCGTGGCCGACCCGTCCCATTGGACGACGATGCGGCGCGGTGGGTCGGCGGCGACAACCGTCACCGGGAAGGCGCCGGGGAAGTCGTGAAAATCCCAGGTGACGTCGGTACCCGGTTCGAGGCGGCCGCGTGCGCCGCCGGTGGTGAAGTACTTCGACAGTTGCTCCGGGTCGGCGACCGCCTCGTAGACCTGTGTGTGGGGCCGCGAGACGTGACCGGAGACGCTGAACGCGAGTTCCGTGAGGGTGCCGTTGTCTGCCATGGGTCCACAATTCACGACGGACGAGCCCACGGCCACCATCCGCGCGCATCCTGCTTGTGGCACCCGGGTGTCGCCGGGCGACGTCGTCGCGACACGGCCGGCCGACGAGCGGTCGGGGCATCCGAACGCCCTCGGAGGCGTGGAAGGACGTCGTCTCACGCGCCCCGAAACGTCTTGCGATACGCGGACGGTGACACGCCGAGTTGCGCGGCCATGTGCTGACGCAGTGAGGTGGCGGTGCCGAACCCGGAGTCCGAGGCGATCGCGTCGACGGATCGGTCGGTGGTCTCGAGCAGGCGCCGGGCGTGGTCGACCCGCCGCACGATCAACCACTGCGCCGGTGTGGTGCCGGTCTCGTCGGCGAAGCGGCGGGTGAAGGTGCGCACGCTCATGTTCGCGTGCCCCGCGAGCCGGGTCAG
>AODO01000057.1 GCA_000341795.1 Rhodococcus triatomae BKS 15-14 | reverse complement strand
GCCGAGTCGCGAGGGGGAATCGTTGTGGAGCCGGTTCTACGTGGTGATGTTGACCATCTCGTGGTCGGCGACGACGCCCGCGAGCACACGGAGGTGCTCGTCCGCGCCACCGAGCGTGTGACCGATCGCTGTCAGGCGCGAGACGTAGTGTCCGACGGGGTATTCCGCGGTCATGCCGATGCCACCGTGCATCTGGATGGCCTCGAGTCCGATGTGCCGGGCGGCCTTGCTGATCTGCAGCTTGGCCCGCGAGGCGACGATCGGGTCGACGATGCCGTCGGCCAGGTTCATCGTCGCGTACAGGCTCATGCTGCGGGCCAGCTCGAGCTCGACGTACATGTCGGCCGCGCGGTGGGTCAGCGTCTGGAACTTGGACAGCGGAACCCCGAACTGCTTGCGCTGCTTCAGGTACTCGGTGGTCAGGCGCAGGGCCTCCTCCATCGCACCGACCGCCTCGGCGCACAGCGCCGCCTGGGTGCGGACCTGCGACGCGACGATCGCGGCGGAGGCGTCCCCGCCGTCACCGAGCTGCTCGGCGACGGCGCCGTCGAACTCGATCTGTGCGGCGCGCAGTTCGTCGTGGGTCGCGTACGACTTGCGGGTGACACCCGCGGCGTCCGCGGCGACCAGGAACAGGCCCAGCCCGCCGTCGGGCAGCACCGCGGAGACGACCAGGGTCTCGGCGCAGTCGCCGTGCAGCACGGGGTTCTTGGTTCCGGTGAGGGTCCAGCCGTCACCGGAGGCGGTCGCGGTGGTCTCGACGACCTCGTCCGGCCAGCGGGTACCCGGCTCGGCATGCGCGAACGCGAGGAGCGTGGCACCCTCCGCGAGCGCAGGCAGGAGCTTCGCGCGCTGGTCGGCGGAGCCGAGCTCGGAGACCAGACCACCCGGGGTGAGGACACCGTCGAGGTACGGCTCCGGCGCGAGCGCCCGGCCGATCTCGGTCATCACGGCCATCGTCTCGACCGGTCCGGCACCCATGCCGCCGTCCTCCTCGGCGAACGGCAGGCCGAGCAGGCCGATCTCGGCGAGCTTGCCCCAGACGTCGTCGCTCCAGCCCTTGCCCTCGGCGGTGACGGCGTTGCGCTTCTCGGCGTCGTAGCTGCGGCTCAGCAGCTCGCGGGTGGTGTCCCGCAACATGACCTGTTCGTCATTGAGTTCGAAATCCATGGCAGCTGCTCACAATCCGAGAATCGAGGAGGAGATGATGGTGCGCTGAACCTCGCTCGATCCGCTGTAGATGGAGACCTTGCGGTAGTTCAGGAAGAGCGGGGCGCTGTGCTGTGCCCACGCCGGCGAGGCGATGTCCTCGGCCTCGAACGGCAGCGAGTCGGGGCCGGCGACGTCCATGAGGATCTCCGTCGCTGCCTGCTGCAACTCGGAGCCGCGCAGCTTCAGCAGCGAGGACGCCGGGTTCGGCTTGCCGTCGGACGAGCTGGCGACGACCCGCAGCTGGGTGAGTTCCAGTGCGACGAGCTGGTTCTCGAGTTCCGCGAACCGGGCCGCGAACAGCGGCTCGTCCAGAAGGGTGCCGTCCCCGACCCGTGTCTGCGCCGCGTACTTCTTGGCGCGGGCCAGGCGGGCCTTGCTGGCGCCGGTGCGGGTGACGCCGGTGCGCTCGTTGCCGAGCAGGAACTTGGCGTAGGACCAGCCGGCGTTCTCCTCGCCGACCAGGTTCTCGGCCGGGACGCGCACGTCCTCGAACCACACCTCGTTGACCTCGTAGCCGCCGTCGATCAGCTTGATCGGGCGAACCGTGATGCCCGGGGTCTTCATGTCGATGAGCAGGAAGGAGATGCCGGCTTGCTTCTTGGCATCGGGATCGGTGCGCACCAGCGCGAAGATCCAGTCGGCGTGCTGACCGAGCGTGGTCCACGTCTTCTGGCCGTTGACGATGTAGCTGTCACCGTCGCGGACGGCGCGGGTCTTGAGCGAGGCGAGGTCGGAACCGGACTCCGGCTCCGAGAAGCCCTGGCACCACCAGATGTCGAGATTCGCGGTCGCGGGAAGGAACTTCTCCTTCTGCTCCTGCGAGCCGAAGGCCGCGATGACCGGGCCGACCATGTCGGCGTTAAAGGCGAGCGGGTCCGGCACCGACGCGAGCTGCATCTCGTCGAGGTAGATGTGCCGCTGCACGGGGGTCCAGCCACGGCCGCCCCACTCGGCGGGCCAGTGCGGCACCGCGAGGCCGTTGGCGTTGAGGATCTTCTGGGTGGTGAGGAAGTCGTCCTTGGTGACCTCGCCCTCGGCGGCGCGCTGCCGGATCTCGGCGGGAATCTGGGTGGTGAAGAACGTCCGGAGCTCGTCGCGGAACGCGAGTTCCTCGTCGGTGAGTGTCAGGTTCATCGCGTGCTTTCTGTGTCAGATCGAGCGGGGTCCGATCCAGGCGAGCGCAGAACTAAGCGCTCGCTCATAATCTAAGCGCATGCTTATACTCACCGGGTCCGTGATTGTTGTCAAGGCGACCCGGGGAGGGTGACGTGACAGAGCAGACGACCGGCACCCCCGTGGTCAGTTCGTCGAAGGCCGCGGCGCGGATCCGCGCGGCAGCCGTGGAGGCGTTCGCCGAGAACGGGTACGGCGGGACCACC
>AODO01000056.1 GCA_000341795.1 Rhodococcus triatomae BKS 15-14 | reverse complement strand
GGTGCCGTCGGCGGTGGTGGTGCAGGTCGTGCCGCCCGCGGTGACGGTGACGGTCGAGTTGGCCTCGGCGTTGCCGGAGACGGTGACGGTGCCGCCTGCGGTGACGGTGGCGGGGTTGGCGGCGAGGTTGGTCGGTGCACCGGGCGCCGTCGGGGCCGGGGTCACGGTGCCGGTCTGCGGCGCCGAGGTCGACTGCGCGTGCGTGGCGTCGCCGAGGTACTTCGCGGTGACCGAGTACGACTGGCCGGAGTCGGCTGCGCCGGGTGTCCAGGTGTAGGCAGCGGTGCCGTTGTCGACCGCGGCGGTACCGAGGACGGTGCCGTGGTTGGCGAACTCGACGGCGCCGGTGGCGCCTGCGCTGACGGTGGCCGTCAGCGTGGAGGGAGCGTCGACCTGCGGGGCGGGAGCGACCGCGAGATCCGTGGTGGTGACCGTGGTCGAAACCTCGACCGCGATCGGAGCGGAGGCCGGGCCGGTGCCGATGTTGTTGGCGGCGACGGCGGTGACGGTCAGGGTGCCGGCTGCGTCGGTGACGATGTCGCAGGCGAAGTGTCCGGTGCCGTCCGCGGTGGTGGTGCAGGTCTTGTTGCCGGCGGTGACGGTGACGGTCGAGTTGGCCTCGGCGTTGCCGGAGACGGTGACGGTGCCACCGACGGTGACCGACGCGGGGTTCGCGGCGAGGTTGGTCGGTGCACCGGGTGCGGTCGGGGCTGGGGTCACGGTGCCGGTCTGCGGCGCCGAGGTCGACTGCGCGTAGGTGGCGTCGCCGAGGTACTTCGCGGTGACGGAGTACGACTGGGCGGCGCTGGGGGTCCAGGCGTAGGTGGCGGTGCCGTTGTTGACGGTTCCGGTGCCGAGGACGGTGCCGTTGTCGGCGAACTCGACGGTGCCCGTGGCACCCGCGGTGACGGTGGCCGTCAGCGTGGAGGCGGTGCCGACCCGCGGGGCCGGAGACACTGCGACGCCGGTGGTCGACGCGGACTTGGGAACACTGAGCGACGGACCGGCGGTGGCGTTCGTCGTGCTCAGACTCTGGTTGGCGCTGACGGCGGCGCCGGTTGTCAGAGCGGCGTCGCGGGCGCAGTTCGCGCCGACCGTGTACTGGACGCTGTAGCTGATGTCGCGGTTGACCGCGCTGCGAATCCAGGAGCCGTTCATGCTCACCGTCGTCGAGTCGGGGGTGGTGGTGCCCACCCCGTTGCCCTCGACTCGTGAGGAGTTGGCGACATAGGTCAGACATGCGGGATGAATGTCCCTGAGCGCGCTGATGGTCGGAGCGAGGCCGCCGTTGAAACGGATGTTGTTCGTGACTGTGATCGTCTCGCCCGGGGCAGGGGTGCCGTTGCTGATGGTTCGGTTGAACGTCCACGAACCGGAGGTCGTGGACTGGCTCACGGGCGCGGCCGACGCCGCCCCCACGCCGAACGACGCGGCGAATCCCACCGCCAGTGCTGCCGTGCTCGCGCCGGCGACGAGCCGACGCGCGTTCTTCTTGCTCAACTTCGTCGAACCTTTCGTTGCTCAGGACCGTGCCTCGGACTTGGACTGGCGTCCGAGTCGGCGAGGTTCCCAGACAAGATAGGGGTCCGGCCAGTCACAGATGAGCAAACTCGCAAAACCTGCACACGAATGTGTACGAACGGCGTACCCGGTGGCGGCCGCCGGGCACGTTCGGCGGGAGTCCTGGGTGCGGTCCGACGAGACCCGCTCTCGGTCACCGATGCCCGTGGGCGGCGGGGTTCAGCGCGCGAGTGTGCGCGCCCGGTCCACCGCCGCCAGCTTGTCGGGATTGCGGACCAGGTAGATCCCCGAGATCAACCCGGCCGGGTCGGTGTCCGAGGCGGTCAGTTCGAACATCGCGACGACGTCGAGACCGTTGTCGGTGTGCACGAGCATCGACGGCACGTTGTTGAACACTGCCGGCTCGAACCGCAACCCGTCGGGCGCGAGCCTCGTCAGCCCGCTCATGAAGCGCGCCACCTGATCGCGTCCCACGATCGGCCGCCGCGCGGCGCTGACCTTGCCGCCACCGTCGGAGATCTCCACGACGTCCGGTGCCATCAGGTCCATCAGGGCCTGCACGTCTCCCGTCACGGCGGCGGTCAGGAACTTCCCGACCACCGCCTGCGCCTCCTCTGTGGGCGACGCGAACCGCCGTCGCCGTGCATGCACGTGCGACTTGGCGCGGTGCGCGATCTGGCGGACCGCGGCCTCCGACTTGCCGATCGACGCGGCCACCTCGCGGTGACTGAACCCGAACACCTCACGCAACACGAACACGGCACGTTCGTCCGGGCCGAGCGTCTCGAGCACCAGCAGCATCGCCATCGACACGGACTCCGCGAGCACCACGTCGTCGGCGGCGTCGGGTTCGGTGCGGATCGGTTCCGGTAACCAGCTCCCGACGTACTCCTCGCGACGGTGCCGGGCCGCGCGCAGCTGGTTCAGCGACTGCCGTGTCACGATCTGTGCGAGATAGGCGCGCGGATTGTCGACTCGCCCCTGATCGGCCGCTGCCCAGCGCAGATAGCTCTCCTGCAGTGCGTCCTCCGCGTCCGACGCGCTGCCGAGGATCTCGTAGGCGATCGTGAACAGCAGCGGGCGATACTCCGTGAACAACTCCGCGCTCACGCGGACACCCCCACCCTCTCCGATTGCGGCTTCGGTCCCGGCATCCCACGGTGGAAACCCGCGTACTTCGCGATCAACCCCACGGTGCCCCGGCAGATCCGTTCCTTCACCCATGCGCCGCCGCGGCCCCGGAGGACCAGCTGTCGGGGGCTGTCGTCGCGGCGCACCACCTGGACGACACCGTCGGCCCGGCCGAGGCTCACACACTGCAGGGTCATCCCGATCGACAGCGGCTTCGGCTCGCGCCCCGTCAGCCGCGCCAGCACGGTGTCGGCGCCGTGCACCCCGAGCGGGATCGCGGCCTGGCAGCTCATCCGCAGGTGGTGCGCGACGCGCTCGGGCGGGGCGACGGCGTCCCCGACCCCGACGACGTCCGGGCGGCCCACGACCGTCAGCGTCTCGTCGGTGCGCAGCCTGCCCTGCTCGTCCACCGGCAGCCCGCTGCGCCGAGCCAGGTCGGGCACGACGAACCGGCCCGCCCACACTGCGACATCGCACAGGGCGGTGCCGCCGCCCGCGACGGTCAGCTCGCCCGGCTCGATCCGGGTGACCGCGGTGTGCTCGCGAACGTCCACGCCGAGACGATCCAGCGACCGGAGCGCGGCATCGCGTCCGCCGCCCGAGAGTCCCGGCGCGAGAACACCCGACGACAGCAGCCGCACGACCAGACCGGGCCGCCGCTCTGCGATCTCCGCGGCCGTCTCGATGCCGGTCAGTCCGCCGCCGATCACCGTCACGACGGCGCCCGGGCGCGCGCGGTCGAGGGCGTCGCGCAGCCCGATCGACCCGTCGAGGGACGACACGGTGTGTGCGTGCTCGACGCCCGGGACACCACCGCCGGGGCCGCTGCCGACGGCGTAGCCGAGCCTGTCGAATGCGACGACGGTCCCGTCGGCGAGGACGACCTCGCGGTCTCCGATCGCGTCGGCCGAACCGACGATCACCTCGACGTCGCGGTGCAGCATCTCCGCGAGCGGTCGGGTCGCCGGGTCCGCGCCCGCGGCGTGCTGGTGCAACCGGATGCGTTCGACGAATTCCGGGATCGGGTTGACCATCGTGACCGTCACGTCCGAGCCCGCGCGGGCCCGAATCCGGTTCGCGGCCGTCACCCCGGCGTACCCGGCCCCGACGACGACGATGCGTGTGCTGGTCATGGCTGTTCCTCCGTTCCCGATCGACCCCTGTGTCGATCCCTCGTATCTGTGACACATCAGCCGCCGGATGTGTGACAAGTCCGCCCGAACGGGTTCGGTTCCGGAGCGGGGGGCAAGATGGAGGGGTGACGCCAGCACAGAACCATCGACTGCGACGGGTCGCCGTCCTGTCGGTCCACACCTCGCCCCTGGCTCAGCCGGGAACCGGTGACGCGGGCGGGATGAACGTGTACGTCCTGCAGAGCGCGATCGAGCTGGCGCGACGCGGCGTCGAGGTGGAGATCTTCACCCGCGCGACGTCCTCCGCCGACGAGCCGGTCGTCGAGGCGGCGCCGGGTGTGCTGGTGCGCAATGTCGTCGCCGGTCCCTTCGAGGGCCTGGACAAGCACGACCTGCCGACGCAGCTGTGCGCGTTCACGGCGGGCGTGCTGCGGGAGGAAGCGCACCACGAACCCGGGCACTACGACCTGATCCACTCGCACTACTGGTTGTCCGGTCAGGTCGGCTGGCTCGCCCGGGATCGGTGGGGGGTGCCGCTGGTGCACACCGCGCACACCCTCGCCGCCGTGAAGAATGCGGCGCTGGCGGAGGGGGACACCCCGGAGCCGGCTGCCAGGCAGATCGGCGAGCAGCAGGTGGTTGCGGAGGCGGATCGCCTGATCACGAACACCGCCGACGAGGCGTCCCAGCTGGTCGACATCTACGGTGCGGCCCGCGATCGCATCGACGTGGTCGCTCCCGGCGCGGATCTGAGCCGCTACCGGCCCGGGGACCGCGCCGCGGCCCGCGCCGAGCTGGGCCTCGACCGACACGAGCTGGTCGTCACGTTCGTGGGGCGGATCCAGCCGCTGAAGGCGCCCGACGTCCTGCTCAAGGCCGCAGCCGAACTGCACGAGCGCGAGCCCGGGATGCCGCTGCGGGTGCTGATCGTGGGCGGTCCCTCGGGGACCGGGCTGGAGCGGCCCGACTCCCTGATCGAACTCGCGGCGGAGCTGGGGATCTCGGCTCGGGTGACGTTCCTGCCGCCGCAGCAACCGGACCGGCTGGTGCAGGTGTACCGGGCGTCCGACGTCGTCGCGGTGCCGAGTTATTCCGAGTCCTTCGGTCTCGTGGCGCTCGAGGCGCAGGCCAGCGGGACACCGGTGGTCGCGGCGGATGTCGGCGGTCTGGGCGTCGCGGTGAGCGGCGGACACAGCGGACTCCTCGTCGCCGGTCACGACGCGCGGGACTGGGCCGATTCACTGCGCACGATCCTCGTCGACGACGACCTGCGCGCGAAACTGGCCCGCAACGCCCCCGTCCACGCGGCCAACTTCTCGTGGGAACACACGGCGGACGGACTCCTCGACAGTTACCGCCGGGCCGTCGCCGGGTACCGGCGCAACCCGGAACTCGCGCCGCGCCGCGGTGGCCGGGGTATGTGGAAGCTGCGCAGACTGGGAGGAGTCAGGGCATGACCGCGACCATCACGGAGACGTCGTCGACGATCGAGGCCGCGTTGACGGAGCGGGAACTCGACTTCTCCCGACCGGCGGCGCACCAGTTCGTGGTCGAACTGCCCGGCGAACACAAACTGAAGACGAGTTGCCTGCTGACCGTCGGCAATCACGGCGTGCGCGTCGAGGCCTTCGTCTGCCGCAAGCCCGACGAGAACTTCGAGGGCGTCTACAAGTACCTGCTCCGGCGGAACCGGCGAATCTACGGAGTGCACTACACGATCGACAAGATCGGTGACATCTACCTCGTCGGTCGGATCAGCACGCACGCGGTGACGGGCGACGAACTCGACCGGGTGCTCGGGCAGGTGCTGGAGGCGGCCGACGGGGACTTCAACACCCTTCTGGAGCTCGGATTCGCGAGTTCGATTCGGCGGGAATGGGATTGGCGCGTCTCGCGCGGTGAGTCGCTGAAGAACCTCGAGCCGTTCCGGCACCTCGTCGAGGGTGACGGCGGCCGTCCGTGGCCGGTGGCGGACAGGTCCGCCGACGACGCGGCCGACGGCCTGCCCGACTGACGGCAGCCGGACCCGCGCGGCCCCGAGGGGCGACCCTCCGACGAAAATCGGAGTACACTCATTTATGAGTGAAGTTCGATTCTGGTTCGGAGGTGGGTCCGGTGGACGACCGCGCATCCGGGCGCCGAGAGCGGGGCAAGGCCGAGAAGCACGCCCGCATCACCCAGGCGGCCCGGGAGTTGTTCGCCGAACAGGGCTACGAGGCGGTGACCACGCAGCAGGTCGCCGACCGCGCCGACATCGCGATCGGAACGCTGTTCCGCTACGCGTCGACCAAGGCCGAGTTGCTGCTGATGGTCCGCAACGAGGAGTTCGCCGCCGCCGTCGCGGAGGGTGAAGCCGAGTCGGTGGACGTCGACGACCCCGTGCAGCGGGTGCTCGCGCTGATCGCGCCCGTCATCCGTTCGGGGCGACCGAGTGACGAGAACCTCGTCGCCTACCAGCGGGAACTGCTGTTCGGACCGGCGGACGCACCGTACCGGGGAGCGGGACTGGCGATCGTCGCCAGGCTCGAGGAACTCATTGCCGATGTGCTCGCCGGCGACGGACCGGTGGACGAGGACGCGACCGCCGCTGCCCGCGCCGTCTTCGCGGTGCTGCACATGGAGATCGCTGCTCCCGTCGTCCGGCCACGCACAGCCGGTGTCGCGTCCGACGCACTGCGGCGTCAGATCGAACTCGTCGTGGCAGGCCACCGCGCCCGCCGCGGGAACCGCTGATCACAAGTCAGGGAAAGGAAGAGTCAGATGACCGCCATCACCAAGGTCACCGTGCTGGGGACCGGAGTCCTCGGATCCCAGATCGCCTACCAGACCGCCTATCACGGCGTGGACGTCGTCGCGTACGACATCAGCGACGAGATCCTCGACGAGGCCCGGGCTCGCTTCGCCGGCCTCGCCGAGACCTACAAGGCCGAGGTCGCCGGCGCTGCCGACGGCAAGGCGGACGAGGCGCTGACCCGGATCTCGTACTCCTCCGACCTCCGCGGCGCCGTGCAGGACGCCGATCTCGTCATCGAGGCCATTCCGGAGAACCTCGAACTCAAGCGCGACACCTACACCGAGCTGGGCGAGGTGGCGCCCGCGAAGACGATCTTCGCGACCAACTCCTCGACGCTGCTCCCGAGCGACCTGAAGGGTTTCACCGGCCGCCCCGAGAAGTTCCTCGCCCTCCACTTCGCGAATCACGTCTGGGTCCAGAACACCGCCGAGGTGATGGGCACCGACAGCACCGACCCCGCGGTGTACCAGCGGGTGGTGGACTTCGCGACCGCCATCGGCATGGTCCCGATCGAGATCCGGAAGGAGAAGGCGGGCTACGTCCTCAACTCGCTGCTCGTGCCGTTCCTGTCCGCGGCCGGTGAGCTGCTCGTCGACGGGATCGCCGACCCCGAAACCGTGGACAAGACCTGGCGCATCGGCACCGGAGCTCCGCTCGGACCGTTCCAGATCTACGACATCGTCGGTCTCACCACGGCGTACAACATCTCCGCGGCCGGCGACGAGACGCAGCAGCGGTTCGCGAAGCACATCAAGGAGAACTACATCGACCAGGGCAAGCTCGGCGTGGCGACCGGCGAGGGTTTCTACAAGTACACCCCGTAGGCGAACGGCGGAAGACGACAACGAGTGCGGGCGCGGGAGGATCTCCTCTCGGCCCGCACTCCGTCGTCACGCGGGGCCGGCGGACAGTGCCAGCGGGAAACCGTCGTGGCCGAGTTCGATCCGCCGCACGTCGTCGTCATCGTCGTGGAGCACGGTGACGAGCGCCCCGCGCCGCGGCGGGAGCACCCGAACGGTGATCGTGCCGCTCGACGCGGCGTCGAGGAGGACCGCGACCGACTCGAGCACGTTCTCCCTGGTCCCGGTCTCTGCGTCGTCCATCCCGTGGTCGTCGAGCAGGATCACCTCGACTCCGCGGGACCGTGCGGCGCGGGCGGCCTCCACCACGATCCGCTCGGAGAGGATCGGCGCCCGGAGGGTGTCGCGAAGGTACGCCTCCAGCAGTCGGCAGTCGGTACACGTCGCGTCGGACAGTTCCGCACCCGAGGCGATGCGCTCGAGAAGCGGTCTGGCCAGCTCGTCGAGACGCCGGACCTGCCTGTCCCGCTCCTCGAGGACCGCGAGATCGGCGGCATCGGCGGCGACCTCGACGGTCTTCTGCGCGCGGAGATCGTAGATGTCACGGGCAGCGGGCCGGATGGTCCACGCGAAGAACGTCGACATCACCAGGGGCGCCAGGTTGAGCACGGACATGCCGAGTCCGTACCCGGCGCCCTGGCCGGTGCGCTGTGCCCACAGCACGCAGCTCGCCAGGGTCAGGGCCATGCCGAGCCACGCCAGCCCGGTCCGGCCGCGCACGCACATGTAGGTGTAGATCGCGGTGGACGCGCCCAGCGGCCAGGTCAGCAGCAGCGTCTCGATCGGGACGGGGACGACACCGAGCACGAGGTTCACGGCTGTCGGGCCCGTCAGTGTCAGCGCGATGCCGACTCCGAGCGGAAGTGGCTCCGCGGGGTGGAACACGACCGTGACCGCGCCGATGCTCACCACCACCCACGCCAGCAGCTCCGCCCACCAGACCTGCCGGCTCGGCGCGGTCACCAGTGCGAGGAGCAGGAACGTCAGCACGTAGGCGGCGACGAGTACCCGCGCCGCGCCGGTGCGGAAGCCGAGGAGTTCCCGCACGTCCCCGCCGTGATCCGCGGCGCCGATCATGCGGCGTCCCAGCCGAGACGGACCGTGGTGCCCCGACCGGGTGCCGAATCGACGAACGCCGACCCACCGGGGAGCTGCCGCATCCGGCCGAGAATGCTGACGGTGACGCCGAGACGGTGCGGCGCGACCGACGTCTTGTCGAATCCGACACCGTCGTCGGTCACCCGGATGTCGATGTCGCGTTCGGTCACCCACACGTGCACGGTGCTCGTGGCGTCCGGCCCGGCGTGCCTGCGACTGTTGCGGAGCGCCTCGGCGAGTGCCGAGGCGACGGTCCGGGCGACGTCGGCAGGCACCAGGAGTCCGCCGGCGTCGGCCGACGTGACCTCGAAGACTGCGTCGTGATCGGCCTCGGCCGCGGCGGCGCGCAGGTAGGTGAGCGTGGCCGAGGCGGAGAACGACTGGTCGGAGGGGACACCGCTCGCGATCGCGTCGAGTTCACGCAGTGTCGTCGCGGCGAGACCCGCCGCCTTCGGGGCCCGTCTCGACGCGGTCAGCAGGGTGGCCATCACACCGTCGTGGATCAGGGCGGCGAACCGGTCCTGTTCGACGGCGCGCGCGTGGCGGGCCGCCGCCGTCGCGGCCGCGGCGTGGGTCTGTTCGGTGGTGGAGTCGAGGATCCGGCCGGTGCGCATCGCCATCGCCGCCCCGCCGACGAAGAGGGTGCAGAACACGATGGCGAACGCGATCTCGGAGACAAGCATCGTGGAGGCGAGGTCGGCCCGAACGCCGTAGTTGATCAACTGCACCGTGACACATCCGACGACGAGGTGGCCGAAAGCGACGGTCGTCGGCCATGCGATCACCGCGGCGATGCTGGCCAGTCCCGGGAACCCGGCGAGCCACACCCCTTCGCCGCCCGGCACCGGGGGCCCGATCCAGGCCAGCGGCCACGACATCGCCACGAGCAGGAACGTGGCCGCCGCGACACCGGCCGCGACCCGGATCGCGCGGGTGTCGCGCAGGAACGACATCAGCCCGATCACGATGCCCGAACCGAACACCGCCACGACCGCGGTCGGTGTCCACCAGGGGTCGAGCCGCGGCGCCATCGCGGCGATCGACGGAAGGAGGAAAGCGAGGTAGGCGACGTAGCCGACGGTGATGAACCGGGCGAACATCCGGAGGATGCGGTCGGTGTTCTCGCGTCCGGTGCCCGCGCGCACAACCGAGACGGGATTCGGCTCCGTGCTCATCGTCCGCTGCGCAACCCGCTCACATGGTCTGCCAATGCGGTGATCCGCCGCGCATCATTCGCTCCGGCAATCATCGATCGGTCTCCTCTCGTCGACGTCGCATCCCGCGTGCGCGCCTCACCGGCTTCCCGGTAGGGGACATTCGACCACAGCGAACCGCGCGGCGCGGCCCATTGGCCGAGGTCAGGACGTCGGACCAGGTGGTCCGCAACCCGCCCGTAATCCCCACCGCCCCGCGCGGCGACGGACTCGGATCGGCACGTGGACGCGATGGTCGACGGAGTGGGTTCTCCGAGTCGAGTACTAGGGGGCGGCCGTGACCGGGTCGGTGCCGTCGTGTCGGGCAGGCTCGATGCTCCGACGCCTGACGAGCAGGACGATCGCGAGGATCGGGTAGGCGAGCAGCGGCGCGAAGGTACCTGCGTATCCCTGCTGGTCCAACAGGATGGCGCTGCCACTGATCAACGAGAAGTCGAACAGTCCGTGCGTGACCGAGTTGACGGCGTTGCTACCCGAGACGCGGCGCGTCAGGTAGAAGAAGTACCCGGCGAGGCTGACGACGGCAGCCTGCGCGATCGCGCCTGCGCCGCCGCCGGTGAAGGCGTTCGACAGGTGCACCACGCCGAAGACGAAACTGGACCACAGGGCGACCTGCCCTTCGCGGAGTCCGTGCCGGCGCAGAACCGTGACACCGATGCCGCGGAACATGCCCTCCTCTCCCCAGCCGACGAACTGCGTCGCGACGAGGAGACAGACGATGAACAGCCAGCCCTTCTCGGACAGTGCGCTGTAGTTGATTCCCAGGAGGATCGCGACGAAGAGGATGGCGGGCACCAGCCACACCCACCGGTTCACCGGGCGGTCGTCCGTCATCACCGGTCGCCACCAACCGAGCGCGGCGACGACGCCGTACGTGAAGACGAGAGCGAGCCCGAGCGGGATCAGCATGGTGAAGACCACGCCCCGGGTGGTGAGGATGTCGTCCTCGTCTGCCCAGCCGCCGAGCAGTATGCCGCTGACCTTGATGATGGCGAGGTAGGCGACGACCACCCCCGCGAAGCCCAGGTACGAGAGGCTGCGACCGGCGGCAGCCGGCGTCGGGGGCACATGCTTCGGCGTGTTCACAGCGTCAGACTAGGCCCCGGAGGATGCTGTGGCATGGCAGCGAAACCGCCGGACGGTCCGCCGCCGCTCACGATTCCGGTGCGGCCATGTCCAGGCGGACACCGAGAAGTCGGACCGCCCGGGTGTGGTCGAACCGTTCGACGAGGGCGGCGGCCGCGTCGGCGATCGCGGCGCCGTCGAAGGTCGGCTCGGTGAGTGCCCGAGTCGTGGTGTGTGTGTCGAACGGTGCGTAGCGGACCTTGAGCGTCACCCGGACCGCGGGACGCCCCTCCACCCGGACGTCGTCGGTGACCCTGGCGGCGAGGGTGCGGATCTCGGCCTCGACATCGGCTCGATCGGTGAGGTCCTGCTGGAAGGTGGTCTCACGGCCGTGCCCCCGCGGCACGTACGGCTCGGGGTCCACCTCGGTACGACCCCAGCCGAGACCGAGCCTGCGCAGCCACGGTCCGGTGGTGGGCCCGAAGGCGGCCGCGAGGACCGCGTCATCGGTTGTCGCCAGCTCCTCGACGGTGTGGATGCCCAGTGCGGCAAGCTTCTTCGCGGTCTTCGCCCCGATTCCCCACAGCGCGGACGTGTCCCGGGCGCCCATCACCTCGAACCAGTTCGCGGCGGTCAAGCGGAACGTTCCACGCGGCTTGCCGAAGTCGGTGGCGATCTTGGCGCGCACCGTGTTGTCCCCGATCCCCACCGAGCAGTGCAACTCCGATGCGTTCAGAACCGCCGCCTGCACGCCGCGGGCGAACGACTCCGGGTCCGCGGTGTCCACCTGGAGGAACGCCTCGTCCCATCCGAGGACCTGGACGAGCACATCCCCCGTCGTTTCGTTCGCCCCGGCCGGACCGAGCCGGCGCAGTGTCGCCATCACGACATCCGATGCGGCGGTGTACGCCTCGGCGTCGACCGGCAGGAACACCGCGCCGGGGACGTCCCGCAGCTTGCGCGCCGCCACCTTCAGCGGCATCCCCGAACCGACCCCGAACTCTCGAGCTCGGTAGGAGGCCGTCGACACCACTCCGCGCTCGGTCGGATCGCCGCGACCTCCCACGACGACGGGGCGTCCGCTCAGTTCGGGTCGGCGCAGCATTTCGACGGCCGCGATGAACTGGTCGAGGTCGACGTGCAGGATCCATCGATGCGGAGCCGGTGCGCCCATGTCCTTCAGTGTGCACGCACCGGCGCACGTGCCGGGTCAGCTCGACAGCACGTGTGGCAGGCCGGCCCGGTAGCGGTCCGCGTCGATCTGGCGCAGCGGTGCCAGCTCGGCCGGCTCGACCAGCTTGTACTCCCGGACCCGGGGCGCGGTCGAGCCCGCTTCCTCCAGCAACGCGTTGACCGCCGCGCGGCCGGACTCGTTCGCCGATTCCATGGTGGCGAGGTCGATGTCGGTGCGGACGTAGTCGCCCGAGAGGAAGAAGTTCGGGATCGAGGTCCGCGCCTCCGGCCGGTTCGCCAGCGAGCCCACGGTGTTCACGAGCAGCGGCGTCTCGTTGGTGTTCGTGCCCAGTGCCGGACTCCACTGGACGCCGGGATCGAGGAACCACTGCGCGACGTCCTCGTCCCGAAGCATCGGGCGGCTGCCGTCGTTGACGGACGCCTTCATCTGCGCCCAGGTCTCGGCGGCGATCTCCTCCCGGCTGCACTGCTTGGCGGTCTTCCCGTACAGGATGCCGGGCGTGTCCCAGTCCGAGATGTCCACGGACAGCACGTCCTTCACCGAACCGTCACCGTACCTGGCACCGAAGTCGCCGGGCCAGAACTGCGCCTGGTTGATGGAGGTGAGCGCCCACGGTGAGCCGAGGAATGCGACGTGGCCGTCGGCCAGTTCGTTCTTCGTCCGCATGAAGTACTGGATGCCGACCATCCAGTCGACGACGAGGTTGCGCAGCAGTTCGAGCCGCGGCTCCGCGGCGACGAGTTGAGGGGTGAGTATCTCAACGACCCGCTCGACCGGCATCGCGGAGACGTACCAGTCGGCCTCGACCGCGGAGCGGGCGCCGGAACCGTCGACGACCTGCGCGCCGGTGATCCGACCTCCGCCGACCTCCAGCTCGGTGAGCTTCTTGCCCATCTCGAAGCGGACACCCATGCCGCGCAGCAGGTCTGCCCACGGGGTGATCCACGCGTCGTTGGTCGGTCCGTTGAGAATCCGGTCCAGGTGACCGTAGCCGGGGACCACGCCCGCGCCGGTGAGCAGGAAGGCCTGGCCGACCTGGCCGATGGTGCGGGTCGATGCCTGGTCCGGCCGGGCCGCGACGAGCTGCCGGGTGAGGGCGGAGATGACGAACTCGCGGTACGCCTTGCTCTTTCCCTCCGCCTCGAGGGTGTCCGACCAGGTGATGTTCTCCCACTCGGTGTTGCGGCGTTCGAGACTGGAGGTGAGGAAGACGACCATCTTCTCCACGAAGATCGCCAGTTCGTTCGGCGGGATCGCAAGGCCGAGTCCGAAGCTCGCGGTGAGCGTGTTGCGGATGGCCTCGAAGCTGTACAGCTCCCAGCGGGTGGTGGGGGAGAACGGGGTCGGCACCGACAGGTCCTCGCTACCCGGCAGGGTCATCCGGAAACCTCCCGTGGAGACGAGGTTGTCGAACACCCCGTTCGGGTTTCCTGCGACCGGGATGCGATGCATGGTGTCCGGAATGTTCTGGTAGAAGCCCGGAAAGAAGCGGAATCCGTGCTCGCCGGGCAGGTCGAGACGGCCGCCGGTGCCGGTGCCGGCGGCGGTGATGCTGCGGGCCTTGCCGCCGAGTGCGGTGGGCTCGTAGACGGTGACCTGGAAGCCGCGCTCGGCGAGCTCGTGGGCGACGGTGAGGCCGGCCATACCGCCGCCGAAGACGGCGACCGTCCTGCCGTTCGGCGGAACGGCAGGCGTGGCGCGGACGGTGTGTGCGCTCGTGGCCGCCAGGACCCCGGCGGCACCGAGGCCGCCCAGGCCCGTGAGTACCGCACGGCGGGAAACAGCTGTTGTCAGTGGAGTGGCGATGTCGCCCATGAGACCCCCCGATCGTCGATGTTTGCGACTGTGCCGTACAACACATGAATGACAATATGTGTTGTCAGTCTCACTGAGGTATAGCCGACCGGATGCGGATGCGGGCGGTTTCGGTGGGTATTGCGGCCGGGTCGATGCACTCCGCCCTGCGGGCACCTCCGCGAGCCGTGCCAGGATGGGCGCATGAGTATCGGAACCCTTGTGCTGCTCCGCCACGGTGAGAGCGAATGGAACGCGTTGAACCTGTTCACCGGCTGGGTGGATGTCCAGCTCACGGACAAGGGCGTCGCCGAGGGCAAGCGCGCAGGCCAGCTCCTCAAGGAGCACGACCTGCTGCCCGATGTGCTGTACACCTCCCTGCTGCGCAGGGCGATCAACACCGCCAACATCGCCCTCGACGCCGCCGACCGGCACTGGATTCCCGTGGTCCGCGACTGGCGACTCAACGAGCGCCACTACGGAGCGTTGCAGGGCAAGAACAAGGCTCAGACCAAGGCGGAGTTCGGCGAGGAGCAGTTCATGCTGTGGCGCCGGAGCTACGACACCCCGCCGCCGCCGATCGAGGCGGGCAGCGAATACAGCCAGGACGGCGACCCGCGCTACGCCGCGCTCGAGAACGCGCCGCTGACGGAGTGCCTGCTCGACGTGGTCGAGCGACTGATCCCGTACTGGGAGGACACCATCTCGAAGGAACTGCTCGCGGGCAGGAACGTGCTGGTCGCCGCGCACGGCAACTCGCTGCGCGCGCTGGTCAAGCACCTCGACGGCATCTCGGACGAGGACATCGCCGGCCTGAACATCCCCACCGGCATCCCGCTCCGCTACGACCTGGACGAGAACCTCGTGCCGCTGAACCCGGGCGGCACCTACCTCGATCCCGAGGCCGCTGCCGCAGGCGCCGCCGCGGTCGCCAACCAGGGCGCGAAGTAGCGATCGCCGTGATGTTCGATCCGGGTCGGGGGAGTGTTCGGGCGACCCGGGTCGAACGTCGGGTGAACGGCCGTGAAACGGCGGGACGACGCGCTGTGACGTGCGACGAAACGCCCGGTCCCGGCTCGGATCGTTGATTCCCCAGTCGTACGATTCCCTCGTGATCGTTGTTCTTGTCGCCGCGGGGCTCGTGGTTCTCGCGGCGGTGCTCGGCTACATCGTCGGAGGGGTGCTGGTGCCGCGGCTCAAGGCCCGCCACACCCGGATCGAGGCCGAGCAGGCGGGCCTGACGATGTCCCAGGTGCTCGACCTGATCGTCCTCGCCAGCCACAGCGGCATCGCCGTCGTCGACCGGTTCCACGACGTCGTCCTGTTCAACCCCCGCGCCGAGGAGTTGGGGCTGGTGGTGGACCGGGCCATCGAGGCCAGGGCCTGGGCGGCCGCCAACGAAGTCCTCGACACCGGCCGGCCGGTCGAGGTGGATCTGAGCGCGAAGACCCCTGTCCGCGGGCGCGGACGTATCGCCGTCCGCGGATACGCCCAGTTGCTCAGCCAGGAGGACCGGCGCTTCGTCGTCCTGTTCGCCGACGACGACTCCGAGGTGGCCAGGATGGAGGCCACCCGGCGCGACTTCGTCGCCAACGTGAGTCACGAGCTCAAGACCCCGGTCGGTGCGATGAGTCTGCTGGCGGAGGCGTTGCTCGAATCCGCGGACGATCCGGAATCCGTCCGGCACTTCGGCGAGCGCGTGCTGACCGAGTCGAGGAGGCTCGGCAACATGGTCGGCGAACTGATCGCCCTGTCCCGGCTGCAGGGTGCCGAGAAGCTGCCCGACCTCGAGCCGATCGCCGTCGACGAGGTGATCGACGAGGCGATCCGGCGCAGCACTCTCACCGCGGAGAACGCGGGCATCGTGGTGACCACCGACAAACCGAGTGGCCTCGAGGTGATGGGGGACCGCACGCTGCTCGTGACCGCGCTGTCGAACCTCGTCGAGAACGCGATCGCGTACTCGCCGACCGGGTCCCCGGTGTCGGTGAGCCGGGCGTTGCGCGGCGACGACGTCGCGATCGCCGTCACCGACCGCGGCATCGGTATCGCCAAGGAGAATCAGGAGAGGGTCTTCGAACGCTTCTTCCGCGTCGACAAGGCCCGGTCCCGGTCGACCGGCGGCACCGGACTCGGTCTGGCCATCGCCAAGCACGTGGCCGCGAACCACAACGGCTCGATCACCCTGTGGAGCAAGCTCGGGACCGGCTCCACGTTCACCCTCGCCATCCCCGCCCACCTGGAGGACGCCGACGACTCGGCCGACTCACCCTCGGCCGGTGACGCACCGGCCACGTCCGGACCCACCCGCAAGACCACACAACCAGAGCGACCGACCCAGGTCGCCACGAACTCGGAGGCCAACCGGTGACGAATGTGCTGATCGTGGAGGACGAGGAATCCCTCGCCGACCCGCTCGCGTTTCTGCTGCGCAAGGAGGGATTCGAAGCGACAGTCGTCGGCGACGGGCCGTCCGCACTCGCCGAGTTCGATCGCAGCGGCGCGGACATCGTGCTCCTCGACCTCATGCTGCCGGGGATGAGCGGCACCGACGTCTGCAAGCAGCTGCGGGCGCGGTCCGGGGTTCCCGTCATCATGGTGACCGCTCGCGACAGCGAGATCGACAAGGTCGTCGGCCTGGAGCTCGGCGCCGACGACTACGTCACGAAGCCCTACTCGGCGCGCGAGCTGATCGCCCGGATCCGTGCGGTGCTGCGGCGGGGCGGCGACGCGGAGGCCGATCAGGCCACGGACGGCGTCCTCGAGGCCGGCCCGGTGCGGATGGACGTGGACCGCCACACGGTGCACGTGAACGGCGAGCCCGTCACCCTTCCGCTGAAGGAGTTCGACCTCCTCGAGTATCTGCTGCGCAACTCCGGCCGCGTACTGACCCGCGGGCAGCTGATCGACCGGGTCTGGGGAGCCGACTACGTCGGGGACACCAAGACGCTGGACGTTCACGTCAAGCGGCTGCGGTCGAAGATCGAGCTGAACCCGGCCAAACCTGAACACCTGGTGACCGTCCGGGGGCTTGGTTACAAACTGGAGAACTAGCGAGGGTTATACCTTATTCCGCCCCGTTCCGGGGCCGGAACGAACTGTAAAAAACCCTGGCAAGAGGCATTTTTCGTAGACCATCCACATTGAGATCGAATTGTGAACAACCTAAGGATGGTCGCTGTATTGTCGGCGCGAAACGTCCTTCAGACTGCCGTCCGAGTCCGCGAGCCCGGCCGGTAATCTGGAACAGTTCCGCTTCGTCAACGCGCGCCCCAAGCTCTGCGTCGGAGCGTGTCGTACGAAGGGGTCAGTGTGTCGAATTCATCGGAGTCTCTTGCTGCCCGGATCCCGGCTTCCGCCGTGGAATCCGTCGCGACGGGCTCCACCGCCGTCGTTCCCGCAGGGCGCTGCGGGGAGCCGTTCCCGCTCTCGGCGGCACAGCGCGGCATGTGGTTCGCGCAGCACCTGATCCCCGACGTTCCCGTCACGATCGCGCAGTACATCGAGATCGACGGTGACTTCGACATCGACGTCCTGCGTCGGGTCGGCCCGCGAGTGGCCCGTGAGTTCGGTACCCCGCTGCTCCGGATCGTCGAGGTCGACGCCGAACCGCGCCAGCTCGTCGACGAGTCGCTCGACGACGAAATGCCCTATCGGGACCTGCGCGCGGAGGCCGACCCGCACACGGCGGCGATGGAATGGATGCGCCAGGACTACTCGGCGCCGATGGACCTGCTCACCGACCGGATGATCCGCGGCGCGGTGCTCCAGCTCGGGGACCGGCGCTTCTACTGGTACTTCGCCATCCACCACATCGCGCTCGACGGTTTCGGTGCGGTGACCTTCATGGCCCGCATCGCCGAGTTGTACACCGCAGCCGCGCTCGGACGGGAGCCGAGCTCGTCCGTGGCGAGCGACCTGATCGCGGTCAACGAGGCCGAGGACAAGTACCGCGAGTCCACCCGGTTCCAGTCCGACCGCGAGTACTGGATGTCGCGCGCTGCCGGTCTGCCCGCACCGCTGACCCTGTCCCACCGGACCGGACGACTGGAAGTGCGCTCCCGAGTGGTCGGCGGCGCACTGCCGGATCGGATCCTCACCGCACTCGACGACGCGGTCACCCGGCACAACTCCGCGGACACCGCGGTCACCGTGGCCGCGTTGGCCGTGTACCTCGCCGACATGACCGGCGCGACCGACATCGTGCTGAGCCTGCCCGTCTCCGCGCGTACCACCGCAGTGCTCCGGCGCTCCGGCGGCATGGTCTCCAATGTCGTTCCGCTGCGGATCTCGGTCACTCCGGAGACCACCGTCGGCGAGCTCGTCGCCCAGGTCGGGCTGGAGATGACCGGCGCTCTGCGGCATCAGCGCTACCGGCACGAGGACATTCGTCGTGACATCGGCGACCTCGACGGCGGGCGTGGGTTCTTCGGTCCGGCGATCAACATCATGAACTTCCACACCGAGATCACCCTCGGCAGGGAAACAGGCAAGTTCCACGTGCTCTCGACCGGCCCGGTCGAGGATCTGTCGATCAACATCTACCCGAGCGTGGTCGGGCGCAGCACCCGCGTCGACTTCGAGGCGAATCCCCACTGCTACACCGAGGACGAGCTCCAGGCCCATCACGGCCGGTTCCTTCGGGTCCTCGACCAGGTCGTCCACGCGGACGCCACCACCTCGGTCGCCGACATCGACCTGCTGGGTGCGGGTGAGCGTGAGCGGATCCTCGAGTGGTCGCGTGGTGCTCGTGTGGCTGCGTCGGGGGTGTCTTTGCTCGGGCGGTTCGCCGCGCGGGTCGACATGGTTCCGGATGCGCCGGCAGTGGTCTGTGGCGGGGAGTCGGTGTCCTACTCGGAGCTGGACCGGCGTTCGACGGCACTGGCGGCGGAGCTGATCGACCGTGGTGTCGGCGCCGACGACGTCGTCGGTGTGATGTTGCCGCGGTCGGTGGCGTGGATCGTGGCGATGGTCGCGGTGTGGAAGGCGGGGGCGGCGTACGCGCCGATCGATCCGTCGTACCCGGTCGATCGCGTCCAGTCGATCGTCGTCGACACCGCGGCGCGGTGCGTGATCGGCGAGAGTGGTCATGAGCTGACGGTTCCGGTCGTGGCACCCGATGCGGCGGCCGGACGTGCGGTGACGGGCGTTGTGGACCGGTGGCGCGAGGAGCACGCGGGTCGGCGCCTCGGTTACGTCATCTCGACGTCGGGTTCGACGGGCAAGCCGAAGCCGACGCTGGTTCCGATGGCGGGCATCGAGAACACGGTGGCGTGGTACGAGAGCGAGTTGCCTGCCGAGGGCGGTCTGCTGATTGCGTCGTCGCCGAGTTTCGACCTGACGCAGAAGAACGTGTGGGCGGCGTTGGCGGGTGGCCGGTCGATTCATCTCGCTGCGGACGGTTTCGATCCGGAGGAGATCCTGGCGATCGTCGCCGGTGGCGGTGTCGGGGTGGCGAACATGTCGCCCAGTGCCTTCGGCGCGGTCGTCGACGGCGATGTGACCGGTGTGCTCGCCGCGCTCGACGTGGTGTTCCTCGGTGGTGAGCCGATCAACGTCGGGCGGCTTGCGGCGCTGATGGAATCCGGTGTGCGCGTGGTCAACAGCTACGGTCCCACCGAGGCGTCGGACGTGGTGTCGTGCCAGGCCGCGACGGTCGCCGATGTGGCGGGTGTGCCGATCGGGCGTCCGCTGCCGAATGTGGATCTGTTCGTTCTCGATCGACGGCTGAATGTGGCTCCGGTCGGTGTCGAGGGTGAGCTGTACATCGGCGGTGTCGGTGTCGGTCGTGGTTACGGCGGCAGGTTCGACCTGACGTCGGATCGGTTCGTCGCCAACCCGTTCGGTGGGCCGGGTGACCGGCTGTACCGTACCGGTGACCTGGTGCGGTGGAACCGTGACGGGGCGCTGGAGTATGTCGGGCGCACCGATTTCCAGGTGAAGTTGCGTGGCCTGCGGATCGAACTCGGCGAGATCGACACCGTGCTGACCGACCACGATTCCGTCGACTTCGCGGTCACCGTCGCGCACGAGCGCGGCAGTTCCACCGTGCTCGTGTCCTACGTGTACCTCGGTAACGGGCACACCTTCGATGCCGGGGCCCTCACTGCCTTCGCCGGAAAGTTCCTGCCCGGCCACATGGTGCCGTCGGACATCGTGGAGCTGACCGAGGTTCCGCTGACCGCCTCGGGCAAGGTGGATCGCAAGGCGCTCGTCGATCCGGGTGTTCGCGCCACCAACTATCGAGCGCCGTCCACTCGGGTCGAGGCGATCATCGCCTCCGCTGTCGCCGCAGTCCTCGGCCTGGACCGGGTCGGCGTCGACGACTCGTTCTTCGCCCTCGGTGGCGACAGCATCATCGCCATCCAGTTGGTCGCCCGCGCGAAGGTGGACGGGGTTCGGTTCACCCCGCGAGATGTGTTCGAGCGCAAGACGGTTGCCGCGCTCGCCGAGGTCGCCACCGAGGAAGCGGAGGAGATCACCCTCCTCGAGCTGCCCGGCGGTGGAGTCGGCGCGATGCCGCTGACCCCGCATGCCGTCGACGTCCTCGATCGGGGCGGCGACGTCGATCGCTTCTACCAGGCGCTGGTGCTCACGGCGCCCGACGGGCTCGACGACGAGATCCTGGCGCGCACCGTGGCCGCCGTCGTCGACCACCATGACGCGCTGCGTTCGGTGCTCGATCCCGCGGCAGGCGAGCTGATCGTTCGTCCGCCGGGTTCGGTTGCGCCGCAGGACATCATCTCCCGCGTGCAGATTCCTGCCGAACCAGGTGGCGACGATGTCGATGCCGCGCTCGCCGCGAGCTGTGCCGCCGCCGTGGACCGGCTCGACGCGGATGCCGGCGTGATGCTCCAGATCGTCTGGCTCGATTCCGCCGACGGCCGCGGGCGACTGCTCGTCGTCGCGCATCACCTCGTGATCGACGGCGTCTCGTGGCGCATTCTCGTGCCGGACTTCGCCTCTGCCTGGATGCAGGTCGTCTCCGGAGGTGAGCCCACACTCGACCCGATCGGCACCTCGTTCCGCCGATGGACGCACGGTCTGGCCGACACTGCTTCCGCTGCAGAGGTTCTCGACGACCTCGACGAGTGGCGCGCGATCCTCGACGGTCCGGACCCGCTGATCGGCAGTCGTCCCCTCGATCCGGTGCTGGACATGGGCGCCACCTCGCAGCGAGTGAAGGTCGAGCTGCCCCCGCACCTCACCGAGGCGCTGCTCACGACGCTGCCCGCCTGCTATCGCGGTGGCGTCGCGGACGGCCTGCTCGCGGCCCTCGCGCTCGCCGTCGCGGCCTGGCGTGAACGCCACGGCGTCGACGAGCGTTCGGTTCTGCTGACCCTCGAGAGCCACGGCCGCGACGAGGAACTCGTCCCGGGTGCCGACCTCTCGCGCACCGTCGGCTGGTTCACCACCTCGTATCCTGCTCGCCTCGACGTGAGCGGCATCGACGTCGACGACGCCTTCGCCGGCGGGCCCTCCGCGGGTTCTGCGGTCAAGGCCGTCAAGGAACAGCTGCGCGCCCTGCCCGGAAACGGCACCGGCTACGGGCTGTTGCGCCACCTGCGCGCGGACACCGCCGCCGAGCTCGCCGCCGCACCGCAGCCGCAGATCAGCTTCAACTACCTCGGTCGGATGACCACGACCGAGGTCGGCAAGGACCTGCCCTGGGTGCCCGAGTCCGGCGCCCTCGACCTGGCCGCGGGCAGCGCCGCCGGGATGCCCGCGCGCGTCGCGATCGACATCAACGCAATGGTCGAGCCCGCCGCGGACGCCGAGACCGGCGGCACGCTGACGGCGACCTTCGATTTCCCGTCCGGCGTGCTCACCGAGCCCGAGGTCGCCGAGCTCGCCGACCTGTGGCGCACGGCGCTCGTCGCGCTCGCCACGCACGCGCGCCGTCCCGACGCCGGGGGGCTGACCCCCAGCGACACCCCGCTCGTCTCCGTCGACCAGTCCACCATCGAGTCCTGGGAGGCCCGGTTCCCGGGCGTGCAGGACATCTGGTCGCTCTCGCCGCTGCAGGCGGGCCTGCTCTTCCATGCCGACCTGACCTCGGCATCCGTGGACGTGTACACCGGGCAGCTGGTGCTGCAGTTGGGCGGGACGATCGACGGGGCCCGGATGCACCGCGCCGCACAGCGATTCCTCGAACGCCACGAGAACCTGCGTTCCGCCTTCGTGTACGACGAGGACGGTGTGCCCGCGCAGCTGGTGATGTCGGGCGTGACCGCGCCGTGGCGTGAGGTGCAGGTCGCCGACGACGCCGAGCTCGCCGAGCTCGCGCTCACCGAACGGACGACGCCGTTCGACATGACCGCGCCGCCACTGATGCGCTGGCTGCTCGCCCGGAAACCGGACGGCACCGCGACCCTGATGGTCACGAACCACCACATCCTTCTCGACGGCTGGTCGATGCCGCTGCACGTCAAGGATCTGCTGCTCCTGTACGCGATGGACGCCCCGATCGCGGCCCCCGCCCGGGCCTACCGCGGCTACCTGAACTGGCTTGCGGCGCAGGACCGTGCGGGTGCGTTCGAGAGCTGGACGAACGCGCTGGAGGGCCTGGACGAGCCCACCCTCGTCGCGCCCGAGTACGCGGGCCGCACGCTGTCCGCGATGCCCGCGGGTGTGGACGCCCCGATCACTCCGCAGCTTGCCGACTCCATCACCGATCTGGCCCGCCGTCACGGCGTGACGGTCAACACCGTCGTCCAGGCAGCGTGGGGAATCGTGCTGTCGCGCTTGCTGTCCCGTGAGGACGTGGTCTTCGGGGCGACGGTGTCGGGCCGCCCGGCCGAACTCGCCGGCGTCCAGGAGATGCTCGGCCTGTTCATCAACACCGTGCCGGTCCGGGTCCGGCTCGACCGGTCCGAAAGTGGCGGTGCGCTGCTCTCGCGCCTGCAGGACGAGCAGGTGCGCCTGTTCGACCACCATCACGTCGGACTCGGTGAGCTGCAGGCGACTCTCGGTGCCGGCTCCGTCTTCGACACCCTCACCGTTTTCGAGTCCTATCCCATCGATCGAGCCGGCCTCGACGAGAACACCGACATCGTCGGCATGCGGGTGCAGGGCATCGACCTCGTCGACGCCACGCACTACCCGCTGGCGTTGCTCACGCTCCTCGAGCCGGAGCTGCGTCTCACACTGAAGTACTCGCCCGAGATCTTCGACGCCGAGGACGCAGAGGTGTTGGCGCAGCGCCTGACCCACGTGCTGACGGTGCTGGCCGCCGACGCCGGCATCCCGGTCGCCGACATCGACCTGCTGGGTGCGGGTGAGCGTGAGCGGATCCTCGAGTGGTCCCGGGGTGCTCGTGTGCCCGCGCCGGGGGTGTCCCTGCTCGGGCGGTTCGCCACCCGGGTCGACGCGGTTCCGGACGCCCCGGCCGTGGTCTGCGGCGGCGAATCGGTCACCTACTCGGAGCTGGACGGGCGTTCGACGGCACTGGCCGCGGAGCTGATCGACCGTGGCGTCTCCGCCGACGACGTCGTCGGAGTGATGCTGCCGCGGTCGGTGGCGTGGATCGTGGCGATGGTCGCGGTGTGGAAGGCGGGGGCGGCGTACGCGCCGATCGACCCGTCACATCCGGCGGATCGTGTCGAGTCGATCGTCGTCGACACCGCGGCGCGGTGCGTGATCGGCGAGGTCGATCGTGAGCTGACGGTTCCGGTCGTCGCGCCCGATGCGGCTGGACGTGCGGTGGCGGGCCTTGTCGACCGGTGGCGCGAGGATCTCGCAGGACGCAGGCTGGGCTACGTCATCTCGACGTCGGGCTCGACGGGCAAGCCGAAACCGGCGCTCGTGCCGATGGCGGGCATCGAGAACACCGTGGCGTGGTACGAGAGCGAGCTGCCCGCCGAGGGCGGTGTCCTGATCGCGTCGTCGCCGAGTTTCGACCTGACCCAGAAGAACGTGTGGGCGGCGCTGGTGGGCGGCCGGTCGATTCATCTCGCCACGGACGGTTTCGATCCCGAGGAGATCCTGACGATCGTCGCGGGTGGCGGTGTCGGGGTGGCGAACATGTCGCCCAGCGCCTTCGAGGCGGTCGTCGACGGCGACGCCGACGGCGCGCTCGGGGCGCTCGACGTGGTGTTCCTCGGCGGTGAGCCGATCAACGTCGGACGGCTGGCCGGACTGATGGAATCCGGTGTGCGGGTGGTCAACAGCTACGGGCCGACCGAGGCGTCGGACGTGGTGTCGTTCCAGGCCGCGACGGTCGCCGATGTGGCGGGTGTGCCGATCGGGCGTCCGGTGCCGAACCTCGATCTGTTCGTTCTCGATCGACGGCTGAATGTGGTTCCGGTCGGTGTCGAGGGTGAGCTGTACATCGGCGGTGTCGGTGTCGGCCGTGGCTACGGCGGCAGGTTCGACCTGACGTCGGAGCGATTCGTCGCCAACCCCTTCGGCGAGTCGGGCGACCGGGTGTACCGCACCGGCGACCTGGTCCGCTGGAACCGCGAGGGGGCGCTGGAGTACATCGGCCGCACCGACTTCCAGGTGAAGCTGCGTGGCCTGCGGATCGAGCTCGGAGAGATCGAGTCGACGCTGCTGCGGCACGCCGACGTGGCGCAGGCCGCGGTCGTCGTGCGAGGTGGTGCGGGCAAGGAGTACCTCGCGGGTTACGTCACCGCGGTCGGCGACGTCACGCCGGACCCGGCGACGCTCAGGGCGGTCGCCGAGGCGCACCTGCCGTCGTACATGGTGCCGTCGGTGTTCGTGCTCCTCGACGAGATGCCGCTCAGTGCCAACGGCAAACTCGATCGCCGGGCGCTGCCCGAGCCCGAGCGTGCCGACACCGAGTACGTCGCCCCTGCGACGGCCACCGAGGCCGCCGTCGCCCGGGTGTTCGCCGAACTGCTCGGCGTGCCACAGGTCGGCGTCGGCGACAGCTACGTCGACCTCGGCGGCAACTCGCTGGCCGCGACACGGGCCGTCGCCCGGATCAATGCCGAGACCGGCGCCCGAATCGGTGTGCGGGAACTGTTCGAGGCGCCGACCGTGCGCGCCCTCGCCGCGATCGCCGACGCCACCTCGACCGGCACCGCCGATGTCGGACCGGTGGCGGGGGAGCGCCCGGCCCGGTTGCCGCTCTCTCCCGCCCAGTCCCGGATGTGGGTGCTCAACCGGCTCGACTCCACCTCCGGTGCCTACAACATCGCGGCCGCGCTGCGGCTGTCCGGCACCCTCGACGTCGACGCGCTGCACGCCGCGATGGCCGACCTGATCGCGCGGCACGAGGTGCTGCGCACCGTGTACCCGGACTCCGCGGACGGCCCGCAGCAGTTGATCCTCCCGGTCGACTACGCGGGTCCCGACCTCGCACCCGTCGACGTCGACGCCGCCGGCCTGTTCGGCGCGGTCGCCCGGCTCGTCGCCGAGGGCTTCGACGTCACCTCCGACGTACCGCTGCGGGCGGCCGTGCTTCGGGTCGCCCCCGACGAGTACGTCCTCGTCCTCGTCGTGCACCACATCGCAGCCGACGGCTGGTCCATGCAGCCGCTCGCCCGCGACCTGATGGTGGCCTACACCGCCCGGCGCGGCGGTGTCGCGCCGGACTGGACCCCGCTCGCCGTGCAGTACGCCGACTACGTGCTGTGGAAGCTGGCCACCCTCGGCGCCGAGGAGGACGCCGATTCGGTTGCGGCCCAGCAGATCTCCTACTGGACCCGGGCGCTGGCCGGCATCCCGGAGCGGCTGGAGCTGCCGACGGACCGCCCCCATCCGCCGATGCCGTCCTACCGCGGCGGAACGGTGCACGCCGAGGTCGGCGAGACCACCGTCGCCGCGCTGCGCGAGCTCGCGAGGGAGACCCGGTCGACGCCGTTCATGGTGCTGCACTCCGCTCTCGCGGTGCTGCTGGCCCGGCTGAGCGCGAGCACCGACATCGCCGTCGGCACCCCGGTCGGTGGCCGCGGCGCCGCGGCTCTCGACGATGTCGTCGGCATGTTCGTCAACACCCTCGTGCTCCGCACCCAGGTCGAGGCCGGCATGTCCTTCCGTCAGGTGCTCGATGCGACCCGGCAGGCGGATCTCGACGCCTTCGCGCACGCCGACGTGCCGTTCGAGCGGATCGTCGACGCTGTGCCCGGTGCACGATCCACGGCCCACCATCCCCTGTTCCAGGTGATGCTCGCAGTCGAGGACGGTCCCGCACCGCGAATCGAGCTGCCGGATCTGACCGTGTCGGTGGAGCCGATGGACTTCGAGGTCGCGAAGTTCGACCTCGCCGTCGCCTTCGCACCCGACTCCGAGTCCGGTGCCCGGCTCACCTGGTCGTACGCCCGCGACCTGTTCGACGACGAGACGGTGGCGGCGATCGCGGACCGGTTCACCCGCCTGCTCGACGCCGTTCTCACCGACCCGTCCGTCGTGGTCGGTGACGTCGACCTGTTCGCCGCCGGGGAGCGGGACGCGGTCGCGGTGCACTCCGGTGGCCCGGCCCTGCCCGCCGCCACCATCGCCGATCTCCTCGCCGCCGGCGTCACCGCGGGCGCAGGTTCGGTCGCGGTGGAGTTCGAGGGCGGACGGCTCACCTACACCGAACTCGACGAGCGCTCGAACCGGCTGGCGCGGCTGCTGATCGGACGCGGCGTCGGCCCCGAGTCGACGGTGGCGCTGTCGTTCCCGCGCACCGTCGACGCGGTGGTCGCGATGTGGGCGGTCGCCCGCGCCGGTGCCGCGTTCGTGCCGATCGACCCGGGGTACCCGGTCGAGCGGATCGAGCACATGATCACCGACTCGGGGGTGGTGTTCGGGCTCACCGACCGCCCCGACCTCGACCGGCTGCCGGGCGGGGTCGAATGGCTCGCGATCGACGGCGACGACGTCGCCGCCGCGATCGCCGAGCTGTCCGCCGCTCCGGTGACCGACGACGAGCGCATCACGCCGCTGTTCCCCGAGCACGTCGCCTACATGATCTACACCTCCGGCTCGACCGGTCTGCCGAAGGGCGTCGTCGTCACGCACACCGGCCTGTCGGCGTTCACCGCGTCCGCCCGTGCCGACATGCTCGCGGGACCGGACTCGCGGATCCTGCGGCTGGCCTCGTCCAGCTTCGACGCCTCCGTGTTCGAACAGCTGCTGACCTTCAGTGCAGGCGCGACCCTGGTGATCGCCCCGCCGGCGGTCATCGCCGGTGAGGAACTGGCCGCGTTCGTCGCGGACCGGTCCGTCACCCACGTGCTCAGCGCCCCGGCCGCGCTCGGCACCGTCGACCCTGCGCGCTGGCCGAACGTCGAGCTCGTCGCGGTCGGCGGCGAGGCCTGCCCGCCGGACCTCGTGGAGAAGTTCGCGCCCGGTCGCCGCTTCCTCAACGCCTACGGTCCGACCGAGACCACCATCGTGGTCACCTTCACCGGTCACCTCGCCACCCCCGCCGACATCACCATCGGCGCACCGATCCAGGGCGCCGAGGCGATGGTCCTCGACACCCGGCTGCGACCGGTGCCGCTCGGGGTGACCGGCGAGCTGTACATCGCCGGCCCCGGACTGGCACGCGGCTACCGCGGCCGCCCGGGACAGACCTCGGATCGCTTCGTCGCCAACCCCTTCGGCACTCCGGGCGCCCGCATGTACCGCACCGGCGACCTCGTGCGCCGGGACCCGGCCGGCAACTACGACTACCTCGGTCGCGCCGATGCGCAGGTCAAGGTCCGCGGCCTGCGCGTCGAGCTCGGTGAGATCGAGGCGGCCCTGGCCCGGCACGCCGGGGTGGCCACCGCCGCGGCGTCCGTGCACCGCGACGGCGTGCGCGGCGACCAGATCGTCGGCTACGTCGTCCCCGTGCCCGGCGTCACCGTCGACGTCGCCGAGGTGCTCGCCACCGCGGCCGAGCACCTGCCGCGGGCACTGGTTCCGACGACGGCGATGATCCTCGACGCCGTCCCCACCACGCCCGCGGGCAAGGTGGACCGCGCCGCGCTGCCGGAACCGGTGTACGCCCCGCGCGAGTACGTCGCCCCGCGCACGGTGACGGAAACGATGATCGCCGACATCTACGCGGAAGTGCTCGGTGTCGAGCGGGTCGGCGCCGACGACAACTTCTTCGACATCGGCGGCAACTCGCTGACGGCCACTCGCGTCGTCGCGCACGTCAACGCCGCCTTCGACACGGCGGTTCCGGTGCGGGAGGTCTTCGACGCGCCGACCGTCGCGGCCCTGGCCCAGGTGGTCGAGTCGGCGGGGTCCTCGGACCGGCCCGCTCTGGTGGCGGGCCCACGGCCGGAGCGGATTCCGCTCTCGCCCGCGCAGGCCCGGATGTGGATCCTCAACCGCTACGACCCCGAGTCGGTGGCCTACAACATCCCGCTGGTGTTGCGGCTGTCGGGCGACCTCGACGTCCCCGCACTGCAGGCCGCGGTCTCCGACCTGGTGGAGCGGCACGAGGTGTTGCGCACCGTGTACCCGGACACCGAGTCGGGTCCGTACCAGCTGATCCTGCCCGCGTCCGGAGCGGGCGCGGCGACGGGAGATGCCGCCCGGGGCGCGGTGCTGCCGGACCCGGTCGTCGTCGACGACGAGCAGGCGCTGCGCGCCGCGATCTTCGCCGAGCTCTCCCGCGGATTCGACGTGACCACGTCGGTTCCTCTGCGTGGCAGCATCTTCCGGTGCGGCGACGACCATGTGCTGGTGCTCGTCGTGCACCACATCGCCGCCGACGGCGCCTCGGTGCCGCCGCTGGCCCGGGATCTGGTGATGTCCTACACCGCCCGCACCGCGGGCGTCGCGCCCGGCTGGTCGCCGCTGCCCGTGCAGTACGCCGACTTCAGTCTCTGGCAGCACACGGTGCTCGGTGCCGACGACGATCCGGACAGCCGGGCGTCGCACCAGGCCGAGTACTGGCGCGAACAGTTGCGCGGCGCACCGGAACTGCTCGAACTGCCGCTCGACCACCCGCGTCCCGATGTCGCGTCCCTGCGTGGTGACGTCGTCGAGGTCGACTGCCCGGAGGAACTGCTCGGTCGGATCGACGACCTCGCCCGCGACCGCGGCACGACCCGGTTCATGGTGCTGCACGCGGCGCTGGCGGTCCTGCTGGCGCGGCTGAGCGCGAGCACCGACATCGTGCTCGGCACCCCGATCGCCGGACGTGTCGAGCGGGATCTCGGTGATCTCGCCGGCATGTTCGTCAACACCCTCGCGCTGCGCACCGAGGTGGATCCGGGAGTGAGTTTCACGGACCTGCTCGCCGAGGTCCGGGAGACGGACCTCGCGGCCTTCGGCAACGCGGATCTGCCGTTCGAGCGGCTGATCGACGTGCTGCGGCCCGCCCGGTCGCAGGCGTACGCCCCCGTCACGCAGGTCAGCCTGTCCACGGAGCACCAGGACGTCAGCAGTCTCGACCTGCCCGGCCTGCACATCGAGGTCGTGGACCTCGAGATCGTCCCGGCGAAGAACGACCTGCAGGTGACGGTCTACGAGCGGACGGGCCGGAGCGGTGCGACGGTGTCGTGGACCTATGCGACGGACCTGTTCGACCGGTCGTCGGTGACGGTGTTCGGTGAACGGTTCCTGCGGGTGCTCGAGTCCGTCGTCGCGGACCCGGCCGTGGTGGTCGGCGACATCGACCTCCTCGACGACGCCGAGCGCGTCCTGGCGTCGCCGGCTCCGATTCCCGCCGTGCCGACGACGCTGCTGCCGGACCTGCTGACGGCCGGCGTCCGGACGTCCGCGGACGGTGTCGCCGTGGTGTTCGACGGCGGCGAGCTGACCTACCGCGAGCTCGACGAGCGCTCGAACCGGTTGGCACGCACCCTGATCGAGCGCGGTGCCGCGCCGGAGCACGCGGTGGCGGTGTCGCTGCCGCGGTCGGTGGACGCGATCGTCGCGCTCTGGGCGGTCGCGAAGTCCGGTGCGATCTTCGTTCCCGTCGACCCGACCTATCCCGCGGACCGGATCGCGCACATGCTGTCCGATTCCGGTGTGGCACTGGGCGTCACGGACACCGCCCATCGCGGCGAGCTGCCGGCCGAGGTGCAGTGGCTGGCGCTGGACGACACCGAGCTCGACTCCGCGTGCGCCGCGGTGTCCGCGGGTCCGGTGACCGACGCCGACCGGCGCACGCCGCTGCTGCCGGATCACGCCGCGTACATCATCTACACGTCCGGGTCGACCGGCCTGCCGAAGGGCGTCGTCGTCACACACGCCGGACTGGCGATGTTCGGCGTGGACGCGCGCCCGGAGATGGTGGCGAGCGCCGCCTCGCGCGTGCTGCGACTGTCGTCGTCGAGCTTCGACGCCTCGCTCTTCGAGCAGATCCTGTCGTTCAGTGCGGGCGCCACCATGGTGGTGGCGCCGCCGGCGGTGATCGGCGGCGACGAGCTCACGGAGCTGCTGCGCCGCGAGAAGGTCACCCACGTGATGGCGGCCCCGGCCGCCATCGGCACCGTCGACCCGAGAGTGCTGCCGGACCTGGAGTTCGTCGGTGTCGGCGGCGACGTCTGCCCGCCGCACCTGGTCGACCAGTTCGCACCCGGCCGCGCGTTCCTCAACGGGTACGGGCCGACCGAGACCACCATCGTCGTCACCCTCACCGAGCACCTGACGAACCGGGACGAGATCACCATCGGCGTGCCCATCCAGGGCGTGCAGGCGATGGTGCTCGACGCGCGCCTGCGGCCGGTTCCCCTGGGTGTCGTGGGTGAGCTGTACCTGGCGGGGCCCGGCCTCGCCCGTGGCTACCACCGGCGCACCGGGTTCACGGCGGAACGCTTCGTGGCCAACCCGCACGGCGACACCGGTTCGCGCATGTACCGCTCCGGCGACCTCGTGCGGCGCGACGCGCGGGGCCGCCTCGACTACGTCGGCCGCGCCGACGCCCAGGTCAAGATCCGTGGCCTGCGCGTCGAGCTCGGCGAGGTCGAGTCGGCGCTGACCCAGCACGTCGCGGTCGCGGACGCGGTCGCGTCCGTGCACCGCCACCCGACGGCCGGTGACCAGCTCGTCGGCTACGTCGTCCCGGTCGACGGGTCGGCGATCGACACCGCCGAGGTGCTGGCCGAGGCGGCCCGGCACCTGCCCCGCAACCTGGTTCCCGCGGCACTGGTGGTGCTCGCCGAGGTTCCGACCACACCCGCGGGCAAGGTGGACCGGCGCAGCCTCCCGGCCCCCGAGTTCGCCGCCCTCGCCGCGGAGTACCGCGAGCCGGTGACGGAGACAGAGCGTCTCGTCGCCGCGGTGTACGCCGAGGTGCTCGGCGTCGATCGCGTGGGCGCCGACGACGACTTCTTCTCGCTCGGTGGCAACTCGCTGTCCGCGACGCGGGTCGTCGCCCGATTGGGCGAGGCGCGGGGAACGTCCGTGGGTGTGCGAATGCTGTTCGACGCGCCCGTCGTGCACGCGCTCGCCTCGGCGCTCGCCTCGCAGGTTCCCCGTGAGGATCGTCCCGCGCTCGTCGCGGGGCCGCGTCCGGACCGGATCCCGCTGTCGACCGCGCAGTCCCGGATGTGGTTCCTCAACCGGTTCGACACCGAGTCGGCGGCGTACAACATTCCGCTGGCACTGCGTCTGAGCGGGGAACTGGACGCGGATGCACTGCAGGCCGCGGTGCGCGACGTCGTCGAGCGGCACGAGACGTTGCGGACCGTGTATCCCGATTCGGCGGACGGGCCGCATCAGGTGGTGCTGCCCGCCGAGCGGGTCGCGCTCGACCTGACCCCGGTGCCCGTGTCCGCGGATGCGGTCGCCGCCGAGGCGCTCGCCGTTCTCGGTACCGGATTCGACGTCACCGCCGGTGTTCCCGTCCGCGGCCGACTGCTGCGCACCGGGGACGGCGACCACGTCCTGCTGATGGCGGTGCACCACATCGCCGCCGACGGCTTCTCCGTCGGCCCACTGGCCCGCGACGTCGTGATCGCCTACGAGGCCCGGCGCCACGGCACCGCGCCGACGTGGGCGCCGCTGGAGGTCCAGTACGGCGACTACACCCTGTGGCAGCGTGAGCTCCTCGGCGCCGAGGACGACCCGCAGTCCCGGGCCGCCCGGGAGATCGACTTCTGGCGCGCCACGCTCGCCGGACTGCCCGACGTCCACCAGCTGCCGACCGACCGGCCGCGGCCCGCGGTCTGGTCGGGCCGGGGCGCCCGCGTGGAGTTCCCCATCGGCGCCGATCTGACGTCGCGGATCCGGGAGTTCGCCGCGGCGCGCGGGGTGACGTCCTTCATGGTCGTGCACACCGCCCTCGCGGTGCTGCTGAGTCGTCTCGGCGGCTCGGGTGACATCGCCGTCGGCACCCCGGTCGCCGGTCGCGGCGAGCGGGCGCTCGACGACCTGATCGGCATGTTCGTCGGCACCCTGGTGCTGCGCACGCAGGTGGACGCGGGCGCGACCTTCGCCGCGACCCTCGCCGCCGTCCGCGACGCCGACCTCGCCGCGCTCGACCACGTCGACCTGCCGTTCGAGCGTCTCGTCGAGGTGCTCGCCCCGACCCGGTCGACCGCGTTCTCCCCGCTGTTCCAGGTGATGCTCTCGTTCGAGAACTTCGGGTCGGCTCCGGTCGAGCTGCCCGGACTGACCCTGACCCCGCTCGAGTCCGACCTCGACGTCGCCAAGTTCGACCTCGCGGTTGCGGTGTCCGAGGACGCCGCCGCGGACGGCACGCTGCCCGCCGTGATCACCTACGCCACGGACCTGTTCGACGCCGGAACGATCGAGAAGTTCGCGGGCCGGTTCGTGCGGATCCTCGATTCACTCGTCACGCAGCCGGATTCGGTCGTCGGAGACGTCGACCTGCTCGGCGCCGAGGTCGAGCAGGTCGCTCGGTGGAACGACACCGCCGCCGAGGTGCGCGACACCACGCTGGTCGCACTGTTCGACGAGCAGGTCGCGCGGACCCCGGGCGACGTCGCACTCGTCGGCGACGGCTCTCCGGAAACCGAGGGGGAGCAACTCACCTACCGCGAGTTCGACGCTCGGGTGAACCGGCTGTCGCGGTACCTCATCGGTTCCGGTGTCGGCCCCGAATCGCGGGTGGCACTGGCGATCCGGCGGTCGGTCGACCTCGTCGTCGCGATGTACGCGGTGGTCAAGGCGGGCGGCGCCTACGTGCCACTCGACCCCGATCATCCCGCCGATCGCATCGGACACATCCTCGACACCGCCGATCCGGTGTGCGTGCTCACCACGGCACGGGACGACGTCCGGAGCGCAGCGGGCAGGCCCGTCGTCTGCGTCGACACCGTGGATCTGTCGGAATTCTCGGACGCGCCGGTGTCGGATGTGGAGCGGATCTCGCCGCTGCGGCCGCAGAACGCCGCGTACGTGCTGTTCACGTCGGGTTCGACGGGTCGACCGAAGGGAGTGGCGATCAGCCACCGGGCGATCGTGAACCGGCTGGTGTGGATGCAGGCGGAGTACGGTCTCGACGGTTCCGACGTCGTGTTGCAGAAGACGCCGGTGACCTTCGACGTGTCGGTCTGGGAGTTCTTCTGGCCCTTGCAGATCGGCGCTCGACTCGTGGTCGCGGAGCCCGACGGGCATCGGGACCCCGCGTATCTGGCGCGGGTGATCTCCGAGCAGTCGGTGACGACGGCACACTTCGTGCCCTCGATGCTTGCCGTGTTCGTCGCCGAACTCGCGAACGACGCGACCGCCGCGGCGGCCTCGTCGCTGGTTCGGGTGTTCGCCTCCGGTGAGGCGCTGCCGGCGGCGACCGCGGCGGAACTGCGGGCGGTGCTGCCGACCGCACGACTGCACAATCTCTACGGCCCCACCGAAGCGGCCGTCGACGTGACCTTCCACGAGGTCACCGAGGCGGATGTGCTGTCGGTGCCGATCGGTGCGCCGGTGTGGAACACGCAGACCCACGTGCTCGACGCGCGCCTGAACCCGGTGCCGGTCGGCGTCGCGGGCGAGCTGTATCTGTCGGGCGTCCAGTTGGCCCGCGGCTACGAGTCCCGGACCGATCTCACCTCGGATCGGTTCGTGGCGAACCCGTTCCGGTCCGGTGAGCGGATGTACCGCACGGGCGATCTGGTGACGTGGACCGCCGACGGTGAACTGGGATACCTGGGGCGCACCGACTTCCAGGTCAAACTGCACGGTCTGCGAATCGAACTCGGCGAGATCGAAGCGGCGCTGCTCGCGGACCCGTCGGTCGACCAGGCGGTCGTCGTCGTGGCGTCGACAGCGACGGGTGAGCACCTCGTCGGGTACGTCGTTCCGGCCTCGGGCGCGAACGTCGACACCGAGAACCTCCGATCCGCTGTGGCGGCGTCGCTCGTGTCGTACATGGTGCCGTCGGTGGTGACGGTCCTCGACTCCCTGCCCGTCGGCCCGAACGGCAAGCTCGACCGCCGGGCGCTGCCCGAACCCGTGTTCGCGGTTCGGGAGTACCGTGCGCCGTCGACTGCGTCGGAGGTCGCCGTCGCCGACATCGTCGCCGAACTCCTCGGCGCCGAACGGGTCGGTGCGGACGACGACTTCTTCGCTCTCGGAGGCAACTCCCTGATCGCCACGCAGCTGGTGGCCCGGGTCAACGCCGCGCTGGGGTCCAGCATCAAGATCCGGGACGTGTTCGAAGCGCCCGGCATCACGGCGCTCGCCGCCCGGTCCGACGCGTCGGACCGGGCCGGTGCCCTGCCCGCACTGGTCGCGGGTCCGCGCCCCGATCGGATCCCGTTGTCGCTGGCCCAGTCCCGGATCTGGTTCCTCAACCGCGTCGACGTCACCTCGCCGGCGCAGAACATCCCGTACGCGCTGCGCCTGACCGGTGACCTCGATCTCGACGCGCTGCGCGCCGCGGTCCGCGACGTGCTCGCTCGGCACGAATCGCTGCGCACGATCTACCCGGACACCGAGGACGGCCCCGTCCAGGTGATCCTCCCTGCCCAGGACGTGCGCCTGGACCTCGACACGGTGGCGACCACCGAGGAGACGCTCATCGGTGACCTGACCCGCGTGCTCGCCACCGGATTCGACGTCACCGTGGAGATCCCGGTGCGCGGCTCCATCTTCCGGGTCACCTCGGCCGAGCAGATCGCACCCGTACACGTGCTGGCGTTCGTGATACACCACATCAGCGGTGACGGCTTCTCCACGGGACCGATGGTCCGCGATCTGATGCTCGCCTACGCGGCACGGAGCGCGGGCCGGGCACCGGGCTGGGAGCCGCTGCCCGTGCAGTACGCCGACTTCACGCTGTGGCAGCGACAGGTGCTCGGGTCGGAGAGCGATCCGGAGTCGACGATGTCGCGGCAGATCGCGTACTGGCGAGACGTTCTCGCCGCACAGCCGGATCTGCTCGAGTTGCCCGGTGACCGGCCTCGACCCGCGATGATCTCCCACGACGCGGGAACCGTCGACTTCGACATCGACGCAGAAACCCACCGCGCGATCGGTGTCATCGCCTCGCAGAACCAGGCGTCGCTCTTCATGGTCCTGCACGCGGCGTTCGCCGCCTTCCTCTCCCGGATGTCGGGCAGCGACGACGTGTCCGTCGGTACCGCCGTCGCGGGACGTGGCCAGGCGGCACTCGACGACGTCGTCGGCATGTTCGTCGGGACCTTGGTGCTGCGCACCGGGGTTCGTCCCGACCGCTCGTTCGCAGACCTGCTCGCCCACGTCCGTGACCAGGACCTCGGTGCGTTCGCCAACGCGGATGTGCCGTTCGAGAAGCTGGTCGAGGTACTCGACGTGGCCCGCTCGACCGCCCGGCATCCCCTGTTCCAGGTGGGCTTCGCATTGCAGAATCACCGAGCAGGCAGCCTCGAGCTTCCGGGACTGCGCATCGAGCCGGTCGACCCCGGAATCACGCTGTCCCCGGTGGACCTCCACCTGACCCTGGGGGATCGCTACGACGAGTCCGGCGCCCCGCTCGGTCTGAGTGCCACGTTCGCCTACTCGACAGCACTGTTCGACGAGGACACCGTCCGCGCGTTCGCGGCACGCTTCGAACGGCTGCTGCACGCCGTCATCGCGAACCCCGCCGCACTCGTCGGTGACATCGACGTTCTCGATGCCGGCGAGCGGGGTGCGGTGCCGTTCGG
>AODO01000055.1 GCA_000341795.1 Rhodococcus triatomae BKS 15-14 | reverse complement strand
GGTAGCCGTACCGGAAGGTGCGGCTGGATCACCTCCTTTCTAAGGAGCATCTCCCCACACGCCCCGAACAGTCGGGGAGCGTGTGAGGGCAGAGCCACTTCGGACCCGTATGTGGTCCGGTGGTGCTCATGGGTGGAACGCTGACAAGCATCATCGTCATGTGGTGGAAGCCGAGTCTTTCGCCGGCGGTGGTTATATCGGTGCACTGTTGGGTCCTGAGAGAACACGTGAGTGTTTGTCTCTAG
>AODO01000054.1 GCA_000341795.1 Rhodococcus triatomae BKS 15-14 | reverse complement strand
GGGGGCGGCAAAAGCCGAGGCCGAACGGCAGGCCGCCGTCGCCGCGGTCCAGGCGCAGCAGCAGCGGGATGCGACCCCGCCGGAGCAGCGGCCCGGCGGTGCGGGTTCGGCGATGCAGCAGATCGAACGGGGTTCCCAGCCCTAGCCGGACAGTCCGATCGCTCGCTGCGCTGCCGCCGGCTCCACCTGCTGCAGCGCGGCGAGCGACACGCGTCCCAGCGCCGAGGGATCGGCGCCGATCTCGTCGAGGGTGACGGTGCCGAGCGCGGAGTGCGGAAGCGCCAGTGTCCAGTTCTGCGCGACCACGTGCGGGTGAACGGCGTCGTCGACTGCCGCGCAGATGCCGACCGGAACCGCACAGCGGGCCATCTCGTCCGGTGTCGGCGCGTGATATCCGGCGGCCTCGTCGAGGGCGAGCGGCAGGTGCGGCCACTGCGATCGCCAGGAGCGTTCGAGTTCGCCGCCGAGCCAGACCGGCGACGTCGCCTTCATCTCGCCGGTGACCGCGGCCAGTCCGTCGGCGCGGAGGCGGACAGCCGTGTAGGCGGCGCTGCGTGCGGCGGGCGCGTCGACGGGATCGCCGGTCCACGCGGGCAGCGCCGCGAGAACACCGGCCGCGCGGTCCGGGTGTTCGACAGCCCACTCCAGGGCGATGGACGCCCCGATCGAGATGCCCGCGGCGAGGATCGGGCCGTGCTGTGCAGCGGCCGTGTCCAGTGCGTCGAGATAGCTTCGGACCAGCCGTGTCGGATCGGGTTCGACGGCGATGACATGGACCCCGACCTGGGACAACGCGTCCGTGAATGCACGTGCGGCGAAGTCCGCGTCCGAGCCGGTACCGGGGAGGGCCACCGCGACCGGTGGGAGCGTGAACGAAGCCATGTGTCGATAGTGCACGGTCGTCCCCGACTTCGTGGCGGGACGTCTGATTGACGGCCCGCGGAGGAGGGCTACAGTGGCGGGAAAGAGGGACAACACGTGACTACCCGTGGCGCGAGACGATCGCGCCGCACGCTGCTCGGAGGAGCGCAATGGCACTCGCGGCCAACGGATACATCCGGCGACTGACCCGGCGACTGACCGAGGACATCGATCAACTCGACGCCGAGGAACTCGCACAGTCGCTGCAGGCCACAGGCGCACAACGCGCGTGTGACTGTCGCCACGGCGAGGAAGTGACGATGCGGGGCAGATTGCGCAGCGTCGAGTCCTGCGCCCAGTCGGCGAGCGCGAGCGTGCGGGCCGAGCTGTTCGACGGCACCGACCCCGTGACCCTGGTGTGGATCGGTCGTCGCCGTATCCCGGGGATCGAGACGGGCAAGCAGTTGCTCGTGCGTGGCCGCATCGGCGACCGTGACGGTCAGAAGGTCATCTACAACCCCTACTACGAGCTTCTGGGCGACTCGTAGCCCGACCCGGTGCGTGTGGCACCCTCGTGTGGTGACGGACAAGCAGCCCACCATCCTCGAACAGCTCGGCGGCATCAGCGGGCTGATCTACTCGACCCTGCCGGTGCTGGTGTTCGTGCCGGTCAACGGACTGTTCGGGCTCACCGCGGCGATCTGGTCGGCGCTGGGCGTCGCGGCGCTGATCCTGGTGTGGCGACTCGTCGTCCGGGGGACGGTGCAGCCGGCGATCTCGGGGTTCCTCGGCGTCGGTGTCTGTGCGTTCATCGCCTATCGCACCGGTGACGCGAAGGGCTACTTCCTGTTCGGCATCTACACCTCCCTGCTGTACGGGGCGGTGTTCGTCGCGTCGATCCTGCTGCGCTGGCCGCTCGTCGGTGTGGTGTGGGGATTCCTGAACGGGCACGGCAACTCCTGGCGGAAGTCGCGGCGGGCGATCCGTGCCTACGACGTCGCGACCTTCGCCTGGGCGCTGGTGTTCGGCGCGAGGTACCTGGTGCAGTCGCAGCTGTACGACACCGATCACACCGGATGGCTGGCGGTTGCCCGCATCGGCATGGGATGGCCGCTCACCGCGCTGGTACTGGTGGTGACGGTGTGGGCGGTGCGCCGGGCGGACCACGCCGTGGACGCCGAGGCGCTCGACACCGACGCGGAGGTGACCGACGGTGACGCCGAGGTGACCGACGGTGACGCCGAGATGCTCGGTGCCGACGGGACCACCGAGGTGGTCGGAGCGGACGGGCAGTCGGGCGGCACCGGGGACGGTGTGGGCGCGGCCGACATCGACCCGGGTGAGGCGCCGACGACCCGCCGTTGAGGAAATTCGTCGAATGTCTCGAAATGGCATCGACGTCGAATTGTCATTATTCGTGCGAGGCCCGGTTTTCCACCGTACGAAATGTGCTGGGTGATTTCTGGGCCCCGTGTATTTCGAACGGTGTACAAATAGTGGACACAGAGTGCTCGGTGTGTCCAACAATTCGTCACCGCGTCAGTCCGACAGCTTCCTGTAGCTGCTCCTCGACCTCGACCGACGCGACGAACACCAGTTCGTCGCCGCCCTCGATCGGGTCGTCGGGCTGCGGGGTGATGACCCGGCCGCCCCGGATGATCGTGACGAGCGCGGCGTCGCGCGGCAATTGCATCTTGCGCACCGGCTTGCCCGCGAGCGGGGTGTCGGCGGGCAACGTGATCTCGACGAGATTCGCCTGACCCTGCCGGAACGTCATCAGCCGGACGAGGTCCCCCACCGACACGGCCTCCTCCACGAGCGAGGCCAGCATCCGGGGCGTGGACACCGCGACGTCGACACCCCAGGACTCGTCGAACAGCCACTCGTTGCGGGGGTCGTTCACGCGGGCGACGACGCGCCGGACCGCGAACTCCGTCTTCGCGAGCAGGCTGACCACGATGTTCGCCTTGTCGTCGCCGGTCGCGGCGATCACGACGTCGTACGACTCCAGTCTGGCCGCTTCCAGGAGTCCGAGTTCGCAGGCGTCCGCGTGCACCCACTGGGCCTCCGGGATCGCCTCCGGGTCGACGTGCTCGAGCTTGCGTTCGAGCAGCATGACGTGATGCTCGCTGCGGACGAGCTCGCGGGCGATCGAGCGTCCGACGGCTCCGGCTCCGGCAATTGCGACTCTCATCGGGTCCATCCGATCGGGTTCGGGTCAGCGGTGATCTCGGTGTTGGCGGGCACGGTGCTCACTCGTCCGCGGGCGGCGCGGTCGCGGCGAGGGCGACCGCCTCGGCGACCGTCCCGGACACGGCCGCGATGTACACCTGGTCGTCGGCCTGGATGACGGTCTTCGCGTTCGGCAGGACGCCGGCTCCGAACCGGATCAGGAAGGCCACCCTCGATGTTGTGAACTCCTCGAGTTCGGTGACCTTGCGGCCGACCCAGTCCTCGTGCAGGTCGAGTTCGGCGACCGCGACGGTGCCCGTGGGGTCGCGCCACTTGGTGGTCTGCGACTCGCGGGTGAGGTGGTGCAGGAAGCGGTCGGTGGTCCACGGGACCGTCGCGACCGTCGGGATGCCGAGGCGCTCGTACACGGCGGCGCGTTTGGCGTCGTAGATCCGCGCGACGACCCGCCCGACACCGAACGTCTCGCGGGCGACGCGAGCGGAGATGATGTTGGAGTTGTCACCGGAGGAGACCGCTGCGAACGCCTCGGCCTTCTCGATCCCGGCCTTGACCAGCACGTCGCGGTCGAAGCCCATACCGACGACCCGGTGACCGGTGAATTCGGGATCGAGTCGCCGGAAGGACTCCGGGTCCCGGTCGATGATCGCGACCTCGTGTCCGATCCGGCTCAGCCCGGCCGCGAGGGCGGATCCCACCCGGCCGCACCCCATCACGACTACGTACACCTGACGCCCTTCCGTTCCGGTCCTTCCGGATCCGACTTCCGGTCCCTCGTTCCGGGTACCGACGATGTGGAATCGAACCGTACCGCTCCCGGCGGGGTGATGCCGACGGGCATGCCCGAACCGGACGCGTGCGGGAGTGGATGGCGCCGGATCGGGCCGGACGGCTTACGCTTTGTCGGTGTCAAAGCTTTCGACCGCTGCGAAGCGGCTGTTGGTGGGTAGACCGTTCCGGAGCGACAAGCTGGGGCACACCCTGCTGCCCAAGCGGATCGCACTCCCCGTCTTCGCGTCCGACGCGATGTCGTCGGTGGCGTACGCGCCGGAGGAGATTTTCCTCGTCCTGTCCGTCGCGGGTATCACGGCGTACGCCTACACCCCGTGGATCGGACTCGCGGTCTGTCTCGTCATGGCCGTGGTGGTCGCGAGCTACCGACAGAACGTGCACGCCTATCCGTCCGGCGGCGGCGACTACGAGGTCGCGACGGTCAATCTCGGACCGAACGCAGGACTGACCGTCGGCAGCGCGTTGATGGTGGACTACGTACTCACCGTCGCGGTGTCGATCTCGTCCGCCGCGTCGAACATCGGGTCGGCGGTGCCGTTCGTCGCGACCCACAAGGTGCTGTTCGCGGTCGCGGCCATCGTGTTGCTCACGGCGATCAACCTGCGCGGTATCCGGGAGTCCGGGACCGCGTTCGCGATCCCCACGTATGCCTTCATCGTCGGGATGTTCCTGATGCTCGGCTGGGGCTTCTTCCGGATCTACGTACTCGGCGAGGACGTGTCGGCGGCCTCGTCGGGATTCGAACTCGTGGCCGAGGATTCGCACCTGGTCGGCATCGCGTTCGCGTTCCTCATCGCCCGGGCGTTCTCGTCCGGGTGTGCGGCACTGACCGGCGTGGAGGCCATCAGCAACGGCGTCCCCGCGTTCCGCAAACCGAAGTCGCGCAACGCCGCGACGACGCTGTTCCTCCTCGGCGCCTTCGCGATCGCGCTGCTGATGGGCATCATCACGCTCGCGCAGAAGATCGGCGTGGTGTACGCGCACGATCCGGCGACACAGCTGGTCGGGGCGCCGGAGGGGTACCAGCAGAAGACGTTGGTCACGCAGATCGCGGAAGCGGTGTTCGACGGGTTCCCGATCGGCTTCTTCTTCATCGCGATCGTCACGGCGCTGATCCTGGTGCTGGCCGCGAACACGGCCTTCAACGGGTTCCCGGTGCTCGGTTCCATTCTCGCCCAGGACCGTTACCTGCCACGCCAGCTCCACACCCGGGGCGACCGGCTCGCGTTCAGCAACGGGATCCTCTTCCTCTCGGGCGCCGCGATCGCGTTCGTGGTGGCGTTCGGGGCCGAGGTGACCAAGCTGATCCAGCTGTACATCGTCGGTGTGTTCGTCTCGTTCGTGTTGAGCCAGACCGGGATGATCCGGCACTGGACGCGGCACCTGAGGGCCGAGTCCGATCCCGCGCAGCGCCGCCACATGCAGCGTTCCCGGGTCATCAACTCGATCGGTCTCGCCATGACCGGCGCCGTGCTGGTCATCGTGCTGATCACCAAGTTCGCGGCGGGCGCGTGGATCGCGATCGTGGCGATGGTCGCGATCTTCGTGCTGATGAAGTCCATTCGGCGGCACTACGACGGTGTTGCAGCGGAACTCGAGGAGCAGGAGTGGGACGGGGTGCTGCCCAGCCGGACCCATTCGATCGTGCTCGTGTCGAGGCTGCACATGCCGACGCGGCGTGCGCTCGCCTATGCCCGTGCGACCCGGCCGGACACGCTCGAGGCGATCACGGTCAACGTGGACGATCCGGACACGCGGGCCCTGGTCCGGGAGTGGGAGAAGAGCGACATCACCGTGCCGCTCAAGGTGATCGAGTCCCCCTATCGGGAGATCACGAAGCCGGTGCTCGACTACGTGAGGCGGGTCCGCCGTGACTCTCCCCGGGACGTCGTGACCGTGTTCATCCCTGAGTACGTGGTGGGTCACTGGTGGGAGCAGATCCTGCACAATCAGAGCGCTCTGCGGCTCAAGAGCAGGTTGCTGTTCCAGCCCGGAGTGATGGTGACGTCCGTTCCGTGGCAGTTGAGTTCGTCCGAGCGGGTCAAGCGCTACACCGTCCCGGCGGGACCGGGCGGCACCCGGCGCGGTTTCGACGCTCCGGACCAGGGCACCTCGGACGGGCACCGATGACCGACAGTTGGGTCGGCACGGAACTGGAGCTGCGACTGGGCAATCCGGGCCACGGCGGGTTCTGCGTGGCCCGGCACGAGGGTCGCGTGGTCTTCGTCCGGCACGGTCTGCCGGGGGAGTTGGTCCGGGCTCGCGTGACCGAGGATCGCGGTGGATCGTTCTGCCGGGCCGACGTGACGGAGGTCGTGGAGGCGTCCGCAGACCGGGTGGATCCCCTCTGCCAGATCTCCGGTCCCGGCGGCGCAGGCTGTTGCGATCTGTCGCACGCCACCCTGTCGGCGCAGCGGGCGATCAAGGCGTCCGTGGTCGAGGAGCAGCTCCGGCGGCTGGGCGGCGTCGACCGCGAGGTGGAGGTCGAGGACCTCCCCGGTACGGGCGACGGTTCGGGTTGGCGTACCCGCTTGAGGCTCGCCGTCGACGCCGACGGGCGTGCCGGGTTCCACGGCTACCGGAGCAGCGCCGTCGTCACCACGCTCGCGTGCCCGCAGCCGGTCGGCGGAATGTACGACGGCCTCGCCGAGCGGACCTGGCGACCGGGGGCGGAACTGCTGGTGGCAGTCGACTCGAACGGGGTCCGCCACGTCGTCGAGATCGAACCCGCGGACGTCAGCCGCACCGGTCGGCGCAGCCCCGGGCGGCGAGGAGCCACCGCCCGACGGGCCGCCTCGGCACGGCGACGTCGGGAACATCCCGTGATCGGCAGCGGCAGAGCGGTGCAGCGGGTGGCCGGACGAGAGTGGGAACTGTCGGCCACGGGCTTCTGGCAGGCGCACCGCGGTGCGGCCGATCGGTACACGGAGGTCGTGTCGGAGTGGGCCGGCCTCGGCGCCGGGGACGTCGCGTGGGATCTGTACGGCGGTGTCGGGGTGTTCGCGGCAGCGCTGGCCGCACGGGTGGGGGAGCGAGGCACGGTCCTCTCGGTCGAGTCGAGCCGCGGCGCCGTCGAGGACGGTCGGCGGGCACTCGTGGATCTGCCGCAGGTGCGGCTGGAGGCAGCTCGGGTGGAGAACGCGTCGGTCCTGCTGGCGGGGGACGTCGACGCCGTGGTTCTCGACCCGCCGCGGGCGGGTGCGGGGCGCGAGGTCGTGGAGTCCGTCGCTGCCGCGGGCCCCCGGACCGTCATTCACGTCGGATGCGATCCCGCGTCCTTCGGTCGTGACATCGGTCTGTACCGGGAGCACGGCTACCGGTTGGAGGACGTGCGCGCCTTCGACGCCTTTCCCCTCACTCATCACATGGAGTGCATCGCGCGCCTGACGCGCTGATCACGGTCGTCCCGGTGCGGCGGGAGTCACACTCGCCGGAACTTGCTTGCGGTCCGCAACAAAATATATAGTTGTATGACGCAAGTATATTAAAGGTGCCTTTACCTTTACAGGAGTTGACCGATGACCGTCCAGGCCGAGACCGCAGCCGATCTCGTCGAAGAGGTGTTCCTCTTCGGGCGGGTGCTTCGCGGCGCACTCGGTGGCGGTGCCGTGACGGGTCTTCCGCCCGCACTGACCGGAGTCCTGCACGTCCTCGCACACAGCGAGCCCTGCAGGCAGAACGAACTGGCGCTGAGCCTGTGCGTCAGCCAGTCCGCGCTCAGCAGGCAGATCGCCGACCTCGTCGACGCCGGCCTCGTCGTGCGTCGTCCGGACCCGGACGACGGACGCGCATCCCTGGTCGAGGTCACCGACGCCGGACGCCGCATCCTGGCGGACAGCAAGGCGCTGCGGGCCGAGAACCTGCGCGAACGGCTCGCGACGTGGACTCAGGGCGAGGCGGAGGACGCCCTGACCGCCCTGAGGCACCTCATCCACACCTTCTCCACCCCGGCTCGGACCCCCGCAGTCGGAGCCATCACACCGAACGAAGGGGGTCTGGCATGACCACGACAGCCACACACGACCGCGGCGAGGTGACGGCAGGCGCGACGGGCACCGAGGAACTGATGAGCCACCGGCAGATCCTCGAGGTCCTCGCCGGACTGCTCGCCGCGCTGTTCACCGCACTTCTCAGTTCCACCATCGTCTCGACGGCGTTGCCCACGATCATCGGTGACCTGAACGGGTCACAGACCCAGTACGCCTGGGTGATCACCGCCGCGTTGCTCGCGACCGCCGCATCGACGCCGATCTGGGGCAAGCTCTCCGACCTCTTCAACAAGAAGGTCCTGGTCCAGTCGGCGATCGTGATCTTCGTCGTCGGCTCCGTCATCGCCGGACTGTCCCACAACGTGCCGATCCTGCTCGGCGCCCGCGTGATCCAGGGCATCGGCATGGGCGGACTGACCGCGCTGGTCGTCGCCATCATCGGCACCATCATCCCGCCGCGCGACCGTGGCCGGTACTCCGGCTACATGGGTGCCGTCATGGCGGTGTCGATGGCAGGCGGCCCCGTGCTCGGCGGCGTGATCGCCGACACCCTCGGCTGGCGCTGGTGCTTCTTCGTGTGCGTCCCGCTCGCCGTCATCGCCCTGTTCCTGCTGCAGAAGACGCTGCACATCGAGACCACCCGCGTCGACGGGGTGAAGATCGACTGGCCGGGCGCCACCCTGCTCACCGCGGGCGTGTCGGTCCTGCTGATCTGGGTCTCGTTCGCGGGCAAGGCCACCTACTACGACTGGATCTCCGTCGAGTCCGCGCTGATGGTGGGCGCGGGTGTGCTGCTGCTGATCGCGACCGTAGTCGTCGAGAGCCGGGCGACGTCGCCGATCATCCCGCTCAAGATCGTGACCGAGCGGACCACCGCGCTCGCGATCGTCGCCTCGATCGCCGTCGGCATCGGACTGTTCGGCGCGACGACCTTCCTCACGCAGTACTTCCAGACCGCACGTAGCTTCTCGCCCACCGAGGCCGGATTGCTGACCATCCCCATGGTGGCGGGCATGCTGGCGGGCACGGTCGGGTCGGGACAGCTGATCACCCGGTACGGCAAGTGGAAGAGCTTCGTCGTCGCGGGAGCGTTCCTGCAGGTCGTCGGATTCGCACTGCTCTCGACCGTCGACCACGAGACGGCGATCCCGCTGATCGGCCTCATGATCGCTCTCCTCGGCCTCGGCACCGGCATGCTCATGCAGAACGTCGTGCTCGCGGTGCAGAACACGGTGAGCGTCCACGACGTCGGCGCTGCGTCCAGCGTGGTCGCGTTCTTCCGGACGTTCGGCGGCGCGATCGGCGTGTCCGTCCTCGGATCGGTCCTCGCCACCCGCGTCACCGACCTCACGGCGTCCGGATTCGCGAAGCTCGGCATCGACACCCAGGGTTCCACCGGGGGAGGCGGGAGCCTGAACCTCGCGGCGCTCCCCGAACCCGTCCGGGATGTCGTCAGGGCCTCGTACGGCGACGCGACCGGCCGGATCTTCCTGATCGCCGCGGCCGTCTCCGTGGTCACCGTGATCGCGGTCGCGTTCCTGCCGAACAAGCCGCTCCGCACCACGATCGACCTGCAGCCGTCCGCCGCGGACGAGGAGTACGCGAAGGTCTGACCGGACGCGAAAGGCCCGGTCCCACATCGGGACCGGGCCTTTCGCGCGTTCTCAGGACTTGCGGTTGTACAGGCGCATCGTGATCGGGCCGAAGATCACGACGAAGCCGGCGCACCAGGCGAACACCGTCCACAGCTGACCGACGGCGGCGGTTCCGGACATCAGGTCCCGGCAGGCGGTGACGAGGTGACTGATCGGATTCACGTCCACGAACGCCTGGAGCCAGCCGGGCATCGTCGAGGGGTCGACGAAGATGTTGGACGCGAAGGTGAGCGGGAACAGGATGAACATCGACACGCCCATGACGGCCTGTTCGGTGCGCATCAGCATCGCGAACATCGTCCAGATCCACGACATCGCGAACGAGAAGAGCAACAGCAGGGCGATCGAGGCGACCACCCCGACGATCCCGCCCGCAGGCCGGAACCCGAGGATCAGGCCGAGCACCATCACGATGATCGAGGCGATCGTGTAGCGCACCATGTCCCCGAGCAGCGCGCCGACGAGGGGTGCGGGCCGCCAGATCGGCAACGAGCGGAACCGGTCGAAGACGCCCTTCTCGATGTCCTTGTTCAGGGTCAGGCCCGTGTACATGGTGATCATCACCACGGTCTGCACCAGGATGCCCGGGATGAGGAACTGCACGTAGGCCTCGGTGGACCCGGCCAGTGCGCCTCCGAACAGGAACGTGAACATCAGCGTGAACATGATCGGGAACATGGTCACGTCGAAGAGTTGCTCGGGAACGTGCTTGATCTTCAACAGCGCCCGCCAGCCGAACGACAGCGAGGTGGCGACGGCGCTCGGCCGTTTCGGGCGGGGACCGTCCAGTGTGAGTGCCGCACCCACCGCCGCGGCGGGCGAGGCGGTGGTGACCGTGGTCGAGGTCATGACGGGGTTCCTTCCAGTGCAGCGGTGGTGTCGTCGGACTCCGCGTGATGGCCGGTCAGCGCGAGGAACACCTCGTCGAGACTCGGCTGGCCCAGGGCGAAGGTGGTGACGGCGATTCCGGCCTCGTTCAGCGCGGGGAGCGCGCGGGCCACCCGCTCGGCGTCGTCGATGCGGGCCGTGACCGCCGCCGGATCGGGCTCCCGCGCGATGTCGACGCCGAGCACGGTGCCGAGCACGACCGCGGCGTCCTCGCGCCGGGCGGCGTCCGCGACCCGGACGTGCAGCGCACCCGACCCCACGGAGGCCTTGAGTTCGCCCGTGGTGCCCTCGGCGATGACCTGACCGCGGTCGATGACGGCGACGCGGTCGGCGAGCTGGTCCGCCTCGTCCAGGTACTGGGTGGTCAACAGGACGGTCGTGCCGCCCGCGACGAGAGCGCGGACGATCTCCCACACCTGATTGCGGCTACGCGGGTCGAGGCCGGTGGTCGGCTCGTCGAGGAAGATGAGCTCGGGCGTCACGATGATCGACGCCGCGATGTCGAGCCGGCGGCGCATGCCACCGGAGTAGTTCTTGACCTGCTTGCCCGCGGCGACGGTGAGGTCGAACGCGGCCAGCAGCTGATCGGCGCGTGCCCGGGCACCCGATCGTGAGAAGCCGTACAACCGCGAGAGCAACAGCAGGTTCTCCATGCCGGTCAGGTCCTCGTCGAGAGAGGCGAACTGGCCGGTCAGCGCCACCTTGCCGCGGACGGCGTCGGCTTCGCGCGTGACGTCGTGACCGAGGACGCGGGCACTGCCGTCGTCGATGTCGAGGAGCGTGGCGAGCATGCGGATCGTCGTGGTCTTGCCGGCGCCATTGGGTCCGAGGACCCCGTAGACGCCACCACGGGGTACGGACAGATCGACACCGTTGACGGCGACGGTCGAGCCGAAGCGTTTGACCAGGCCGTGGGTGTCGATCGCGAGATCGGTGTCGGAAGGCATGCGTTCAGACTGTCCGATTTCGGCGGTTCGGGCAACGGAATTACCGCGACGCGCCGACGGGCATCAGGCCGGGCCGTCGGCGAGTTCCCGCAGCAGGAGGTACAGCGGGACGCCGAAGCAGATCCCGACGCCGCTGGTCGCGGGGATCACCGTCCACCAACCGCGGACGCCGCGCCGGCGTGCGTCCCAGAACGACCACAGCCAGAACGTGCCGGTGGTCAGCCCGAGATCGAGCGTCAGCTGGGACGCCGGGAGCGAGTCGGTCCAGTGCGCGAAGAAGGCGCGGGTGCTCGCGACGGACACGCCGTTCTCCCGGAACCACCGGTACACGAAGGCGTTCGGTGCGACGAAGCCGACGACGGTCAGCAGCGCCAGGACCGACAGCCGGACCCGGCGGGACGGAACGAGACCTGCGGACGGCACCCGAGAACTCGACATGCCGTGACTGTAGCGGCCCGGGACGCCGCTCACCGGACGGCGAGAATCGGTCCCTTCGCGCCCAGGCCGCGGATCACCGTGTCGAGCTGCTTGTACGCGCTCTCGGTGAGACGTTCGAGCAGGGCCACCTTCAGTTCCGGGGCCGATGCTCCGAGCTCGGCGAAGAGCTCCGGCGTCAGGACCGCGAGCCGTAGCGGCGTGTCGGCCCGGATGTCGGCGAGGTATGCGCTGCCGGTGAGCGTGGGCAGCTCCCCGAACGTCATCCCCGCCGCGAACGTCGTGATCCGGTGGGTCGTGCCGTTGGGGCCGGTGACGGTCGTGCTGACCCGGCCGCTGAGGATCAGGGCGATACCGATCGGCGGGTCACCGCGCCGCACGACGGTGGTTCCACCCGGATACTCGACGACGGGGAGCCGGGGGACCAGGCCGTCGACCTGATCGGGCCGCAGCGCCGCGAAGAGGGGATGATCCGCCGGCTCGACAGACACCGGTACGCGACCGACGAGGCAGTGCCGGTCGAGGATCACCGTCTCCGCCCATTCCAGGGCGCTGTCCAGGTCCACCAGTACCCGGCCGCCGCGGGTGGCGGGATCCACGCTCGACGTGACGGCGCCGAGATGGCCGTCCGGGTCGACGAACGCGCAGGAACGTCCCTGCGCTTCCAGGTTGTCCCGGAGGTTCGCGAGCATGCGGCGCGCGACGTCGCCGACCTCGTCCACCCGGTGCAGGTCCACCACGACGGCGTCCACGCTGTCGGACTGCGCCTCGACACTCCGCACCGCGGACTCCGCGCCGGCGAACAGCAGGTCGCCGTGCAGTTCGTACACCCTGGCCCGGGAACCGTGAGCAGCCAGCGCGGCCCGTTCGTCGTCGGTGCGACGCTGCCGGGACGGCGCCTCGGCGACGGTGTAGCTGGACCGGATCGCGGACCTGGCGGCCCGGCCGACGTGCAGGAAGTGCAGTTCGAGCGCCTTCGACAACTCGCGGCACGCCTGCACCCCGCGCACGCTGTTGCCGTGGGCGTCGAGCCGCGGTGAGTGCACGGCGATGCCGATCTGGCCCGGCAACACCGCCAGGACGCCCCCGCCGACTCCGCTCTTCGCCGGGAGCCCGACGCGGGCGATCCAGTCGCCCGCGGCGTCGTACATGCCGCACGAGGTCATCACCGACAGCACCCGCTCGACGTGCTCGGGGGCGAGCGCACAGTCCCCGGTCAGCGGGTTGGTGCCGTTGTTGGCGAGGGTCGCGGCCATCAGCGCGAGATCGCGTGTGGTGACGTTGATCGAGCACTGGCGGAAGTACAGGTCGACCGCGTCCTCGGGGTTGTCGCCGATGATGCCGAACGACCGGAGCATGTGGCCGATGGCTCGATTGCGGTGCCCGGTTCGGGCCTCGGATGCGTAGACGTCGTGGTCGATGCCCAGTTCGCGACCCGCGTACGCCGAGTAGCACCGCCGAATCCGCTCGAACCGGTCCGCCGCGTCGGTGCCTGCGATCAGTGATGCCGCCGTGATGGCGCCGGCGTTGATCATGGGGTTGCGGGGCCGCTCGGTGACCGGGTCGAGGCTGATCTCGTTGAACGGCTCGCCGGACGGCTCCACGTCGATCTTGGCGGCGACGGCGTCGGCGCCGCGGTCCGCCAGGGCGAGCCCGTACGTCAGCGGCTTGGAGATCGACTGGATGGTGAACTCGACGTCGGAGGACCCGGCCTCGTAGACGTGCCCGTCGGCGGTGGCGACGCACAGGGAGAAGGTGTCGGGCGGGACCTCGGCGAGTTCGGGAATGTAGTCGGCCAGGGTGCCGTCCCGGTTCTCCCGGCAACGCTCGAACACCTCGCCGATGATCGTGTCCACCACGGTTCGCATGGCGTCCAGGTTTGCATTCCGACGGACGTGCCGCCACACGGCCGCGCCGCGGTCCGCGCGCGGCCGGGTGGCGGAAATCGAGTGGCGTGCGCACCCGCGGCCCTGTGATTCGACTCACCGCGCCGGTCATAATGGAGCAGGCAGCCAGCATCGGGGCGGGGTCGGACGGCACACCTGGCGTTCGTCGCCCCACACCCTCCGTAGACTGGTCGGGATCGGCCGACCAGCGGTCGGCGTCAAGGGTGCAAGCCTGCGGAGGGAGCGATCTCGTTGGGTGTCCTTTCTCGAGTTCAGTCACCCGGTGACCTCGACGGCCTGACCATTGCCGAGATGCGCGAACTCGCCTCCGAGATCCGCGAGTTCCTGGTGGAGAAGGTGTCCGCGACCGGCGGGCACCTCGGTCCCAACCTCGGCGTCGTCGAGTTGACGCTCGCCGTGCACAGGGTGTTCGAGTCGCCCTGTGACGCCGTGCTGTTCGACACCGGCCACCAGGCGTACGTGCACAAGATCCTCACGGGACGCAAGGACCGCTTCGACACGCTCCGCAAACAGGGCGGACTGTCCGGGTACCCGTGCCGCGCCGAGTCCGAGCACGACTGGGTGGAGTCTTCGCACGCGTCGGCTGCGCTGTCGTACGCGGACGGGCTCGCGAAGTCGTTCCAGCTGACGGGCCAGAACCGGCACGTCGTCGCGATCGTGGGCGACGGCGCCCTCACGGGCGGCATGTGCTGGGAGGCGCTCAACAACATCGCGGCGGGCGGCGACCGCTCCGTGGTCATCGTCGTCAACGACAACGGCCGCTCGTACGCCCCGACCATCGGCGGGCTCGCCGACCACCTCGCCGCGCTCCGGTTGCAGCCCGGCTACGAGCGCGTGCTGGACAACAGTCGCCGCATGGTCAAGAAGATGCCGTGGGTCGGCCGGGCGGCGTACCAGCTGCTGCACGGGATGAAGGCCGGCATCAAGGACATGGTCAGCCCGCAGGTGATGTTCACCGATCTCGGGATCAAGTATCTCGGACCGGTCGACGGGCACGATCAGGTGGCGATGGAGTCGGCGCTGCGGCGAGCCAAGTCCTTCGGTGGCCCGGTCATCGTGCATGCCGTCACCCGCAAGGGGATGGGCTATGCGCCCGCGGAGAACCACGTCGCCGACCAGATGCACGCCACCGGTGTCATCGACCCGCTCACCGGCCGTTCGACGTCCAGCCCGGTCGCCGACTGGACGTCGGTGTTCTCGCAGGAACTGATCGACCGGGCGACCGAGCGGAAGGACATCGTCGCGATCACCGCGGCGATGCCCGGGCCGACGGGGCTCACCGCGTTCGGCGAGCGTTTCCCCGACCGGATGTTCGACGTCGGAATCGCCGAACAGCACGCCGTCACCTCGGCTGCGGGACTGGCACTGGGCGGGCTGCACCCCGTCGTCGCCGTGTACTCGACGTTCCTCAACCGCGCTTTCGACCAGTTGCTGATGGACGCCGCGCTGCTCCGGCAGCCCGTGACCCTGGTACTGGACCGGGCCGGCATCACCGGCTCCGACGGTGCCAGCCACAACGGCATGTGGGACTTCTCGCTGCTGGGGATCGTGCCCGGGATGCGGGTGGCCGCGCCGCGCGACGCCGCGACGCTGCGGGAGGAACTGGGCGAGGCGCTGGCGATCTCCGACGGGCCGACGGCGCTGCGGTTCCCCAAGGGTGCGGTCGGTGACGACATCCCGGCGCTCGAACGCATCGGGGGAGTGGACGTGCTCGCCATGCCCGCCGACCGTCGCGGCGACGTGCTGATCGTCGCGGTCGGCTCGTTCGCCGCTATGGCGCTGGAGACGGCGAAACGTCTGGAGCAGCAGGGAATCTCGGCCGCCGTGGTGGATCCCCGGTGGGTGCTCCCGGTGGCGGACGCGATCGTCGACCTGGGCCGGAACTTCTCGATGGTCGTCACCGTCGAGGACGGCGGCGTGCACGGCGGCATCGGGTCGGCGGTCTCCGGCGCGTTGCGCGCCGCGGATGTCGACACCCCCACCCGCAACGTCGGCGTCCCGCAGCGCTTCCTCGACCACGCCTCGCGCGACCAGGTGCTCGCCGAGATCGGGCTGACCGCTCAGGACCTCGCCCGCCAGATCACCGGCTGGGTGTCGGGGCTGCGGTCCGACGACGTGACGCCGGGCCCGAGCGCCGAGTCGGAGATCACCCCGAAACCGTGACCGGGCCGGGTCAGCCGGCCTCTTCCAGCGTGCGTCCCCGCGTTTCGACCACGAACTTCCAGACGACGAAGAACGACAGCGCCGCCATGACGGCGTAGCCGCCGTAGGTGAGCGACAGGTTCCAGTCGGCCAGGGACGGGAAGGTCGCGGAGACGAGGAAGTTCGCCACCCAGTTGGCGGCGGTCGCGACACCGACGGCGGCAGCGCGGATCCGGTTGGGGAACATCTCGCTGATGAGGACCCACACCACGGGACCCCAGGAGAAGGCGAAGAAGAACACGAACGCGTTCGCGGCGATCAGGGCGATCGTGCCGTTGGCGCCGGACAAGGTGGCCACGGAGTCGCCGTCGGCGTCGGTGGTCACGACGGCGGAGCTGAAGCAGATCGCCGTGATGCCCAGCGACACGGCCATGCCGACGGAACCGATCAGGAGCAGCGGTTTGCGTCCGATGCGGTCGATCACGGCGATCGCGACGAAGGTGCCGACGATGTTGACGAGGGCGCTGACGACGCTGATCAGCAGTGAGCGGTCCTCACCGAATCCGACCGCCTCCCACAGCGTCGCCGAGTAGTAGAAGATGACGTTGATGCCGACGAACTGCTGCAGGGCCGCGAGAGCGATACCGACCCAGACCAGCGGTGCCACCCCCATGTCCTTCGAGAACAGTTGCCGCACACTGATCTTGGCGGTTCGTTCGCGCAGTGACTCACGGATCTCGGCGAACCGGCTCGTCACGTGTTCCTCGCCGCCACCCTCGACGTCCGCGAGGATCCTTCGTGCCTCGCCGTCACGGCCCTTCAGGATCAGGAACCGCGGGGACTCCGGGATCGGGAAGGTCATCAGGAGGTAGAGCAGGGCGGGAATCGCCTCGAGCGCGAGCATCCACTGCCAGGCCTCGATGCCGGCGAGGGTCCCGCGCGCGTCCCCGCCGGCGGCCTCGTGCAGCGCATAGTTGACGAGCTGGGAGATGGCGATACCGAGGACGATCGCCAGCTGGTACATCGATCCGAGCCGGCCGCGGATCGCGGCGGGGGAGATCTCGGCGATGTAGGCGGGCGCGATCACCGCCGCGAAGCCGACCCCGACGCCACCGACGATGCGCCAGAAGGTCAGGTCGTAGATGCTGAACGGGAAGGCCGAGCCGATCGACCCCAGCATGAACAGCAGCGCGGCGAGTTGCATCACCCGGATGCGGCCGAGCCGGTCGGCGAGATCGCCCGCGATCCAGGCGCCGAGCGCGGCGCCGAGCAGTGTCAGCGAGACCGTCAGACCGGTTCCGCCCGCTCCGATGTCGTACTTGTCGCGGATCGCGCCGACCGCGCCGTTGATGACGGCGGTGTCGTAACCGAACAGGAACCCGCCGAGAGCTGCGGCCGCGGCGATCAGCACCGCGTTCCCGGCGCTCGTGTGGGTGGCCCCGGAACCGCTTCCGCCGAAGGAGGTGTCGCTCGTCGCCATGTCAGCCCAGCCTCTCAGCCGCCGCACCTCCGGGCCGACGCCCCATTGCGTCGCCACACCCGGAGCACTACGACGCTACTGCGAATCCGGCCGATGTGCTCGTCACCACACTGTGCCGTGTCGGCGGCGCCGCTCGGGCGCGGCCGGCGGCGCCGACACGCCCGCTCATCCGGCGTTGGTGGCCGCCGTCGACAGTTCCGGAACGATGGTCGGGAGCACCCACGGGATGCTCAGCACGTTGACGTTGCTCAGCGCCGCGATGACCTGTTGCTCGGTCATCACGACAGCGGAGTTGCGGCCCACGGCGGACAACTGGGCGAGCGCGGGATTCGCGGCCAACTCGGAGGTGCCCTGGATGCCGAACGCCACGACGACGTCGGCGTCGATGTCGCGCAGGTTCTCGAGGGAGATCGACTTGTAGAAGTTGCCCTCCGGGTTGTCCTGCGCGAGCGCCTCGACGCCGGGAGCGTTGACGAAGCCCAGTTCGGTGAGCACCTGGACCCGGGGATCGGTCGGGAGGTAGACGTTCGCCTGGCCGGTCGCGGTGTCGAGGTTGACCACCGTCAGGGTCTTCCCCGCGAACTCGGGGTGGTCGGCGGCGGTGTCGGCGAGGGTCGCGTCGAGCCCGTCGACGAGTGCCTGCGCCTCGTCCGGCTTGCCGACGGCCTGTCCGATGATCGTCGTCTGGTCCTGCCAGGTCGTCTGCCAGGCGCCACCGGGGTAGGCGACCGTCGGCGCGAGCTGCGTCAACTGCTTGTAGTAGGCCTCGTCGAATCCTTCGTAGGGGGCGAGGATCACGTCGGGCGCCAGGGTGGCGATGGTCTCGACCGACGGCTCACCGGTGGCCGGGTCCTCGTAGAGGGTCGTCACGTCGCCGTCGAAGTAGGGCTGCGCCCAGGGCATCACACCGTTCGGGTCGGCGCCGTACGCGTACTTCGGTTGGCCGACCGGCTTCAGGTCGAGCGCGTACAGGACGTCCTGCGCATTCCATCCCATCGTGACGAGGCGCTCGGGTCGTGACTCGATCGTGGTGGTCCCGAACGTGTTCTCGATGGTGACGGGGAAGTGGGCGTCCCCGGATGCGTCGGTCGTGCCGGAGTCGTCCGAGGTGGACGAGCATCCGGCCAGGACGGTGACGGCGAGCGCGGCGACACCCACGCGGAGAAGAGATCGATTCACCCGATCGAGGCTAATCGACGGTGGCGTGGCCGTGGGGTACCAGCGTCATCCGTCCGAGGTTGCTCTCGTCGAGAGATCGGCGGCGCGTTCGGGTACGGTTCCGCGCATCCGGCGAACCGGCGCATGCCGACACCCGCGCCGGGGAACGGGGAACCCGATGCGCGGTTCACGAAGGGTGCCGGCCGCCATCGTCGCGGGCGCGCTCGCGGTCGCGGGAACCGTCGCCGCCGTGGTCGTCGTCCGGGTCGGTGGCGACGCCGTCGACGAGAAGGGGCTCGCGGAGTTCTACGAGCAACCGCCGGACGCGGCCGACGGTGCCGCGGGGACGCTGGTCCGGCACGAGGGACTGGTCGGGACCCCGGCGGAGTCGAAGGCGTGGCGGATCATGTACCGCTCCACCGACCTGCGAGGCGCACCGATCGTGGTGACCGGAATCGTGGTGACCCCGCTCGGACCGCCGCCCGTCGGCGGGAGAACCGTGCTCGCGTGGGGCCACCCGACCACCGGGGCCGCACCCGAGTGCGCCCCCTCTCGAGGATTCGACCCCTTCATCGGCATCGAAGGGTTGCGACTGCTCCTCGATCGCGGCTACACGGTCGTCGCGACGGACTACGCGGGCATGGGAACGACCGGCCCCGATTCCTATCTGGTCGGCGTGACCGCGGCACACACGATGCTCGACGCCGTGCGCGCGGCCCGGTCGATCCCGGAGGCCGAGGCCGGCACCTCGGTGGTGCTGTGGGGTCATTCGCAGGGTGGCCAGGCCGCTCTCTTCACCGCCGAACAGGCGGGCACCCATGCCCCCGAACTGAGCGTGAAGGCGGTCGCGGTCGCCGCGCCGGCCGCCGATCTGCCGGCACTGATGCGCACACACCTGGACGACATCTCCGGTGTCACCATCGGCTCGTACGCGTTCACCGCGTATGCCGGCGTGTACGGCGGCACGACTCCGGGCGCGCGGCTCGAGGACATCCTGACGCCGACGGCGCTGGGCGTGGCCCCGACCATGAACGGGCTCTGCCTGCTCACCGGCATCGACGAGCTGCACAGGATCGGTCGGCCGCTCGTCGGCGACTTCACCCGCGCGGACCCCACCACGACGCAGCCGTGGAAAGGCCTGCTCGAGCAGAATTCGGCAGGCGGCGCAGCGTTCGCGGCGCCACTGTTCGTCGCACAGGGAGAGAACGACGAACTGGTCGTCCCGACGGACACCGACGGATTCGTCGCGCACGAGCGCGGCATCGGTGTCGACGTGACATACGAGAAGGTTCCCGACGCGACCCACGCGACGATCGCCTACCTCGCGCTCCCGCGTCTGATGGAGTGGCTCGACCGCATCGGTCACTGACCGGCCCGGTCACCGCAGACCGATCCGGCGCCGCACACGGGTGCGGCGCCGGATCGCTCGTCGTCGGTTCGGGAGGTCAGCCGATGTTGGCCGAGAGGTCGGGCAACATCCGGTTGACCTGGTCCTCCCAGTTCTTCCAGTTGTGCACGCCCGTCGGCGGGTAGTCGTAGTGGACGTTCCGCGCGCCGATGCTGTCCATGCGGACCTGGAAGGCTCGGGTGTTCGCCAGGGCGAGGGCCTCGAGCGGAACGGCCTGGACGATGCCGAGCGCACTGTTCACGTCGCCGGCGCCGGGTACAGCGCTGCCCGACGCGATCCACAGCCGGGTGTTGTTGTCCCGGAGCTGGGGTGCGAACACGAACGGATCCATGCGCAGCCACTGCGGGCCCCACGGGGGTGCCATCGAGTCGATGTTGAATCCGCCCGCGGAGATCATCGCGACGCGGAGTGCCTCACGCATGCCGGGAGCCGAGGTGTTGAGGAACCCGGAGTAGGACCCCGCGAAGCTGAACTGCTGCGGGTAGTACCCGGCGAGGGCCAGCGCGGCGCTGCCACCCATCGACAGTCCGAAGACACCGTTGCGGGTGGACCGGAAGCCGAGCCGGTTGCTGAGGTCCCGGGGGAGGTGCTGCGTGAGGAAGGTCTCCCACTTGTAGGTGTTCCGCTTCCCGGCGACGTCGGCGCCGACGACCGACGAGCCCACGGCGGACGAGCCGGCGGACCCGGAGCTCGACCCACCGTCGAGGCCGAAGAAGGTGCTCGGCGCGTTCCAGTCCAGGTAGAAGCTGGACTGGCCGCCGACCGGCATCACGACGTTGATGTTCCACGCGGTCAACGCCCGCGCCACGTTCGTCTCGATCTCCCAGCCGTTGAGGTCGTCACGCGCACGCATTCCGTCGAGCGCGTACACCACGCGGTCGGTGTTGCCGTCCGCCGCGCGGAAGATGCGTGACTTGATCGGGCCCATCTCGGAGTCGACCCAGAAGTCGAAGCCGAAGTTCGGATCGAATGCCGCGTTCGCGGTGCCGACCGGACCTGCTACCGACGCCCCGAGCGGTAGCACGATCGCCATCGACACCAGTACCGCGCGCTTGAGCAGTCCGGTGCGTTCGGGAGAGCTGTCGGCCCTCCCACTTCTCCAAGGGCGTAATCGCATCGTGCTGGGGCCTTTCGTCGGTGCGGCCATGCACAGCCGCGGGATCACGGGCTCGTGCACTCTATCGCGCAAACCGTGTCGTACGTCACCGATGGATACCGTGTCTCGTGCGTGTCGCTACGGTTTTTCCTGGTCAGATGCATGAAATCGGTGTCGGACGGGGGAACGCGAACGGGCGCGACACGGGGTTTCCCGCGCCGCGCCCGTTCATGGCCGAACTCGGTTACACGCTGGCAACGCCCGGTGCCAGGAACCGTGCGCCGTTGACGGCCTCGGACGTGCCGGTGCGGTCCAGGTACGGGGTGATGCCGCCGTTCCAGAACCCGAAGCCGCCGCCCAGGATCAGGCACAGGTCGATGTCCTCGGGAGCCGCGACGACGCCCTCGTCGAGCATGATGCGGATCTCCTCGGCGAACGCCCGGCGGGTCCGCTCGAGAACCTGCCCCGAGGTCGACGGCGAGTCGCCCTGCGGCCACAGTGCGGCCACCTCGGGGTCGACGACCTGCCCCTCGGGACCGTACGTCCACACGCCGGGCTTGCGGGCCTCGACGAGCGCCTCGAGTCCGGGGGAGGACGTGAACCGATCCGGGTACGACGCCTGCAGCGTCTCGCCGGTGTGCAGTGCGACGGCGGGTCCGACGAGGGCGAGCAGGGTGAACGGGCTCATCGGCATGCCGAGCTCGGCGATCGCGTTGTCGGCGACGTCGAACGGGGTGCCCTCGTCGACGGCGGCCATGACCTCGCCGAGGGTGCGGGTGACGAGCCGGTTGAACACGAACCCGGCCTTGTCGCCGCACAGCACCGCGGACTTGCGCAGCGACCTGGCGGTCGCGAACGCCGTCGCGAGGGTCGCGTCGTCGGTCTTCTCACCCTTGATGATCTCGAGCAGCGGCAGCACCGCCACCGGGTTGAAGAAGTGGAAGCCCACGACCCGCTCGGGATGCTTCAGGTCGGCGGCCATCTCCGTGATCGACAGCGAGGAGGTGTTGGTCGCGAGGATCGTCTCGGGGGCGATGTGCTCCTCGAGCTCGGCGAACACCTTCTTCTTGACGTCCATGTTCTCGAAGACGGCCTCGATGACGAAGTCGGTCTTCGCGAACGCCGCCTTGTCGAGCGATCCGGTGACGAGCGCCTTGAGCCGGTTCGCGCCGTCCGGGGACAGCCGGCCCTTGCCCTGGAGCTTGTCGATCTCGGCGTGCACGTAGCCGACGCCCTTGTCGATCCGGTCCTGGTCGATGTCGGTGAGGATCACCGGCACCTTCAACTGCTTGACGAACAGCATCGCGAGCTGGCTCGCCATCAGACCGGCGCCGACGATGCCGACGCCGGACACCTTGCGCGCGAGAGACTTGTCGGGCGCGCCTGCGGGCCGCTTGGCGCGACGGTTGACGAGGTCGAACGCGTACAGGCCGGCGCGCAGCTCGTCCGTCATCAGGAGGTCCGCGAGTGCGTCGTCCTCGGCCGCGAAACCGGCGTCGAGCGAGGCCGGGTCGGACAGGTCCGTGGTGCGGGCGAGCTCGAGCAGCTCGACCGTGCGCACCGCGCCGGGCGCGTTGTTCCTGGTCTTGCCTGCGACGATGGCCTTCGCGCGGGCGATGGCCTCGTCCCAGCCGGCACCGCGGTCGATCTCCGGGCGGGCCGGGACGATCTCTCCGGCGAGGACCTTGGCGGCCCAGGCGAGGGACTGCTCGAGGAAGTCGGCGGAGCCGAGGACCGCATCGGCGAGGCCGAACTTCGCGGCCTGCGCGGCACCGAACGTGCGGCCGTTGTTGAGCGGGTTCTCCACCGCGATCGTCACGGCGTTCGACGGGCCGACGATGTTCGGCAGCAACTGGGTTCCGCCCCAGCCGGGAACGAGCCCGAGCATCGCCTCGGGCAGGCCGAGGGCCGGCACGTTGTCGGCACAGGTGCGGTAGTGGCAGTGCAGTCCCACCTCGAGTCCGCCGCCGAGCGCGAGGCCGTTGACGAACGCGAACGTGGGAACGGACGAGTCCCGCAGGCGACGGAACACCTTGTGCCCCAAGTGGCCGAGTTCGAGACCCTGCTCACGGGTGGTGATCGCAGGGACTCCCTTGAGGTCGGCGCCTGCCGCGAAGATGAACGGCTTGCCGGTGACTGCGATCGCGGCCGGGTTGGCGGCGAACGCGGCGTCGAGCGCGGCGTCGAACGCGAGCAGCCCGCGCGGGCCGAAGGAGTTCGGTTTGGTGTGGTCGAGGCCATTGTCGAGGGTGACCAGCGCCACCGGGCCTTCGATGCCGGGAACGGACACCAGCTTGGTGTGCGCGTTCGTCACGACCTCGTCGGCGAAAGCTGTTGCGATGTCGGTCATGTCAGATTCCCGCCTTGTAGTCAACGTGGTGGGGGTTCTCCCAGATGACGGTGCCGCCCATGCCGAGACCGATGCACATGGTGGTCAGGCCGTACCGGACATCGGGGTGCAGCGCGAGCTGGCGCGAGAGCTGCGTCATCAGGCGTACACCGGAGGAGGCGAGGGGGTGGCCGCACGCGATGGCACCGCCCCACTGGTTCACGCGCGGATCGTCGTCGGCGATGCCGAAGTGCTCGAGGAAGGCGAGCACCTGCACCGCGAACGCCTCGTTGATCTCGAACAGTCCGATGTCCTCGATCCTCAGGCCGGTCCGGGCGAGCAGCTTCTCGGTCGCGGGGACCGGGCCGATGCCCATGACGGCGGGGTCGACGCCCTGATAGGCGAAGCCGACCATCCGCATGCCGACCTGCAGGCCGAGTTCGGCGGCGGTGTCCTCACCGGCGAGGATCGCGGCGGTGGCGCCGTCGTTGAGCCCGGCGGCGTTGCCCGCGGTGATCCGCCCGGCCGGACGGAACGGGGTCTTGAGCGCCGCGAGGTCTTCGACGGTGGTGCCTGGACGCGGCGGCTCGTCCTCGGTGGCCAGGCCCCAGCCTGCGGTGGACCGGGTGGCGACGGGGGCGAGCATCTCGCCGATGTGACCCGCCTTGCGCGCGGCCTCGTACTTGTCCTGCGACGCGACGGCGTAGGCGTCGGTGCGCTCCTTGGTGATCGACGGGAACCGATCGTGCAGATTCTCGGCGGTGTTGCCCATCACCAGTGCGGACGGGTCGACGAGCTTGTCGGCGAGGAAGCGGGGGTTCGGGTCGGCGCCCTCACCCATCGGGTGACGGCCCATGTGCTCGACGCCGCCGGCGATGACCACGTCGTACTGACCGAAGCCGATGCCGGAGGCGGTGGTGGTGACGGCGGTCATCGCGCCCGCGCACATGCGGTCGATGGCGAAGCCGGGGACGGTCTCGGGCAGACCGGCGAGGATGGCGGAGGTGCGGCCGATGGTCAGTCCCTGGTCACCGGTCTGAGTGGTGGCGGCGACCGCCACCTCGTCGATGCGCTCGGGCGGCAGCTGCGGGTTACGGCGCAGCAGCTCGCGGATCGCCTTGACGACCAGGTCGTCGGCGCGGGTCTCGGCGTAGATGCCCTTGGCACCCGCCTTGCCGAAGGGGGTCCGGACGCCGTCGACGAAGACGACCCCCCGGCCCTGTGAAGTGGATGGAGACACGCTGTTTCCTCCTGGTGGAGATGCTCACCGTCACCGCGTCGAAGGCGGTGAGGTCTGTGATTGCCCGGTAGCGGCCGTGCGCGTTCGCTACCCGTCGGTAACTTAGTCTACGTCACCGGTGCGGGTGTCGCCGCGATCCTGCGTGTGGAGCCGGCGGGCCGAGCCCTATAGTCAATTTGTTGAGTAGAAGGCGGCGGCTCGGAAGGGTGTTGTCAGGGTGTTCACCAGGTTTGTCGCGATCGGCGACAGTCAGAGCGAGGGTCTCAACGACGGGGACGACGACGCGGGCTACCGAGGTTGGGCCGATCGCCTCGCAGTTCGTCTCGCCGCTGTCGACCCGCAGGTGCGCTACGCGAACCTGGCGATTCGAGGGAGACTCGCCGCGCAGGTCCGGACGGAGCAACTCGGTCCCGCGCTCGCCCTGGAACCCGACCTCGCCTCGGTCGTGGCCGGAGTCAACGACCTGCTGCGCCCGAGGTTCGATCCGCATGCGGTCGCCGGGGAGTTGGAGATCGCGTTCGAGGCCCTGACCTCGTCCGGAGCGCGGGTGCTCACCATGGCCTTCCCCACGCTCGGCGCCGGGATGCCAGGCGGCTCGGCGATCCGGGCTCGCATCGTGGCGCTCAATGCGGAGATTCGCGCCGCGGCGGACAGGCACGGCGTGGCGCTCGTCGACCTCGAGGCGTACCCCGTGTCGACGGACCCGCGCCTGTGGAGCTGGGATCGTCTGCACCTCAACGCCGATGGCCATGCTCGGCTCGCTGCCGCGGCCGCCAGCGCCCTCGGGCTGCCGGGCTCGGACCTGTCCTGGCAGGAAGACCTCGGCCCCCGGCCCGAGGTGCGGTTGGGAGACCGCATCCGCGGCGACGTGGACTGGGCGGTCCGCTTCCTGGGCCCGTGGCTGGGGCGACGGATGCGCGGGACCTCGTCCGGGGCGGGCCGTGTCGCGAAGCGTCCGCAGTTGACCCCGGTGGGCTGAGCGTGTCGAGGGTCACACCCCTCGCCGGTGGGATGTGTTCGATCGCACGCGAATTCACCCGGGCAGTCGACGGTGTGGGTGCTGTCGGGTGAACGGGAGGCGAACCGGGCCCGACGCTCCGACCTGCGGAGAGTGACCGCCGTCCCATGTACGCCGTACGACAGCGTGATCCGTCTCACGGTCGGTTGCGCGGTCCACGTGACCCCCGCGGGGTCGGAGGTGGCTGCGTTTGTACGTCGTGACGAACTGCAGCGCAATGGAATTCACCCTGGAGCTCGTAATCTGGTGAGGGCGAGTGGGTTGTGTTCTGCGGCGCGGCTACCGTTCGTCTGCCGCTCCTGTCAAGGTCGTGACCGCGGGCGAAGTGGACAGTACGGTCGTCGTGTGTCCACATGCCGGGCACGAATCACACAATTGAGGGAGGACAATCGTGGGATCTTCTGAGATCGCATCCATCGTCACCGCCGTTGCGACGATCCTGACCGTCGTCGAGAAGCTCAGCACGGCCAGCAGTGCGGGGGAGGAGTCCGCACCCGCGACGCTGTCGGTTCAGTAGTCGCGGGTACGTCGCAATCGAAAAATGTTGGCGGGCCGAGGATTCACCTCGGCCCGCCAACGTCGTTCGTCGGGCTGCCGCCGTCGGGCGTAGCCGGTCAGATCGGCGAGCGACCCGTGCGCAGACGCCACCGCAGGTCGGTCATCAGGTAGTTGTAGGGGAATTCGCGGAGAACCGTGGGCATCCGCCGGTTCACGGTCGCGATCACCTTCATCATGCGGTCGAAACGCTTCTGGTCCTTCACCGTCCACGTGTAGTGCATCTGATCGCGGAATTCCTGCGGCAGGAAGCCCTTGGTGATGAAGAGGTTGGTCTTGCCGATCAGCTTCGCCGTGAGGGGGTGCGCGAACTTGGCGCGCGCGATGAAGTCGAGGTGCTCACGGGTGCGGTCGTCGATGTGCACCTTCTTCAGTGACGCCTGCCAGTACTCCTCGAAGGCGTCGCGGGTCTCGGGCCACATCTCCTCCTTGACCTGCAGGGTGGTGCCGAAGACAGCCCCCTTCTGGTAGTAGTACTCGCGCTGAGCGGGCGTGTACTCGCCGCGGAGGACACGGTGGGTGTCCTCGAATCCGCGATAGATGCACGCCGCGACCCACAGCTGCAGCTCCGGGTCGAGCGCGTTGTACTCGACCGGGCTCTCGTCGGTGGAGCGGACCTGGGCGTGGGCCCGGTTCACGCCCCGGCGGAACAGGCGCTTCTCGTCCTCGGTGCCCAACGACGCGACCGCAAGGAACTGCAGGGTCGTGCGGCTGCGCTTGATCGGATGGTCCAGCAGGCGCCCCGACTCGACCTTGCTCTCCATCACGCCGTAGCCGACGGCGGGCCACGACAGCTGCATGATGACGTTGGCCGCGCCCGCCATCAGGGACACCCCGTCGACGTACTGCAGGACGGGTCCGCCGTCGATCGCCCGGATCTTCCTGTCGGCGGGTGTTGCCGGGGCAGCAGCGGCGGGGGTGGTCGGTGCCGGTGCCGCGGGCTCGACCGGCTCGGCGGCGGTCGACGATGCCTGCTTGCGCGCCGCCGGCTTACGGGCGCCGGGCTTGGGCGCCGCCGGCCTGGGTACGGCGGTCTCGCTCGTCGCCGCGTCGGTCCCCGCTCCCTCGCGAGCGCCGCTCGTGATCGTCCCGTCCGCTTCCGGTGCCACCGACATCTGCCCCTCCAGGTATCTCGTTCGGCCCTGCCGGGCCGTATCTGAACACGACTGTACTCAGATATATGTACCGCGTACAAGGGTCCCGTGGAAATGAACGGTCGATGGGAGGATGGACGGCATGACGACATCGGCGCGGGTATATGCGGGAGTCGAGGGCGACCAGAGGCGGGCGGAACGACGCGCCCAGCTCATCGAGGCGGGCCTCGACCTCCTCGGCGGCCCCGACGGAGAGACGGCGCTGTCGGTGCGTGGGGTCTGCAAGCGTGCGGGGTTGGCCAGCCGGTACTTCTACGAGTCGTTCACCGACCGAGAGGCCCTCGCCGTCGCGGTCTACGAGCACGCGGTCGGGCGGATCGCGGAATCCGCGCTGCGCGCGGTCGCCGAGGCGCCGCAGGAGGAGCGCGCGCTCGTCCGCGCCGTGGTCGCGACCCTCGTTCGGGAGATCTCGGACGATCCCAGGCTCGGCCGGCTCGTGTTCTCCGCGTCGCTGAACACCGTGCTGGCGGAGCAGCGACTCGAATCGGTACGTATGTTCGTCGGATTGACGATCGCCCAGGCCGTCGACTTCTACGACATGCCGTCCGGGCCGGAGCTCGACCTCGTCGGCCATTTCGTCGTCGGCGGCCTCGCCCAGATTCTGACGGCGTGGCTCGACGGCGCCGTCGAGGTGGAGACCGAGGTCCTCGTCGAACGCTGTACCGACCTGATGATCGCCGCCGGCAGCGTCAGGTAACCGTCACGGGTGGCGTCGACCGGCTGTCGGTCCGCCCAGCGCGGTGGCGAGAACGGGGGCCGTCAGCTGACGCTGCCACGGCCTGGCGTCTCCGGCGACCAGACTCGCGTCCACGAACGCGGTCAGGTCGTCGAGGTTCTCGCCGGCGTGGTCGGCCGGTACGAAGTCCCAGCACAGCCGGCGCACCACCTCAGGAGTCAGCAGGTTCTCGACCGGAACCCGCACCTGCTCCCCGAGGGCCGACAGTCCGGCGCGCGCGGCCGCGAGCCGGTCCGCGGCCTCCGGATGCTTGCGGGCCCACCGCCCGGCGGGTGGCGGGCCGGTGAACGGCTGCGTCACCGGTGGCAGCTCGGAGTCGGGCAGGGACCGGGCCCGGTCGAGAGCCTGCAGCCACACCCTCGAACTGCGGCGCTGGCGAGGGCCGCCGAAGACGGGCAGTGCCCTGAGGGCGTCCACCGACATCGGGTTCGCGGCGGCGGCTGCCGTGATCGCCGAATCCGGCAGGATGCGACCCGGCGCGATGTCGCGCCGCGCCGCGATCTCGTCGCGGGCCCGCCACAACTCACGGACGGCGGCGAGCTGGCGAGGTGACTTCAGGGAATGGATCTGCGAGGTGCGCCGCCACCGGTCCGGCTTCGGCTTCGGTGGTCCCGCGAGTCGGATGTGCTCGAATTCCTGTGCAGCCCAGTCGGTCTTGCCCTGCGAATCGAGTTCGGCTGCCATCGCGTCGCGCAGTTCCACGAGCACCTCGACGTCGAGCGCCGCATAGTTCAGCCACGATTCGGGCAGGGGGCGGCGGGACCAGTCGTCGGCGCCGTGGCCCTTCTGCAACTCCAGGCCGAGCAGCCTCTCGACGACCGCGGCCAGCCCGACCCGGTCGAATCCGGCGAGCCGGCCCGCGAGTTCGGTGTCGAAGAGCGACGCCGGACGAAGACCGAGGTCCGCCATCCCGGGCAGATCCTGGTCCGCCGAGTGCAGCACCCATTCGAGTGGGTTGACCACGGCCGCGAGCGGAGCGAGATCGTCCGCGACGGGGATCGGATCGACGAGGACGGTTCCCGCCCCGGCACGACGGAACTGCAACAGATAGGCGCGGTTCGAATAGCGGAAACCGGAAGCGCGTTCCGCGTCGACCGCGAGGGGGCCGGTGCCGCCGGCGAGCCGGGCGGCTGCCTCCGCGACCGCGCGGGGTGTGTCGACCACCTCGGGGAGCCCGCCGGACGGGACGAGGAGCGGAACCGCCGCGGATCCAGGCGAGGAGGATCCAGGCGAGGTGGATTCAGGCGCCGCGGATTCAGGCGACGGGACACTCGGCTCCGACATGGTCAGTGACTTTACGACGGAGGCCACCGTCGTTTCGGAACGACCCGGATCCAGCGTGCCGTGCTCTACATTCGACCCGGGGAACTCCCGAATGACCCATCGCGTCGGCTCGACCGATCGAATGGGCCATTCGGGGACTGGCGCGGCGTCTTCGCCCGACGCCCGGAACGGTGGGAGGCAGCGGATGAGCGTCACTTTCGCACTTCGGCAGGCGGTGAACGCGGTTGCGAGCATGAACGCGCTGCGCCCGATGGACGGTCCTCGCGCCGCCGTACCCGCATTCCTCGCAGGCTGGCTGACCTCGGAGTTGGCGCCCCAGCTTCTCGCGGCGACCGTCGTCGATGCCGGAGTCCACGTGGCCCGCCGGGGCTTGCGCACCCCGACCGATCGGATCGGGCTCGCGCTCGCGGCGACCTCCGTGGCGGGGCTGGCCGCGACCGTCGCCACGGGCAGTCGCGCAGGCGCCGAGATGGACGCCGCGCTCGTTTCGGCCGGTGTGGACACCCCGGGCGGCCCCCTCGACTGGCGCGCGTCGTCGAGACCGTTCGCCTATCGCCGTGACGGTGTGCGCCGCATCCGGAATCTCGCGTACGCACCCGGCGGCAAGCGTTTCCACGTCGACGTCTACCACCACCGGGACACGCCCGCGGGCGCGCCGATGCTGCTGCAGGTGCACGGCGGCGCCTGGGTGATCGGGAACAAGGACCGGCAGGGGCTGCCGCTGATGGTGGAGATGGCGTCGCGCGGCTGGGTGTGCGCGGCGGTGAACTACCCGCTCTCGCCCCGGGCCGTCTGGCCCGATCACCTCGTCGCACTCAAACGGGCGGTCGGCTGGATGCGCACCGAGTGCCCGAAGTACGGCGGCGACCCGGGATTCCTCGCCGTCACCGGCGGGTCCGCGGGCGGCCACCTCTCCACGATGCTCGCGTTGACGGGCAACGACCCGGCGCTGCAACCGGGATTCGAGGACGTCGACACCTCGGTGCAGGCGTGCGTGCCGTTCTACGGCGCCTACGATTTCACCGGCGAATCGGGCATCCCCGCGGTCCGGATGCGTGTCGAGTCGAAGCTGACCCGGATGGTGCTCGGGAAGGACGCGGTGTTCCCGGACTCCTACCTGGCGGCGTCACCGCTCTCGAGGTTGCACGCCGATGCGCCGCCGTTCCTCGTCATCCACGGGACCAACGATTCCCTCATCCCCGTCGCCGAGGCGCGCGATTTCGTCGGGCGGCTGCGGGCGGTGTCGAGCAGTCCGGTCGCGTACGCGGAGCTGAGGGGCGCACAACACGCCTTCGACATTTTCCATTCGGTGCGCAGTGATCAGGTCACCACCCGAGTGGCGGCGTTCCTGGACTGGACTCGCGCGCGGGCCGGGGCAGGGACGGCGTCCGACGCGGCGTCGGCGAGCGGGTAGAACGGCGGGGACTCAGCGCCCGAGCGTCGTCACGCCGGCGGGCGGCAGTCCCGCTGCCGCGGCGAGAACCTCGCAGAACGCCTCGACGTGCGGTGCCAGCGCGGTGCTCGCTGCCGTCCACGACGCCCGCAGTTCGAGCTGGTGCGCACGCGGCGGTCCCGCGATGTCCCCGTACCGGACCGAACTGGTGGCCGTCACGGTGCCGCCGAGGGCGGTGACCTGCTCGTGGTGTGCGTCGAGCGCGTCGACGAGCCAGCTCCATGCGACCTCCGGCAGCAGGGGGTCCGCCGCCAGGTCGGCTTCCAGGTCGGCCTGGATGTACGCGACGAGACGCATGGTCCCGTTCCATGCCTCGTCCCCGGCGGGGTCGTACAGCAGGATCAGGCGCCCGAACGCGTCACCCTCGGAGTCCTCGGCGACTGCATCGGACTGCGGATGCCGGACCTCGGCGCCGATCGCATGGCTGTACGGGGCGAGCCGCTGAGGTGGGCGGATCGGGCCGATCTCGATCTGCGGATGGACCGATGCCGCGTGCATGGAGTCCACCGCGCTACGGAACGGCGCGGGCTCGGCGTTGGGTCCGGACATGGTCACAGAGCGGACGGTAGACCGGCCCCGTTGATCGGCGCGGGAGGCGCGCCGGACGTCCCGCGACCGTGGATCTGGCAGCATGACGGGCGAGTAGCACGGACCGGGTGACGAGCGTTGGGACACATGAGCGATCTGGAAGACACGAATTCGGCAATGACCACCGGCGCGCGGTACGCGTACCGCAGGCGCCTGACGGATGCGCCGCTGCTCGCCGCGGCCACCGGCGGGCGGCCGAACCATCGTCCGGTGTGGTTCATGCGGCAGGCCGGGCGTTCGCTGCCCGAGTACCGCGAGATCCGGGCGGGGATCGGAATGCTCGAGTCCTGCTTCAACCCGGAGCTGGTCTGTGAGATCACGATGCAGCCCGTGCGCAGGCACAAGGTGGACGCTGCGATCCTGTTCTCCGACATCGTGGTGCCGCTCAAGGCGGCGGGTGTGGACCTCGACATCGTCGCGGGCACCGGTCCGGTCGTCGCGAATCCGGTGCGCAGTGCCGCCGACGTCGCGGCGTTGCCCCGACTGCGCGCCGAGGAGGTCGGCGCCGTCACCGAGGCGATCTCGCTCCTCACGGCCGAACTGGGCGACACCCCCCTGATCGGGTTCGCGGGTGCCCCCTTCACCTTGGCGTCCTACCTGGTCGAGGGTGGCCCGAGCCGCAATCACGAGCGCACCAAGGCCCTGATGCACTCGGACCCGAAGACCTGGCACGCGCTGCTCGGGGCGCTCGCGGACACCACGATCGCCTTCCTGCAGGCGCAGCTCCACGCCGGTGTCGACGCGATCCAGCTGTTCGACTCCTGGACGGGGGCACTGTCGGAAGCGGACTACCGCACCTACGTCCTGCCGCACTCGGAGCGGGTGTTCGCCGAGGTTGCCGAGGCCGGCGTGCCCCGCATCCACTTCGGCGTCGGCACCGGAGAGCTGCTCGGTGTGATGGGCGAAGCCGGCGCGGACGTCGTCGGCGTCGACTGGCGGATCCCGCTCGACGAGGCCGGCCGACGGGTCGGACCGGGGAAGGCGCTGCAGGGCAATCTCGATCCCGCGGTCCTCTTCGCGGGCTGGGACGCGGTCGAGAAGGAGGTGCGCCGCATCGCGGGCGAGGCGGACCGGGCGATCGCCGCAGGCACCACCGGGCACATCTTCAACCTCGGGCACGGTGTCCTGCCCGACACCGACCCGGCCGTGCTGACCGACGTCGTGGAGCTGGTGCATTCGCTGTGACCACGGTTGCGGTGGTGGGTGGCGGCATCTCCGGGCTCGTCGCCGCCTACCGACTTCGGCAGCAGCTGGGCTCCGGCGCCCGGATCGTCGTCGTCGAGGAGTCGGAGCGGTACGGCGGCAAGCTCCGCACCGTCCCCCTCGCCGGTGACCCCGTCGACGTCGGAGCAGAGGCCTTCATCGCGCGACGCCCCGAGGTCCCGCAGCTCCTCACCGAGCTGGGCCTCTCGGACCAGGTCGAGCATCCGTCCGGTGCCCGCCCACTGATCTGGGCGGACGGTCGGCTGCACCCGCTGCCGACCGGCACCCTCATGGGGATTCCGGCGGGGTCCGACGCGCTGGCCGGACTCGTCGACGCGCAGACCCTCGCCCGGATCGACGCCGAACCCACCCGCCCGCTGCACTGGGACCGCGCCGCCGATGTCTCCGTGGCGGCCCTCGTCGGTGATCGGTTCGGCGACCAGGTGGTTCGGCGGTCGGTCGATCCGCTGCTCGGTGGCGTCTACTCGGGATTGTCGGACACGGCGGGCGTGCGGGCCACGGTCCCGACCCTCGCGGCTGCCCTGGACGCCGGCGCGGTCAGCCTCACCGAGGCGGTCCGCCGAGCGTTGCCGCCGCCGTCGGACGCGCCCGTGTTCGGCACGCTGCGGGGCGGCTACGGCACCCTCCTGGACGCACTGCGTGTGGCCTCGGCGGCCGAGTTCCACACCGCCGCGACCGCAGGCGGGCTCAGGCGCGCGGGCCGTGGCTGGTCCCTGGACCCGGTCGGAGACGTGGACGGGGTGATCCTCGCGGTCCCGGCCGATCGTGCGGCGGCGCTGCTCGCCGACGCCGTGCCCGCGGCCGCGGCGCACGCGTCGGACATCCCGCTGGCCTCCTCGGTGGTCGTCGCGCTGGCGCTGCCGAGAGAGGCCGGGTTGCCGGACAACTCGGGAATCCTGGTGGCGACCGGTGAGAACCTCGCTGCGAAGGCGTTCACGTTGTCCGCGCGCAAGTGGCCCCATCTTGGTGTGCGTGAGGTGGCCCTCGCGCGGGCGTCCTTCGGCCGGTTCGGGGATGCGGCGATCGTCGACGCCGACGACGAACAGCTCGTCACGCTCGCGCGCGCCGACCTGGCGACGGTCTGCGGTGTCCGGGACCAGCCCGTCGCGGCGTTCGTGCAGCGCTGGCACGGTGGACTCCCGCAGTACCGGGCCGGGCACCTGGACGTGGTGGCCGCGCTCGAGACCGCGATCGCGGGCGTCGACGGCCTCGAGATCGCCGGCGCGATGCTGCACGGTGTCGGCGTCCCGGCCTGCGTCGCATCGGCGACCGGTGCGGCGACACGGCTCGTGGAGCGGGTGGCAGGATAGGGCCATGGCACGCCTCGACTACGACAAGCTCAACTCCACCCTGCGATACGCGATGTTCTCGGTGTTCCAGGTCCAGCCGGGAGTGCTGGACGAGGACCGCACCAAGGCGATCGACGACGCGACGGCCTTCTTCGGCCCCTTCTGGGAGACGTCGGAGGATCCCGTCGAGCGGCAGGACGCCACCGACACCGTCGTCCGCGGTATCTACGACGTCGCGGGTGTGCGTGCCGACGCCGACTTCATGATCTGGTCGCACGCCGAGAAGCTCGAGGATCTGCAGAAGCTGTACGCCGACTTCCGTCGGACCACCATCCTCGGTCGGGCCAGCGCACCGGTCTGGTCCAACGTCGCCCTGCACCGCCCCGCGGAGTTCAACAAGAGCCACGTGCCCGCGTTCGTCGCGGGTGAGGCGCCGGGCAACTACATCTGCGTGTACCCGTTCGTCCGCTCCTACGAGTGGTACCTGCTCCCGGACGCCGAGCGCCGCACGATGCTCGCCGATCACGGCAAGGCCGGCCGCGGCTACCCGGATGTCCGCGCCAACACCGTGCCCGCGTTCGCGCTCGGCGACTACGAGTGGATCCTCGCGTTCGAGGCGCCGGAGCTGGACCGGATCGTCGACCTGATGCGAGACCTGCGCGCCACGGAGGCCCGCATGCACGTGCGCGAGGAGACGCCGTTCTTCACCGGCCCGCGCGTGACGGTCGAACAGCTGGTCGCCGCCCTTCCCTGATCGCTCACGGCAGCTGCGCGACCCGCTCGCCGATTCCGGCGGGCGGGTCGCGCAGTTCGTCGGGTTCGAGGTCCGGTTCCACGCTCTGGCGTGGCCTGCCCCCGCCACTGCCGCGCCCGAGTGTCCCGCCGACGCTCACCGACTCCTCGTGCCGACGTCCCCGTGTGCCGTGCCACGCCACGACCGTGGGCGCCGGCCGGCGTGGAGCGCGATGGCAGACTGGCGGTTATGAGGTCGGCGAGTGGTCGGCGCCAGCAGATGGCGCACTGGGGGATGTTCGAGGCGGAGACGGCGAACGGCGAGGTGACGGCCGTGCACCCGTTCGCAGGCGATGCCGACCCCTCACCGATCCTCGAGAACGCGGTGGGCTCGGTGCGACATCGGTCGCGGGTGGCGGGTCCGGCGATTCGCCGCGGTTGGCTCGACGGCGGCCCCGGCCCCTCGGGCCGGCGTGGTTCCGACGAGTTCGTCGCCGTGACCTGGGACGAGTTGACGGAACTGTTGGCCGGTGAGCTGCGGAGAGTCGTCGACACCCATGGCAACCGCGCGATCTTCGGCGGTTCGTACGGCTGGTCGGCTCCCGGCCGGTTCCATCACGCGCAGAGCCAGGTGCACCGGTTCCTGAAGATGCTCGGGGGTTACACGCGCTCCGAGCACAGCTATTCGCTGGGCGCGACGGGCGTCATCATGCCGCGGGTGATCGGCACCCATTGGAAGCTGTTCGCCCGCTCCACGAACTGGGACGTCATCGCCCGCGACACCGACCTGATGGTGTGTTTCGGGGGCGTCCCGTTGAAGAACACCGCGGTCAACGACGGCGGTACCAGCAACCACCCGACCCGCGGCGCCCTCGACGCCATGCGAGCGCGCGGCGGGCGTGTCGTCGCGATCAGCCCACTGCGCGACGACGTGCACGGTGACGCGGAGTGGCTGGCTCCGCGGCCGGGCACCGACGTCGCGATCATGCTCGCGCTCGGTCACGTCCTCGCCACGGAGGGGCTCGCCGACCGCGCATTCCTGGACCGCTACACCGTCGGCTACGACAAGTTCGAGGACTACCTGCTCGGCCGCGCGGACGGGGTCGCGAAGGATCCGATCTGGGCCGAGGGGCTGTCCGGGATCCCCGCCGCCGACATCGCCGCACTGGCGCGCCGGATGGCCTCGGGACGGACCCTCGTCACGGTCACGTGGTCGTTGCAGCGGGTCCGGCACGGTGAGCAGGCGCCGTGGGCAGGCATCACGCTGGCCGCGATGCTCGGCCAGATCGGGCTTCCCGGTGGTGGGTTCGGGCACGGATACGGGTCGATGAACGAGCCCGGTCTCGCGCCGGTGCCCTACCCGTTGCCGACGCTGTTCCAGGGACAGAATCCGGTGCCGGACTCGATTCCGGTGGCGGCGATCTCGGACCTGCTGCTGAACCCGGGGGAGCGGTACGACTACAACGGCGAATCCCGCACCTTCCCCGACATCCGCCTCGTGTACTGGGCGGGCGGAAACCCGTTCCACCACCATCAGGACCTCGGGCGCCTGCGCCGGGCACTGTCCCGCCCGGACACGATCGTCGTGCACGATCCGTACTGGACCCCGATGGCCAAGCACGCCGACATCGTGGTGCCCTCGACGACGTCACTCGAGCGAAACGACCTCACCTGCACCAGGAACGACCCCTTGATGGTCGCGATGCAGGCCGCGGTGGAGCCCTTCGCCGATGCGCGGGACGACTACGACACCTTCGCAGCGCTCGCACGCCGACTTGGGTTCGGAGCGGAGTTCACGGAGGGTCGCACGTCGGGGGAGTGGATCGAGCACCTCTACGAGCAGTGGCGCGGGTTCGTCGCGGCCGACGGCGGAGATGCCCCGCCGTTCGAGGAGTTCTGGGCGAGGGGACATGTCCGGATGCGCACCGAGGACGACCTGACGCTGTTCGAGGACTTCCGCGACGACCCCGAGCGCAACGCGCTGCGCACCCCCAGCGGGAAGATCGAGATCTTCTCCAGCGACATCGACGGATTCGGCTACGACGACTGCGCCGGGCACCCGGCCTGGTACGAACCGCAGGAATGGCTCGGGGGAGCGCGTGCGGAGCGGTTCCCCTTGCACCTGATCGCGAACCAGCCGAAGACGCGGTTGCACAGCCAGTTGGACCACGGAGCCACCAGTCAGTCGTCGAAAATCCGTGGCCGCGAACCGATCCGGTTGCACCCGGACGACGCGGCGGAGAGGGGGATCGAGGCCGGCGACGTCGTCCGTGTGTTCAACGACCGCGGAACCTGCCTGGCCGGCGCGGTGCTCGACGAGGGCCTGCTGCGCGGGGTGGTGCAACTGTCGACGGGCGCCTGGTACGACCCGCTCGATCCGTCCGACCCGAATTCGATGTGTGTGCACGGTAATCCGAACGTCCTGACGCCCGACGTCGGTACCTCGCGGCTGGCGCGTGGCTGCACCGGGCAGCACGTGTTGGTCGAGATCGAGCGGTTCGCCGGTGACCTCCCGCCGATCCGGGCCTACGAGCCACCGGTGATTCGTTCACACAAGTGAACCACCTCACACTGGTGGTCGACACCGCGTAGCGTGAAAGTCCATGAACCGTCATGCGGTACCTGGACGACTGCTGCGGGTCGCGGGCGTTGTGCTGACGCTGACCCTGTTCGTCGGCGCCTGCTCCGACTCCGACGACGCGTCCTCGGACGCCACCTCCACGACTCCCGGTTCGACCGCCGGAGCGTGGACGACCTCGGGCGCCGGTGCCGTGAAGCCGGTCGATCAGGCCGGTCTCGAGGCCGCGCTGGCGGACGGCGCCGAGGAGTTCCTGTACCCGGGTGCCTTCGCGCTGCTGCGTACCCCGTCCGGGACGGTGACCGCCACCTACGGCACCACCGAGCGCGACGGCGGCCGGGCCGTCGCACCCGACGACCACATCCGCATCGGCTCCAACACCAAGACCTGGACCGCGACCGTGATCCTGCAACTCGCGCAGGAGGGGAAGATCGCCGTGACCGACCCCGTCTCCAAGTACCGTCCGGACGTGCCGAACGGTGAGAACATCACCGTCGCGCAGGTCCTCGACATGCGCTCCGGGCTCTACAACTACAGCGAGACGCCGGAGGTCAACGAGGCGCTCGACAACCAGCCGGAGCGCGTCTGGGCCCCGGAGGAACTGCTCGCGATCGGGCTCGCGCAGCCGCCGTACTTCCCGCCCGGGCAGGGCTACCACTACTCGAACACCAACTACGTCCTGTTGGGACTCGTCGCCGAACAGCTCGACGGCAAGCCGCTCGGGGAAATCTACCGCGACCGCATCATCGGTCCCGCGGGGCTGACCAACTCGTCGTTCCCCGACGCCACGGACACCTCGCTCCCGGATCCGTACTCGCACGGGTACTTCTTCGGCACCAACATGCTCACCCTCACCGATCCGGCGCTGCCCGAGGACATGCAGACACAGGCGAAGGACGGCACCCTCCCGCCGACCGACGTCACCAACCACAACCCGTCCTGGACGTGGGCGGCGGGCGGTGGGATCTCGACCGCCGAGGACCTCGCCACCTGGGCGGAGGCGCTCGCCGGCGGCAAGGCCCTCGACGCCGACATGCAGGCACAGCGGATGAAGAGCATCACACCCACCGATCCGTCCAACCCCGAAGCCGCCGGCTACGGCTGGGGGATCGCGAAGATGGGACCGATGTACGGCCACACGGGAGAGTTGCCCGGCTACAACTCGTTCATGGGGTCCGACCCCGAGAACGGGGTCACGCTGATCGTGTGGGCGAACCTCGCGCCCGGAGCGAACGGCCAGGATCCGGCCTCCACGGTCGCGAAGAACCTGATCGAGGAGATGTACGCGGGCTGAGGGACGCTTCTCGGCTCACAGTGCGAGCGCGCGCTGCACGTCGAGAAGCGCCCGTGCCGAGGCGTGCAGTCCCTGCTCCTCGTCGGCGGACAGCGGCACCTCGAGAACCTGCGCGGCGCCGCGCCCGTCGACGATCGTCGGCAGCGACAGGCACACCCCCGCGACGCCGTTGGCGCCGGTCTGCAGGCTGGAAACCGGAAGCACCCGGTGCTGGTCGCGGAGGACGGCCTCGACGATCCGCGCCGTGGACAGGCCGATCGCCAGATTGGTCGCGCCCTTGCCGGAGATGATCTCGTAGGCGCTGCGCATCACCTCGGCCGCCAGCTCGGCGCGAACCGTCTCGTCGAACACCGGACCGTCACCGAGGTCGTATGCCGGCGCGGGCACGCCGCCGATCGTCGTGCTCGACCAGAGGGCGATCTCGGAGTCCCCGTGCTCCCCGACGACCAGGGCGTGGACGTTCTCGACGGCAACCCCGACGCGCTCCGCGACGAGGAAGCGCAGGCGGCCCGAGTCGAGCACGGTGCCGGAGCCGAAGATGCGAGGCGCCGCCCCCTCGCCTGCGGATCGTGCTGCCGCGTAGGTGACGATGTCGACCGGGTTGCTGACGAACACGATCACCGCGTCCGGGGAGAGGCCGAGCAGCGCGGGTGTCATCGCCTGGGCGAGTTCGACGTTGGCCGCAGCGAGGTCGAGCCGGGACTGGCCCGGGCGCTGCTTGACACCTGCGGTGACGACGATCAGGTCGGAGTTCGACGTCACCGCGAGTTCGTCGGAGCCGTCTATTCGGCACGCGGGCGCGAACTGGGTGCCGTGATTGAGGTCGAGCACCTCGGCACGAACCTTGCCCGCGTTGGTGTCGTACAGGGCGAGGGCGTCCGCCGAGCCCCGGATCAGGCACGCATAGGCGACGGCGGTGCCGACGCTGCCGGCACCGATGATGGACACCTTGGATTTGTGCGACGTCGTCCCACCGGGCATGCACCGATCGTCCCCGCCCGAGGGCGGTCGCGCAGCGCGAAGGCGACTACGCGGACGGTGTCAGGCGAAGCGAGATCGAGTTGATGCAGTACCGCTGGTCCGTCGGGGTCGGGTAGCCCTCGCCCTCGAAGACGTGACCGAGGTGACTGTGGCAGTTGGCGCACAGCACTTCGACGCGCCGCATCCCGAGCGAGTCGTCTGGGCGCAGGATCACCGCGTCCGAGCCGGCGGGATCGAAGAACGACGGCCACCCGCAGTGCGACTCGAACTTCTCGGTGGAGGTGAACAGCAGGGCGTCGCAGGCGCGGCAGTGGTATTCGCCCTTGGTCTTGGTGTCGGTGTACTCGCCGACGAACGGGCGTTCGGTGCCGGCCTGCCGCAGCACCGCGTACTCCTCGGGCGTCAACTTCTCGCGCCACTCGGCATCGGTGAGGTCGACGCGCGGCCTGCCCGCGGGAGCGGTTCGCTCGGAATCAGAGGTCATGTGACCACGCTACTCACGATGCGACCGGAACGGCCTCGGGTTCGCGCTCGTCGAACACGGGGTCGATGCCCCGATCGAGGCGACCCTCCCGCTTCGCGGTCAGGTACCGGGCGACGAGGACCGCGCAGATCACGAGCAGCAGCAGGCTCCATCCGAGGGTCGTCTTCATGTATTCGGCTGCCCGCCCGGTCGCCGGGAACCGGCCCGACAGCCAGCTGTCGAGGGTCATGAAGCCGTAGACCGCGAGCCAGGCCGGCCAGTTCCGCATCACCGAGTTGCGCAACACCACGCTCATCAGCAGTGGCAGCAGCATCATCGAGTAGTACATCTGTCCCAGCGAGCCGAGCAGGAACGATCCGCAGAGCAACACTCCGGACGCGGTGCTGAAGAAGAACAACCGGTCGTCGCGGTAGTACCGGTACAGCAGCCACAACGACACCACCACCACGACGCCGAACGCTGCGCGCAGGACCAGCACCAGCCATGCCGGCAGTCCGTAGTAGGCGCCGTTGCCGACGATGGCGGAGTTGAAGTAGTCGCGGGATTCCATGAGGTACGGCAGCGTGTGGTGCACGAACTCCATGGGGTCGACGGCGAGGGGCCACGCGACCGCGGTGAGGATCAGGGGGATACCGAACGCGGTGACGAACACCTTCCACTGCTTGGTCACCAGGGGCAGCAGCAACAACGGCGCCAGGATCGGTTTCACCGCGAAGGTCAGGCCGATCGCGACACCGGCCCACGCGTCACGGCGCTTGAGCAGCAGGTAGAGGAACGCGATCTCGCCGAGCAGCACGACACCGTTGATGTTCGTGTAGACGAGCGTGTTGGTGACGGTCTCGCTGGCGAACATGCCGAGCAGCAGGATCGGGGCCGCCACGGAGTCGAGCGCCAGCCCGAACATGCGCAGCAGCAGGTATCCGGCGATGATCACGGCGACCGCGTTGCCGAGGATGAACAGCCACCGGGACCGCTCCGGGTCGATGATCGCGATCGGCGCCATCAGCAGGGTGCCGCTGGGTGGGTAGAGGTAGTGCGGGTCCACCCAGTTGAAGTTCGCGGTGTACACCGGGCGCCGATTCAGGAACGCGAGCGCGGCGTTGTAGACGGGCGTGAAGTCGTCGGTGCGTGCCCCGTTGACCGCCTTGACGAGCACGCGGTGCAGCACCGTCATGATCGCGAGCGGCCAGAGCGCGAACTTCACCACCTCGGCTGTCGTGCGGGCGGTGCGCGGTTCGAGCTGTCGAAGGAACACCGTGGCACGGTACCCGACGCGTCACCGTGGCCGCCCGAAGACTCGGCCGGGATCCGGGGTCAGCCCGGACACGCACCGCCGTCGGGTGGGAGAACGCCCGAGGCCGCGTACCCCACGATCGCGAGTTGCACGCAGTCGGAATGGCTGAGCGCGGGATGCCCGGATCCCAGCCAGGCCACGGTCGCCGTCGGGGTCCCGACCGCGGCAAGCGCGCCCGTGGCCGACCCCGAGCCGTCGCCGCTCACGGGATCCGCCGCACCGGCCACCGCCATGGTGGCCACGGTCGCGGTCGCCGGGGCGGGCGGCTGCGCCGTGGTCGGCCACGACGCACAGAGCAGGAGCTCCAGCGCTCCCTCCGGTCCGAACACCGGATACCGCTCACCCCAGTCGGCCATCAGGTCCCGGACCTGCCCCGGTGTCGGCCACTGGTGGCCGTCCGAGCACCGCGCGACGAACTGGCCGTCGCTGTGGGTCGCAGCGACGGCGGTGTCGACGCGGTCCTGCAGCGGTCCCGTGTCGCCCGCAGCGGCGGCCGCCAGGACGTCGGAGAACTCCCTGATCCCGGCCTGCACGTCGCCGCGCGGCGAACCGACGAAGTCGGCGATCGCCAGCAGCGCCGCGTTCGACGACACGGATCCGAGTTCACTGCGCCTGGCGCGATCCACGAGCTCCGTGATCGCCCCGAGCGGGTCCGGTCCGAGCGAGCACTGCAGCGCCGCACACTGGCGGGCAAAGGCCGCGACCGCAGCCTGCTTGCCGCGGACCACGGATTCCGCGGTCGTCGTGGCGTCCGCGCGCACCACCGACGGAGAGTCGAGGACCAGCCTGCCCAGCGACCCGGGATGGGCGGTGGCGTACGCGAGGGCGACGTCGACGCCACTGCCTGCGGCGATCAGCCCGATCCGGTCGACTCCCCAGGCTGCGCGGAGCGCCTCGAGGTCCTCGGCGGCATTCGGGGCGTCGAAGGACAGTTCGTGCGGCTGCAGGAAGTCCGCGCACGTCGTCGTCGCGTCGCGGCCGAGCGCGAGAACGGTGTCCGCGGCGTCTCCGCCCCGGGCCGGGGGACGGGTGAACTGCCCGAGGTCGATCATCGCCTGCCGGGGCATCGAGGTGGTGCCGTCCGCGCACTCGATCGCCGTCGATGTCCCGATGCCGCGGCGATCCACCGCGACCAGCGGCCGCGCGGCCAGCAGCGTCCCCTCCGGCCCCGTCGCCAGCGCCGCCAGCGTCTCGGTCGATGCCCGGTCCACGCCCGTGGTGAGGACGAGTGGTGCGACGTCTGTCGGGGTCTGGGGCAGCCGGGCGCGCAGTACACCGACGTCGAACGTCCCGCGGGCGGGCTGCCCGGCGTCGACGGGAGTGACGATGTCGGCGCACTCGAGCACCAGCCCACCCGGCCCCGGCGGCAGGTTCAAGGCGTTCACCGTCTCCGCCGTGCAGTCCCGCCACGCCGGATCGTCGACCGGCACGGGCAACTCGGGCGCGATGTCCGGGACCTCGCCCGAGGGGGAGGTCGGGTTGTTGCCGGGCTGCTCGACGATCGCGACGTCGGGCCGGACGCTCGGTCCCGCGCCGCAGGCGGTACACAGCGCGATGACCAGTGCCGCCAACCCCAGAGTGCGCATGCGTCACAGCCTGCCAGGTCGCTCCCGTACCCAGCGGGTCAGGATCGTCCCGTCCTCGTCGGCGAGGACGTGCGCCCGCCGCATCGGACGGGGCGACGACGACGGGGAGTGCGCGATCCGCCCGGCGCCACCGGCGACGAGTACCGGAGAGGTGGTCAGGCACAGCTCGTCGACGGCGTCGTCGCGCAGCAACTGGCCGAACAGACTCGGTCCGCCCTCGCAGAGCACGCGAGAGAGGCCGCGCTCCGCGAGCGTGGACATCAGCGCTGTGGTCGGTACGGCGTCGTCGTCGACCGCGACGACCTCCGCGCCGGCCGCCACGAGGGCGTGCACCCGGTCCGCGGGAGCGGCCCGGCCGGTGATCACCACCGGTGCGATGTCGGTGTCCGTGAACAGCCTGCTCTCGGGGTCGAGCCGGGCGCTCGCGGTGACGACGGCGATCGGCGGGACCGGCGCCTGTCCGCGCCGGATCCTGCGGTCCCGGGCAGCGGCGTCGGGCTTGGCTCCGCCGTAGTTCTCGGTCCGCACCGTGGCCGCCCCCACGACCACCACGTCGGCGAGTTCGCGGAGGATGGTGAAGAGGCGACGATCCGCGGGCGTGCCCAGCCCCCCGGAGGTACCGTCGGACGTCACCGCCCCGTCGATGCTGGAGACGAAGTTCATCCGGACCCACGGCGAACCGGGATCCGTTGGGTAGGCGTACCACTCGCGGATGTCGTCGTCGGTTAGCGGGCTGTGAGCTGCTGTGAGGAATCCCTCATTATCGATGGGGCGCATACTGTCGATAACAGCACGTAGATACGCTGTTTACATGCCGCAGCGCCTTGTCGACCGCAACCCCGTGGTCCACGCCGACCAATTGGTTGCCCAGATGGTCCCGCCAGCCATGTTCGACGAGGTGAGTTTCGCCTCCTACATCCCCGATCCGAACGAACCGAGCCAGGCCGCCGCTGTCCGCAAGGCGGAGGAGTTCGCGGGCAAGGTCGCCAAGATCCGGACCGGTGGACGCCGCGGGCTGTTCGGCAAGAAGGCGCCGTCGACCGGTGCCGGTCTCTATCTCGACGGCGGATTCGGCGTCGGCAAGACGCACCTCCTCGCGTCGATCTTCCACAGCTCGCCCAGCCCGAAGGCGTTCGGCACCTTCGTCGAACTCACTCACGTGGTCGGCGCGCTCGGCTTCAACAACGCCGTCGAGCAGTTGTCCTCGCACAGCGTGCTGTGCATCGACGAGTTCGAACTCGACGACCCGGGCGACACCATGCTCGTCTCCCGGCTGCTGACCGAGTTGTCCGCGCGGGGCGTCTCCATCGTCGCGACGTCGAACACCCTGCCCGGGCAGCTGGGCGAGGGTCGTTTCGCCGCACAGGACTTCCTGCGCGAGATCAAGAAGCTCGGTTCCATCTTCGAGACCATTCGCGTCGACGGGCCCGACTACCGGCACCGTGACCTCCCGCCCGCGCCGGAGCCGATCTCGTCGGCGGAGCTGCGCGAGCGCGCCGAGTCCACGCCCGGCGCCACCCTCGACGACTTCGACGAGCTGTGCGTGCACCTGAGCACGTTGCACCCGTCGCGTTACAACAAGTTGATCCAGGACGTCACCGCCGTCTTCCTCGACGGTGTGCACGCCGCCGAGGACCAGTCGGTGGCGCTGCGTCTGGTCGTCCTCGCCGACCGCCTCTACGACGCCAGCATCCCCGTCACGGTGTCGGGCGCGAAGCTCGACGAGATCTTCACCCCCGAGATGCTGGCGGGCGGTTACAAGAAGAAGTACCTGCGCGCCACGTCGCGCCTGCTCGCCCTCTCCCGCTTCGAGGTTCCCGCCTAGAATCCTGCGCCTGCGCGCACGTCGGGTGGCTCCGTCCACCGAAACTGCGCACAGCGGGCGTGGCCGCACATACCATCGGCGCCATGACGTTTCGTGTGGTGCAGTGGGCGACGGGTGGGGTGGGGTCCGCGGCTGTCCGGGCGGCGGTGCTGCATCCCGAGGTCGACCTCGTGGGGTGCTGGGTGCACTCCGAGGAGAAGAGCGGCCGCGACATCGGCGACCTCGCCGGCACCGATCCGATCGGCGTTCACGCCACGTCGAGCATCGAGGAGCTGCTCGCGCTCGACGCGGACTGCGTGATCTACACCCCGCTGGTCGCGGACAAGAAGGTCGTCGCCGCACTGCTCGCGTCCGGGAAGAACGTCGTCACCCCGCTCGGCTGGTTCCGGCCGTCCGAGCGAGACGCGGCGCTGGAGGCGACCGCCGTCGACGCCGGGGTGACCTTGCACGGCACCGGCATCGATCCCGGTGGCATCACCGATCTGTTCCCGCTCGCGTTGTCCGCAATGACGTCGGCGGTCACCTTCGTGCGTGCGGAGGAGTTCTCCGACCTGCGCGGGTACGCGGCACCGGACGTGCTGAAGTGGATCATGCGGTTCGGCGGTTCGGTGCAGGAAGCCGAGGACGGACCCATGCTCGGCCTGCTCACCGGCGGATTCACGCAGTCGCTCCGGCTGATTCTCGACGGCATGGGGTTCGACCCCGATGCCGAGATCCGCACCGGCCACGAGATCGCCGTCGCGACGGCACCCGTCGACAGCCCACTCGGCGTCATCGAACCGGGATGTGTGGCGGCACAGCGATTCCACTGGGACGCCGTGATCGACGACAGGTCCGTGGCGCGGGTCGCGGTGAACTGGCTGATGGGGGAGGAGCATCTCGATCCGCCGTGGACGCTCGGCGACGCGGGTGAACGCTACGAGGTCGAGATCGAGGGCACGCCCGGCTCGCTCATGACCTTCACCGGTTTCAACTCGGACGCGATCGAGAAGGCGGGTGATCCGAATCCCGGGATCGTCGCGACCGCGAACCACCTCGTGAACTCGGTCCCGTACGTCTGCCGTGCGGAGCCCGGAATCAAGTCGTATCTGGACCTGCCGCTGATGGCGGGGCGCGCGCACCCCGAGCTTGCGCGTCGTGAGCGCCGTCCGATCAGAGTTTCCGCTCCATGACGAAATCGTGGTGAAGCTGCCCGCCGACCCGGAAGCGCTTGGTGCCGGCCTTCGCGAATCCCTGTTTGGCGTAGAAGCGCTGGGCCCGAGCGTTCTCCTGGTTCACGCCGAGCCAGAGCCCGGCGGCGCCGCTCGCCCGGGCGTGCGCCACGGCCGAATCCATCAGCAGGTGCGAGACGCCCTCGCCGTGGTGATCCGGCAGGACGTACAGCTTGCTGACCTCCACGGTGGGCAGGACGGTGACGGCCGCGCGCACGTCCGCGTCGTCGGCGACGCCGTCGACGAGCATCGCGTACCCGACCACGGTGCCGTCACCGACAGCCTTGAGGACCGTACGATCGCCCGCCGTCAGGTAGGCGGTGAAGCTGTCCTCCGACAGCACGGTGCGGAGGAAGTCGGCGACGTCGTCGGCGGTGACGGACGGAGGGCACGCCAGAGGAAAGGTGACCGCAGCGACGGCGGCGAGCTCGGCCGCGTCGGACGGTTCGGCAACGGCGACGGTGACGGTCACAGGCGATCCACCAGTTCCTTCGCTTCCCGCAGGTCCATGCCGGTGCGGTCCCGGAGGATCTTCGCGGCCCGACCCCGATGGCCCTCGGCCTTGAGTTGCCGCAGCGTCGGTTCGATGTCGTGCCACTCGGCCGGGGGATTCCCCGCGGTGGGCACCCACTCGCCACGTTCGACGGCGTCGATGGCGGCTTTCGCTCCCGCGAGGTCGAGGCCGGTGCGTTCGCGCAGCAGGGTGATCGCGTGCACCTTCTTGTGGTCCGCCACCAGTCGTTCGATGCGGTCACGGCTGTCGAGGTCGAGGCTCGCCACCAGGGCGTGCGGCGACGACCGCCGGACGAGCGAACGGGAGCGTCGCGTCAGGAGCCATGTCGTCAGGACCGCCAGATCCACGAGAATCAACACCACGATGAGCCAGCCCCAGTTCGGCATGGGGCCAGTCAACCATCACGCCGGGCGGTCGGCGGAATCCGGTACCTCGGCTGCTGCGGTCAGGTGTGGACGGAACGCCGGAGCCAGGAAGATCAGCACGACGGCGAACACCAGCGGCACCAGGAAACCGACACGAAGGTTGGACACCGCCGCGACCGCGCCGACGATGCCGCCGCCCACGACGGTGCCGGCGTAGTTGAACAGATTCAGACGCGCGATGACGGCGTCGGTCTGCTCGGGCGGCGTCAGACGCCCGGCGGCGCTGAAGCACAGCGGCGCGACGATGGGGGCGCCGAGACCGACGACCAGGAATCCGGCGATCGCCATCGCCGGTCCGGTGGCCGTCACGACGACGAGCATCCCGACGGCGCCGATCGCGGCGCCGACCCGGACCACGGCGATCTCGCCGTACCGGCGGACCCACATGTCGCCCGTGAGCCTGGAGACGAGTCCGGCGCCCTGGTATGCGGCGACGCCGAGTGCGGCGGTGCTGGTGCTGGCGAGGAGCATGTCGGTCAGGTAGAGCGCGGACCAGTTGCCGACGCTGAAGTCGATCGCGAAGAACAGCGCCATCGCGGCGCCCAGGGCGAGGAACGGACGCAGCGGGACCGCCAGCGGCGCGGTCGGCGCGGTGACGTGCTCGTGGCCGGTGACGAGCAGTCGTGGCCCGAGCACCAGCGCTCCGGCGGCGACAACCGCGGCCGCGATCAGCACCGTGACCGTGAAGCCGACGTCCAGTCCGGCGAAGAGGGAGACGAACAGCGCCCCGACGATCGCGCCGACGCTCCACACGGCGTGGAACGACGACAGGATCGACCTGCCGTACCGGTGCTGGACGGCGACGCCCTGCATGTTCGCGGCGGCGTCGATCATGCCGAGTCCGATCCCGTACACCGCGAATCCTGCGAAGAAGGCAACGGTGCCCTGGGCGAGCGCGATGCCGAGCCCGGCGACTGCGACGACCGCCAGCCCGGACCGGAGGGTGGTCCGGCTCGAGGTCCGGGTCGCGACGAACTCGGCGAGGACACTGCCGACGCCGGCGACCAGTGACACGGTCACCACGGCGATCACGATGGTGGTGTCGGAGAAGCCGAACTTGTCCTTGATCTGGGGGAGCTGGGTCAGTAGCACTGCCAGGAAGAAGCCCTGTAGTGCGAATGCCGTCGCGGTGGCCACACGGGCTGTGCGCGTGGCGGGAGTGGGGTCGGTCATGTCCTGTGTCGGTACTTTCGCCGGGGCCTGCGGTGTCGTCCTGACGAAATTCAAGCACCACACTGGACGTGCGTCCAGGAAACGGCGACACTCGCCTCATGACGAACGCCGAACCCCAGTTTCCGTCCAGCTTCCTGTGGGGCGTCGCCGCTGCCGCCTACCAGATCGAGGGCGCGGTGGACGTCGACGGACGCGGGCCGTCCATCTGGGACGAATTCTGCTCGCGACCGGGCGTGATCGCACGAGGAGAAACCGGTGTGACCGCAACGGATCACTACCACCGCTACCGCGAGGACGTCGCGCTCATGAAGGAGCTGGGGGTCGACGCCTACCGTCTCTCGGTGGCGTGGCCACGGGTGCAGCCGACCGGCAGCGGCGCCGTCAACGATGCCGGACTGGACTTCTACGACCGGCTGATCGACGAACTGTGCGCGGCCGGCATCGCGCCCGCCGTCACGCTCTTCCACTGGGATCTCCCGCAGGCGTTGCAGGACGCCGGTGGCTGGCTCAACCGCGACACCGCCGCCCGGCTCGCCGACTACGCCGCGATCGTCGGCCGACGCCTCGGCGACCGGGTTCGGATGTGGATGCCGCTCAACGAACCCGTGGTGCACACGCTCTACGGCCACGCGCTCGGCGTCCACGCCCCCGGTCAGGCGCTCGGATTCGGTGCGTTGCAGGCCGCGCACCACCAGCTCCTCGGGCACGGACTCGCCGTTCAGGCGTTGCGGTCCGCGGGCTGCACCGACATCGGAATCGCGTCCAACCACGCTCCCGTGCACGCGGCCAGCGAGGCCGACGCCGACGTCGAGGCCGCCGAAATCTACGACCACATCGTCAACTGGACCTTCGCCGACCCGATTCTGCGCGGCAGCTACTCCGCACCCGAACTCGCCGCGATCCTGCAGGGACCGGTCGACGAGGACCTGAAGACGATCGCTCAGCCGCTCGACTGGTTCGGCATCAACTACTACGAACCGACGGTGATCGCCGCGCCCACCTCCGACGAGGGCAGCAGCGGTGTGCTCGAAGTGGACCTGCCACCCGGCATGCCCTTCCAGCCCGTCGCTCTCGAGGGCTACCCGCGCACCGACTTCGGATGGCCCGTCGTACCGGACGGGCTGCGGGAGATCGTGCAGACGTTCGCCGACCGTTACGGCGACACCCTGCCGCCGCTGTACATCACCGAATCCGGTGCCTCCTACCACGACTCGGCGCCCGACGGCGACGGCAGGGTGCGCGACCAGCGCCGAATCGACTACCACCGTGCTCACCTGCACGCGCTGAAGGAGGCCGTCGACAACGGGGTCGACGTGCGCGGCTACTTCGTCTGGTCGATTCTCGACAACTTCGAATGGGCTGCCGGATACCGGGAACGGTTCGGGCTGGTCCACGTCGACTACGACACGCAGCAGCGGACGCCGAAGGACTCGTACCACTGGTACCGCGACCTGATCGCCGCGCACCGCGCGGCCGACGACGCCGATCAGGCGGTGACCACGTCCAGGTCCTGACGCCAGTCGTAGACCACCTCGGTGCGCAGGACGATGTCCTGCAGGGAACGCCGGTTCGGGTCGACCGCAACCCACAGCAGGCCGACCGGGAAGAACACGCAGGCGACCGCGCGCAGCAGGGAGACCGCCCAGCGAACACGCTGATGCCTCCTGTTGGTGACCCGCACCCCCATCGCGAGCGATCCGATGGTGCGCCCGGTCGTCGCCCAACAGCCGGTGAGGTACACGATCGACACCCCCAACCAGGACGCGATCGACCACAGTGGACCCGGATCGGGGAAGGAGAAGGTCTGCGGCGAGAGCAGCAGCCGGGTCAGCAGCAGGCCGAGGTAGGCGACACCGAGGATGCCCACGACAACGCCGAGGTCGATGACCGAGGCGACGCCGCGGGTGACGATTCCGGCGGGTCGCCGCTCCGGAATCCCGTGCCCCGCAACACCGTGCGCGGCCGTCACCGGTCGCCCGACTCGGCTGCGGCGTCCGTGGTTTCCGCGCCGGGGGAACTTCCGGGGTTGTCACGGCCGAACAGTCGCCCCACGAATCCGGCGACCGCGTCGTCGGCGTGCATGCCCTGACTGCGGACACCGCGAACGGCCTCCTCGGACAGGGATCCGGTCGAGTCGCGGATGATCTGCGGCAGGTCGACGCCCTCGATGACCTGATCGGCCAGGCCGACCAGGTCGATGCGCCCGATCACGGCGTCGAGGTCGAGTCGAGCGGCGATCGCGTCGACGTCGACGCCGCGAACGGCGCCGTCGAGGTCGACCCGGCCGACGGCGCGGTCGAGGTCGACCCGGTCGACGATCGCGTCCAGGTCGACACCGCGGACGGCGCGATCCAGATCCACCGTGGCGACGATGGCGTCGAGGTCGAGTCGGTCCACGATTCGTTCGAGGTCGGCACGCGCGACGACGGCATCCACGTCGATGCCCTTCGCGACCTCGTCGAGATCCACGTTCTCCCGCACGATCCGGGTCAGGTCCGCCTCGGCGAGAAACGCGACGAGAACCTCACGGACGACGCCACGCAGCACGGCACGCACGGTGTCCGCGAGCAGGTCGAGCGCGGCGTCACCGCGTTCGGCGAGAGCGCGGACCCCCGAGTCGAGCGGAGCGGGGTGGGGGAGGCCGGCGACGATTCCGGCCGTGGCACGGCCGGCGGTGAGACCGAGGTCCGCTGCGACGGCGAGCGTGCCCGCGACGACGCGCACGGCGTGGCGACCGATCCGCAACAGCTCCGACGATGCAGGTTCGGCCACCATCTCGGACCTCTTCTCCAGTGAACGGTACGTGTTCAGTACACACCCGAACGCGCACGCCGATGCGACGACGCGTGCACGAAGGGCCCCCGGGTGATTCCGGGGGCCCTTCGTGCTGGTGCGCGATACTGGGATTGAACCAGTGACCTCTTCCGTGTCAGGGAAGCGCTCTCCCGCTGAGCTAATCGCGCAGGATCATGCAATTTTACTGGTGAAGGCTGTGTTCGGTGGTGCTGTTACCAACGGAGGTGGAGACGGGAATCGAACCCGTGTGCACGGCTTTGCAGGCCGTTGCCTCACCACTCGGCCACTCCACCGCAGGTTGTCTCCAACCTCTCGAGCGGATGACGGGATTCGAACCCGCGACCCTCACCTTGGCAAGGTGATGCGCTACCAGCTGCGCTACATCCGCACGCCGCTCGGGGGCGTTGCTGCCTCCGTGCTGCGAGAAGGAACATTAGCGGACGGACTCCTCGAATACCAATTCAACTGCTGACCAGCGGTTACGCCCGCGCGCGCAGGGAAGTGCGGGCTCGCTGCGTTGCCGGCGTCGGCGCGCCTGGTGCGAGGATGCGCGCTGCGAACATGCCGAAAACGCGAAGAGGGTCCCGGATGTCCGGGACCCTCTTCGCGTTCTGCTGGTGCGCGATACTGGGATTGAACCAGTGACCTCTTCCGTGTCAGGGAAGCGCTCTCCCGCTGAGCTAATCGCGCGGGTACTTGCGGATGCCTGTCGGCACCCAACAGAGGTGGAGACGGGAATCGAACCCGTGTGCACGGCTTTGCAGGCCGTTGCCTCACCACTCGGCCACTCCACCGCAAGGTCGAGTTCCAACCTCTAGAGCGGATGACGGGATTCGAACCCGCGACCCTCACCTTGGCAAGGTGATGCGCTACCAGCTGCGCTACATCCGCACGCTGCCCGGGGTGTTGCCGCCTCCGTGCTGCGAGATGAACAGTAGCCGACGGTGCAGGTGCGGCCAAATCGCCTGGTCATCGACCGGTCACCGTCGCGGGTGGTCACATGTGGCAGGTGGGATGGGTGGGTCGGAGGAGAATTCGGCGGTGCCGGAGTGGCCGAGGCGTGGACGTGCCCGCGGGCGGCCCCCTTGCTCTGACGCTTCGGGTGGTGCGCGCGCCTTGACCTGGTGGTTTTTCCGACGGGACGTCGCCGTGCTAGGTTTCTCCTCGTTCGGCCGCAGGTGATCCACCCGCGCCGGGCGGAAAAGTGCACGGTCCCGTGGCTCAGTGGGAGAGCGTCCGCTTCACACGCGGAAGGTCGCTGGTTCGATCCCAGCCGGGACCACAACAGGACAAACGAAAGCCCCCTCTGACGAGGGGGCTTTCGTCGTTCCGGGGGACGCCGACCGTACCTCGTCCACCCCGACGGCAGTGTGCTGTCGAATCCCCGCGTCGTCGTCGCGCCGGTGGTAGGGCTGACACGCGCAGGCGATCGACCCGGTCCGCCCTGCACCCGGTTGACGCTGATCGCAACGCGCGTCGACAATCTTGTATGGCGTTGCACGAGGGCGAGTACGACCCAGCAGGCCCCCATGCCGAGTTCGTGTCGATCGTCGACGCGGACACGTACCTGGCGGAGCAGACCAGAGCCTTCCTGGCGACGGGCCTGGACCGGTTGACCGAGCGCGAGTTCTGCGCGACCTGCCCGGCCGCCGTGTTGTGTGCAGCCGCCGAGGCCGAGTTGAACAGGGTCTGCCCGAACACTCGCCTCGACGCGGCGCCGTGGCGCCGGCAACTGACCGTGCACACACTGAACGGGATGAGCATCACCACGGTCGATCGCCCCGACACCGAGGACGTCTGCTTCGGCAAGGTCGTCCACGCCATCGAACGCGGGCACCTCCTCGAACCGACGAGCGCGCCCACCGTCGTCGACCCCCTCGAGCCGGGAACCCGCCAGTTGTTGTGGCTCGCCGACCGGGTGCGCATCTTCACGCGGCACGTCGCCACCCGACTGGCGAGCGGGCAGTACTGACCGCGCGCCACGACGGACGTCGTCAGCGGACGATGTGATGCGGTGTCAGTGGGCCCGGCGCGACAGTTCCTCGATCGTGTCGGCGATACGCCTGCGCCGCGTCTCGGGCTTCTTCGCACCTTCGATGTGCCGAACGTGCTGCCGCCGCCGGCTGACGGTCAGCCCGCGGTAGGCGGACTCCGCGGACTCGTCCGCGGTCAGGGCCGCCTGGAAGTCCGCGGGTTCGGTAACGGTGTCGGGTTCGGTGTCCAACTCCACGTCCACCTCGACGTGTTCCCCGGTCTCGATGCCCGCTGCCGCCCGATTGGCCTTGCTCAGGCCGATGAGATTGCGGCCCCGCATGATTGCGATACGCGTGCTCCAGGTGTGTCCGTTGACGGTGACCGTGACGCGTGGCCGCCTCCCGCCCGACAGTGATGCCACGACATCGGCAGGCACCTCCAGCCCGCGCATCGGTTCCGGCGGCTCCACCTCGGACCGGAAGATCATCGTGCGCTCCCTTCGACACGCCCAACGCCACCGTTCCGATTGTCGCCCTCGCGGGCGACGGGCGCAGGGTTGATCGCCCCCAGGACGCGAAGCACCGGCCACCGCACGGTGGCCGGGGCTTCGCGGCGGGCGTCGGCAGGTCAGTCGACGACGATCGCGCGCTTGAGGATCTTGCCGGTGGGGCCCAGCGGCAGCTCCGACACGATCCGCACGACGCGCGGGTACTTGTACGCCGCGACCCGCTCCTTCGCGAAATCGCGAACCTCGTCCTCGGTCAGTGTTCGGCCGGGCTTCGGGATGACGACGGCGGCGACCTCTTCGCCGTGCGTCTCGTGTGGGACGCCGACGACGGCGACACTGCCGACGGCCGGGTGCGTGTACAGCACCTCTTCGATCTCGCGCGGATAGATGTTGTAGCCGCCGCGGATGATCATGTCCTTCGCGCGGTCGACGATGTAGTAGTAGCCGTCCTCGTCGCGGCGACCGATGTCGCCGGTGCGGAACCAGCCGTCCCGGACAGCCGATGCCGTGGCCTCCGGGTTGCGGAAGTAGCCCTTCATCACGTTGTGACCGCTGATCGCGATCTCGCCGTCCTCGCCCTCGGGAACCTCGTTCCACTCGGCGTCGATCAGCTTGAGTTCGACACCGTCGATGGGCTGGCCGACGGATCCGTGCTTGCGCTCGCGGTCGGCGTGGTTGAACGCCGCCACGGGGGAGGTCTCGGAGAGCCCGTAGCCCTCGAGGATCGGGGCGTTGTACGCCGCTTCGAACGCGCCGAGCACCTCGACCGGGAGGGCGGAGCCGCCGGACACGCACCGCCGCAGGCTGGAGGTGTCGTAGTCTCCCCGATTCGGGAACTGGGAGAGCGCGACGTACATCGTCGGTACGCCACCCATCTGCGTGACCTTGTCGCGGGCGATGACCTCGAGCGCCTTCGCCGGATCGAAGCGGGGGAGCAGGGTCAGGGTCGCCCCCGTGAGCACCGCGGCGTTCATCATCGTTGTCTGCCCGAACACGTGGAACAGTGGCAGGCCGCCGAAGACGACGTCGTCGGCCGACAGGCCAACGATGCGGTCGCTCGCGGAGATCTCCGCATTGCGCGCCATGTTCGCGTGGGTCAGTTCGGCGCCCTTCGGGGCGCCGGTGGTGCCGGAGGTGTACAGGATCACCGCGGTGTCGTCGGCGTCGCGGTCGACGGGCTCGACGGCCTCGTAGGTACCGAGTTCGGCGAGGAACGACGCCGGGTCGACGGAGACGTAGGTGACCCCGGCCTCCGCGGCGCCCTTGCCGGCCTCCTCGTCGACTGCGCTCCACCCGAAGAACGCCTTGGCGCCGCTGTCCCGCAGGACATGGGCGAACTCCCGGCTCTTGTACAGCGGGTTCGTCGGGACGACCACGCCTCCGGCCGACAGGACGCCGTAGTAGAGGACGGGCATGTGCGGGATGTTCGGCAGCGACAGCGCGACCCGGTCGCCCGGCTCGACACCGAGTTCACGCAGCCAGCCGGCGACCTTGGCTGCCAGCCCGGCGAACTGGGCGTAGGTGAGCTGCGCGTCGTCCATCTTGACCGCGACGCGGTCGGGATGCAGACGAGCGGTGTTCCGCAGATTGTCAGTGAGGTTCATTGCAATCCAATTCGTGCCTCGACGTGCGCGTGTGCGAAGTCGGTTGCGGGAGAGGTGCATCGGTGTCCGCCGGGTGTGCCGACGACGTGGGTTCGCGATGTCGGCTCCCGGGTGGTCGGAGCGCCGATTCCGGATGGACAGTAACAACTGTAATTCGACAGTAATAGAGGTCACTCGGCACGGTCAAACAGTTCTGGATGACAGGAGTCACGTGACACTGGCAGCACTGTGGTGCTTTCATGACCGACATGACAGCGAACGGTCCCGGAGCGTCGGACTACTCCCTCTCGGAACTCGCGCGGGCCGCAGACGTGCCGGCGCGGACCATTCGCTACTACCAGTCCGAAGGGCTGCTACCACGCCCTTCCCGCCGGTCCGGTCAGGCGGTGTACGACCGGCTGCACCTCGAACGTCTGCGATCGATCGGCGCGCTGCAGTCGCGGGGACTGAGACTGCAGACCATCCGTCAGGTGCTGGGCGAATCGGGAGAGCCGACAAGCGATGTGGCCGATCTGCTGGGACCGGAGATCGCAGGAGCCGCATGGCTCGCAACATCGGCGCGCACGCTCGACGAGGGGGAACTCGCGGACCTGCTCGGCGACGCCTACCCGGATCAGGTCGGATCCCTCGTCTCGGTCGGGTACCTCGAACGGCGCCTTGGCCCCGACGGACGCGGGGTCTGGTACTGCGCGAGCGTTCCCCAGCTACGCGGGGCGCTCGAGTTGCGTACCGTCGGGGCCGACCTGGAACTGAGTGCCTGGGCCTCCGACGAACTACGTGCCCGGCTGCGCGACATGAGCGAACTGTTCGTCGGACGGTGGATCGCCGAATCCGGACGTCTGTACCGGGGGACCGCGACCCGGGAGGACTTCGATGCGAAGCTCGAGCGACTACGGGCGGTGGCATGGCAGTCCGCGGCACACGTGATGGCCGAGGAGATGGGCCGGGCGATTCAGCGTTCGGACGAGATCCGGGAACGCGTGGACGCAGGCGACTTCGACTTCGGTGCGAACGTCGAATCCACCGAGTAGCCGCACCTCCGTCACCGGGGAGCGCGGTCGCCTGCGCCGGTACCGTGGGTCCGGTGACGGAGCAGACGCGGGACGAGAACGTGTGGATGCGGACGCGGCGGCGGATCGCCTCCAATCCCGTGTTGAACCTCTGCTACCGCATCGCGGTCGGTGTCATCGGCACGGCCGTTCTCGCCGTCGGCATCATCGCCATCCCGTACCCCGGTCCCGGCTGGCTGATCGTCTTCGCCGGGCTCGGCATCCTCGCGTCCGAATTCGCCTGGGCGCACCGGTTGCTGCGGTTCGCGAAAGGCAAGTACGACCGGTTCATGGAGTGGTTCGCGCAGCAGTCGATCGTCGTGAAGGGACTCGCGGCGCTGGCCACAGCCGCGATCGTGGTCCTGACCCTGTGGGTCCTCGGGACGTTCTCCCTCGTCGGCGGATGGATCGGGATCGAGCACGCCTGGCTCGAATCGCCGCTGTGACCCCGGTGCCCGGCGCGGTCCTCGCGCAGCCGGCGTGGCTCGCGCAGCGGATCTCCGACACCGTCCGGCACTGGCGCCTCGACGACGAACGCGTCGCGGCAACCCTGTGGTGGTACTCGGCGAGTTCGGTGGTCACCGTCGGCGTCGGCGAGCTGCTGGCCACCGAATCGGCGCCGGACGTCGACCTGGACGCGGCCACCGTCGAGATCGCGTCCGACGGCCGCCTCGCCGAGTTCCGGTCCCCGGGCCGGCTCCGGGACGTGGACGCGGTCGCGTCAGCGCTGCACCGAACCTTCGCCGCGATCATCGAACCCCTGGCGGCGTCGAGCGGGGCCACCTCCCTGGCGCTGTGGGCGGTCGCGTCCGACTCGCTCGCCAACCGCTGCCTGGCCGTGGGAGGTTCTGCCCTGGCCGCCGATCTGGCGCGGCGCATCGGGCCACCGTTGCCGCCACCACGGTTCGTCGACATCGGTCGGGGCATCGGCGAGGTCGACGCCTCCGACCCAGTTCCGCCCGGGCGCAGGCGGGTGGTGCGGCGCTCGTCGTGTTGCCTGATCTACCGGAGCCCGGTGGTCGCCGCAGTGGGCGACCCGGACGCCGAGGCACGAGCCAAGTGCGTCAGCTGCCCCCGGCAGCGCCCCGAGATCCGCACCGCGCGTCTCACGACACTCTGACCACACGGACGCGGGTCCGCCGTCGAGACCACGCGACGCGGGTCCGCGTCCGCGGATCGGCCGACGCTCCCGATAGCATGAGTGCGCATCGACCCGCCGACCTCCGGTTCGGCCCATCACACGAGGAGCACAACGCCGTGACCACGCCTGCATCAGTAGTCCCAGCCGCCCGCGTCCGGGTGCCTGCCGGGACTACCGCCGGCGCGGCAGTCCGCGATGCGGGCCTGTCCGCGAAGGGCCCCGACGCGATCATCGTGGTTCGCGACGCCGAGGGAACCCTCAAGGATCTGTCGTGGACCCCCGACGTCGACTCCGAGGTCGAAGCGGTCGCCGCCGACACCGAGGACGGTCGCAGCGTGATCCGGCACTCGTGCGCACACGTCCTCGCGCAGGCCGTCCAGCAGGAGTTCCCGAACGCCAAGCTCGGCATCGGTCCGCCGATCAAGGACGGCTTCTACTACGACTTCCAGGTCGCGGAGCCGTTCACCCCCGAGGACCTCGCGCGCCTCGAGAAGCGGATGAAGAAGATCGTCAAGGACGCGCAGCGGTTCTCGCGCCGGGTCGTCGAGGACATCGACGACGCCCGCACCGAACTCGCGAACGAACCGTTCAAGCTCGAGCTCATCGACGACAAGTCCGGCATCGACGACCCCGAGGTGATGGAGGTCGGCGGCGGCGAGCTGACGATCTACGACAACCTCAACCCCCGCACCGGCGAGTTGATCTGGAAGGACCTGTGCCGCGGTCCGCACATCCCGACCACCAAGTACATCCCGGCATTCAAGCTCACTCGCAGCTCGGCCGCCTACTGGCGCGGTGACCAGTCCCGCGAGGATCTGCAGCGCGTCTACGGCACCGCGTGGGAGTCGGCCGAGGCGCTCGACAAGCACATGGAGCTGCTGGCCGAGGCCGAGCGGCGCGACCACCGCAAGGTGGGCGCCGAGCTGGACCTGTTCTCCTTCCCCGACGAGCTCGGCTCCGGTCTCCCGGTCTTCCATCCGAAGGGCGGCATCATCCGCCAGGAGATGGAGAACTACTCCCGCCAGCGGCACGTGGAGGAGGGCTACGAGTTCGTCTACTCGCCGCACATCACCAAGCAGCACCTGTACGAGGTGTCCGGCCACCTGGACTGGTACCGCGACGGCATGTTCCCGGCGATGCACATCGACGAGGAACTGAACGAGGACGGCACCGTGCGCAAGCCGGGCCAGAACTACTACCTCAAGCCGATGAACTGCCCGATGCACAACCTGATCTTCCGGTCGCGGGGGCGCTCCTACCGGGAACTGCCCTTGCGCCTGTTCGAGTTCGGCTCCGTCTACCGCTACGAGAAGTCCGGTGTCGTGCACGGCCTGACCCGCGTGCGCGGCATGACGCAGGACGACGCGCACATCTACTGCACCAAGGAGCAGATGCGCGAGGAGCTGACCACGACGCTGCAGTTCGTCCTCGGTCTGCTCAAGGACTACGGTCTCGACGACTTCTACCTCGAGTTGTCGACGAAGAACCCGGACAAGTTCGTCGGCGACGACGCGCTCTGGGAGGAGGCCACCGAGACGCTGCGCGAGGTCGGTGAGGCGTCCGGACTGAACCTGATCCCGGATCCGGGCGGTGCGGCGTTCTACGGTCCGAAGATCTCCGTCCAGGTGCAGGACGCACTCGGCCGTAGCTGGCAGATGTCGACGATTCAGCTCGACTTCAACCTGCCCGAGCGGTTCGAGCTCGAGTACACCGGTACCGACGGGGCCAAGCACCGCCCGGTGATGATCCACCGCGCCCTGTTCGGGTCGATCGAGCGGTTCTTCGGTGTGCTCACCGAGCACTACGCCGGCGCGTTCCCGGCGTGGCTGGCCCCGGTCCAGGTCGTCGGCATCCCCGTCGCCGAGGCGTTCGAGGACCATCTGTGGGACGTGAACGAGCGACTGAAGAAGGCCGGTGTGCGGGCCGAGGTCGACGTGAGCGACGACCGGATGCAGAAGAAGATCCGCACCCACACCACGCAGAAGGTGCCGTTCATGCTGCTCGCGGGCGAGCGGGACGTGGAGGCCGGGGCGGTCTCCTTCCGGTTCCGCGACGGGACCCAGGTCAACGGCGTCCCCGTGGAGAAGGCGGTCGCCGTGATCACCGAGTGGATCGCCCGCCGTGACAACTCCTCGCCGACGGCCGAACTGCTCGGGGTCGGTCATGAGTGACCCCGACCGGCCCGCCGGTGTGAACGGCTCCGACGAAACGATGGTCGACACCGGCCCCGGTGACCCGGACCGCCTGCAGCGCCTGTGGTCGCCGCACCGGATGTCCTACATCGCGGAGTCGCCCCGCTCGGCGAAGTCCGACGAGGGCCCGTTCACCGCGATCCCGAAGATGAGCGACGAAGAGGGTCTCATCGTCGCGCGCGGCGAGCATGTCTATGCCGTCCTGAACCTGTACCCGTACAACCCGGGCCACATGATGGTCGTGCCCTACCGGCGGGTGGCCGCGCTCGAGGACCTCACCCCTGGTGAGGCGGCGGAGCTGATGGCCTTCACCCAGCAGGCGATCCGTGTCGTCAAACGGGTGTCGCGGCCGGACGCCTTCAACGTCGGCCTCAATCTCGGTGCGGCAGCGGGCGGTTCGCTCGCCGAGCACCTGCACCAGCACATCGTCCCGCGCTGGGGAGGCGATGCGAACTTCATCACCGTCCTCGGTGGCACGAAGGTGATGCCGCAACTGCTGCGCGAGACGCGGGCGTTGCTGTCGGCGGCGTGGCAGGAGATGTCCACCGACGTGGGGGGCGTCTAGATGCTGAGCATTCTGGGGCGGGCCTCCGTCTCGAAGGCCACCGCGCCGCTGGGCCGGGCGCTCGTGAGCACCGGGTTGACGCCGGATGCGGTCACCGTGTTCGGCACCGTCGCCAGCGTGGCCGGAGCACTGACACTGTTCCCGTCGGGACATCTGTTCTGGGGAACGATGTTCATCTGGTTCTTCGTCATGTTCGACATGCTCGACGGCGCGATGGCGCGGGCACGGGGCGGTGGGACGCGATACGGAGCCGTACTCGACGCGACCTGTGACCGGGTGGCGGACGGCGCGATCTTCGCCGGCCTCGCCTGGTGGGCGGTGTACCACGAGGACAGCAGGCCCCTCCTCGTCGCAACCCTGATCTGCCTGGTGACCTCGCAGGTCATCTCGTACGCGAAGGCGCGGGCGGAGGCCAGCGGTCTGACCGCCGACGGCGGTCTGATCGAGCGTCCCGACCGGTTGATCATCGTCCTGGTCGGCGCCGGGTTGACCGGCATCGCGGGGCATTTCGGGATCGGCTGGCTGGAGTGGGCCGTCCACGTCGCGATGTGGATCCTCGCGGTCGCCAGTGTGATCACGGTGTTCCAGCGGGTCCTCGCGGTCCGGAACTCTCCCGGCGCGCGTGACCTGCTGCCGATCGCCAGGCCCGCCGACGGAGAGGCGCCGACGACGTGAGCCTCGCCGAACGCGCCACCGACCTCGGTTACGCAGCCGGCTGGCGTCTCGTCCGGGCCCTCCCGGATCGTCTGGCCACGCGGATCTTCGACGCCGGCGCCGATGCCGCCGCTCGCCGTGGGGGTGGCCCGGACCAGTTGCGGCGCAACCTCGCCCGAGTTCTCGGTGTGCCTCCCGGCGAGGTCCCCGACGAGGTGATTCGAGCCTCGATGCGCTCTTACGCCCGGTACTGGCGCGAGGCGTTCCGGTTGCCGTCGATGGACAAGGCCGACCTGGGGCGGCGTCTCGATTCGAAGGTGCACGGCAAGGAGCACATCGAGGCGGGGCTCGCCGCCGGCCGCGGCGTGATCCTCGCGCTCCCACACACCGGGAACTGGGACATGGCCGGGGTGTGGCTCGCGCAGACCCACGGCACCTTCTCGACGGTCGCCGAGCGACTGAAACCCGAGTCCCTGTACCAGCGCTTCGTCGACTACCGCGAGGGCCTCGGGTTCGAGATCTTCCCGCTCAGCGGCGGAGAGTCGCCGCCCTTCGCCGAACTCGCCGACCGGCTGCGCGACAACCGGGTTGTCTGCCTGCTCGGCGAACGCGACCTGAATCGCAAGGGCGTGCCGGTCACCTTCTTCGGCGAGCCCACCCGGATGCCCGCGGGGCCGGCGAAGCTCGCGATCGAGACGGGGGCCGCGCTGCACCCGGTGCACTGCTGGTTCGACGGCGACGACTGGGGATTCTCGGTGGACCCGGAGGTCGACGTCTCGGACGGTGTCGCCGCCGCGACACAGGCGCTCGCCGACCGCTTCGCTGCGAACATCGCCGCGCACCCCGAGGATTGGCACATGCTGCAACCGCTGTGGCTCGCCGACCTGTCGGAATCGCGACTGGCTCGAATGGAGTCGTGACGTGAAGATCGGGATGGTGTGCCCGTACTCGTTCGACGTTCCCGGCGGTGTGCAGGCCCACGTCGTCGAACTCGCGCAGGTACTGATCGAGCGCGGACACCGGGTCAGCGTCCTGGCTCCGGCCTCGGAGGGCACCGAACTGCCCGACTTCGTCGTCTCCGCCGGACGAGCCGTGGCGATCCCGTACAACGGGTCCGTCGCGCGCCTGACGTTCGGGCCGGTCTCCTACGCGCGGGTGCGGCGCTGGATCGCCGACAACGACTTCGACGTCCTCCACATCCACGAGCCGAACGCGCCGAGCCTCTCGATGCTCGCCATGAAGATCGCGGAGGGGCCGATCGTCGCCACGTTCCACACGTCCACGACGAAGTCGTTGGTGCTGAGCACGTTCCAGGGTGTGCTTCAGCCGTACCTCGAGAAGATCTCCGGCCGGATCGCGGTGTCGGAGCTGGCCCGTCGCTGGCAGGTCGAATCACTCGGCTCCGACGCCGTTGAGATACCGAACGGCGTGGACGTACCCGCGTTCGCGGACGCCGAACCCCTTCCCGGTTACCCGCGCGACGGTGGCACGGTGCTGTTCCTCGGCCGGTACGACGAGCCGCGCAAGGGGATGGCGGTCCTGCTCGGTGCGCTGCCTGCTCTGGTCGAGCGGCATCCCGACCTCCAGGTTCTCGTCGTCGGGCGGGGCGACGAGGACCGGCTTCGCAAGGAAGCCGGTCGGTACGCGACCCACCTGAGGCCCCTGGGGCAGGTGAGCGACGAGGAGAAGGCGTCGGCACTGCGGTCCGCCGACGTCTACTGCGCCCCGAACCTCGGTGGTGAGTCCTTCGGGATCGTGCTGGTCGAGGCGATGGCCGCAGGGACCGCGGTGGTGGCCAGCGAGCTCGACGCCTTCCGTCGGGTGCTGCGGGACGGCACCGCCGGCATCCTCACCCCGATCGGCGACTCCGATGCGCTCGCCGGTGCCGTCGACCGGTTGTTGTCGGATCCCGAGCGGCGCCGCGAACTCGTCACCGTCGCCACCGAGGTCGTCGCCGAGTACGACTGGCCGGTGGTCGCCGAACAGATCCTCCGGGTGTACGAGACGGTGACCGTCGGCGCGCGCGGTGTGCGGGTGGAGGCGTGATGACCTTCTCGGCGACGACGATCCTCGTCATCGCACTGGTGGTGGCGATGCTCGTCGCCGTCGCGGTGTGGGCGTACGGCACCGCCAACCGGCTCGACCGGTTGCACGTGCGGTCCGATCTGTCGTGGCAGGCGCTCGATGCCGCCCTCGCACGTCGGGCGGTGGTGGCGCGCGCGGTCGCGGCCGCGGTGGTGCCGACCGGGTATGCCTTCGGTTCGTCGCCGCACCCGGAACTCGACGGGAAACGGCTGGCCGTGCTCGCCGATCAAGCAGAGCGGGCCGACCGAGGGCAGCGCGAGTCCACGGAGAACAGGCTGTCCGCCGCGTTGGCGGCGGTGCCGTCCGAGGCGCTCCCGCCGCAGCTCGTCGCGGAGCTGGCCGACGCCGAGGCCCGGGTACTCATCGCGCGCCGGTTCCACAACGACGCGGTGCGGGACACCCTCGCGCTGCGGACGCGCAGGCCGGTCCGGTGGCTGCACCTCGGAGGCACTGCACCGCTTCCGACGTACTTCGAGATCGCCGAGCGCGCCACCACCTCGGCGGGCGCAGGTGTGGACGAGATGCGGACCTCGGCGCGGGTGGTGCTGCTCGACGAGTCCGGGCGGTCGCTCCTGCTGCGTGGGCACGATCCGCAGATCCCGGACGTGCACTTCTGGTTCACGATCGGAGGCGGTGTCGAGCCCGGGGAGACGCTGCGGGACGCCGCCGTTCGCGAGGTCCGCGAGGAGACGGGTCTGATCGTCGAACCGGGTGAACTTCGTGGCCCGATCTGGCGCCGGGTCGCGGTGTTCCCCTACGACGGCGACGTCATCCGCTCCGAGGAACTGTTCTTCGTCCTGCGCGGAACCGAGTTCACCCCGCAACGGGACGGTTTCACCGAACTGGAGCGCCGGGCGATCACCGGGCACCGTTGGTGCACCGCGGAGGACATGCGGTCGATCGCAGCGGGCGGCGAGGTGGTCTACCCCACGGAACTGCCCGACCTGCTGGCCGAGGCCGGGAGCGCGGCCGCGCGGGACGAGGAACCCGGAGTCCGTTCGATTCGCTGACCGGGCGGCCGGGCGTGCGCGTCCACGTCCTAGAATCGGGGTACCCGGACGTGGTCGGTACGGCGAAGAGGCCACACCGGACCACGCCGCGGACGTTCCCATACAGGTCACTACCGATGGAGTAATGCCGTGAGCACCCCTGAAACCCCCGCTGCTTCGCCTGCCCAGGTCGGCACGGCCCGCGTCAAGCGTGGGATGGCCGAGATGCTCAAGGGCGGGGTCATCATGGACGTCGTCACCCCGGAGCAGGCGAAGATCGCCGAAGACGCCGGCGCCGTCGCCGTCATGGCGCTCGAGCGGGTCCCGGCCGACATCCGCGCCCAGGGCGGCGTCTCCCGGATGTCCGATCCCGACATGATCGACGGCATCATCTCCGCCGTCTCCATCCCGGTGATGGCCAAGGCCCGCATCGGTCACTTCGTCGAGGCGCAGATCCTGCAGTCCCTCGGCGTGGACTACATCGACGAGTCCGAGGTCCTCACCCCCGCCGACTACGCCAACCACATCGACAAGTGGAAGTTCACCGTTCCGTTCGTGTGCGGTGCGACCAACCTCGGGGAGGCGCTGCGCCGGATCACCGAGGGCGCGGCGATGATCCGTTCGAAGGGTGAGGCCGGCACCGGTGACGTCTCCAACGCCACCACCCACATGCGGACCCTCGGTGCGGAGATCCGCCGTCTCGGGTCGTTGAGCGAGGACGAGCTGTACGTCGCGGCGAAGGAGCTGCAGGCGCCGTACGAGCTGGTCGTCGAGGTCGCCCGGGAAGGCAAGCTGCCCGTCACCCTGTTCACCGCGGGCGGTATCGCCACTCCGGCCGATGCGGCGATGATGATGCAGCTCGGCGCGGAGGGCGTGTTCGTCGGTTCGGGCATCTTCAAGTCCGGCAACCCCGCCGAGCGGGCGGCCGCGATCGTCAAGGCCACCACCTTCTTCGACGACCCGGACGTGCTCGCCAAGGTGTCGCGCGGTCTCGGTGAGGCGATGGTCGGCATCAACGTCGACGAGATCCCGCAGCCGCACCGCCTCGCCGAACGCGGCTGGTGAGCGTTCGCGCATGATCCTGAACGGCCCCGCATGATCGGTGCGGGGTCGTTCCATTGCTAGGTTGAGCACCTGCCGGAGAGGGGAACGCCTGTGTCGTCGATCGAGGAGATCCTGGAGCTCGAACAGCTCGAGAAGGACATCTTCCGCGGAATCGTTGCCGAGACCATGCTGACCCGCACGTTCGGTGGGCAGGTGGCAGGCCAGGCGCTCGTCTCCGCGGTACGCACCGTCGATGCGGCGTTCCGCGTGCACTCGCTGCACGGGTACTTTCTCCGCCCGGGCAACCCGACCATCCCGACGGTCTTCCTCGTCGATCGCATCCGGGACGGCCGCTCGTTCTGCACTCGTCGGGTCACCGGCGTCCAGGACGGTCAGGCGATCTTCACGATGTCGGCGTCGTTCCACGTCGGCGACGAGGGGATCGAGCACGCCGATCGGATGCCGCCCGTTCCGGACCCCGACGAGCTCCCGGACACCGCACACGCCGTCGAGGAACTGTCGTGGGAGTACCGGGAGTGGGCGGACTGGGATCTGCGTTTCGTCCCGCAGGAGCAGATCGCGCGCAGGCCGGGCGTGCCCGCGCAGCAACAGGTGTGGTTCCGGTACCGCGGGACGTTGCCCGAGGACCCCGTGTTCCACATCTGCACGCTTGCCTACATGTCGGACATGACCCTGCTCGGGTCGGCGCAGGTGCCGCACGCCGACGTGAAGGTGCAGCAGGCGTCACTCGACCACGCACTCTGGTTCCTGCGCCCGTTCCGTGCCGACGAGTGGCTGCTGTACGACCAGTCGTCCCCGTCCGCGGGTTTCGGCCGTGCCCTCACCCAGGGTCGAATCTTCGATCGCTCGGGCGAACTCGTCGCCGCAGTGGTCCAGGAGGGCCTCACCCGTCTGCTCCGGGACTGAGGGGCTTTCCGCGTTTCTCGAAACCGGTTCTTCCGCAACGGTTTCCACGTCAGATTGGATCAGCGATCAGTATCGTGTCAGCACCCCTGGACCCGCTCGTGACCGACGCGCCCGCGCGCCCGGTGATCGGTGTGCTCGCCCTGCAGGGCGACGTCCGCGAGCATCTCGCCGCCCTGCGCGCGGCCGGCGCCGAGGCCGTGTCCGTCCGTCGCGCCGAGGAACTCGCCGCGGTCGACGGGCTGGTGATCCCCGGCGGCGAATCGACGACGATGAGCCGACTGCTCGTCGTGTTCGAGCTGCTCGAGCCGCTGCGGGCCCGTCTGCGCGGCGGGATGCCCGCCTACGGCTCGTGCGCGGGAATGATCCTGCTCGCCTCCGAGATCCTCGACACCCGGCCGGACGCCGAGTGCCTCGCCGGACTCGACATCACAGTCCGGCGCAACGCGTTCGGTCGGCAGGTGGACTCCTTCGAGGAGGATCTCGATTTCGCGGGCGTGGCAGGCTCGCCGATGCGGGCCGTGTTCATTCGCGCACCGTGGGTCGAGCGGGTGGGCGAGAAGGTCGAGGTGCTGGCGACGGTGCCGGAAGGTCCGGCCGCCGGTCGCGTGGTCGCCGTGCGACAGGGGTCGGTTCTCGCGACCTCCTTCCATCCGGAGGTGACGGGCGATCGCCGCGTGCACGCCTTGTTCGTCGGCATGGTCCGTGAGGCGATCGCAGCACGCGGGTAAACTGGCGCCCTGCGCGTCCACCGAGATGACACCGTGAGTGCACCCGGACGTCACGAGTGCACCGAGCAACTACCGGAAGAGGGAACTCACGTATGAGCGGCCACTCCAAATGGGCCACCACCAAGCACAAGAAGGCCGCGATCGACGCCAAGCGTGGCAAGGCCTTCGCGAAGCTGATCAAGAACATCGAGGTGGCGGCGCGGACCGGTGGCGGTGACCCGGCCGGAAACCCGACGCTGTACGACGCCATCCAGAAGGCGAAGAAGACGTCCGTCCCCAACGACAACATCGAGCGCGCACGCAAGCGCGGCGCCGGTGAAGAGGCGGGCGGCGCCGACTGGCAGACCATCATGTACGAGGGCTACGGCCCGAACGGTGTGGCCGTGCTCATCGAGTGCCTCACCGACAACCGCAACCGCGCCGCGGGCGAGGTGCGGACCGCGATGACCCGCAACGGCGGCAACATGGCGGACCCGGGTTCGGTGTCCTACCTGTTCAGCCGCAAGGGTGTCGTGTTGCTGGACAAGGCAGGCCGATCCGAGGACGAGATCCTCGAGGTCGTCCTCGAGGCGGGCGCCGAGGAGATCAACGATCTCGGCGATCAGTTCGAGATCGTGTCCGAGGCCGGCGATCTCATCGCCGTGCGTTCCGCCCTGGTCGACGCGGGCATCGACTACGACTCCGCGGACCCGGATTTCCGCGCCTCGGTGGAGGTCCCGGTCGACGCGGACGGCGCGCGCAAGGTGTTCAAGCTGGTCGACGCGCTCGAGGAGTCCGACGACGTACAGAACGTCTACACCAACGTCGACGTCTCCGACGAGGTCCTGGCCGAGCTCGACGCCTGAGCCCGGCCCGTGCGACTACGGGACGACCGGGACGTCCGGTGGAGCGTCCGGCGTCGGTGGCTGCCGTGGCGGCGCAAGACGTCGGTGCCCGACTGGGGCCCCGACGTGGGCGACATCTCGCTCGGGGACGATCCGATCAGTGCCGTCATCGGCATCGTGCTGATGATCCTGCTGTTGCCTGTGCTGGTGCTCGCCCTGGTCGTGGGCCTCGAGTTCCTGCTGCTCCTGCTGCTGGTCCCCGTGTGGGTCGTGGTCCGGGTGGTGTTCGGGTTGCCGTGGACGGTGGTGGTCCGGCGGGAGGGCCGGGTCGTTCACGAGGAGGGGGTCCGCGGCTGGCGCGCGTCGTCCGAGCGGATCGACGTGATCGCCGCCGAACTCCGCACCGGTCGGGGCCCGGCGGTCGCTCGGACGAACCCGTGACGGGTCGGGCCGTGTTGGTCCGCGGCGGTGTCGCTGCCCGCGCCTATACTCTCGAACAGCTGTTCGCATGGACGGCCGGGTGATCCGAGAGGTGGGCGCGTGCGGGTGATGGGTGTCGACCCCGGACTGACGCGGTGCGGTATCGCACTGGTGGAGTCCGGGCGCGGGCGACAGGTGACCGCGCTCGACGTCGACGTGGTTCGTACCCCTGCTGACATGGAGCTGGCGAAGCGCCTGAACTCGGTCTACGACGCGGCGTGCCACTGGATGGATGTCCACGACCCCGAAGTGGTCGCCATCGAGCGGGTCTTCGCCCAGCACCAGGTCTCGACCGCGATGGGAACCGCGCAGGCCGGTGGTGTGGTCGCGCTGGCCGCGAGTCAGCGCGGGGTGCCCGTCCGGTTCCACACGCCGTCCGAGGTGAAGGCGGCGGTCACCGGCAACGGTCGCGCGGACAAGGCGCAGGTCACCGCTATGGTGACGCGCATCCTCGGTCTGCAACAGGCGCCGCGCCCGGCGGACGCCGCCGACGCGCTGGCGCTGGCCATCTGTCACTGCTGGCGGGCCCCGATGATCGAGCGGATGGCCCGAGCCGAGGCCGCTGCCGCCGAGCAGCAGCGGCGGTACGAGGCGCGTCTCGCGGAACTGAACAGATCCCGGTTGAAGAAGGCAGGTTCGCAATGATCGCGTCCGTCCGCGGTGAGGTCGTGGAGATCGCACTCGACCACGTGGTGATCGAGGCGGCGGGAGTCGGTTACCGCCTCAACACCACGCCGGCGACCCTCGCGACCCTGCAGCGTGGCGCTGAGGCGCGGCTCGTCGCCTCGATGATCGTTCGCGAGGACTCGATGACGCTGTACGGCTTCCACGACACCGAATCTCGTGACCTGTTCGGTCTGCTCCAGACGGTCTCCGGCGTCGGACCGCGACTGGCGATGGCCGTCCTCGCCGTCCTCGAGCCGGAGGCACTTCGCAAGGCGCTCGCCGAAGGCAACGTCACCGCCCTCACCCGCGTGCCGGGTATCGGCAAGCGCGGCGCCGAGCGGATGGTCGTCGAGCTGCGGGACAAGGTGGAGGCCGTGCCGGTGGCGCCGGGCTCGCCTGCCGCCGCCGCGGCCGGGCCGATCCGCGACCAGATCGTGGAGGCACTCGTCGGTCTGGGCTTCCCGCCCAAGCAGGCCGAGCCCGCGACCGACTCGGTGCTCGCCGCGGATCCGACCGCCGACACGTCCCGTGCACTGCGGGCTGCGCTGACACTGCTGGGTAGGACGCGGTGACGGACGACAGCGCACCCTACCGCGATCCCGGTGAATCGCCGGTGTCGGCGGAACTGGTCACCGGCGACGGGGACATCGAGGCCAGCCTGCGCCCGTCCTCGCTGGACGACTTCATCGGGCAGCCGCGGGTGCGGGAGCAGCTCCAACTGGTGCTGGCCGGAGCGAAGAAGCGTGGTGGGACTCCGGATCACATCCTGCTGTCCGGGCCCCCCGGGCTCGGCAAGACCTCGATGGCCATGATCATCGCCACCGAACTCGGCACGTCGCTCCGGCTGACGTCCGGACCGGCGCTCGAACGTGCCGGTGATCTCGCCGCGATGTTGAGCAACCTCGTCGACGGGGACGTGCTGTTCATCGACGAGATCCATCGCATCGCACGCCCGGCGGAGGAGATGCTGTACCTCGCGATGGAGGACTTCCGGGTCGACGTCGTCGTCGGCAAGGGCCCGGGCGCGACCTCCATTCCGCTCGAGGTCGCGCCGTTCACCCTCGTGGGCGCCACGACGAGGTCCGGCTCGCTCACCGGACCACTGCGGGACCGGTTCGGGTTCACCGCACACATGGACTTCTACGACCCGCCCGAACTGCAGCGAATCCTGTTGCGGTCGGCGGGCATTCTCGGAGTGCACCTCGGCGAGGAGGCGAGCGCCGAGATCGCCGGGCGTTCCCGCGGCACCCCGCGCATCGCGAACCGGCTCCTGCGGCGGGTCCGCGACTTCGCGGACGTGCGGGCGGACGGCGTCATCACGAGGGAGGTGGCCCGGGCCGCGCTGGCGGTGTACGACGTCGACCAGCTCGGTCTGGACCGGCTCGACCGGGCGGTGCTGAGTGCGCTGGTCCGCAGTTTCGGTGGGGGACCGGTCGGCGTCTCGACGCTCGCCGTCGCGGTGGGTGAGGAACCGGGAACCGTCGAGGAGGTCTGCGAGCCCTTCCTCGTGCGGGCGGGCCTGGTCGCCCGGACTCCGCGGGGCCGGGTCGCCACAGCCGCGGCCTGGGAGCAACTGGGACTCACCCCGCCACCGGACGCCGCGTCGGGTGGGATCGAGGTTCGTGTCAATGAACCGCAGCAGGCGTTGCGGGAGTAGTGGCAGACTGTGTGACGGGCCGGTCCACACGGGACCGGACACGGACGACCCTCGAGGACTGACTTCAACGATGGAATTGCTGTTCCCGCTCCTGATTCTTGCTCTGCTGGTGCCGATGTTCCTCGGTATCCGCCGTCAGAAGAAGGAGATGGCGAAGACCGCAGAACTTCAGGACTCGCTGTCCGTCGGTGATCGCGTGATGACGACCGCGGGCCTGTACGGCACCGTTGCGGGCCTCGGCGAGACGACGGTGGATCTCGAGATCGCACCCGGTGTGGTGTCCACCTGGTCCCGGATGGTGATCCGTGAACTCGTCGCCGAGGACGTCGACGACATCGACACCGATGCCGACGACGACGTGGTCACCCCCGCGGACGACGTGACCACCACGCTCGAGGAGACCCCGGAACAGACACAGCGGCGCCTCGACAAGGAATGAACCGATCGCATCCCGCTGCCGAGTGATCAGACACTCGGCAGCGGTCGTGTGTAGGGCCGGCGGTCCGCAGCGCGCTGCGGCTCCCGTGCCGGTACCGAGCAACTAGGAGAACAACGGATCGTGGCATCACCCAGCGGAGCCGTCCGGCCTGCGCGTTCGCTCGTGATCTTCGGGCTGATCGTCGCCGCGCTGTACGCGCTCGTCTTCTTCACCGGTGACAAATCGCCGACCCCGAAGCTCGGCATCGATCTGCAGGGCGGCACCCGTGTCACGCTGACTGCGCGGACGCCGGACGGGAGCACCCCGAGTCAGGACAGCCTGCGACGTGCCCAGGAGATCATCGAGACCCGCGTGAACGGTCTCGGCGTCTCCGGCTCCGAGGTCGTCATCGACGGCGACAACCTGGTCATCACCGTGCCCGGCGACGACAGTTCCCAGGCTCGTACCCTCGGCCAGACTGCGCGGCTGTACATCCGGCCGGTGCTCGGGTCGCAGGCCGCCGGTGCAGCGCAGACCGCTCCGACCACGACGCCCGAGGCGCCTGCTCCCGAAGCGACGGAGGCGCCAGCGCCGGAGACGGCCGAGGCACCTGCGCCACAGAACCGTCCGTTCCCCGCACAAGCCCAGGAGCCGACCACCGAGGCTCCCGCGCAGACAACGGCCGAGGCACCCGCGCCCGAGGCCACGCAGACGCCCGCCGCCGACGCCACCGGGCAGACCGACGAGGCGGCGGCGGAGATCGCGGCCGCGAAGGCCACGCGCCAGAGCACCGATCCGGCCGTGCAGCAGCAGGCGATGGCCACGCTCGACTGCAACGCCTCCGATCCGCTGCAGGGCAACGACGACCCGACCCTGCCGCTCGTCGCCTGTTCGACGGACGGTACGACCGTCTACCTGCTCGGTCCGAGCATCATCGACGGCCAGGACATTTCCGATGCGTCGTCCGCCTTCAACTCGCAGCAGGCCCGCCACGAGGTGTCGCTGACCTTCAAGTCGGACGCCAGCAACACCTGGGCGCAGTTCACCGCCGCGAACATCGGCAAGCAGGCCGCGTTCACCCTCGACTCGAAGGTCGTCAGCGCGCCCGTCATCCAGGGTGCGACCCCGGCGGGCAGCGCGACGTCGATCACCGGCAACTTCACGGCGACGACCGCGAAGGAACTGGCGAACACCCTCAAGTACGGTTCGCTGCCGCTGTCGTTCGAGGCGTCCGAGGCGGAGACGGTGTCCGCGACGCTGGGTCTCGCGTCGCTCGAGGCCGGCCTGATCGCCGGTGCGATCGGCCTCGTCCTCGTGCTGCTGTACTGCTTGATCTACTACCGGATGCTCGGCATCCTCACCGCGCTCTCGCTCATCCTGTCGGGCCTGCTGGTGTACGCGATCATGGTGCTCCTCGGCCGCTACATCGGGTTCACCCTCGACCTCGCAGGCATCGCCGGCCTGATCATCGGTATCGGCATGACGGCGGATTCGTTCGTCGTCTACTTCGAGCGGATCAAGGACGAGATGCGCGAGGGCCGGAGCTTCCGGTCCGCGGTACCCCGGGGCTGGGCGCGGGCGCGCCGGACCATTCTGTCCGGTAACGCGGTCAGCTTCATCGCAGCTGCCGTCCTGTACGTCCTCGCGGTCGGCCAGGTGCGCGGGTTCGCGTTCACCCTCGGCCTGACCACCATCCTCGACGTGGTCGTCGTGTTCCTCGTGACGCATCCGCTGGTCCACCTCGCGTCGAAGTCCGCCTTCTGGTCGAAGCCGAGCGTCAACGGCCTCGGCGCGGTCACCGAGGTGGCCCGTGAACGCAAGACTGCGGCTGTCACGACGCAGGCGAAGGAGTCCTGATCATGACGAACCCCCAGGGTCCCAACGGATCGGGAACCGACATCGACACCGCGAACCTGGCCGACGACGCGGTCGACCAGGCGGCGCTGCCGCAGCACGGGCTGTTGTCGCGGCTCTACACCGGGACCGGCGCCTTCGAGATCGTCGGCAAGCGCCGTGTCTACTACGGCATCGTCGCGGCGCTGGTCCTGATCTCGCTGGCCAGCATGGTCTTTCGCGGCTTCTCCCTCGGTATCGATTTCGAGGGCGGATCCCGAATCCAGTTCCCCGCGGCGACGGGCGCCACCACCGAGCAGGTCGAGCAGGTGTACAGCGACACGCTCGGTGAGGAACCGGTGTCGGTGCAGACGGTCGGTACCGGCGACAGCGCGACCATCCAGATCCGTTCGGAGGCGCTCGACGCGCGGCAGACGGCCGAGTTGCAGAACGCGCTGTTCGACGCGTTCGCGCCCGAGGACTCCAACGGTCAGCCCAGCAAGAACGCGATCAGCATCGCCGACGTCAGCGAGACGTGGGGCGGCCAGATCACCAAGAAGGCACTGATCGCGCTCGCGGTGTTCCTGGTGATCGTCAGCGTCTACATCGGGATCCGCTTCGAGCGGGACATGGCGATCGCCGCGATCGTCGCGCTGTTCTTCGACATGATCGTCACGGCGGGTCTGTACTCGCTCGTCGGTCTCGAGGTGACCCCCGCGACGGTGATCGGTCTGCTGACGATTCTCGGCTTCTCGCTGTACGACACCGTCGTCGTGTTCGACAAGGTCGAGGAGAACACCCGCGGGGTCCTGCACACGACCCGGCGCACGTACGCCGAGCAGGCGAACCTCGCCGTGAACCAGACCCTGATGCGGTCCATCAACACCACCGTGATCAGTGTCCTGCCCGTCATCGGTCTGCTGGTCGTCGCGGTCGGCCTGCTCGGCGTCGGGACACTCAAGGACCTCGCGGTCGTTCAGCTCGTCGGCATCGTGGTCGGCGCGTTCTCGTCCATCTTCTTCGCGACGCCGATGCTGGTGTCGATCAAGGAACGCTGGGGTCCGGTGGCCGCGCACACCCGCAAGGTGGCGGCGCGCCGCGCCGAGCGAGCAGCCCGGTCCGGCGGGTCGAGTTCGGTTTCCGGCGCAGCCCTGGCAGGCTCGGGCGGGGCGGTGCCGGTGTCGCGCCCGTCCTCGGCGGCGCCGAAGCCCGGTGCCCGGCCGACCGGAAAGCGCAACAAGAAGAGGCAGTAGAACATGGGGACCAGGAGTGGCGGCGGCCGGCGTCGATCCACCGGCGCCACGCGCGTCTCGGCGGTGGCCGCCACTCTCGCACTGATCGCGACGGGCGTCGCCTGCTCCTCGACCGAGGACCAGGTTCCGTCGATCGGGTATGCCATCGACAACGTCGTCACCAGCTACAACGCCAACACCGTCGACGGTGCCGCCAGCGGTGCCCGGCAGGCGTTCGTGCGGGTGCTGCCGGGACTGAGCTACATCGGACCGGAGGGGACGGCGCTGTCGGACGGCGACGTCGGAACGGCGGCGACCGTCCCGGGGGAGACCCTGACCGTCGCCTACCGGCTCAACCCGGACGCGGTCTACTCGGACGGTGTTCCCGTCACGTGCGACGACCTGGTGCTGGCCTGGGCGGCGGGCAGCGGCCGATTCGGGCAGTTCCGGTCGGCGAGCCGGGCCGGGTACGCGGACATCGACCGGGTCGACTGTCAACCGGGCTCGAAGGATGCGACCGTCGTGTTCGCACCGGGCCGGGCGTACGCAGAGTGGCCCGCGCTGTTCGGCGCCACGGCGCTCATGCCGTCGCACGTCGCGGGGCGGGTGGCGAACGTTCCCGACGTCGTCGGTGCCGTGTCCTCGGGTGATCCCGACGCCATCGGCAGGCTCGCCGAGTTCTGGAACAACGGCTGGAATCTGGTTCCGGGGACCGCCGATCCGGCGTTGTTCCCCTCCGCCGGCCCGTACCGCCTGGATTCCGTCGGCGAGAGCGGTGAGGTGGTCCTCGTCGCGAACGACCGGTGGTGGGGGAACAAGCCGGGCACGGATCGGATCGTGGTGTGGCCCAAGAACTCCGACCTTCCCGCTCACCTCGGAGCGGGTGATCTCGACGTCGTCGACGTCGGGGCGGGAGCGATCGAGGGGCTGTCACCCGGCGACGGCTACGACACGGTGACCGAGCCGAGCCGCAGCAGCGAACAACTCGTCCTCGCCACCGGTGGCGTCTTCGCGTCGGCGGACGCCCGCCGCGCGTTCGCGTCCTGCATTCCTCGCCTGCAACTGTTCGAGGACTTCGGACATCCCGGCTTCGACAGGGCGTCCGGGCTCGGTTCGGGTGTGCTCGACTCCCGACTCGCCCAGCAGGACATGCTCATCTATCCGACGGCGGCGGGAGTCGCGGGCGGTCGCTACCGCGAGCCGGACGTCGACGGCGCCCGCCGCGCGCTCTCCGCGTCCGGGCAGGACGCGATCACCGTGCGGGTCGGTTATCTCGCCCCGAACGCGCGTCGGGCGGAGATCGTCGCGGCGATCGCCGCAGCCTGTGAGCCCGCCGGGATCACCGTCGAGGACGCGGGCGCGGAGGACTGGACGCCGGGATCGCTCGCCGCGGGTGCCGTGGACGCCGTTCTCGCGGGTACCGCCGGAGCGCAGGGCGCCGCCGGCGTGGACTCCGTGGTGACACCGGCCTACGCGCTGGCGTCCGGCAACGGCACGAATCTCGGTGGCTACGCCAACCGCCGCGTGACGGAGATCGCCGACCAGCTCGCGGTGGACACCTCCGACGGCAGCCGCCTGAACCTGACCACCGAGGCCGAGAACATCCTGTGGTCGGACATGCCGACGATTCCGCTGTTCGCGGCGCCGCGCGCGACTTCGATCGCGAACGGCATGCACGCGGCGGTACCGAATCACACGATCGCCGGTGCGGGGTGGAACATGGACAGGTGGATACTTCTCAGGTGAGCACCGAATCACCCCGCGACGCAGGCAACGCGCTCGCCCTGGCATCGGACGACGTGGCCCGCCTGATCCGGTGGGCCGACGACTTCCCCGAGCCGGGTGTGCGGTTCGCCGACCTGACTCCCGTCTTCGCGGACGCCTCGGCATTCGCGGATGTCGTCGATGCGCTGGTCGCCGTCGGCCGCGACGCGGATCTGATCGCGGGTATCGACGCCCGTGGGTTCCTGTTGGGTGCCGGCGTGGCTCGTGCGATGGGGGCTGGTGTCCTCGCAGTGCGCAAGGCGGGCAAGTTGCCGCCTCCGGTGCATTCCTGCTCGTACTCGCTGGAGTACGGGAGCGCGACACTGGAGATTCCGGCCGACGGGATCGATCTGACCGGGCGGCGGGTGCTGGTGATCGACGACGTGCTCGCGACCGGTGGCACCCTGGGCGCGAGTGTGGAGCTGCTGGAGGCGGCGGGGGCGACGGTCGTGTCCATCGCCGTGGTCCTCGAGTTGGAGGCGCTGGGCGGGCGTGGCCGGCTCCCGGATCGCCCGCTGACGTCGCTGCTCAAGGTCTGAGTACTAAGGTTGGTGCGGGTACCACGTACCCGACGGCACGTCTCGGTGGGAGGTGAACGGATATGACGCAGAACCTCGACAGGTCCGGGTCCGGCGGAGCGACTCCGAACGATGCGGCTGCGCCGACGTCCGCGTCGCGGCGGGTGCGGGCCCGGTTGGCGCGCCGCATCACCGCCCAGCGCAATGCGGCGATCCGCCCGGTTCTGGAGCCGCTCGTCGCGATTCACCGGGAGCTGTACCCGAAGGCGAACCTGGCGACGCTCCAGCGTGCCTACGACGTCGCCGAGGAGCGGCACGCCGACCAGAAACGCAAGTCCGGCGACCCGTACATCACCCACCCGCTCGCGGTGGCGACGATCCTCGCCGAGCTCGGCATGGACACCACCACCCTGATCGCGGCGCTGTTGCACGACACGGTCGAGGACACGGGCTACTCACTCGAGCAGCTCACCGACGAGTTCGGTGAGGAGGTCGCTCACCTCGTCGACGGTGTGACGAAGCTCGACAAGGTGGTGCTCGGTCATGCCGCCGAGGCGGAGACCATCCGCAAGATGATCATCGCGATGGCGCGGGATCCGCGGGTGCTGGTGATCAAGGTCGCGGATCGCCTCCACAACATGCGCACGATGCGCTTCCTGCCGCCCGAGAAGCAGGCACGCAAGGCGCGCGAGACGCTGGAAGTGATTGCGCCACTTGCTCACCGGCTGGGCATGGCCACGGTCAAGTGGGAGCTCGAGGACCTCGCCTTCGCGATCCTGCATCCGAAGAAGTACGAGGAGATCGTGCGCCTGGTCGCGGACCGGGCACCGTCGCGTGACACGTACCTGGCGAAGGTGCGTGCCGAGATCAACGCCACGCTGACGGCGTCGCGGATCAGCGCCACCGTCGAGGGCAGGCCCAAGCACTACTGGTCGATCTACCAGAAGATGATCGTCAAGGGCCGCGACTTCGACGACATCCACGACCTGGTCGGCGTGCGGATCCTGTGCGACGAGATCCGCGACTGTTACGCCGCGGTCGGCGTCGTGCACTCGCTGTGGCAGCCGATGGCGGGCCGCTTCAAGGACTACATCGCGCAGCCCCGGTACGGCGTGTACCAGTCGCTGCACACCACGGTGATCGGTCCGGAGGGCAAGCCGCTGGAGGTGCAGATCCGCACCCGCGACATGCACCGCACCGCGGAGTTCGGTATCGCCGCTCACTGGCGCTACAAGGAAACGAAGGGCAAGCACGGATCCGACACCGCCGAGGTCGACGACATGGCGTGGATGCGCCAGCTGCTCGACTGGCAGCGCGAGGCGGCGGACCCCGGCGAGTTCCTCGAGTCGCTCCGGTACGACCTCGCGGTCAAGGAGATCTTCGTCTTCACCCCGAAGGGCGACGTCATCACGCTGCCGGCAGGATCGACGCCGGTGGACTTCGCGTATGCAGTGCACACCGAGGTCGGGCACCGGTGCATCGGGGCGCGCGTCAACGGCCGGCTCGTCGCGCTGGAGCGGAAGCTGGAGAACGGTGAGGTCGTGGAGGTCTTCACCTCCAAGGCCGTCAACGCCGGGCCGAGTCGTGACTGGCAGACGTTCGTCGTCTCGCCCCGCGCCAAGGCGAAGATCCGGCAGTGGTTCGCGAAGGAACGCCGCGAGGAGGCCCTCGAAGCGGGCAAGGAGGCCATCGCCAAGGAGGTCCGGCGCGGGGGACTGCCGCTGCAGCGGCTGCTCAGCGCGGAGTCCATGTCGGCCATCGCCCACGAGCTCCACTACACGGACGTGTCGGCCCTGTACACCGCGGTCGGTGAACACAACGTCTCCGCTCAACACGTGGTGCAGCGTCTGGTGGCGCAACTCGGCGGTGTCGGCGCGGTCGAGGAGGAGCTCGCCGAGCGGTCCACGCCGTCGACGATGCCGATGCGTCCGCGCCGCGGGACCGATGCCGGAGTCCTGGTTCCGGGTGCCGAGGGAACGGTCGCGAAGCTGGCGAAGTGCTGCACGCCGGTTCCCGGCGACGAGATCATGGGCTTCGTCACACGTGGCGGTGCGGTGAGCGTGCACCGCACGGACTGCACGAACGCGAAATCGCTTCGGGAGCAAGCGGAACGGATCATCGAGGTGCAGTGGGCGCCGTCGGCGTCGTCGGTGTTCCTGGTCGCGATCCAGATCGAGGCGCTCGATCGTCACCGCCTGCTGTCGGACGTGACGAAGGCCCTCGCCGACGAGAAGGTGAACATCCTGTCGGCCTCGGTCACCACCTCCGGGGACAGGGTGGCGATCAGCAGGTTCACCTTCGAGATGGGGGATCCGAAGCATCTCGGTCACGTCCTGAACGTGGTCCGGAACGTCGAGGGTGTTTACGACGTGTACCGCACCACCAGCGCGGCCTGACCAGCGCGGTCGATCCCGGCCCGCGCTCACACCGAACAGTCGTTCGGTAGGGTGGCGGGCATGTGTGCTGCGAAGGGGACGGTGGGTCGGCAGGTCATCCTGGACTCTGCGGTCCGGAACATGACCGAACGGGGCTACCACGGCACCTCGATGCGTGACATCGCGCGGGACGCCGACATCACCGTGGCGTCGATCTACCACCACTTCGCGAGCAAACAGGAGATTCTGCAGGACATCATGGCGCGGGCGCTGCACGACGCCATCGCGATGACTCGCGGCGCACTCGTGCGGTCCTCGGGTACTCCGGCTGGCCAACTGCAGTCCGTGGTGCGGGCGTGGATCCTGTTCCACACCACGAGGCAGTCCGACGCACTGGTCGGCGCCAGCGAGATCCGCAGCCTCGACCCCGAGGGCAGGCGTCTCGTGGTCGCATTGCGCGACGAGCAGGAGAGCATCTTCCGCGACGTCATCGACCGGGGTGTCGAGGAGGGTGCGTTCGCGACGCCGCTGCCGCGGGACGCGGCGCGGGCGATCATCAACATGGGTCAGTCGGTGTGCACGTGGTGGCGATCCGACGGCCCGTTGACTCCGGAGGACCTCGCGCAGCGATACGCGGATCTCGCCCTGGCGATGGTGCAGGGCGAGGTCTGACCCGCGCCCGGCGCGGGGCCGGGAATCAGGCGAACGATCGATCGGCGGTGCATCGGGCACCGCCGATTTCTCTTTTGTACGCCCAGGTGAAGGCAGAATTTCTTCTGAATGTTGACACTGAACGTGCGCTAAGTCACTATGAGTTCAGACGAACGATCGTTTGGCTGAGAGTGACGAAGGGTATCTCCAGTGACCACATCCCCACTCGAGACGCAGCCCGTTCTCGACCTGCCCGCGCTCGACGCCCACCTCCGTGGCGTGATCGACGGTGGTGTCGCGGGTGCCTTGACGGCGTCGCTGATCGGTGGTGGCCGTTCGAATCCCACCTACCGGCTGAGCGACGGCGCGCGGTCCTGGGTTCTGCGGCGTCCCCCGTACGGTCACGTGCTGCCGAGTGCGCACGACATGGTGCGCGAGTTCACGGTGATCGAGGCGCTCGGCGGCACCGCGGTTCCCGTGCCCCGGGCGGTGCACCTGTGTGAGGACACCGACGTGCTGGGCGCGCCGTTCTACCTGATGGAGCTCGTCGACGGCGTCGCCGTCGGCACTCCGGAGCAGGCGGAGGCGCTCACCGCCGCCGAACGCCGCCGACTCGGGTTCGACTTCGCGGACACGCTCGCCGCGCTGCACGCCATCGACCCGGAGACGGTGGGACTGGCCGAGTTCGGTCGCGCCGACGGTTATCTCGAGCGGCAGCTGCGGCGGTGGGAGCGCCAGTGGGAGGCATCGCGGACCGTTCACCGTCCGGAGGTCGACGACTTGCTGGTCCGTCTGCGTAACAGCCTGCCGGACAGCAGATTTCCCGGGATCGTGCACGGCGACGTCAAACTCGACAACGTGCTCGTCGACCCGTCGGATCGCGGTCGTGTCACGGCGGTCCTCGACTGGGAGATGGCAACCCTCGGCGACACCCTCGCCGATGTCGGGATCATGCTCGGCTTCTGGGACGTACCGGGTGAGGCGCCGAACCCGATCACCCGCGGTCTCGCGGCGCTCGACGGTTTCCCGAGCCGCGACGAGATGGTTGAACGTTATGCCGTCACACGGGGAATCGACGTCCCGGAGATCGACTGGTACGTCGTGTTCGCCGACTTCAAGATGGCGGTGATCATGGAGGGCATCGCGGCCCGCCACGCCAACGGCGAGACCGTCGGTGAGGGATTCGACGGTGTCGCGGACATGACCGCCACGTTGTTGGCACGTGCCCTGGATCAGGCTTCCCGCTCGTCGGTCGCGGCGTTGCGTCGCTGACCGCCCCCCTTTTTTTCGAACAGGATCGGAAGAGTCATGGATTTCGAGTACAGCCCGAAGGTGCGGGATCTGCAGTCCCGGCTGACGGTGTTCATGCAGGAGCGGGTGCTGCCCGCCGAGGCCGTCGTCGTCGAGCAGATGGCGTCCAAGCCGGACTGGTGGGGCGCCCCGCCGATCATGGCGGATCTGAAGGCCGCCGCGAAGCGGCAGGGACTGTGGAACCTGTTCCTGCCCGCGCGGGAGGGTGCGGGATTGACGAACCTCGAGTACGCGCCGCTCGCCGAGCTGACCGGGTGGAGCCCGACGATCGCCCCCGAGGCGGTGAACTGTAATCCGCCGGACACGGGCAACATGGAGCTGCTGCACCTGTTCGGCACGCCGGAGCAGAAGCAGGAGTGGCTCGTTCCGTTGCTCGACGGCGAGATCCGGTCCTGCTTCTCGATGACCGAGCCCGACGTCGCGAGCTCCGACGCCAACAACATTCGTCTCGAGATCGCCGACGAGGGTGACGAATGGGTGCTGACGGGCCGCAAGTGGTGGTCGACCGCGGCGTTGCGGGACGACAATCGGGTCGCGATGGTGATGGGTGTGACCGATCCGGATGCGCCGGTCGGGTCGCGGCATTCGATCGTGCTGGTGCCCATGGACACCCCCGGTGTCGAGATCGTCCGCTCCACCACTGTGCTCGGGTTCGACGACCGGCACGAGGGCGGTCACGGTGAGATCGTCTACAACGCCGTACGGGTGCCGAAGGCGAACCTGCTCGGACCACGCGGCAAGGGCTTCGCCGTGGCGCAGGCCCGTCTCGGCCCGGGACGGATCCACCACTGCATGCGGTTGATCGGGATGGCGGAGCGGGCGATCGCCTTGATGACCGAGCGGGCTCGGACCCGGGTCGCGTTCGGGAAGCCCCTCGCCGACGAGGGCGTCGTGCAGGCGACCGTCGCCGACGCGCGGATCGCCGTCGACGCCGCCCGGCTTACGGTGCTGCGTGCGGCGTGGCGGATGGATGTCGAGGGCGCGAAGGCCGCCCGGCACGACATCGCCGCCGCGAAGGTCCTCGTCCCGCTGACCGTCAAGAAGATCGTGGACGACGCCATCCAGATCTTCGGCGGTGCCGGCCTGTCCCAGGACACCCCGCTGGCGATGTTGTACTCCCAGGCGCGGTTCCTGCAGATCGCCGACGGCCCCGACCAGGTGCACCGCCGCTCCCTGGCCCGCGCCGAGTTCGCCGCGACGCCCGTCCTCACCGAGGTTCGAGGATGACCGCCACCCCGACAGACCTTCCTCCGAGTGAATCGAGACAATCCATGAGTTCCGACACCGTGGACGTCACGCCGCCCTCCGGCACGACGACCACCGAAGCGCCACCGAAGGCCGGCAGGGCCGCGGTCGCGGCGGCGATCTCCACCTCGCTGGAGTGGTACGACTTCTTCATCTACTCCACCGCCGCGGCGCTGGTGTTCAACTCCACCTTCTTCGCCACCGGCAACGAAGTTGTCGCGGCCGTCAACTCCTTCGCGACGGTCGCGGTCGGGTTCATCGCCCGGCCGATCGGCGGTGTCCTCGCCGGCCACTTCGGCGACAAGGTCGGCCGTAAGCCGGTCCTCGTCGCTGCCGTGGTGCTGATGGCCGTCGCCACCTCGCTGATCGGTTTCGTGCCGAACACCGAGATCGTCTGGCTCGCACCGATGATCCTCGTGACGCTGCGCATCTGCCAGGGCCTGGCCGTCGGCGCACAGTGGGGTGGGGCGGTCCTGCTGGCCACGGAGAACGCGCCGGCGAACCGACGCGGGTTCTTCGGCAGCTTCGCCCAGTTGGGTGTGCCGATCGGTGTCGTGCTCGGCAACGTCGTGTTCCTGGTTATCACCTCGACGGTCGCGCAGGACGACTTCCTGAGCTGGGGATGGCGCATCCCGTTCTGGATCAGTCTCGTGATGCTGCCGGTCGCCTTCGCCATCCACCGGTACCTGGAGGAGACCCCGGAGTTCAAGAAGATCGCGGAGAAGCTCGACGCGACGCCGGCCGTGAAGAAGTCCCCGATCATCGAGGTCCTGCGCAAGAACCCGGGCACGGTGCTCCTCGCCGCTGGTTCGAACGCGATCGGCATCATCTTCTTCTACACGATGATCACCGGTTCCGTGCAGTTCGTCACCACCTACCTGGATGTCGAACGCTCGACGGTGCTCACCTACATCCTCATCGCCTGCGCACTGCAGATACCCTTGGTGCCCTTGTTCGGTCACCTCTCCGACCGGTTCGGCCGCAAGCTGATCTTCGGGCTCGGAACCGTGGCGATGACCGTGTGGGGAATCCCCATGTGGCTGCTGATCGGTGGATCCGGCCCGGACTCGGTGTGGCCGTTCGCGATCGCAGTCATCGTCGGCGTGATCGCCATGTCGTTCCAGACCGGCACCCAGGGCACGCTGTTCTCCGAACTGTTCCCCCCGGAGGTGCGGTTCTCGGGTGCGTCCCTCGGCTACCAGATCTCGGCCATCATCGGCGGGTTCGCTCCGATGGTCATGGTGATCCTGATCGGTGGCGACCCGGACAACGCATGGAAGGTCGGCGCGCTCATCGCGGTGTCGGGTGCGCTGGGTCTGCTGTGCCTGCTCACCATCGTGCGCCGCTACTCGAACACCGAGACGACCGAGGCAGGACAGGCATGATCGACTTCCCCGACACCCACGCCGCGACGGATCCGGACCGTCCCGCCTACGTCATGGCGGAGAGCGGGACGGTGGTGACCTACAGCGAGCTGGTGGACGCGTCGAGGTCCGTCGCCGCACTCCTGACGTCACGCGGACTGCAGCACGGCGACTGTGTCGCCATCCTGATGGAGAACAACGCCGACTTCCCGAAGATCGCGTGGGCGGCGCAGCGAAGCGGGCTTCGCTACGTCACCCTGTCGACGCGGTTGCTGCCCGACGAGATCGCCTACATCCTCGGCGACTCGGGAGCGCGGGCCTTGATCACGAGCGAACGGCACCAGGACGCGGCAGCGGATGCGGTGGCGCACGCGGCCGCCGTCGAGCACCGCTTCACGACCGGCGAGGCCCGCAGTGGATTCGAGAACCTCGCGGAGGCGGTCGCGTCCGTCCCCGCCGGAACGGTGGTGGACGAGCGTGAAGGCGTCGACCTGCTGTACTCCTCGGGGACGACGGGACGTCCGAAGGGCGTGAAGGCGGCCCTGCCCCTCGATCCGCTGGGCACGCCGCCCGGTGTCGCGGGACTGCTGCACAGTCACTGGGGTATCGACCGCGACAGCGTCTACCTCTCGCCCGCGCCGCTGTATCACGCTGCGCCACTTCGATTCAACATGACGGTGCACCGATTCGGCGGTACCGCGATCGTGATGGAACGGTTCGACGCCGAACGGGCCCTCGAACTGATCGAGCGATTCCGGGTGACGCACACGCAGATGGTGCCGACGATGTTCATTCGGATGCTGAAACTGCCCGAGCAGCAACGGAAGGCGTACGACCTCTCCTCGCTCCAGGTCGTCATCCACGCGGCCGCGCCGTGCCCCGAGGACACCAAGCGCGCCATGATCGAGTGGCTGGGACCGATCGTGCACGAGTACTACTCGTCCACCGAGAACAGCCTGTTCACCGCCTTGAACTCCGAGGAGTGGCTCGCTCATCCGGGTTCCGTGGGCAGGTCGATCCTCGGATCCGCACACATCCTGGACGAAGCCGGCCGCGAACTGCCGCCGGGGGAGACCGGCACGATCTGGTCGGACGGCGGACTGCTGTTCGAGTACCTGAACGATCCGGAGAAGACCGCCGGGTCCCGCAACGAGCTCGGCTGGACCACCGTCGGTGACCTCGGCTACCTCGACCCGGACGGATTCCTGTACCTGTCCGACCGGCGCGCGGACCTGATCCTGTCGGGCGGGGTGAACATCTATCCCCGCGAGGCCGAGGATGTCCTCGTCGTCCACCCGAAGGTCGCCGATGCCGCCGTGTTCGGCATTCCCCACGACGAACTCGGCGAGGTCGTGCACGCGGTGGTGCAGCCGGTTGCCGGCGTCGAACCCGACGCCGCCCTGGCCGACGAACTGCTCGCGTACTGCCGCGAGCGGCTCGCGACGTACAAGTGCCCACGACGGATCGACTTCGAGACCGAACTGCCGCGACACGCGACCGGAAAGCTCTACAAGAGGTTGCTGCGCGACCGCTACTCGCAGCCGATCCCGCGATGAGCGGAGTCCTCGTCTCCACGCCGGCGGAGGGTGTCACACAGGTCACGCTCGATCGCCCCGAGGCCCTCAACGCTCTCACGGCCGATGCCGTGGACGAGTTGCGTGACGTCCTCACCGCCATCGCGGCGGATCGTTCGTGCCGCGTTGTCGTGCTCACCGGTGCCGGCCGCGCGTTCAGCGCCGGCCTCGACCTCAACGGATACGGGGACGAGGATCGGATCGAGGACGAGGGTGACCTCGGGCGGATGCTGAGCCGTCAGCGCGAGATCGCCGGAATCGCACAACAACTGCACGATCTGCCCCAGCCCGTCGTCGCGGCCGTCAACGGTCCGGCGGCGGGCGGGGGACTGGCATTCGTGTGCGCGAGTGACGTCCGCATCGCGGCGACCCCGGCGGTGTTCGCCGTGTCGTTCATCCGGGCCGGATTCTCGGCCTGCGACATCGGGGTGTCCTGGCTGCTGCCGCGGATCGTCGGTGCCGGCCGGGCGCATGAACTGATGCTCACCGGGCGCCGATTCGACGCCGAGGAGGCGTTGCGGATCGGATTGGTCACCGAGGTCGTGGAGTCGGCCGACCTGCTCGCCGTCGCGGTGGCGAAGGCCCGCGAGATCATGCTCAACCCGCCGCTGTCGGTGGAACTCACCAAGCAGGGCATGTGGATTGCGCTCGAGACCCCGTCGTTCGACGCATCGGTGGAGTTCGAGAACCGCCAGCAGGTGTTCACCGCGTTCACCGAGGATCGCGCCGAGGCCACCGCCGCATTCCTCGCGAAACGGCCGCCGAGCTACCGACGGAGGTAGCCCGGCGGTCGTGCCGCGGCGGACGATCGATCAGGCCTGCGCGGTCTCGATCGTGATCGGCAGGTTCGGCTTTCCGCCACCGGCGGACATCGAGCCGTCGTCACCGGCGGCGGCGACCTTCTCGATCGTCGCCAGGCCCTCGTCGGAGATGGTGCCGAAGACGGTGTACTGGGGCGGGAGGATCGAGTCCTCGTAGACGAGGAAGAACTGGCTGCCGTTCGTGCCGCCCGGGCCCGAGTTCGCCATCGCGACGGTGCCCCGCGGGTACACCACCGGCTGCTGTGCGGCCGGATCGTCGGCGGCGTACGCCGTCGTCGGGTACTCGTTCGCGAACTGGTAGCCGGGACCACCCGTTCCCTGCGCGGTCGGGTCCCCGCACTGCAGCACCTGCAGGCCGGGGCTGGTGACGATGCGATGGCAGTCGGTGCCGTCGAAATAGCCTTGCTCGGCGAGCGAGACGAACGAGTTGACCGTGCACGGTGCCTCGGCACGGTCCAGCGTCAGGCCGATCGTGCCCTGGGTGGTCGCAAGGGTGACCTCGGCGGCGCCCTCGGTGGACACGTCCGTGGTGGCGGGTGCGTTCACCGGCTTCGCGGCCTGCCGCGGCGTCGACGGATAGTCGCAGGTGACCGTCGGGCCGGCCGCGGCGGGAACGGCAGGCAGCGCGGCGTAACCCGAGGTGTCCAGCTTCTGCTGCTGGGTCGCGCTCGCAGCGGCGGAGGTGGACGTGGCCGAGCCGGTCGCGGAGTCGTCGTCGGACGAGCAGGCGGTGGCCGTCAAGGCGAGTCCGACGCCTGCGGCGGCGGCGATCGCACGGAACGTCGTGGTACGCGTCATGCCGCCACCGTAGCCGTCTGGATCTGGATCGGGGTGTTCGGCTTTCCGCCGCCCGCGGACATCGAGCCGTCGTCACCGGCGGCGGCGACCTTCTCGATCGTCGCGAGGCCTTCGTCGGAAATGGTGCCGAACACCGTGTACTGCGGCGGCAACGGGGAGTCGTCGTACACCAGGAAGAACTGACTGCCGTTGCTGCCGGGCTGCCCGGTGTTGGCCATCGCGATCGTCCCGCGCGGGTAGGTGACGGCCTCGCTCGCCGCGGGATCCGCCGGGTCGTACTGGTCGGTCGGGAACTCGTTGTCGAATCCGTAGCCGGGACCACCGGTGCCCTGGCCGGTCGGGTCGCCGCACTGCAGGATCATCAACCCGGTGGTGCTCAGGCGATGGCACGGGGTGTCGTCGAAGTACCCCTGCTGGGCCAGCGAGACGAAGGAGTTGACGGTGCAGGGCGACTCGGCGCGGTCGAGGCTCAGCCCGATCGTGCCCTGCGACGTGGCGAGCGCGACCTCGGCGACGCCCTCGGCGGACACCGCAGTGGCGTTCGGGGTCGTCGCCGGCTTCGCAGGCGGCTGACCGTCGGGAACGTAGCTGCAGTCGACCGTCGCGGGCAGTGCCTCGGCGCGGCCGGCGGGCATCGCGGCCGCCGCCGGCGACTCCCCGGTGGGGGTGGCCTCGGCGGCGGTGGCGTCCGAGCTGTCGTCCGACCGGGTCAAGCCGTACACCACGGCACCCGCGGCAATCACCAGGACCACGCCGAGCACCGAGGCGCCGATCGTCATCTGCTTGCGCTTGCGCTCACGCTCGGCGCGACGTTCGAGCTGCCGTTCCAGTTTGCGCTTCGCGGTCTGGCGACGCTGCTCATTGCTTGGCACTGCTGCTTACCTCCGGTTCGGTGCCCTCACACGCCGGCGCCGGGGCTCCGACGCCGATTTCTCGGTGACCGAGTGTGCCACCCGAACCTGTGAAACAACCCCACCCCGCGCGAACGAGCGGCTCGCCGTGTGTGATCGAGGCGGCTCGCCATGTGCGATCGAGGCGGCTCGCCGCCGTGCACATAGGCTGTGCAGGGACCATCACACCATCTACGTAGGAGCGATCGACGTGCTCGTCACCGGATTCCCGGCCGGCGCCTTCCAGACGAACTGCTACATCCTCGCGCAGGACGGCGCGAGCGAATGTCTCGTCGTCGACCCCGGCCAGAACGCGGCGGAGCCGCTGATCGAGTTCCTCGGCAAGCAGTCGCTGACACCGGTCGCGGTGCTGCTCACCCACGGACACCTGGACCACACCTGGTCGGTCGAACCGGTGTGCGAGAAGTTCGGAATCCCCGCGTACATCCACCCCGAGGACCGTTACATGCTGTCGGACCCGTTGCGCGGCACGGGTGCGGCGCTGTCCGCGATGATCGGCGACGCCGAGTTCCGGGAACCCTCCGAGGTGATCGAGCTCGCCGACGGCGACGTGCTGGAGCTGGCGGGGATCACGGTCACGGTCGACCACACGCCGGGACACACCCAGGGCTCGGTGGTGCTGAGGACCACCGCCGACACCGACCAGGGGCCGGTGCCGATCGCGCTGACCGGGGACACGCTGTTCGCCGGCTCGATCGGCCGGAGCGACCTGCCCGGCGGCAACCACGAGCAGCTGCTCCAGTCGATCGCGGCCAAACTCCTGGTCCTGGACGACTCCACCGCGGTGCTCCCCGGACACGGCGGTGCGACGTCGATCGGACAGGAGCGGGCGTCGAACCCCTTCCTGGTTGGACTGTCCGACGCGCAGTAGGGAAAAGTAGAGCCGTGAGCAAGTCCACCAACACCGCGTTCTCCGCGCCCAAGGGCGTCCCCGACTACGTGCCGCCCGCGTCGGCCGAGTTCGTCGCGGTTCGCGACGGCCTGACCCGCGCCGCACGCCTGGCCGGGTACGGGCACATCGAACTGCCGATCTTCGAGGACACCGGCCTGTTCGCCCGTGGGGTCGGCGAGTCCACCGACGTGGTCAGCAAGGAGATGTACACCTTCGCGGACCGGGGAGACCGGTCGGTGACGCTGCGTCCCGAGGGCACGGCCGGCGTGATGCGCGCCGTGATCGAGCACGGTCTCGATCGCGGGCAGCTGCCGGTGAAGCTGAGCTACTCGGGTCCGTTCTTCCGTTACGAACGTCCGCAGGCGGGCCGCTACCGCCAGTTGCAGCAGGTCGGCGTCGAGGCGATCGGTGTCGACGATCCGGCGCTGGACGCCGAGGTGATCGCGATCGCCGACGCCGGCTTCCGGGGTCTCGGTCTGAACGGGTTCCGACTGGAGATCACCTCGCTCGGTGACGACACCTGCCGTCCGCAGTACCGCGAGCTCCTGCAACAGTTCCTGTTCGGCCTCGACCTCGACGAGGACACCCGCCGGCGTGCGGAGATCAACCCGCTGCGCGTTCTCGACGACAAGCGCCCGCACGTCAAGGAGATGACGGCAGGCGCTCCTCTCATGCTCGACCACCTCTCGGACGAGGCGAAGGCGCACTTCGACGAGGTGCTCTCGCACCTGGACGCCCTCGGCGTGCCCTACACCGTGAACCCCCGGATGGTCCGCGGTCTGGACTACTACACGAAGACCACGTTCGAGTTCGTGCACGACGGTCTCGGCGCACAGTCCGGTATCGGTGGCGGTGGACGCTACGACGGACTGATGGCGCAGCTCGGCGGGCAGCCGTTGTCGGGTATCGGATTCGGACTCGGTGTCGACCGCACCATTCTCGCGCTCGAGGCCGAGGGCAAGGCCGCCTCCACGCCGGCGCGGTGCGAGGTCTTCGGCGTGCCCCTCGGCGACGAGGCGAAGGCGTCGATGGTGGTCCTCGCGGCGAAGCTCCGCGCGGCGGGGATCCGCGTCGACATGGCGTACGGCGGGCGCGGCGTGAAGGGCGCGATGAAGGCCGCGGACCGGTCCGGCGCGAAGATCGCCCTGGTCGTGGGGGAGCGGGACATCGCCGACGGTGTCGTCGGAGTGAAGGACCTCGCATCCGGCGATCAGCGGCAGGTGCCCGTGGACTCCGTGGTCGCCGAAGTGGGTGCCGCACTTGCCGACCGGTGATGCCGGGGCCGTCGAACTGGACCTGATCCCCGCTCACCTGATCGCACCGCGCCTGCGCCGGCTCGCATTCGGAGCGGTCGGTGTCGGCGTGGTGATCGGGCTGATCGTAGGCGTCTTCACCGGGCCGGGCGTCGGCTCGCTCGTCGCCGTGGTGATTGCACTGCCGACGGCGTTGTCCGCGCTCCTCGCCACCCGTCGGCGAATGTGGATGAGCGGCACGGTGATCCACACACACAGTGGGGTGCGCACGAAGTCCGTCGATCTCGCAGACGCCGTCAGCGCCGAGATGCTCGTGCGCAGCGGCCGGGTGTCGCAGGTGGCGCTCAAGGTGGGCGACGGAAACCGTCAGGTCACCGTTCCGCTTGCGCTGTACACCGACGACGGCGGCCGCGAACTCGAGGTGCTTCCACTGCGGGCGCTCGCCGACGGACTGGTGTCGGGGGAACTCGCGCCTGCGGTGGCGATGTCCACCGTGCTGATCGGCCAGTTGCGCTGCGAGGCCCGCGGAGCGGGGCTCGAGGAGCGGCCCCTCTACCGCGCCGTCCGGCTCGCCCGGGAGGCGAACCGGATTCCGCAGACCGTCCTGACCGACGACGAGGTCGTGGGTCTCACGGAGTGATCCGGTCGATCGACACCCCGGCGAGCCGGTCGAGCGCGTCGGACAGCCTCCGAACGCCCGCGAGGGTCTGTGCCAGCTCGTCGGCGCCGACCTCGCCGACGAGCCGCGCGGCGAAATCGGCGTGAGCCGGATCGATTCCGTTCACCGCCGCCAGTCCGGCCTCTGTCGGTGCGACGAGTTTCGCGCGCTGATGCGCCGGGTTCGGTTGGAACTCCGCCAGACCCTTGTCGACGAGAAGATTCGCGACACGTTGCACGCTCTGGCGGGTGATGCCCATCTCGCGGGCGATGTCCGCCACCGACGAGGGCGTGTGCAGCACCGCGCCGAGAACCTGCCACCACGCGGCGGTCAGTCCGACGGGTCGTGTCAGGACCTCTGCCACGTCGAGGAACTGCCCGTTCAGACGGAACGAGGCGAGTGCGAGTCCGCTGAGCAGTTGCTGGTCGGGATTCTCGGTCACCGGTCGGCGAGCGCGTGGAAGCCGGCCGGATCGCGGAGCCCGTACAGCGCGAACCAGGCGTCGAGGACATCGGGTTCGTACAGGTCGAGACGCTGGAAGACCTCCTGCGCGAAGTGGGCGGGCGCGATACCGGTCGCCGTGATCAGGTCGCCGTCGGTTACGGCGGGTTCGTCGACGTACCGGGACCCGCCCCCGTAGCCGAGGCCGTCGAGGAACTCGGCGGCGTTGCTGGTGTGTGCGCGGTCGTCGAGCAGGCCGGCGAGGGCGAGTCCGCCCGTGGCGCCGCATATCGCGGCGACCGGCACCCCGGCGTCGAGGAACTCCCGGGCCTTGTCCACGAACGGCGTGAACCGTTCGGTGTTCCAGATGTTGTTCCCGGCGAGGATGAGCATCGCGCTGTCCTCCGGGCGCACCGCCTCGAGTGTGGTGTCGGGCAGCATCCGCAGTCCGCCGGTGGTGGTGACCGGGTCGAGGGTCGCGCCGACGGTGGCGACGGAGTACCGCCCCGGCTGCTTCTGCCATTCGGGATTGTTGACGTGGTCGATCGCATAGCCGATCTCCCAGTCCACGAACGTGTCGTACAGGGCTACGTGCACGGTGTCAGTCATGACAATATGCTGTCACGTTGACAGCATGCTGTCAACGTGTGGTTGCACGGGTGTCGTCGAACTGGTGTCAGAACTGGTTGAACCACCGAGCGAACGGGTTCCAGCTGAGGAAGCCCCAGATGTCGCCGTCGAGGATGGACGGCAGGTCGGGTAGGTGTCCGATCATGATCAGCTCCAGTGGAGAAGGGGCGAGTGCACTCCTGCCCGTTCTGTCGTCGATCCGGTGCCTGTGTTGACGCGTCAGAACGGAGCCGGATCGACGGTCGGTGCGTGGGATCGGATGGTCGGAGGAAAGGTGACAGCGATGTCCCGCTGTGGCAGTACGACCTGACGCAGGTCGACGGCGTGCTTCGGCGGGGGTCGGTGAACTTCGACGAGAAAGTACAGGTCGGTCACAGCGTCGCGGCCACGGTGTGTTCCGAAGTGTCGTTCGAGGGTGGTCTGGTCTGTGAGCGTGAGACCGTGTGCGGCGGCGATCTTTTCGTCGTCGGATCTGTGGCCGAATGCGCCGCCGGGCGCGGTGATCACTGTGTCCCCGCCGGGGGTCGTCCATTCGAGTCGGCCTCCGCTGAGTTGCCGCACCGTCCAATGGCCTTCGGTCTTCAGGCGGTGATGGCGGCGACACAGGCACGCCAGGTTCTGCTCGACAGTGCGCCCGCCCTCTGCGGGATCGTCGTGGGCAAACGGAATCGTGTGGTCGAGGTCGCAGGACGCTGCACGCACGATGCAGCCCGGGAACCGGCAGTGTCCGTCGCGGGTTCGGATGACGTCGGCCAGGCGGGTCGACGGGCGATAGGTGAGTTGTTCGCGGTGGGTCCGGGTGCGTGCTCGAATGGACCCTGGGGTGACGCCCGCGGCCGCGAGTGATCGCCCGAGTCCGAGAATCTGGCTGTGGTGACGTGCGTCGTGTTCGTGTCGTGCGTCCGGTACTCCGGTCGACGGTGGATGCGAGGACGAATCCGCCGGGTGTGATTCGACCGTGGACGATTCGTCGGGCCTCGGTCGTTCGGTGAGGGCGTCGACGACGAGTTGACGGTCCGTGTCCGTGAGCGTCAGCACCTGTCGCCAGGTGGCGTCGGAGGCGATCTCGCGTGCCAGGTCCGCGTCGATGGCGCCGAATCCGGCCAGGTGCCCCGGGAGGTCGTCGAGGCCGAGGAGCGTCGTGATGTTCACGCCGACAAGGATTGTCGTGGGCGGGAGGGGCGACAGAGTGGTGGACGTCGAATACCGGTTGGCCACTGGGTGGCCGTCGATTCTTTGATCCTGTCCGGTGGTGACGGCCGCTCCCGAATCTGCTCCGGTGGTTCGGCCGCCGTTGTGGGGCGCGCGGTGGTCGGCGCTCGCGGTGTTCTGGGCCGCTGCGCAGTGGTCGTCGGCTGCTGCGCGGTGGTCGTCGGCCGGGAGGCGCGTGTCGGGAGGTGTGGGTTCGTCGTGACGGTTCCGGGTGGTGGGCACTGGCGTGTGCTTGGCGCAGTCCGCCCGATCGCACAGGCAGGCCAGGCGGGCGGAGCCGTCGGCAAGTGCGACGAGTGCGTCGGCTCGACGCTGTGCGAATGTACGTGGATCGTGACCGCACACGTCGAAACACATGGCGCGCAGACGCATCGCGACCACCTGCCCGGCGGGCCCGGGGAGCGTGCCCTCGACGGCGCAGGTTCCGTCGTCGTTGGTGCGGAACCGGACGTCTCGATCGTCCTCGGCGCTCCGCCTGCGCTCTGCTGCACCGTCGGGATCGTGGCGCGCGATCAACCGCCGGGCCTTCGCTCGCAGTGTGGTGGTGTTCAGGTGCTCGGCATCGTCGAGCAGTAGTTGTTCGATGAGGTCCAGCTTGTCGGGGGAGACGTTCGACAGGGCGTCGGAGATCGCGAACGCCCGCGCCTGGTCGATGCGTCCGGCCGAGAAGGCGTTCGAGGTGCGGTGCAGCCGCCACCGCAGGTCGAGGCCCAACTCGATCAAGCGCTGTGCGCTGCGTTCGGTGAGGTGCAGGATGTGGCCGATCTCGGCACTGACGAATTCACCTTGCATCGCGTCGTTTCGTCCGCGTCGGGCCTCCTCCGCGCACCGCGCGAGATACAGGACGGTGACGGCATCGGTTTCCGCGAAGTGTGTGCGGGCAATCGCCGCGTGGTGCCGGCGGAGTGTGTCGGTCCAGTTCGACTCCGGAACCCGCGTCAACAGACCGGAAGGCGCCGCTCCCGGTGTCTCTGTCGAATCCCCCAAATCGAACATGTGTTCGACAGTAGCAGAATGTGGTGTGCCTGGCATCCAGAATCGGCGGAGCAGTGCGGGATCTGGTGGCGTGTTCGCCACCGACCGTTCGACCACGGCCCGATCAGCCGCCCTCGTACGCGCTGCCCGCGATCCTCGCTGCGGCCGCTCGCCTCGGACCCGCGGCGGGCGGCTTTCGGCGAGCTCTACTCCGCCTCGGTCACCTTCCAGCAGGACGCACGCGAGCTGCACGCTCAGCTCCGACCGAAGGGGGGCAGGTCAATCTGTTCGCGAAGGATGTCTCCGTGGCCTGCATGCCGAGCGAACTCCTGAATGAAGGTCAGCAGCGTCCGCCGCATGCTGACGGTTCCCTCGCAGGGATTGCCCGTGGTGTCGTCGAGGTCGAAGCCGGACGCGATCTCACGCGATCGTTTGCTTGCGGGCTCGAACTCGGCGATGACGTCTGCCGGCGATTCGTCGTCCGAGACGGCGAAGGTGCCCTCGTCGCGGCGTGAGTAGCCATCGCATTCGGATTCGTGGTGTCCCGCTCCAAATCGTTGGAACCAGATCCGTTCCGCGGCAGCAGCATGCTTGATCAATGAGATCGGTGTCCTCAACGATACGACGAGTCGTCGGCGTGCATCAGTATCAGGCAGGCCGCATCTGGTTTCGATGAGTGCTTGGCGGTTGCGATCGAGCATGTTCTCGATGACCGCTCGCTCGGTGCCGTTGGTAATTCCGTAGGTCCTCATGCTTTCACTTCATTTCTGTCGTGCGGTTGAAGTCCGGCGGTAAGTATTGGCCGGGCTCAATGAGACAGGCGGCGCAGCGGCGATCGGCCTCAAAGGGGACGAGGCGTCGGGGAAGGCCGCGAGGAAGGAGGGCATTCGATTCGCTCGACGCGAAACTGTGTGCGGAGCGTATAGAGCGGGCCAGCATGAGCACTGAAGCCGAGGCCCGTCGGGAGATGCATGAGGGGACACAATTCAGAAGCTCAATCCATCCTGGCTACACGCTGATCGATGATGCTGCAGCGCCATCGTCAGTTTGGACAGCGGTCGATCTTTGGCCGAAGAACGAGCGTCGCTCCGAAGTTGGGCGTTTCGGACAGTCTTTCCTTGCCGAGTCGTGAGATCGTCATGCTCGTGGGACGTACAAGGGGAAAGGTGCGGGAGTGGCACGCCGAGCTCGGGTGGGGAGTGCTGGACTCCCCTGACACCCCTGGCGGATGTTGGGCTCACTACAGCAACATCGATGGGACCGGATTCCGTGCGTTGACCGTGGGTGCGACAGTCGATCTCGACTGGGAACAACGGGAACAGGACGGATACGCATTCCGGGCAACCCGCGTGCAACAGCTGGAGACGTGACGCCCTTTTCGCAGGGGGCGATGGAACTCCAACCGCTGAATCAGCAGTGACCAGCGATCGCCGAACAGCACTGTGTTGGGCGCCTCCAACCGCGATCGCGAAATGACGTGACGATGGCGCTCCGGTTTCGGCATCTATTGCACCTTCGCTCTTCGGCGCAGTGGCAGTGCGCCGAAGAGGAACCATGCCGTCGGTTCGATCAGTGGCACGACGATGGCGAGCGCTGAGAACCTCGATCCACACCAGCGACACAGTTGACCAACCGCTGGTGAAGACCGGGGGATCAGCGGGTTCGGGTGACAAGTGGATCGGCATGGCCTCCGAGTAGGCAGACGGGACGACGTTCGCCCAATTGTCCATCGAGCCACGCAGCAATCGTCGATGCGAGTGGAGATGTTCTCGGTTCGTCACAAGCCTGTCGAATGCGCAGGCAGGCGTCGTGGTGGCCGAGTGATCGTGAACGTCTACGGGATCATCCGCCTGTGGAGTTCGACCCCAGTGCCCGGCTGATGCGCCGTGCGACCTCGGCTGCCTCGGCATCGTTCGCGTATGCGGTTCGGGGCCAGAAGAATCCGCGGAGGCCGTCGCCCTTGGTGCGCGGGACGACGTGCACATGCAGGTGTGGCACGGACTGCGAGACGACGTTGTTCATCGCGACGAACGATCCCTGCGCGCCGAGCGCCTCGACGACGGCGGTCGAGATGCGCTGCGCGACACCGAACAGCGGAGTCAGGTGATCCTGCGGTAGTTCGGGGAGGGTCTCCACGTGGAGCCGTGGTACGAGCAGCACGTGACCGTGGAACACCGGCCGACGGTCGAGGAAGGCAACCGTCGCGTCGTCCTCCCACACCCGGTGCGCGGGCGCCGCACCCGAGATCACGTCACAGAAGACGCATCCGGTCATCCGAGATCGATCCCCGCGCCGAGTTCGGCTGCCAACACGGTGGCCGGCGCGCGGAGCGCGGTGACGTCGACCCAACCCAGGACCCGGAGTCCCGCATCGGCAACGGTCGCAGCATGTGCCGCGTCGAGTCCGCCGTCGCTCTCGACGTCGCTGCGCTCGTTGATGACCGTCTCGACGATCCGGAACGGCAGTCCCGTGCGGGCAGGGTCGTCCTCGCCCAGATCGGCCAGAACCAGACGCGCCAGCTCGGCGTAGCGGGCGCGCAGTCGGTGTCGTTCCAGCCGGAACGGGGTGAAACGGTCGGTGCGCAGCTCGGGAAGCAGATAGAGCGCGCCGAGATTCCACCGGACGGACACCAACTGCGCCGCGTCGACGGTGAGCAGGGTGTAGAGCCGGACCGCGGCCGGTTCCGGTCGTCCGATCAACTCGTCGGCGACGGCGAGAGCGCCGGTCACGGTGCCCTGGAGGAGGGCGGCCAGGATGTCGTCCTTGGTGGCGAAGTGGTGGTAGAGCGACGCCTGCCGGACCCCGACTGCATCAGCGATCTGGCGGGTCGACGTCGACGAGAACCCCTTCGTCGTGAACAGCTCCGCCGCGGCGTCGAGGATCTCCGCCGCTGCGGTCGGTCCGGGCCTGCGCTGCTTCGTCAGCCGGGGACGGCCCGGGCCAGTGTTGGTCACGTCACCATCCTGCCAGTCTCGCCACGCGGTGCAGACCGTCGAGTACGCTCCTCCTGCAGCCGGCCTCCTCGAGGCAGGTGCCGCCGCCTTCACGGGTGCCTCGCTCCGCGGCGCAACGACGTTGTAGTGCTGTACATGGAAAGCTCCGAAAGGCCTGACCATCGCCGTGTCCGACATCGTGGCCGACCCCGTCGACGCACCGGATTCCGCTCCGGCCACCTCGATCCTGTCCGCGACGTCACGCCCGATCATCGAGGCGACCCTGCCGGTGGTCGGCGAACACCTCGGCGAGATCAGCCGCATCTTCTACCGGCACCTGTTCGACAACCTCCCCTCCCTCGAGTCCGACCTCTTCAATCGCACCAATCAGGCGAACGGCGAACAGCAGAAGGCACTCGCGGGAGCCGTTGCCGCATTCGCCACACTCCTGGTCACGGAAGAGGCTCCACCGGTGGACGAGGTGATGTCGCGAATCGCGGCGAAGCACGCGTCGCTCGGTATCGTGCAGGTCCACTACGACCTCGTGCACACCGCACTGTTCACCGCGATCGTCGACGTGCTGGGCGATGCGGTCACCCCGGAGGTCGCAGGCGCCTGGGACGAGGTGTACTGGCTGATGGCCAACTCGCTGATGGCGCAGGAGGCGGCGCTGTACGAGGCGGCGGGTGTCGCCGCCGGGCACGTGTGGCAGCCGATGACCGTGCTGGACAAGCGAGAGGTCGCGCCCGGTGCGTGGACCTTCGTCTTCGGCGACGAGAACCCGGACGTGATGCGGAACTGCGTTCCCGGGCAGTATGTTTCGGTGTCCGTACTGTTTCCGGACGAGACCCGCCAGATTCGCCAGTACACCGTTGTGTGGGGAGAGCGACCCGACACGTGGGAGATCACCGTCGAGGCGGTGCGCGGCGGCATGGTGTCGACGAAACTGATCGACGACGTCGGCGTCGGTGACCCACTGGTGGTGTCCATGCCGGTCGGTGACCCGTATCCGATCCGGGAGGACAGTCCGGTGGTGCTGGCGTCGTCCGGCATCGGATCGGCGGTGAGCGTCGGGCTGCTGCAACGGTTGGTCGCCGATGCGGACATCAGGCCGCTGCGTGTGGTGCACGTGGACCGGCGCCCGGAACGGTTTGCGCATCGGGACAAGATCGCCGACCTGCTGTCGGTGTATCGGGGGCCGTCGTCGCTGCACACCGAGTACGCCGACGACATCGAGCATGCGATCTCCCGGCTGCGGGACGGGAAGTGGGACGGCGCCGCCGACGTCTACCTGTGCGGCTCGCCGTTGTTCATGCGCAAGATGCGCCGGGTCGCGGTGCGGGAAGGCGTTTCTCCGGTGAACATTCACTACGAGGTGTTCGCACCCGATTCCTGGCTCGGATTCGACTGATCCGTGTCGGCGGGTGCGGGGAACCCCGACCGTCCCGACCGCGTGCGTCGGCGCGCAGTCTCGGCGGACGGCGCAGGGGTCAACCTGCGCCGTGGCGTGGTTCCGACCGGGAGGACGACGGAGAGTTCGTCCGGGCGCAGGTCACCGGGGCAGGGGCACGTCTGGTCGGAGGGCGCGGGCCATCACGGGGATCAACGGTCGCGGGCTCGGCGCGCCCACCCTGCGGAACGGTGCGGAATCCCGCGACGCCGCCACCCATTCGGCCCGTCCGATCCTTGACAGGTCGAGGCGAAACGCGGTTGCCGCGCACAGTTGGTGCAGCAGAAGGGTCCCGGTTCGACCGTTGCCCTCCCGGAACGGGTGGGCGTGGTTGTACGTGACGTACACCGCCGCCAGCGCGTACGCGAGCCGGCCGCGATCGGCACGCGGCCAGTCCACGGTGGCGATCGCGATCTCCACCTCCCTCAGGTAGCGGTCGATCGCCGCGACCGGTGCGAAACCGTCGCCGTTCTTGCTGAGCTCCACGATCCGGTGCTGGCCCGCCCAGCCGAAGACGTCACCGAAGACCTGCCGATGCAGGTCCCGGATGTGGTCGGCGTCGAGGCAGCGGACAGGGGGAGAGCCCCCCAGATGCAGCCCCAGCAGTCGCGACGCCGTCGCCGCGAACTCGACGTCCCGCAACTGGTCGGCATCGACGAGGTCGAAACGATTGCGCAACACCGACGTTCCCCGGATCAGATACGGGCGGGGCCGGACCCACCACTGACGCCGGCTCCGCGCCGGGCGCGACGAGACGCGAGTGACCGCGTTCCGAATGTGGTCGTCCGGAGTGAGGTCACCGCAGGCGAGCGCGAGCAGCGCGGCGACGTCGGCGCGGTCGGGCGCCCAGCCCTCGAGGCGTTCCGCCGCCACGACCTGGTCGACGGCGTGCACGACCGCGGTGGGGTGGGGCGCGAACAGATCGGGCCAGCGTTCGGAGGCGGGCTCGGTCACGCCGGTGGTCCCGCATAGGCGAGGGTCCGCTGCACCCCGGCGATCTCCCGCACCGCGTTCGAGAGCAGGCTGCGCTGCAGCGGACCGAGGAGTTGCGGGTCCACCACGTCCGTCGGGGTCTGCCCGCGTTCGAGCTGTTCGCACTGGTGGCGCAGTCGAATCTGGGTGAGCACGTCGAACGTCTCGCCCAGGACCCGACCGTCGTCCGCGGCCAGGAGACCCCGCTCGACCGCGACCCGCAACCTCGTCGGGGTGGACTCGGAGGCGAGACCGGCAGCCGTCCCCGCCCAGCGGGCGATGTTCACGACCGGACTCAGACCGTGGACCTTCACGTCCACGGGTTCGGGCCGGCGGGCGACGATCCGACGTCGCGCGGGGATCCGCGCCTTCTCCTCGACCGCCTCCCGGAGCAGCAGCCGCAGCACCTCGGGCCGGGACCGCAGCATCTGCGCGGTGTGACCGGCCAGGTCGAGTGCCGGGTCGCCGTACGCGATCCGGCTGTCCACCAGCATGCCGAGCATGACGAGCGCCTGGTCGGCGAACGGGTCGGCCAGCCACCCCTCGATAGCGGTGTGCCACCGGCCGGTCGGACGCGCGAACCGCGGCCTGGCAGCCGAGGCGCCCTTGTCGTCCGCGTGCAGGCCGCACCGGTCCAGCAGCGCATGGACCGCCGTGGCGTGCGTCGTCGCGGTGTCGACGGTCTCGTCTCCCGACCACGCGCTGTCCACGTCGGAACTGGGCACCGCCTCGCGGCGCGCGATGCTGCCCAGCCCGAACCAGGCTGCGGGGGAGCGTGTTTCGTCACCGACGAGTTCGACTGCTCGCCGCACCGCGGCCTCGGCCACGACGGAGAGGATGGCACTGACGTCCAGCGCTGCCACCCGGGCCCGCCAGAGCCCCAGCGTGAGCGAGGGAATCCGTGCGCAGGCGGCGACCAGGGCGTCGGTGTCCTCCGCGCGGGCGATCTCGCCGCGGAGCAGGAAGCTGCCCCGGGTGGCGTTGGCGAGCAGATCCGTGTCCTCGACGACGCCGAGCGGCTCACCGGTTGCCGACACCACCGGCAACCGGCGGACACCGTGGGCCAGCATCACGAGCAGGGCATCGGCCCCGAGTGTCGACGCCGCGATGGTCAGCGCGGGCGCGGTCATCACCTGCGCCACCGGGACGTCGCCGCCGCGGCCGACGCCGAGCACTCGTCTGCGGAGGTCGCCCTCGGTGAGGATTCCCAGTGCGCCGGCCGGGAGGGACACCAGGACGTAGCGGGCGCGGCCCGTCGTCATCAGGCGCGCCGCCTCGGCGACCGTCGTGTCCGGGCCGCAGGTCGGGGCGGGGCCACGCAGCAGGTCGGCCACCGGTCGCATCGCGGCGTCGCGGACGACGAGTGGTTCGTTCATGCGTTCATCCTGGCAGGGCCGGGCGAGCGGCGACTGTGTGAGCGATACGCAATACCCGTGTAACGCGCGAAATCGAACGGCAACCCACTGTCTACACGGGGAAACGTGGGAGTCATCGTCAGAAAACCGCCGACGTCAAAACTGTCGTCTGACAGGAATTAGCCCGCCGCACCTCGCAGGAGCGCACATGACGACGGTCGCATCCAAGACCGGCGACGACGGAGATCTCGCCGAGTTCGGGTACGAGCAGCAGTTGCATCGTTCCCTCGGCAAGTTCGCATCCTTCGCCGCCGGATTCTCGTTCGTCTCCATCCTCACCACGATCTTCCAGCTCTTCGGTCTCGGCTTCGGATTCGCCGGTCCCGCCTTCTTCTGGACCTGGCCGGTCGTCTTCATCGGTCAGTTCATGGTCGCCCTCTGCTTCGCGGAACTGGCAGCGCGCTACCCGATCTCCGGCGCCATCTACCAGTGGTCACGTCGCATGGCGGGCGAGGTGATCGGCTGGTTCGCCGGCTGGTTCATGATCCTCGCGCAGATCGTCACCGCGTCGGCCGCGGCCATCGCGCTGCAGGTGGTGCTTCCCAACGTGTGGAGCGGATTCCAGATCATCGGTGACGATCCCGCGCTCACCTCGTCCTCGGGCGCGGCCAACGCGGTGCTGCTCGGATCGGCGTTGCTCGTGGTCACCACCACGATCAACTGCGTCGGAGTGAACTGGATGTCGCGGATCAACAACATCGGTGTCACCTGCGAGATCGTCGGCGTCATCGCGGTCGTCGGCATGTTCTTCACCCACGCCGAGCGTGGGCCGCAGGTGGTCTTCGACACCGGCGCGGCGGGCACCCAGCCCGGCTACATCTGGGCGTGGATCGTCTCCGGCCTCATGGCCGCCTACGTCATGGTCGGCTTCGGCTCGGCCGGTGAGCTGGCCGAGGAGACCCGCAACCCGCGCCGTGTCGCGCCCCGCACGATCCGGCTCGCGCTCTCGGTGTCCGCACTCGGCGGCGGTCTGATGATCGTCGGTGCGCTGATGGCGGCACCCAGTCTGACCGACGGACGCCTCGCCACCGAAGGTCTGCCGTACGTCCTGAACTCGATCCTGTCGTCCCCGTGGGGCACCCTGCTGCTGATCGACGTCGCGATCGCCGTGACCGTGTGTACCCTCGCGATCCAGACCGCCGCATCCCGGCTGATGTTCTCGATGGCCCGTGACGGCCGGCTGCCCGCGTCGAGCGTGCTCTCGAAGGTCAACACCCGCACCGGAACCCCGATCGCGCCGTCCGTGCTCATCGGTGTGCTGTGCATCGCGGTCCTCGCCGTCAACGTCGGCAACTCCGCAATCTTCACGACCCTGTCGAGCGTCTGCATCATCCTGATCTACCTGGCCTACCTGCTCGTGACGGTGCCACTGCTGGTGCGTCGTCTCACGGGATGGCCGCACGGTGGACCGCAGTTCGACGCCGAAGGCAAGCCACTGTTCACCCTCGGATTCTGGGGGGTGCCCGTGAACATCGCCGCTGTCGTCTACGGCTCGCTGATGGTCGTCAACCTGGCCTGGCCGCGCGCCGAGATCTTCAACCCCACAGGCGAGTACCCCGTCCTGCAGTGGGCCGGACCGCTGTCCGTCGCGGCCGTCGTCCTCGTCGGAGTCCTCTGCTATCCGCGCGGCAAGGCCGTGCCCAACCCCGTCACGATCGGAGCCTGAACCGTGTCCGCCAGCACCACCACCGCCAGTGCATCGTCCGCCGGCACCGCCACCACCACCGCAGCACGCGACCATGCCCGTGCGCAGGCCGGGTCTGTCACCGACTCCATGCCGGTCCTGCCCGCCTCCGCGTGGCCGACGCCGCCCGTCGGGGTCGATGCCGACCGGCTGACCTGGGCCGAGACCGTGCCGGGCGGTCGCTACACGAGCAAGGTTCTCGCCCGTGGCACCCGAATTCGCCTGCGCGACATCGACGGCCGGGCCTGCGCGAACGTCCTGCTGTATCGTGCGGACGCCCCGCACGAGCGGCTCAACGTCGCCGACACCGTGAAGGTGCCCTGGCAGGCGTATCTCGGTGTGGGGCACCCCCTTCTCTCCGATCAGGGCCGCGTGCTCGCAACCGTCGTGGCCGACACCTCGGGTCGGCACGACACCTTCTGCGGCACCACGCATCTCGCAGGCAACACGGCGAGGTACGGAGCGGGCACGGTGCACTCGGATTCGCCCGCGGGACGGGAACTGTTCATCCTCGCGGCCGCCAAGCACGACCTCGCGCCCCGCGACCTCCCGCCGGCGGTGTCCTTCTTCCACGGTGTCCGCGTGGAGGAGGACGGGACGCTGGTTCCGACTGGTAATGCCGGACCGGACACCGCCGTCGAGCTCCTGCTGCACCTGCCGGTCATCGTTCTGATCGCCAACACCGCGCATCCGCTCGACGAGGCCGAGAAGTATCCGACCACGTCGCTCGAGGTGCTCGCCTGGCAGGCGCCCGAGGATCTCGACACGCTGCCGAACGACGACCCCGAGTATCTCCGGGCCGTACTCAACACCGAAGACTGCTGGACCGCTGCGCGGTTCGGGAAGGACGCACGATGACCGCCGCCCTCGCCTCCGAGTTCGTCGCACGCGACGCCCAGTCCCTCGCCCTCGTTCCCGGAACCGTCGTCCTCGACGAGATCGCGGGCGCCCGCGGTCCCTGGTCCGCGGTCGTCCGCGCCGGCGATGTTCTCACCCTCGTCGACCTGCACGGCAATCAGGCCGTCGACACGCTGATCTACTCGGCCGCCGACCGTGCCGTCCGCTACGACGCCGCTGCGACCGTGTCCGCGCAGCGTGGCCTGTTCCTCAGTACCGGATCGGTGCTCCGCGCCAACGACGGTTCGGCGCTGATGACGATCGTCGGCGACGAGGTCGGCAACCACGACACCGTCGGCGGCGCCTGCTCGCAGGAGTCGAACACCCTGCGCTACGGCCACCACACCAGGCACCAGCACGCCTGTGTCGAGAACTTCCTCGTCGAGGGCGCCGCGTGGGGCCTCGGCAAACGGGACATGGTCTCGAACATCAACTTCTTCATGAACGTGCCCGTCGACGCCGACGGCACCCTCGGCATCGTCGACGGGCTGTCCGCGCCCGGCAAGCGCCTCGCGCTGCGGGCCGAGGTCGACGCGCTGGTGCTGGTGTCGAACTGCCCGCAGATCAACAACCCCTGCAACGGCTTCGATCCCACCGAGGTCCGGATGATCGTCACCCGTGAGGAGCAGTCGTGAGCACGACGACATCGGGTGGCGCCGCCACCGTCACGGTCGACCGCCCCGGCATGCTGGCCACCGTTCAGGACTGGCCGGGCCGGGTCGGGTACTGGCAGATCGGGGTGCCGCCCTCCGGTCCGATGGACGACCTGTCGTTCCGCCTCGGAAACGTCGCCGTCGGAAACCCCGAGGGCGCACCGGGTCTGGAGTTCGCGATGTCCGGACCTGCACTGCGATTCGCCGAGGCCACCGTCGTCTGCGTGGCCGGTGCGCCGGTGCCGGTGCGGGTCGACGGCGTGCCGGTGCCCATGTGGCAGCCGGTCACCGTCCCGGCGAACGGACTGCTCGACATCGGGACGGTCGCGGGGCCGGGGCTCCGGATCTACCTGCTGGTCCAGGGGGGCATCGAGGTCCCCGACTACATGGGCAGTGGCGCGACCTTCACCCTGGGCCGGTTCGGCGGCCACGAGGGCCGGGTACTGCAGGCCGGTGACGTGCTGACCGTCCGCACCGGGGGCATCGATCCCGATGCCGCACAGCCGGTTCCCGGGGAGCACGTGCCCGTCATCACCTCGCGGTGGGAGATCGCCGTCACCGAGGGGCCGCACGGCGCACCGGAGTTCTTCACCCGCGGGGACATCGACACCCTCTACGCCACCGACTACGAGGTGCACTTCAACTCCGATCGGACCGGAGTCCGCCTGGTCGGCCCCAAGCCGGACTGGGCGCGGACCGACGGCGGCGAGGCGGGCCTGCATCCCTCGAACATCCACGACAACGCGTACTCGGTCGGCGCGCTCGACTTCACCGGTGACACCCCGATCCTGCTCGGGCCGGACGGGCCGAGCCTCGGTGGATTCGTCTGCCCGGTCACCGTCGTCGCCGCCGAGCGGTGGAAACTCGGCCAGCTCGGCCCCGGTGACACGGTCCGTTTCGTGCCCGTGAAAGGCGCGCACGCGGCGTCCTCGCGAGCCCTCGGCGTCGACCGGCGCGCCGGACTCCCGGCGGTCTTCTCGGCGGGTGGCGACGGTGACGACGGCGTCATCGCACGGCGGGACGGCGCGACGTCGGTGACCTACCGCCGCTCCGGCGACGACAACGTGCTCGTCGAGTACGGCGACCTGACCTTGGATCTCGCGCTGCGTGCTCGGGTGCACGCCCTGCACCAGGCGCTGGAGGAGGACCGTCCGGCGGGGCTGCTCGACCTCACGCCCGGCATCCGGTCGCTGCAGGTCCGGGTCGACCCCGACGTGCTGCCCGTCCCGGCGCTGATGGGCCTGCTCGGCGAGGTGGAGGAGCGGATCCCCGAGTCGTCACGGCTGGTGGTGCCGAGTCGCGAGGTGCGGATGCCGCTCGCCTGGGACGATCCGTCGACCCGGGAGGCGATCAAGCGGTACATGCACGGCGTCCGATCGGACGCACCGTGGTGCCCCTGGAACATCGAGTTCATTCGCCGCATGAACGGACTCGACTCGGTGGCCGACGTGTTCGACACGGTCTTCGACGCGCAGTACCTGGTACTCGGACTCGGCGACGTGTACCTGGGTGCGCCGGTCGCGACGCCGCTCGATCCGCGGCACCGGCTCGTCACCACCAAGTACAACCCGGCTCGCACGTGGACTCCGGAGAACGCGGTCGGGATCGGCGGCGCGTATCTGTGCATCTACGGCATGGAGGGTCCCGGCGGCTACCAGTTCGTCGGCCGCACCACCCAGGTGTGGAATCACCGCTATCCGCAGAGCGCGGCGGCGTTCGAGGACGGTACGCCCTGGCTGCTGCGATTCTTCGACCGGATCTCCTGGTATCCGGTCGAGCCGGACGAGCTGCTCGAGTTGCGCGCGGACACCGCGGCCGGGGGATCGGGCGGCGTGCAGATCACCGAGGGCAGTTTCTCGCTCGCCGAGCACGAACGCTTCCTCGCCGACAACGCCGACTCCATCGCCGCATTCCGGGCGACGCAGGCGACGGCGTTCGCCGCCGAACGCGAGGCGTGGGCCGCGGCCGGTGAGTTCGCGAAGGAGGCCGCCTGACGACGGCAGTTTGCGACAAGGGGTGAATGTGTGTTCACCTAGAAGGGGTGAACGGCTGTTCACCCCTTCTGTCGTCGCACACTGTCATGTAGTTCGGAGGTCGATCGTTTGTCGGCTCACGCGAAAACGACGTCGCGCTCGTCGTCCCGTTTCCTCACCGTCGTGCTCTGCATGTCGGGCATCGTGGTCGCGCTCCAGCAGACCTTGGTCATCCCGCTGCTCAGCCATTTCCCGAGCATCCTCGACGTCGACTACCCGACCGCCTCCTGGCTGGTGACGATCACCCTGCTCACGGCCGCCGTCGCCACCCCGATCGTGTCCCGGCTGGCCGACATGTTCGGCAAGCGGCGCATGATGCTCGTGTCCCTCGCGACGATGGTGGCCGGATCGCTCCTCGCCGCGCTCGGCGGCACCTTCATGCTGGTCCTGATCGGCCGCGGTCTGCAGGGCCTCGCGTCGGCCCTCGTGCCGGTCGGTATCGGGGTCCTGCGTGACGAGCTGCCGAAGTCGAAGGTCGCGGGCGCCACCGCAATGATGAGCGCAACGCTCGGCATCGGGTCCGCGCTCGGACTGCCGCTGTCGGGACTCGTCTTCGAGCATCTCGGGTGGGAGGCGATCTTCTGGCTCTCCGCCGCAGCGGGCGTGGCGCTGTTCGTCGCAGTGATGGCCGTCGTCCCGGAATCGCCCGTGCGCACACCGGGCCGCTTCGACTTCGTCGGCGCCCTTCTGCTGTCCACCGCGCTCGGTTCGCTGCTCCTGGGCATCTCGAAGGGCGGCACCTGGGGCTGGACCAGCGATCGGACGCTGGTCGCACTGGCGGTCGCCGCGGTCGCCTTCGTGGTCTGGTTCCCGTTCGAACTCCGGGTGAACCAGCCGATGGTCGACCTGCGGACGTCGGCGCGCCGGCCCGTGTTGCTCACGAACCTCACCGCGCTGCTCGTCGGAATCTCGATGTACGCCAACATGATGTCGACGACCCAGCAGTTGGAGATGTCCGTGGGCACTGGCTACGGCCACGGGCTCACCGTCCTCGCCGCCGGACTGTGCATGATGCCCGCCGGACTGATGATGGTGGTGTTCGCGCCGATCGCGGGCCGGCTCATCGGGGTGATCGGTGCGAAGCCCACGCTCCTGATCGGCACCGTGGTGATGACGGTCGCCTACTGCACCCGGGTCTTCCTCACCGGCTCGATCGCCCTCATCGTGCTCGGCGCCATGTTCGTCACCGCCGGAACCGCCATCGCGTACGCCACCATGCCGATGCTGATCATGGGGTCCGTTCCCATCACCGAGACGGCGTCGGCGAACGGCCTCAACGCTCTCCTGCGATCCGTCGGGACGTCGGTGTCGAGTGCGATCATCTCCGCGGTGCTGACCACCGTCACGATGGACGTGGCCGGCGTGGAGTTGCCGTCGCTCGCCGCGTTCCAGATCATCTTCACGCTGGCCGGAGTCGCGGCACTGGTCGCGACCGCCGTCGCGCTGTTCATCCCGGCCTCGGAGTCGTCCGACCGGATGGTGGCGGCAGGTGCCGAGACCGGCGACGACGAGGCTCCCTCCGAACTGGTGATCAGCGGGTCGGTGCGCAGCAGTGCCGGCCGGCCGATCCGGCAGGCCGTCGTGACCGTCCTGAGCACCGGTGGTGAACCCGTCGACTGGAGTCGGGCCGACAACGACGGTGAGTTCTCCGTGGTGCTGCCTGCACCCGGTCCGTACCTGGTGATCACCAGTGCGGACGGCTGGGCTCCCGCATCGAACGTGATGGACCTCGGTGCCGCGTCGACGGAACCGGGGACCGCCTCGAGTCCGCCCGTCGTCGTGCTCACCCAGCGGCTCCGGCTCGGAGGTGTGGTGACCGTCGCGGGAAGGCCGTGCGGGGGAGCGGTCGTCAGCCTCGTGAAGGTCACCGGTGAACACGTCGCGAGCACCCGGACGGCCGAGGACGGCAGCTACGAGCTGGCGCAGCCCCCGACCGGCCGATACGTTGTCACGGTGCTCGGACCGGATCGTCGAACCTGCGCCAGACACGTGGCCGTCCTGACGCGGACTGCGGAGGTGAACCTCGACCTCGCCGACGCGGCCTTCGGGGGTCGACCCGCAGGAAGCGGCGACCTGCACCCGGTGGGCGTCGGGTGACCGCCCCGTCCACCCGGGAGACCGTCATCGCGGCGGCACGCGAACTGTTCTCCCGCCGGGGCTACACCGCGACGACCATCAAGGACGTCGCCGCGGCCGCCGGATGTTCGCCCGCCCTCGTCATGAAACTCACCGGCAGCAAGGCGGAACTGTTCGCCGCGGCCGACCCGTCGGCAGCTGCCGTGCTGGAGGAGCGGCTCGCCGAAGAGGAGCCGATCGGACGCCAGCTCGCTCGCCGCCTGGTCGATCGCCGGGACAACGACGAGGCCGAGCCGTGGGCGATGACACCGATCCTCATCCGGGAATCGGCGGACCCCGGTGTGGCGCGACGCGAGACGCGGCAGCGGTACCTGGACGCGATCGCCGACCGCATCGGTGACACCTCCGACGATCGGGTCCGGACCCAGCTGGTGATCGCGCAGCTGCTCGGGCTGGCCGCGGCGATGCGCCACTTCGAGCTGCTCGGTTCCGACGTGCTCGATCGCGAAGTGTTGATCCGCCGCTACGGATCGCTGATCCAGTCCATCGTCGACGGCGAGGTGTGAGCCTCAGGCGATGGTTCGGGACAGGTACTTCGTGACCGTGTCGAACGTGATCGGATCGAGGGTGGCTCCGAGGTACCCGTCCGGGCGGACGACGTGTCCCGATCCCGCGCGCACCCCGTACTCGTCGGCGAATTCGCCTGCGCCGTCGACGAACACGATTCCCGACGCATCCACGTCCGCTGCCGACGTGATCACGTAGCAGCGGACCAGGTCTCCGTAGTGCTCTTCGACGCGACGAGCGAGGAGTTCCTGTTCCGCCGCGCGATCGGAGGACGACGCCCACAGGAACAGCGTGTGCGCGGTGTGTCGCAGCAGGTCGTGCGCGCGCAGCGGGACCGTCGAGCACGCCTGGGTGAGTCCACGCGCATCCGGTGCCCGTCGCCCGTCGCCGTCGACGAGTGGACTGTCCGGGTACGAGATCAGCAGTTGCGCCTCGCGGAGGATCGCCACCGCCGGGTCGGACTCGCCCGCGCCGATACCCTCCCTGGCATTGCGCACCGTCCGCCCGACCACCTCCTCTCCGACGGGATGCCGTTCGAGATGGTAGGTCTCCAGCACGCCGTCCGCCGCGCGTCCGCGCACCGCGAGAGCCAGCTTCCATGCGAGATTGCAGGCGTCCTGGATGCCGGTGTTCATGCCCTGGGCGCCGGTGGGCGGATGGATGTGTGCCGCGTCGCCGGCGAGGAACACCCGCCCGCGGGAATAGCGGTCCACGAGTCGATGGCTGATCCGGAACACCGACGACCAGCGCATGTTCGAGGCAGTGGTCGGCTCCGGGGCCAAGCGGTCGAGAACGGCCTGGACGTGGTGGAGCTCCGGGGCGTGGCCGCCCTCCAGTCCGTGCGCCACCTCGCCCTCGGCGGGCCGGGTGGCGAGTTCGTCCGGCACCAGCATCGAGATGCGGTACCGCTTGTGTCCGGGCGTCGGGTGCGGCAGCGGGATCGCGACCATCAAGTCGTCCGTCACGCCGTCGGTGAGGTGCATCGCCCGGACGCCGTAGCCGCCCGGCACGTTCCAGTCCACTTCGACGTCGGCGAGCATGTACTCCTCGGGGAACGCGTCGCCCTCGAACGTCGCCCCGATCGTCTTGCGTACCAGTGAGTGCGCACCGTCGCACCCCGCCAGGTAGCGGGCCGACACCGTCGAACGGCCGTGCGGCCCTTCGAGGGTCGCGGTCACGGTGTCGTCGCGGTCCAGGAATCCGGTGACCTCGACGCCGCGGGTGATCGAGCCGCCGTGTGCCGTCAGTGCGTCCGCGAGGATCCGCTCCGTCGCGTACTGGGGCAGGGCGATCGCCCGGTACGGGACCGAGTCGGGGAGGGTGAGCTCCATGCTCTGCGGCGGCGCGTCGCCGACGTGCACCCGCTGCCCTCGCATCGTGATCGACGAGTCGAGGGCGTCGCGGACGATGCCCATCGAGTCGAAGATCTCGAGTGTGCGGGGCGAGACGCCGATCGCCTTGGCGTACGGTGCGCGCTCGGCCCGGCGGTCCACGACGACGACGTCGATGCCGTTGCGTCGCAGCTGGACGGCGAGCGCGAGGCCGACCGGCCCCGCGCCGACGATCAGGACGTCCGTGGTGGTGTGCGGGACCTTCGGATCGACTGCCGACGTCATGAGACGAGTGTGGCACCGGACGCTCGAGGGCGCGCGGGAACTTGACAGGACATCGAACGGGTGTTCGACTGTCCGCATGCGGTGGCAGGGTCAGACACTCGATGCCGTGCAGTCGGAACTCGACGACGGCGCTCTTCCCGGCCTGGCGCGGGCCGGGCTCGTCCGAAGCGTACAGACCCCCGAGTTCGAGGGCATCACCTTCCACGAAGTGCTGTGCAAGTCCGCGCTGAACAAGGTGCCCCCGGAGTCGGCGCTGCCGTTCCACTTCACCGTCAACGCCTTTCGCGGATGTACACACGCGTGCCGGTACTGCTTCGCCCGGCCGACGCACGAGTACCTCGACCTCGACGCGGGCACGGATTTCGACACCCAGGTCGTCGTGAAGACGAACGTCGCCGCGGTCCTGCGTCGCGAACTGGCCCGACGGTCCTGGAAACGGGACACGGTCGCGCTCGGCACCAACACCGACCCGTACCAGCGGGCCGAAGGCCGGTACCGGCTGATGCCCGGCATCATCACCGCGCTCGCCGAATCGGGAACACCGTTCTCGATCCTGACGAAGGGCACCCTGCTGAGGCGCGACCTGCCACTGCTCGCCCTCGCATCGCGGCAGGTCCCGGTGTCACTGTCGGTGTCGCTCGCGATCGGTGACACCGAACTGCAGCAGGCGATCGAGCCGGGCACCCCGACACCGAGGGCACGCCTCGACCTCGTTCGCGCCATCGCGGACGCAGGCTTCGACTGTCACGTCATGGTCGCGCCCGTCATCCCGTGCCTCACCGACTCGACGGCGCACCTCGACGCCCTGTTCGCCGCGATCTCCGAGGCCGGTGCCAGCGGGGTGACCGTCTTCCCCATGCACCTTCGCGGCAGCACCCGTGGCTGGTTCCTGAACTGGCTCGCCGAACACCACCCGGCTCTGATCCGGCGCTATCGGCAGCTCTACGGTCGCGGCGCCTACGTGACGCCGGAGTACAAGACGTGGCTGCGGGGACGTGTGTCGCCGCTCGTCGACAGGTACGGGCTCGGAGGCGATCCCGCCCGACGGGAACCGGTTGCGCCCCCACGGGATCTCGTCGGTGCGGGCGCTGCGCCCGCGCTGACGCTGTTCTGATCTCGCTGCGGGGGTAGATTCCGCACCAGCGACGCGAACCAACCGGGCGGCACGACCAGCGTGGAGGGTGCGATGAACGAAGACGAAGGCCACGCGGAGTCCCCCACGCCGTCCGGGAAGCGCGTCAATCGAGTCACCCCCGACGTGGCCGGGACCCGTGCACCCGCTGCCGGGAGGCCGCCGGGCCGGCGCCCCGGTTCCGGGACCGCCACGCGGACAACGAACCTGCGATGGCTCCGCCTGGTCACCGTGTACATCGTGCTCGCGATCGCCGCCTACCAGATGTCGGGGTGGCTGTTCCACAATCTGCGCGGCTTCCTGGGGCTGCTGTTCCTCGCCTGGCTGGCCAGCGTCACGATCGAACCCGTCGTCGACTGGTTCGAACGCCGCGGTCTGCGTCGTGGCGCGGGCACCGGGATCGTCATGGCGTCGCTGACACTTCTCGTGATCGGATTCGTCGCCCTGTTCGGAACGCTTCTCGCCGACCAGCTGGCGCAACTGCTCACCGCGCTGCCCGACGCGATATCCCGGGTGACCGACTGGGCGAACCGCACGTTCGGCACCGACTTCGCCACCGGTCGGGACCTGATCAAGATCACGCCCGAGACCGTGAAGGACCTCGCGGAGCGGTACACACCCAGCGTTCTCGGAGTGGTCTCGTCCATCGTCGGGGTCGTGTTCCAGGCCCTCACGATGCTGCTCTTCGTGTTCTACATGTCGGCGCAGGGTCCGCAGCTCCGGCGGACGATCTCCAGCTGGTTCCCGGCGCGTCAGCAGGAGATCATCGCCACCGTCTGGGGAATCTCGGTCGAGAAGGCCGGAGGCTACGTGGTGTCGCGGCTCATCCTGGCCGCCGTCAGTGCCGTCGCGACCGGCATCTTCCTGATGGTGATCGGCGTACCCTACTGGCTGCCACTCGCGATCTGGACGGGCGTCGTCTCCCAGTTCATTCCCACACTGGGCACCTACCTCGCGATCGCCCTTCCCGCGATCATCGCAGCGGCGCAGCAGCCGATGGACGGGGTGTGGGTGGTCGTGTTCGGTACCGCCTACCAGCAGGTGGAGAACTACTTGCTCCATCCGCGCATCACCTCGCGGACGGTGTCGATTCACCCCGCGGTGGCCTTCGGATCCGTGATCGTCGGGGCGTCGCTGTTCGGTGCCATCGGGGCGCTCGTGTCGGTACCCGTCGTGGCCGTCATCCAGGCGATCATCGAAACCTACGGTCGCCGTTACGAATTGGTCCAGGAGGATCCGACGGGTCCGCCCGAGGAGGAGGAAACGGCGGGCTCGGACGGTGAGGACGAGCCCGGCTAGGGGTCAGCGGGTGAGCGCCGCCGGATTGTCGAGATCCCGGGCGCGGTACGTGTCGCAGTCCGCGACGCGCCCGGTCTGGTGGCCCGTCAGGAACCAGGCCTGCCGCTGCTCCGCGGACCCGTGGGTCCAGCCCTCCGGATTCACCCGACCGGTCGCCGCCTTCTGGATCCGGTCGTCGCCGACCGAGGCCGCCGCCGACAGCGCGTCCTCGACGTCCGACGTCGACAGCGGCTTCAGGAAGGGCGGGCCACCGTCGGGACCGGGCTGGTCGTCGGCGTGATGAGCCCAGACCCCTGCGTAGCAGTCCGCCTGCAGCTCGGTGCGGACCGCACCCGATTCGGGGCCACGCGGATCGGACTGTGCGCGGCCGATGTCGCCCAGCTGGTTCTGGATGTGATGGCCCACCTCGTGGGCGACGACGTACTCCTGTGCCAACGGGCCCGCCGACGAGCCGAACCGGTCGACGAGCAACCGGAAGAACGACGTGTCGAAGTACGCCGTCGAGTCCGCCGGGCAGTAGAACGGCCCGACCTCGCTGGTGGCGTTGCCGCAGCCCGTCGCGACGGACCCGGAGAACAGGACGACCTCCGGCTGCAGGTACTCCGTGCCGGTCTGGTCGGCGAGCTCGGCGCCCCACACGGAGTCCAGGCTCGCGGCGGTGAACGCCACCCGGCAGTCGAGGTCCCGGTTCGCGTCCGCGCCCGTCCGGCAGTTCTCCAGCCCGGCGAGCGGACCGGACTCGACGGCGCCGTCGGAGCCGGACGTCGTGCCGAGGATGGCGCCGGGGTCTCCGCCCAGGAGCAGCGCGAGGATCACCACGACGAGTCCGCCCAGCCCGCCGCCGATCGCGACCTTGCCGCCCCGGCCGCCGCCGCCGACCCGAACCCGGCCGGGATCCATCCGTGCGCCCTCGTTGAAGGTCATCGCAGTCCTCGCTCTCGGCCGACCTGGTCGCGTCACAGCTTGGCACGGTCGTTGCGTTCTTTCGTTGCGCACGGTGCGATGTGTCATCGAATCGGCACCTCCGTAGGATCACGGGACAAGAAGTCCCGGATCCCGTGTGACTCGAAGTGTGAAAGGAATCCCGTGCTGCGCACCCATCTCGCCGGCTCGTTGCGACCCGAGCAGGCATCCCAGACCGTCACCCTCACCGGCTGGGTTGCGCGGCGGCGCGACCACGGCGGCGTCATCTTCATCGACCTGCGCGACGCCTCCGGGGTGTCGCAGGTGGTCTTCCGGACCGACGACGTCCTCGAGCAGGCGCACAAACTGCGCGCCGAGTACTGCGTCAAGGTGACCGGTGTCGTCGAGGTCCGGCCCGAGGGAAACCAGAACTTCGAGATCCCGACCGGTGCCATCGAGGTGAACGCCACGGTCCTCGAGGTGCTCAACGAGAGCGCCCCGCTGCCGTTCCAGCTCGACGACAACGCAGGCGAGGAAGCCCGCCTCAAGTACCGCTACCTGGACCTGCGGCGCGAGGGTCCCGGGCACGCGATCCGGCTGCGGTCCAAGGTCAACGCCGCCGCCCGCGAGGTGCTCGCGCACCACGAGTTCGTCGAGGTCGAGACCCCGACCCTGACCCGCTCCACCCCCGAGGGGGCCCGCGACTTCCTCGTCCCCGCGCGCCTGCAGCCCGGCAGCTTCTATGCGCTTCCGCAGTCGCCGCAGCTGTTCAAGCAGCTGCTGATGGTCGGTGGCATCGAGCGCTACTACCAGATCGCCCGCTGCTACCGCGACGAGGACTTCCGGGCCGACCGTCAGCCCGAGTTCACGCAGCTCGACATCGAGATGAGCTTCGTGAACCAGGACGACGTGATCCTCCTGGCGGAGGAGATCCTCACCAACATCTGGAAGCTCATCGGGCACGAGATCACCACCCCGATCGCCAGGATGACCTACGCCGACGCGATGCGCCGCTACGGCTCCGACAAGCCGGACCTGCGGTTCGGTCTCGAGCTCGTCGAGTGCATGGAGTTCTTCAAGGACACCACCTTCCGGGTGTTCCAGGCCGAGTACGTCGGCGCCGTCGTCATGCCCGGCGGCGCGTCCCAGCCGCGCCGCGAGCTCGACCGCTGGCAGGAGTGGGCCAAGCAGCGCGGTGCCAAGGGCCTCGCGTACGTGCTCGTCGGCGAGGACGGGGAGCTGACCGGTCCGGTCGCGAAGAACCTCACCGACGCCGAACGCGACGGCCTGGCCGCACACGTCGGTGCGAAGCCGGGCGACTGCATCTTCTTCGCCGCCGGACCCACCAAGCCGATGCGCGCTCTGCTCGGCGCGGCTCGCGGTGAGATCGCGCGCAAGCAGGACCTCATCGACCCGAACGAGTGGGCGTTCGTGTGGGTCGTCGACGCGCCGCTGTTCGAGCCGACCTCCGATGCCGTCGCCGGCGGCGACGTCGCGCTCGGCTACAGCGCCTGGACCGCGGTGCACCACGCCTTCACCTCGCCGAAGCCGGAGTCGATCGACACGTTCGACACCGACCCGGGTTCGGCGCTCGCCTACGCCTACGACATCGTCTGCAACGGCAACGAGATCGGTGGCGGATCGATCCGTATCCACCGCAAGGACATTCAGGAACGCGTCTTCAAGGTCATGGGCATCTCCCACGAGGAGGCCGAGGAGAAGTTCGGCTTCCTGCTCGACGCCTTCGCTTTCGGCGCACCGCCGCACGGCGGCATCGCGTTCGGCTGGGACCGCATCACCGCGTTGCTCGCCGGCGTCGACTCGATCCGTGAGGTCATCGCGTTCCCGAAGTCGGGCGGCGGCATCGACCCCCTCACCGAGGCACCCGCGCCGATCACCCCGCAGCAGCGCAAGGAATCGGGCATCGATGCCAAGCCCGAGCCCAGGGCCGATAAGGGTGCCAAGCCCGAGCCCGAGTCCGAGAAGGGTGCGGCGCCCGAGAACGGCAACTGACGCCTGACCTCCCGCTCCCGGGCGGCCGTGACCTTTTCGCAACAATGACGACTGTTCGGTCTGTTGTCGCTGGTCCGCCCGGGCTCGGTGAGGTGGCGAGTGGGTTTCGTCACCGTTTCGGAATGGACCGCATCGACGAGTCCACCCGCAGTGTCACCTCGGACGGGTAGGTTGTTGGGCGCTATGACCGCACTATTGGCTGATCCAGTCTCAGACGTGGTCGCCGCAGCCGAAAGGCTGCTCGAGCGACGCACTGGCGCCCCGGTGACCCTTGTCGATCCCGTCGATCTCGGAGGCAGTGGGCGCACTGTCGTCCTCCGCGTCCGGTGTGCCGAGAATCCGTTCTCGCTGCCACGGACCCTCGTGATCAAACAGGTTCGCGAACTGTCGCACGGGGCGGGCGCGCGCAGCGTCGCGCCCACCGACAGCGCGTTCCCGGACGGCGCGCAGGGTGAGGGCGCCGACACCGCCTTCCTCCGCGAGGCGGTGTCGTATCAGTTCGCCACCGCGCTGGCCACCGAGAGCAGGCCCGGTCCGTCGCTCATCGCCTACGACCTCGACGCGCGGCTGCTGATCCTCACCGACCTCGGCGACGCCACCCCGATCGCCCGGCTGCTCGTCCAGCAGGACAAGGCGGCGGTCACCAATTCGCTGATGGCGCTCGCGCAGTCGATGGGCCGGATGCACGCCGCGACCGTGGGGCGCGAGGAGGACTTCTCGGCACTGCTGCGCCGCACGGGCGTCGCGCAGGACGGCAACGTCGTGTCCGCGGAGGTCGAGTCGAGCATCCCGCGACTGCGCACGATGCTCACCCAGGAGATCGGCGTGACCCCCGGGCCCGAGGTCGCCGAGGCTGCGGAACGCGGTGTCGCGCTCTTCGCCGGCGGCCGGCACCGGGCGTTCAGCCCCTCCGACCTGTGCCCCGACAACATCATCGTCAACGACGAGGGCGTCCGCTTCCTCGACTACGAGTGGGGCGGCTTCCGGGACGCCACCCTCGACATCGCCTACGCCCTGTCCTCGTTCCCCGGTTGCCTGTGCAGCTACGACCTGTCCATCGAGCGTTCGCTGGCGATGATCGAGGCGTGGCGTGCCGAGGTGGTGGGGATCTGGCCCGCGCTCGGCGACGACCGCACCCTCCATGCGCGACTGCTCGACGCTCAGCTCGTGTGGGTCTGGCTGTCGACGTACTGGTTCCTGCCCGAGGACCACGCCCGGATCGCGGCGGTGCGCGAGCACCAGCTGTCGGGACCGCGTTCCAGGGCACTCATCGCGCGCTGGCGTGCGCTCGCCGAGTTCGCCGAGCACACCGGCAACACCGCAGTGGCCGATCACGCGAACGACGTCGCCGCCCGGTTCAGCGAGAACTGGGGCTGAGCCCCGAACGTCGCTCCGAACATCGAGGAGGCCGACGCACCCACACGGGGCGTCGGCCTTCTCGATGTCGTCAGGCCGGCAGTGGTGCGGCCGGGACCAGTCGCTGGGACCCGCTCGGTGTCGCCATGCTCGCCGCGACCCGAACCCCCGCCGCGGGATCCTCCGGATCGGTGACGAAGTACCAGTCCATCTGGGCTCGCGCCGGAGCCACCTCGAACAGGCCGAATCCGTGGGAGTCCAGCTCGACGTAGCGCAGGTGCCGGTTCGTGGCCTGCAGCGCCGCCTCCGCTGCCGGGGACACGGTGCGCGGTGGCACACCGAGAATGTCGTCGATGTTGTTCGACGTCACCGACGGCACGACGAATTCCGTGCCCGCGGTCGCCCCGGCGGGCTGGCTTGCCGCGTCGAGCGGCAGTTCCGCCGCCCAGGACGAGTGGATGTCGCCGGTGAGGAAGACGGTGTCGGTGACGCCGCCCGCGGTGATCGCGTCGAACAGTCGTCGCCGGTCCGCGGAGTAGCCGTCCCACTGGTCGGCGTTGAACGGCAGCCCCGCGGCGGGCACGCCGAGTGTGGACGTGAGAGCGGCAGTGGTGCGGGTGTCCAACGGCGGCAACAGGATCGGCGCGATCATCACCGGGTTGCCGATCACCTTCCACTGCGTGGGCGCGGACGTGACGCCGCTGGTGAGCCAGTCCATCTGGGCGCGGCCCGTGATGGACCGGTCGCCCGAGTCCACGGAACGTGACGTCGCCGGAACCTGCACGTCGCGGTAGCTGCGGAGGTCGAGCATCGACAGTTCCACGAGGGTGCCGAACCGGAACCGCCGGTACAGTCGGTCACCGTCGCCGCGGACCGGCATCCACTCGAAGTACGCGCGCATCCCGTTGGCGCGGCGGGTGCCCCAGTCGCCCTCCGCGGCGGGGTCGTGGTTCTCGGCACCGCCGGACCAGGCGTCGTTCGCGGTCTCGTGGTCGTCCCACGTGACGATGAACGGCACCCGCGCGTGCAGGGCCTGCAGGTCGGGGTCCGTCTTGTACTGGGCGTGACGGGTCCGGTAGTCCGCGAGTGACACGATCTCGTGCTCCGGATCGTGCAGTCGCACCGACCCGTTCCGGCCGCCGTACTCACCACGGCCGTACTCGTACAGGTAGTCGCCGAGATGGATGACTGCGTCGAGGTCGTCGCGGGTGGCGAGGTGGCGATACGCCGAGAACCACCCGGCTTCCCAGTTCGCGCACGACACGACGCCGAAACGCAACCGGGCGACGTCGGCGTCGGTGGCGGGAGCGGTGCGGGTTCGGCCGACCGGGGAGCGGACGCCGTCCGGGGCCGTGAACCGGTAGTGGTAGTCCTGTGCTGGTTGCAGGCCGGTCACGTCGACCTTGACGGTGTGATCGCTCTCCGCGGTCGCGGTGACCGAGCCGGAACGGACCAGGGTGGCGAACGTCTCGTCCGTGCCGATCTCCCAGCGCACGGTCGCCGGAGCGCCCGCGCCCGAGCCGGGAAGTGCGTCGGGCGACGGGGTGATGCGGGTCCAGATGACGACGCCGTCGGGCAGCGGATCACCGGAGGCGACACCGTGGGCGAACGGGGTGCCGGGCTGCGCGAACGCCGTACCGGGGCGGGCGAGGAGCGCGGCGCCTGTCGCCAGGGTGGTTCCGCGCAGCATCGCGCGGCGGGTCAATTGCGGCATGCCCGAGATCCCATCGAAATCTGGACGAATGTTCAATAGTCGGTGCCGGGTACCGACGGAGTGTTCACCGACAGTTCGCCGTCCGGTGGTGGGAGAAGGTCGACGGATCGCGGGCGGGTAGGTTCGACCAGGTGAACGACTGGCTGGACTCCTCCGACGACGAGCCGGCGCAGGGCGGACTCTTCGAGTCGGCCGCGCCGGGGGCGGACCGCGTGGACTCCGTCCCGGCCTCCGGCGTGAGCGTGCTCGGCGCGCCGCTGGCGGTACGGATGCGCCCGCAGTCGCTCGGTGAGGTGGTGGGGCAGGACCACCTGCTCGGACCCGGTGCGCCACTGCGTCGCCTCGTCGAAGGATCCGGCGCGTCCTCGGTGCTGCTCTACGGCCCGCCCGGAACCGGGAAGACGACACTCGCCTCACTCATCTCGCAGGCTACCGGGAGACGGTTCGAGGCGCTGTCCGCGCTGTCCGCAGGGGTGAAGGACGTGCGCGCCGTCATCGACCTCGCGCGCCGTCGGCTCGTGGCGGGGGAGCAGACCGTGCTCTTCATCGACGAGGTTCACCGTTTCTCCAAGACGCAGCAGGACGCGCTGCTGTCCGCGGTCGAGAACCGCATCGTGCTGCTCGTCGCCGCGACCACCGAGAATCCGTCGTTCTCTGTCGTGTCGCCGCTGCTGTCGCGGTCCCTGGTGTTGCAGTTGCAGTCGCTGACCGACGACGACATCCGGCAGGTCCTGGACCGGGCCGTGACCGACCCGCGCGGGCTCGGCGGCACGGTGTCCCTCACCGAGGACGCCGAGAACCACCTGGTCCGGCTCGCGGGTGGCGACGCACGCCGCGCGCTCACCGCGTTGGAGGCAGCGGCCGGCACCGTGCTCGATCGTGACGGCGATCCGGTCGTGGACCTGGCCGCCGTCGAGTCGAGCGTCGACGAGGCCGCCGTGCGGTACGACCGCGACGGCGACCAGCACTACGACGTCACGAGCGCCTTCATCAAGTCGCTGCGCGGGTCCGACGTCGATGCCGCGCTGCACTACCTGGCGCGGATGATCGTCGCGGGGGAGGATCCACGATTCATCGCGCGGCGGTTGATGATCCACGCCAGCGAGGACGTCGGCATGGCCGATCCGACGGCGCTGCAGACGGCGACGGCTGCCGCGCAGGTCGTGCAACTCGTCGGCATGCCCGAGGCGCAGCTCGCGTTGGCCCAGGCCACCATCCACATCGCGACCGCACCCAAGTCGGGGGCGGTCACCGCGGCTCTCGGTGCGGCGATGGCGGACGTGCGCGCCGGGAAGGCGGGAGCCGTGCCCGCACACCTGCGGGACGGCCACTACGCCGGCGCCGCCAAGCTGGGCAACGCAATCGGATACAAGTACCCTCACGACAACCCCGACGGGGTGCTCGCGCAGCAGTACCCGCCGGACGAGCTCGTCGGCGTCGACTACTACGACCCGACCACACACGGCGTCGAACGGGAACTCACGACACGTGTCGGGAAGCTGCGGCGAATCGTGCGGGGCTGACCGACGCGGGCGATACTGGGTCCACTCCACCGCGATGGGACCCGTGATGACACGAACGCGTGAGCCGGACTGGCAGCCACGGTCCGACGCAGTGCAATCCGATCAGGTCGACTCGTACGACGCGATGCGCGACCGGTGTCCGATCGCGTACGACGGCAACGACAGCTGGACGGTGTTCGGGCACGCCGACGCCGTCGCGGTCGCCGACGACACCGCCACCTACTCGAACGCGGTGTCGCGACACCTGCAGGTCCCCAACGGTTTCGACGGCGCCGCGCACCGTCGGTACCGGGCGGTCGTCGACCGCTACTTCACCTACGAGGCGCTCGCGGAGTTCGAACCGGTGCTGCGCGGCATCTGTGCCGAGCTCGTCGCCGCCGTTCCGCGCGGCGTGGACGTGGATCTGATGGCGGTGCTGGCGGAGCCGTTCGCCAACGCTGCGACGTGCGCGTTCATGGGCTGGCCGGACTCCCTGCGTGTCCCGATGCGGGAGTGGACCGAGAAGAACCGCCGCGCCACCCTGGCCGTCGACCGCGCGGCGATGGCGGAGATCGCGATCGAGTTCGACGGGCACATCCGCGCTCAACTCGACGCCAGACGGGGTCGGCCCGCGACCGATCCGACGGGCCGGCTGCTGAGCGAACACCTGGACGGCCGCCCGCTCGACGACGAGGAGATCGTCTCGATCATCCGGAACTGGTCGGTCGCGGAACTCGGCACGATCGCGGCGAGTGTCGGCGTCGTCGCCGGGTTCCTCGCCCGGCACCCCGACGTCCAGACCGGACTGCGCGCCGATCCCGCATTGCTCGACGCGGCCGCCGACGAGATCCAGCGCATGAACTCGCCGTTCGTCGCGAGCCGGCGACGGGTGACCGTCGACACGGAGATGGCGGGCACCGCACTCGATGCGGAGGACCGGGTGTACGTCCTGTGGACCTCGGCGAACCGCGATCCCCGGGTGTTCGGCGACCCGGACGAGTTCCGCCTGGATCGCGACCCCGCGGACAACCTCGTGTACGGACGCGGCGAGCACTACTGTCCGGGTGCGCACCTGGCGCGGCTGGAGCTGCGGGTGCTGTTCGAGGAACTGTTCGCGGGCACGGCCGAGGTCAGCGCCGGGGCCGACGCGCCGGTGCCGGCGCGGTACCCGGCGGGCGGCTGGTCGCGGCTGCCCGTCAGGCTGCGGTGACGGTACCCATCGGGTGTGGCCGCTAAGCTTGTGAATGGTCGATTCGCCGGATGCGGCGCCGTCGACGGCAAGGTTCAGATCACACGCGAAGGGCAACCAGGTGCAGACCCACGAGATCCGCAGGCGATTCCTCGACCACTTCGTCAAGGCGGGTCACGCCGAGGTGGCCAGCGCCTCGCTCATTCTCGACGACCCGAACCTGCTGTTCGTGAACGCGGGCATGGTCCAGTTCAAGCCGTACTTCCTCGGCCAGCAGACCCCGCCCTACGCCACCGCGACGAGCGTGCAGAAGTGTGTGCGCACGGGTGACATCGAGAACGTCGGCGTCACCACCCGGCACAACACCTTCTTCCAGATGGCCGGCAACTTCAGCTTCGGCGACTACTTCAAGCAGGGCGCGATCGAGCACGCCTGGGCGCTGCTGACGTCGTCCCAGGACGACGGCGGCTACGGCTTCGACCCGGAGCGACTGTGGGTGACCGTGTACCTCGACGACGACGAGGCGCACGCCATCTGGCACGACGAGATCGGCATCCCCGAGGATCGCATCCAGCGTCGTGGGATGGCCGACAACTACTGGTCGATGGGCATCCCCGGTCCGTGCGGTCCGTGCTCCGAGATCTACTACGACCGCGGCCCCGAGTACGGCGTCGACGGCGGGCCCGAGGCCGACGAGGACCGCTACCTCGAGATCTGGAACCTCGTGTTCATGCAGAACGAGCGCGGCGAGGGCACCGGCAAGGACAACTTCGAGATCCTCGGCCCCCTGCCGAAGCAGAACATCGACACCGGCATGGGCGTCGAGCGCGTCGCGTTCCTGCTGCAGGGCGTCGACAACGTCTACGAGACCGACCTCGTGCGGCCCGTCATCACCAAGGCGGAAGAACTGTCCGGTCGTGCCTACGGCACCGACCCCGAGTCCGACGTCCGGTTCCGGGTGATCGCCGACCACGCCCGCACCGCGGTCATGCTCATCTCGGACGGGGTCAACCCCGGCAACGAGGGTCGCGGCTACGTCCTGCGCCGCCTGCTGCGCCGCATCATCCGATCGGCGCGACTGCTCGGCGCCGAGAAGCCGAGCATGGCCGAGTTCGTCACCGTCGTCCGCGACACCATGGCCGAGTCCTACCCGGTCCTCGCCACCGATTTCGACCGCATCCTCGGGGTCGCGGTCGGCGAGGAGGCGGCGTTCCGGCGCACCCTCGACGCGGGTGAGAAGCGGTTCGAATCCGAGGCCGGCGAGGTGAGGGCCTCCGGTGGCACCGTGTTCGGCGGCAGCGAGGCCTTCACACTGCACGACACCTACGGCTTCCCGATCGAGCTGACGTTGGAGATGGCGGCCGAGGCCGGCCTGTCCGTCGACGAGGACGGCTTCCGCTCGCTGATGGCCGAGCAGCGCACCCGCGCGAAGGAGGACGCGCAGGCGCGGAAGCACGCGCATGCCGACCTGAGCATCTACAAGGAATTCCTCGACCGCGGCGAGACGGAGTTCACCGGCTTCGCCGAGCTGACCAGCGAGGCGACCGTGCTCGCGCTCATCTCGGGCGGCGTCCGGGTGCCCACCGCGACCGCCGGCCAGGAGGTGGAGGTCATCCTCGACCGCACGCCCCTCTACGCGGAGTCCGGTGGCCAGATCGCCGACATCGGCACGCTCAGCGCCGCCGGCCTGCGGGTTCGGGTGCGGGACGTGCAGAAGATCGGCAAGAAGCTGTGGGTGCACAAGGTCACCGTCGAGGAGGGACAGATCACCGAGGGTGACGTGATCCTCGCTCAGGTCGACCCGTCCTGGCGGTCCGGCGCCACCCAGGGCCACTCCGGCACCCACATGGTGCACGCGGCACTGCGGCAGGTGCTGGGCCCGAACACCACTCAGAAGGGGTCGCTGAACAAGCCCGGCTACCTGCGATTCGACTTCGCGGCACAGAACCAGTTGTCGGCGCAGCAGCTCGCGGACATCGAGGCCGTGGCCAACGAAGCCGTCGCCGCGAACCACACCGTCAACACGTTCGTCACCGACCTGAACAAGGCGAAGGCGATGGGCGCGATGGCGCTGTTCGGAGAGAACTACGGCGACGAGGTGCGGGTCGTCGAGATCGGTGGACCGTTCTCGATGGAACTGTGCGGTGGCACCCACGTGCAGTCGTCGGCTCAGATCGGCCAGATCACGCTGCTCGGGGAGTCGTCCGTCGGCTCCGGGGCACGCCGCGTCGAGGCGTTCGTCGGTCTCGACTCCTACCGCTACCTGGCCAAGGAGCGCGCGCTGCTCGCCGGCGTCGCGACCGCGCTGAAGGTGCCCTCCGAGGAGGTACCCGGACGCGTCGAGCAGCTCGTCGAGCGGCTCAAGGTCGCCGAGAAGGAACTCGAGGCCACCAAGGCGGCGGCGGTGCTCGCCTCCGCGGCCGGATTCGTCGAGAAGGCCGAGCGGATCGGCGGACTGCTGCTGGTCGCCGCGCAGGCACCCGACGGCGTCGGCGGCGGCGACCTGCGCACTCTCGCCACCGACATCCGTGGCCGGTTCGGCACCGAGGCTGCAGTGGTCGTGTTGCTCGGGTCTGCCGACGGCAAGGTGCCCTTCGTGGTCACCGCCACCAGGGCCGCCCAGGACCTCGGCGTGAAGGCAGGTGAGCTGGTGGGCGTGTTCGGTCCGCTCATCGGTGGCCGGGGAGGCGGCAAGCCGGAGATGGCGCAGGGCGCCGGATCCGACGCGTCCGGTATCCCCGGCGCACTCGCGGCCGTGCGGTCGCGCGTGGCCGAGATCGCCGGGTGACGTCGGATCAGCCGCCCGCGCCGGATCGGCCCGGGGCCGAGCGCCTCGGCGGCGCGGACCGGCCGGGCGTCTCCGACCCCGGCCGGGGCCGCCGCGTCGCGGTCGACGTGGGCAGCGTCCGGATCGGCGTCGCCGCCAGCGACCCCGACGGCATCCTCGCCACCCCGGTCGAGACCGTCGCCCGCGCGAAGTCCAGGGCGGACCGATCCGACATCGAGCGACTCGCGGCGATCGTCGAGGAGTACGAGGCCGTCGAGGTTATCGTCGGACTGCCGCAGACCCTTCGCGGGGAACGTGGCAACGCCGCCGGAATCGCGACCCGGTTCGCCGCCTCTCTACGGGCGCGGATCGCTCCCGTCCCGGTGCGGTTGACCGACGAACGTTTCACCACCGTCACCGCGTCGCGGGCACTGCGCGACAGCGGGGTCAAGGCCAAGGGGCAGCGGTCGGTCATCGACCAGGCCGCAGCGGTCGCGATCCTGCAGGGGTGGCTCGATCAGCGAAGCGCGGCGCTGCGGTCGGCGCAGCCCGCACGACCGGAGGGACCGGACGTGACCGAACCGGAGGACGTGCAGTGACGCACGACCAGCGGCAGTACGTGAGCCGCGCCGAGGCCCGCCGCGCACGGGAGGCCCGGGAAGCGGCACTGGCCCGCCGCAAGCGCGGTCGCGGCGCCGTCGTCGGCCTCGCGATCGTGGTCGCCCTCGCCGTTCTCGGCGGCGGCGGATACTTCGTCCTGGACAAGCTCAGAGGCGATGCGGCGCCCGACTACGCGTCCGGTGAGCCCGGGCCCGAGGTGGTCGTCGTCGTGAACAGTGGTGACACCGCCTCTCAGATCGGCGCTCAGATGGCCGAGAAGGACGTCGTCGCGAGCACCGCCGCGTTCTACGAGGCCGCGGTGCAGAACCCGGCGATGAGTTCCGTGCAGCCCGGCTACTACCACCTGTCGTCCCGCCTGCCCGCCGTCGAGGCCGTCGCCGCGCTGGTCGATCCCGCGTCCCGGGTGGGTTCGCTGGTGATCTCCGAGGGCAGGCAGTTGCACGACACCCGCGACGTCAACACCGGTGCCGTCAAGCGCGGCATCTACACGCTCATCTCGGAGGCGAGCTGCCTGCCGGGTGCCTCGGGTGAACTGGACTGCGTCACCGTCGACGAACTCGACGCGGCGGGTGCAGGCGATCTCGCCGCGCTCGGCGTGCCGACGTGGGCGCTGAACCAGGTGCGCGTGGTACCGGACCGCTCCCGCCAGCTCGAAGGGCTCATCGCGGCCGGTAGCTGGGACTTCGACCCGGCGGCCGACGCCACCGAGATCCTGCGCGGTCTCGTCACGGGCAGCGCGGCGAAGTACGAGGGGACCGGCATCACGACCGCGGGCGCGAACGTGGGGTTGAACCCCTACGAGGTGCTGATCGCGGCCTCGCTCGTCGAGCGTGAATCGCTGCCCGCCGATTTCGGCAAGGTCGCGCGTGTCATCGTCAACCGGCTGGCCGTCCCGCAGAAGCTGGAGTTCGACTCGACGGTCAACTACGCGCTCGACACCACCGAGCTCGCCACGACGGATCAGGACCGCGCGACGGTCACGCCGTGGAACACGTACGCCAAGGAAGGTCTGCCCGCGACGCCGATCTCGTCGCCGAGCATCGCCGCCGTGCAGGCCGTCGAGACGGCGCCGCCGGGCGACTGGCTGTACTTCGTCACGATCGACGCCCAGGGCACCACCCTGTTCACCCGGAGCTACGAGGAGCACCTGGCCAACAGCAAGCTGGCCGTCGAGAGCGGAATCCTGCGCAGTGGCCGGTGAATCCGTGCCGCGCAGGGCGGCCGTCCTCGGGAAGCCCATCGATCACTCCCGGTCACCGGACCTGCACCTCGCCGCGTACCGCGCGCTCGGTCTGACCGACTGGACCTACGACCGCATCGAGTGCACCGCCGAGGAACTTCCCGGTCTCGTCGACGGGCTCGGCCCGGAATGGATCGGTCTGTCGGTCACCATGCCCGGCAAGGTGGCGGCGCTGACCCACGCGGTCGAACGCACCGAGCGAGCCGTCCAGGTCGGATCCGCGAACACCCTGGTCCGGATCGACGAGGGCGCAGGCGGGTGGCGCGCCGACTGCACCGACGTCGACGGTGTCGTCGGCGCGCTCGCCGAGGTCGGGGTGACCGACCTGTCCGGCGCGGCCGTCGTGGTCGTCGGTGCCGGTGGCACCTCCCGTCCTGCCCTGCGGGCGTTCGCGGATCTGGGCGCGGTCGAGGTGACCGTCGTCGCGCGGTCCGCCGACCGAGCCGCCGACACCCTTGCCTGTGCGGCCACGATCGGGCTGCGTGCCCGCCACCAGGGTCTGGACGCGGCCGAGGTCGGGGCCGTCTGCGGCGAGGCGGCGGTGGTCATGTCGACGATTCCGGCGTCGGCCGCCGCGGACCTCGCTCCGTCGATCGCCCGGGCGCCGGTGGTGTTCGACGCGATCTACGATCCCTGGCCCACACCGCTCGCCGCCGCGGTCGCAGCCGCGGGCGGCACCGTCGTCGACGGCCTGCGGATGCTGCTCAATCAGGCGTTCGGGCAGGTCGAGCAGTTCACCGGCATGCCGGCACCGCGGGAGGCGATGGCGGCAGCCGTCCAGCGTCCGTGAGCGGGTCGTACCCGATTCGAGGTGGACGTCGCACACACGGGAAGCATCCGCTTCCGTCCCCAGGCCGGGGGCCGAGCGCAGGTCGACGGGGTGGTTGCGGGTCCGGGGTGTGGCACCGTCCTCCGCCATGGGGGAGATGTGGGCGGTGGTTGGCCTGGTCGTCTGGTGCGGATGTCTGAGTGTGATCGATCTGCGGTCCAGGCGACTGCCGAACGTGCTCACGCTGCCGGGCGCCGTGGTGATCCTGCTGGTCGCGGCGGGTGCGGGGCAACTCCGGCCTGCACTCGTCGGCGCGGGGCTGCTCGCCGGCGGGTATCTGCTGGTTCACCTCGCTGCGCCCGCAGCGATGGGGGCGGGGGACGTCAAGCTCGCACTCGGACTCGGCGCTGTCACCGGGACCGCGGGCGCCTCGGCGTGGCTCCTCGGCGCCGCGGGAGCCTTCGTGGTCACCGCTGTCGCCGGGTCGGTGCTGCGAGTGGCCGGCCGGGGTGCGGCGAGCCTGCCGCACGGTCCGTCGATGTGCGTCGCCACGCTCGTCGCGCTCGCCACGGTGAGCGTGTGACCGGTGTGCAATGCGATGTTCGTCTCGTGGAATGATGGGCGGCGTGCTGCGCTGGATAACTGCCGGAGAATCCCACGGTCCCGCCCTCGTCGCGATGCTCGACGGGATGGTCGCCGGGGTCGAGGTCACCTCGGACGAGATCGCCACCCAACTGGCCCGCCGTCGCCTCGGCTACGGCCGCGGCGCCCGGATGAGCTTCGAGAAGGACGTCGTCACCGTCGTCGGCGGTGTCCGCCACGGCCGAACGATGGGCGGTCCCGTCGCGATCGAGGTCGCGAACAGCGAGTGGCCCAAGTGGGAGACCGTGATGGCCTCCGACCCGGTCGACGAGGCGCTGCTCAAGGATCTCGCACGGAACGCTCCGCTGACCCGGCCGCGCCCCGGTCACGCCGATTTCTCGGGCATGCTCAAGTACGGCTTCGCCGACGCCCGCCCGGTGCTCGAGCGGGCCAGCGCCCGCGAGACCGCGGCCCGTGTCGCGGCGGGCACCGTCGCCCGCAACTTCCTGCGCCAGGTGTTCGGCGTCGAGGTCGTCTCGCACGTCATCTCCATCGGTGCGTCGGAACCCTACGTCGGCCCCGGCCCGCAGGCCGGTGACCTCGACTCCGTCGACGCGAGCCCGGTGCGGGCCTTCGACAAGGCCGCCGAGGAGTCGATGATCGCCGAGATCGAAGCCGCGAAGAAGGACGGCGACACCCTCGGCGGTGTCGTCGAGGTGATCATCGAGGGCCTCCCGGTCGGGCTCGGCTCGTTCATCAGCGGTGAGAACCGGCTCGATGCGCGACTCGCTGCGGCCCTCATGGGAATTCAGGCGATCAAGGGCGTCGAGGTGGGTGACGGATTCGAAACCGCACGCCGGCGCGGCAGCGCGGCGCACGACGAGATGAAGCCCGGCCCCGACGGTGTCCTGCGGTCCACCAACCGCGCGGGCGGCCTCGAGGGCGGCATGACCAACGGCGAGGCGCTGCGCGTCCGCGCGGCGATGAAGCCGATCTCCACCGTGCCGCGGGCGCTCGCCACCGTCGACATGGCGACCGGTGACGAAGCGGTCGCCATCCACCAGCGCAGCGATGTCTGCGCCGTGCCCGCGGCGGGCGTCGTCGCCGAGTCCATGGTCGCGCTCGTCGTCGCACAGGCAGCGCTGGAGAAGTTCGGTGGCGACTCGGTCGCCGAGACCCAGCGCAACGTCGAGGGCTACCTCGGGGCAGTGCGGGAGCGGCTGGCCAGGTGACTCCTCGCGCGGTCCTGATCGGGCCGCCCGGTGCAGGCAAGTCCACGATCGGGCGGCGGCTCGCGCGGGCGCTCGACGTCGAGATCTTCGACACCGACGCCGCGATCGAGGAGGAGTCCGGTCGCAGCATCCCGGAGATCTTCACCGAGGACGGCGAGCCGGCGTTCCGTGCCCTGGAGGAGGACGTGGTCCGCCGCGCGCTCCTCGAACGGGACGGCATCGTCTCGCTCGGCGGCGGTGCGATCCTGTCCGACGCGACCCGCGCCCGCCTCGCCGGGCACACCGTCGTCTACCTGGAGATCAGCGTCGCAGAAGGGCTGCGCCGCACGGGCGCGAACACGAACCGGCCACTGCTCAACGGCGGTGATCCGCGCCAGAAGTACCGGGACCTGATGCGCAAGCGCAGGCCGCTGTACCGGGAGGCCGCCACCATCCGGATCCGCACCGACGGCCGCAGTCCGTCCCGTGTCGTGCAGCAGCTCGTGACCCGACTCGGCGCGACCGTGTCGTCGCAGCCGTCCGCGGCGCACTCCGACACATCGAAGGAAAGAGGCACACAGTGAGCGAACCCGTGCGCGTGCAGGTGGAATCGGCCAGCCCGTACCCGGTGATCATCGGGCGTGGACTTCTCGGCGACATCGTCGACCAGCTGGCCGGTACCCGGACCGTGGCGATCATCCACCAGCCGACCCTGGGACAGACCGCAGACGTCCTCAAGGAAGCGATGAAGGATCGGGGCATCGACGCGCACAGCATCGAGATCCCCGACGCGGAGGACGGCAAGGACCTCGCGGTCGCCGGGTTCTGCTGGGAGGTGCTCGGGCGCATCGGACTGACCCGCAGCGATGCTGTCGTCAGTCTCGGCGGCGGTGCCGCGACCGACCTCGCCGGTTTCGTCGCCGCGACCTGGATGCGCGGTGTGAAGGTCGTTCACGTGCCGACGACTCTGCTCGCGATGGTCGATGCCGCGGTCGGGGGGAAGACCGGCATCAACACCGACGCCGGCAAGAACCTCGTGGGCTCCTTCCACGAACCGGCCGCCGTGCTGATCGATCTCGCGACCCTGGAGACGGTGCCGCGCAACGAGATCGTCGCGGGCATGGCCGAGGTCGTGAAGACCGGATTCATCGCCGATCCGGTGATCCTCGACCTGATCGAGGCCGATCCCGAGGCGGCGCTCGATCCGACGGGTGACGTCTTGCCCGAGCTGATCCGCCGCTCGGTGGAGGTGAAGGCGAAGGTCGTCGCCGCCGACCTCAAGGAATCGAGCCTGCGGGAGATCCTGAACTACGGGCACACCCTCGGTCACGCGATCGAGCGGCGGGAGAAGTACCGCTGGCGTCACGGCGCCGCGGTGTCGGTCGGACTCGTGTTCGCCGCGGAACTCGGCAGGCTGGCGGGCCGTCTCGACGACACCACCGCGGACCGACACCGGGCGATCCTGGAAGCGATCGGGCTGCCGACGAGCTACGACGCGGACGCCTTCGCGGATCTGTTGAAGGGCATGCAGACCGACAAGAAGAACCGGGCGGGAATGCTGCGGTTCGTCGTCCTCGACGGCCTCGCCAAGCCGAGTCGACTGGAGGGTCCGGATCCGACGCTCCTCGCCGCCGCGTACGCGGCGATCGGGCGGGAGCCGCAGGGCGGGGCGGGCACGATCCTGCTCTGACGCCGCGAGACCTGTGCCGGGCGGTGTCCACCGCCCGGCACAGGTGCTCTCACTCCTTCGGGCGCTCGACGGCGCGGAAGACCTCGGTCGGTGCGTCGTCCGCCTGGCCGTCCGGGGAGCCTGCGCCGTCCGAGTACGGGCCCTCCGCGAAACCGTAGCCGGCGTCGCCGTCCGTGTTCGACCACGCCTCGGTGGCCCCGGCCGCGCCGACGCCGACCGCGACGGGTGCTTCGACGGGGGTCCGATCGCCTTCGCTGTCGTTCTTGCGAGTGTCACGGTGCGCGATGAAGCGGCCGACGGCCACCGCCAGCATCGCCGGGACGAACACCAGGAGCAGGGTGAACGCCGCACCCGACGTCAGCTCGAAGAACAGTGAGTTCTCGCCGAGCGAGATGTCGGAGACGGTGCCGATCAGCCACGACACGGCGCCGGACAGCAGGCCCGCGACGGCACCGGCCTTCAGCCAGGTCATCGTCAGGTCCGTCTCCTCCCGCTCCGAGGGGTGCGCCCGAGCGTCGCGGATGCCGTCGAGGCCCGCCCACAGCAGCGCGACGAGGACCACGACGGCCAGCCCGACCCAGCGCAGCAACGACCCGTGCAACGGCCAGGCAGCGATCGCGACACCCAGCACGACGCGGGTGACGACGTGGACGAAGGTCATGCCGAGTCCACGAACAATCCAGAGGTTCATGAGGACAGCGTAACGAGCGTCACGTCGATGCCGTGACGCAACCGACATCGCCGACCCGGACTCCGCGGGGTCACATCGGCCGTCGCCGCGAAGACGCCACGTGGCTGTCGTACGTTGGGGCCATGTCCACCGCAGATCACGCCGCTCGGCGAGCCGCACTGCGCGGCCTGCTCGCCGACCGCGACCTCGACGTCCTGATGGTCACCGACCTCCTCAACATCCGCTATCTCACCGGCTTCACGGGCTCGAACGCGGCGCTGATCGTCGATGCCTCGGACGAGCCGGGTGCGGAGAACGGCACCCTCGTCTGCACCGACGGCCGGTACGTCACGCAGGTCGGCGAGCAGGTTCCGGACCTGCGGGCGGTCATCGACCGTGCGAGTGCCGCGGCGCTGATCCGGCGTCTCTCCGAACGCGCAGGCGCGCGGGTCGGATTCGAGAGCCACGTCGTCACGGTCGACACCCTCGCCGACTGGCAGTCCATCGCGCCGCACCTGACGTTGACCCGAACCCCCGGCCTGGTCGAGCGGCTGCGAGAGGTGAAGGACGAACACGAGATCGGCCTGCTGCGGCGCGCCTGTGCGGCCGCCGACGTAGCCCTCGCCGCGCTGATCGAGCGGGGCGGACTACGGCCCGGGCGGACCGAGCGGGAGGTCGGCCGCGAGCTCGAGTTCCTCATGCTCGAGCACGGTGCGGACGGCGTCTCGTTCGAGACGATCGTCGCGGCGGGCGCGAACTCGGCGATCCCGCACCACCGCCCGACCGGCGCGGTGCTGGCGACGGGTGACTTCGTCAAACTCGACTTCGGGGCCACCGTGGCCGGCTACCACTCCGACATGACCCGCACCTTCGTCCTCGGCGCCGCCGCGGACTGGCAGCGCGACGTGTACGAACTGGTACTGCGCTCGCAGGCGGCGGGCCGGGCGGCGCTGGCGCCGGGCGTCCCGGTGGGGGATGTGGACACCGCGTCCCGCTCGGTGATCGAGGAGGCGGGCTACGGGGAGCTGTTCCTGCACGGTCTCGGACACGGCGTCGGCCTGGAGATCCACGAAGCGCCGGGAATCGGCAAGGCCGGCACCGGTACACTACTAGCCGGTGCTGCGGTGACCGTCGAGCCGGGAGTGTACTTCTCCGGTCGCGGAGGTGTCCGGATCGAGGACACTCTCGTGGTTCGCGAAGAGGAGCCGGAGCTCCTCACGCTCACCAGCAAAGATTTGACAATCGTCTAAAAGGAGACGCGAAGCCAGTGGCTGACACCAGTGATTTCAAGAACGGGCTCGTACTGAAGATCGAGGGCCAGCTCTGGCAGATCATCGAGTTCCAGCACGTCAAGCCGGGCAAGGGGCCCGCGTTCGTGCGCACCAAGCTCAAGAACGTGCTCTCCGGGAAGAATGTCGACAAGACCTTCAACGCCGGCGTCAAGGTCGAGACCGCCACCGTTGACCGCCGCGACATGACCTACCTGTACCACGACGGCAGCGACTACGTCTTCATGGACGGCGACACGTACGACCAGATCTCCATCGGCGAGGCGACGGTCGGCGACGGCGCGCGCTTCCTGCTGGAGAACATGCAGGTCCAGGTCGCGACCCACGAGGATGCGCCCTTGTTCGTCGAGCTGCCCGTGACCGTCGAGCTGGTCGTCCAGCACACCGATCCGGGCCTCCAGGGCGACCGCTCCACCGGTGGCACCAAGCCCGCCACGCTGGAGACCGGCGCCGAGGTTCAGGTCCCGCTGTTCATCAACACGGGCGACAAGCTGAAGATCGACTCCCGTGACGGCAACTACCTGGGCCGCGTGAACTCGTAGCGTGTCCGGTAGCCAGAAGAAGCTCGGGGCCAGGCACAAGGCCCGCAAGCGCGCTGTCGACTTCCTCTTCGAGGCGGAGGCGCGTGATCTCGACCCGGTGAACCTCGCCGCCGAGCGCGTCGAACTGTCCGCCAAGGACGACACCGTCGCTCCGGTCAACCCGTACACGGTCACCGTCGTGACCGGGGTCGCGGAGAACCTGGACCGTCTGGACCGGGTCATCTCGGATCATCTGCAGGACTGGACGCTCGACCGGCTGCCCGCCGTCGACAGGGCCATCCTGCGGATCGCGGTGTGGGAGCTGTTCCACGCGACCGACGTGCCGCCGGTCGTCGCCGTCGACGAAGCGGTCGAACTGGCGAAGGAACTGTCCACCGACGAGTCCCCGGGATTCGTCAACGGCATCCTCGGTCAGGTCGTCCTGGTCGCGCCCCAGGTGCGAGCCGCGGCCGCCGCGACCGCCCGGTCGGCGGCTCCGGACACCGAGTCGACGGACGTCGCCGGCGACGCCTGACATTCCCGGCCGAAGGGCACCTTCACGCGCTCCGAGCGCATGAAGGTGCCCTTCAGTCGTTTGTCGGAACCCACCGGGGGGTTGCCGTGTGGCTGAGGACACCGTGTGCGGGTTCGGGTCCGGGGCACCCCCGCTGATAGTCTGAGCGTCGTCAGACATCCTTTAACGACCCGTCCAGAGAGGCGGAGAAGGAGGTCCAGTTGTCCACGCCCGAATCGTCGGCCCACACGCCTCCCGTCAGGGAGTTGCTTTCCGCTGCCGACGTCGGTCGCACGATCGCCAGGATCGCGCACCAGATCATCGAGAAGACCGCGCTCGACGCGGACACCGATCCGCCCCGTGTGGTGTTGATCGGAATCCCCACCCGCGGCACCACACTCGCGCACCGCCTCGCGGTGAAGATCGAGGAGTTCTCGGGAGTCCGCCCGGCGGTCGGATCCCTCGACATCACGCTCTACCGCGACGACCTGCGCACCAAGCCGCACCGACCACTCGAGCGCACGTCCGTGCCCGACGGTGGAGTCGACGGCACCCTCGTCGTCCTCGTCGACGACGTCCTGTTCTCCGGTCGCTCGGTCCGGTCCGCGCTGGACGCGCTGCGCGACCTCGGCCGTCCGCGCGCCGTTCAGCTGGCGGTCCTGGTGGACCGTGGCCATCGCGAGCTTCCGCTGCGTGCGGACTACGTCGGCAAGAACGTGCCCACCGCGCGCAGCGAGGACGTCCAGGTGCTGCTCGAGGAGCACGACGGCCTCGACGCCGTCACCCTCAGCAGCGGAGACAACGAGGAAAACACCTAGTGAAGCACCTGCTCTCGGTAACCGATCTCACTCCTGCGTCGGCCACCGGACTGCTCGACGAGGCCGAACGATTCCAGCAGGCGCTGCTCGGACGCGAGGTTCGCAAGCTCCCCACCCTGCGCGGCCGCACCGTGATGACCGTGTTCTTCGAGAACTCCACCCGAACCCGCGTCTCGTTCGAGGTCGCGGGCAAGTGGATGAGCGCGGACGTGATCAACGTCAGTGCGTCGAGTTCGTCGGTCAGCAAGGGGGAGTCGCTGCGCGACACCGCGCTGACCCTGCACGCGGCCGGCGCGGACGCCCTGATCGTCCGGCACCCCGCGTCGGGTGCTGCGCACCGGATCGCCGAGTGGACCGGCGACGGCAACGGCGGCGGACCGGCGGTGATCAACGCCGGTGACGGCACCCACGAGCACCCCACCCAGGCCCTGCTCGACGCGTTGACCCTGCGCCAGCGCCTGGGAGACATCGCCGGGAAGCGGATCGTCATCGTCGGCGACATCCTGCACAGCCGCGTCGCCCGCTCGAACGCCTTCCTGCTCTCGATGCTCGGCGCCGAGGTCGTGCTGGTCGCGCCGCCGACACTGTTGCCGGTCGGCGTGTCGAGCTGGCCGGTGACGGTCTCGCACTCGCTCGACGCGGAACTGCCCGGCGCCGATGCCGTGCTGATGCTGCGCGTGCAGGCCGAGCGGATGAACGGCGGGTTCTTCCCGTCGCCGCGGGAGTACTCGATCACCTACGGGCTGAACGAGCGCCGGCTGGCGTTGCTGCCGGAGCACGCGGCGGTCCTGCATCCCGGTCCGATGCTGCGCGGCATGGAGATCGCCTCCGCTGTCGCCGATTCACCGAAAACTGCTGTGCTGCAGCAGGTGACGAATGGAGTTCACGTCCGCATGGCTGTCCTGTTCGGGTTGTTGGTCGGAACCGAGGAAGGGGCGGCGCTGTGAGCGGCGGCGAGGTGATCATCCGGGGTGCCCTCCTCTACGGCGAGGGCGAGCCGACCGACGTCCTCGTCCGGGACGGGGAGATCGCCGAGATCGGCAGCGGCCTGACCGCCGGCGACGCGACCGTGATCGACGCGGCAGGCCAGGTGCTGCTGCCCGGATTCGTCGACATGCACACCCACCTGCGCGAGCCCGGCCGCGAGGACACCGAGACGATCGAGTCCGGTTCCGCCGCAGCCGCCCTCGGCGGCTACACCGCGGTGTTCGCGATGGCGAACACCAGTCCGGTCGCCGACTCCGTCGTGATCACGGACCACGTGTGGCGCCGCGGCCAGGAGGTCGGCCTCGTCGACGTGCACCCGGTCGGTGCGGTCACCGTCGGACTCGAGGGCAAGCAGCTCGCCGAGATGGCGACCATGGCAGCGGGTGTCGGTCGGGTGAAGATGTTCTCCGACGACGGCCACTGCGTCCACGACCCCCTCCTCATGCGTCGCGCGCTCGAGTACTCCAGCGCCCTCGGGGTGCTCATCGCCCAGCACGCGGAGGAGCCGCGGCTGACGGTCGGCGCCGTCGCCCACGAGGGCCCGACGGCCGCCCGGCTCGGTCTCGGGGGCTGGCCGCGCTCCGCGGAGGAGTCGATCGTCGCCCGGGACGCCATCCTCGCTCGCGACGCCGGCGCCCGCGTCCACATCTGCCACGCCTCGACCGCGGGCACCGTCGAACTGCTGAAGTGGGCGAAGGGCCAGGGGATCTCGATCACCGCCGAGGTCACCCCGCATCACCTGCTGCTCGACGACTCGCGGCTCGAGACCTACGACGGCGTGAACCGGGTGAACCCGCCACTGCGCGAGCGTTCCGACGTCGAAGCGCTGCGGAAGGCGCTGTCGGACGGCACCGTCGACTGTGTCGGCACCGATCACGCCCCGCACGCCGACCAGGACAAGTGCTGCGAGTTCTCCCAGGCCCGGCCCGGCATGCTCGGGCTGGAGACGGCCCTCGCGATCGTCGCGCAGACGATGGTGGAGCCGGGACTCCTGGACTGGCGCGGCGTCGCGAAGGTGATGAGCGAGCGGCCGGCCGAGATCGTCGGTCTGCCCGATCAGGGCCGCCCGATCGCCGTCGGCGAGCCGGCGAACCTGACGCTGGTCGACCCCGCCCGCGAATGGACGGTACGGGGTCCCGAACTGGCGTCGGTCGCGAACAACACCCCTTTCGAGGCGATGACGTTCGGCGCCAAGGTCACAGCGACGCTGCTGCGCGGCCGGCCGACCGTGCTGGGTGGGCAGGTGCAGCGATGAGCTGGGACCGGGTGTGGCTGACCGTCGGGTTCGCGCTGTTCTGGCTGCTGCTCGTCGCGCTGATGTTCTGGGGTTGGAAGGGGCGCGCCAAGCGTCAGCGCGACCGGATCGGGGAGTTGCCCGCCGTGCCCGCGGAACTCGGCGGCCAGTTGATCGCGCCGAGCACCGGGCTGTACGTCGGCAGCACGGTGGCACCGAGCTGGCAGGACCGGATCGCCGTCGGCGACCTCGGTCACCGCGCCAACTGCGACCTCGCCCGCTACGAGCACGGAATCCTGATGGAACGCGACGGTGAGTCGCCGATCTGGATTCCGCAGGAGTCGATCCGCGCCATCCGCACCGAGCGGGGACTCGCGGGCAAGGTCATGACGAAGGACGGAGTCCTGGTGATCCGGTGGGAGCTGCCCACCGGAACGGAGATCGACACCGGATTCCGCGGAGACGACAAGAGTGTGTACCCACAGTGGGTGAACGGAGAGAAAGCGTGAGCATCGTGCATGGTGGGCCCGCGGCCCTGGTCCTCGAGGACGGACGGATCTTCCGGGGCGTCGAGTTCGGCGCCGTCGGACAGACCCTGGGCGAGGCGGTGTTCTCGACCGGCATGACCGGCTACCAGGAGACCCTCACCGACCCCAGCTACCACCGCCAGATCGTCGTCGCGACCGCACCGCAGATCGGCAACACCGGTTGGAACGGCGAGGACGGCGAGGCGCTCTCGGCAGGCGCTCGGTCGTCCGGCCCGTCCAACAAGATCTGGGTTGCGGGCTACGTCGTCCGAGACCCCTCCCGCCGCACGTCCAGCTGGCGCGCCACCGGGTCGCTGCAGGACGAGCTCGTCGCGCAGGGGGTCGTCGGCATCGCAGGCATCGACACCCGCGCCCTGGTCCGGCATCTGCGCACCCGCGGTTCGATGAAGGCGGGCGTGTTCTCCGGATCGGCGCTCGCCGACGACGCGACGATGCTCGCCGCGGTGCAGGGTCAGCCGTCGATGCTGGGAGCCGACCTGGCCCGCGAGGTCAGCACGGATTCCGGATTCGTCATCGAGCCGTCCGGCGGTGAGGCCCGGTTCACCGTGGCCGCCATCGATCTCGGCATCAAGACCAACACTCCGCGGATGTTCGCGGAGCGGGGCATCCGGGTCCACGTGCTGCCGTCCACCACGAGCCTTGAGCAGATCCTCGACCTCGGCGCCGACGGTGTCTTCCTGTCCAACGGACCGGGTGACCCGGCCACCGCCGACGGCGCCGTGCACCTGACCAAGGAGGTGCTGGGACAGGGGCTGCCGCTGTTCGGCATCTGCTTCGGCAACCAGATCCTCGGCCGGGCGCTCGGCCTGAGCACCTACAAGATGAAGTTCGGCCACCGCGGTATCAACATCCCGGTCGTCGAGCACGAGACGGGCCGGATCGCGATCACCGCCCAGAACCACGGGTTCGCGCTCGAGGGTGAGGCCGGTCAGGAGTTCGACACCCCGTTCGGTCGCGCCCAGGTCAGCCACACCTGCGCCAACGACGGTGCGGTCGAAGGCGTCCGTCTGCTCGACGGATCCGCCTTCTCCGTGCAGTACCACCCCGAGGCCGCGGCCGGTCCGCACGACGCCGCGTACCTGTTCGACCGCTTCACCAGCCTGCTCGAAGGAGCCAAGAAGTAATGCCACGCCGCACAGATCTTCAGCACATCCTGGTGATCGGTTCGGGACCGATCGTCATCGGCCAGGCCTGCGAGTTCGACTACTCGGGCACCCAGGCGTGCCGCGTCCTGCGCGAGGAGGGCCTGCGGGTCTCCCTCGTCAACTCGAACCCGGCCACCATCATGACCGACCCCGAGTTCGCCGACTCCACCTACGTCGAGCCGATCACCGCGGAGTTCGTGGAGAAGGTCATCGCCCGCGAGGCGGAGAAGGGCCACAAGATCGACGCGGTCCTCGCCACCCTCGGCGGCCAGACCGCGCTCAACACCGCGGTCGCGCTGCACGAGCAGGGCATTCTCGAGAAGTACGACGTCGAGCTGATCGGCGCCGACTTCGACGCCATCCAGCGCGGCGAGGACCGGCAGAAGTTCAAGGACATCGTCGCCAAGTGTGGCGGCGAGTCCGCTCGCTCGCGGGTCTGCTTCACGATGGAGGAGGTGCGTGACACGGTCGCCGAGCTCGGCTACCCGGTGGTCGTGCGGCCGTCCTTCACCATGGGTGGCCTCGGCTCCGGCATGGCCTACGACGAGACCGACCTCGAGCGCATCGCCGGTGGCGGCCTCGCCGCCTCGCCGACCGCGAACGTGCTGATCGAGGAGTCCATCCTCGGATGGAAGGAGTACGAGCTCGAGCTCATGCGCGACGGCCGCGACAACGTCGTCATCGTCTGCTCGATCGAGAACGTCGACCCGGTCGGTGTCCACACCGGCGACTCGGTGACCGTCGCCCCGGCGATGACGCTCACCGACCGCGAGTACCAGGAGATGCGCGACCTCTCCATCGCGATCCTGCGCGAGGTCGGCGTCGACACCGGCGGCTGCAACATCCAGTTCGCGATGGACCCGACCGACGGCCGCCTCGTCGTCATCGAGATGAACCCGCGCGTCTCGCGTTCGTCGGCGCTGGCGTCGAAGGCGACCGGTTACCCGATCGCGAAGATGGCCGCCAAGCTGGCCATCGGCTACACGCTCGACGAGATCGTCAACGACATCACCAAGGAGACGCCGGCCTGCTTCGAGCCGACGCTCGACTACGTCGTCGTCAAGGCGCCGCGGTTCGCGTTCGAGAAGTTCCCCGGCGCGGACGGCACGCTCACCACGACCATGAAGTCGGTCGGCGAGGCCATGTCCATCGGCCGCAACTTCACCGAGGCGTTCGGCAAGGTGATGCGGTCGCTGGAGACCAAGCGCGCAGGCTGGTGGACCGGGCCGGAGGTCGAGGGTGAGAACCTCGACGCCCTGCTCGCGGAACTGGCGGTGCCGCACGACGGCCGCATGTACGGGCTGCAGAAGGCGTTCGCGCTCGGCGCCACCGTGGAGCAGCTGTTCGAGGCCACGAAGATCGACCCGTGGTTCCTGGACCAGTTCCAGCAGATCCACGAGCTCGGCGAGCAGATCCGCGGCGCCGAGAACCTGGACGAGCTGACGCTGCGGCAGGCCAAGTACCACGGCCTGTCCGACCGGCAGATCGCGGCGCTGCGCCCCGGCCAGTTCGCCGACGAGGACGCCGTCCGCGCGATGCGCGACGAGCTGAGGATCCACCCGGTCTACAAGACGGTCGACACCTGTGCCGCCGAGTTCGAGGCCAGGACTCCGTACCACTACTCGACGTACGAGCTCGACCCGAATGCGGAGACCGAGGTCGCCGAACAGCGCGAGAAGCCGAAGGTCCTGATCCTCGGCTCCGGACCGAACCGCATCGGTCAGGGCATCGAGTTCGACTACTCGTGCGTGCACGCGGCACTGACCCTGTCGGAGGCCGGGTACGAGACCGTCATGGTCAACTGCAACCCGGAGACCGTCTCCACCGACTACGACACCGCCGATCGCCTCTACTTCGAGCCGCTGACCTTCGAGGACGTGCTCGAGGTGTACCGCGCGGAGTCGGCGTCGGGCACGGTGGCGGGCGTCATCGTGCAGCTCGGCGGCCAGACCCCGCTGGGCCTGGCCAAGCGCCTCAAGGCGGCGGGCGTCCCGATCGTCGGCACCAGCCCCGAGGCCATCGACCTGGCCGAGGATCGCGGCGAGTTCGGTCGAGTCCTCACCGAGGCCGGTCTGCCCGCGCCGAAGTTCGGAACCGCGACCACCTTCGACGGCGCCCGCGAAATCGCCGCGGGCATCGGGTACCCCGTGCTGGTGCGGCCGTCCTACGTGCTCGGCGGCCGCGGCATGGAGATCGTGTACGACGAGAAGTCCCTCCAGGACTACATCGCCCGCGCGACGGAGATCTCCGACGACCGTCCGGTCCTGGTCGACCGGTTCCTCGACGACGCAGTCGAGATCGACGTCGACGCGCTGTGCGACGGCACCGAGGTGTACCTCGGCGGCGTCATGGAGCACATCGAGGAGGCCGGCATCCACTCCGGTGACTCGGCGTGCGCCCTGCCGCCGATCACGCTCGGCCGGGCCGACCTGGAGAACGTCCGCCGGTCCACCGAGGCGCTGGCGAAGGGCATCGGCGTGAAGGGCCTGCTCAACGTCCAGTACGCGCTCAAGGACGACATCCTGTACGTCCTCGAGGCCAATCCGCGCGCATCCCGCACGGTGCCGTTCGTGTCCAAGGCCACGGCGGTGCAGCTCGCGAAGGCCTGTGCCCGCGTGATGCTCGGCGAGTCGATCGCGGACCTGCGGACGGCCGGCATCCTGCCCGAGTCCGGCGACGGGCTCGACGCGCCGATGACCGCGCCGATCGCGGTGAAGGAAGCGGTCCTGCCGTTCAACCGCTTCCGGCGCGCGGACGGGACCGGGATCGACACGCTGCTGAGCCCCGAGATGAAGTCGACGGGCGAGGTCATGGGTATCGACAAGGACTTCGGTACCGCGTTCGCGAAGAGCCAGACCGCCGCCTACGGCTCGCTGCCGACCAGCGGCAAGGTCTTCGTCTCCGTCGCCAACAAGGACAAGCGGTCGCTGCTGTTCCCGGTGAAGCGTCTCGCCGACCTCGGCTTCTCGATCCTCGCGACCGAGGGGACCGCTGATGTGCTGCGGCGTAACGGCATCCCGTGCGAGACCGTGCACAAGGCGTCCGGCGAGGTGCTGCCGGAGGGCGCGGTGACGATCGTCGACCAGATCAAGGCGGGCGACGTCGACATGGTGATCAACACCCCGTACGGCAACTCGGGTCCGCGCGTCGACGGCTACGAGATCCGCGCGGCCGCGGTGTCGGCGAGCATCCCGTGCATCACCACGGTGCAGGGCGCGTCGGCGGCCGTCCAGGGCATCGAGGCGGGCATCCGCGGTGACATCGGGGTGCGGTCCCTCCAGGACCTGCACGCGGTGTTGCGCGAGACGGCCTCGTGACCGAACACAGCTGGGGTCACCGGCTCCGGACCGCGGTCCGGAGCCGGGGCCGGCTGTGTGTCGGCATCGACCCGCATCCGCCGCTCCTCGACGCCTGGGGTCTGCCGAGGACCGCGCAGGGCGTCGCCGCGTTCGCCGACATCTGCGTCGAGGCGTTCGCGGGCGAGGTCGCTCTCGTCAAGCCGCAGGTCGCGTTCTTCGAGGCGTACGGCTCCGCCGGGTACGCCGCTCTGGAACGCACGGTCAGGGGGCTGCGGGAGGCCGGGTCGCTCGTCGTCGCCGACGCGAAACGGGGTGACATCGGCTCGACCATGTCCGCCTACGCGCAGGCGTGGCTGGCGGAGGGCTCACCGCTCGTCTCGGACGCGGTGACGGTGTCGCCGTACCTGGGCTTCGGTTCCCTCGAACCGGCCGTGACGCTGGCGACCGAGACCGGCAGAGGGCTGTTCGCGCTGGCCCGCACCTCGAACCCGGAGGGCGGCGACCTGCAACGCTCCGTGACGGCGGAGGGTCCGTCGGTGGCACAGTCGATCGTGGACGCCGCGGTGGCGCAGAACCGCGACGGCAACGACACGATCGGCCTGGTCGTCGGTGCGACGCGTGGTCACGGTCTCGATTTGTCCGAGTTCGCGGGTCCGATCCTCGCGCCGGGTCTCGGTGCGCAGGGCGCCACCGTGCGTGATCTCGCCGACATTTTCGACGGTTCACGAGAACTGTTGCTGCCCAACACGTCTCGCGATGTTCTCAAGGCGGGCCCGACGGTGTCGGCGCTGCGCGCTGCGGCGTTGCGGGTCCGCGACGAGGTCGAGACCGGCCTCGCATAGCCGACGCGATTCCGCCCCCCGGGTCGGGGGGTGGGTTCGCAATCGTCGCCCGGCGTGAGTACGGTCGCTATCGCCCCTGGTTATCCGGGGGTTGTAGACATTTGCACACGACGAGACGGAGGAACCGTGGCCCTTCCCCAGTTGACCGATGAGCAGCGCGCTGCTGCTTTGGAGAAGGCGGCTGCCGCCCGCAAGGCCCGGGCTGAGCTCAAGGAGCGCCTCAAGCGCGGCGGCACCGACCTCAAGCAGGTCCTCAAGGACGCCGAAGAGGACGAGATCCTGGGCAAGATGAAGGTGTCCGCCCTGCTCGAGGCCCTGCCCAAGGTGGGCAAGGTCAAGGCGCAGGAAATCATGACCGAGCTGGAGATCGCTCCGACCCGCCGCCTGCGTGGCCTCGGAGATCGTCAGCGCAAGGCGCTGCTGGCCAGGTTCGATTTCGAGGCCTGAGTCGCAGGTGGCTGACGCACACAACGTGTCAGACCGCGAGACCACCACGCCGCGAGCGAAGGGGAGTGCATCCTCCCAGTCCGCGACGGGGGACGACGCAGTGCGGAGGGGCCGGCTGGTGGTACTGGCCGGCCCCTCCGCCGTCGGTAAGTCGACCGTCGTGCGCATGCTGCACGAGCGGCTCCCCGATCTGGTCTTCAGCGTGTCTGCAACGACGAGAGACCCCCGCCCGGGCGAGGTCGACGGCCGCGACTACCGGTTCGTCACGTCCGCCGAGTTCGATCGCATGATCGAGGCCGGCGAACTCCTCGAATGGGCCGAGATCCACGGCGGACTGCAACGGTCCGGAACCCCGGCCGCACCGGTCGAGGAAGCGCTGGCCGCAGGCCATCCGGTGCTGGTCGAGGTGGACCTGGCCGGAGCCCGTGCCGTGCGGGCCGCGAAGCCGGAGGCGGTGCTGGTGTTCCTCGCCCCGCCGAGCTGGGAGGAGCTGGTCTCCCGACTGACGTCCCGGGGCACCGAATCCGAGGACGTGGTGGCACGCAGACTGGAGACCGCACGCGTCGAGCTGGCCGCGAAGGACGAGTTCGACGAGGTGGTCGTCAACGTCGACGTCGACCGTGCCTGCGAGAAGTTGGTATCCTTGTTGGTCGGCGACCAGCACTGACCGCCGTTGTCGCATCTAAAGACCAGTTCAGCTCGTTTTTCTCAACCGCTCGACCAACCGTAGGAGACTCGCCAGTGAGCGCAACCACCGCAGTCGCGACCGATCGTCACGGAATCCCGGCGTACGACACGCCGCTGGGCATCACCAACCCGCCGATCGACGAGCTGCTCGAGCGCACCTCCTCGAAGTACGCGCTGGTGATCTACGCGGCCAAGCGGGCACGTCAGATCAACGACTACTACAACCAGCTCGGTGACGGCATCCTCGAGTACGTGGGCCCGCTCGTCGAGCCCGGCCTCCAGGAGAAGCCGCTCTCGATCGCGATGCGCGAGATCCACGCGGACCTGCTCGAGCACACCGAGGGCGAGTGACCCACTCCGTCACCACCGCGAACGCCCCGATACTGTGGCGTTCGTGACGGATTCGCATTCCGATACCGCCGGTTCACCACGACGCATCGTCGTCGGGGTGGGCGGCGGTATCGCCGCATACAAGGCCTGTTCGATCATCCGTGGGTTCACGGAGGCCGGGCATCATGTCAGGGTCGTTCCCACCGAGTCGGCACTGGAGTTCGTCGGCCGCGCGACCTTCGAGGCGCTGTCCGGCAATTCGGTGCAGACCGGGGTGTTCTCCGATGTGCCGCAGGTGCCGCACGTGCGACTCGGACAGGAGGCGGACCTCGTCGTCGTCGCTCCCGCCACCGCCGACCTGATGGCCCGCGCCGTGCAGGGTCGCGCCGACGACCTGCTCACGGCCACCCTGCTGACGGCGCGGTGCCCGGTCCTGTTCGCGCCCGCCATGCACACCGAGATGTGGGAGCACCCCGCAACCGTTGACAACGTCGCGACGCTCCGCTCGCGCGGTGTGGTCGTGGTGGAACCCGCCTCCGGGCGGCTCACCGGCAAGGACACCGGCGCGGGACGACTGCCCGAGCCCGACGAGATCCTCGCGTTGGCGAACCTGCTCCTCGAACGCCCCGACGGACTGCCCCGGGACCTGGAGGGACGGCGGATCGTCGTGTCCGCCGGCGGAACGCGGGAACCGCTCGACCCGGTGCGTTATCTCGGCAACCGCAGTTCCGGGAAGCAGGGTTACGCGATCGCACGGCTCGCCGTCCAACGCGGCGCCCAGGTCACGTTGGTCGCCGGCTACACCGCAGAACTCGCGGATCCGGCCGCCGTGGACGTGGTCCGGGTGAAGACGGCCCAGGACATGAAGGTCGCCGTCGACAAGATCGCTCCGAGCGCCGACGCGGTGGTCATGGCTGCCGCCGTTGCGGACTTCCGGCCAACGACCCTCGCGGCGTCCAAGATCAAGAAGGGCGCGAACGAGCCCGACGTCGTGCCGCTGACCCGCAACGACGACATCCTGGCCGGGCTGGTGCAGGCCCGTCACGACGGTGTGGTGCCCGCGGCGACGCGGATCGTCGGTTTCGCGGCGGAGACCGGCGACGTGAACGGCAGCGTTCTGGACCATGCCCGCGAGAAGTTCGCCCGCAAGGGTTGCGACCTGCTGGTCGTGAACGCGGTCGGGGACGGCAAGGCGTTCGAGGTCGACAGCAACGACGGGTGGCTGCTCTCGACGGACGGCACCGAGCACGCCCTCGCCCACGGGTCCAAGGCGCTGATGGCGAGTCGGGTGCTCGACGCCGTGGCGGACCTGCTGTCCGACGATGCCCCGGGTGGGGGAGCGGGTGCCGGGCAGGCCGGAAGCTCGTAGTGTGGATGTGACGGCGATCGCATCGGGAACGCCGTGATCCTAAGTGTTCTTATCTGCCGTACCAGGCATTAATGTTCGTGTGCGACACATCATCAGTTGGCGAGAGGGAGATCTGTGAGCAAGTCCGGTAGTCGGCTATTCACCAGCGAGTCTGTGACCGAAGGGCACCCGGACAAGATCTGTGACGCGATCAGCGACTCCGTACTCGACGCACTGCTCGCGCAGGATCCCCGCAGCCGCGTCGCCGTCGAGACGCTGGTGACGACCGGACAGGTCCACGTCGCGGGTGAGGTCACCACGTCGGCGTACGCCGACATCCCGACGATCGTTCGAGAGAAGATCCTCGAGATCGGCTACGACTCGTCCGCAAAGGGCTTCGACGGGAACTCGTGCGGCGTCAACATCGCGATCGGCGCGCAGTCGCCGGAGATCGCGCAGGGCGTCGACCACTCGCACGAGGCGCGCGTCGAGGGCAGCTCCGACGACGACATCGACCGTCAGGGCGCCGGCGACCAGGGCCTGATGTTCGGATACGCCTGCACCGACACCCCGGAACTCATGCCGCTGCCGATCGCGCTCGCGCACCGGCTCTCGCGGCGCCTCACCGAGGTCCGCAAGACCGGCGTCCTGCCCTACCTGCGTCCGGACGGCAAGACCCAGGTCACCATCGAGTACGACGGCGACAGGGCCGTCCGCCTCGACACCGTCGTCGTGTCCACCCAGCACGCCGCGGACATCGACCTCGACAACCTGCTCACCCCGGACATCCGGGAGAAGGTGCTCGGCTCGGTGCTCGCCGACATCGACGTGCCCGCCCTGGACACCTCCGACGTCCGCCTGCTCGTCAACCCGACCGGCAAGTTCGTCCTCGGTGGCCCGATGGGTGACGCGGGACTGACCGGCCGCAAGATCATCGTCGACACCTACGGCGGCATGGCCCGTCACGGCGGCGGCGCCTTCTCCGGCAAGGATCCGTCGAAGGTGGACCGTTCCGCCGCGTACGCGATGCGGTGGGTCGCGAAGAACGCGGTCGCGGCCGGTCTCGCGGACCGCATCGAGGTGCAGGTCGCGTACGCCATCGGCAAGGCAGCCCCGGTCGGCCTCTTCGTCGAGACGTTCGGCACCGAGAAGACCGATCCCGCCCGCATCCAGTCGGCGATCTCCGAGATCTTCGACCTGCGTCCCGGCGCGATCATCCGCGACCTCGACCTGTTGCGCCCGATCTACGCCAAGACGGCGGCGTACGGCCACTTCGGTCGCACCGACATCGACCTGCCGTGGGAGCACACGGACCGCGCCGAGAAGCTGCGCGCGGCCGCCGGGCTCTAGGTGATCCACCGGCCGAGCCGCTCACCGTCGTCGGTGGGCGGCTCGTGTCGTTCGGGTCGGTGGGTCGCGTGACGGCCGCCCGCGAGGCGGCGCCCACCCTGCCGGTCGCGCGGGTGCTGCCGATCCTGCAGGTGGCGCACCTGGACCGGGAGTTCGACTACCTGGTTCCGGTCGAACTCGACGAACAGGCCCGGCCCGGCGTTCGGGTGCGGATCCGGTTCTCGGGACGTCTGGTCGACGGGTTCCTGCTCGACCGCATCGACACGAGTGAACATCCCGGCAAGCTGGGCTGGCTCGAACGCGTGGTGTCGTCGGAACCGGTGCTGACCCCCGAGGTGGCGAGGCTGGTCGACGCCGTGGCCGCCCGGTACGCCGGGACGCGAGCGGACGTGCTGCGCCTGGCCGTGCCGCCGCGCCATGCGCGGGTCGAGGCCGAGCAGGCGCCGGACGCGGCGCCCCCGCCCGAGGAACCGGACGTGTCGGCATGGTCCGCCTATCGCTACGGTGACAGCTTCGTGTCCGCGCTGATCAACGGCCGGTCGCCGCGCGCCGTCTGGCAGGCGCTCCCCGGGGAGGACTGGCCGACCCGGCTCGCCGAGCTCGCCGCGGTGGTGGCGCGTAACGGACGGTCGACCGTGATCGTCGTTCCGGACCAGAAGGACCTCGACCGTGTCGCCGCGGCCGGCGCGGCCGTCCTCGGTGAGGACCTGGTCGTTCCCCTCGCCGCGGGCCTCGGTCCCGCGATGCGGTATCGACGCTGGCTGGCAGCCCTGCGTGGCACTGCCACGGTGGTCGTCGGCACCCGTGCCTCGGTGTTCGCGCCGGTCCCCGACCTGGGCCTGATCGTGGTCTGGGACGACGGAGACGACCTGCACGCCGAACCTCGAGCGCCCTACCCGCACGCCCGCGAGGTCGCGTTGCTGCGGGCACACGGGACCGGTGCCGCCGCCGTCGTCGGGTCGCATTCGCGCACGGTCGAGGCGCAGGCCCTGGTCGATTCGGGGTGGGCGAGCGACCTCGTCGCGGACCGCCCGGTGGTGCGGTCGCGGGCGCCGCACGTGGTGGCGCTCGCCGACAGTGATCACGCCCTCGCCAGGGATCCCGGCGCCAGGGCGGCGAGACTGCCGGGGATCGCGTTCAGTGCTGCTCGGGAGGCTCTCGCGGCGGGCAACGGTGTGCTGGTTCAGGTTCCGCGCCGAGGCTACGTGCCCTCACTCGCCTGCGGGAAGTGCCGGGCACCCGCTCGCTGTCGCCGCTGCAACGGTCCGCTGTCGTTGCCGTCGGCGGCGGGGCCCGACGGGGCGGGTACTCCCAGTTGCCGGTGGTGTGGTGTCGCCGACGCGACGCATCGGTGCAACGTCTGTGGGTCGCGACAGTTGCGCGCGGTGGTCGTCGGTGCGGGCCGTACCGCGGAGGAACTCGGGCGCGCGTTTCCCGGCGTCCCGGTGCGGACCTCCGGCGGGGGTGAGGTGTTGCGAGACGTCGCACCCGGACCGGCCCTCGTCGTCTCGACAGTCGGGGCGGAGCCGGTGATGCCCGGCGGCTACGGGGCCGCGTTGCTGCTCGACGGCTGGGCACTGCTGGGACGTGCCGACCTGCGTGCGGAGGAGGAGACGCTCCGGCGCTGGATGACCGCGGGCGCGCTGGTGCGGGCGGCAGCGGACGGTGGCCGGGTGGTCGTCGTCGCGGATTCGGGCATACCCGTGGTGCAGGCGCTGGTGCGTTGGGATCCGGTGGGGGCGGCGCAGTCCCAGCTCGCGCAACGCGCCGAGGTGCACTTCCCGCCGACCGTCCACATGGCCGCGGTGGACGGCACCCGCTCAGCGATCGACGCGCTGCTCGGCGCGGCGGCGTTGCCCGCGGAGGCCGAACTGCTCGGTCCTGTACCGCTGCCGCCGGGGGAGCGGGTGCCGTTCGGCGGCGAGGATCCCGAACCCGACGAGGTCGAACGGATGCTGGTGCGCGTGCCGCGGGAGTCGGGCGCGGCGCTGTCGCGCGCGCTGCGCGAGGCACAGTCGGGCCGGGCGGCCCGCAAGGAGCCCGGTCCGCTCCGTGTGCAGATCGATCCGCTCCGCATCGGCTGACGGCACCGCTCCTCCGGACGTGTGCGTGGCGCGGAGCGCGTGACCGCGGTACCCGGGCGGGCTCCCGCCCCGCCGGGTCGTTCGGGCTTTGGGCCAGGCCGATGTGGAGTTCGTGACGCATCTGGGTGTACGGGACCTGTCGGCATCCGCGCGGCCCGTGTGAGGCCGCCTCCCCTCGATTCCCGCGGCGGCTCGTACTCCGAGGGGTTGAAGTCGAGCTATTGACGATATATCGTTGAGCGTATCGACAGGGCCGGCAACGAGGCGAACACGCGCCTCACGGTTCTGCGACGAGAGGAAAACGTCATGGAGAACTTCCAACGAGATTTCGATCGGCGGGGACGTGGCCGACGGCCCGGTCGCGTCGGTCGTGACGGCCGCCGTGATCACGGCGGGCGAGCAGACGGGTTCGGTCCGGACGAGTCCGGTTCCGGTACAACCGGATTCGGTGCCGGCCAAGATGTCGGTCCCCGCGGGAGCTACGGTCCCCGCGGGAGCTACGGTCCCCGAGGCGACTACGGTCCCCGTGGCGACTACGGTCCGCGAGGCACCTTCGTGCCGCGAGGCGATTTCGTGCCCGGCCGCGGACGCGGTCCGCACGGGGGACCCGGCAGCCCGGTCGGACGCGGCCGGGGCCGCGGAGGCCGCGGGCGTCGGGGCGATGTCCGGGCTGCGGTGTTGCTACTGCTCGGTGAGCAGCCGATGCACGGCTACGAGCTGATCCAGCGGATCGCCGAACGCAGCAACGGCGTCTGGAAGCCGAGTCCCGGATCGATCTACCCGGCACTCGCTCAACTCGAGGACGAGGGCCTCGTCCTCATCGAGAAGGTCGACGGCCGAAAGACCGCCCGGCTCACCGAGGCCGGAGTCACCTACGTCGAGGAGCATCACGACGAACTCGGCAACCCCTGGGACGAGATCAGCGCCTCCGTCGGCAGGCCCGCGCAGGAACTGCGCGCCCTGATGAACCAACTGACCGGAGCGGTCCGGCAGGTCGCGTCCGTCGGCACCCCCGATCAGGCGAGGGCCGCGGGCGAGGTGCTGACCGAGGCTCGGCGTGCGATCTACCGGGTTCTCGCGGACGAACCGGCTGGGACCGGCGACGCCACCGGCGATTCTGACGCCGAACAGTGACGGACTTCCCGTTCACCTGAGAACATGATGAACCTGGTTCACGTCGGTCGGGGAGAACGCCATGAGGGTCGGGGAAGTGGTGGCGGCCGCGGTCGCCGGAGCGACGCTGGTCGTCTCGATGACGACCGCGGCGGCGGGTGCCGCTCCGGGTGGCGCGGGGTCCGTCGCGTCCGATCCGGTGTCGGTGTCGGTGATTCCCGCACTGCCGGGGCCCGTGCAGTTCACGCACGCCGAGGCGAAGGTCTACGCGGAAGCCCACCCCGGCAGCGTTCCGCCCGGCACCAACGACTTCGGGTGCCGCCCCACCGCCAAGCATCCTCGACCGGTCGTTCTCGCTCACGGCAGCGACTCCAGCAGCTACTCGGACTGGGCGGCGATCGCGCCCCGACTGCACGACGCCGGGTACTGCGTCTTCGCCGTCGACTTCGGCGGGGCTCCCGGTGCCACCACCTTCGGCACCGAGGACATGTACGTCAGCGGTGAGCAGGTCGCCGGCTTCGTCGGGCGCGTGCTACGCGAAACCGGTGCCGCGAAGGTCGACCTCGTGGGGTTCTCCCAGGGCGCGACGGTGACGCGCTACTTCATCGCCGAACTCGGTGGCGCGGGGGTCGTCGACCAGTGGATCGGGCTCGCGTCACCCAGCTACGGTGGCGTCTTCTACGGACTCGTGCCCGCCGCCGACGCGATCCCCGGGGGACGTGACCTGGTGAGCCTCTTCACCACCGTGGCTGTCGCCCAGCAGGCCGAGGGCTCCGACTTCCTCGCCGCGCTCAACGCGGACGGTGACACCGTTCCCGGCGTCTCGTACACGACCATCGGCACGCGCTACGACGAGATGATCCAGCCGTACACGAACATCGCCCTCCGCGGTCCGGGCGCGACGAACATCCTCATCCAGGACCGCTGCCCGCAGAACATGACCGGCCACATGAACATGGTCTACGACGAGTACACGATCGGACTGACCCTGCAGGTGCTCGACCCGAGGGCGTCCGACCCCGTGTGCACCCGCGTGCCGCTCGGTACCGGGTTGATCGGAATGATCGGGAGCTGACCGCCGGACCGGTCAGTCGGCGGGCGCCCCCGTGGCGGCCGCCCGCGGGTACCCCCGCCGGACGGTGCGGTCGAGGACGCCCAGCGTCGCTCGCAGGGAACTCTCCGGGACGACGGGGAAGATCCCGGCCTCGCGCCACTGGGGATGAATGTTCGACCAGTCGTAGTACGAGGTGACGAGGGTGCCGCCGTCGGCCGGCTCGAGTCGATAGCCGTAGACGTGGCCGATCTGCGGTCGGATTCGGCCGAGGATCGTCCAGGCGATCTCCCTGTCGGGAACGTAGGTCGCGATCGTGACGGTGACGTCGTAGTGGCCGAGCGGCAGGTCACCCAGCGCCTCGCGATCCATGTGCACGACGAAACTGTCCCCCACGGCGGCCACGGGGTCGCCGTCGGCGTCCATGAGCATGCCGGAGGCGTCGATCGCCACATGTCCTTGCGGGTCGCGCAGGACCGCGAACACGCGATCCGGCGCTGCGGGGATCAGTCGCCGGACTTCGATTCTGTCGTCGTTCATGTCGCCATGCTCACACGGTCGGCCGCGCGTGGTCGGAACCCGAGCACCGCTTCCCTAGAATGTCCTGGACCGCGTCATCGATTTCGGGAGCAGCCCAGTGAGTGTTCAGCCCGTTCGCCTGTTCGGCGATCCCGTCCTGCGGACGCGTGCAGACGAGGTGGTCGACTTCGACCCGGAGCTGGAACAGCTGGTCACCGACCTGGTCGACACCATGCGCGAGCACGGCGGTGCCGGCATCGCCGCCCCCCAGATCGGCGTGTCGCTGCGGGTGTTCGCCTACGACTGTGGCGGCGAGTTCGGGCACGTCGTGAACCCGGTCTACGAGGTCGTGGGCACGGACGAGCAGGTCGGACCGGAAGGCTGCCTGTCGATTCCCGGCATCCGCGCCGACGTCCGACGGGCGATGAGCGTCCGGGTGCACGGCGTCGACATGCGCGGCGAACCGGTGTCCTTCGAGTGCAGCGAGATCCTCGCCCGGTGTGTCCAGCACGAGACCGACCACCTCGACGGGGTGCTGTTCCTGACGCGGATGGACCCGGCCGACCGGAAGGCGGCGATGCGGACGCTTCGCGAGGCCGACTGGTTCGGCGCGGACGCGGGGGTGCGCTGACATGCGGATCGTGTTCGCCGGTACACCCGAACCCGCAGTGCCGTCGCTGGCCCGGCTGCTGGCGTCCACCCGCCACGAGGTCGTCGCCGTCGTGACACGGCCCGACGCCGTCGCCGGACGCGGCCGCAAGGTCACCCGGTCGCCCGTCGGCCTGCTGGCCGACGAACACGGCATCGAGGTCCTCACCCCGACGCGGGCGTCCGACCCCGACTTCCTGGCCCGGCTCACCGAACTCGCCCCCGACTGCGCTCCCGTCGTCGCGTACGGGGCGCTGCTGCCTCGGCCCGTCCTCGACGTCCCGAAGTTCGGCTGGGTGAACCTGCACTTCTCGCTGTTGCCCGCGTGGCGGGGCGCCGCGCCGGTGCAGGCCGCCATCGCCGCGGGTGACGACATGACCGGCGCCAGCGCGTTCCGGCTCGAGGAAGGCCTCGACACCGGCCCGGTGTACGGGGTGGCCACCGAACGCATCCGTGACACCGACACGGCGGGTGAACTGTTGGGCAGGCTCGCCGAGAGTGGCGCCTTCCTGCTCGAGTCGGTGCTCGACGGGATCGAGGACGGCGCACTGAACGCCGTCCCGCAGTCCGAGGACGGCGTCTCGCACGCCCCGAAGGTGACGGTCGACTCGGCCCGCGTCGACTGGACACTCCCGGCGGCGGTCGTCGATCGACGCATCCGGTCCGTGACGCCGGCGCCGGGAGCATGGACGCAGGTCGGTGACCTGCGGGTGAAGGTGGCGCCGGTGACCCCGGTGGCGGAACTGGACGCGGCCCTCGAGCCGGGGCAGTTCCTGGTGCGCAAGGACGGCTGCTACGTCGGCACCGCCACCACGCCGGTGCGGCTGAGTCAGGTTCAGCCGCAAGGAAAGAAGCTCATGGCGGCAGCAGATTGGGCGCGCGGCGCGCGCCTCGACCCCGAGGTGCGTGCACAATGACCGAATCCCGTCGTCCGTCCCGTGGCAACCGAGGGGGACCTCGCGGCGACAACGCCGGCCGAAACACCGGGAACCAGAACAGCAGGCGACCCAACAACCGTCCGCGTCAGGCCAAGCGGCCCGACGGCGCGGGCGTGGACAAGCCGCGGCTCGCGGCGCGTGACGTGCTGCGGGCGGTCCGCGAACGCGACTCGTACGCGAACCTGGTGTTGCCCGCACTGCTCCGCGAACGCGGCATCGACGGCCGCGACGCGGCACTCGCGACCGAGCTGACCTACGGCGCCTGCCGGGCGCAGGGCCTGCTGGACGCGGTGATCTCAGCAGGCGCCGGTCGTCCGGTGGAGGAGATCGACGGCCCACTGCTCGACGTCCTCCGGCTCGGTGCCTACCAGTTGCTGCGGACCCGAATCGGGTCGCATGCCGCGGTCGACACCTCCGTCGATCTGGTGCGCACCGAATTCGGCAGCGGCCGGGCCGGTTTCGTCAACGCCGTGCTGCGGCGCGTTGCGGAGAAGTCCGAGGACGAGTGGATCTCCCAGCTCGCGCCCGACGCCACCCGTGACCCGGTCGGACACCTCTCGTTCCGGTACGCGCATCCGGTGTGGATCGCGCAGGCGTTCGCCGACGCGCTCGGCCCCGACGCCGCCGAACTCGAACAGGTGCTCGCGGCGGACGACGCCCGTCCCTCCGTGCACCTCGTCGCCCGACCGGGGGAGATCTCGGCGGAGGAACTCGCGTTGATCACCGGCGGCGAGGAGGGACCGTACTCGCCGTACGCCGTCCATCTCGACGGCGGCGACCCGGGCCTGCTCGAACCGGTCCGGGAGGGCCTGGCGGCGGTTCAGGACGAGGGGAGTCAGCTCGTTGCGCTCGCACTGACCCGGGCCACCCTGCTCGGACCCGACGGCGGCCGCTGGCTCGACCTGTGCGCGGGACCGGGCGGCAAGGCCGCGCTGCTCGGCGCGGTCGCCGACATCGAGGGTGCCCGGGTGGACGCCGTCGAACCCGCAGAACACCGCGCTGATCTCGTGCGCAAGACCACCCGCGGGCTGCCCGTCGACGTCCACGTCGCCGACGGTCGTGACCCTGGCCTGGCGCCGGGATACGACCGGATCCTCGTCGACGCACCCTGCACCGGACTCGGCGCGTTGCGTCGCCGACCCGAGGCCAGGTGGCGGCGCAAACCCACCGATGTCGCCGAACTCGTCGCCCTGCAGCGCGAACTGCTGGCGTCGGCGATCAACCTGGTCCGCCCCGGCGGCGTCGTGCTCTACTCCACCTGCTCCCCGCACCTCTCGGAGACCGTCGCGGTGGTCGCGGACGCCGTCCGCCGCCACGGGGTCGAGGCGCTCGACACGCGAGACTTCGTGCTGAACGTCCCGAACATCGGTGCCGGGCAGGGTGTGCAGCTGTGGCCGCACCGGCACGGTACCGACGCGATGTTCATGGCGGCGCTGCGCAAGCCGGAATGAGCGGGATCTACGGGCAGCAGTCGTGTCGGTGGGCTGCCTGTCAGCGGGGGCGACTGCGCCCGATTCCCCTCGGTGTGAGGAGGGACGTGTGTGGGTGTGTCCACCGGTATGCGTCGATCACGTCTTGGAGTTGATGTTCAGGGCGATTCGGATCGCGATCTCGTCGGTCGGAGACCGAGGCTCTGTATCCTTCCGCGAGCTTTCGGACCGCAGCCCGGTCGGCTTCGTGGCGAGGGACCACTAGATCGCGAGGCTCTCCCTCCGCGGTTTCGGTCAGGATTCGCCCCTCGTGGATGAGGTCATCCCAATAGCCCTGATTCTTGATGTACACGGATCAACAAGATACTCCAGGTGACGCGCAGGTCGGGACGATGTAGCGGGTGCCGGGTAGTCGTGTGAAACGGCGCTGACCGTTTGTCGTTCACGACGGGCGGGCTGCTTCGCGCTGAGGCAGTCACCGTGCCGTCGGACGCGAAGACCAAGAAGCCGCGCGCGCCCATTCCCATTCAACCAAGCTTCCGGCGCTACTCAGTTGGATGGACGCCGGCTCTGTTTCCCGGTGCGTGGCAAGGACTGCGGTTCGGCTACTCGTTCCAGGGGGAGCGAATGCGAAGCTCGTCGTTTAGGCAGGTGCCGCGCGTAGCGCGGGTCCCGCGAACGGAACCAGATGCCGTCAGCAGGTTGCGGCGGGGTTCGTGTAGCCGCGGTTCGAGGAGTGGTCGGGTACGCGTTTCGTAGGGCAGGAGCCTACGAGACGCGTACTCGAGCGACATGTGCATGCGGTCAGTTCACGGCGCGAGAGACGCTGTCGCCAACCTCCCACAGTTTCTCGGGATCGAGTCCAAACACCGGAAGTGCACGAGCTGGTCCACCGTGGTCCTGGCCGAGAAGCGATGCGATCTCGGCAAATCCGGAATGGCCGGTCGCGCCGAAGTTGCCCGTCCAGCAACCCGCGATCATCAGGGCGCCGTCCTTTACGGTGAACTTGAACGGTGGGAACCGCCGACCGAACGGGTAGACGAAAACTCCACCACGTGGCTGCTTGCCGTAGTGCAGCCGCGAATGTGTTCCCTGTGCTGGGAGCTGACCGTTGGCATCGACGAGTTCGAAGAATCTGAGCAGGAATGCCTGATCCGCTGGATCCTCCACCGCAGCGGTGAACGATTGGCGTGACCATCCAACAATCTTCTCGAACGTGGAGTCGGCCTCTAAAGGGTTTGGTCCCTCGGATGGTTGGACTGACTTCCAATCTGCTGGTCCCGGTCCTTGCGGCCTTCGGATCAGGAGGCGCGGGCGGGGAGCACCAGGAGCTTGCCGTCGCTGTGCTTTTCGATCTCGATCACGACATCAGCGTCCGGGGAGGTTGTGCTGTGAGCGGGGGCGAGCGCACGAAGCCGGTACGACGCGTCCAGCAAGCTGTCGACCTGCTTCCGGGTCATCACCTTGTCGACAAGGCGCTTGGGTGAGCGCAGTTCGAGCGCTGACAGGCGTCGCAGGACGTCCGCCACCCGGCCTTCCAGGTCGGCGATCCGCTGCTGGTCGTCTCGGAGGCTCCGGACAAAATTCTCGAAGGGGTTGTCCACGTCGCTCTGGCCGACCTCAACGCCCTGCAGAACGACCACCCGGCGCTTGAGCGCGATCGCAAGTGCCGCCAGCTCGAGATGGGTACGAAACTCACCGCCGTCGTCGGTGACTCCTGGGAATGCCACTTCCAGTTCGGCAACGTCGACCTGGTTGCCGACGAATGAGTCGAGCGCGGCTTCCCATTTCTTGACGCGGTACTCTGCGTTGTGCGTCGCGATGCTGATCGCGTGAACAGCGGAGTCGAGGCCGAGGGATGCCCCGACCTTGCCATGATCCAGTAGGAGCGTCGTGGCCTTGTCGATCGCGTCGCGGCAACCGTCGAGCTCACTGCGCTCAGACTCCAGTTTGTCGACATGGAGCTTCTCCAACAGCCCTGTGATGTTCTCGATGGCCTTCTGGCGCTGGTGGTCGGCGTACGCGCTCGCGCCGACCGCGACGGCCATGAGCACCAGCGGAGCGGCCACCGTCAGCGCGCCTCCCGCGGCCGCGGCACCCGCAGCGGCGCCGACGACAGTTCCCTTTGCCCCGGCAGATGCTGCTTCGACCGGTACAAAGGCGGCCTTGGCTGCGATCTTGCCGGTGTCAGCGACCAGCTCCCCGTAGACGCCACCGTCGACAGCCTTTGCCACCATCGGCTTCACGAGGCCCTTGCCGAACTGTGAAGCCACCTTCGCGGGGACGTGCATTCGGAAGAGCACCTCGTTGGATTGCGCGACCTGAGCGACAGCGGGCACCTTCGGCGAGTTGGTCACGAGTCGCGAGAGCTCCTGCGCCAGCGGACTCGTGGCGTGGAGCGGCAGTCCGCTTGAGCGCTCGGGCTTGACTGGGAGTGGGTGCGCTTCCAGCGTGACCAACGGCGCCGATGCGAATGCCGCCAGCGCCGACCGGAGCTCGGCCAGGCGCTCGGGGCTGAGGGCACCCTCGTCCGTGAATGCGGGAATGGTCGCGTCCTGGGTGGTGGCCAAAGTCCAAACAGGCACGATCGTGCCGTCTACGTCGCTCATCAATCTCCTTGGTCGGGACCACATGTTAGCTGCGGGTGCCGACAGATTCCGCCTTCTTCGGGAGAGGCGGGCGACGGGAACGCTTCAAGGCCGAAGGAACCCTTCGCTGTCCTACGTTGCTGAAGCGTGCTTCACACGACGATGCGTTTGCGTGGCCCGCGCGTTCGGCAATGTCTGTACAGACGGCCGACTGGCGATCATAGATCCGGTGGACCTCTCGCCTTCTCGACAATGGGCCGACGTTGCGACGCTCGGTCCGGAGGGACGCGACCTGTGATCGGTCGTGACCTCGGCCTGGCCCCCGTCCCCGACGTCCATATCGATGGCGCGATCGCGAACAGGTCCGGCAAAGTCCATGTGGCGTCCAGCGATGCGGACTTCGAACGAATCCAGAGCACCCGTTCGACCCGTGGCGGTCGACCGACATCCGTCCAACTCGCATCGGTTGTTGCCTCAAATCGCCAGGGCGGATCGAGCTACGACATCATTTCCGCGGGAAGTGAACTGGTACTCCAAGGGCCCTGGATCGTCAGCATTGCCACGAGGGTCGTGGTGGATACTCGGAAGGTCAGTCGTGGTGCGCGACCACGTTGATCACCGCGCCGTCGGGCGCCCGGACGAAGAAGCGGCGCACGCCCCACTCCTCGGTGGTCAGCGGATGCACGATCTCGACACCCGCCGCGAGCGCTTCCTCGTAGGCGGCGTCGACGTCGTCGACGTGGACGGACATGACCGAATCCTCCGGGGCGGTGGCGTCACCCGTGACGAGCTGGACGTGGGCGCCGCTCTCGGGGTCGGTGTACCGGGCCACCCAGCCGAGGTTGAACTCCTCGGTGCTCAGGCCGAGGAAGTCGGTGTAGAACGACTTCGCCGCGTCGATGTCGGGGACAGTCAGGTTCGTGGTGATTCGCTCGACTCGCATGTGCCCGATGGTCGTCCTCTCCGCGCGATGTGTCGACTCGACCGACGGTCAGGCGAGGCGGCGGTCGAACTCCGGTGTCGATGTGCCCGTGGGGATGTCGACGGCGTGTGCCTGCAGCCGTACCGAGTCCGCCGTCATCTCCATGACCATGAACCCGACGTCGTCGAAGTTCTGGTACATGTTGGCGCGGTCGGGGGTGCCCGCCTTGCCGTGACTGTTCTTCCCCGAGGCGCCCGACACGATCTGCCGGGTGCCCTTCGACGCGATGGTCGGCTCGAGCACCTGGATCGAATGATCGTGTCCGGACAGGATGAACTGGCAGCGGCCCACCACGTGGTCCTCGAAGAACCGCTTGGCCTCGCTGCCGTTCATCGGCGCGACCGGGATGCCGTCGTACTCGCCTGCGTCGCCGTGCGAGCCGTTGCTCAGGTACGGATGGTGCGTGCAGGCGATCTTCCACCTTGCCGGTGACTCGGTGATCGCGCGGTCGAGCCACGCGCGCTGCTCGTTCATGAACTGCCCGTCCGCCTGCCAGTAGTGCACGAACAGCGGCGGCAGGTACGCGGCCAGGGGATTCAGGTCGAGCACGAAGAACTCGACGATCGGGTTCTCCTCCGGAACCCGCACCGAGTAGTAGCGGCTCGGCATCCACCACCGGCGCGAGTGCTGGTGGTAGGCGACCTCGTCGTCTCCGCGGAGCAGCCAGCCACCGTCGCCCGGGAAGACCGCGCTGTTGTCGTGATTGCCCAGCACCATCACCCAGGGGAAGTCGAGGCCGTGATTGGGGTCCTCGAACTTCGTGGCGAACTGTGAGTCGTCGGTGCCGTTCGGCCCGGCCTCGTAGATGTTGTCGCCGAGGCCGACCGCCATCGACAGCGGTTCCCGTCGGTGCAGCTCGCGGATCGCGTCGGTGACGGCCCACTGCGCCCGGGTTCCGGTACCGGCGTCGCCGGTGACGAGGACTCGCAGGGTGCCGTCGGTGGGGAAGGGGAACTTGCCGGTCCGGGCCTGCGCCTGGGCCGTGCCGGCACCCAGAACCGGTACGGCTGCGCCTGCCACGGCGGCGCCGGCGAGGAAGCGTCGGCGGGAGATCGAGTCGAATGTCGTCAACGGTGCCCTCGTCGGTCGCGGGAATGGTCCGGGTGCGGTCTGTCGAAATCTGGACCATTGTCCAACTATCGGGCGGTTCGTGTCGGCGGAACGCCACATGTTCACCCGGCGGCCACCTCGCGGCCGCCGGATAGGCTGGCGTGATGCGTGGCGAGTACAAGGTTCCCGGCGGCAAGCTCGTGATCGTCGACCTCGACGTGGAGGACGGGCGCCTCGCCCGGGTGTCGCTGTCCGGTGACTTCTTCCTCGAACCCGACGAGGCACTCGACGACATCACCGCGGCCGTGACGGGTGCGTCCACGAATTCCGATGCGGCGCAACTCGGTCGGGCGATCACGGACGCACTCGACGACAGCGTCTCCCTGATCGGATTCACCCCCGAGTCGGTCGGCATCGCGATCAGGCGCGCCCTCGGCCACGCCACCGGCTGGTACGACCACACCTTCGACGTGATCGAACCGGTGGTGCTCGACCCGGCGATGCACGTCGCGCTCGACGAGGTGATCACCCGGGAGGTCGCGTCCGGCGAACGGGGGCCGACGCTGCGGTTCTGGGACTGGGATTCACCGCTCGTGGTGATCGGATCGTTCCAGTCGGTGCGCAACGAGGTCGACGAGGACGCGGCCGCGAGGCACGGGATCGGGATCGTGCGGCGCATCTCCGGCGGCGGTGCGATGTTCATGGAACCGGGCAACTGCATCACGTACTCGCTGTCCGTCCCGACCTCGCTCGTCGACGGTCTCAGTTTCGAGCGCTCCTACGAGTTCCTCGACCAGTGGGTGATGGGTGCGCTGGCCGATGTCGGGATCAAGGCGCGGTACGTGCCGATCAACGACATCGTGTCCGAGCACGGCAAGATCGGCGGTGCGGCGCAGAAGCGGTTCGCGGCAGGCGCGGTGCTGCACCACGTCACGATGTCCTACGACATCGACGCCGACAAGATGACCGAGGTGCTGCGGATCGGCCGGGAGAAGATCTCCGACAAGGGAATCACCAGTTCCGGGAAGCGAGTCGACCCGATGCGCTCGCAGACCGGAATGGCGCGGTCGGCCATCATCGGAGCGTTCCTGGCGCACTTCCGTGCCCGCTACGACACGCGGCCGGGCAGGTACTCCGACGCCGAGCTGGCCGCCGCCCGTGAGCTGGTCGAATCGAAGTTCAGCACCGAGGGGTGGACCCGCCGGGTGCCCTGACGGGCGTAGCCTGAGACGTCTGCAGGGTCGCGGCATGTCGAAACAACGGAGGTTGTGCCATGCGCCTCACAGCGGACCACCGGTCGTTCCTCGCCCGCATCGCGGTGGTGTTCGCCGTCGTGACGCCGTCGCTGGGCGCGGTCACGATCGCGGCTGCGCAGCCCCCGCCCGCGCCACTGACGACGAAGACCGACTTCCAGATCCCTGTCACCTTCGTCTCCGCCTGTGTCACGGTCGGTTTCAGGTGCTGGGTGCCGAACGAGCTGGCAACGATCACGCCATCCGCTACGACCGGAGCGGCTGGGGTGGTGACCTTCACCTCCCCTCAAGCGTCGACGATCGCGCGCGGCGGGGCCGACTGCATCGACGTGTCGATCGACTGGCTCAACCTGGTGACCGGCGCTGCGGGCAATACCGTGCTCCGCGCCGTACAGCCCGATTCGGTGCGACCCATTCCGGTGGACGAGCGGTGCCTCTACACACCCACGACAGTGGCCACCGGCAGCGGTACGGTCGTCGCCACGGCGAACGTTCTCTCCCATGCGTACATCAGCGGTTGGCCGCAACTGCCGGTGCACCCAGGCGCCCTGTACGTCCTTGTGCCGTAGCGGCAGCAGATCCTCGGTCGTGGTCTCGACGGAAGGGCAGGCAGGCCGCGCTCGCAGACCGGAATGGCGCGGTCGGCCATCATCGGAGCGTTCCTGGCGTACGACACGCGGCCGGGCAGGTACTCCGACGCCGAGCTGGCCGCCGCCCGTGAGCTGGTCGAATCGAAGTTCAGCACCGAGGAGTGGACCCGCCGGGTGCCGTGAGCAGCCCGAAGGGTTGCTCGATGCGGGGCATACTCGGCGGCATGAGCAGATTCGCCAGAGCGGCCGCCGCGTTCAACAAGGTCGCCGTACCCATGCTCCGACTGCCGTTGATCGGTCCGCTGCTGCGACGCGGCATCGTGGTGATCGCGTACACCGGTCGCAAGTCGGGTCAGCAGTTCGAGCTGCCCGTGTTCTACCGCCGACGCGGTGACGAGGTGCGGATCGACGTCGCGATGCCGGACCAGAAACGGTGGTGGCAGAACTTCACCGGCGACGGCGCGCCGATCGTCGTGCGTCTACCCGACGGTGAGCGACGTGGTCACGCCGTCACCCGGCGCAACGAGTCCGGCGCGGTGTCGGTGACCGTCGCGCTCGATCCCGTGGCGCCGTGACCGTCAGCGGACAGAGGTCCGCGGCCGCCATGCCGCCGCGGGCCACAGCGCCGTGACAGCGGCGAGCACGCCGTAGCCGACGGTGAGGGTGGCCACCGCGGCGACCCCACCCACCAGCAGCGGGCCGCCGGCGTCGCCGAGTTCGCGGCCCAGTTCGGCCGCACCGAGTGTCTGCCCGATGTGTTCGGGCGGGGTGGACGACGCCAGCGCCGCGAACCCGACGGGGGTGATCACCCCGGTTCCGACGCCGATTCCCACCGCCGCGAGGAGTACTCCGGTGAGACCGGGGATCATCGCGCATGCGAGGCCGACGGCGGTGACGGCGAGACCGACGGTCATTCCGACCCCGGCCGCGAACCGGCCGTCGTCGAGCGCGCGTCCGACCCGTGGCTGCACGACCGCAGCGACCGCCGCGAGCAGCGACACCGCTGCGCCGGTGACGACGGGCCCCAGTCCGGCTGCGGCCCCCGACACGGGAAGGAACCCGACACCGACGGACAGCGCCGCCGTCGACGCGGCGAGTGCGGCCGTCGGGCCGAGGAACGCGCGGTCACCGAGGCGGCGGGCCAGTCCGAGCAGTGTCTGTCGCGACTTCGGCAGCGGTGGCACCGACGGAACCGCCACCGCAGCCCACACCGCCGTCGCTGCCGCAACGCCCGTCAACACGACGAACAGCGCGGACAGGCCGCCGAGCCAGACGATCACGCCGCCGAGCAGTGGGCCCGCCATGTACCCGATGCTCTTGAAGAAGCCGTAGCTGCCGAACGCCCGGCCGTGCGACGCACTCGGATTCAGCCGGGCGACGAGCGCCCCCGCAGCGGGGGAGAAGGCGGACGCCGCGGCGCCCTGTCCCAGGCGCGAGACCCACAGCCACGCGGAGTCGTCGGCGAACACGAACAGGAACGAGAAGAGGGCGAACGCGACCAGCCCGCCGATCATCACCGGTCGCGCCCCGATCCGGTCGGCGAGCGTGCCGAACACCGGTTTGAGGACGACCTCGGCGCCGTCGTACAGCGCGAGCAGCAGCCCCAGATACAGCAGCGACGTCTGCAGGTCACCCGCCTCGGACCCGAGCGACGCGGCAACGGCGTGCGCGCCGAAGGCGGTCGTGAAACCCGCCGCGTACAGCGGCCAGAGCTGTCGGGCCGGGGGTGCGGCGTCGTGCTTCATGCGGAGTCGTCCCGACCGGCGCCGTGGAGGGCCTCGAAGACCCGTTCCGTGTAGTCCTGCAGGCGATCCGTGCACGTGCGCAGTCGTGCGGCGGCGATGCTCGCGCTCGGTGCACCGAACACGTCTCGCGCTGTGATGTCCCGGTGCCAGCGCCGCAGTCGCTCCAAACTCTGTTCCTCCTCGTCGAGTTCGGCGAGGGTGAACTTGGCGGCGGCGATCTCCTTGTCGAGTTCTGCTTCGTATTTGTCGCAGTCGGACAGGAATTCGGCCCAGTCGTCCTCGCGGGCCGCGGTGAACATCGACTCGAACCGGCGTGCGTCGTCGTCGGTCACGCCGGAGGCGCGAAGCGTGACGGTCTCGCCGTGGGCGCGGTCGGTGAGTTCCCGCGCTCGGTTGATCCCGGCGGCGAACACCGGGACGTGCGGGACGGCCCACACGCCCTGCCCGAGGGACAGTGCTCCCACCCTGCGCAGCTCCCGCCAGACCGCGACGCGGTGGCGCGTCGGCTCCGCGGCGAGCCGGATCACCAGTACCGTCCACTCGACGTGCGAGGAAGAATCGATGGTCACTCGACGAAATGTAACAGCCGTTACAGTGCGCGCTTCCATCGGCTGGATGAGCCACCGCGCCGCGGACGGGTGGCGCGGCTCCGGGAATACCGAGGAATGTGACGCGTTTCACCTGGTGCCGGGTCGTGCGGATGCCGAGAACGACGACGCTTCGGGTGCCGATCCAGCGAGGACCGAGGACGGACAGCGGGTTCCTCCCGTCGGGCCCCGTATCCGAGGCCTGCCGGAGGGCCGGGCGACATCCTCGCGAGGTCGTCCGTGGCCGTCTGCGTGCCGCGAGCGGCCCTTCCGGATCGGAAGGAAGGCACGATCATGACGTTGACCGCAACATTCGCCGGGATCCTCGCCGCCGGCACCCTCGCCGTCCCGGCATTCGGGCTCACATCGCCTGCCGCGCCCTCGCCGTTGTCGCCGGATACGGCCGTACCGGTGGCCGCGCTCGACGATCGGTCGGACGACGACCGGGACCGGGACCGCGACCGGGACGCCCAGGAACGGCGCGACGAGCAACGGCAACAGCAACTCGACCGCCGGCAGGACCGCTGCGAGGAGGCCGAGGTGCCGCTGCCACCGATGTGCGTGATTCCACCGCCCGGCGGGTCGGTCGACTGACCGTCGGCTCTCCCGGCACGCGCCACGAGGACGGGGCGCGCGACGTGGCAAACGTTGCGATACTCGATGTCGAGTGGTTACCCGGTCCCGGATGGGAGAGCGATGGCCCTGCCCGCAATCCTCAGTGTCGACGACGATCCGAACGTCTCCCGTGCCATCGTGCGGGACCTGCGTCGCCGCTACGGGGAGACCTGCCGGATCGTGCGCGCACAGTCCGGTGCCGACGCGCTCGACGCCCTCAAGGACATGAAGCTGCGCGGCGACCCGGTGGCGGTGCTCCTCGCCGACCACCGCATGCCCGGCATGAGTGGCATCGAGTTCCTCGAAGAGGCGATGGACCTGCATCCGGCCGCGAAACGCGTGCTGCTCACTGCGTACGCGGACACGGACGCCGCAATCGATGCCATCAACGTCGTCGACCTCGACCACTACCTCCTCAAACCGTGGGACCCGCCGGAGGAGAAGCTGTATCCCGTCATCGACGCGATGCTCGAGGCGTGGGCGGCTTCGGGTGAGCGGCCCATCACCGAGATCAGGGTCGTCGGGCATCGTTGGTCCGCGCGGTCGTCGGAGGTGCGGGAGTTCTTGGCACGCAATCAGTGTCCGTATCGCTGGTACATGGCGGACGAGCCGGAGGGGCAACGGTTGCTGGAGGCTGCGGGTGCCGACGGGATGCGGTTGCCGGTGGTCGTCACCAGTGACGGGCATGCCCTGGTGGAGCCGACCGACTCGGAACTGGCCGACCGCGTCGGACTGTCCACCACACCCTGCGCCGACTTCTACGACATCGTCGTCATCGGCGGCGGTCCGGCCGGGCTCGGCGCCGCCGTGTACGGGGCCTCGGAGGGTCTGCGCACCGTCCTGATCGAGCGCACCGCCACCGGCGGACAGGCGGGACAGAGTTCCCGCATCGAGAACTACCTCGGCTTCCCGGACGGACTGTCCGGTGGACAGCTCGCCGACCGCGCCAGGCGACAGGCCGCGAAGTTCGGAGCCGAGATCGTCACGACCCGCGACGTGGTGGCGCTGGAGGTGAACGGATCCGCGCGAACGGTCCGGTTCGCCGACGGTGCGACCCTCGACGCGCACACGGTCATCCTCGCGACCGGCGTGTCGTATCGGCAGTTGCCCGTACCGGGAATCGACGACTTCACCGGCCGTGGCGTCTACTACGGTTCCGCGGTCACCGAAGCGGCACGGTGCGCCGACGAGGACGTGTACATCGTCGGCGGCGCCAACTCGGCCGGCCAGGCGGCGGTGTACCTGGCACGCAGCGCACGCTCGGTCACCATCGTGGTGCGAGCCCGCTCGCTCGACGCATCCATGTCGCACTACCTGATTCAGCAGATCGGCCGGAATCCGCGCATCTCCGTACGGGTGTGCTCCGAGGTGACCGGCGTCGCGGGTGACGACCACCTGTCTCGGATCGCGGTGCGGGACAACGTCACAGGTCGGAGCGAGACCGTGGACGCGCCGTGGTTGTTCCTGTTCATCGGCGCCGCGCCGCGAACCGACTGGCTCGCAGGCGTCGTCGTGCGAGACGAGAGCGGATACGTGCTGTCCGGCCCGGATCTCCTGGTGGACGGTCGCCGCCCGGCGGGCTGGGACCTCGACCGCCCGCCTCAGCACCTGGAGACCAGTGTCCCCGGCGTCTTCGCGGCGGGTGACGTGCGCGCCGAGTCGGCGAAGCGGGTGGCCTCCGCGGTGGGTGAAGGGGCGATGGCGGTGATGCTGGTGCACCGATACCTGGCCCGCCAATGACGACGCCGGACCGAGCCGCGCCCGGTGTGCCCGACTGCACGCCGGCTCTGCTGCGTTCGCTGTTCCTCTTCGAGAAACTCGACGACGACCAGATCGCCGAACTGTGCCGGGTCGGTCGGATCGAGGCGATCGAACCCGGCCCGGTCTACGCCGAGGGCGAACCGGCCACGTGCTTCTACGTGCTGATCGACGGCATCGTCGTGCTCACGAAACTGTCCGGCAGCCACCAGGTGGAGACGGCACGCACCGGCCACCGGGGGGCGTACGCGGGCGCGTGGACCGCCTACATGGGCGACCGGGTACCGCAGGTGTACCCGGGATCGATGTCCGTGCCTGAACGGGCCACGTTCTTCGTGCTCGACGCGGACGACTTCGCCCGGCTCATGGCCGACTGGTTCCCGATGGCGCTGCACCTGTTGGAGGGACTGTTCTTCGGCAATCGCACCGCGCGCGAGATCCTGGACCAGCGCGAACGACTGCTGGCCCTCGGCTCCCTGTCCGCCGGACTGACGCACGAACTGAACAACCCGGCCGCGGCGGCCGTCCGAGCCACCTCCGAGCTGCGGGACCGGGTCGTCCACATGCGACACAAACTGGGACTGATCGCATCCGGCGCCTACGACCCCGCCGTCCTCCGGACGCTGGTCGACATCCAGGAGGAAGCGGTCGAACTCGTCGGCACGGCACCGACCCTGAGTCCGCTGGAGGAATCCGATCGCGAGGACGAACTGGGGGACTGGCTCGGCGACCACGGCATCGACGGTGCATGGACGCTGGCACCGACCTTCGTCCAGGCGGGCCTCGACGTCGCGTGGCTCGAGAAGGTCGCGGCGACCGTCGATCCAGGGATCCTCGCGAACGCCGTCGGATGGCTCGCGCACACCATCGAAACCGAGCTGCTGATGCGGGAGATCACCGACTCGACCTCCAGGATCACCGCGCTCGTCGGCGCCGCCAGGCAGTACTCCCAGCTCGACCGGGCGCCGGTGCAGGACTCGGACGTGCACGAGCTGCTGGACAGCACCCTCGTGATGCTCGGCGGCAAGATCGGCAAGCACATCGAGGTCGTCAAGGACTACGACCGATCCCTGCCTCGCATCCCGGTGCACGCCGCCGAACTGAACCAGGTGTGGACCAACCTCATCGACAATGCGGTCGGCGCGATGAACGGGACCGGAACACTGACCGTCCGGACCCGCGCAGCCTCCGACGTCGTGGAGGTCGTGATCGAAGACACCGGGCCGGGCATCCCCGAGGACGTCCGCAGCCGGATCTTCGAGCCGTTCTTCACCACCAAGGCGGTCGGGGAGGGGACGGGTCTCGGCCTCGACATCTCGTGGCGGATCGTCGATCGGCACGGCGGCGACATCCGCGTCGAATCACGTCCGGGGAACACCGAATTCACGGTCCGCCTACCTGTGGACGGGCCCGAGGGAGGAGCGCAATGAGTGACATCGAGGGCATCGCACCGGAGGTGCCGCCGAGTGGTCCGGGCTGCGTGGACTGCGACGCGGACGGTGGGTGGTGGGTGCACCTGAGGCGGTGCGCCTCGTGCGGGCACGTCGGATGCTGCGACTCCTCGCCCGCCCAGCACGCGACGGCGCATGCCACCACGACCGGACATCCGATCGTGCAGAGCTTCGAGCCCGGCGAGGACTGGTTCTGGAACTACCGGACCGAGCAGGCATTCACCGGCCCCGACCTCGCCGAGCCGCGGCATCGTCCGATGGATCAGCCGTCCCCGGGGCCGAGTGGCCGCGTGCCCGCGGACTGGCGCGAACACGTCCACTGACACCGGGCGTCAGCCGTCACCGTGGATCTCGGGCTCTCCTGATCGGGTGATCCGGAGCCACGCGATGCGGTGACCGGACAACTCGGTCACGGTGAGGACGTGGTCCCCGACGGTCACCTCGTCTCCGGGACGGGCGAGCCGTTGCAGCCGGTGCAACACGAATCCGGCCACGGTGTCGTACGGGCCCTCGGGGATCGGGACCCCGGTCTCCTTCTCGGCGTCGTCGACGAGCAACCGGCCGTCCACCAGGCGGCGGGGATGGGACACCTGGTCGAATTCGTCGTCGATCTCGCCGACGACCTCCTCCACGAGGTCCTCCAACGTCGCGATTCCCGCGGCTCCGCCGTACTCGTCGATGACGAGGATCAACTGGGTGTTGTCCCGGCGCATCTCGGCCAGCGCGGCCAGAGCCCCCTTGCTGCCCGGGAACTGGGCGAGCGGTCTGCACAGGTCGACAACGAGGGCCTCGGGATCGGCCCGGAGAAGGTCTCGCAGGTGCACGAACCCGAGCACGTCGTCGAGTGAACTGCCCGCGACGACGGGAAAACGGCTGTGGGCGAGGTCGATCGCGCGGGTGAGTTCGTCCCGCACCCGAGCGGCCGCGTCCAGCGTGTCCACCTCGGTCCGGGGACGCATGACCTCGGTGAGCGAACGCTCCCCGGCGTCGAACAGCTCCGACAGGACACGCCGCTGCTCCACGGGGATCCGCTCGTGGCCGACGATCAGCTCCCGCAGTTCGTCCGGGGAGACCTCCTCGCCCTTCCTGGCAGGATCGCCTCCGAGCAGCCGGACGAGCAGATCGGTCGAGATCGACAGCAACCAGATGACCGGCCGCATCAGGGCCGCGAAGCGGTCGAGCGGCGGACCCGCCACCACTGCGACGCCGGTCGAGCGTTGCAGCGCGATCCGCTTGGGAACGAGCTCGCCCAGAACCAACGACAGATAGGCGATGACGAGCGTCGTCCCGACCAGCGCCAGCCCGTTCGACAGGTGCTCGGGAACGCCCAGTGTCTCCAGCCCCGGTGCGAGGTCGGGTGCGATCGTCGACGCGCCGTAGGCGGCGGAGAAGAATCCGGCAACCGTCACCCCGATCTGCACCGCAGAGAGGAACCGGTTGGGGTCGCGGGCCAGCGCCGCGGTGCGCGCGCCCCGGCGCCCGCTCCGCGACAGCCGCGTGATCTGGCTGTCGCGGAGGGACACCAGGGCGATCTCGGTGGCCGCGAACACGCCACCGATCAGCACGAACACGACGACGAGCGCGATGTTGACGACGGTCGCCGTGTTCACGGCCCGGTCCCGACGTGCTCACGGCGTGCTCGGTCGTCCATGTCCTGTCACCTCATCGGAGATACACCGAAATCCCGGTCGTCACACCAGTGTCCCCGTCACGGGGAGCAGTCGCGCGAGAACGTCGCCGAGCGTGATCAGGCCGACGAGACCGCCGGAGGAATCCCGGACCACCGCGATGTGGCTGCGGGTCTCGCGCATGGTCGCCAGTGCCTCGTACACCGGAGTCGCCGCGTCGAGGGCGAGCAGGTCCCGCATCAGCGTGCGAGCCGTCGCCCCGGCCGGTGCGGACAACGCGTCCCTGGCGTGCACCACGCCGAGGGTCTCGTCGCCCGAGCGCACCAGCAGCCGCAGGTGGCCGCACCGGTCGGCGGCACCGCGAATCGCGTCGACGTCGTCGTCCGGGTGGACACTGCTCGGATCACTGTTGGGTCGAACGATGTCGCCGACCGTCAGCGACTCCAGTTCGAGAGCGCTGGCGAGATGGCCGTGATAGCGCTCGTCGAGCGTGCCGACGGTCGCCGAATGCTCCACCAGTTGCCGCAGCGCCTGCGGATCCTGCCCGGACGCGACCTGGTCGACGGGCTCGACCCCGACCTTCACCAGGCACCAGTTCGCCATCCGGTTCAGCCGGGTGAGCAATGGCCGGGTCAACCACATGAACCCGCGCATCGGCAACGCGAGCAAGGTCGCGGACCGCTCCGGGTGCGCGATGGCCCACGACTTCGGCGCCATCTCGCCGACCACAAGGTGCAGGAAGGTGACGATGAGGAGCGCGAGTACGAAGCCGGCGACGTCGGCCAGCCAGCCGGGTGCACCCCAGTCGGTGAACAGCGGCGTGAGCCAGTGGTGCACAGCCGGTTTCGTGATCGCACCGAGGGCCAGCGTGCAGACGGTGATACCCAACTGCGATCCCGCGAGCAGCACCGACAGCTCCGACGCGCTGCGCAACGCGGCCCGCGCCGATGCGCTGTTCGGGGCGGCGTCCTCCAGCCGGTGTCGGCGCGCCGCGATCAAGGCGAACTCGACCGCGACGAAGAAGGCGCTCGCGGCGATCAGGGCAACCGTCGTGGCGAGGACGATCCACGGGTTACTCATCGGCGCCGTCCTTTCCGGTGCGGATGGTCACGAACAGTGACGACGGAACGCGCCGGGCGATGCCGCGCACCTCCACGTGCAGGGTCTCGGGCGGTCCCGGCTCGTCGGCGACGAGATCCGCCGGATCGCCGGGGACGGGGACGTCCACGGTGTCACCGACCGTCGGGAAGCCGCCGAAACGGTCGATCACCAGTCCCGCGAGGGTCTCGAAGTCCTCGTCCTCCGGCAGTTCCCGGTCGAGGACGCGCGACGCCTCGTCGACCGGCATGTCGCCCGGCATCAGCCAGCCGCCGTCGATCTCCCGGGCCGTGCCCGCGTCACCGTCCGGATCGTGCTCGTCGGCGATCTCGCCGACCAGTTCCTCCGCCATGTCCTCGATCGTGACGACCCCGGCGAACCCGCCGTACTCGTCGATGACGAGGGCCATCTCGTCCTTCGCCGCGTTGATCTGCGCGAGCACCTCCGGCAACGGCAGCGTCGTCGGGACGACGACCGCCTTCCTCGCGTGGTCGGACGCGGTGCCGGTCGGCGTGCCGAGCAGGTCGTGCAGGTGCACGACGCCGCGCAGGTCGTCGCTCGACGTGCCGACCACGGGGTACCGCGTGTGCCCGGAACCCATCTGGGCGAGTACGTCTGCGATGGGGTCGCCGGCGCGGACCAGGTCCACCCGTGCACGCGGAATCATCGCGTGTTCCGCTGTGCGGGTGGGGAATTCGAGGATCCGGTCGAGCAGGGCCGACAGTTCGCGGGGTAGTTCACCGGCGTCGCGCGACTCGGCCACGATGTGTTCGAGGTCGCGGGGTGTCGCCGAGTGCTCGACGTCGTGCACCGGTTCGATGCGCAACGCGCGCAGGAGCAGGTTCGACGAGGCGTCGAACAACGTGATCAACCAGCCGAACACCTTGAGGTACAGCGTGGTGGACAACGCGAGCCAGCGGGCGACGGGCTCCGGACGCGCGATCGCCAGGTTCTTCGGGAACAGTTCGCCGAAGAGCATCTGCGCCACGGTCGAGAACGCGACCGCGACGACGGCGCCGATCGCGATGCCGACGCCGGTGGGGATTCCGACGCCGCCGAGGAGATCGCCGAGGCCGCGACCGATGAGGGGTTCGGCGACGTAGCCGACGAGCAGACCGGTGACGGTGATGCCGAGCTGGGCGCCGGACAGCATGAACGAGGTCCGGCGGGTGACGGTGAGGGCGCGGGCGGCGGCCGAATCGCCGGACTCGGCGCGGGCCTTGAGGCGGGAACGGTCGACCGCCATGTAGGCGAATTCCTGCGCCACGAAGTAGCCGGTCACGGCGGTGATCAGGAGGACGACCAGCACGCCGAGAAGAATGGTCAGGATTGTCAGCACGGGCACGCTCCCGAGGGGGGGTACTCAGTGCGGGGCGGGACGGGTCTTCGAGGTTTGCGCTTGGCGCGTCTCATGAACTCTCTCTGAGATGAAGGGATGTGTCCCGTCCCAGAATAGGACAAAACGACGATCGATTGTCGGGGTGGTCGCGCATACTCGGGTCATGCCCACGTGGGAACAGGTCGTCGCGTTCGCCGTAGGACTCCCGGAGGTGGAGGAGTCCACCTGGTACGGGACGCCGGCGCTGAAGGTGGCGGGCAAGGGCTTCGCGCGATTGCGCACCGAGGCGGAGGGCGGGCTCGTGCTGATGTGCGGCCTCGACGAGAAGGCCGCGCTGCTCGCGTCCGGAGACCCGGCCTTCCACACGACACCGCACTACGACGGATACGGTGCCGTCCTCGTCGACCTGGAACGAGTCGACGCGGCGCACCTCGAGGAGCTCGTCGAGGAGGCCTGGCGGCTGAAGGCTCCCGCCCGGCTCCGTCGGCGGTGAGCTCGTCGCAGAGTTGTTCGCGGACACACTAAACTCGGTCAGCGTGGCTCACCCGATGATCGCTCCGTCCATCCTCTCCGCCGATTTCGCCCGCCTCGCAGACGAAGCCGCCGCCGTCGCCGGATCCGACTGGCTGCACGTGGACGTCATGGACGCGCATTTCGTGCCGAATCTCACACTGGGGCTGCCGGTCGTCGAGTCGCTGCTGAAGGCGACCGACATCCCGCTCGACTGCCACCTCATGATCGAGAACCCGGGTCGCTGGGCGCCGCCCTACGCGGAGGCGGGCGCACACAACGTCACCTTCCACGCCGAGGCCACCGACGACCCGGTCGCCGTCGCCCGCGACATCCGCGCCGCGGGCGCCAAGGCGGGCCTGTCGGTGAAGCCGGGCACCCCGATCGAGCCGTACCTGGAGATCCTCACGGAGTTCGACACCCTCCTCGTGATGAGTGTCGAACCCGGCTTCGGCGGCCAGTCCTTCATCCCCGACGTCCTCGGCAAGGCGCGTGCCGTCCGCAAACTCGTCGACTCCGGCGAACTGACCCTGATCGTCGAGATCGACGGAGGCATCAACGCCGACACCGTCGAAGCCGCCGCCGAGGCGGGCGTGGACTGCTTCGTCGCCGGCTCCGCTGTCTACGGCGCCGCCGACCCGGGTGAGGCCGTACGCACACTACGCGCCCAGGCCGCGTCGGCCTCCCCGCACCTGACCCTGGCCGTCTGACCGTGGCGCGCAGCGCGCAGCGTCCCGACGACGCCGCCGAGCAGGACCTCGCCGCCGTCGTCATCGCCAACGACGCCGCCGAACGCGTCCGGGGGACGACGAGCCCGAATCCGCCGGTCGGTGCTGTGATCCTCGACACCGACGGGCTCATCGCCGGCGTCGGCGCGACGAGTCCCGTCGGCGGCCCGCACGCGGAGGTGACGGCGCTCGGCGTTGCGGGCGGCCGGGCGCGCGGTGGCACCGCGGTCGTCACCCTCGAACCCTGCAATCACACCGGCCGGACCGGGCCGTGTACCGCGGCACTCGTCGACGCGGGCATTGCCCGCGTCGTCTACGCGGTCGACGACCCCAATCCGCAGGCCGCCGGCGGCGCCGACGCGCTGCGGGCCGCCGGGATGGAGGTCCTCGGCGGAGTGGGAGCCGAGCTGGTCGACCGCACCTCGCTGCGAGCCTGGCTGCACCGCCAGCGCACCGGCCGCGCCCATGTGACCTGGAAGTTCGCTGCCTCGCTCGACGGTCGCAGCGCCGCAGCCGACGGCACCAGTCAGTGGATCACCGGACCCGAGGCGCGCGCCCTGGTGCACGCGCAGCGGGCGAAACTCGACGCCATCGTCGTCGGCACCGGCACCGTCCTGGCCGACGATCCGTGGCTCACCGCACGCGAACCCGACGGGTCCCTCGCCGAGCGGCAGCCGTTGCGCGTCGTCGTCGGCGAACGCGAGATCCCGTCCTCGTCGCGGGTGCTCGACGACGCCGCCGAGACGCTGGTCCTGCGCACCCGAGATCCGCACGAGGTGATCGCCGCGCTCGCCGACCGACCCGACGTCCTCCTCGAGGGCGGACCGCACCTCGCCGGAGCGTTCCTGGAGGCGGGACTGATCGACCGCGTGCAGGCGTTCCTCTCACCGGTACTGCTCGGTGCGGGCGCGGCGGCCGTGGAGGATGCTGGAGTCGGCACCATCACGGAGGCGCTGCGGTTCAACCGGGAGTCGCTCGAGGCGGTCGGCCCGGACCTGCTGCTGACCCTGGTACCGGACCGGCAGGGCCGGTCGTGACACACCGGGACCGCACGAACCCCATCACACGAGGAGAGAACGACACAGTGTTCACCGGCATCGTCGAAGAACTGGGCGAGATCGTCGCCAAGGAGGACCTGGCCGACGCGGCCCGATTCACCGTCCGGGGTCCGCTCGTCACCTCGGACGCCGGTCACGGCGACTCCATCGCCGTCAACGGTGTCTGCCTGACCGTCGTCGACGTCCAGGGCGGCGACAGCTTCACCGCCGACGTGATGGCCGAGACCCTGAACCGGTCGAGCCTCGGCAACCTCGTCGTCGGCAGCAAGGTGAACCTCGAACGCGCTGCGGCCCTGAACAGCCGCCTCGGCGGGCACCTCGTCCAGGGGCACGTCGACGGCACCGGCACGATCATCAGCCGTTCCCCGTCGGAGAACTGGGAGGTCGTGCGGATCTCGCTGCCCGAGTCGATCGCACGTTACGTGGTGGAGAAGGGATCCATCACGGTCGACGGTGTCTCGCTGACCGTCTCCGCGCTCGGCACCGCCGACGGCGGCGAATGGTTCGAGATCTCCCTCATCCCGACCACCCTCGCGTTGACCGTCCTCGGCACCGCGACGCCGGGCACGCTGGTGAACCTGGAGGTGGACGTGATCGCCAAGTACGTCGAGCGGCTGCAGTCGGCCGGTCGATAGGACACGTGGCGGCCTCACACGAACGGGGTCGTACTGTTGAGGTGCATCCCGCGGCTCTCGCCCGGTGCTGCACGGAGCAATCGAAGAGTGATGGAGCGCAGGACGTGACCAGGTTCGACAGTATCGAGCGCGCAGTCGCCGACATCGCGGCGGGCAAGGCCGTCGTGGTCGTCGACGACGAGGATCGGGAGAACGAGGGCGACCTCATCTTCGCCGCGGAGAAGGCGACGCCGGAACTCGTGGCCTTCATGGTCCGCTACACCTCCGGCTACCTCTGTGTGCCCCTCGACGGCGAGGACTGCGACCGTCTCGGCCTGCCGCCGATGTACTCGTCCAACCAGGACAAGCACGGCACCGCCTACACCGTCACCGTCGACGCCAGGGAAGGCATCGGCACCGGCATCTCGGCCTCCGACCGCGCCGCCACGATGCGCCTGCTCGCCGACCCGACCACCGGTGCCGCCGACTTCACCCGGCCCGGCCACGTGGTGCCGCTGCGTGCCAAGGAGGGTGGCGTCCTGCGCCGTCCCGGACACACCGAGGCCGCCGTCGACCTGGCCCGGATGGCGGACCTGCGTCCCGCAGGCGTGATCTGCGAGATCGTCAGCCAGAAGGACGAGGGCCACATGGCCCAGACCGACGAGCTGCGCGTCTTCGCCGACGACCACAACCTCGCGATGATCTCCATCGCGGACCTCATCGCGTGGCGTCGCAAGCACGAGAAGCACGTCGTGCGCGTCGCCGAGGCGCGCATCCCGACCCCGCACGGCGAGTTCCGGGCGGTCGGATACCAGAGCATCTACGACGAGGTCGAGCACGTCGCGCTGGTCAAGGGCGACATCGCCGGCCCGGACGGTGACGGGGCGGATGTCCTGGTCCGGGTGCACTCGGAGTGCCTGACCGGTGACGTCTTCGGGTCGCTTCGCTGCGACTGCGGCCCGCAGCTCGACGCGGCACTGGAGATGGTCGCCGCCGAGGAGCGTGGCGTCGTCCTCTACATGCGTGGTCACGAGGGGCGCGGCATCGGGCTGATGCACAAGCTGCAGGCGTACCAGCTCCAGGACGCCGGCTCGGACACCGTCGACGCGAATCTCGAGCTCGGCCTGCCCGCCGACGCCCGCGACTACGGCATCGGTGCGCAGATCCTCGTCGACCTGGGCATCACCTCGATGCGCCTGCTGACGAACAACCCCGCAAAGCGGGTCGGTCTCGACGGCTACGGCCTGCAGATCCTCGAACGGGTCCCGATGCCGCTGCGCGCCAACGCGGAGAACCTGACCTACCTCCGGACCAAGCGGGACCGGATGGGCCACGACCTCGCCGGTCTCGACGAGTACGAGAAGGGTGGGGCGCTGTGAGCGGCGAGGGACTTCCCGAACTGCAGCTGGGGCAGGCGAAGGACCTGAGCCTGGCGATCGTCGCCGGCTCGTGGCACCCCGAGATCTCGGAGGCCCTGATCGCCGGTGCGAAGCGGGTCGCGAAGCAGGCACAGATCGAGGACGTGACACTGGTCCGCGTCGCCGGCGCCATCGAGCTTCCCGTCGTCGCGCAACAGCTGGCGCGGATGCACGACGCAGTCGTCGCCCTCGGGGTCGTCATCCGTGGTGGCACCCCGCACTTCGAGTACGTCTGCGACGCCGTCACGTACGGCCTGACCCGGGTGTCCCTCGACGAGGGCACCCCCGTCGCCAACGGCGTGCTCACCACCGACACCGAGCAGCAGGCCCGGGACCGGGCCGGGCTGCCCGACTCGGTCGAGGACAAGGGCGGACAGGCCTGCGCCGCGGCGATCGACACCGCCGTCACGCTGAAGAACCTGCGCGATCAGGCGGGGACGTGACATGAACGACTGGGATCTCGAAGTGCGTTCCCGCAAGTCGGCGCGGTACGCGATGGGCGTCGCGGCGCTGTGCGTGCTGCTGTTCCTCGTGCTCGGGGTGCTGCTCCGCTCGAGCGCCACGGGCGTGTACTTCCGGCTCGTGGACCAGCTCGCGATGATCGGCATCGGCGTCGCGCTCGCGTGCGGCGTCCTGCTCCTGGCCCGCCCGCGGCTGCGCGTCAACGCGGACGGCGTCCGGGTGCGCAACGCGTTCGGTGAGCGTCGGGTCGACTGGGACCTCGTGCAGGGTCTGTCGTTCCCCGACGGAGCCGCATGGGCGCGGATCGAGCTGCCCGACGACGAGTACATCCCCGTGATGGCGATCCAGTCCAACGACCGCGAGCACGCGGTCGCCGCGGTGCGGTCGTTCCGCGGTCTCGAGGCGAAGTACGCGGGACGGGACTGACGCCTCAGCCGGGCGGGCGTGAGTAGTCGACGATCCGTCTCCCGTTGCCCAGCGCCGTCGTGAGTCCGGTGCCGAAGACGCCCTTCCTGTCGAACAGGGTGGTGGTACCGACCGCGACGCCGTCGGCGGCGACGTGGCGGTCCGCGACGACCCCGATCTCCAGGCTCTCGGGCAGCCGGGCCAGCGCGAGCGTCAGATCGGCGTTGATGTAGCCGACCCCGTCGGACCCCCAGTTGGTGAGCAGGCTGGTCAGTTCCCCGACCATCGTCGTGTTGACGAACAGGGACGACTCCTCGCCGGCGACGATCGGAAACTGGCGCATCCACACCCGTTTGCGTTCGGCGCCCTGGTGGTCCGACATGTGGGTGGTCCAGTCCGTGTCGTCGCCGCTGCCCCAGTGCGCCCGCCGCCGGTCGCGATCCGACTCGTCGACCGACGGTGGCCGCGGCACCTCCGGATCGGTCCAGTAGTCACCCTGCGGTGCAGTGGAGCGGCGCAGGAAGACGACACGTGCCTGCGCCGACACCTCACCGTCCTGGACGATCGCGGCGTCCGTGACCCGGATCCGGTTGCCGTCGCGCACCGGGGTCGTCTCGATCTGCAGGAGTGTGTTGCGGACCGGGCGGAACATGTCGACGGTGATCCGGGCCGGCACGAAGTCGTCGTCGCCGGACGTCGTCTCGATCGCCCGGGCCAGCGCCCCGCAGACCGCGGGCCCGGTCAGCATGTCGGGAGACCAGGCACTCACCGCGAAGCGGGTCGGTGCGAGCCCGGAGCCGTGCTGCTCGAAGAATGCCACCGGTGTGCCCACGTACGTACCCCCACTCTGCGGCATCGGCGAGCCGCGCCGGTCCACGGTAGCGACGCGTCCGGGGCGCCGCGGTCCCGGGGCGGGCGGGAGCGTCGGTGCGGGCGACTAGCCTGGAAAGGTGCCCGATCCCGCCACCTACCGCCCCGCCACCGGAACCATTCCGACCGCACCCGGCGTCTACAAGTTCCGAGATCCGCACGGTCGGGTGATCTACGTCGGGAAGGCGAAGAGCCTGCGCAGCAGGCTGAACTCCTACTTCGCGGACGTCGCATCCCTGCATCCGAGAACGCGGCAGATGGTGACGACCGCGGCCGCCGTCGAGTGGACGGTGGTCGGGACCGAGGTCGAGGCGCTCCAGCTCGAGTACAACTGGATCAAGGAGTTCGACCCCCGCTTCAACGTCCGGTACCGCGACGACAAGACGTACCCGGTGCTCGCGGTGACCCTCGGCGAGGAGTATCCGCGGCTGTTCGTGTACCGGGGTCCGCGGCGCAAGGGGGTCCGGTACTTCGGCCCGTACTCCCATGCCTGGGCCATCCGCGAGACCCTCGACCTGCTGCTGCGGGTGTTCCCGGCGCGCACCTGCTCCAACGGGGTCTTCAAGCGGCACAGCCAGATCGGCCGGCCCTGTCTGCTCGGCTACATCGACAAGTGCTCGGCGCCGTGCGTCGGCCGCGTCACCGCCGACGAGCACCGCCGCATCGTGGAGGACTTCTGCGACTTCCTCTCCGGTCGCACCGACAAGCTGGTCCGGCAGCTCGAGATCCGGATGCAGCGCGCATCCGACGACCTGGACTTCGAGACGGCGGCCCGGCTGCGCGACGATCTCGGCGCGCTCCGCAAGGCGTTGGAGAAACAGGCCGTGGTGTTCGGCGACGGCACGGATGCCGACGTCGTCGACTTCGCCGCCGACGAACTCGAGCTGTCCGTCCAGGTCTTCCACGTTCGCGGCGGCAGGGTGCGTGGACAGCGCGGCTGGGTGGTCGAGCTGTCCGGAGACCAGGACACCCCGGACATCGTCGAGGAGTTCCTCACCCAGTTCTACGGTGAGCAGGCGGCCCTGACCGATCAGCCGGGACTGCAGGCGGACAAGGCGACGGTGGTGCCGCGCGAGGTGTTGGTGCCCGTGCTTCCCCGCAACGTCGAGGAGATGCAGAACTGGCTCAGCGGACTGCGTGGATCGGCGGTGGCCCTGCGGGTGCCGCAGCGCGGGGACAAGAAGGCCCTCGCCGAGACCGTCGAACGCAACGCGAAGGAGGCCCTGGCGCAGCACAAGCTCAAGCGGGCGGGCGACCTCACGTCCCGCTCGGCGGCGCTGCAGGGCATCCAGGACGCTCTCGAACTCGACGAGGCGCCGCTGCGGATCGAGTGTGTCGACATCAGCCACGTGCAGGGCACCGACGTCGTGGCCTCGCTCGTGGTGTTCGAGGACGGGCTGCCACGCAAGTCCGACTACCGTCACTACGCGATCCGCGAGGCCGCGGGCGACGGCCGATCCGACGACGTCGCGTCCATTGCCGAGGTCACCCGGCGCAGGTTTCTGCGGCACGTGCGGGACGTCGGCACCGATCCGTCGGACGTCGCGCTGGATCCGCAGACGGGCCGGCCGCGCCGATTCGCCTACCCGCCGAACCTGTACGTCGTGGACGGCGGTCAACCGCAGGTCGCGGCCGCGGCCGCGGTCCTCGACGAACTCGGCGTCACCGACGTCGCGGTCGTCGGGCTCGCGAAGCGTCTCGAGGAGGTGTGGGTTCCCGGTGAGGACGATCCGGTGATCCTTCCGCGGACCAGCGACGCGTTGTTCCTGCTGCAGCGGGTCCGCGACGAGGCCCACCGGTTCGCCATCACGTTCCACCGGAGCAAGCGGTCCCGCCGGATGACCGCATCGGCGCTCGACTCCGTGAAGGGGCTCGGTGAGCGGCGTCGAACGGCACTGGTCACCCATTTCGGGTCGGTCGCCAGGCTCAAGGAGGCGACCGTCGAGGAGATCACGGCCGTTCCCGGGGTCGGTGTCGCCACCGCACGCGCCGTTCTCGCCGCACTCGGCGCCGACGCGCCGGTCGAGGAAACCCCGGCGACGGAACCCGGCGTTTCGGTCTCGGTGGGGGATGATGAACCCGAATCCGCAGACGGGGTATCCGACGCGGTCGTGGAGTCCGAAAGGGCGGGTGTCGAGTGACGGAAGACGTGGCCGAGCGGCCGGACATCGACGTTGCCCTGGTCACCGGGCTTTCCGGCGCCGGACTGAGCACCGCGGCCAAGGTGCTCGAGGACATGGGCTGGTACGTCGCCGACAACCTTCCCCCGGAGCTGATCACGCGCATGGTCGACCTCGGTCGCTCGCCGTCGTCGCGGATCCCGAAGCTCGCCGTGGTGATCGACGTGCGCAGCCGCAGATTCACCGGCGAGCTGGGAGCCGTCGTCAAGGAGGTCGCGGCGAGCGCCACCCGCACACGTGTGCTGTTCCTCGAGGCGAGCGATCCGGTCCTGGTGAGGAGGTTCGAGCAGAATCGGCGCAGTCACCCGCTGCAGAGCGAGGGCAGCGACGGCACCCTGAGCGAGGGCATCGCTGCGGAGCGGGCGCGGCTCGCGCCGGTCCGGGCCGACGCCGATCTCGTGATCGACACCTCGGCGCTGTCGGTGCACGAACTGCGTCACCGGGTGGAGGCCGCGTTCGGCGGCGGCCACGTCCCGTCGGTTGCGGTGACGGTCGAGTCGTTCGGTTTCAAGTACGGGCTGCCGATGGACGCCGATCTCGTGTGCGACGTACGGTTTCTACCCAACCCGCACTGGATTCCCGAGCTGCGGGAGCACACGGGACGCGAGGCAGCCGTCCGCGACTACGTTCTCGGGCAGGACGGCGCGCAGGACTACCTCGAGACCTATCACCACCTCGTCGACCTCACGACCACCGGTTACCGCAGGGAAGGCAAGCGCTACATGACGATCGCGGTCGGATGCACCGGCGGCAAACACCGCAGTGTCGCGATGACGGAGGCACTGGCGTCGCGGCTCGCCGCGGACACGGGCATCACCGTCAAGGTGGTCCACCGTGACCTGGGGCGCGAATGACGGACGGTGTGGCGCCGGGACCGGCGATCGTCGCACTCGGCGGAGGACACGGGTTGTACGCGACGCTGCGTGCGGCCCGCCGGCTCAGCAGCGACGTGACCGCCGTCGTGACCGTCGCGGACGACGGCGGCTCCTCGGGCCGGCTGCGATCCGAACTCGGTCTCATCCCGCCGGGTGACCTGCGCATGGCGCTGGCCGCCCTGGCGTCCGAGGACCCCGAGGTGGCGATCCTGACGGACACCCTCCAGCACCGCTTCGGGGGCACCGGGGCACTGGCCGGGCACTCGGTCGGCAACCTGATCATCGCCGGCCTGACCGAAGTGCTCGGCGACACGGTCAGCGCACTCGACGAGGTCGCGAAGATTCTCCGCGTCCGAGGTCGCGTGCTGCCGATGTCGCCGATTCCGCTGGCGATCGAGGCCGACGTCGTCGGACTCGAGTCCGATCCACGGGTCAGTCGGACGATCCGCGGACAGGTCGCGGTCGCGACGACCCCCGGGCAGGTGCGGCGGGTACGGCTGTTGCCGCCCGACCCGCCGGCGACCCCGGACGCGGTCGCCGCCATCGAACGGGCCGACCTGGTGATCCTCGGCCCGGGTTCCTGGTTCACCAGCGTGATCCCGCACGTCGTCGTCCCCGAGCTGGCGGCTGCGCTCGAGGAGACGTCCGCCCGCAAGGCCCTGATCCTCAATCTCGCGCCGGAACCGGGGGAGACCGCCGGATTCTCCGCCGAGCGACATCTCCACGTTCTCGCGCAGCACGCACCGGACCTGCGGGTCGACGACGTCCTCGTCGACTCGGAATCGGTTCCGCCCGGCAGCGAGCGCGACCACCTGTGCCGGGCCGCGGCACGACTGGGCGCCGTCGTCGGCTACGCCGACGTCGCCCGCAACGGGACCGCGACGCACCATCCGGGCAAGCTCGCCGCGGCACTCGACCAGATCCTGTCCACTGCACTGCTGCGCGGGAATCGCGAACCGCAGGCGTCACACTCGGGAAGGGAGCCCACTTCGTGGCAATGACAGCGGAGGTCAAGGACGAGCTGAGTCGGCTCGTGGTGACCCAGGTATCCGCACGCCGGGCGGAGGTGGCGTCGCTGCTGCGTTTCGCGGGCGGCCTCCACATCGTCGCCGGCCGGGTGGTCGTCGAGGCGGAGGTCGACCTCGGATCGACCGCGCGCCGTCTGCGCGGCGAGATCCACGACCTGTACGGGTACGGCGCCGACGTGCACGTCCTCGGAGCGGGGGGCCTGCGCAAGAGCGCTCGCTACATCGTCCGGGTGAGCAAGGACGGCGAGGCGCTCGCTCGCCAGACGGGCCTCCTCGACATGCGAGGCAGGCCGGTCCGAGGACTTCCGGCGCAGGTCGTCGGTGGCAGCGTCGTCGATTCGGAAGCCGCGTGGCGCGGCGCGTTCCTCGCGCACGGTTCGCTGACCGAACCCGGCCGGTCGTCGGCGCTGGAGATCAGCTGCCCCGGTCCGGAGGCGGCGCTCGCTCTGGTCGGCGCGGCGCGCAGGCTCGGCGTCGCGGCGAAGGCCCGGGAGGTCCGCGGTGCCGACCGTGTCGTGGTGCGCGACGGCGAGGCCATCGGTGCCCTGCTCACACGGATGGGCGCACAGGACACGAGACTGACGTGGGAGGAGCGTCGCATGCGCCGCGAGGTGCGGGCGACGGCGAACCGCCTGGCGAACTTCGACGACGCCAACCTGCGACGATCCGCTCGGGCCGCGGTCGCGGCGGCGGCACGTGTGGAACGCGCACTCGACATCCTCGGAGAGGACGTCCCCGATCATCTCGCCGCGGCGGGCAGCCTGCGGGTGCAGCACCGGCAGGCCTCCCTCGAGGAACTCGGCCAACTGGCAGATCCGCCGATGACGAAGGATGCTGTAGCGGGACGCATCCGGCGCCTGTTGTCCATGGCGGACCGCAAAGCCAAGGAGACCGGGATTCCGGACACCGAGTCCGCAGTGACCGCGGAGTTGCTCGACGAGGCGTAGCGACGCGGAGCCGACGCTTGGTAGCGAGGTGTAGCGAAGCGGAGCGAACCCTCGGAACCGAGCATCGACTGGAACATCACAGGAGAACTGCCAGAGGGGAGTCACAGTGACAGTCCGGGTTGGCGTGAACGGCTTCGGCCGTATTGGACGCAATTTCTTCCGAGCCGTCGACGCACAGAAGGCGCTCGGCACCACCGACATCGAGATCGTGGCAGTCAACGACCTCACCGACAACGCGACCCTCGCTCACCTGCTCAAGTACGACTCCATCCTCGGTCGGTTGCCGCACGACATCACGCTCGACGGCGAGGACACCATCGTGGTCGGCAGCGATCGCATCACGGCGTTGTCGCTGCGCGAGGGTCCGTCGGCGTTGCCGTGGGGCGATCTGGGTGTCGACGTGGTCGTCGAGTCCACCGGCATCTTCACCGATGCCGCCAAGGCGAAGGGGCACCTCGACGCGGGGGCGAAGAAGGTCGTCATCTCGGCGCCCGCCAAGGGCGAGGACATCACCATCGTGATGGGCGTCAACGACGACAGGTACGACGGCAGTCAGAACATCATCTCGAACGCCTCGTGCACGACGAACTGCCTCGGCCCGGTGGCGAAGGTGCTCGACGAGGAGTTCGGCATCGCCCGCGGCCTGATGACCACGGTCCACGCCTACACGCAGGACCAAAACCTGCAGGACGGGCCGCACCGGGATCTCCGCCGCGCCCGCGCCGCCGCCCTCAACGTCGTCCCGACCAGCACCGGCGCCGCGAAGGCGATCGGTCTCGTGCTTCCCCAGCTGGCAGGCAGGCTCGACGGCTACGCACTGCGGGTGCCCATCCCGACGGGATCGGCCACCGACCTCACCGTGAACCTGACGAAGCCGGCCTCCGTCGAGGAGATCAACGCCGCGATGAAGGCCGCCTCCGAGGGGTCGCTGAAGGGCATCCTGAAGTACACCGAGGACCAGATCGTATCCTCGGACATTGTCACCGACCCCCACTCGTCGATCTTCGATGCCGGGTTGACCAAGGTCATCGAGGACCAGGCCAAGATCGTCGCCTGGTACGACAACGAGTGGGGTTACTCGAACCGTCTCGTCGACCTCATCGGTCTCGTTGGAAAGGCCCTCTGATCACAGTGACAGTCAAGACTCTGAAGGATCTGCTGGACGAGGGGGTCGCCGGCCGCAGCGTGCTGGTCCGCTCCGACCTCAACGTCCCGCTCGACGGTGACACGATCACCGACCCGGGCCGGATCCTGGCGTCCGCGCCGACGATCTCCACGCTCGCCGAGGCGGGTGCGAAGGTCATCGTGATGGCGCACCTCGGCCGGCCGAAGGGCACGCCGGATCCGGCGCTGTCCCTGGCGCCGGTGGCTGCGAAGCTGGGCGAGGTGCTGGGCCGCAACGTCCAGCTCGCGGGCGACGTGGTCGGCCAGGACGCCCTCGCGCGCGCCGAGGGACTCACCGACGGCGACGTGCTGCTGCTTGAGAACATCCGCTTCGATCCGCGGGAGACGAGCAAGGACGACGCCGAGCGGTTGGCGCTGGCCAAGGCGCTGGTCGAACTGACCGACATGGGCGGCGCGTTCGTCTCCGACGGTTTCGGCGTCGTGCACCGCAAGCAGGCGTCGGTCTACGACGTGGCCACCTTGCTGCCCCACTACGCGGGCACCCTGGTCGCGGCCGAGGTGGAGGTGCTGCAGAAGCTCACCACCGACGAGGAACGTCCGTACGCGGTGGTCCTCGGCGGCTCGAAGGTCTCGGACAAGCTCGCCGTGATCGAGGCGTTGGCCGACAAGGCCGACACGCTCGTCATCGGTGGCGGCATGTACTACACCTTCCTTGCCGCGCAGGGTGTCTCGGTCGGCAACTCCCTGTGCGAGGAGTCGATGATCGACACCTGCAAGGAGCTGCTGGAGCGCTATGCCGACGTCATCCACATCCCGCAGGACGTGGTGATCGCCGACTCGTTCTCCGCGGACGCCGAGGCGCGGACGGTGTCGGTCCTGGAGATCCCCGACGGCTGGATGGGCCTCGACATCGGCCCGCAGTCGGTGGAGCGCTTCGCGGCGATCCTGTCGAACTCCAGGACCGTGTTCTGGAACGGCCCGATGGGTGTGTTCGAGTTCCCGAAGTTCTCGGCCGGCACGAAGGGTGTCGCGGAGGCGATCGTCGAGGCCACCGGCAAGGGCGCGTTCAGCGTCGTCGGCGGCGGGGACTCGGCGGCCGCAGTGCGGCTGCTGGGCCTGCCGGAGGACGGCTTCTCGCACATCTCGACCGGTGGCGGCGCCTCGCTCGAGTACCTGGAGGGCAAGACCCTGCCGGGGCTGGAGGTGCTCGATGGCGCGTAAGCCGCTGATCGCCGGCAACTGGAAGATGAATCTGAACCACCTCGAGGCCATCGCCCTGGTGCAGAAGATCGCCTTCTCGTTGCCGGACAAGTACTTCGACAAGGTCGACGTGACGGTGATCCCGCCGTTCACCGACATCCGTTCCGTGCAGACCATCGTCGAGGGCGACAAACTGCTGCTCACCTACGGTGCGCAGGATGTCTCGCAGCACGCGTCGGGTGCGTACACCGGCGAGGTCAGTGCCGCGATGCTGGCCAAGCTCGGCTGCACCTACGTCGTGGTCGGGCACTCGGAGCGTCGGCAGTACCACGGCGAGACCGACGAGATCGTGCTCGCCAAGACCAAGGCTGCACTGGGGTCGGGCGTCACGCCGATCGTGTGCATCGGCGAGGGCCTCGACATCCGTGAGGCCGGAAACCACGTCGACCACAACGTGTCCCAGTTGAAGGGCTCGCTCGCGGGCCTCTCCGCGGATCAGATCGGCAAGGTCGTCGTCGCCTACGAGCCCGTGTGGGCCATCGGCACCGGCAAGGTCGCATCGGCCGCCGACGCGCAGGAGGTGTGCGCCGCGGTGCGGTCCACCCTCGCCGAGCTGGCGTCCCCGGAGGTCGCCGCGGACGTCCGCGTGCTGTACGGCGGTTCGGTCAACGCCAAGAACGTCGGCGAACTGGTCGCCCAGCCCGACATCGACGGCGGACTGGTGGGCGGTGCCTCGCTGAAGGCCGACGAGTTCGCGACGCTGTCCGCGATCGCGGCCGGAGGACCTCTCCCGTGATCTGAGCAGTGCGTTGGACGACGGTGGGCGCGTGACCCCTTCGGGTCACGCGCCCACCGTCGTCTACGCCGGTTCCCGGATCACGCCGGCATGGCGCACCGTGCCGGACAGCCCGGGCAGTTCCTGCGGTGTGGACCAGGTGTTCAGCCCGTCCGCGCTGTCCGAGTAGAGATACCTGCCCTCGGTGTAGGCGTCGAAGTACATCCGCCAGGTACCGTCCGGCAGCTGGACGACGGACGGACCTTCGACGGGTGAGCCCCAGTTCCCGGGCGGGACGAAGGTGTAGGGGCCCGTCACCGACGGGGCGACGGCGTGTTCGATGACCTTCTTCGTCTCGTTCTTGGTGAACGCGTGATAGGTCGATCCGACCTTGACCACGGTGGTGTCGATGTGGTCGGCGCCGATCCCGGCGAGGGGGACGGGCAGGCTCCAGATTCGCAGCGACGGGTCGAGTGCAGTCATCAGGTAGGGCACGAATCCGCCGCCGGTGGACATGGAGAGGATGACGCTCACGCGGTCGCCGTCGACGAACCACTCGGGTGCCCAGGCCTTCGTGGTGAACGGCGACAGTGACGGGCCGTCGCTGAATCCGGCCGAGCCGGAGGAACCCGGCGGGCTGGCCGAGCCCGTGCCGTCCCCGGTCCCCGGCAGCAGGGCGCAGCAGAACGGGACCGGCCAGAATCCGAGGTAGGTCCAGTTGATCCGGTCGCTGCTCCGCGCGAAACCGATGTTCGCGCCGTCGACGGTCGTGTAGGTCACGTAGTAGAACCCGTCGGTGTGCCGGAAGATGCTCGGGTCACGCACCAGCCCGGACGGGGGTCGGTAGGCCGACAGTCGGAGAGGCTGGAAGTCGGTGCCGTTCGCCGATTCGTACACGTCCATGTCTCGGTCGCTCGCGTTGGAGAAGGCGACCATCGTGTACTGCCAGGCGGGTGTTTGTGCGCCGCCGGTCGCGGGCTGCGCGGCTGCGATGCCCGCTACGGCGAGAATCGTCACGGTCAGGGAAGAGATCCAGGTGCGCATGGTCGACGTCACACCTGAAGTATCGGTGCGGACGAGCAGGTCGGCGCGGCGTGCGCGACGCGTGGGGCGGATCGTTATCGAACCGCTCGCGGCGTTCGCCGGGTCGCCGGTGCCCACCCGGTGTCCCCGGGGTGGACCTTGCTCGAACGGCCCCGCCGGGCAACGGATTCGGGTGTCCTGCACACTGTTCGCCATGAATTCCTGGTTCGCCGCGGGGGCGAGCACCACATCCGGTGGGCGATTCGTGGTGCGGCATGCCGTGCTGAGCCGGTTCGAACGGTACGTCGTGTCGCTGAATGCCGGGGATCATCGGCCGCTGCTCGCCGCCTACCACCCGAATGCGGTGCTGCGTTTTCCCGACGGTGACCGCCCGTGGTCGGGTCTGCATGTCGGCCGCGACGCCATCGAGACGTTTCTCAGGGGATACGTCGCCGGGGATTTTCGCGGGGAGATCACCGAGGCGTACTTCGGTGGCCCGCCGTGGCGCATGACCGCGGTCGTGCGGTTCCACGGCCGTTCCTCGCCGCGCAACCGCGGCGAGGGTCAGCGGTCCCGGTTCGTGCTGCTGGTGCGAACGCAGTGGGGGCGGATCGTCGAGCAGGAGGACTTCTTCGAGAACTCCGCGCGCACCGAGGCGTTCGAGGCGAGGCTTCGGCAACTCGGTCTGGATCGTGGCTGGCAGCGCCTGTGAGGACGACCCGCCGTCGGTGATCTCGGCCGAATCGGACATCCGATCGCGTTCGATACATTAATGTATCGAACATGCCGAGAAGCCGAGCGCACACGCGGGAACGGCTGCTCGCCGCGGCCCTCGACGTGTTCGCCGAGGAGGGCTTCGGCCGCTCGACCGTCGAACAGGTCTGCGAGCGGGCCGGATACACGAGGGGCGCGTTCTACTCCAACTTCACCTCCCTGGACGAGCTGTTCCTCGCGATGTGGGAGGGGAAGTCCGCGCAGATGCTGCGGGACATCGAGGACGAGGTCGCGGCGGCCGAATCCGACGGGAGGCCCGACGTCGCGGACCTCGACGTCGCTGCCGCGCGCGTCCTGTCCGTGATCCCGGTCGACGACCGCTGGTATCGCGTCACCTCGGAGTTCACCGCACACGCACTGCGCCACCCCGAACTCCGGGCGGCGATGGCAGAACGCGAGGCGGCGATCCAGACCGTCATCCTGCCGCTCGTCGAATCCGCCCTGGCGCGGGCGGGACGCCGCGTGACGGATCGCGGCGCCCTCGGGCGGGCTCTCGTCGCCGTGCACGACGGCACCGCGGCCCAGGTCCTCCTCGAACCGGACCGACCCGACGTCGCCGACGCGCGCACGGATCTCTTCCTGTGCGTGCTGCGGAACTACAGCGAACCCAGCAGTCCCAGCGAGAACAAGTGAGGTGCAGATGTCCGAGAACACAGACGTCATCGTGGTCGGAGGCGGGCTCGCCGGCCTGGTCGCCACGTACGAGCTGACCCGCGCCGGCAAGTCGGTCCTGGTCGTCGACCAGGAGAACGAGGCCAATCTCGGCGGCCAGGCGTTCTGGTCGCTCGGTGGCCTGTTCCTCGTCGACAGTCCGGAGCAGCGGCGGATGGGCATCAAGGATTCCCTCGAGCTGGCGATGCAGGACTGGATGGGCAGCGCTGCCTTCGACCGTGACCGCGAGGACCACTGGCCGCGACAGTGGGCCGAGGCCTACGTCGGCTTCGCCGCCGGTGACAAACGGTCCTACCTGCACGACCTGGGCCTTCGGGTGATGCCGAACGTCGGGTGGGCCGAGCGCGGTGGCGGGCTGGCCACCGGGCACGGCAACTCGGTGCCCCGCTTCCACATCACGTGGGGCACCGGACCCGAGGTGGTGCGGGTGTTCCGCGAGCCGGTCCTCGAGGCCGCCGCTCGCGGACTCGTCACCTTCCGGTACCGGCACCAGGTGGACGAGGTGATCGTGGAGAACGGCGCCGCGGTGGGTGTGCGCGGAACCGTGCTCGCGCCGTCGCACGAACCGCGTGGCGTGAAGTCGAACCGGGACGCAGCGGGCGAGTTCGAGCTTCGCGCTCAGGCGGTCGTCGTCACCTCCGGCGGCATCGGCGGAAACTTCGACCTGGTCAAGGAGAACTGGCCGACCTCGCGGCTCGGCCCGGCGCCGAAGCGGATGGTGACCGGCGTCCCCGCACACGTGGACGGCCGGATGCTGGGAATCACCGAATCGGCTGGCGGCAACATCGTGAACCGCGACCGCATGTGGCACTACACCGAGGGCATCGCGAACTGGGATCCGATCTGGCCGAACCACGGGATCCGCATCATTCCCGGCCCGTCGTCCCTGTGGCTCGACGCGACCGGACAGCGGCTGCCGGTTCCGCTGTTCCCCGGGTACGACACCCTCGCGACGCTCAAGCACATCGTCGGTACCGGCCACGACCACACGTGGTTCATCCTCACGCAGTCGATCATCGAGAAGGAGTTCGCGCTGTCGGGTTCCGAACAGAACCCGGACATGACCGGCAAGGATCTCAAGCTCCTGCTCGGTCGCGTCAAGAAGGGTGCGACCGGTCCGGTCGAGGCGTTCAAGCAACACGGCGAGGACTTCGTCGTACGCGACAACCTGCGCGACCTCGTCGAGGGTATGAACGCGATCAACCCCGGACCTCCGCTCGACTTCGAGCAGGTGGAACGGGAGGTCGTCGCCCGGGACCGCGAGATCGACAACACCTACACCAAGGACATGCAGATCATGGCGGTGCGCAACGCCCGCACGTACACGATCGACAAGGTGATCCGCGTCGCGAAGCCGCACAAGCTGCAGGATCCGACGCAGGGCCCGATGATCGCGGTCCGGCTGAACCTGCTCACCCGCAAGACCCTCGGTGGGCTCGAGACGAACCTCGACTCGCAGGTGATCCGGCCCGACGGCACCCCGTTCGACGGCCTGTACGCGGCAGGCGAGGTCGCCGGGTTCGGCGGCGGTGGTGTCCACGGCTACAACGCGCTCGAGGGCACCTTCCTCGGCGGCTGCATCTTCTCGGGCCGCGCCGCCGGACGCGCCCTCGCCCGGGATCTGTGACGCCCCGCGCCCGTGAGCGGAGGAAGTCCGCTCACGGGCGCAGTGGTGGCAGGTGGATCAGGCGAGCAGCTTCGCCTTCAGCGCGGCGATCGTGTCCGCAGACAGGCCGAGACCCGTGGTCAGGTAGTTCTCGACGGTGCCGTAGTCGGCGGTGAGCTGGTCGATGCCGGCCTGCAGGTAGGACGCCTCGACGCCGACGAGCGGGCCGAAGTTCTCCGCCACCGCGTCACCCTGGGTCTGCCGCAGATAGGCGAGGGTCTTCGCCATCGACTCGGCCGTGTACTCGTTGGTGAGGAGGTAGTCGTCCATGATGGTTCCCCCGTCGACACCGGCGATGCTCAGCAGCAGGTAGGAGGTCCAGCCGGTGCGGTCCTTGCCTGCGGTGCAGTGGAAGACCTGCGCGCCGTCGGTCTCCGCCAGCGAGGTCAGCAACTGCGCGAACCCGGCACGCTCGACCGCCCCGGTGACGAAGTCGCGGTTCATCTTCCGCATCTCCTGGCGGGCGTCCTCCGGAGAGTGGATGCGGGCGACGAGCTCGTTCACGTTCCCCGCGAGAATCGGGATGTTCACGTACGACACCCCCGCGGGGAGGCGGTCGGCCTTCTGGGCGATCTCGTCGGGTCCACGCAGGTCGTAGGCCGTGGTCAAGCCGAGTGCTGTCAGGGTGGCGAGGTCCGCGTCGTCGGGGACGATCGCGTTGGAGCGGTAGAAGACGCCCTTGTTCACGGTGCCGCGCGGGGTCGCGTAGCCGGCGCCGGTGCCCGCGACGTCACGGAAGTTGTCGACGCTTGACAGGCGCGGGGCATCGGCGACCGGTGAGATGCTCCCGGTCGCGGAGCCGGTGTCGAGCAGAACGGCCAGTGCGGGCGGTACGGCAGGCTCGGCGAACGCGACGCCGCTGCCGGCGAGCAGGGTGCCGGTCGCGAGCAGAAGTGCGGCGGGAACTCGGGGAATGAAACCGTTCTTCGTGGTGCGGGACATTCTCGGACCTTCCGTCGATGGGCGATGTCGCTCGGGAAGGTAGCCACGCCCCGAATGCGGGACGTACCGGTTCTCCCACGGAGCAGGAGAACCGGTACGGATGTCCCACCCAGCGGGCCGCGGCCGGTGCACTCGTTGGTGAGCAGGTAGTCGTCCATGGTGGTCTGCGCATCGACGCCCGCGATGCTCGGCAGCAGGTAGCGCGTTGGATCGGTAGAAGGCGCCCTTGGTCACGTGACCGCCGGGGGCGGCGTAATCGGCATCCGTGCCCGCGACGTCACGGAAGTTGTCGACGCTGGTGAGGTGGGGTGCGTCGGTGGGGTGCGAAGGTGACGAAACGATGTTCGGGACACTGTGTGCCGTCGCGGCGTCCTGACGGTAGGCTGGGGCGGCTTGTGACCACACCCGACCGAAGGGCAGCGACCGCCGAGATGAACCTCTTCCTGGACATCCTGCTGGTGATCTCCAGCCTCCTGCTGATCCTGCTGGTGCTGCTGCACCGCGGCAAGGGCGGCGGTCTGTCCAGCCTCTTCGGTGGCGGCGTCCAGTCGAGCCTGTCCGGCTCCACCGTCGTGGAGAAGAACCTCGACCGGCTCACCGTGTTCACCGGCCTCATCTGGCTCATCGCCATCCTCGGCATCGGCCTCGAGATCAAGTTCAGCTGACGGTGTACACCGGCGCGGCACGCTGGGAGAACGACGACCCGGGCACGCCACGGGTCATCGCCAGGCTCACTCCGGTGCGGGTCGTCTTCAAGGCCTGACGGGCACGCCGTGCAGGCGCATCGAGGCCGTGACTCACCCTGCGTGGCGCGCCACCCGCCCCGATACTTGGGCGATGACGACGCAGCAGCGCACCGACACCTCCCGTGCGGCCACCGAACCCCTGCGCGAGGACATCCGACTGCTCGGCGGAATCCTGGGCGACATCGTTCGCGACCAGGCCGGCCCCCAGGTGTTCGACCTCGTCGAACGGGCCCGGGTCGAGTCGTTCCGGGTGCGCCGCTCCGAAATCGACCGCGCCGAGCTCGCCGAGCTCTTCGCCGACGTGGACGTGGACTCCGCCATCCCGGTGATCCGTGCGTTCAGCCACTTCGCGCTCCTCGCGAACCTGGCGGAGGACCTGCACCGCGAGCGACGACGGGTGATGCACGTCCGTGCCGGCGAACCGCCGCAGGACAGCAGTCTCGCCGCCACCTACGCGAAACTCGATTCCGCACATCTCGATCCGGCGGTGGTGGCCGAGTCGTTGTCCGGAGCGCAGGTCGTGCCCGTGATCACCGCTCACCCCACGGAGACACGGCGCCGGAGCGTCTTCGAGATCCAGAGTCGCATCACCGAACTGATGCACCGCCGGGCGCATCCGGAGCGGGACCCCGACGAGATCGACCTGGAACTGCGGCGCCAGGTGCTCGCGCTGTGGCAGACCGCTCTGATCCGGCTGGCGCGGCTACGCATCCAGGACGAGATCGAGGTCGGGCTGCGCTACTACGACGCCGCACTCTTCGAGGTCGTGCCGAGGCTGAACGCGTCGCTCCGGCGCGAACTGCGCCGTCGTTGGCCTGACGCCGACCTGCTTCGCGAACCCATGCTGCGTACCGGATCCTGGATCGGCGGCGACCGCGACGGCAATCCCTACGTGACGGCGGAGGTCGTGCACCGCGCCACCCATCGCGCATCCGCGACCGCCCTCGACCGACATCTGCACGACCTCGAACGACTCGAACAGGAACTGGCGATGTCCGCGCGGCTGGTGACGGTCACGCCGGATCTCGCCGCCCTCGCCGACGCGTCCGGCGACCAGAGTCCGTCCCGGGCGGACGAACCGTACCGGCGTGCCCTCCGCGGCATGCGGGCCAGGACGACCGAGGCCGCGATCGCGATCCTCGGCGACGACACCGCCCGCCTGTCGTCCGCAGCGCTCACCGACACCGGACTGGATCCGTACCGGACACCCGACCAGCTGCTCGCCGATCTCGGCGTGGTGGACGTGTCGCTGCGTGCGCACGGCGACGAGGTGATCGCCGACGCGCACCTCGCCACGCTCCGGGAATCCGTGCAGGCCTTCGGTTTCCACCTCGCCGGACTCGACCTGCGGCAGAACTCGGAGGTGCACGAGGAGGTGATCGCCGAGTTGTTCGCCTGGGCGGGAGTGCATTCCGACTACCGCTCGCTCGACGAGGCCGATCGGGTGGCGCTGCTCGCGGCGGAACTTCGCACACCACGCCCACTCACGCGACCCGGCACCGAGTTCGGGGAACGCACCACCTCCGAACTCGCCATCCTCGCCGCCGCGGCCGCCGCCGTCGACGACATCGGCCCCGGTGCGATTCCGAACTGCATCATCAGCATGTGCACCTCGGTGAGCGACATGCTCGAGGCCGCCGTGCTGCTGAAGGAGTGCGGACTGCTCGTTCCCGGATCGCCGGACCGCCCGGCGCCCAACGTGGTTCCGCTGTTCGAGACCATCGAGGACTTGCGCGGGGGAGCGGCGACGCTGCGCGCGGCGCTGGCGGTACCCGAGTACCGGGCGCTCGTCGACGCCCACGGCGGATTGCAGGAGGTGATGCTCGGCTATTCGGACTCGAACAAGGACGGCGGCTACCTCGCCGCTAACTGGGCGCTGTACCGGGCCGAGCTCGACCTCGTCGACGCGGCCAGGGAAACCGGAATCCGGTTGCGGCTGTTCCACGGTCGCGGCGGCACGGTCGGACGTGGTGGCGGACCGAGCTACGAGGCGATCCTCGCCCAGCCGCCCGGCGCCGTCACCGGATCACTTCGGATCACCGAACAGGGCGAGGTGATCGCCGCCAAGTACGCGCAGCCGCCGATGGCCCGCAGGAACCTCGAGGCACTGCTGGCGGCGACCCTGGAGACGACACTCCTCGACGTGGAGGGACTCGGCGCGGACGCCGACGACGCCTACCGGCTGCTCGACGACCTGGCCGAGCGCGCACGCGTCGCATACAGCGCACTCGTCCACGAGACACCGGGATTCGTGGAGTACTTCACCACGTCCACACCGGTCGCCGAGATCGGGGCGCTCAACATCGGATCCCGGCCCGCGTCACGCAAACCGACTCGCGCGATCACCGACCTGCGCGCGATCCCGTGGGTGCTGTCGTGGAGCCAGTCCAGGGTGATGCTGCCCGGCTGGTACGGGACCGGGACGGCGTTCGAGAGCTGGGTGGCCGACGACCCGGCTCGCCTGGCCACGCTCTCCGACCTCTACGCGAGGTGGCCGTTCTTCCGGACGGTCCTGTCCAACATGGCGATGGTGATGGCGAAGTCCGACATGGGTCTCGCCGCCCGGTACGCCGAGCTCGTTCCCGACACGGACCTCCGGGACCGCGTGTTCGGGAGGATCACCGCGGAACACGGACGGACCGTGCGCATGTACCGGGAGATCACCGGGAACGACTCGCTCACCGCCGACAACCCCGCGTTGGAGCGGTCCATCTACAACCGGTTCCCGTACCTCGAGCCGCTCAACCATCTGCAGGTCGAACTGCTGCGCAGGTACCGCGCCGGGGACGACAGCGACCTCGTTCGCCGCGGCATCCAGTTGACGATGAACGGCTTGGCTACGGCCCTGCGCAACAGCGGGTAGCCGCGGACGGAACCGGATCGCCTGGCGGCGCGTCCAATCCAGCAACACGAACTGGAGGGAGCGCGCAGTGGAACGGTGCACCAGCGGCATGCAGGGGCGTCTCGGATTGCGGGGGACGTCACGGGGCCGGTCGGGGCCGCGGTCTGAGGCACTGCTGCACCGCGGCGTCTCCGGCGAGGGGCGCCCGCGGGCCGTGGACCCGCGGGACGCGAAGCCGGAGGACGCGGCGGGGGAGTGAGCACGTCAGGACGGGAGGCTCGCGGCGGCCGCCCGATCGAGGAACCACACCGTTTCCTCGGCGCCGAGAGCGCCGGCGGACGGCACGTCCACCGGGTCCGCGCCGCCGATCGCGGCCGCCGTCGCCTCCGCCTTGTCGGCGCCGGCGACGAGCAGCCACACCCGCCGTGCCCGCTGGACGGCGGGCAGCGTCAACGTCACCCGCTCGGCGGGCGGCTTGGGGGAGTCGGTCACGCCGACCACGAAGCGGGACTGTTCCCGCACCGCGTCGGTCTCCGGGAACAGCGAGTTGACGTGCCCCTCGCCGCCCATCCCGAGCAGGTGGACGTCGAAGTCGGGAATCGGCCCGCCAACGGCGTGCGCCGCGAGGAGATGTTCGTAGGCGTGCGCTGCTGCATCCGGGTCGCCGGCGTACGCGCCGTCCCCGTACGGCATCGGGTGCAGACGCGCTGGATCCACGGGGACGTGATCGAGCAGTGCCTCGTGGGCCTGGACCTCGTTGCGATCCGGATGGCCGGCGGGGACGAAACGCTCGTCACCCCAGAAGATGTCGACCTTCGACCAGTCGATCCTGCCGGAGTCGGCACGAAGTGCCCGAAGCACCCCGATTCCGTTGCCACCACCGGTCAGGACGACGGAAGCGGTACCCCGAGCGGCCTGCGCGTCCACGATCACGTCGATCAGCTTGGCTGCCGCCGCCTCGACCAGCGCTGCGGAATCGTCGTAGGTCTGCACGGTCACGGATTGAGTCATGGATTCCACCCTAGGCGTTGCGTCGCGTCAGGTGGAGGACCGTTCACGAGCCGAACGACCTGCCGCCTTCGCGGGCGACAGGCGGCGGACCCTCATTCCCAGACCACTCGTTCCAGGCCCGCGAGCGCCGCCCGGTACACCTCGTCCGGATCGAGTCGCCGCAGATCTTCGGCGAGGCAGTCGCGGGTCTCCCTGCGGGCCAACGAGACCAGTGCGTCGGGTGCACCCGTACGGCTCAGCGTCGCCGTCTTGCCCTCCTGAGGGCGACTCAGGGAGATGGTTCCCGTCTCACGTTGCAGATCGACCTGCAGATTGCCGGAGAGCCGCTGCACCGGGCCCTCGATCCGGCTCGCGAGCCATCCCGCGATCAGATCGACCGCGGGTTCCGTGGCCAGGCCGGACACCGTCGCCGACAGGATCTTCTCGTGGGGTGGTTGATCGAGCGCCGAGGTGAGCAGTGCCCGCCACGGCGTCGCGCGCGCCCACGCGAGATCGGTGTCGCCTGCCGTGTACGACCGCAGTCGCGACGTGATGGTCGCTCGCGGGTCCGGTGCGCCCGTCGCGTCGACGATGCGACGAACCGCCAACTGTCCCAACGGATCCCTTGCGGGGACGGCGGGCGGCTTGTCCGGCCACCACGCCACGACCGGGGTGTCGGGGAGGAGGAAGGGGACGACGACGCTGTCCTCGTGCCCGGCGAGCTCGCCGTACAACCGGAGCACGACCACCTCGGAGGCACCGGCGTCGCCGCCAACGCGGATCTGGGCGTCCAGTCGTGACTCGCCCTCCCGGCCGCCGCGGGTCACCACGATGACGCGACACGGATGCTCGCGGCTCGCCTCGTTGGCCGCCTCGATCACCGACTCCGCGTTCTCGTCGTCGTCGGTGCTCACGACCAGCGTCAGGACGCGCCCGAGTGTGACGGCGCCGCCGGCCTCACGGACCTCGACGAGTCGCTTGTTGACGGCCCCGGTCGTGGTTGCCGGGATGTCGATGATCACGGGCGCCTCCATTCGCGTCCGGAGCGGCGAAGCATCTCCTGCGACGACAGCGGGCCCCACGTGCCTGCCTCGTACGGTTCCGGCCGTCCGGACGCCGCCCAGTGGTCGAGGACGGGGTCGAGAATCTTCCAGGAGAGCTCGACCTCCGCGTTCGCCGGGAACAGCGACGGCTCGCCGAGCAGGACGTCGAGGATCAGCCGTTCGTACGCCTCGGGGGATGACTCCGTGAACGCCTGTCCGTAGCTGAAGTCCATGTTCACGTCCCGGACCTCCATCGAGGAGCCCGGCACCTTCGAGCCGAACCGCATCGTGACGCCCTCGTCCGGCTGGACCCGGATCACCAGCGCATTCTGACCGAGTTCCTCGGTCATCGTCTGGTCGAACGGCAGATGCGGCGCCCGTTTGAACACCACTGCGATCTCGGTGACCCTGCGGCCCAATCGCTTTCCGGTGCGCAGGTAGAACGGGACCCCGGCCCAGCGGCGGGTGTCGACCTCGAGGGTGATGGCGGCGAACGTCTCCGTGGTGGAGTCCTTCGAGAACCCCTCCTCGTCGAGCAGGCCGACGACCTTGCGGCCGCCCTGCCAGCCGCCCGAGTACTGCCCGCGGGCGGTGGTCTCGTCGAGAGGCTGCGCGAGCCGCGTCGCGGAGAGCACCTTGATCTTCTCCGCCTGCAGCTCCGACGGCTCGAAGCTCACCGGTTCCTCCATCGCGGTGAACGCCAGGAGCTGAAGAAGGTGGTTCTGGATGACGTCCCGCGCGGCGCCGATCCCGTCGTAGTAGCCCGCTCGGCCACCGAGGCCGATGTCCTCGGCCATGGTGATCTGGACGTGGTCGACGTAGTGGGAGTTCCAGATCGGATCGAACAGCTGGTTCGCGAACCGCAACGCCAGGATGTTCTGGACCGTCTCCTTGCCGAGATAGTGGTCGATCCGGAAGACGGAGTCCTCGGGGACGACGGTGTTCACGACGGCGTTGAGTTCCTTCGCCGACTCGAGGTCGTGGCCGAACGGCTTCTCGATCACCACCCGGCGCCACTGGTCCTCGCCCGGTTCGGCGAGCCCGGATCGCGACAGCTGCTCGCACACCGTGGGGAAGGCGGCCGGCGGGATCGCAAGGTAGAAGGCGTGATTGCCGCCGGTTCCGCGTTGCTCGTCCACCGATGCCAGGGTCTTCGCGAGCTCGTCGAACGCGGCATCGTCGTCGAAGTTGCCCTGCACGAAGCGAATTCCCTCGGCGAGTCGCTCCCACACCACCTCACGGAACTCGGTGCGCGCGTGCTCGCGTACCGAATCGTGGACGACGGCGGCGAAATGCTCGTCCGTCCAGTCCCGTCGGGCGAACCCGATCAGGGTGAACCCGGGCGGAAGCAGTCCCCGATTCGCCAGGTCGTACACGGCGGGCAGGAGCTTCTTGCGTGCCAGGTCTCCGGTGACGCCGAAGATCACCAGGGAGCACGGGCCGGCGATGCGCGGCAGCCGCTTGTCACGCTCGTCGCGGAGCGGGTTGACCCACTGCGCGGGTGTCGTGTCTGTTCTCTGCCGCGGACCGGCGCCCGTGCCCCCCACCGTGATCAGCCTGCCGCGGAGAGTGACGCGGCGGTGGCCTCCAGGAGTTCGTTCCAGGAAACCTCGAACTTGTCGACGCCCTCCGACTCGAGCTTGTCGAAGACCTCGGCGAGATCGACACCTGCCGCGGCGACCGCGTCGAAGACCTCCTGCGAGGCCGCCGCGGTCCCGGAAACGGTGTCGCCGGTGACGACTCCGTGGTCGGCGACCGCGTCCAGGGTCTTCTCCGGCATCGTGTTCACCGTGTTGGCCGCGACCAGCTCCGTCACGTACAGGGTGTCGGGGTAGTCCGGGTTCTTCACGCCGGTCGACGCCCACAGCGGCCGCTGTACCCGGGCGCCGGACTTCGCGAGATCGGCGAAGCGGTCACCGGACTCGAACACGTCCTGGTACGCCGCGTAGGCGAGCCGGGCGTTGGCCACGCCCGCCTTGCCGCGCAGTGCCAGGGCCGCGTCCGTGCCGATCTTCTCCAGGCGGGCGTCGATCTCCGTATCCACCCGGGACACGAAGAAGGAGGCCACCGAGTGGATCGTCGACAGGTCGTGACCCGCGGCCTTCGCGGACTCCAGGCCGGCGAGGTAGGCGTCGATCACGGCCTTGTGCCGCTCGACCGAGAAGATCAGGGTCACGTTGACGCTGATGCCCTCGGCGATCACCCGGGTGATGGCGGGCAGGCCCGCCAGGGTCGCCGGGATCTTGACGAGCAGGTTCGGCCGGTCGACGATCTTCCACAGCTCGATCGCCTGAGCGACGGTGCCGTCGGTGTCGTGGGCGAGCCGCGGATCGACCTCGATGGACACCCGGCCGTCGACACCGCCCGACGCCTCGTACTGCGGCGCCAGCAGGTCGCAGGCGTTGCGCACGTCGTCGGTCGTCAACGCGCGAACGGTGTCGTCGACGTTCGCGCCACGAGCCGCGAGGTCGTGCAGCTGCGCCTGGTACTCGGGGCCCTTGAGCGCAGCCTGGAAGATCGACGGATTGGTCGTCACACCGACGACCGACTTCTCCGCCACCAGCTGCGCGAGGTTGCCCGTCTCCAGCCGGCTGCGGGACAGGTCGTCCAGCCACACCGAGACTCCGGCGGCGGACAGGGCGGCAAGGTTCTGGTTCTGTGTCATGGCGATCAGCCCTTCACTCGGTCCAGCGTGCGGCGAGCAGCGGCGATCACGTTCTCGGCCGTGAACCCGAACTCGCGGAAGAGGGTCTTGTGGTCGGCGGACGCGCCGAAGTGCTCGATGGAGACGGCCTCACCGGCATCGCCGAGCAGTCGCCACCACGGCATCGCGATGCCGGCCTCGACCGAGACGCGGGCGCGGGTCGCGGGCGGCAGCACCTCGTCGCGGTACGCCTGGTCCTGCTGGTTGAACCAGTCGAGGCAGGGAACCGACACGACACGGGTGCCGATGCCGTCGGCCTCGAGCGCCTTGCGGGCCTCCACGGCCAGGTACAGCTCGGAGCCGGTCGCGAGGAGGATGACCTCGGGCGTGCCCGTGGAGGAGTCCTCCAGGACGTAGGCGCCGCGCTTGACGCCTTCCACCGCCCGTTCCCTCGTGCCGTCGAGAACCGGGATGTCCTGACGAGTCAGCGCCAGCGCGGTCGGGCCCGTGGTGTTCTCCAGCGCGTAGCGCCAGGCCTGCGCCGTCTCGTTGGCGTCACCCGGGCGCACGACGGACATGTTCGGGATGGCGCGCAGCGCCGCGAGGTGCTCGATCGGCTGGTGCGTCGGGCCGTCCTCGCCGAGACCGATGGAGTCGTGCGTCCACACGTAGACGGAGGGCACACCCATCAGCGCGGCCAGGCGGACCGCCGGGCGCATGTAGTCACTGAACACCAGGAACGTGCCGCCGTACGGGCGCGTCGGACCGTGCAGCGCGATGCCGTTCAGGATCGAGCCCATCGCGTGCTCGCGGATACCGAAGTGCAGTGTCCGGCCGTAGGGCTGCGCGTTCCAGTCCTTCGTCGAGATCGACGTCGGGCCGAACGAGTCGGAACCGTCGATCGTGGTGTTGTTGCTGCCGGCGAGGTCGGCGGAACCGCCCCACAGCTCGGGCAGGATCGGGCCGAGTGCGTTGAGCACCTTGCTCGACGCCTTGCGGGTCGCGGCACCCTTCGCGTCCGGCTCCCACGTCGGCAGGACGTCCGTCCAGCCCTCGGGGAACTCACCGGTCCGGAGACGGTCGAACAGCGCCTTGCGCTCGGCCTCGCGGCCGGCCCACGCATCGAACGCGGTCTGCCACTCGGCGCGGGCGGCCTCCCCGCGGGCGACGACCTCTCGGGCGTGTGCCAGTGCGGCCGGGTCGACGTCGAAGCTCTTCTCGGGGTCGAATCCGAGCGCCTTCTTCACGCCGGCGACCTCGTCCGCACCGAGCGCGGCGCCGTGCACGTCGCCGGTGTTCATCTTCGTCGGCGCCGGGTAGCCGATGATGGTTCGCAGGATGATGATCGACGGCTTGTCGGTGACGGCCTTCGCCGCCTCCGCCGCCTCGATGATCGCGGTCACGTTCTCGCCGCCGTCGACGCGCTGCACGTGCCAGCCGTACGCCTCGTAGCGCTTGGCGACGTCCTCACCGAACGCGATGGCGGTGTCGTGCTCGATGGAGATCTCGTTGTCGTCGTAGAACACGACGAGGTTGCCGAGCTGCTGCACGCCCGCGATCGACGACGCCTCGGAGGTGACGCCCTCCTGGAGGTCGCCGTCGGAGGCGATGACGTACACGTGGTGGTCGAAGGGGCTGGTGCCGGCCGGGGCGTCGGGGTCGAACAGACCGCGCTCGCGGCGCGCGGCCATCGCCATGCCGACTGCGGAGGCCAGGCCCTGACCGAGCGGGCCGGTGGTGATCTCCACGCCCGTGGTGTGACCGAACTCGGGATGACCCGGGGTCAGCGAACCCCAGGTGCGCAGCGCCTCGAGGTCGGAGAGCTCCAGGCCGTACCCCGACAGGTAGAGCTGGATGTACAGGGTCAGGCTGGAGTGCCCGCAGGAGAGAACGAAGCGGTCGCGTCCGACCCACTCGGCATCCGCGGGATCGTGCCGCATGATCCGCTGGAAGAGGGTGTACGCGAGCGGCGCCAGGCTCATCGCGGTACCCGGGTGGCCGTTGCCGACCTTCTGCACGGCGTCTGCGGCGAGGACACGAGCGGTGTCGACCGCCTTGGTGTCCAGGTCGGTCCAGTCGGCGGGATGCGCAGGCTGGGTGAGGACGCGGATCTCGTCTGTGGTCGACACGAGCTTCAAGTCTCCTGACATAGGTGAACGGCGACGCGGGACGTTCGCGGTGAGCTCGACCTCGGGTCGGGCCCATGGGACCGCGAACCCGACACGTGAATCCGAGGCCGTGTCGCCTCGTGTTCTCGACGGGTTCGAATCCAAGCGTAGTTCCGAGACAACACTAGTGCTCGGGTGCACACCGGTCGATCCGGTGTCCACCGGCGCGCCTCGTCGCAGTGCCCGGTTCGGTTCTGGTCGGCTCGCCGTCTACCATCGGGTGTAGTAGTGCTCTGGACCCCGCTCGACGGAGTGTCACCGGAGCGGCAGACGTTGGCGCGAGCACGGCCGACCCGGCCGGGTCGTGAAACCGGGCCCCCGCGGCACGGCCCGAGAAGTAGGAGAAACGGTGCGGATAGTGGAGCGTGGCGGACACGGTCTCGCCGGAGCCCCCGATGCCACCCCATTCACCAGGTCGGACACCGTCTGGGGTCGGATGGTGGGGACGATCCTCGCGTACGTGGCGCTGACCAAGCCGCGAGTCATCGAACTGCTTCTGGTCGCGACGATCCCCGCGATGCTGCTCGCCGACCGAGGTACCGTCGACTTCCCGCTCATCCTCGCCACCCTGTTCGGTGGCTGGATGGGTGCCGCGAGCGCCAACGCGCTGAACTGTGTCGTCGACGCCGACATCGACAAGGTGATGAAGCGCACGGCCCGCCGACCGCTGGCCCGGATGGCGGTGCCCACGTCGCACGCGCTGATCTTCGGACTGGCGCTCGGTGTCGCATCCTTCGGATGGCTGTGGTGGGCGACGTACCCGCTGGCCGCGATCCTGATCGCGCTGACCATCGCGTTCTACGTACTCGTCTACACCATGGTGCTCAAGCGGCGGACCTGGCAGAACGTCATCTGGGGCGGCGCCGCGGGCTGTATGCCCGTGATGGTCGGCTGGGCCGCGGTCACCGGCAGCATCAGCTGGGAACCGATCGTGCTGTTCCTCGTCATCTTCTTCTGGACACCGCCGCACACCTGGGCGATGGCCATGAGGTACAAGGAGGACTACAAGGCCGCGGGTGTGCCGATGCTCCCGGTGATCGCCACCGAGGAACGCGTCACCAAGCAGATCCTCGTCTACACGTGGTTGACCGTCCTCACCACGCTGGTCCTGGTCCCCGCCGCGGGCGTCATCTACGCCGCGGTCGCGCTGGTTGCCGGGGCCTGGTTCCTGCTGATGGCGCACCAGCTCTACGCCGGCGTCCGCCGTGGTGAGCAGGTCAAGCCGCTGCGGCTGTTCCTGCAGTCGAACAACTATCTCGCCGTCGTCTGCCTCGGGCTCGCCGTCGACTCGGTCCTCGGCTGGGACACGATCGCGACCCTGCTCTCCTGACACACCCGGTACCGGGTTCGCGGGCCGGTCACGTTCCTCGGAACGTGACCGGCCCGTTCCGTCACGGCACCAGGACGATGGATCCCGTCGTCCTACGGCCCTGCAGGTCGCGATGTGCCTGCGGGGCGTCCGCCAGCGGATAGGTCGCGCCGACCCGGATCGTCAGCGTCCCGTCCGCGATCGCCGAGAACACCTCGCCCGAACGCCACAGGAGCTCCTCGCGGTCGCGGATGAAGTGCGCCAGCGTGGGACGCGTGAGATACAGCGAGCCGCCCTGGTTGAGGCGCTGCGGATCGACGGGCGGGACAGGGCCGGACGCGGCGCCGAACAGCGCGAGCGTGCCCCGGATCCGTAACGACGCCAGACTCGACTCGAAGGTGTCGGCACCGACGCCGTCGTACACCGCCGCGACGCCCTCGCCGCCGGTCAGTGCGCGAACCCGCTCGGCGAGGTCGTCGCCGTAGCGCAGCACCTCCGCGGCACCCGCATCCCGTGACAGGGTCTCCTTCTCGTCGGTCGACACGGTCGTGATCACCCGGACGCCCTTCGCGGCAGCCAGCTGGGTCAGGATGAGACCGACGCCACCCGCACCCGCATGCACGAGCACCGTGTCCCCGGGCCGGGCGGGGTAGACCGAGTTCAGCAGGTAGTGCGCCGTCATGCCCTGCAACAGTGCGGACGCGGCCTGAGCGGCCGGGACACCGTCCGGGACGGGAACGGCTCGCGCCGCCGGCACCACGACGAGCTCCGCGTAGCTCGCCGGCGCATCCGACCACGCGACCCGGTCGCCGGCCTTCAGGTCGGTCACCTCGGAGCCGACGGCCTCGACGACGCCGCTGCCCTCGGAACCGGCGATGTACGGCAGGTCGACGGCGTAGGCGCCGGTGCGGAAGTACGTGTCGATGTAGTTGACGCCGATGGCTTCGGTGCGGACCAGGACGTCGTGCTCGCCCGGCACGGGGTCCGGGCTGTCGGTGAGAGTCAGGACGTCGGGTCCGCCGAATTCGGTCACGGTGATTGCGCGCATGAGTGCGATTCTGCCCTCCCGTATCCTGAGGGCATGACTGTGGACACCCAGGATTCCGGCGCCGCAGCGCCGACCGTCGTCGCACCTCCGCGGACCGTCGCTGCGGTGCGCAAGTTCGTTGCCGAGCACGGTGGCTCCGCGACCGCTGTCGTCCAGCCGATCGGCTACGCGGGCGTGCGGATCACGCTGGTCGGTGCGGACGGTGTCCTGGGCGACGAGGTCGTCGCGGACATCGCCACCGCCGATGCCGTGGTCGACGCCGTCGAGGGTGTCTCGACCTCCGGCTGGGAGCGCAGCGTGACGAGCATCGTCACCCCGCGTGTGGGCCACTGGAAGAAGATGGCCGGCTGGGTCGCGAATCAGAAGCGTTTCCCCAAGGCCCGCAACGGTCTCGGCTGAACACGTTCGACGAACGGATCGGGGCCGGGCCCCCCCCC
>AODO01000053.1 GCA_000341795.1 Rhodococcus triatomae BKS 15-14 | reverse complement strand
CGGATCCGTTCACCGGCGGCCGGATGTACCGGACCGGCGACCTGGTGCGCTGGAACGGCGAAGGCGAGCTGGAGTACCTGGGGCGCAGCGACTTCCAGATCAAGATCCGCGGCTTCCGAGTGGAGCTCGGGGAGATCGACTCGGTGCTGCGCAGCGACCCGACGGTCGCGTTCGCGGCCACGACGGGACATCTGCGGCCCTCCGGGGACATGGCCCTCGTCGGATACGTGCTGCCCGCCGAGGGCACCGTGGTCGACGTCGCCGCGCTGCTCGCGCGGGCGGCGGCGGCGCTGCCCGCGCACATGGTCCCGGCCACCCTCGTCGTCCTGGACGAGCTGCCCCTGACCCCCGCGGGCAAACTCGACCGGCGGGCGTTGCCGCAGCCGCACTTCGACACCACCGCCGCCGCATATCGGGCGCCCGCGACCGACACCGAACGCCGCGTCGCAGCCGTCTTCGCCGAGGTCCTCCGCGCGGGCCGGGTCGGTGCCGACGACAGCTTCTTCGACCTCGGCGGCGACTCGCTGATCGCGACCCGCGTCGTCGCCCGGATCAACGCCGCCCTCGGAACGTCACTGGGAGTGCTGGACCTGTTCGAGGCGCCGACGGTGTCGGCCGTCGCAGGCCGCGCGGACGCCGCGGGCACCGCCACCACCCGCCCTGCCCTCGAAGCGCGGCTGCACGACGCCCCGGTTCCGGTGTCGCTGGCGCAGCAACGGATGTGGGTGGTCAACCAGCTCGACACCACCTCCGCCGTGTACAACATCCCGATCGCGGTGCGGCTCACCGGCCACCTGGACGTCCCGGCGCTGACCGCCGCCCTCGGTGACGTCGTGGACCGGCACCAGACCCTGCGCACCGTCTTCCCGAACACCCCGACGGGACCCGTCCAGCAGGTGCGCTCGGCCACCGAGGCGACGCCGGACCTGACGCCCGTGGACGTCCCCGTCGACCGGCTGCGCCCGCGGGTGCGGGCGCTGGCGACCGCCGGTTTCGACGTCACCGCGACCACGCCGCTGCGTGCGACGCTGCTGCGGATCACGCCGACCACGCACGTGCTGGTGCTGGTGGTCCACCACATCGCCGCCGACGGCCTGTCGATGGGCCCGCTGGCGCGGGACGTGCTGACCGCGTACGCGGCGCGGATCGAGGGCCGGGCCCCGACGTGGGCTGCGCTGCCTGTGCAGTACACGGACTACGCGCTGTGGCAGCGGGACCTGCTCGGGTCGGCGGACGACCCGGACAGCCTGCTGGCCCGGCAGTTGCGGTTCTGGACCGACACCCTCGCGGGCGCCCCCGAGGTGCTGTCGCTGCCGATCGACAGGCCGCGCCCGGCACGGGCGTCGATGCGCGGCGGGACCGTCGACGTCACCCTCGACGCGGACCTGCACGCGCGCCTGCTGGCCCTCGCACACGCGCGTGGCACCAGCCTGTTCATGGTGCTGCACGCGGCGCTGGCGGTGCTGCTGGCGCGGTCGAGCGGTGAATCCGACATCTCCATCGGGTCGCCGGTGTCGGGCCGTGGCGAGGCCGGCCTCGACGACCTCGTCGGCATGTTCGTCGGGACCCTGGTGCTGCGCGCGCAGGTCGACGCGGCCGAACCGTTCACCGGGTTGCTGGAGCGCGTCCGCGCCGACGACCTCGCCGCCCTGAGCCGCACCGACCTGCCGTTCGAGGTGCTCGTCGACGCGATGAACCCGACCCGCACGACCGCGCATTCGCCGTTGTTCCAGGTGATGCTCGTCCTGCAGGCCGCCGTCGACGCGCACCTGGAGTTGCCCGGTGTGACCGCCGACGTGGAGGACGTCGACACCGGCACCGCGAAGTTCGACCTGCAGGTGATCGTCACCGAGCACACCGCCGCGGACGGCAGCGCCGGACCGTTGGAGACCCAGTTCGCCTATGCGAAGGACCTTTTCGAGCACACCACGATGTCCGCGATGGCGGATCGACTGGTCCGGGTCCTGGAAGCGGTGACCTCCGATCCCGGTGCCGTGGTCGGGGACCTGCCGGTGGTGGGCGCCGACGAACGCCGCCGGGTCGTGCAGGACTGGAACGACACCGCCGTTCCCGTCGCGGCGGACACGCTGCCGGCGCTGGTGCGGGCGCAGCGGGAGCGCACCCCCGACGACGTGGCGCTGGTGTTCGGCGACCGGAGCTGGACCTTCGACGAGTTCGGTTCCCGGGTGGACGATCTGGCGCGGATTCTCGCCGCCCGCGGCGTGGGTCCGGGTGCCCGGGTCGCCGTGGCGTTGCGCCGGTCCGACGAGCTCCTCGTCGCGATCCACGCCGCCGTCCGGGCGGGTGCGGCGTACGTGCCCCTGGACCCGGACCATCCGCAGGCCCGGATCCGGTACGTACTCGACAGCGCGGAGCCGGCCGTCGTACTGACCACGGCCGCGCTGCGGGAGAGCCTGCCGCCGGAGGCGCCGCTGCTGCTGCTCGACGAACTCGACGAGGCCACCGAGCGCAGTGCCGCGCTGCCGGAGCCGCACCCCGATTCGGCCGCGTACGTGCTGTACACGTCCGGGTCGACCGGGCGACCGAAGGGCGTGGAGGTCACCCACCGCGCGATCGTGAACCGGCTGCAGTGGATGCAGGACACGTACCCGCTCGACACCTCCGACGCGGTGCTGCAGAAGACACCGGTGACCTTCGACGTGTCCGTGTGGGAGTTGTTCTGGCCCCTGATGACCGGGGCACGGCTCGTCGTCGCGGCCCCCGACGGCCACCGCGACCCCGACTACCTGTCCCGCGTCATCGCCGCCGAACACATCACGACGATGCACTTCGTGCCGTCGATGCTGGCGACGTTCCTGTCCGCGGCGCGCCCCGAGGAGTGCGCGGGCCTGCTGCGGGTGTTCTGCAGCGGCGAGGCCCTGCCACCGGCGACCGCAGAGACGTTCCGCCGGTTCTGCGGCGCCGCGCTGCACAATCTGTACGGGCCGACGGAGGCCGCGGTCGACGTCACCTACTGGGAGACGTCCGCCGCGGACACGGCCACCGTGCCGATCGGGTCCCCGGTGTGGAACACCCGGCTCTACGTTCTCGACTCGCGGCTGCACCCGGTCCCCGTCGGGGTGCGCGGAGAGCTGTACCTCGCCGGTGTCCAGATCGCCCGGGGTTACGTCGGCCGCCCGGACCTGACCGCCGACCGGTTCGTCGCGGACCCGTTCGCACCCGAGCCGGGCGCGCGGATGTACCGGACCGGTGACGTGGTCCGCTGGCTCGAACGGCCCAGCCGGGCACCGGGGCGACCCAGCGCGGGTGTCCTCGAGTATCTGGGGCGCACGGACTTCCAGGTCAAGCTCCGCGGCCAGCGGATCGAACTCGGCGAGGTCGAGGCCGCACTGCTCGCCGCCGCAGGCGTCGCGCAGTCGGTCGTCGTGGTGCACCACGACGACATCACCGGCGAGTCGCTGATCGGGTACGTCGTCGCGGACGCGGGCGCCGAGGTGGACCCCGGCGCGGTGCGAGCCGCCGCGGCCGGGGAGCTCGCCGCGTACATGGTGCCCGCGCAGGTCTTCGTCCTCGACGAGTTCCCGCTGGGTGCGACCGGCAAGCTGGACCGCAAGGCGCTGCCGGAACCGGAGTTCGTGGTGTCGTCGGCGGAGTTCGTCGCACCGCGCAACCCGGTCGAGGAGATCCTGTGCGCGATCGTCGCGGACCTGGTCGCGGCGCCGCGGGTGGGGGTGCACGACAACTTCTTCGACCTCGGCGGCAACTCGCTGATCGCCGCCCGGTTGGTGGCGCGTGCGAACGCCGCCCTCGGCGGCCGCATCGGGGTCCGGGAGGTGTTCGACGCACCGACCGTGGCGACGCTGGCGTTGCGGGTGGAGTCGGCGACGGCCTCCGCCGCGGACCGGCCGCCCCTGGTCCCGGAGCCGCGGCCCACCCCGGTTCCCGTCGCGCTGGCGCAGCAGCGCATGTGGTTCGTCAACCAGTTCGACACCACCTCACCGGCGTACAACATCGTGATGCCGATCCGGCTCGACGGCGATCTCGACGAGGCGGCCCTGGCGGCGGCGGTCACCGACGTCCTGGAGCGGCACGAGGCGCTGCGCACCCGCTTCCCGCTCGTCGACGGCGCCCCGACCCAGGAGGTCCTCACGACCGACGAGGTCGACCTCGACCTGACCGCGGTCCCGATTCCCGAGACGGACCTGCCGCACCGGATCACCGCGCTGGCGTCGGAGGGCTTCGACGTGACGACGGCACCGCCGCTGCGGGCGGCGCTGCTGCGTGTCACCCCGCAGGAACACGTGCTCGTCATCGTGCTGCACCACATCTGCGCCGACGGATTCTCGATGGCGCCGCTGGCGCGGGACGTGATGACCGCGTACGGCGCCCGCGCGACCGGACTGGTGCCCCAGTGGACGCCGCTGCCGGTGCAGTACGCGGACTTCGCACTGTGGCAGCAGCGGGTGCTCGGTTCCGCGGACGACCCGGACAGCCTGATGGCGCGGCAACTCGACTACTGGACCACCACCCTCGCGGATCTGCCGGACCTGTTGCCGCTGCCCACCGACCGGCCGCGGCCACCGGTCCAGTCGCTGCGCGGCGCGGCGGCACCGTTCACCATCGACGCCGAACTGCACCGCCGGCTCATCGCGACGGCACGAGAACGCGGCACCACCGTGTTCATGGCGATGCACGCTGTGCTCGCGCTCCTGCTGGCACGCTCGTCGGGCACCACCGACATCGCTGTCGGCACCCCGATCGCCGGCCGCGGCGAACCCGAACTCGACGACATGGTCGGCATGTTCGTCGGCACGCTGGTGCTGCGCACCGATGTCCGGCCGGACGCCTCGTTCATCGAGTTGCTCTCCGCGGTCCGGGAACGGGACCTGCAGGCGTTCCACCAGTCCGATCTGCCGTTCGAGCGGCTGGTGGAGGTTCTCGCGCCGGAACGCAGCACCGCGCACTCTCCGTTGTTCCAGGTCATGTTCGAGTTCCGCAACACCGAGAACGCCCGGTTGGAACTGCCCGCGCTGACGGTTTCGGCCCTCGACCTGGACACCACCATCGCGAACTTCGACCTGCAACTCACCTGCACGGAGCGGTTCGACCCGGACGGCACCCCCGCCGGAATCGATGCCGGATTCACCTATGCAACAGACCTTTTCGACCCGAGCACGATCGACGAACTGTCCCGGCGGCTGCGCCGGATCATCGCCGCCGTGACGGCCGCGCCCGACGCACCGGTCGGGGACGCCCCCCTGCTCGACGCGGGCACGGTCGCGGCCCTCGCACCGGTCCGCGGACCCGAGCCGGTGTCGCCGCACACCCTGCCGGACCTGTTGGCGGCGGCGGTCGCCGAGAATCCCGACGGTGTCGCGCTCGTCGACGGCGTCGACGGCTCCGCCCTGTCGTACCGGGACCTCGACGCGGAGTCGAACCGGCTCGCCCGCCGCCTGATCGCGCTCGGCGCCGCACCCGACACGGTGGTCGCGGTCGCGTTGCCGCGATCGCCGCGGTCGGTGCTCGCGGTGTGGGCGGTCGCGAAGACCGGTGCCGCGTTCGTGCCGGTGGACCCGAACTATCCGGCCGACCGCATCCTGCACATGCTCGAGGACTCCGGCGCCGCACTCGCCCTCACCCGCGCCGACCAGCGTCACCTCGTCCCCGACGGGGTCACCGCCGTCGGCCACGACGATCCCGACCTCGCCGCGTTCACCGCCGACCCGGTCACCGACGCCGACCGCCGCACCCCGCTGCGGATCGACCACCCCGCGTACCTGATCTACACCTCCGGCTCCACCGGCGTCCCCAAGGGAGTCGTCGTCACGCACCGCGGCCTGGCGAGCTTCGCGGCCGACGAACGTCGGCGGTACGACATCACCCGCGACGCGCGGACCCTGCACTTCTCGTCGCCGAGCTTCGACGCATCGATCCTGGAGCTGCTGCTCGCGGTCGGCGCCGGCGCCACCATGGTCGTGGCACCGCCGGATGTGATCGGCGGCACCGAACTCACCGAACTGCTGCGCCGCGAACGGGTCACGCACGCGTTCGTCACGCCCGCCGCCCTCGCCTCCGTCGACGCGGACGCGGTGCCCGATCTGCGGCGCGTCGCGACCGGCGGGGACAGCTGCCCACCGGAGCTGGTGCGGCAGTGGGTGGCTCCGGGCCGAGCGATGTTCAACGCGTACGGACCGACGGAGGCCACCGTCGTCGCCGCCGTCACCGGCCCGATGGACCCGGATCGGCCGGTGACCATCGGCCGGCCCCCGACCGGCGGCGCGGTCGTCGTCCTCGACGAACGGCTCCGTCCGGTGCCGGTGGGTGTGGTGGGGGAGCTGTACGTGACGGGTCCGAGCGTGGCC
>AODO01000052.1 GCA_000341795.1 Rhodococcus triatomae BKS 15-14 | reverse complement strand
CCATCGGCGGCCGGCCACCGGTCACCAGACTGACCAACGTGCCTGGACATCACAGTTAGCGCTGGACTGTTGCCGGCCGAGTCTCCTCTGCTACCAGTCGGGTCCATCCCGCAGCGAGTACCGCATCGGTAATCGATCGGGCCACGCTCTCCCACAGCTGCTCATCATCGACATGCGCCACAGCGGCCAGCCGAGCCTCATTCAGAGCCTCGAATGTCTCATCGATTTCTCCGGTGTCACTCTGAGCTGCGGTTGTGTAGAGCACTGACCCGAATGTAAACGATTCCATACTCTCGATGAGAGGAATGATCGCAGGACGAGGCACGCCGCTCTGAAGCAGAATGCGTACCGCCTTGTCATAAAACTCCAAGGCGATTCGGTGAGGATGCTGCTTGAGGATGACGGTTACAAGTGCTGGATGGTCAAGCAACGCGCGACGGTAGAGACGAGCTTGGTCGATGAACCAGTCCCGCCAGTTGGCTCCGGGAGACTCGAGCAACCGCGCGTCCTCGAGTGCGAGCTGAGCGGAGCCCAGAAGTATGTCTTCCTTATTTCGGAAGTGATGGTAGAGCGACGCTCCGTTGATATCGAGTTCGCGTGCGAGCCTTCGAATGCTCAGCTCCTCAAGCCCCTCCTCGTCAATGATTCGAAGGGCCGTTTCGAGAGTGGCACGCTTCGAGATGAGAGGAACTTTAGGGCGCCCCACGACGAGATCTCCTTCTTAGTGGCTGAACAAGGTCATGGTCACTCCGGTCGGACGACCGCAATGGACTCCTACCCGGGCCGTCAGGCCAGTAGTGAACCCCCGTCCGTCGTCTTCCCGTCGAGGAATGCTTGCCTGTCGATTTCTGGCTGCCCTGTCGCGATCGTACCGCGGAGGTGGTTTCCGCCGTCGACGGCCAGGCACACACCCGTGATCCAGGACGCCTGAGGACTAACGAGGAATGAGACCGCGTCCGCTAGGTCCATTGAGGATCCGAGCCTTCCTAGTGGTGTCTCGTCAAGTTGTCTCATCACGAAGGCTCCGTCCCGGTACAGCCCCGACGTCATCTCGGTGTCGACGATGCCGGCACGGATGGCATTCACTCTGACGCCGGAGCGTCCGAGTTCGTTTGCCCCGTTGGTGACGAGCGCCTCGAGAGCGGCCTTGCTGACTGCGTAGGTCGACATCCCCTGATGTGGTTTCGCGGCGGCGATGGATGAAACAGCCACGATTGCACCTCCGCCGTTTCGCGCGATCGCTTCGGCGCAGCTACGGAGCGTAATAAAGGCTCCATCGAGATTGGTCGACAAAACGCGACGCCACGAGCGCAGTGGTGTGGATACGATCTCGGAAGGAGCGCCGCCGGTGCCGGCAGCGAGGACAGCGACGGTGAGCGGCGCACGTTCACCTGCTTGCTGGACTGCGAGCGACACAGCGGTCTCGCTTGTCACATCTCCCACCGCGACGGAGACACGTTCGCCAAGCGCATCTTGCGTCGCGTGAAGCGGCTCTTCACGGCGGCCCATAATTGTGACGTGGTACCCGTCCCGGACCAGGCGTTCGGTGATGCGGCGTCCAATGCCCGTTCCGCCACCGGTTACCAATGCAGAGGCTGTGACCTCCAGCATGGTCACCTCACCGCCTGTCGAAGCTTCAACAGAGGGATGAGGGCATGTAGGGCTCGCATGAGTACAGTGTAATCCAACAGTGGTGGATTGCGTGAACCTAAGGGACGTGCCTGTGGTTCGACGCCTTTCAAGGCGCTCGCACAGGCTTATGTATCACACAGTGGACGGCTGGACTGGATCGCTCGCTAAGAAGGAGTCGTTTGCGCCTAGCTCCCGTCGTGCCGCTCCCATACTCGGCGCGGAGTAGCGCTGTGGCATGAAATACCTCGCAAGGCGGGAGGCAGCACCGAACCCGAGACAGTACAGAAATGTGGAGTAGCTTCGTCGCGAGCGGCGCCAGGCCGGGCGGGCGCGGATATCTCGAGCCCCCTGCGCCCGGGGGCGCAGGGGGCTCAAGATGTTGTCTTGGATGCAGGGGCTTCTGACGATGATTGGCGGATCTCTTCAGTCGCACTAACTCCAGTCAGGCTCCTTCGCGCTTTCGAGTGCCTGACCATTGGTTCGGCAGAAGTGGAGACGGAAGTTGACCCGCTCAGTCTGGCTGGCGGCCGATCAGGCTTTGGCCACAAATGCGAACGAACTCGGTGAGGGCACTCTGACTGGCTCACCGAGCGGTCTGAGTCGCCGCGCTTCGTCGATAGAGAAAACTCCGACACTGTTGGAGTCCCAATTTCCCACGAGCAGATGCCTGCCAGACGGACTCACCCGGACCGCTCGTGGGTTTTTTCCTCCACTCGACACTTGGTAAAGGCTTGTTGCGCCACCTGAGCTGTCGACATCGAACACGGAGATACAGTCCGACCGGCGTAGTCCGATGAACAGAGTCCGGCCATCGGGATGGAGGTGCAGTTCAGAGGGCAGGCACTCCTCCCTGTTGGCTGTAGGCGTGAGCGGATAGCTCCTCAGAATCTTCGAAGGAATGTATTCATGAGCCTCCACGACGTAGAGCCTCGCATCGCCTTCCCCAACGACATAGGCGAACTTCCCGGACGGATGGAACTCCACATGCCGAGGTGCGCTCCCCTCCGGGAAGCTCGCCGTTGAAATCGGCTGGGGGTTGACTTCTCCTGAACGGTCAATCGCATAGGTGACAACGATGTCAGAGCCGACATCTGTTACGACAAGGCTTCTTCCGTCTGGCGCGGCTCGGACTTGATGTTGTTTGGGCCCTGAACCGTGGTAAGCGAAGCGTTCGCCGCCATCCTGACTCTCCTGTCTCGTACCCGGGTGTACGGACCTCACTATCCGCGGTATCCCGTGTGAGTCAAGCACGCAAGAAGCGAGAAGTCCGTCCCCCAGGTGCCCGATATAGGCGACTGTGCCGGCGGGGTGCACGCTCATGGCGATTGCCATTGCGCCGAGACTCTCGACAGCCGCCCGTTGGGTGAGTTGCCCGTTAGGACCGATACTGAAGGCAACCAGCCGTCCCGGTCGTGCGAACTCAGTTGCATATAAGACGGGTAGATCAGGATGCAACTCTAGATACTGCGGGTTTGACAAGTCGGTGCTGGCAACACCGGCGTACTGCAACGACCCTGTGACGTCATCGAACAGAAGGCGCTCAATCCCGAGTGACGGTGTTGTCGTGTCACCGTCTGGCCGTGCGAAGTAAGTCCAGAGATCCTTCGTAAAGCAGCCGACGTAGACATGCCATTCTGTCATTGGCCCACCTCAGACTTGGCTTCCTGCAGGTATAGCCGATGATATGAAATGCGGCATAACCGATCCGGCAAAGAGTTCAAGCTCGTCGAGCTGGAAGGGCGCCATCAGGCGGAGAATGACTCTGTCTGCCCCCGCCTCCACATAACGTCCGACGGTGTCGGTCACCTGTTCGACCGATCCAGCCAGTACAGCGCCAGCACCATCTCCACTCAGATCTAGGCCAACATTGACGGCCGTAACGATCGCATCCGGATCTCGGGCGGATTCCATTACAATCGTTCGCTTGCGATGGAACTCCTCGGGAGTCACAGTCGAGCAATTCCAGCCGTCATTCAACGCGGCCACGATAGAAAGGCCAAGCTTTTCACCAGAAGCACCCACCCAGATCCGTGGCTTCTCTTGTATCGGTTGGACCCCGCAATGAGCGTCTCGCAACTGGTAGAATTCTCCTTCGTAGTCCACAGACTCCTCCTGCCAAAGCAGCCGAACAATTTCGACTGCCTCCTTCAGTCGGCGAAGGCGGACGGCGGGTCGCTCGAACGGAAATCCGAAGGCGTCGTATTCATTTCGATGCCACCCGGCGCCTAGTCCGAGCTCTACTCGACCACCACTCAGATGGTCGATGGTAGCGGCGGCCCTAGCGAGGAGGGCCGGGTGCCGGAACCCCACCGAGTAGACTAGCGAACCCACCCGCACTCTTTTCGTCGTGAGTGCTAGCGCGGTGTGACACGCGATTGAGTCCAGAGATCCGGCATCGACTGGGTGAACAGCGGGATGAAGATGATCCCAGATGCTCACCCAGTCAAAGCCCAAATCTTCTGCGAAGCGCCATGTGGTCTGCAAATCTCCAACTGTGCAGCCTTCAAGGGCGGTATGTACCCCGAAGCTAGTCATATCGCCCCTTCATTCGAGCTTGCCGTCCAGATCAAATTGTCGCTGGGTGATGGTGCCGCGCACAGATGAGGATCTAGATCTGACGCGGGTTCTTGCCAGGAAGCCATTGGCCGGGAAGGCTATCCGTCAGCTTGCCGTCAACCTGCGTGAGCACACCATTGACCGCTGTGGCGCGGTAGCCGCCAGCGGGCCTGCGGTAGCGCTTGGCTTCGCCGGGGAAGTCAAAGACCGCTTCGGGCCTACCGAAATTCAGCGCGTCGAGCTCGAATACGGTGAGGTCGCCGCGCTTGCCGACTTCCAGGCGTCCGATGTCGTCGAATCCGTAGAGGTCGGCGGGGCGGGAGGTGATCTCCGCAATCGCTTTCTCCAGCGACAGGTCTCCGCGATCGCGGACATAGCGGGTCAGCAGAAGCGTCGTGTCACCCGTGTTGCAGTGTGAAATGATATGAGCACCAGCGTCACTCGCAGACACGACAGTTGCCGGATCGTTGAGGAAGGATCCGATCCTCTCGGGATTGGCGTTCCCTGTGGTGTATGCCAGACCTGGATGCAGGTCATTAAGCTGCAACCAATCCGCAAGCGCGTTCGAAGGGTGTCCGCCGTGACTCTTCGCCCAGGATCCAAGCGAATCGCCGACGTACTGTTCCAACTCGGGGCGCTCAACGGTCTCGATGCGAACTCGATCTAGGTCGTGATGCGGGAACGTTGTTTTCGGGATGCGGTCCCAGTCTGAGGCCGCACGGTCACGCCATGCGGGATCTGCAAGCATACGGCTTTGGGTTGCTTCGTCAGGCGCCTGCAAGAGGTCATTCCAGGCAGGAACGCTGATGAAGCCCATTCCTCCCTGCCAATTTGCCATGAACTCCTGCGGGTGAGGGGAGATCGTGGGGTAAGCCCGAAGGCCTTCAGCCTGAAGTCGATGGGCGAGGTCGAGGTACCCGTCGATGATCGACGGGTCCTTGTCCCAGTCGATGAACCCATTCCAGGTCATGGCTACATCTGCAGTCCCGCACAGCCGGGCGCATCGCTCGAGTTGATCGATAGAAACCGGGTGGTCCATCATCTGGGAGAGCACCTCGAAGTGCCCACGATGTGCGCCGGTAACGGCAAGGAGTGCCGCAAGCTCGGCATCGTCAGCCATCGCACTCGGCACAAGGCGACCATCGGCACCGCGGTCGAAGTACGAGGTGGAGAACCCCGATGCTCCGGCTCGAAGTGCATCGTCAAGAAGGGCGGCCATTTGCTGTGTCTCTTCTTGTGTAGACGGTCGTTCCCACGCCTCCTCTCCAATCACGAAGAGCCTCAACGCTGACAGGCCGACCAGGCCTGCAACATTGACCCCGAACCCGCGGGACGACATCGAGGTGACGTATTCGGGATAGGACTCCCAGTCCCAAGGGATGTGGTCGGAAAAGCCGAGCTCTGGGATCTCCTCGATCACTGCGAACGTCTCACTGAGCGCTGCACGATGACTTTGACGGACCGGCGCCAAGGACAGTGAGCAATTGCCGAAAAGCACGGTTGTCACGCCGTGCTGTGGCATTGGGTCGCAGCTCGGATCCCAGAACAGGGAGGGGTCGTAGTGGGTGTGGCCGTCGATGAACCCCGGAGTCACCACCGCTCCGGTTGCATCCACCACTTCCTCGCCATCGTGAGCCAGGTTGGACCCGATCTCTGTCACGATGCCACTCCTGACGCGCACGTCTGCGCGTCGTTGGGGCCCACCGGTGCCATCGATAAGGGTGCCGCCTCGGACGAGCAAATCGCCCCTAGTATCCGGCTTGTCAGCTTGCATTGCCTTCACCTCGCGCTTTACGGATCCTGCTGTCACAGTCACAATAATCCAACACTGATAGGATTTCTACAGTCTTCCGGTTAGGAGCTTGAACCATGCCAAAACTGCACATCACGACTCGGGCGGGTGACACCCAGATCGTGGACGGCCAGGTCGGCCTGTCCACGATGGAGGTGATCCGTGGGGCTGGCGTTGACGAGCTGATGGCACTTTGTGGAGGCGAGCTTTGCTGCGCCACTTGCCATGTCTACGTCGATCCTGCATTCGTCGACCGGCTTCCCGCTCTGGGCGACGATGAGGATGAGCTGCTCGAAACCTCCGACTACCGTGAAAGCACCTCACGGTTGTCGTGTCAACTGCCGTTCAACGATGACTTGAATGATCTCAGGGTCACGATTGCTCCGGAGGACTGACATGGTGAACGGTGAATCCGCACCACCCACCCGGTTCGATGTCGTTGTCGTCGGCGCTGGGCATGGTGGTGCACACGTTGCCGCTTCCCTTCGGCAACAGGGGTTCATAGGGTCGATTGCCCTGCTCGGTGATGAAGCCACCCTTCCTTACGAACGCCCCCCTCTGACGAAGGATTATCTTTCCGGAGACACTGAATTCGAACGATTGCTCATTCATCCGGCGTCGTTCTGGCACGAGCGTGAGATTGAAGTTCTTACCGGTCGTCGTGTCGTGGAGGTTGACGCCGAGTCTCACCAGCTGAGGTGCGCTGACCGGTCAGTAATCGGCTACCAGAGCCTGATCTGGGCCGGCGGCGGGAGTCCGAGGACGTTGACTTGCCCCGGTCACGATCTTACTGGCGTTCACACGGTACGGACGACGACGGATGTGGATAGCATTCGTGCGCAGTTGAGTTCGACTTCGCGAGTGGTTGTTGTCGGGGGCGGATACATCGGTTTGGAGACGGCCGCAGTCCTTGGTGAGGCGGGGAAGCACGTCACTGTCCTAGAGTCGCAGGACCGGGTCCTCGCTAGAGTCGCCGGGGAGCCGCTTGCGCGCTTCTATCAGGATGAGCATCGGGGGCGCGGGGTTGACATTCGACTCGGCGCAACAGTCACCCGTATCGAAGGGAGCCGTTCACGCGTCTGCGGGGTCACATTGTCTGATGGTGAGACTCTCCCCTGCGACCTGGTCATAGTTGGGATCGGAATCGTCCCTTCAGTTGAACCGCTGTTGTCGGCGGGTGCCGTGGGAACGGGCGGCGTCGAAGTCGATAAGCAGTGTCGAACCTCACTTCCAGACGTGTTCGCCATTGGGGACTGTGCCATACATCGAAATCAGTACGCCAACGGGGAAATGATTCGACTGGAATCGGTTCAAAATGCCCACGACCAGGCAACAGTGGCCGCAAGAGTGTTGAGCGGTGTCGCCGCGGAATACGATGCTGTACCGTGGTTTTGGTCCAAGCAGTATGACCTCCGCCTCCAGACTATCGGTCTCTCGCGTGGGCACGATGAGACTGTGGTGCGCGGGGATCCGTCCACGCGGCGGTTCTCCGTCATATATCTCCGCAACAGCCGCGTGATTGCGCTGGACTGCGTTAACTCCGTGAAGGACTACGTTCAGGGCAAGCGGCTCGTCACTGAGAGCTTGGTTGTCGATGCTTCACTTCTTGCGGACTCGACTACTCCGCTCAAGGCGTTGTAGCCCGTTCTTAGCAGGCGTGCCTACTAGTCGCACTAGATAGTATGGAGGGACTCACGACTTGCGGTGGCTTCCGGCTACTCGTGTCCTAGGTGTGATGTCCAGGGAGGTTGGTCCGGACCCTGCCCGGTGAGTCGACCTGACAGGTGAAGGCCTCCGGTTGTGAAGTGGAGCTGTCTAGGAACCGCTTCACAACCTGGAGGCCCTCGTGTCCCACGCTAATGCAACGCTGACCCCGATCACCCGCCTGCGTCTGGCGCGCTTGATCGTCGATGACGGCTGGACGTACGCGTCAGCCGCGAAAA
>AODO01000051.1 GCA_000341795.1 Rhodococcus triatomae BKS 15-14 | reverse complement strand
GGTAGCCGTACCGGAAGGTGCGGCTGGATCACCTCCTTTCTAAGGAGCATCTCCTTCTCGGACTCGCACACAGGTGTGAGGGGAGCAAGGCAGAGGCCGTTTAGTGGACACATGTTTCACTGCGGTTGCTCATGGGTGGAACGCTGACAAGTATTTTCTTCGTCACTGCCGGCCCGAGTGCTGGTGGGAAGAGAGTTATATCGGTGCACTGTTGGGTCCTGAGAGAACACGTGAGTGTTTGTCTCTAGGGATAGGACGACGAGCGATCGTGGTTGTCACATCGGCCTGAAGTTGTTTTCGGGTGCTGGTGGTAGCGGGTACACGGTTGTTTGTGTGTTGTTTGAGAACTGCACAGTGGACGCGAGCATCTTTGTTGTAA
>AODO01000050.1 GCA_000341795.1 Rhodococcus triatomae BKS 15-14 | reverse complement strand
CGCACGCAGGTCTGTGCAGGTGGTCAGGAGACGGTGACCGTCTCCTTCTTCTCCACCGGAACCTCGCTCGTGATCACCTCGGTCCTGAGGGCCTCCGGCTCCTCGGCACTCGCCTTCTCGTCGACGGCAGGGGGCCCCGCGATCCGCTGCGGCTCCTGTGCGTAGTGGAAGTGCGGGCGACGGTGCCCGACGAACGAACCGAACCACGACATGATCGCGACGTACCGGTTCCGGAAACCGACCAGGTACACCATGTGCACGGCGAGCCACAGCACCCACGCGAACGCACCGGTCAGCTCGATGTTCTTGACCTTCGTCACCGCGCGGAAGCGGTTGATGATGGCCATGCTGCCCTTGTCGCGGAACTTGAAGGGGGTACCGCGCTTCTTCTTGCCGAGGATGGTGGCGGCGACGTGCCGCCCACCCTGCATCGCGACAGGCGACTGCCCGGGCAGGTTGTTCAGCGAGGTCATGTCGCCGACCGCGAAGATGTCGGCGCGGCCGCCGACGGTGAGGTCGGGGTTGACCAGGAGCCGGCCGGCGCGGTCGGTGTCGCAGCCGGTGGCCTTCGCGAGCACACCGGCGAAGTCGTTGGCCTGCACGCCGGCCGACCAGATGACGGTCTCGGCGGTACGCCGAACGCCCTCCGCCTCGCCGTGCGCCTTCAGCGTCGCACCGTGCGCGTCGATGTCGGTGACCAGGGTGTTCAGCACCACCTCGACGCCGGACTTCTCCAGCGACGTCTTGGTGTACTCGCTGAGCTTGCCGCCGTACGCAGGCATCGCGACACCGGCACCCTCGACGAGGGTGACCGTGACGTCCTCGGCGGTGATGCCGCGCATCGACTGTTCGAAGTAGCGGCTCGCGAGCTCCTTGATCTGACCGGCCAGCTCGACACCCGTCGCGCCGGCACCGATCACGATGAAGCTGAGCAGGTTCTTGGCGCGCTCGGGATCGGTCGTGGTGTGCGCCTCCTCGAAGCAGCGCACGATCTGATCGCGCAGACGCTTGGCGTCGTTGACCGTCTTGAGCGCGTAGGTGACCTTCGCGAACTCGTCGCGGCCGAAGTACGACTGGCGGGCTCCGGTTGCAGCGACCAGGTTGTCGTAGCCGAGCGTGTGACGCTCGCCTGCGGCCTCGTAGACCAGTTCCTTGGCGTCTGCGTCGACGTCGACGACGCGGCCGAGGCGGACGTCCGCCTTCGGGTAGTCCTGGAGGATCGCGCGGATCGACGGGGCGATCTCGCCGGCCGAGAGGACACCGGTGGCCACCTGGTAGAGCAGCGGCTGGAAGAGGTGCTCGGTGGTCTCCGAGATCAGCACGAAGCGTCGGCCGGCCTTGGCGAGCTTCTTGGCGGCTGCGAGAGCTCCGAATCCGGAACCGACGACGACGGTCTCGGTACGGTCCTGCGCCTGTGTCCGTTCGGCCTGGTCCTTCACCACTGCCTCACCCACGGTTACCTCCTGCGACATCCCCTGACTCCACGCTGAGCCAGTACTGAGAGCAACGCTAAATACTTGCGAGCCCATTCCGCCACGTGTCCGTGATATACGGCAGACAGTTATCTCGATTGCTCATAAGTAGGATCGAGCCGTGGACTTCCGGCAACTGCGCTACTTCCTCGCCGTCAGCGAGGAGCTCAGCTTCAGTCGCGCCGCCGAGAAGTGCTTCATCTCCCAGTCCGCGATCAGTCACCAGATCAGCAAGCTCGAGCACGAGGTCGGCACCAGCCTGTTCGACCGCTCCACGCGCGTCGTCAAACCCACCCCCGCCGGGTTTCGCCTGGTCCCGATCGCGCAGCAGGTCCTCGCCCTCGAAACCCAGGCACTCGCCGTCGCGCAGGAACCGCGCAACCGCATCCGGATCAGCGCCAACATGACCTTCGCACCGCAGAGCCTCGACGCCATCGCACAGGTCCGTGGCCGCTACCCCGACCTCGACATCGAATTCGTCATCAAGTCGTTCGCCGACCGCATCGACGCCGTCTCGTCCGGCGACGCCGACATCGCCCTCATCCGCGGCCACCTGGACCGTCCCGGTCTCGAAACGGTGGAGCTCGGCACCGAACGTCTCGTGATCGTGACCTCGAGCCAGCACCCGCTGTCCGCGTTCTCGACCGTCGAGCTGGGCGAGCTCGCCCACTACCCGCTGCTGCTGCCGCCGCGTGGCAGTCAGGTGCTGCTGCACAGCGTCGTCGAGGACGCTTTCGTCGAGGTCGGGCGGCGGGTGCAACTCGGCCCACCGATCGCCCGCGACCACACCGCCACCCTCGACGTCATCACCAACCCGCGCGCCTGGACGGTGCTGTTCGCCAGCACCGTCTCCAGCGACGCCGCCCGCCCCGGACTGCGCGTCATGCGGGAAGCCGCGAATCGGCTCACGGTGCCCGTGTCCGGCGTCGTCCGCAGCGGATCGCTGTCCTCGGGGGCGCTGTCGTTCATGGTCGACGCGCTGCGGCAGGCGATGGACCCGGCGGTCCCGCCCACCCCGCCCGACGCCGAGGACTGACGCCCGCCTCCCGGTCGGGAGGCAGGCCGTCACATCGTCCGGCGGCCCGACAGCGCTCGACCGAGCGTCAATTCGTCGGCGAACTCGAGATCGCCACCCATCGGCAACCCCGATGCCAGGCGGGTGACCGTCAGCCCCGGGAAGTCGCGCAACATCCGCACCAGGTAGGTGGCCGTCGCCTCGCCCTCGGTGTTCGGATCGGTCGCGATGATGACCTCGGCGACGTCGACGCCGTCCTCCTGATTGCCGATCCGAGCCAGCAGCTCCCGGATCCGCAACTGGTCCGGCCCGACACCGCTCAGCGGATCGAGTGCGCCGCCGAGCACGTGGTAGCGACCGCGGAACTCCCTGGTCCGCTCGATGGCCTGCACGTCCTTGGGCTCCTCGACCACACAGATGACGGTGCGGTCGCGTCGGGCGTCGGAGCAGATCCGGCACTTCTCCTTGTCGGACACGGTGCCGCACACCACGCAGAACTGCACGCCGTCACGGATGCGTTGCAGGGCGTTCTGCAGCCGCTCGATCTCCGGCGGCTCCACCCCGAGCAGGTGGAACGCGATCCGCTGCGCGCTCTTCGGCCCGACCCCCGGAAGCTTGCCGAGTTCGTCGATCAGATCCTGAACGGGCCCTTCGTACACTCCCGGCCCCGTCAGAACGGCAGGCCGGGCAGACCACCCGCGAGCGGACCGAGCTTGCCGGCCGCGAGTTCCTGAGCCTTGCCCGCCGCGTCCGCGATCGCACCGATCACCAGGTCCTGCAGGGTCTCGACGTCCTCGGGATCGACGACCTTCGGGTCGATCGCCAGCGCCACGACCTCACCGGTGCCCTTGACCGTCGCGGTCACCAGTCCGCCACCGGCCTGCCCGGTCACCTCGGTCTGGGCGATCTCGGCCTGAGCCGCCATCAGCTGCTGCTGCATCTGCTGCGCCTGGGCGAGGAGCTGCTGCATATCGGGTTGTCCACCGGGCTGCACGTTGTGGTCCTTTCTGCGTGTTTGCCAGCCAGCGTAGACGCACCCGGATACGGTAGGCCCGTGCAAGCGACGTCATGGCCTTGCGGCCGTCGCGCCGCAACCCGCACCCGCAGGTGGGGTGCTGCATGTGTCGGTGCGCTCGTGGTGGCACTGTCCGCCTGCACCATCCCGACGGACAACGCGGTGACGGTGGCCGACCCCGCCGCGCCGGAACCCGCACCCCGGCTCGGTTCCGCCCGCGGCGCATCCGTCGACACACCGGACCAGCCCCTGACCGGCAAGACCGTGTTCCTCGACCCCGGCCACAGCGGATCGCACGACGCGGCGATGACCGCGCAGGTCCCCACCGGACGTGGTGGCACCAAGGACTGCCAGACGACCGGGACGTCCACCGCGACCGGCTACGCGGAGCACACCTTCACCTGGCAGGTGGCCGGACTTATGCGCACCGAGTTGGAGGTCCGCGGCGCCCGGGTCGAGCTGAGCCGCCCGGACGACACCTCGGTCGGCAGCTGCGTCGACGAACGCGCCGCCGCCGCGAACGAGTCCGGGGCGGACGCCGTCGTCGCGATCCACGCCGACGGCGCGGGCATCGACGACCACGGATTCCACGTGAGCTACTCGGCGCCGGCCCTCAACGACGTGCAGGGAGTCGCTTCCGTCGAGTTCGCCGAGACGATGCGGGATGCACTCGTCGAGCGTGGCCTGACCCCGGCCACCTACATCGGTGACAACGGCCTGCTCCCCCGCGCCGACCTCGCCGGACTGAACCTGTCCCAGCGACCGTCGATCCTGGTCGAGCTCGGGAACATGCGCAGTCCTGCGGACGCGCTACGAATGACCGACGAGGCCGGGCGCGCCGGCTACGCCCAGGCCGTCGTTCACGGCGTCGTGGAATTCCTGACGGAGTAGGCGCGTCTCCCCGAGGTGCGCCCTCAGGCGAGTTCGCGAGCGAGGTTCGCGAGAACGGCGGCCTGGATCTTCTTCAGCCCCAACGGCGCGAAGGTCTTCTCGAAGAAGCCGCCGATGCCGCCCGCGCCGTTCCACGTGGTGGTGGTCGTCACCGTGGATCCGGTCCCCTTCGGGGCGACGGTCCAGGTGGTGACCATGCTGGAGTTGGCGTCGGTCTCGGTGACGGTGTCGCCCGAGACGGTGATCGTGGCCTTCACGTGGCGGGTGCGCTTCTCGGTGGCCTTGAGCGACCACACCACGACCGTCCCCGCGCCCTGACCACCCTCGAGCACCGAGTAGTCGTAGTAGTGCTCGGTCAGGATCCGAGGACGCACGGTCTGGTAGTCCGAGACCGCGGCGAGCGCCGCCTCCGGGGTCGCTCCGACGTCGACCGAACTGCTGGCGCTGACCTGTCCCACGAGCTCTCCTCAGTCCTGCGGGCGACCGATCGCCACCCTCGAATGACCACCATCGTGCCTGCACGACGACGAACGCTGCCAGCCGCCTCCGAGCGCCTGTGGTTCGGATCACAGCCCCGTCGCGCGGCAGCGATCGCGTGGGAACGCGACTCGCCGCGGGCCTTCCTGGCCCCATCTGTCGCCTGGACGGCAACCAGGGGATAGTTTCGGAGGGTGGCAGTCACGTCGAGTGCATTCCGCAGGAGATCGACCACACCGCGCGAGATCGGGCCCCGTGCCCACCGGGCGGGGGTCGAGCGATTACTCGCGAGCTATCACGCCATCCCGCCCGCCGCGACGGTGCGGCTGGCGAAGAAGACGTCGAATCTCTTTCGGGCGCGTGCCGCGACGAACACCCCGGGCCTCGACGTGTCGGGCCTGACCTCGGTGATCTCCGTCGACCCCGAGGCCCGCACGGCGGATGTCGCGGGGATGTGCACCTACGAGGATCTGGTCGCAGCGACCCTCCCGTACGGACTGGCGCCGTTCGTGGTCCCGCAGCTCAAGACGATCACCCTCGGCGGCGCCGTCACCGGCCTCGGCATCGAGTCGTCCTCGTTCCGCAACGGCCTGCCCCACGAATCGGTCCTCGAGATCGACGTCCTGACCGGCAGCGGCGAGATCGTCACCGCGACGCCGGACGGCGAGCACGCGGACCTGTTCTTCGGGTTCCCCAACTCGTACGGCACGCTGGGCTACTCCACCCGCCTTCGCATCCAGCTCGAAACCGTCAAACCCTATGTGGCGCTGCGGCATCTACGCTTCGACGATCTCGAGTCACTGCAAGCCGCGATGGACGAGATCGCGCGATCGCGCGTGTACGACGGCGTCGCCGTCGACTACCTCGACGGCGTCGTCTTCTCCGCCCACGAGTCGTACCTGACGCTCGGCACGCAGACCGACGCCCCCGGCCCGGTGTCCGACTACACCGACATGGACATCTACTACCGGTCGATTCAGCACGAATCGGTGAACCACCCCAAAACGGACCGGCTCACCATCCACGACTACCTGTGGCGCTGGGACACCGACTGGTTCTGGTGCTCCCGCGCGTTCGGTACCCAGAACCCGAAGATCAGACGCTGGTGGCCGAAGAGCCTCCGCCGCAGCAGCTTCTACTGGAAGCTCGTCGCCCTCGACCGGAAATACGACATCGGCGACCGCCTCGAGGCCCGCAAGGGACTGCCGCCACGTGAGCGTGTCGTCCAGGACGTCGAGGTGCCCATCGAGCGAACCGCCGACTTCGTGCACTGGTTCCTGAAGGAGATCCCGATCGAACCGATCTGGCTGTGCCCGTTGCGGTTGCGTGAACCCGCCCCGGCCGACGCAGACCAGGCGCGGCCGTGGCCGCTGTATCCACTGGAACCGAAACGCACGTACGTCAACATCGGCTTCTGGTCGTCGGTGCCGATCGTCCCCGGCCAACCCGGGGGCGCCGCGAACCGGCTGATCGAACGGACCGTGACCGATTTCGACGGCCACAAGTCGCTCTACTCCGACGCCTACTACACGAAGGACGAGTTCACCGCGCTCTACGGCGGCGAACGGTACGACTCCCTGAAGAAGCGCTACGACCCCGATTCACGTCTACTCGACCTATTCTCGAAGGCGGTGCAACGCAGATGACCACGTTCAAGGACGCTCCCACCAGGCATGGTTCCGGTGCAGCAAAGCTGACCATCGCGGAGATCCTCGGGATCGTCGTCGGCCGGGAGCTCCCGGTGTACTTCACCGCATACGACGGCAGCGAACTCGGCTCTCCCGACGCCAAGTACCACCTGCACCTGAAGACACCGCGCGGCACCACGTACCTGATGACCGCGCCCGGCGACCTCGGCATGGCCCGCGCCTACATCTCCGGTGACCTCGTCGTCACCGGCAGCCACCCCGGCAACCCGTACGAGGTGCTGAAGGTGCTCGGCGAGCAGCTGCACTTCCACCGGCCCAGTGCCCGCGAACTCGCGCACATCACCCGATCCCTCGGCTGGGAGGTGCTGCGGCCCATCGCTCCCCCGCCGCAGGAGTCACTGCCGCGCTGGCGTCGCCTCGCGGAAGGGTTGCGGCACTCCAAGTCCCGCGACGCGGAGGCCATCCACCACCACTACGACGTCTCCAACGCGTTCTACGAGAAGGTGCTCGGGCCGTCGATGACGTACACCTGCGCCGCGTACGAGGCCGAGGACCAGAGCCTCGAGGCCGCGCAGGAGAACAAGTACCGGCTCGTCTTCGACAAGCTGCGCCTCGAGGAAGGCGACCGGCTCCTCGACATCGGCTGCGGCTGGGGCGGAATGGTCCGCTACGCCGCCCGACGCGGCGTCAAGGTGATCGGCGCGACCCTGTCGGCGGAGCAGGCCGAATGGGCGCAGAAGGCGATCGCCGACGAGGGACTCTCGGAACTGGCGGAGGTGCGGTACTCCGACTACCGCGACATCCACGAGACCGGCTTCGACGCCGTGTCGTCCATCGGCCTCACCGAGCACATCGGCGTCGCCAACTACCCCGCCTACTTCGGATTCATCAAGTCGAAGCTGCGCGACGGCGGTCTGCTGCTGAACCACTGCATCACCCGACCCGACAACACGCGAAGCACCCGGGCAGGCGGATTCATCGACCGCTACGTCTTCCCCGACGGTGAGCTCACCGGCTCCGGCCGGATCGTCAGTGAGATCCAGGACATCGGGCTCGAGGTGCGCCACGAGGAGAACCTGCGCGAGTCGTACGCGCTGACCCTTGCCGGCTGGTGCCGCAACCTCGAGGACAACTGGGACGAGTGCGTCGCCGAGGTCGGCGAGGGCACCGCGAAGGTGTGGGGGCTCTACATGGCCGGATCGCAGCTCGGCTTCGAGCGCAATGTCGTTCAGCTGCACCAGGTCCTGGCCGTCAAGCTCGACGCCGCCGGCCACGCGAACGTCCCGCTCCGCCCCTGGTGGAAAGGGTAGGCAGCTCCGCCGCCTGTGCGCGAGTCTGGTAGCCAGAGCTACCAGACTCGCGCACAGGCGCGACAAAGGCTGTCAGCGGTTCGCACCCAGCCTTCGCGCCGCAGAACGGTCTCGACTTCCCGCGCCACCTCGCACGCGTTTCGCCCCACTTCCTCCATGCCGTACACCAGACGCGGGCGGTCGGCCAGTTCGGCGGCGTTGTCTCGTCGTCGGTCGCGGAACTGGATCTCTCTCATCGAATGCGCCCATCGGCCGTCGAGCCTGACGATCAGCGGCACCCCGTGAGGCGTGTAGTCGACGTCCTCCCACAGGGTCCGACCGTCCACGACCACCGGGGACTGTCGTGCGCCGGACGGCAGTCCGTGTACCTGCTCGACATCAACCGCGTAGTGGTACTCCAGCACCGACTGGACGCCGTCTGCGAGCAGACGAACCGCCGACTCCAGTGCACGGTGAAAGCGAAGCGGAGGTCGCTCGTCAAGACGTTTCACGACGTCCGCGAGCCGGATTCGAGCATTCGTGACCGTCGTGACAAGCGAGAGGTAGGCGTCCCGCGCCGAGGACTCCGCGACAGCGAGGTCGATCACGGTGTCTGCCTTGGTGGTTCGCGGTGTCGTGAAGCCGACACCGATGTGTGCGTGTGCCCTCGACCGATGTACCGTCACGCCGGGATGGAGCACCGACCCCGGGTGCGGCACGGGATCGGCGCCGCGCCTGGCCTGCGACATCAATGTCGGTCCCTGGGATACGGCAGACTTGCCGTAGGGCACGGTGACGTGCACCGGTGCGTCGGCGTCGATACGCAGAATGCCCCATTCCTCGGCGGCGGTGCGGTGGCTGAGAATTGCGTGTGATCCGCCGTAGAGCATGCCCGCAGCGATCACCGCGTCACGCGTCAACGGACCGTTCGTCACCGCGTACACACCGCACAGCACCCGGCGCCAATGGCCGGAGTCGAGCAGATTGCGCACCCGGCCACGGTTATACCCGAAGCGCGCAATCTGTCCCTGTGTGACCAGTCCGTGCTGGTTGTCGACGAGTTGCTGCACCGTGAGGTCGTGGAAAACAGTCATGCCCGGATCGTGTGGGACGAGTCCGACACGATCCGGGCACGGGACGAGAGTTATCCACAGGCGCCTGCGGCGCCTGTGCGCGAGTTTGGTAGTCCTGACTACCAAACTCGCGCACAGGTGCGTCAGCGCAACGAGGTGGGCGGGGTGAAGCGCTTGCCGTACTTGGCGGCGAGCTCCTCGGCGCGAGCCACGAAGGCCGCCTGTCCACCCGGGTAGCCGACGATGAACTGGTGGACGCCACCGGTCCAGGCCGGGAACCCGATGCCGAAGATCGAGCCGATGTTGGCATCGGCCGTCGACTCGAGGACGCCCTCGTCGAAGCACTTCTGGGTCTCGATCGCCTCGGCGAACAGCATCCGGTCGATCAGATCCTGCAGCGGGACGTCGAGCGTCGCGACCGTCTTGAAGTGGTCACGCACGCCCTGCCAGATCGCGAGGCGCTTGCCGTCCTCGTCGTACTCGTAGAAGCCGGCCTTCTCCAGACGACCCGGCCGGCCCTCCGCGACCATGTAGTCGATCACGTCGAGAGCCGGGTGCCGCTCCGTGCCCAGCTTGGTGTCGCCGCGCTCGGCCGCCTCGGCGGTCTCCTTGGCGATCTTCTGCATGAGCTTCATGTTCAGCTCGTCCGTCAGCTGCAGCGGCGGAGCCGGGTAGCCGGCCTGCGAACCGGCCTGCTCGATGGTGGCGGGCTCGATGCCCTCACCGAGCATGGCGATCGCCTCGTTGACGAAGGTGCCGATGACGCGCGAGGTGAAGAAGCCGCGGCTGTCGTTGACGACGATCGGGGTCTTCTTGATCGCGAGGGTGTAGTCGAACACCCGGGCCAGCGCCTCGTCGGACGTCTTCTCGCCCTTGATGATCTCCACCAGCGGCATCTTGTCGACAGGCGAGAAGAAGTGGATGCCGATGAAATCCTCCTGGCGCTTCACACCGTCGGCGAGACCGGTGATCGGCAGGGTGGAGGTGTTGGAGCCGAGCAGCGCATCGGGCTCGACGACGTCCTCGATCTCCTGGAACACCTTGTGCTTGAGCTCGGTGTTCTCGAAGACGGCCTCGATGACGAAGTCGACGCCCTTGAGGTCCGCGGCATCCGCGGTGGGGGTGATGCGGGCGAGCAGCGCCGCCGACTTCTCCTCGGTGGTCTTGCCACGGGAGAGAGCCTTGGCCTCGATCTTCTCCGAGTAGCCCTTGCCACGCTCGGCAGCCTCGAGGGAGACGTCCTTGAGGACGACCTCGTAGCCGGCCTTCGCGGACACGTACGCGATGCCGGCGCCCATCATGCCCGCACCGAGGACACCGATCTTCTTGATGTCCTTCTTCGGCACGTCCTTCGGACGCGAACCGCCACCGTTGATGGTCTGCAGGTCGAAGAAGAACGCCTGGATCATGTTCTTCGCGACCGGACCGGTCAGCAGGTGCACGAAGTAGCGCGACTCGATCAGCGACGCGTTGTCGATGTCGACCTGCGCACCCTCGACCGCGGCGGCCATGATGGCGCGCGGCGCGGGCATGTTCGCGCCCTTGAGCTGCTTGCGCAGGTTCGCCGGGAACGCGGGCAGGTTCGCCGCGATGGCGGGCGACGACGGCGCGCCACCGGGAATCTTGAAGCCCTTCTTGTCCCACGGCTGGACGCCGGCCTCGGGGTTCGCCTTGATCCACGCCTTCGCAGCGGGGACGAGTTCCTCGATGGACCCGACGACCTCGTCGATCAGGCCGACCTCCTTGGCCTTCGACGGGTTGTACCGCTGGCCCTGCAGCAGGACCTGCATCAACGCGGTCTGCAGGCCGAGCATGCGGACGGTGCGGATGACGCCGCCGCCTGCAGGCAGCAGGCCGAGGGTGGCCTCCGGCAGACCGATCTGCACGCCACGCACGTCGGCGGCGATGCGGTGGTGGGTGGCCAGGGCGATCTCGAGACCGCCGCCGAGGGCCGCACCGTTGATCGCCGCGACGACCGGCTTGCCGAGCTGCTCGAGGCGACGCAGAGCGCCCTTGATCTCGGCGAGCTGCGCCATCAGCGCCGGGCCGTCGTCCGGTCCGACCTGCATCATGTTCTTCAGGTCGCCGCCGGCGAAGAACGTCTTCTTCGCGGACGTCAGCACGACGCCGGCGATGTCGTCCTTCTCGGCCTCGAGCCGCTCGATGGTCGCCGTCATGGACGCCTTGTACAGGTCGTTCATGGTGTTGGCGCCCTGGTTCGGATCGTCCATCGTCAGGGTGACGATGCCGTCCGCGTCCTTGTCCCAACCGATCATGTTGTCAGTCACTGCTCAAAGTCTCCTGTGAAATCCGTGGTGGGACGCGTCAGACGCGCTCGATGATGGTGGCCACACCCATGCCGCCGCCGATGCACAGCGTCACCAGGGCACGCCGGGCGCCGCGGCGCTCGAGCTCGTCGATCATCGTGCCGGTGATCATCGCGCCGGTCGCACCCAGCGGGTGACCCATCGCGATGGCGCCGCCGTTGACGTTGAGCTTCTCGTCCGGGATGTTCAGGTCCTTCTGGAACTTCAGGGCGACGGACGCGAACGCCTCGTTGATCTCGAACAGGTCGATGTCGTCGACCGTGAGACCGGCCTGGGCGAGAACCTTGTGCGCAGCCGGGGTGGGACCGGTCAGCATGATCGTCGAGTCCGCGCCGGAGGTGGCGGTCGCGACGACCCGCGCACGGGGGACCAGGCCCATGTCCTTGCCCGCCTGCTCGGTGCCGACGAGAACCAGCGCGGCACCGTCGACGATGCCCGAGCTGTTGCCACCGTGGTGGACGTGGTTGATGTTCTCCACGAAGTGGTACTTCTGCAGCGCCACGGCGTCGAAGCCGCCCATCGCGCCGATGCCGGCGAACGACGGCTGCAGCTTGGCGAGGTCCTCCAGCGTGGTGCCGGGCCTGCGGTGCTCGTCCTGATCGAGGACGGTGATGCCGTTGATGTCCTTGACCGGGACGACCGACTTGGCGAAGTAGCCGCCCTCCCACGCCTTGGCCGCGAGGTCCTGCGACCGCACCGCGTACGCGTCGACGTCCTCACGGGAGAAGCCCTCGATGGTGGCGATCAGGTCGGCGGAGATACCCTGCGGCACCAGGTAGGTGTCGTAGTTGGTGGCGGGGTCCTGCATCCACGCACCGCCGTCCGAGCCCATCGGAACGCGGGACATCGACTCGACGCCACCGGCGATGACCAGCTCGTCCCAGCCGGAACGCACCTTCTGCGCCGCCATGTTCACGGCCTCGAGGCCGGACGCGCAGAAACGGTTGATCTGCACGCCACCGACCGTCACCGGCAGGCCGGAGGCGGACACCGCGGTACGGGCGATGTCGGCACCCTGATCGCCGACCGGGGAGACCACACCGAGGATCAGGTCGGAGATGCGGTCCTCGTCGAGATCGGGGAACCGCACCCGCAGCTCGGCGATCAGTCCCGTCACCAGGTCGATCGGCTTCACCGAGTGGAGCGACCCGTTCTTCTTACCCTTGCCGCGTGGAGTTCGGATGGCTTCATAGATGAAGGCCTCTGTGGTCACGGTGTTCCTTCCTGTGCACGGCTGCGCCGCGTGCGAGCGGTTCATCTTCGGATCCGGGTGCGCCCGGCCACCCCACGGCGACCGCTGCAGACACCCCCAGTCAAGTTAACCGTAGATCCGGTGTCGGAACGCGGTCTAGGACCGAAGCGAGCGGGGACCGTGACCGTCCCGAGCAGCACCGAACCGGCCCGAGTCCCCGAGCAGCACCGAACCGGCCGAGTCCCCGAGCAGCACCGAATCAGCCGAGTCCGGCCTCCCGCGCCCGGACGATCGCCGCCGACCGGTCCGGGACACCGAGCTTGGTCAGGATGTTCGACGTGTGGTTGCGGACGGTCTTCGGGCTGAGCACGAGGCGCCGCGAGATGGTCGCGGTGTCGTGGCCGGCCGCGACGAGGTCCAGGATCTCCCGCTCCCGGTCCGTCAACTCGGGAAACACCGCGGGCACCGAACCCCGAGGGGAGGCGAGGAAGCCCATCGCACGCTCCGCGACCGCCGCGCCGAGGAACAGGTCGCCGTGTGCGACGGCGCGCAGCGCCCGCTCCACCTCCTCCGGCCCCGCGCCCTTGACGAGGTAGCCACGGGCACCCGCCCGCACCGACGCGAGCAGCGCGTCGTCGTCCTCGTGCATCGTCACCATCAGCACCCGCACTCCGGGACGTCGCGCAAGCAGGTCGCGGGTCACCTCCACCCCGGAACCGTCACCGAGTTCGATGTCCATCAGCACGACGTCGACGTCGGCGGCCACCGCTGTCGCGGCCTCCGCGGCCGAACTGGCCTCCGCGACGACCTCGATCCCGTCGAGGGTGGACAGCAACGCGACCATCCCGAGCCGGAACACGGGATGGTCGTCGACGACGGCGACCCTGATCGCGGGGACTGTCTGATCGGTCATGATGCGGACAACGGTAGCCGGGCGGTCACCCGGGTGCCGCCGGGAGGAGGCGAGTCGATGACGAGGGTGCCACCGAGTTCGCTCGCCCGCTCGCGCATCGACCGGGTCCCCACTCCCCCGGTGCCGCCGGGAGTGAATCCCACACCACGATCGAGCACGACCACGGTCAGCTCCGAGCTGACGGATTCGGATGCCCCGCAGATGATGTCGACCCGGCATCCGTTGGCGCCGCTGTGCCGTCGGGCGTTGGACACCGCCTCGACCGCGATACCGTACGCGGCGGCGCCCGCAGCGGCGTCGAGTGTCGCAGGAACGTCCGCACGCACGTCGAGGACGAACCCGGCGCGGGCGTGCTGGGCTGCGAGCTCGTGCAGTGCGGCGGCCAGGCCCAGCTCGTCGAGGATCGGCGGAAACAACGTTCGCGAGAGCGATCGCACGCCGTCCACCTGATGGTCGAGCTGCTGCTGCAGCGAATCGAGCAGTCGCGCTGCGGCATCCGGATCGACGGCGAGCAGGTTCCGCACACCCTGCAGGCCGAGCCTGATTCCCGCCAGCGACGGCCCCAGCCCGTCGTGCAGCTCGCGCCGGATGACGCGCCGCTCCTCCAGGCGCACCGTCGAGAGGCGGTCCCGGGCGGCGTCGAGTTCGAGGGACGCCTGCGCCAGCGCCAGTCCCGTCGCGACGACGGAACCCAGCTCCGACAACGACTTCCGAGCCCTCGCGTCCAGTGCGACACCCGGCGGCGCGGTCGCGGCGACCACCCCGACGGGGGATCCGCGATGCACCAGGTCGACGGTGGTCGCCTCCCCCGACGGAACTCCGTACCGGGCCACCGGTTCCGTCTCGCCCGCACGCCACACCGTCACGGACTCCAGCCGCAACGCGGCCGCCACACCGGCGGCGAGTTCGGCGATCAACTCCCCCGGCTCCCGTGCGGACGCGAAGCGGCCGCCGAGGTCGCGGACCGCGCGGGCCGGGTCCGCGCCCGCACCGTAGACGAGGTCGTGCACGCGCCGCTGCAGCCAGGACCGTACCGGCACCACCGCGACCGCCACCGCGCCGGCCGCAACCGCCTGCGCGAGTACGGAATCCGACGACGGCAGCAGCCGCGCGAGCGCCGTGGCCACCACCACGTACAGCGCGATCAGCCCGACCGTCAACGTTCCTGCCAGGACGGCACGACTGACCGCGAGGTCGAGCCCCCACATCCGCTGCCGCAGCACCGCGACCAGCATCGCCGCCGGGTAGAACGCCTGCACGGCGAGGTGCACGAGCGGGTTGACCATCCACAGCGCCGGCCACGACTCGGGCAGGGCGAGCGGCAGGAACGACAACGCCATCAGTGCCGTTCCGACGGCGAGCCAGCCGAGGCCGACCCGTTCGTCCAGGGGGCCCGTCCGGTGACGCCGCCACACATCTGCCGCCGTGACCAGCCCCAGCGCCGAGACCGGGAGGACCAACCACACGGTCGGGGTGTCCGTCCACGTCCGCGCGACGAAGAACCACACGGTCGTCGCGGTTCCCGTGGCGAGTCCCGTCCAGGCGATCGCATCGAGCCGCTGATCCCGAATCAGCCACGGCACCACCAGGAAGAGGGCCAACGTGCCCGGGATCCATGCGGTGTTCTGCAGTGGTTCGATCACCGCGACACCCGGCAGCCCGGACCGCGCGGACGCCAATTGCGTGTACGCGTAACTGAACGCGGCGAGACCGATGCCGATCGCCCCGAGCCCGAGGATGATCGGGACCGGATGCACCCGCCGCGCCAGGACGACACCCGCCACCGTTCCGTAGACCGCGGCACCGACGACGTCGACCAGGAAGAACAACTGGTTCGAGTCCAGTGTCGGGTCCGCCGCGAGGAATAGAACGACGGACGACACCGACAGCAGCCAGGCGGTGACGGCGAGCGCGACAGCGGGTGCTGGCGCACCACCACCCGCCGACCCCTCGAGTCGATCGCTCACCGTCACTCCTTTCGCGCTGTCCCCGCGCGCGTGTCCGGTGGCCCCAACCACCGGACACGCGCACAGGGCGGAGGCCAATTGTCGGTCAGGCGGCCTGCGTGCGCCCGGTGATCCACAGACCCGTCGCACAGACGAGAACCCAGAACGGCCCCGTGAACCCGGCCATGTACTGCAATGGAGAGACACCGAACAACGCCGTGAGGCCGCCGAGGACGAGGCTCGCCCAGCCGAGCCAGCGCGGCACCGCGCCGTGTCTCAGGGAGGCCACCGCGACCGCGAGCGCGCTGACGCCCGCCGCTGCCCACAACCACGGAATCGTGCCGAACCAGTGCCCCGCCACCACCGCGAACTCGGGAACCAGATCGCTCCCGGCGGACAGCCCGAACACCAACTCGGTGGTCAGACCGGTCCCGATCAGACACACCGCCGAGGTCGCCACCAGGCCACCGGCTGCCACGCCCGGAAGGATGCTGCCGCTCCCGAGCCGCGCCGACAGCAGGCGAGCGAGCCCGGCGGCGAAGACCAGCAACGCCAGCGCCGACACCGTCATCGAGATGTGTTCGACGAGGATGAACGTCCGCTGGTCCGTGAGTCGGGCGACGATCGCGCCCGGGTCGCCCGCCGTGTCCTCGTCGTACACGGCGCTGACCCCGCCGCTGGCCTGGATGGCGACGACGCCGGCGAGTCCGGCGAGGGCTCCTGTCGCCGCCCATGCGGCCCTCGTCGTCCCGGAGCCGGGGTCAGCGACGGAACTGTCCGCCGCGCTGGTGGTGGTGCTCATCTGCGGTCTCCTTCACTGCCCGCCCCGGTGGCGGATGAAGGAAGAATGCGACACCCGGCGTCCCGGCCACCAGGGTCGGATGACCCGGCGAACCGGGAAGTTTCAGACGGGAGTGAGGACGAACTCGCACCAGCACTCGACGTCGTTCCCCGCGCCGCGACGGACGGCGAGCGGACTTCGCCCGGACCGCTCGATCGGTACGGAGATCGCCGGGAGCCCCGACAGCGGGACCAGCCGGACCTCGAGTGTCGCGTGACCGGGCGCGGAGACCACCACCTCGACGTGTTCTGTCGGAGCGTCGGCGTGGAGGTCGAAACTGCCGTCGGTCGCGGTGTCCGCGGACCCGGAGAACACGTCCACTGCGATCGCGTCCTCCCCCGGGTACGACCAGTCGATGCGGGCACCGTCGAGGGGTTCGCCGGTTCGGGACCGCACCATGCCGATCATCCGCAGCCGGCTCGCGGCGGCCTCGGGCGTGACCTCCGCGACGAGGGTGAGCCTCGCCGCAGGCGGGAACTCCTCGTTCGAGCACTCGTCGGTGAGTGGCTGCACTGGGCCTCCTCACCTGAGCGTCAACCCACCGGGCCCGGTGGGTTGACAGGAAAAACTACCGATTTCTCGGGTGCCTGGCGAGTCGCCACGCGCAGCACCGATACGAATTGCGCACCGGGAATCAGGACACGAATTGCCTGTGCGACCCCCGAATCGGGCCGGCGACACACCCGAGATGATTCAATTGACCTGCGCAAACCCGACATCGTCTGCCGGAGGTGATCGCGCCGATGACCGATATCGCCCGTCCTGCCGGCGCACGCGTCGCCGACTGGGAAGCAGCGTCCCGCGCTCTCGCAACCGGCTACTTCCCGCACAGCATGACCCGGACCGCCCTGGACGCCGACGGCGCGGTATTCAGCAGCCACACCCTCGGCGCGATCCGGCTGGCCCGCATCTCACTCGGTACCGACGTCAACGTGCGCTCGGCCCACCCCGGCGGTTACGCCGTCAACATCCCGCTGACCGGCCGTCTGGTGTCGGTGACTCGTGGCACCGAGGTGACCTCGACTGTCGGGCAGGCCACCATCTGTCCACCCGACACCGACACCCACATCACGGAATGGCACCGCACCTGCGAGGTGCTCGGCGTCGCGTTCGACCGGCACCGCCTCGAACGCGAAGCGGCGCTGGTCCTGGCACCCGGCCAGCGCCTGCCCGCGCAGCTCGACCTCACCACCCCGGGCGGCGCGGCCTGGCGCCGTCTGGTCGAGTCCATCTCGGCCCAACTCGACGACGATCCCGGACTGTTGACGAACCCGTTGGTCGCCGACCACCTGGCCGCCGCGGTCACCACCGCGCTCCTTCTCGCGGCGGCACCGGCCGCGGCACCCGGGGACCGGGCTCCGCGACCCCGGATCGTCACCCGTGTCCTCGACGCGCTGCACGCCGACCCCGCCCGCGTGTGGACGGCCGGTGACATGGCCGACTGCGCGGGTGTCGGAGTCAGGCGACTTCAGGAAGGTTTCCGCCAGCACCTCGGGCGCAGCCCCAGCGAATGCCTGCTCGAGATCCGACTGGAACGCGCCCACCTCGATCTACTCGGCGCCGAGCCCTGGGTCACCGTCACCGACATCGCACAACGGTGGGGCTTCACCCACTCCGGACGGTTCGCCGCCGCCTACCGGGCCCGGTTCGGCACCTCTCCGTCGGCGGCGCTGCGCCGCTGACGCACAGCTCACAGGCCTGCGCACCGGCCCGGTGAGTGCCACCGCCACTCCGCCGCTCGATCGGCACACAAAAGTCGGACGACCGTCCTAGAGTGACCTGTGACACACCGTCACAGACAGGGGCGCGGCGATGCGGTACGGCGAGAACACAGTCTGGCACTGGGACGTGAGCACACGCGCTCGCGTCGTCGACGCGGTCGCCCGCACCGTCGTCAAACCCGTGTTCTCCGCCTGGCCGTCCTCCGACGTCGCCCTACGCCTCCTGGCCGAGATCAACACACTCGCCGGCCTGCTGCCCGCTCCCGCGAACACCCGGATCGAGCGCACCACGCTCGGCGGCGTCCGCTGCGACCTCATCACCCACGCCCGCCGTGCTGCCGACGAACTCGACGGCGCCACCATCCTCTACCTGCACGGCGGCGGATTCGTGTTCTGCGGGCCCGGTACCCACCGCACCCTGTGCGCATTGCTGTCCGCGCGGTCCGGCGTGCCCGTGTACTCGGTCGACTACCGGCAGGTACCCGTCGGCGGCATCGGTACCTCCATCGCCGACGCCATGTCCGCGTACCGCGCCCTGCTCGACCACTGCAGCGACCCGACCAAGATCATCGTGGCCGGGGACTCCGCCGGCGGCTACCTGGCCATGAAGGTCGCCGAGATCGCCGCTCTCCAGGGACTCCCCCGGCCTGCCGCCGTGGTCGGATACTCGCCCCTGCTGAACCTGCACCTCGACCGCCACGACCCGCAGTTCATGCGGCGTGACGCGTACCTGCCGATGAACCAGGTGGCGGTGCTGAAGGACCGGTGGCTCGGCGGCCCCGACGACATCGTCGGCGTGCACAATCCGGTCGACGCCGACCCGAGCCTCTTCCCGCCCGTCTTCCTCACCTCCGCCGAGCACGAACTCATGCGTCCGGACGTCGAGTTGCTCACCGCGCGGCTGGAGAAGGCAGGCCGCCATGTGGAGACGCACCTGTGGACCGGGCAGATTCACGCATTTCCCGTGCTCGGAGCGTTCCTGCGAGAAGCCCGCGAACTCGTCGCCCTCAGCGTCGACTTCGCTCGGCGCAGCGTCGGCGAACAGGTGCGGCGCACCGCCTGACCCACTGGGACCGCCCGCGACCGGGCGGGTGACGGCCGGTGCGCGCGGCGCCGGGGCTCACCCCTCGATCGGCTTGGCTCCGAGCATGTCGGCGAGCAGTTCGAGCGCGACCTCGTCGGGGTCACGGCGCACCGACGGATCCGCGGGTTCCGCGGCCTCCGCCATCATCTCCTCTTCGTCCTCGGCCGTCACCGAATCGGGGTTCGGCGGGTCGTAGTCCATCGGCCCGGGATCGTGCGGGTAGTCCGGCTCGTCGGGCGGCGGGATGTCGTCGACGGGCGGCTGCGCCGCCGGCCCGGGACGCGACGCCGGCTCCGGCCGAGGCGCCGCCTGCGTCTGCGACTGACTCGGACGCGAGAACCTCGGCGTGGCAGCAGGTTTGGTCGGCTGCGTCCGGGGAGCGACCCGGGGCGGTGCCGACTCCTCGACCGAGCCGACCTGGCAGTCGACCGACCAGTCGACGCCGAACACCTCGTGCAGAGCCTGCCGGATGACGTCGGCGTTGCGCGGTTCGGTGAGCCGCTTGGCCAGGGGAGCCGATGCGTGCACCAGCACGATCCGACCGTCCGCCACCGCGCGTACCGACGCGCCGGAGAGCATGACCTCGACCGTACGACTGCGGTCGCGCACCTTCGCCCGGACCTCCGACCACGCCGCCCGCACCGCGGCGGCGTCCGGCCCCGCCGACACTGGAGCCACCGGCTCGAGCACAGCGGACTGTTCGGGCACAGCGGGCGGTTCGGGTGCGGCAGGCGGTTCCGGCGCGACAGGGGCCTCGGGGGCCACCGGCACCGGAACAGACTGCGGTGCAACCCCTTCGGGCGGACTCACGTCTGCCGGCGAACGGGACTCGTCGACTGCCGGCGGGGAATCCGGCACCGAGGGGGCGACCGGTTCCGTCGGCGCGACAGGCAACACCTCGGGCGCAGGCACCGCCGAGTTGTCGGCCGTCACCGACTCCGCGGTGACGGCCGCCTCGGTGGGCTCGGACACGGTCGCTGCAGTGGGCTCCGACGGCGCCGGTGGGGACGTCACAGGTGTGGGCTCGGATGTCACCGCCGCCGCAGGCTCGGGCGCCACTGCCACGGGCTCCGGCGTGGGCTGCGCGACAGGTACCGCCGCGGCCTCCGCCTGCTGACGCTGGGACGGTCGCTGAAACCGGGGCGGCGGGCCGTCCGCGGCCGGTGCGGGCGCGACCGGTTGTGCAGCCGCGTTCGCGACCGGGGCAGATCCGCCGGCAGCGACGATCCCACCCTGCTCCAGCCGTTCGAGCCGCTGCAGCACCGCCGACTCGGCGTCGGATGCGGACGGCAACAGCATGCGTGCGCAGATCACCTCGAGCAGCAGGCGCGGAGCCGTCGCGCCCCGCATCTCCCCGAGACCCGCATGCAACAGCTCCGCGTAGCGCGCCAGGGTGGCCGGACCGATCCGCTCCGACTCCTCACGCATTCGCTCGAGGACGTCGCCCGGGGCGTCGACGAGGCCGCGCTCGCCCGCATCGGGCACCGCCCGCATCAGGATGAGGTCACGGAGCCGCTCCAACAGGTCCACCGCGAAGCGGCGCGGATCGTGACCGGCGTCCATCACCTTGTCGACGGTGCCGAACAGCGATGCGCCGTCACCTGCGGCCAGCGCGTCGACGGCCTCGTCGATCAGTGCGACATCGGTGACGCCGAGCAGGGACAGGGCGCGTGGGTACGTCACCCCTTCGTCACCCGCACCGGCGAGGAGCTGGTCGAGGACGCTGAGCGAGTCGCGGGGCGAGCCGCCACCGGCCCGGATCACCAGCGGGTACACGGCGTCCTGAACCGCGACGTGCTCCTGGGCGCAGATCTTCTCGAGGAGACCGCGCATGGTGTTGGGGGCGAGCAAGCGGAACGGGTAGTGATGGGTGCGCGAACGGATCGTCGGCAGCACCTTCTCCGGCTCGGTCGTCGCGAACACGAAGATCAGATGCTCCGGCGGCTCCTCCACGATCTTGAGCAGAGCGTTGAAGCCCTGGGTCGTGACCATGTGCGCCTCGTCCACGATGAAGATCCGGTAGCGGGACTCGGCGGGCGCGTAGAAGGCGCGGTCCCGCAACTCGCGGGTGTCGTCGACGCCACCGTGGCTCGCGGCGTCGAGTTCGATCACGTCCAGGTTCCCCGGGCCACCCGGCCCGAGGGCGACACAGGAGTGGCAGGTTCCACACGGCGTCGAGGTGGGCCCCTCCACGCAGTTCAACGACCGGGCGAGGATGCGGGCGGACGAGGTCTTGCCGCAGCCACGGGGACCGGAGAACAGATACGCGTGGTTGATGCGTCCCGCGTCGAGAGCGGTGCTCAGCGGCTCGGTGACGTGCTCCTGCCCGACCACCTCCGCGAAGGTCGCCGGTCGATATTTCCGGTAGAGGGCCACGCCGTGAGGGTACCGCCGCTCCCCGACATCGACGTCTCCGACGGGCACCCCACCCAACTGGCTGAAGGGCACCTTCGTCTCGCTGGACCGCACGAAGGCCACCTTCACCCCGGACGACGCCGCACCCCACCATCGGCTGAAGGCCACCTTCATCCCACTGGACCGCACGAAGGCCACCTTCACCCGGACGGCGGCGGACTCAGCCACGCCCCGCAGCCACCTTCGGAGACCCGAGAACAAGCACGACATTCGATGTGAGCAACGCGAAACACAGATGCAACACCTTGGAAGCTCCGAGGAAACTCCGAGCGCGAATATTCGCCTGCGGCGTCCGACACATGGCCGACAGAAGGGCACAACGTGAACGCGATCGACACCGGCGACACCGCCTGGTTGCTGGCGAGTACCGCTCTGGTCCTGCTGATGACCCCCGGCCTGGCGCTGTTCTACGGCGGCATGGTCCGGTCCAAGGGTGTCCTCAACATGATCATGATGAGTTTCGTCGCGATCGCGCTGGTCACGGTCGTCTGGCTCGTCGTCGGGTACTCCCTCGTCTTCGGTGACGACATCGGCGGCGGCCTCCTCGGCGGCCTCGAACACATCGGCATGGCCGGCATCGGACCCGACACCGTGCACGGCACCGTCCCCGAACTGCTCTTCGCCACCTTCCAACTCACCTTCGCGATCCTCACAGCGGCCCTGATCAGCGGTGCGATCGCCGACCGCGCCAAGTTCTCGTCGTGGATGGTGTTCGTCCCCGTGTGGACCCTGCTCGTGTACGTCCCGGTCGCGCACTGGGTGTGGGGTCCGGACGGGTGGATCGCCGCCTTCGGCGCGCTCGACTACGCGGGCGGCCTCGTCGTCGAGATCGTGTCCGGAGCCTCCGGCCTGGCGCTCGCCCTGGTGCTCGGCAAGCGGATCGGGTTCGGCACCGAACCGATGCGCCCGCACAACCTGCCGCTCGTCCTGCTCGGTGTCGGCCTGCTGTGGTTCGGCTGGTTCGGCTTCAATGCCGGGTCCGCTCTCGGCGCCAACGGCACCGCCGCCGCCGTCTTCGTCAACACCCTCGTCGCCGGCTGCACCGGCATGCTCGGCTGGATGGTGGTCGAGCAGCGCCGTGACGGCCACCCGACGACCTTCGGTGCCGCATCCGGTGTCGTCGCGGGCCTCGTCGCGATCACGCCGTCCTGCGGCTGGGTCACCGTCGTCGGCGCCGCCGTCGTCGGTTTGCTCGCAGGCGTCGTCTGCTCGTTCGCCGTCGGCTGGAAGTTCCGGTTCGGGTACGACGACTCCCTCGACGTCGTGGGTGTGCACCTCGTCGGCGGAATCGTCGGCACCCTCGCGATCGGCCTGCTCGCCGCGCAGATCATGACGAACGGTGCGGAGGGCCTGCTGTACGGCGGCGGACTCGCCCAGCTCGGTAAGCAGGCGCTGTGCGTCGTGGTGGTCGGCGGCTATGCCTTCGGTGTCACCTACGGGCTCGGCAAGCTGATCGACCGGACCGTCGGTTTCCGCGTCACCGCGGACGAGGAGTCGGGCGGCGTCGACCTCGCACTGCACGCCGAATCCGCGTACGAGCACGCCGTGCTAGCCCACGGCAATCCCGGGTCACCGGGCCTGTTCGGAGGCCACACCGGACTGTTCCCACCGCACCGCGCCGAGGACAGGCAACGTCCCGACGCGACGGACGACGACGCCGCGGCCCCCGACCAGATGTGACCAGACGGTAGCTGGACAACTGTCCGCTATCATCCGCGAGGGTTCGGCACCGAGCCCCCCGCAGCCCTCGCAGCCAGGACCCGACGATGACCAGCACGCTCACCGCCGTTCCACCGCTCCCCGACGACACCGCGCCACCGGCCGAACCGCCTGCCACGCCATGGCGATTCGCCGGACTGCACCCGGTCGGCCTGGCCGTCGCGCTGCTCTTCTTCGTGGGATCGATGACGCCGTCGCTGCTGCCCCGGGCCTGGTTCCTGCAGGGCGTCGCGACCGGCATCAGCGTCGCCATCGGCTACGGACTGGGGTGCGGCGCGGCATGGGTGGTCCGCACATGCGGTGTGTCACCGGACTTCACGGCCCGGACCCGGCGGATCGGCTGGTGGACACTGGCCGCCGTCTCCGCGGTCACGGTCCCGCTCTTCCTCGTTCTCGGATCGTGGTGGCAGCAGATCGTCCGCGACCTCGCCGGCGTCGAGCGCGCCAACCGTGCCAACTACCTCCTGATCCTGCTGCTGTCCGTGGTGGTGGCGGTGGTCCTCCTCGCCGCGGCCCGAGGCATCCGGCGCGGCACCCGTGCCCTCACGCGGGTCGGATCGCGGTACGTCCCGGCACCCGTCGCCCGACTCGGCGCGGTCGCCCTGGTGGTCGCGCTCGGGATCTTCGCGGTCAACGGCTTGGTCTACCGCGGGCTGATCGGCCTCGCGAACCAGTCCGCAGCGGCCGCGGACCACGGCACCGCCGACGGCGTGGAGCAGCCGCAGGCACCGGAACGGTCCGGGTCGCCCGCGTCCGCTCAACCGTGGGACACCCTCGGCCGGGAAGGCCGCACGTTCGTCGCGGGCGGTCCGACCGCCGAGCAGATCACCGGCGTCACCGGACGTTCCGCGCAAACCCCCATCCGCGTGTACGCCGGCCGCGCCGCGGCCGACGACGTCGACGAGGCGGCCGATCTCGTCGTGGCGGAACTCGAACGCACGGGCGCCTTCGAGCGGTCCGTGATCGCCGTCGCGACCACGACGGGCCGAGGCTGGGTCAACTCCCGGGTCGCGTCCTCGCTCGAATACACGACGGCCGGCGACTCCGCGATCGCCGCGATGCAGTACTCGTTCCTGCCGAGCGCGTTGTCGTTCGTCGCCGACCGCGAGACCCCACCCCAGGCCGGCCGGGCGCTGTTCGAGGCAGTCGAGCGCGCCGTCGACGAACTCCCGGAAGAAACACGCCCGAAGCTGATCACGTTCGGGGAGAGCCTCGGATCGTTCGGCGGCCAGGGCGCTTTCAGCGGCGCGCAGGACATGCTCGCCCGGACCGACGGCGCACTGTGGGTCGGTACCCCCAACTTCAGCCCGCAGTGGTCGTACCTCACCGATCATCGCGACCCCGGCTCGTACGAGCGTCTTCCCGTGATCGACGGCGGCGAGAACGTGCGGTTCGCAGCCTCCGCGGCCGACCTCGACATGTCGGGCGCATTCTGGGGTGATCCTCGAATCATCTACTGGCAGCACGCATCCGATCCGATCACCTGGTGGTCCTTCGATCTGCTGCTGAACAAGCCGGACTGGCTCCGCGAACCGCTCGGCGACGACGTCGATCCCGGCATGCGCTGGATGCCGTTCGTCACGTTCTGGCAGGTCACCCTCGACATGGTGTTCTCCGCCGACGTCCCGGCCGGGCACGGGCACACCTTCGGTGCCGACGCCGCCGACATGTGGGCAGCCATTCTGCAGCCCGAGGGCTGGACGGCCGAGGACACGGCGCGGGTCCATTCCGTGATCGCCGACGGACTCCCCGACCAGGAGTGACCCCGTTCGGGCGCGTCGAGATCAGGTGCGCCCGAACGGCATCCGATGTTCGGACACCTTCCGGATCAGCAGTAGGTGCGCTCGGCCGTGGCGACGTAGATCTCGGCGACCCGGTCGGGCGACAACGGAGTGAACTGGGCGTACGCGCGCGCAACGCCGTCGAACTCGGCGAGAACCTCCGCACGTGAGGCTCCGGACGCGAGCGCTCGGCAGGTGCCGTCGGCGTAGAGGATCTCGGCCGCATCCATCCCTGCCGGCGGCAGACCTGCGCCGCGCAACGCGTCCAGGTAGCGACGGCCGCGCTCACCCGATCCCGCGACGATCTCCTCCGGTGAACGCGCATCGACGGTCGGGGCCACCGCCTGCGGCCGTGCCTCGAGATCGGGAACCACCGGTTCGGGGAGCGGCATCGTCTGCTCGGCGGAGGGAGGGACCGGAGCGTCGGGCGCACCGCCGAACGACGGGGTGATCGCCGTCGAGGAAACGACGGCGTCGGCCGTCGAGGGCGCGGCGGCCACGGTCGAGGCGGCCGGGGGATGGGCCTCCTGACCGGCGCCGGACGCAGACGAGCACCCCAGCAGACCACAGCAGACGACGGCGAGGGCGGCGGCACCGGCGGTTCGAACTCTGACCATGATCTGGAGTGTCGCACACTGCCGACCGCCGGCATCATTCCCTGACCTGCACAAACACAATGGTTAGAAATCGACACGAATCACAATGCCGACGTGCTATAACTCGGATTTGTCCGTTACGTGAGTTCGCACACACGGCAGCGGCACCACCCCGACCGGCTGGTCCCCTCAGGGCCGTCACGCCGACTCCGGGTGCGCTCGACGTTCCTTCCCACGACGTCAGGAGACACATGACGAGCTCGACGAAACGACACGGCCGGAGCACCGGAGCCCTCGGCAAACTCGCGATGACAGCACTCGCGGCCGGAGGCGCCCTGGCACTCGCCGCCCCCACCGCCGCCGCGGCCCCGGGCACCACCCCGGTCCCCGGTGGCGCGGTGTGCGATCCGACCGTCGGTCAGGGGTGCCTGAGCGTCGTCGTCAACAGCGGCACGTTCGACAACAACGGGTTCACACTGCCGATCGGCGACGGCGATCTGATCATCGCCGCGTCCCTGCCCGACGGCGACGACGCGATGGTGCCGCGCGACGACGGCCATTTCGGCGTGTACTCCAAGCCGATGACGGTTCCCGGTGGAGTTCTGGGCGTCGACCTGCCCTTCGGCAACCTGTTCGGACTCGCCGCTGTCACCTCGCAGGTCGAGGCGGTCGAGACACCGACACTCAACGGCCTGGTCACCGACTTCGACATCACGCTGCCCGCGCGTCTGAAGATCGACAACCCGCTCCTCGGCGACAACTGCTACATCGGTTCGCCGTCGAACCCGGTCGTGTTCGAACTGAACAACGACCCTGCGGGATTCGAGTCCCACTTCGAGGACCCGTACCCGGCCGACACCGCATGGCTGTCCGGGATCAACAACAAGGCAACCGATTTCGAACTCCCCGGTGCGACGGGGTGCGGTCCGTTCGGTGCGCTGAACCCGATCGTCAACTGGCGGGCCAAGGTTCCGAACACCTCCGGAACGACCCTGGAGACCGTGTCGACCGGCTTCCTGTTCCCGTCCGCAGCAGGAGGCACCGACCCCCTCGACGAGATCGACGGCGGCGACAGCGGTAGCTCCGGCTCGAGCGGCTCCAGCGGCAGCTAGAACGCGCCACGTCGGGCGTGGTGCGCGGGCCACGCCCGACATCCGTGCGGCGCGGCAGTTGCACAACCGCACAGGACGGCCGGGCCGGGCGCCCGCACCAGCCCATCGCAAATTCCGTACACATCAGACATACCGCCGAAACACCCGAGATACAAAGCATGGATAACTTCCTGGTGCCAACCAACCCAGCCCAGGAGGCCACACCACCATGGATCAATTCGGTTCCCGCGCAGCAGAAGTACTCGACCGCGGCCTGGGACGTCGTGGCTTCATGCGGGCCGTGGTCGCGGTCGGAGCCGGCGTGGGCGTCGCCGGGCTCAGCGGCTGCGCCCACGCGGGGGCCCAGGGCTCGTCCGTGCTACCGTCCGGAGCCCTACCGATCCTGCAGCCCGGTGCGGGCACCATTTCCGGCGACCACTACCTCGGCTCCGACCCCGCCGACGTCCTGTGGGGCTACGTCCCGACGGTCCACAGCGCACCGGTGAAGTCGATGCGGTCGGGCGAGACCATCACCATCGACGCCGTGTCCCACGAAGGCATCCTCGAGGATCAGGGCCGCAACCCGGTCGAGTACTTCGGCGGAAAGGGCGTCGAACGGTCCGCGATCCTCGACGACGCGGTCGCGATCGCCGCCGAATACTCCCGCACCCCACGCAACTTCGACAAGGACGGCCCGCACGTCGTGACCGGCCCGGTGTTCGTCGAGGGCGCGCAACCCGGCGACGTACTCAAGATCGAGACCCTCGAAGCAGTTCCGCGCGTTCCCTACGGCGTGGTCTCGAGCAGGCACGGCAAGGGTTCGCTCGCCGTCACCCCGGACGGATCCGCTCCCGCCGGCATCGGCCTCGACGAGGTGATGCCCGCGATCGGCACCGACGGTCGGGGTACCAAGGACCCGATGAAGTACGGGAACGTCTCGACGTTCACAGCGATCGAGGACGGCAAGGGCGTCATGCCGTTCGGCGCAGGCGAGGTCCGATTCCCGTTGCGGCCCTTCATGGGAATGATGGGTGTCGCGTTCTCCACCGACACCGACCCGACCGCCGCGAGCGCCAACTCCATCCCGCCGACCCTCGGCGGTGGCAACATCGACATCCGGCTCCTCGGCCAGGGCTCGGCCCTGTATCTCCCCGTGTTCGCGGAGGGCGCGCTGTTCTACGTCGGCGATCCGCACATGAGCATGGGCGACGGCGAGGCGGCGCTCACCGCGATGGAGGGGTCGTTGCGCGGCACCTTCCGGCTGACGGTGTGCAAGAAGGGTTCCGGCGACGCACCGTCCGTCGCGTACTCGTACCCGTTCGGCGAAACCGCAGAGTCGTGGATCCCGATCGGCCTCTCCGATCCGGACGGCTCGGTGGGCGGCCAGAACAGCGACCTGAATGCGGCCATGCGCCGCGCCGTCGTCAACGCCCTCGACTTCCTCGAGCACGACAAGGGCATGGACCGCGCCACCGCGTACGCCTATCTGTCGGCTGCCGCGGACTTCACCGTCTCCCAGGTGGTCGACCGCACCGTCGGTGTCCACGGCCAGATCTTCAAGAACCACTTCGAGTAGGCGCTGCGCGCCTGTGCGCGAGTTCGGTAGCTCCGGCTACCGAACTC
>AODO01000049.1 GCA_000341795.1 Rhodococcus triatomae BKS 15-14 | reverse complement strand
GGCATGAACGGAACCGTTCAGTCGATCTGATCGACTGAACGGTTCCGTTCATGCGGCCGAGTGAGTGGGGGTGTCGGTGGGGGACGCCGTGGGCGCCGGGGCGGGTTCGCGGACCCGGCCGGCCGCGTACAGGGCTGCGGTTGCGGCCGTGCAGGCTCCGGCGAGAGCGACGTGGATCGTCACCAGCACTGCGGGGACGTCGGTCCAGAACTGCACCAGGCCCACGCAGGCCTGGGCGACGACCAACGCGACGACGACCTGCAGGCGCAGTTTCACCGACTGTCGGGCACCGATCGCGTACAACGCGAAGCCGAGGCCGACGAGCAACGCCAGGTACGCGACGAGCAGTTCCGCGTGCAGGTGCACGAGATTCGTGATGTCCAGATCCAGCCGCTCGACGGTCCGGTCCGGCGACTTGTCGCCCGCGTGCGGCCCGGCGCCGGTGACCATCGTGCCCGCGACCAGGGTGCCCGCCAGCGCCACACCGGAGAGTGCGGTCAACCAGCGCAGCTGCTTGGGCAGGACCACGGTGTCGACACCGTCGTCCGGCTGGTCGATCTTGTGGAACAGGATCACCGAGACCCACACCATCGCCATCGACACCACCATGTGGATCGCGACGGTCCACCACAACAGGCCGGTCAGTACGGTGATGCCGCCGATCACGGCCTGCGCAACGGTCGACAGCGGCATCAGCCACGCGTAGACGAGCACCTCGCGGCGACGGGCGGCGCGCGTCACGGCGATGACCGCCGCGGCCGCGGTCGCGACCACCAGGAACGTCAGCAGCCGGTTCCCGAACTCGACCGCCTGGTGGAACCAGGGGGCGGTCGAGGTTCCGGTCGGGACGAAGCTCCCCGGATGGCACTGCGGCCACGTGGTGCAGCCGAGACCCGACGCGGTCACCCGGACCACGGAACCGGTCACCGCGATACCGCCCTGGGTGACGATCACCGCGACGGCGATCCACTTCTGGACTGCCAGCGAAGGCATCGGTAGACGATTGACCAGGTTCACGAAGCCGCGATACAGCACGTCCACGATGGTAGAGACCCGTCAACTACGCCGTGTCGTTGGGGCAGCTCGCCGCGTCGTCGGGACGACACCGGTCGGATCAGGTGAACTTGAACAGCCGCACCGCGAGCCAGGCACCCGCCGCGCCCCACACGGTGATCACGGCGAGGGCGAAAACGTCCACCGAACCGGACAGTGCCCGGTCCAGGCCCTCCGCCAGGGCGCCCGACGGGATCAGTCGCGCCACGGTGTGCAGCGCGGGAGGGATGGAGTCGCCGCCGAACACGACGGAGCCGACGCCGGCCATCACGAACCACAGCACGTTCGCCAGGGCCAGGACGATCTCGGCCTTGAGCGTGCCACCGAGCAGCAGTCCGAGTGCCGCGAACATCACGGTCCCCAGCGCGACGAACACCGCGCCGAGCGCCAGTCCCGTCACGCTCGGACGCCACCCAAGGGCGAAGGCGATCGCACCGAGCAGGACCATCTGCAGGACCACGACGATGACCACCGCCGCACTCTTGCCTGCGATGATCCCCCAGCGGGGCAGGGGGGTGGCACCGAGCCTCTTCAGTGCGCCGTACCGGCGGTCGAAGCCGACGGCGATGGCCTGGCCGGTGAACGCCGTCGACATCACCGCGACCATCATCACCGCGGGGACCACCCGGTTCACCCGGGGGTCGCCGAGGTCGCCGAACGGCAGCAGCGTGAGACCGATCAGGAGGGTGATCGGGATGAACATCGTCAGGAGCAGCTGCTCGCCGTTGCGCAGCAGCAGCGTCAGTTCCATCCGCGTCTGGGAGGTGAGCATCGTCAGCGGCCGGGACGGCTCGGGGCGGGGGGTGAACGTTCCCGGGGTGAATCTGTTCTCGCCGAGGCGATCGGCGTGCGAGAGGCTCATCCCCTCAACTCCCGTCCGGTGAGGTCGAGGAAGACGTCCTCGAGGCGGCGCTGGTCGACACGGAGTTCGGTGGCGAGCACGTCCTGTTCGGCGCACCAGGTCGTGACCGTCACGAGTACCGACGGATCGATCTCGCCTTCGACGACGTAGCTGCCGGGCGACGGTTCGTACGGTGCGTAGCCGTCTGGAAGGGCCGCGGCGAGGCCGGCGAGGTCGAGGGCGGCCTCCGCCGTGAACTGCAACCTGCCTGCGGCTCCGTGGCGGGTCAGCTCACTCGGGGTGCCCTGTGCGACGACACGGCCGTGGTCGATGATGACAAGTCGGTCGGCGAGGGCCTCCGCCTCGTCCATCAGGTGGGTGGTGAGCAGCACCGTCACACCGTCGCGTTTGAGGGCGTCGACCAGTTCCCACACCATGAGCCGGGCCTGGGCATCGAGTCCTGCGGTCGGCTCGTCGAGGAAGACCAGTTCGGGCCGTCCCACCAGGGCACACGCCAACGCGAGGCGCTGCTGCTGTCCGCCCGACAGCCGTCGATACGGGGTGCGGGTGACATCGGCCAGGCCGAGTTCGCGGAGCAGCCACGCCGGGTCCAGCGGGTCCGCGGAGTAGGAGGCGACGAGGTCGAGCATCTCGCCCGCCTTCGATCCGGGGTATGCGCCGCCACCCTGCAGCATCACGCCGATGCGCGCGCGAACCTCTCCGGACGCGCTCACCGGGTCCAGGCCGAACACTCGAACGGTCCCGCTGTCGGGACGCTGGAAGCCCTCGCACATCTCCACGGTGGTGGTCTTCCCGGCGCCGTTCGGCCCGAGCAACGCCAACACCTGGCCGCGCTCGAGGGTCAGGTCGAGGCCGTCGACGGCGGTGGTGCCGTCGAAGGACTTCACCACAGCGTCGAGGTGCAGCACGGGAGTGGGCGGGGATGAACTCACGGGACCTCAGCGTAGGCGTCGCCCGTTCGGGTTCCGTCCGACGCCCCGCCCTCGGCTCGCCACGGCAGTGTGTTGCGGGTGGCCGCGATGATCGAACCGCAGACGAGGATGGTTGCGATCGCGGCCTGCACGATGATGAAGGGCGGGTACTCGCCGCCGTTCGGCATCACGATCAGGCTGACCACCGACGAGAAGGCGATCGCAGGGACGCGGAACACCGGGCGTGTCGCCCACGCGGCCAGGGGGATGACCGCCCACAGCAGGTACCAGGGCTGCACGACCGGGAACAGCAGCACCAGGAATCCGAGTGACACGCCGAGCGCACCGATCGGGTGAATTCGTCCGACCAGCACGGCGATCAGCATGCGTACCGCCACGAAGGCCGCCGCGAGGGAGGCGATCGGGCGGGTCAGGCTCAGGACCGCGGTGGTGTGGTCGCCGAGTCCGAGCAGGACGCCGACGAGTCCGGTGCCGAGGCCGAGCAGTGTCGGCAGTGACATCCAACTGCGGACCTCGTTGGCGGTCCCGAGGGTGTCGGGGCTGAGCCAGCCGAATCCGAGACCGCTGACCAGGCTGACAGCGAGGATCACGGTCGCCGTCACCGTCAGCAGGAGCGCCGCGGCCGCGCACACGGAGCGGAAGGATCCTCCCCACCGCCGGGCCAGTGCCATGCCGAGGAAGCCCAGTGCGAGCAGTGTGGGGATCTTCACAGTCGCCGACAGGGCGATCAGGGCCGCTCCTGCCACCAGGAGAGCCAGGGCGCGACGGTCCGCGGGTGAACCACGGAGCCGGAATCGGACGTCGGGTGGACTCTCGATGGCGCGCAGCGCGACCTCGATACCCGCGAGCATCAGGCCCAGCATGAGCGCCTCGTTGTGGATGCCGGCGACCAGGTGGAACAGCAGCAGCGGGTTCGCGGCGCCGAGCCAGAGCGCCGCCACCGCCGCGACACCGCACCTGCGGGCGAGTCGTGGCAGCGCCCACACGATCAGCGCGACGCCCGCCAACGCGACCAGGCGATGCAGGAAGATGCCCGCGACGATGTTCTCGCCGGTCAGGGCCGAGATTCCCTTGCCGATCCAGATGAACAGCGGACCGTAGGGGGCGGGCGTGTCGCGCCAGATGGTGGGCACGGTCCTGGTCAGCACGTGGTCGACGCCGAGGGCCTGTGCGGGTCCGATGGCGTACGGGTCGAGTCCGCGTGCCGCGATCTCGGACTGCGCGAGATAGGAGTAGACGTCCTTGCTGAACATCGGGGGCGCGATCGCGAGCGGCACGATCCACAGCAGGAGCGTCCGGTCGAGTTGGGACCGGGTCAGCCTGCGGATCGGGGAACCGCCGCGGAAGGTGCCGAGGGCGAATCGGCCGAGCAGGAGCCAGGCCAGCACGACCATGGCGCTGCCCGTCATGGTCAGCGTCAGCGCCACGCTCGGCATGCGGGCGGGCAGGCCGAGCAGCCGCAGACCCTGGACGGGGTTCTGCAGCACCGGCTGCGCGCCGGCACCCAGCGCGCCGAGTGCCATGAGCAGGGCACCCGTGGCGCCGAAGCGGCGGACGCCGCGCAGCTGGGCGGTCTCTCTCGCGTCGAGACCAGGGGCTTCCGCTTCGTCGCCGTGCAGGCTGGTGACGGCGAATCCGTCGTGATCACGCTCGAGTCCGAGCGCCCGACGGCCGAGATGGAGGGCCCGGGCCGTCCGGGTCGGGGGAGCGGTGAGCGTCGCGTGGTCACCGTTCTCCGGTGTGTCGTCGGTCTGCGGCACAGGGTGAAGCGTAGCGGTGTTACTCAGGGCACCCTTGCTGGACCGCCGTCCCGAATTCCGTCACACTAGTGTTGTGAAAACGGTCCGCACGCACCCCCGACGTGACGAAAGCGCAGGCTACGCGCCTGACGCCGCGTCTCGTTCGGTCGCGTCGGCGACCGCGCCTGCGCACGAGGGACACACGCGCGGAGCGGTCGTGAAGTTGCTGCTGGAGCAGGGTCCGATCACGGCCACGGAGATCGGAACACAACTCGGACTCAGTGCGGCAGGCGTGCGCCGCCACCTCGACGTCCTCATCGACGCGGGTGAGGCCCGGGCGACCCGGGCCGCGGCCTGGCAGCAGAAGGGTCGTGGACGGCCGGCCAAACAGTTCCAGCTGACCGCGACGGGACGCTCCAGGCTCGGGCACTCCTACGACGACCTCGCCGGGGCCGCGATGCGTCAGCTGCGGGAGATCGGCGGCGAAGCGGCGATCACCGAGTTCGCGCGCCGTCGGGTGCAGACCATCGTCGCCGACATCGACCCGGCCACGGGCCACGACGTCGACGAGGTGGAGCAGACCGCGGACGCCATCGCCGACGCGTTCACCACCGCCGGATTCGCCGCGACGACCCGGCCCGTCGGCAACGGCGTCCAGATCTGTCAGCACCACTGCCCTGTCGCGCACGTCGCCTCCGAGTTCCCCGAACTGTGCGAGGCGGAGACGCAGGCGTTCGCCGAACTGCTCGGCACCCACGTCCAGCGGCTCGCGACCATCGTCAACGGGGACTGCGCGTGCACCACGCACGTGCCTCTGGTGGCGCCCGCCGCAAAGCACCAGGAAGCGACCTGACCGCCGCCGAAGATCCGACCCGCCCTCAGAAACGTCACATTCCGCCGGTGCCCAGCCTGTACCGGTACGCAACAAGACTCCGGAAGGAGCTCGCATGACCGTCACTCAAGACCAGGCAGCCGGTGGCTCGCAGGCCATGACGCAGGACGAGACCATTGCCTCGCTCGGTCACTACGGCTACGGCTGGTCCGATTCGGACGTTGCAGGTGCCAGCGCCCAGCGCGGCCTGTCCGAGGCTGTCGTACGGGACATCTCCGCGAAGAAGAACGAGCCCGAGTGGATGCTCGACATCCGGCTCAGGGCGCTCCGCACCTTCGACAAGAAGCCCATGCCGAACTGGGGCAGCAACCTCGACGGCATCGACTTCGACAACATCAAGTACTTCGTGCGGTCGAGCGAGAAGCAGGCGGAGTCCTGGGAGGACCTGCCCGAGGACATCAAGAACACCTACGACAAGCTCGGTATCCCGGAGGCGGAGAAGCAGCGTCTCGTCGCCGGTGTCGCCGCGCAGTACGAGTCCGAGGTCGTGTACCACTCGATCCGCGAGGACCTCGAGAAGCAGGGTGTCATCTTCCTCGACACGGACACGGGCCTGAAGGAGCACCCGGAGCTCTTCAAGGAGTACTTCGGTTCCGTCATCCCGGCCGGCGACAACAAATTCTCGGCGCTGAACACCGCGGTGTGGTCGGGCGGCTCGTTCATCTACGTCCCCCCGGGCGTCCACGTGGACATCCCGCTGCAGGCCTACTTCCGGATCAACACCGAGAACATGGGCCAGTTCGAGCGGACCCTGATCATCGTCGACGAGGGTGCCTCCGTGCACTACGTCGAGGGCTGCACCGCGCCGATCTACAAGTCGGACTCCCTGCACTCCGCGGTCGTCGAGATCATCGTGAAGAAGGGCGGCCACTGCCGCTACACCACGATCCAGAACTGGTCGAACAACGTCTACAACCTGGTGACCAAGCGCACCAAGGTGGACGCGGGCGGCTCGATGGAGTGGATCGACGGCAACATCGGGTCCAAGGTCACCATGAAGTACCCGGCCGTGTGGATGATGGGCGAGCACGCCCGCGGCGAGGTCCTCTCCGTCGCGTTCGCCGGTGAGGGTCAGCACCAGGACACCGGCGCGAAGATGCTGCACCTGGCGCCGCACACGTCGTCGACCATCGTGTCGAAGTCCGTTGCCCGCGGCGGCGGCCGTGCCTCCTACCGTGGCCTGGTCCAGGTGAACAAGGGGGCGCACGGGTCCGCGTCGACCGTCAAGTGCGACGCCCTGCTGGTGGACCAGATCTCCCGGTCCGACACCTACCCGTACGTCGACATCCGTGAGGACGACGTCTCGATGGGTCACGAGGCCACCGTCTCCAAGGTGTCCGACGACCAGTTGTTCTACCTGATGAGCCGTGGCCTCACCGAGGACGAGGCCATGGCGATGGTGGTGCGCGGCTTCGTGGAGCCGATCGCCAAGGAGCTTCCGATGGAGTACGCCCTCGAGCTCAACCGCCTGATCGAACTGCAGATGGAAGGGGCGGTCGGCTAAGTGAGCTCCGTCGAGAACACCGCCGTGGCCGCCGAGGTTCGGCCGCCGGCAGCAAACAAGGGTGAGGTCTTCACCTCGTTCGACGTGAACGCGTTCGAGGTTCCGGGCGGCCGGGACGAGGTCTGGCGGTTCACCCCGCTGCGCCGGCTCCGCGGTCTGCACGACGGCACCGCCGTCCGCACTGCGAACGCCACCGTCGAGGTCTCCGCGCACGACGGTGTCACCGTCGAGACCGTCGGCCGCGACGACGCCCGTCTCGGGCAGGGCGGTGTCCCCGCCGACCGTGTCGCCGCACAGGCGTACTCGGGCTTCGAGACCGCGACCGTCGTCACCGTCGGCGCCGAGCGTGAGGTCGCCGACGCGATCAACGTCGTCGTCACCGGCCCGGGCGCCGATCAGGTCGCGTTCGGCCACATCCAGATCCGCCTCGAGCAGTTCGCGAAGGCGACGGTCGTCCTCGATCAGCGGGGCAGCGGCACCTACGCGGAGAACGTCGAGTTCGTGCTCGCCGACAGTGCCAAGCTGACCGTCGTCGCCGTCCAGGACTGGTCCGACGACGCAGTGCACGCCGCCGCGCACCATGTGAAGGTCGGACGCGACGCGGTGCTGCGCTACACGGCCGTCACCCTCGGTGGCGACGTCGTCCGTATCACCCCGGTCGTCAAGTACCAGGGCCCGGGCGGTGACGCCGAGCTTCTCGGTCTGTACTTCGCGGACGCCGGTCAGTTCTTCGAGCACCGCCTGCTCGTCGACCACTCGGAGCCGCACTGCAAGTCGAACGTGGTCTACAAGGGCGCGCTGCAGGGCGAGGCCGACGCCGACGCGCACCGGACCGACGCACACACCGTCTGGGTCGGCGACGTGCTGATCCGCGCCGCGGCCGAAGGCACCGACACGTTCGAGCTGAACCGCAACCTGGTCCTCACCGACGGCGCTCGCGCCGACTCGGTGCCGAACCTGGAGATCGAGACCGGCGAGATCGTCGGCGCCGGCCACGCCAGCGCGACCGGTCGCTTCGACGACGAGCAGTTGTTCTACCTGCGCTCGCGGGGAATCCCGGAGGACCAGGCCCGGCGCCTGGTGGTTCGTGGCTTCTTCCACGAGATCATCCAGAAGATCGCCGTCCCCGAGGTGCGCGAGCGTCTCGAGGCCGCCATCGAGGTCGAACTCGCCGCCGTCGGCGCCTGATCCGTTCATCGCCGAATCAGCCCCGGCGACACCACTTTCCAAAGGACTCTTCGAATGACCAGCCCCGAAAACTCCGTCCTGGAGATCCGCGACCTGCACGTTCGGGTCGCGCAGACCGACGAGAACGCCGAGCCGATCAACATTCTCAAGGGTGTGAACCTCACCGTTCGCTCCGGCGAGACGCACGCCATCATGGGCCCCAACGGCTCCGGCAAGTCCACCCTGTCGTACGCCATCGCCGGCCACCCGAAGTACGAGATCACCTCCGGCAGCATCACGCTCAACGGCGAGGACGTGCTGGAGATGAGTGTCGACGAGCGGGCCCGCGCCGGACTGTTCCTCGCGATGCAGTACCCTGTCGAGGTTCCGGGCGTCTCGATGTCGAACTTCCTGCGTTCCGCCGCCACCGCCGTTCGTGGCGAGGCACCCAAGCTGCGGCACTGGGTCAAGGAGGTCAAGGGCGCGATGAGCGAGCTCGACATCGACCCCGCGTTCAGCGAGCGGTCCGTCAACGAGGGTTTCTCGGGCGGTGAGAAGAAGCGCCACGAGATCCTGCAGCTCGGCCTCCTCAAGCCGAAGATCGCGATCCTCGACGAGACGGACTCCGGCCTCGACGTCGACGCGCTGCGGATCGTCTCCGAGGGCGTGAACCGCTACCAGGAGCGCGAGCACGGCGGTGTGCTGCTCATCACGCACTACACCCGAATCCTGCGCTACATCAAGCCGCAGTTCGTGCACGTGTTCGTCGGTGGCCAGGTCGTCGAGTCCGGCGGACCCGAGCTCGCCGACGAGCTCGAGACCAACGGCTACGTGCGCTTCACGCAGGCCGCAACGGCGGGAGCCTGACTTTCATGACCAGCACGGCGGCGGCGCTCGACGTCACCAGCATCCGCAAGGACTTCCCGATCCTGGCCCGCACGGTCCGGGACGGGAAGCCCCTGGTCTACCTCGACTCCGGGGCGACCTCGCAGCGGCCGGTGCAGGTTCTCGACGCCGAGCGTGAGTTCCTGACGACCTGCAATGCTGCGGTGCACCGCGGTGCGCACCAGCTCGCCGAGGAGGCCACCGACGCGTACGAGGACGCACGCGCGTCGATCGCCCGCTTCGTCGGCGCGGAGGCGGACGAGCTGGCGTTCACGAAGAACGCGACCGAGGCGCTGAATCTGGTCACCTACGTGCTCGGCGACGACCGGTTCGACCGCCATGTCGGTCCGGGTGACGAGATCGTCGTCACCGAACTCGAGCATCACGCGAATCTCGTCCCGTGGCAGGAACTGGCCCGGCGCACGGGTGCGACCCTGCGCTGGTACGGCGTGACCGACGACGGGCGCATCGACCTCGATTCGCTCGACCTGACGGACGCCGTGAAGGTCGTCTCCTTCACCCACCAGTCCAACGTGACGGGCGCTGTCGCCCCCGTCGAGGAGCTGGTGCGGCGAGCCCGGTCCGTCGGTGCACTCGTCGTGCTCGACGCCTGCCAGTCGGTGCCGCACATGGCAGTCGACTTCCACGCGCTCGACGTCGACTACGCCGCGTTCTCGGGCCACAAGATGCTGGGGCCGTCCGGTGTCGGTGTGCTCTACGGCAAGCGGGGCCTGCTCGCGGCGATGCCACCGTTCATCACGGGCGGTTCGATGATCGAGACCGTGACGATGGAGGTCAGCACCTACGCCGCTCCGCCGCAGCGTTTCGAGGCGGGCGTGCCGATGACCTCGCAGGTCGTCGGCCTCGGTGCCGCGGTGCGCTATCTCGAAGCGATCGGCATGGACGCCGTCGCGGCGCACGAGCACGAACTCACCGCACTCGCGCTCGACCTGCTCGGCGCGATCCCCGGTGTCCGGATCGTCGGTCCGACGACCACCGAGAACCGCGGCGGCGCCGTCTCCTTCGTTGTCGACGGGATCCACGCCCACGACCTCGGTCAGATCCTCGACGACGAGGGCGTCGCGATCCGGGTCGGTCACCACTGCGCGTGGCCGCTGCACCGCCGGTTCGAGGTGGCGGCGACGGCTCGCGCATCGTTCGCGGTGTACAACACACCCGACGAGGTGCACGCGCTGGCCGCGGGCATCCGTCGCGCGCAGGAGTTCTTCGGCACGCACGAGGTCCTCGTGCCGCTGCGCGAGGACGACGGCACGATCGACGGGGCGTCCTGACATGCGGATGGAACAGATGTACCAGGAAGTCATCCTGGATCACTACAAGCATCCGCACGGCCGCGGACTGCGGGAGCCGTTCGGTGCCGAGGTGCACCACGTGAACCCCACCTGCGGTGACGAGGTGACCCTCCGGGTGCACCTCACCTCGGACGGCCGCGTCGGCGACGTGTCGTACGACGGGCAGGGGTGTTCGATCAGCCAGGCCGCGACGTCGGTGCTCACCGATCAGGTGACGGGTGTGCCGGTGCGGGAAGCCCTGGACGTGGTCGAGGCGTTCAACGAGATGGTCACCAGCCGCGGCACCGTCGAAGGCGACGAGGACGTGCTCGGTGACGGCATCGCGTTCGCGGGTGTCGCGAAGTATCCGGCTCGCGTGAAGTGCGCGTTGCTCGGATGGATGGCGTTCAAGGACGCGGTAGCGCAAATTGTCGATGGCGACACGGTGGGGGACGACGTGCCCGCCGGAACCGGAGGAGTTGGATCATGAGCGACGCACAGGCAGACGCTGCCACCGCGGTGACCGAGGAGGCAGGCGAGGTGGCCGCCCCGGTGGAGCTGACCCCGGAGCAGCAGGCCTTCGTCGACGACGTCGAGGAGGCGATGCGTGACGTCGTCGACCCCGAACTCGGCATCAACGTCGTCGATCTGGGTCTCGTGTACGGCATCTCGATCGACGACGCCGACGAGACGGTCGCGACGGTCGACATGACGCTGACGTCCGCCGCCTGCCCGCTGACGGACGTCATCGAGGAGCAGGCGCGAGGTGCGCTGGTCAAGAGCGGTCTCGTCGACGAACTGAAGATCAACTGGGTGTGGCTGCCGCCGTGGGGTCCGGACAAGATCACCGAAGACGGGCGTGAGCAGTTGCGCGCACTCGGATTCACCGTCTGACCACGGTTCCCGGCAGTCCGGAAACCACGAAGGCCCCGCCGATCCCCTGTGTCGGCGGGGCCTTCGCGTATGCGGACCGCACGCCGACAAGTTAATCACTGTTCGCCGTGGGTGTCGATCATTTCGGCGAAGTGGTGCCCAATTCGGTCGCTCCCGGTTCTCATGACGAGAGTTCGCGTGGCTCTCTCGACCCCAGGTCTCGACTCCACCCGCCCGGCCGAGTAAGTTAATTGAAATTCGCATGGTGTGCGGATGTGACGATGCCCGATCGAGCAGTCAGGGATGTGGTGGAGCAACGAGCGCGTGCGGCGGTGCTGACGGAGTACGGCGAGCCGCTGGTGATCAGGGATGTCGAGATCGCAGAACTGCGAGATCACGAGATCCTGGTGCGGATCGCCGGGGTCGGGATCTGCCACACCGATCTCACCGCGGCACAGGGCGGCGTACCGGTTCCCACGCCGGCCGTGCTCGGCCACGAGGGCGCGGGCGTGGTGGAGGCGGTGGGATCGTCGGTCGATCGGCTCGCTCCCGGCGACCACGTCGTGCTCAGCTACTCCTCGTGTCGTGACTGCCGGAACTGCACCGACGGCCATCCCGCCTACTGTGAACAGTTCGCCCTCCGGAACTACTCGGGTCGGAGGCCGGACGGATCGGTCACCCTCGCCCTCGACGGTGAACCCCTGCACGGCAGCTGGTTCGGACAGTCGTCGATGGCGACACACGCGGTGGTCGACGAATCCGACGCGGTCCGGGTCGCGAACGACCTGCCGATCGAGCTGATGGGACCGCTGGGCTGCGGCATCCAGACCGGCGCAGGCGCCGTCCTGCGGGTGTTGCGGCCGCGCCCCGGTTCGTCGATCGTCGTGTTCGGGGCGGGTGCGGTCGGCATGGGTGCGGTCCTGGCCGCCGTCGTCGCCGAGTGCGCGCGGATCGTCGTCGTCGATCCGGTCGAGTCGCGGCGCGACCTCGCTCTCTCGCTCGGCGCCACCGACGCGGTCGACGCGGCGACCCCGGACCTGGCGAAACACCTGCGCAGGCTGACGGGTGGTGGTGCCGACCACAGCGTCGACACGGTCAGCAACGAGGCGGTGCTGCAGACCGCGACCACGATCCTCCGGTCCCCGGGCAGTTGCGCGACCCTCGGACTGCGCGGTCAGAGGAACCCGGTGACCCTGGACCAGTCCGTCCTGCTCATGGGACGCACGGTGACCGGTGTCATCGAGGGTGACGCCGATCCGCAGCAGTTCGTGCCGGAACTCGTCGAGCTGTGGCGAGCCGGACGCTTCCCGTTCGACAAGCTCGTCACCACGTTCGCGTTCGACGAACTCGACAGTGCACTCGAGGCCACTCGCTCCGGCGCCGTGGTCAAGCCGGTGCTGACGTTCACAACCACGGAAGGATGATCATGACCACTCGTGACCAGGTGGAGAAGCTGCTCGCCGCGGAGAAGGTCGACCCGCGTGTGCTCGACGAGCTGTGGGCTCGGCTCGACGTCGTGAACATCGACGGGCTGAGCGGCCGGTGGCGTGGACGCGGCTTCGACACCGGCCACCGCACCAATCCGCTGCTCGCGGCATCGCGCTGGTACGGCAAGACGTTCACGTCCCGGTTCTCGGTGCAACCGCTGGTGTGCCGCGGCGAGGACGGGGAGCTGTTCTCCGACGTCAAGACCGGCAAGGGGGAGGCGAGCCTCTGGATGGTCGAGTTCCGTGGCGAGTCCACCGCGACCATGGTCTACGACGGTATGCCGGTCTTCGACCACTTCAAGCGCGTCGACGAGACGATGCTGGTCGGTGTCATGAACGGCAAGGGCGTCCTCGACAACGGCGAGCACTACTGGTTCGTCCTCGAGCTCGACGAGTCGTAGTCCGAGCGGTCCGCAGCGGGGCGGGGGTGCAGCGGGGGCCTTCTCTGCTCAGCCGGTCGCCTTCTTCGCCCCGTCGGACTTCTTGGCCTCGTCGACGCTGCGTTGCAGCGCCGCTACCAGGTCGACGACCTCGGCGTCGGCCTCCTGCCCGCCACCGCTCGGAAGCGTGACCTTCTCGCCGCCGTTCGCGATCGTCTCGTCGAGCAGTTTCTGCAGTTGGATCTGGTAGTCGTCGGTGTACGACTCGGGGTGGAAATCCTCCGACATCGAATCCACCAGCATCGTCGCCATCGCCAGTTCCTTCTCCGACGGCGACGGCGCCTCGTCCAGGGAGCCGAAGTCGGCGGTGCGCACCTCGTCGGGCCAGAGCAGCGTCTGCACGACGAGGACACCGTCACGGACACGCAGCGCGGCGAGCCGGGTGCGCTGTCGCAGGGTGAAGTGCACCAGGGCCGTGCGTTCGCTGTCGGTCAGGGTGGACGCGAGCAGTTGGTACGCCTTCGGCGACGCCGAGTCGGGCTCGAGAAAGTAGCTCTTCTCGAACAGAATCGGGTCGATCTGATCCGACGGCACGAACTGCAGGACGGGTATCTCGTGCTTCTCGGCCGCGGGTAGCTTCTCGAAGTCCTCGTCGGTGAGCACGACCTGGGCTCCGTCGTCGGAGATGTAGGCCCGGTCGATGTCGGCGTACTGCACGACCTGGCCGCATTCGCTGCACATGCGGTTGTACTTGATACGTCCACCGTCCTTGCCGTGGACCTGGTGGAACCGGATGTCGTGGTCCTCGGTCGCCGAGTACACCTTGACCGGGACGTTCACGAGCCCGAACGCGATGGAACCTTTCCATATCGAGCGCATCACCCCACTATGGTCCATAGTGTGGGATCAGGCCAGGTGGGAGAGAACCGGTGGGCTGATGGCGACGACGCACAACACTGCGGTCCGGGTGGGGGAGCGGCTCCTGTCGCTCACGAACCTGGACAAGGTGCTGTACCCGGAGACGGGGACCACCAAGGCCGAGGTGCTGCAGTACGTCACCGAGGTCGGGCCGTGGTGGCTGCCCCTGCTGCGGGGGCGCGCACTGACCCGGAAACGGTGGCCCGACGGCACGGCGGCGGAACCGTTCTTCCAGAAGAACGTGGAGTCGGCGACCCCGGACTGGATACCCCGGCACACCCTCACGCAGCGGTCGCGGACAGTCGACTACCCGGAGGTCACCGAGCTCGCGGCGTTGGTGTACTTCGCGCAGTCGGGGGCGCTCGAGTTTCACGTCCCACAGTGGCGCTTCGGCCCGGACGGTGAGCCGGGCGACGCGGATAGGTTGGTGATCGACCTCGACCCCGGGCCCGGTGTGACCCTCGACGACTGTGCGCGGGTTGCGTTGCGCGTTCGGGACCGGCTCTCGGATCGGGGTCTCGACGCCCTGCCCGTGACGAGCGGCAGCAAGGGGATCCACCTGTACGCGGGCCTCGACCCCGGCTGGACCTCGCGCCGGTGCTCCGAGGTGGCGAAGGCGATCGCCGAGGAGTTGGAACGGGAGACGCCCACCACGGTGACGTCCACGATGACCCGCGCACTGCGAGCGGGGAAGGTGTTCGTGGACTGGAGCCAGAATTCCGCATCGAAGACCACCGTCTCGCCGCTGTCACTGCGCGGAACGGCCGCACCGATGGTCGCCGCACCGCGCACCTGGTCCGAACTCGCGCAGCCGGGGCTGCGGCAACTCGACTTCCACGAGGTGCGCGAACGACTACGGGACGGGACGGCCCCGCCGGTGGTGCCACGCCCGCCGGACACGAGTGACGGTCCGCTGCGGCGGCGCGCGGTCGCTCGCCGGGCCGGGCCCGGCCCGATGCTGGCGACCGCGACGACGACCGGCGACTTCGCGCACCGGGCCGACCCGCGGGAGTGGGCGTTCGAGCTCAAGTTCGACGGTATCCGCGCCCGTGTCGACATCGGACCCGGCGACGAGGTGCGGCTGACGAGCCGCAACGGCGTGGACATCGGTGCCGGCTATCCGGAGTTGACGGCTCTGCCCGCCGGCATGCGCGGGCACACCGGAGTGCTCGACGGCGAGATCGTCGCGTTCGGCGAGGACGGTGCCCCCAGTTTCGCGCGTCTCCAGCAGCGGATGGGCCGATCACGTCCGCCGTCCGCGGCGGCGCGTCGCGCCAACCCCGTCGCGTTGCTGCTGTTCGACGTGCTCGAGTTGGACGGTGTGTCGTTGCGGGACAAGCCCTTACGGGATCGGCGTCGGGTGCTCGACGCGATACCGGTCGACGCGGAGGGGAGCTGGAGCGTGCCCCCGTTGGTCGCCGGTGACCTGGACACGGCTCTCGGCGAGAGCCGACACCAACGGATGGAGGGGTTGGTCGCGAAGCGGTGGGACAGCACCTACCGCCCGGGTCGGTCGTCCGAGTGGCTGAAGATCAAGCACGTCCGGACCGGCGAGGTGATCATCGGTGGCTGGCAGGCCGGGGAGGGTGGGCGAGCCGGCGGCATCGGCTCGGTGCTCGTCGGTGTACCGGAGCCGTCGGGGGTGTTGCGCTACCTCGGCAAGGTCGGCAGCGGGTTGTCCGAATCCGCGGTCGCCGCGCTCGCTGCGCGTCTCGAGGAGATCCCGGAGTCGCCGTTCGGGGAATCGGTCCCGGACGGGGAGTCGCGGTCGGCGCACTGGGTGCGGCCGGATGTCGTTGCCGAGGTGCGGTTCTCCGAGGTGACGGAGGACGGCAGGTTACGGCACCCCGTCTGGCGGGGCGTCCGTCCGGACAAGGAACCCACCGACGTACGGTCGGCGGAGTGGCCCTCGTCCTGAGCGTGCCGGGCAGGGTGTGAACGGCGAGCCGACGTGTCGGTGGGTGTTGGTACAGTCGGCGCACAATGCGCGGCTCGTTTCGGGCAGTGCTCTGATCCACACTGTCCGAAAGGTTTTCGCCACATGGTCATGGGTGCGACCCATGCTGTATCCGGTGCGGTCGCCGGGTTGCTCGCAGCGCAGGTGCTGCCGCCCGAATGGGGTGGCCCCACCTCCACGGCCGAGGTGTTCACCTTCGCCGGAGTGTGTGCGGGTGCAGCCCTGCTCCCCGATCTGGACACCACCCAGTCGACGGTGGCCCGCTCCTTCGGCCCGCTCAGCTGGGTTCTCGCGAAGGTCGTCGACGAGGTGTCGCTCTGGTACTACCGGCTCACCCGCGGCAAGCGCGACCCGAAACGCAACGGTGGGCACCGAACCCTCACCCACACCGCGCTGTTCGCCATCGCGATCAGCGCGGGCGTGTCGGCGCTGGTGACGGCGTTCGGGCGTGGCGCGGTGATCGGCACCCTGTTCCTCACCCTCGGACTGGCGCTGCGCGGCCTGGCGGGTGGCTGGGCGAAGCGCAGCGGGTGGATCGCCGTCACTCTCGTGGCGGGTGTCCTGGCGGCGCTGACGTGGACGTGGTATCCCGACGAAATCGGTTCGCGTGCACTGGGAGTCGCGGTGGGTCTCGGATGTGCGGTGCACTGTCTCGGCGACGCGATCACCAAGGAGGGGGTGCCGTTCCTGGCGCCACTGGTGCCGTGGAGCGGGAAGCGGTGGTGGGAGTTGCAGCTGCCGTCCTGGCTGTCCATCCGGGCAGGAGGGACGTTCGAGCGCGCGTTCCTCGGGCCCGTCCTGACCCTGGTCGCGGGTGCGCTCGCGGTGTGGTCGCTCGACGGTGTCCCCGAGGCCGTCAACGATGCGCTGGTGCAGTTCGGGGCGCTGAGCTGACGGTGCCGCCCGCCGGTGCGGCGAGCGCTGTCACGAGGTCGCGCACGTGCGCGAGATCGACGTCGTACCCGGGAAAGTAGCAGCACACGCGGTCGGCGTGCTCCCCGAAACGGCGGAGGATCTCCGCGGCGCACTCCTCCGGGGTGCCCCGCACGGCCAGCGTGTCGAGCATCGAGTCGTCGATCAGGGCGATCATCTCGCCGATCGCGCCGCGCTTGGACAGCGCGTTCAGACGCTCCTGAAGTGGTGCCCATCCCTCCACGTCGAGCACCGGCCGGTACGCGGGGGTGGACCCGTAGAAGCCGAGCAGCGCTCGGACACCGGTCGAGGCGGCCTCCAACTCGGCACCGGTGCGGCCGGTCGCGACGATCACCTGCGGGACGATCTCGAACCCCCCACGTTCTCGGCGGCCGAGGCCGGCCTCGACCGCGGGCAGCGTGCGCTCGTGGAAGTGCCGTTCGCTGTGGAAGGGCATGACCAGCAGGCCGTCCGCCACTTCGGCGGCGGTCCGCGTCATCACCGGACCCAGCGCGCCGAGCAGGATGGGCGGCGGCCCGTACGGGTTGGGGCCGGGAACGAACGTCGGCGGCATCAGGGTGTGGGTGTGGAACTCGCCGCGGTAGTCCAACCGGGTGCCGGTCTGCCAGGCGTCGAGAATCGCCCGGACAGCGAGCACCGTGTCCCGCATGCGTGCGGCCGGACGCGACCACTCGGACGAGTACCGCTTCTCGATGTGCGGGCGGATCTGCGAACCGAGACCGAGGCGGAACCTGCCCCCGCTCATCGACTGCAGATCCCAGGCGGCGTGCGCGAGATGCATCGGACTGCGCGGCAGAGCGATCGCGACGTTCGTCGCCAGATCGACGTCGACGACCGCGGCCGCCGCGACCAGAGGGAAGAACACGTCGTGCGGACCCTCGAAGGTGAAGAGCCCCGCCACCCCGGTGTCGGCCAGCTGGGCCGCGCGCCGGGCGGCGTCGGCGGGTGGTGCGTCGAGCTGGATCTCGACCTTCATCGGTGTGCTCTCCTTCGGTGACGTTCCCGCGGCAGGGCGGCGCCGACCAGTGTGCGCCGCACGGGTGTCGGCGCGTGGCGAAACAGCGTCCCCATCGCGGACGCCGTGGCCCGCGGATCGTCGCGGCGGGACAGGTATGCCCGCTGCAGGTCGGGCGGCAGCGCGAAGAACTCGTCGAAGAACTCGGCGACGTGCTCCGGGGGTAGTGCGAGCAGGGCGCGGAGCCCGACCCGGCGCAACGACCGCACCGTGCGTGCGGTCCGTGGCCACAACGCCGTCCACGGATCGGTCCCGGCGAGCAGCGCCGCGACGACGTCGTCGACGGCGGCGAGAGATGCCGCGACGCTGTAGCCCGTGCCCGGATGCATCAGGCCACCGCGCGCGCCGAACCCGAGCGCCTGCCGGTCGGGTCGTGGTGCATCGACGGGAAACCGGACCCGCTCGACGTCTGCGTCGCCGCGAATCACGACGCCGCGAGCGAGCAGGCGGGTCAGGAGTCGCTCGCGGAGCACCCGGAGGGAGATCGCGGGCCTGCCGACCAGGCAGGTTTCCTCCAGCAGCACCCGGCCGGAGCCGACCGGCAGCGCGTACAGGAACGAGGGCGGATCACCGGCTCCGCTGCCGTTGTCACGGCGCCAGTCCATGAACAGCGCGGGCGCGTCACCCAGCGCCGGCGCTGCGGTCGCGGCGGGCACGACGAGTCCGTACGCCGTCTGCTCGGCCGCCCCGGACCCGGGTCGCAGGCCACGCGCATCGACGACATGACGGGCGCGAAGGAGTGTGCCGTCGTCGAGGGCCACCTCGCCTCGCCCGAGATCGCGCGCGGTCCCGGTGACGACGCGGGCGGCCTCGGTGCCGAGGGCGGCCTGGAACGCGGCGTTGTCGAGAACGACGTAGTCCCGGTCGACGACGTGCTCTCGGACGGCAACCACCCGAGGTGCCGAGATCGTCGACGCCGCGACGGTCGGGCCCAGCCAGCGTGGCAGTTCGTCCGCCCACGCGGCGTAGGTCGGCGTCCACGGCCGTCCGGGTGCCGGGTCCACCGCGACGACGGCGAGTCCGGCTGCCGCGGCGCGGTGCGTCAGAGCCCGTCCCGCCGGCCCGAGGCCCACCACGATCAGGTCCGCTGTGCCGTCGTCGCCCACGGGCGCCCACGGTAGTCGCCGGCTCCGCCTGCGCGCCGGACCGGCGCCGAACTGCAACGATGGTCCCATCAGAACCGGACGCAGGGGGTCGCAGCCATGCACGTGGAATCCGTCATCTCCGCAGTCGGGTCGGCCGTCGACGTCGTCGGTGTCGCGGTCATCGTCGTCGGTGCGGCCGCCGCGAGCTGGATCGCGCTCACCGCGATCAGGTCCAGGTCGGTCGCGCCGGTCTACACGACGTACCGGCGCAATCTGGGGCGTTCGATCCTGTTGGGTCTCGAATTCCTCGTCGCGGCGGACATCATCAAGACCGTCGCCGTCACACCGACCTTCGAGTCGGTCGGCGTGCTCGCGTTGATCGTGCTCATCCGAACGTTCCTCAGCTGGTCGCTTCAGCTCGAGATCAGTGGGCGGTGGCCCTGGCAGGGGAGCGTGCACCCTGGCGAAGCCGCGTCCGAAAGTCCGGTAAGCTGAACCGTCGTGATTACCGCCACCGACCTCGAAGTTCGTGCCGGTGTGCGAACCCTCCTCTCCGCGCCCGGATCCGCCCTGCGTGTGCAGGCGGGTGACCGCATCGGACTCGTCGGCCGCAACGGCGCAGGAAAGACGACGACACTCCGCATTCTCGCGGGTGAGGGCGAACCCTACGCGGGCTCCGTCGTCCGCAGTGGTGAGCTCGGTTACCTTCCGCAGGATCCGAAGGAGGGCAACCTCGACGTCCTAGCGAAGGATCGCGTGCTCTCGGCCCGCGGTCTCGACGAGATCGTCCGCAGCATGGAGAAGCAGCAGACGATCATGGCGGAGGCCGTGGACGACGCCGCTCGCGACAAGGCGGTCCGCAAGTACGGATCGCTCGAGGACCGCTTCGGCGCACTCGGCGGCTACGAGGCCGAGTCGGAGGCCGCGCGGATCTGCAGCAGCCTCGGACTCCCCGACCGGGTGCTCGCGCAGCCGCTGCGCACGCTCTCCGGCGGTCAGCGCCGTCGCGTCGAGCTGGCCCGGATCCTGTTCGCGGCCTCCGACTCGTCCGGCGGCAAGTCGACGACCACCCTGCTCCTCGACGAGCCGACCAACCACCTCGACGCGGATTCGATCACCTGGCTGCGCGGATTCCTGCAGAACCACGAGGGCGGGCTGATCGTGATCAGTCACGACGTGGACCTGCTCAACGACGTGGTCAACAAGGTGTGGTTCCTCGACGCGGTGCGCGGCGAGGCCGACATCTACAACATGGGCTGGAAGAAGTACCTCGATGCCCGCGCGACCGACGAGCAGCGGCGGCGCCGCGAGCGCGCGAACGCGGAGAAGAAGGCGTCGGCGTTGCGTCAGCAGGCGGCGAAGCTCGGTGCGAAGGCCACCAAGGCGACGGCTGCGCAGAACATGGCCAAGCGCGCCGACAAGCTGATCGCCGAACTCGACGACGTCCGGGTCGCGGACAAGGTCGCACACATCCGGTTCCCCGAGCCGGCTCCCTGCGGCAAGACGCCGCTCATGGCCAAGGACCTGACGAAGGTGTACGGGTCGCTGGAGATCTTCACCGGCGTCGATCTCGCGATCGACCGCGGCAGCCGGGTGGTCATCCTCGGGCTCAACGGTGCCGGCAAGACAACGCTGCTGAAGCTGCTCGGCGGCGTCGAGAAGCCGGATCTGGGTGAGCTGGTTCCCGGACACGGCCTCAAGGTCGGGTACTTCGCGCAGGAGCACGACACCCTCGACGACGAGGCGACGGTGTGGGAGAACATCCGGCACGCCGCACCCGATGCGGGGGAGCAGGACCTGCGCGGACTGCTCGGTGCCTTCATGTTCAGCGGTCCGCAGCTCGAGCAGCCCGCGGGTACCTTGTCGGGCGGTGAGAAGACGCGTCTCGCGTTGGCGGGTCTGGTGTCCTCGGCGGCCAACGTGCTGCTGCTCGACGAGCCGACCAACAACCTGGACCCCATCTCCCGCGAGCAGGTGCTGGAGGCGCTGCGCAGCTACACCGGCGCCGTCGTCCTCGTCACGCACGATCCGGGTGCGGCCGAGGCCCTCAACCCCGAGCGCGTCATCCTGCTCCCGGACGGCACCGAGGACCACTGGTCGCAGGACTACCTGGATCTCATCTCGCTGGCCTGACGGGCCCGGCTCCGAGCCGGTCGTCGGTGACGCACCCGGCCGAGGAATGTGTACTAGCCTGGTTTCGTCGAGTGACGTGCATCACACTCCGAAGGTCGAGGGGGCCTGGTGATGGCAGAGCTGAAGCCGGTGGGCAAGGGCACACGCATCTCGGGCGGTGCGCGGGACGAACTGCAGACCGAGGTCCGTGCCCGCTACGTCGGTGGCGCCAGCATCCGCTCCCTCGCCGACGCCACCGGCCGCTCCTACGGCTTCATCCGGACCCTGCTCACCGAATCCGGTGTCGAGCTGCGGGGGCGCGGCGGCCCGAACCGCCGCCGCGCCGTCCGCGGGACCTGATCAGCGCCCGGCCACGAACCGCGCCATCGTGCGTTCGGCGAGTGCGGCGATGGTGAGCGACGGGTTCACCAGGCCCACGGCGCCGGGTGCGAACGAGCCGTCGACGACGTACAGGTTGTCGTAGCCGAGTACGGCGCCGTCCATGGTTGCCGCCCGGTTCATCACGACGCCGCCGAGGCCGTGATACGTGCTCGCGGAGCCGAATCCGACAGCGCGCGAGTAGATCGGGATGCCGCTCGCCAGGCGCCCGTGGCGGACCTCGGCCCGCTGGCGGAAGTGCTCGGCGAACGCCGCGCCGCGGCGGTCGAGGTCGTTGCCCTCGGGGAACGGGTAGTTGATGACCGCGCTGCCGGTGGCATGGTCGAAGTCGACCGTGCCGCGCTCGTCCGAGTGCACCTGGATGAGGTTGGTGGTCGCCAGTTTGCCGAGCGGGGAGGGCAGCGGCGTCGAGTGGTACACGATCGACGCCGGTCCGCCGGGCAGGTCGTCCTCGTAGAGACGCCCGAATCCGGGGCCGCCCTGGACGTCGCCGTAGTCGTCGGACAGTGCGGTACGGGCGGTGAGGAAGTCGCCGTTCGCCCCGAATCCCTCGCCGATGCGCGGTGAGAGGTTGGGCAACGTTCCCTTCGCGCGGGCCTCGACCAGCATTCGGGTGGTGTGGAACGACCCGGCTGCCATGAAGAGGTGGTCGGCCTCGGCGGTCACGATCCTGACGGTGTTGTGCTGGTCGTCGATCACACGGGCGGAGACCACGAAGCCGGGCCGGCGGTCGCGGGGCCGGATCTCGAAGACTTCGTGCATGGCGTTGATCGTGACGTTGCCGGTGCGTTCGGCCGCGGGCAGGTAGTTCCGGTCCACGGAGTTCTTCGCACCGCTGTTGACGCCGAATCCCAACTCGCCGTTGATGATCGAGGCGGGTGCTCGGCCTTCGAGTTCGGCGCGCACGATGTCCCAGTCGATCGCGTAGTCGAAGGAGACCAGTTCCCTGCCGTACCGCCGGACCGTCTCCTGCCACGATCTGGTGCCGATGTAGCGGGGGTGGGCCATGATGTCGGCGGGCAGGGGAGAGGCGCCGAGCATGCCCTTGGCACGCGGGTAGTACGTCGCGACGAGTTCGTCGTATCCGGCGCCGCCGGGGAAGACCTGTTCGAAGTCCTGTTTGCGCGGGACGGGCGTGAAGGACCCGAAGGCCAGGGAGCCGCCGCCGACACCGGCGCCGTACACGGAGTCGATGCCGTTGCCCTTCACGCGGTCGAGGATGCCGGGGTACCGGTTCACCGGGATCCCGACCGTCGCGGTGGCGCCGACGGTGTCGCTGAACCAGGCGGCCCGGCCGTCGGGCTGCAGCAGTGTCGCAAAGGTGTTGCCGTCGGGCCGGATCGGCCAGTGCCGCCCGCGTTCGAAGACGGTGGTCCTGATTCCCGCCTCGCCGAGTCGCAGTGCGGCGACGGCGCCACCGAAGCCGGTGCCGATCACGATGGCGGTTTCCTGGCTCGCCTGCGCCCCTGCGATGCCCGGTCTGGCGAAGGGGGCGGTCGCGAGGGCGCCCAGCGCGCCGGCGCCGACGGCGGCCCGCAGCACGGCACGCCTCGACAGCGAGGTGGCGTGGGTGGGGTCGGGTTGTCCGGAAGATGAGATCACGGTCGCGAACCCTAGCCGACGTTAATTAGGCTAGCGTTACCTACGAATGTGATCAATATCATTTTCAACCAGTTCGAGGTGCGGGTCGTTGCCCACGACGGGGGTGCTAGTCGACGGTATGGTGCGCTCGGACCGACTCCTCCACGAGATCCAGTACCGCGGAAAGGTTTTCGCTCCCGTGCCCGGAGGCGATCCGGGCGATCAGACCGTCGAGCACCAGATCCAGGTACGCCACGAGCACATCGGTCGGCAGGTCGTCGCGGAGGCGGCCCGCCTCCTTCTGCCGCTCGAGCCGGGCGACCGTGGCCTCGGTGAGTTCGGCGCCCCTGCGGCTCCATTCCTTGGCGAAGGCGGGGTCCGTGCGGAGGCGGCGCGAGATCTCGACGCGCGTCGCCAGCCAGTCGAACTGGTCGGGCTGCGCGAGCATGTCGCGCATCACCTGGACCAGACCCTGCTCGGCCGCGACGTCCGCCATCCGGGTCGCGTCCTCCTGGGCGAGCGCGAGGAACAGCCCGTCCTTGTCCTTGAAGTGGTGGAAGATCGCTCCCCGCGACAACGCGGTGGCGTCCTCGAGCCTGCGGACCGTCGCCCCCTCGTAGCCGTACTCGGCGAAGCAGCGACGCGCGCCGTCGAGAATCTGCCTCCGTCGTGCGGCGAGGTGGTCTTCACTGACTTTGGGCAAGGCAACCTCCTTCGTCATTCGCGGGTGCGGTGCAGACGGACTCCTTCGTCGCCCGTCGGCACCGCACTCGCGCACTCCTGCGTCGGTCACCTGTGCGTGTTTTCGGCCTTCGCGAGATACCTCCCGAGTGCACAAACCGCGCACGACCACTTCCAGCGGAAGGTGCCGGACGTACACAGGTGGTCGTGCGCGGTTTGTGCGCCTTGGTGCCGAAAACACTCACAGGCGCGGAGCGCTTAGCCCCGGATCATGTTGCGGAGCACGTACTGCAGGATGCCGCCGTTGCGGTAGTAGTCGGCCTCGCCGGGGGTGTCGATGCGGACGACTGCGTCGAACTCGACGACGTCGCCGTTCTCCTTGGTGGCGGTGACCTTCACCGTCTTCGGGGTGACACCCTCGTTGAGCTTCTCGATGCCCGCGATGTCGAAGACCTCGGTGCCGGTCAGGCCCAGGGACGTCGCCGACTCGCCTGCCGGGAACTGCAGCGGGATGACGCCCATGCCGATGAGGTTCGAGCGGTGGATGCGCTCGAAGGACTCGACGATGACGGCCTTGACGCCGAGCAGGCTGGTGCCCTTGGCGGCCCAGTCACGCGACGAGCCGGAGCCGTACTCCTTGCCGCCCAGCACGACCAGCGGGATGCCGGCGTTCTGGTAGTTCTGCGACGCGTCGTAGATGAAGGCCTGCGGAGCGCCTTCCTGGGTGAAGTCGCGGGTGTAGCCACCCGAGACGCCGTCGAGCAGCTGGTTCTGCAGACGGATGTTCGCGAAGGTGCCGCGGATCATCACCTCGTGGTTACCGCGACGCGAACCCAGCGAGTTGTAGTCCTTGCGCTCGACGCCGTGCGCGTCCAGGTACTGCGCGGCCGGGGTGCCGGGCTTGATCGGACCGGCCGGGCTGATGTGGTCGGTCGTGACCGAGTCGCCGAGCAGCGCGAGCACACGCGCGCCTGCGATGTCGGTGACCGGCGCCGGCTCCATCTCCATGCCGTCGAAGTACGGCGCCTTGCGGACGTAGGTGGAGTCCGGGTTCCACGCGAACGTGTCACCCTCGGGGGTGTCGAGGCCCTGCCAGCGGTGGTCGCCCTTGAAGACGTCCGCGTAGGACTTGCGGAACATGTCCTGGCTGATCGCCGACTTGATGGTGTCGTCGATCTCCTGCGCGGACGGCCAGATGTCCTTGAGGAAGACGTCGTTGCCGTCCTGGTCCTGACCGAGGGCGTCGGTCTCGAAGTCGAAGTCCATCGTGCCGGCGATCGCGTACGCGATGACGAGCGGCGGGGACGCGAGGTAGTTCATCTTCACGTCCGGGGAGATGCGGCCCTCGAAGTTGCGGTTGCCGGAGAGCACCGCGGTGACCGAGAGGTCGTTCTCGTTGACGGCCTTGGAGATCTCCTCCGGCAGCGGACCGGTGTTGCCGATGCAGGTGGTGCAACCGAAACCGCCGAGGTAGAAGCCGAGCTTCTCCAGGTACGGCCACAGGCCGGCCTTCTCGTAGTAGTCGTTGACGACCTGCGAGCCGGGCGCCATGTTGGTCTTCACCCACGGCTTGCTGGTCAGGCCCTTCTCGACCGCGTTGCGGGCGAGCAGGGCGGCGCCGATCATCACCGACGGGTTCGAGGTGTTGGTGCACGACGTGATACCCGCGACGGCGACCGCACCGTGGTCCAGCACGAACTCGCCGCGCTCGGTGGTGACCTTGACCGGCTTGCTCGGGCGGCCGTGCGCACCGTTGGCAGCGGACGGAACCGTCACGCGCTCGTCGGAGGCGGTGGACGTCGAGACCGGGTCGGAGGCCGGGAACGACTCCTCGACGGCCTCGTCGAGCGCCGTGTGGGCGGCCTCGGTGCCGTTGGTGACGTAGGTGGCGATGTCGCGACGGAAGGCGTCCTTCGACTCCGACAGCAGGATGCGGTCCTGCGGACGCTTCGGGCCGGCGATGGACGGCACGACGGTGCCGAGGTCCAGCTCGAGGTACTCGGAGTAGGCCGGCTCGTTCGCGGCGTCGTGCCACATGCCCTGCTCCTTGGCGTACGCCTCGACGAGCGCGAGCTGCTCGTCGCTGCGGCCGGTCAGGCGCAGGTAGTTGATGGTCTCGCCGTCGATCGGGAAGATCGCGGCGGTGGAACCGAACTCGGGGCTCATGTTGCCGAGGGTGGCGCGGTTCGCGAGGGGGACCTCGGCGACACCGGCGCCGTAGAACTCGACGAACTTGCCGACGACGCCGTGCTTGCGCAGCATGTCGGTGACGGTGAGCACGACGTCGGTCGCGGTGACGCCGGGCTTGATCTCACCGGTCAGCTTGAAGCCGACGACGCGCGGGATCAGCATCGAGACCGGCTGGCCGAGCATCGCGGCCTCGGCCTCGATGCCGCCGACGCCCCAGCCGAGCACGCCGAGGCCGTTGACCATCGTGGTGTGCGAGTCGGTGCCGACACAGGTGTCGGGGTAGGCCTGACCGTTGCGGGTCATGACGGTGGGTGCCAGGTACTCGATGTTGACCTGGTGGACGATGCCCATGCCCGGGGGGACGACCTTGAAGTCGTCGAACGCGCCCTGGCCCCAGCGGAGGAACTGGTAACGCTCGCCGTTGCGCTCGTACTCGAGGTCGACGTTGCGCTCGAGGGCGTCGGCCTGGCCGAACACGTCGAGGATGACGGAGTGGTCGATGACCATGTCGGCGGGCGAGAGCGGGTTGACCTTGTTCGGGTCGCCGCCGAGGGTCGTCACGGCCTCACGCATGGTGGCGAGGTCGACGACACAGGGCACGCCGGTGAAGTCCTGCATGATCACGCGGGCGGGGGTGAACTGGATCTCGGTGTCGGGCTCGGCGCTCGGATCCCAGTTGGCGATGGCGCGGATGTGATCCGCGGTGATGTTGGCGCCGTCCTCGGTGCGGAGCAGGTTCTCTGCCAGCACCTTCAGGGCGTAGGGCAACTTCTCGGTGCCGGGGACCGCGTTGAGGCGGAAGATCTCGTACGAGTTCTCACCGACCTCGAGGGTTCCCTTGGCGCCGAACGAATCAATACTGGTGCTCACGGCAGCTCCACTCGTCATTGAGGTTCGCCGTCGACGGGGCTGTGCCGACGGCAAGCGAGGCTCGTCGCGGCGATTCGAGTCGTTCGATCGACTCGAATCGCATCCGACCGGGCGGTCGCGCCGAAGTACCTCGCAACAACTCTAACAGTACGCTTGTCCTGTTGAAACTCGCGGGCGGGGTGCCCCCGTGTCCCACCCTCGTGATCCTCGTCCGCGCCGTCGTCGTCCGCAACGTGGGACGTCCCGCGCCGGAGCGGGTCGCTCTGGCCGATTCCCCGGCAACAGTCCCGTAATGTGCGTGGCGGTCACCGCGGCGCCCGCCGCACCCGCTCTCGACGCTCCGGAAGAAAGATGCCTGTCTCCCACACCATCGCGTTCCTCCCGGCTCCCGCCGACATTCCGACCGGCGTCGACGTCGACACCATCGTCGCCGACGTCCGGGACGACGGCGTGTCCGCGCCTGCCGCCGACGTCGCGGGACTGCAGGCCGTGGTCACCCGCGCGGAGAGCGAGGGGCTCACTCTTCGGATCGTGGTGCTCGAGCAGAACCCGGCGCGCGACTCGCAGCTCCGCGACATCGCGACCGACGTGGGGGAGCAGGAGGGTGGGACCGTCCTCGTTCTCAGCCCGAACTGGGTGGGCACCTACAGCGACTCGTTGCCCCGGGTTGCGGTCGAGGATGCGCAGGACCGCGCGTACACGGGCAAGGCGGTCGATTCCGCGAACCAGTTCCTCGACGCGGTGATCGAGCCCGACGCGCCGTACGGGCTGATCACCGTCGGGGTCGTGCTCCTGGTCGGTGCAGGCACGGCGGTCGCGTGGCGTCGGCGATCGAGGCGAGCGGCCGAAACGGTGGCGGACCGGGGCTGACCCGACGCCGAATCCGCCGTCTCCTCGAAAACGCAAGCCGGAAAATATCTTTCGTCTCCCGCGAGTCACCCCCAGTACAGGCGGGGTGCGTGCGGTGTAATTACTCCTGTGTCGTTTGTGACTGGAGTTTCGCTAGTTCGCGAAGTGTCGTACGGTGCCAGTGGCACTCTTGGGGAAGAAGTGTCGCTGTGGGCAAGGCTGCCACGGAAGTGGCGCCTGCCGACTGGAGCCCTCGGGTGAACACACCCGAGAGGTCCTCGGGCGTGCACGCCTTCCCCCGGGCGGTGGCGCGACCGAGGGAGACGATCGTGAAGCGAAGGGCACCAGGCCGGTCCCGCGGATTCACGCGGAAGCGGCTACGTCACGTGCGGTCCGCCCTGGGACTGGGCATCGCCGTGGCCATGCTCGTCGGAGCTCCGGGACTCGGCGGGGCGGTCCCGCCGCCGCCTCCCAACCCCAGCGACGGTCAACTGCAGCAGGCGGGTGACGACGTGACCGATCGGATCGGCCAGGTCGGATCCCTGATCAACGAGGTCGCGAATGCCGACCAGCGGCTGCGCGCCCTCGACGACGCCGTCGCGATCAAACGCGAAGCGGTGAACAAGGCGCTCGTCGACCTCCAGACGGCCCGCGACGTCGCGGTCGCCGCAGCCGACGCCGTGGCCGGAACCCTGCAGGCCCTCCGCGACGCGGGGGCGCAGATCGAGGCCGCACAGGTTCGATTCGACGAGTACGCCGCCAGCACCTACCGGCAGGGCACCGGAGTCTCCGCGCTGTCCTCCTTGATCGGTTCCCAGGGACCGGACGACGTCCTCGATCGCGCGCAGGTGGTTCGGGTGCTCGCGGCGAACAAGAACGCGGTACTCGACGCACTGCAGCGCGCCCGCACCGCCGAGGCCAACAAGAACTCCGCCGCACGCGAGGCCAAACAGCAAGCCGACGACGCGGCGTCCGCGGCCGAGGCCCGCAAGGCCGACGCGGAGAACGCCATCTCGGAGGCCCGCGCTGCGCTCGCCGATCAGCAGGCGAAGAAGACGGCCGTCGAAGCGGAGAAGTCCGCCGCCGAGGCACAACTCGCGACCGCCCGCGACAACGTCGCCGGCCTGCAGAGCCAACGGCAGGCGTTCGTCAACTGGGACACCCAGCGCGCCGCCGAACAGCAGGCCGCCGAGGCGGCCGCAGCCGCAGCCAGGGAAGCCGCCGCTGCGGCCGCCGCCCGCGTCGCCGCCGACCAGGCAGCCCGTGCGCGGGCGCAGGCCCTGGCGGAGGGGCAGCGAAGTCACGTCCAGGTCGAGGACCCCGACACCGCCGACATCACGGAGCCCGACTCCGAGGAGACGGAATCCGGGGACACCGAGACCGCCACCGCTCCGACGACCAAGCCGAAACCGAAACCGACCAAACCCAAGCCGTCGGTCACGGGCAGCGCCGCGGTCGAAACGGTCATCGACCGCGCGATGTCCCAGCTCGGAGTTCCCTATGCGTGGGGCGGTGGCAACGAGAACGGGCCCACCCTCGGCATCCGTGACGGCGGCGTAGCCGACAGCTACGGCGACTACAACAAGGTCGGGTTCGACTGCTCCGGCCTGATGATCTACGCATTCGCGGGCATCGGTATCTCGTTGCCGCACTACACCGGATACCAGTACACCGCGGGCGAACAGGTTCCGAGTTCGCAGATGAAACGCGGCGACATGGTGTTCTACGGGCCCAATGCCAGCCAGCACGTCGGGCTGTACCTTGGCAACGGGGAGATGATCGAAGCTCCGCAGTCGGGATCGGTGGTCAAGGTCTCGCCGCTGCGCTGGGACGGCATGACCCCGTACGTGGTCCGGTTGGTGTCCTGATCCGCTCGGTCGAGTGGGCTCGGGGGAGTGAAAGTGGTGGATTCTTGGTGACCTCACAGGGTGCGGGCCGTGATCTCGCAGCCGCGGCGAAGACCGACGGCACGGCGAAGGCGGACGCGGTGTCCACGACCGCGGCGGACGTCCAGTCCGAGGCCCAACTGCTGGAGAAGGTGATCTTCGAGGTCAAGCGCGTCATCGTCGGTCAGGACCGGCTGGTCGAACGCATCCTCGTCGGCCTCCTCGCCAAAGGTCACGTACTGCTCGAAGGCGTGCCGGGTGTCGCCAAGACGCTCGCCGTCGAAACCTTCGCGACCGTGGTCGGTGGCAGCTTCTCGCGTGTGCAGTTCACCCCCGACCTGGTGCCGACGGACCTCGTCGGCACCCGGATCTACCGCCAGGGCCGCGAGGAGTTCGACACCGAACTCGGTCCCGTCGTCGCGAACTTCCTCCTCGCCGACGAGATCAACCGAGCCCCGGCCAAGGTGCAGTCGGCGCTGCTCGAGGTGATGGCCGAGCGGCACGTGACCATCGGCGGGAAGACCTTCCCGATGCCCGACCCGTTCCTCGTCATGGCCACCCAGAACCCGATCGAGAACGAGGGCGTGTACCCGCTGCCCGAGGCCCAGCGCGACCGCTTCCTGTTCAAGGTCCTCGTCGACTACCCGTCCGTCGAGGAAGAGCGCGAGATCGTCTACCGGATGGGCGTCGCGGCGCCGGAGCCCCGCCAGGTGCTCGACCCCGACGACCTGATCCGGCTGCAGAAGACTGCGTCCGGCGTGTTCGTTCACCACGCCCTCGTCGACTACGTGGTCCGTGTGATCGCCGCGACACGGACACCCGAGTCGTTCGGACTGACCGACGTCGCCGGCTGGATCTCGTACGGCGCATCGCCGCGCGCCACCCTCGGCATCATCTCGGCCTCCCGCGCACTGGCCATGCTGCGCGGCCGGGACTACGTGGTCCCACAGGACGTCCTCGACGTCATCCCGGACGTCCTGCGGCACCGTCTCGTGCTGTCCTACGACGCACTCGCGGACGAGGTGAACCCCGACGACGTGATCACCCGGGTGCTCCAGACGGTCGGGCTCCCGCAGGTCGCGGCGCAGCCCGTCGCACCCGTGCCCACCCCCGCCCCGGCGGCGGTTCCCGGACCGTCCGCGCCCGTCGGAGGCGCACAGCGGTGACGGTGCCCGGCTCGCCGGCAGCCAATCCGAACAGCTCGCCGCCGGCAGGTTCGAGCGGGTCACCGCAGGGACACCCGAGCGGCTCGCCGCAGGGACACCCGAGCGGCTCGCCGCTGCCGTCCCTGCGATCGGGGCAGCTGCGCGATCCCGAGCTGTCGGCGGCGTTGCGGACACTGGAGCTGACGGTTCGGCGCCGCCTCGACGGCGTGCTCCACGGCGAGCACCTCGGTCTCATCCCCGGTCCCGGCACCGAACCCGGCGACGCCCGCATGTACCAGCCGGGCGACGACGTCCGGCAGATGGACTGGTCGGTGACCGCCCGGACCACCCATCCCCACGTTCGGCAGTCCGTCGCCGACCGCGAACTCGAGACCTGGCTCGTCGTCGACCTGTCCGCCAGCCTCGACTTCGGCACCACCGGTGCCGAGAAGCGGGACCTGGCGGTCGCGGCTGCGGCCGCGGTCGCCCACCTGACCAGCGGCGGCGGCAACCGGATCGGCGCCATCGTCACCACCGGCCACCGGGTGGTGCGGATCCCGGCACGGGGCGGACAACTCCACGCCCGCGCGATGCTCCGCACCATCGCCACCACCCCGCACGCCCCCGACGGGGTGCGCGGCGACCTCAAGGGTGCGATCGAGTCGCTGCGCAGGCCGCAACGCCGGCGCGGGCTGGCGGTGGTGATCAGCGACTTCCTCGGGCCGCTCGACTGGGAGCGCTCGCTGCGGGCGGTCTCCGGTCGCCACGACCTGCTCGGGGTCGAGGTGCTCGACCCGCGGGATCTCGAACTTCCCGACCTCGGGGACGTCGTACTGCACGACCCGGAAACCGGGCGCACCCGCGAGTTCTCGACGACCCCGCGTCTGCGCGCCGACTTCGCCGCGGCCGCGCAGCAACACCGCCTGGACGTCGAGCAGGCGCTGCGCCGGTGCGGTGCGCCGGTACTGGGACTGCGGACGGACCGGGACTGGATCGCCGACGTCGTTCGCTTCGTCGCGGCCCGGCGGCACAGCTATGGTTCCCGGGTGAATCGAGCGGCGCGCCAGTGAGCCTGAACCAGTTCGCATCGCCGTGGTGGCTGGCGTTCCTCGTCGTCGTGGCAGCGCTCGCCGCCGCGTACGTCCTGGCGCAGCGCCGCCGCCAGCGCAACATGCTGCGCTTCTCGAACCTGGAACTGCTCGAGAAGGTCGCTCCCGCCCGGCCGGGCCGGCTGCGTCACCTGCCGACCGCGCTCGTCCTCGTCGGACTGACGCTGCTGACCGTCGCGCTCGCCGGCCCGACCTCCGATCAGAAGGTGCCGCGCAACCGGGCGACGGTGATGCTGGTGATCGACGTGTCGCTGTCGATGAAATCGACCGACGTCGCCCCCACCCGGCTCGCCGCGGCGCAGGAAGCCGCGAAACAGTTCGCCGACGGCCTGACCCCCGGCATCAACCTCGGACTGGTCGCGTTCGCGGGCACGGCCTCCGTGCTCGTCTCGCCGACCGTCAACCGCGAGGAGACGAAGGCCGCGATCGATCACCTCACGCTCGCCGAACGGACCGCGACCGGTGAGGCGATCTTCACGTCGCTGCAGTCGATCGAGACACTCGGCGCGGTGCTCGGCGGCGGCGACCAGGTCCCGCCGGCCCGGATCGTGCTGCTGTCCGACGGCAAGCAGACGGTGCCCGACAGTCCCGACGACGAACGCGGCGGGTACACGGCGGCCAGCGAGGCGAAGGAACGTGGTGTCCCGATCTCCACGATCTCGTTCGGAACGTCGTACGGCACAGTCGACATCGGCGACGAACGGATCGCCGTGCCGGTCGACGACCCGTCGCTGCGTGAGATCGCGAACCTGTCGGGCGGCTCGTTCTTCACCGCGTCCAGTCTCGAGGAGCTCAACAAGGTGTACGACACCCTCGAGGAGCAGATCGGTTTCGAGATCACCCGTGGTGACGCCAGCCGTGCCTGGCTCGTGCTCGGCGTCCTCTTCACCGCCGGCGGACTCGCCGCGGCACTGGTTATGCGCCAACGGCTGCCGTGACGTCGAGGCGCCTGACACAATGTGCTGCCGGCTGACCCTCCCACAACAGATAGGTTGATCGAATGTCGAACGCGTCCACCCCGTCCCGCTCCGTACTCGTGACGGGAGGCAACCGGGGCATCGGTCTCGCGGTCGCCCAGCGTCTCGCGGCGGACGGTCACAAGGTGGCGGTCACCCACCGGGGATCCGGTGCGCCGGACGGGCTGTTCGCGGTGCAGTGCGACGTCACCGACGCCGAATCCGTTGACCGCGCGTTCAGCGAGGTCGAAGCACATCAAGGTCCCGTCGAGGTGCTCGTGGCGAATGCGGGCATCACGGACGACACCCTGCTGATGCGGATGACCGAGGACCAGTTCACGAATGTCATCGACGCCAACCTGACCGGTGCCTTCCGCTGCGCCAAGCGGGCCAACCGGGCGATGCTGCGGGCCAAGTGGGGGCGGATGATCTTCCTCGGGTCCGTCGTCGGCCTCGCCGGTCAGGCCGGCCAGATCAACTACGCGTCCTCGAAGGCCGGTGTCATCGGTCTGGCCCGCTCCGTCACCCGTGAGCTCGGCTCGCGCAACATCACCGCGAACGTCGTCGCACCCGGATTCATCGAGACCGACATGACCGCGGACCTGTCCGACGACCTGCGCGACACCGCGAAGAAGTTCATCCCGCTGCAGCGCCTGGGCAAGGCGGAGGACGTGGCCGCGGTCGTCTCCTTCCTGGCCTCGGAGGACTCGGAGTACGTGTCCGGCGCCGTCATCCCGGTCGACGGCGGCATGGGCATGGGTCACTGACCGCCCCGAACCTTCTCGTACAGCACGACTTTCACCTCAAGAGGAGCACAACCATGGGCGGACTGCTCGAAGGCAAGACAATTCTCGTGACGGGCATCATCACCGATGCCTCCATCGCGTTCCACACCGCGAAGGTCGCCCAGGAGCAGGGTGCGAAGGTGATCATCACCGGCATCCCCGAGCGGCTGCGCCTGATCGACCGAATCGCCCAGCGGCTGCCGCAGCCGGTTCCGCCGGCCATTCCGCTCGACGTGACGGACGAGGAGTACCTCGGCGGGCTCGCCGACAAGGTCCGTGAGCTGGCACCCGAAGGACTCGACGGTGTCGTCCACTCGATCGCGTTCGCGCCCAAGACCCTGATGGGCCCGGACGCCGTGCCCTTCCTCGAGGGCCCCGGACCCGACGTCGCGAAGGCGTTCGAGATCTCCGCGTGGAGCTACGCGTCCCTCGCCCGCGCCGTGCTGCCCGTCATGAACGAGCGCGGTTCGATCGTCGGCATGGACTTCGACCCGCGCACCGCCATGCCCGACTACAACTGGATGGGCGTCGCGAAGGCCGCCCTGGAGTCGGTCAACCGGTACGTCGCACGCGAGGTCGGCTACGCCAAGAAGGTCCGGTCCAACCTGGTCGCCGCCGGCCCGATCAAGACGCTTGCGGCCAAGGCGATCTCGGGTACGGCCACCGACGACGCCAAGAAGCTGAACATGCTCAACGACTACTGGGACGGCGCGTCGCCGATCGGCTGGAACGTGGACGATCCGAGTGTCGTGGGCACCAGCGTCTGCGCCGTGCTGTCGGACTTCCTGCCCGCCACCACCGGCTCGATCATCTACGTCGACGGCGGGGCCAGCCACAACACCTGGTTCCCCGACAACTTCATGGGCTGAGATCGTGTACGACGCCCTCCTGCTGCTCTCCTTCGGCGGACCCGAGAAGCCCGCCGACGTCCGGCCGTTCCTCGAGAACGTCACCCGCGGCAGGGGGGTGCCGGCCGAGCGCCTCGACGAGGTGGTCGAGCACTACCTGCACTTCGGTGGGGTGTCTCCGATCAATCGGCTCAACCGCGACATCATCGCGGCGGTGGAATCCGAGTTCGCCTCCACGGGAACCGAACTGCCCGTGTACTTCGGTAACCGCAACTGGCATCCCATGATCGAGGACACCGTGGCCCGCATGCGCGACGACGGTGTCCGATCGGCGCTCGTGTTCGCCACCTCGGCCTGGGGTGGCTACTCCGGGTGCAGGCAGTACCACGAGGACATCGCCCGGGCCCGGGACGCCGTGGACGGTGCACCGCAGCTGACCAAGCTTCGGCAGTACTACGACCACCCGCTGATGATCGCCGCGTTCGCGGACGCCGTCACCGCCGCCCGCGCCGAGCTGCCCGCCGCGCAGCGGGACGGTGCCCGGCTCGTGTTCACCGCCCATTCTGTGCCGGTGTCCGCCGACGTGACCGGCGGTCCGGCCGCGGACGGCGGCCGGCTGTACAGCAGACAGGTTGCAGAGGCGGCTCGGCTGTGCGCGGCGGCCGTGGGGGCGACGGAGTACGACCTGGTCTGGCAGTCGCGGTCGGGGCCACCACAGATCCCGTGGCTCGATCCGGACGTCTGCGATCACCTCGACACCGTCGCCGCCGCGGGCGCGGACGCCGTCGTCGTGTGCCCGATCGGATTCGTGTCCGACCACCTCGAGGTCATCTGGGACCTGGACACCGAGGCGCGGGACCGGGCCGCCGAGTTGGGGCTCGGGTTCGCCCGTGCGGGCACACCCGGAACCGACCCCCGATTCGCGGCGATGATCGCCGAACTGGTGGCCGAGCGCACCGACGGTGCCCCTGCGCGCCGGCTCGGCCGCGAGCCGTTGTACGGCGTCGGAACGAACGGTGCGCTGTGCGCCGTCGACTGCTGTGTGCCCGCGGCACGGCCGACCCGGACCTGACCCGCTCGAAGTCGCCGACGGGCCGGGCCCTGGTGCGGCGGCGCGTCACGGGGCAGGATGGGACGTGTCGTGAACGCTCCTACCGAGAGGAGTCGTCGATGACTCTCCTCACCACAGAAACGGTCCGCTTCCCGAGATCGCGGTTCGCTCGCGCTCGCCGTCGTGTCGCCGTCGTCGCCGCCGGCATCTGCGCTGCCTGCGTGCTCTCCCCGCTGGGTGCGAGTGCAGCAGCCGGTGACGCGTACGTGAGCAACCCGCCGGAGGACAGGGACCTCATCGGCTACTGCCAGGACCAGGCGCGACTGGCGAACAATCTCGTGGAGAAGGGCGATTCCGATCGCGCTGTCGACGTGGTCGGCGCCGCGAACATTCGCGGGTGCCGGATCTACACCTTCGGTATGACGTGACCCGGGGCGCTCAGTTCGTCCACGCGAATCTCAGCAGGGACGTCGACTGCTCGGCGGGAAGATCCCGATACCGTTCCCACTCGTGAGACCGGACCCGGTGTACGGCCTCGCGCAGCAGCGCCGGGAACACGTCCTTCGCGAGCTGTGAGCCGGCGAACCGGTCGAGCATCACGGGCGGGTCGGTCGACAGGAGGGTGACTCCGGCCGTGGCGCGGTCCTGCGGCGTCAAGTCGACCGGGTTGACCGCCACCTCCGGGGGCGGCGGAAGCCCGCGAGTGATGCCTGCAGACAGCGCGCCGAGCACCGCGGCGGATGCGAGGTAGGGGTTGGCCGCCGGATCCACGGGCTTGACCTCGATGTGTGCGCCGGCGGGATTGCCCGCGGTGTCGGCGCACAGGCGGACGGCGGCCTCGCGATTCTCCAGGCCCCAGCAGCAGTGCACGCCCGCCCAGTTGTCGGGACGCATTCGCAGATGTGACACCGCCGAACCGGTCAGGACCAGCGGGAAGTCGGGGAGATCGGAGATCAGTCCGGCGATCGCGCCGGCGCCTGCGTCGGTGAGTCCGTGCGGGCCGGGACCGCCGGAGAACAGCGGAGATCCGTCGCGCCACAGAGACAGGTGCAGATGGGCGCCGTTTCCTGCGCCGTCGACGGTGGGCTGTGGCGAGAACGACGCGATCATCCCGTTGGCGCGGGCGGCGGCGCACACCAGAGTGCGAGCCAGTATTGTCCGGTCGGCCGCCGTGACCGGGTCCGCCGGGCCGAGGGAGAGCTCGAACTGGTTCGGCCCGTACTCGGCGTGCACCTGATCGACGGGGAGCCCGGCACGCTCGGCGGCCACGAGCACGTCGGCGACGAATTTCTCCTGCCGCAGAATCGATTCGAGTCCGTATGCGGCCCACCGTCCGTCGTCGGCGTTCCCTGCTGCGGCCGGAGCGCGGAAGAGCGTGAACTCGAGCTCGTGGCCGACCCGCGCCGTCACGCCGCTCGTACCGAGTCGGGAGACGGCGCGGCGTAGCGCGTGACGCGGACAGCCCGGCGAGGGCGCGCCGTCCTGATGGGTGAGATCGGCTGGAGCCCAGAGCATTCCGTTTCCGATGTCGCGCACGCCGTCGGTGGTGATCCGCAGTCGCAGATCGCCCACCACGGACATGCTCGGGGTGAAGGCGAGGTGGTCGTCCACGCAGAACACCAACCACGACGGCGACACGCCCGCCCCCGCGGTGACGAACGTGTCCAGGCGGCTCGTGGGCATCGCCTTGGCGCGGGCCACTCCGGCCATGTCGACGTACGATCCGACGACCAGCCGGGACCCGATGGGCGGCGATGTGGTCATGGACACTCGATCCGTGGGTCGCGTGCGGCGTGCCGTCCCAGTGTCCCACCGCGGTGGTCGCGGTGTCGGGTGTCAGGCGAGGCCCGGCGGCAGGTGGGCGCCCGGGGCTAGAACCGTGTGGTCAGCGGATGTGACCGGCCCGCACGCAGGACGTGACGGCGGCGGTCCGGGCGCTGCGCACCGCCGCCCACAGCGGTCGCAGGGTGTCGTCCCGGGCCGCCGTGCCCGCCGCGCTCTGGGCGCGACCCGACGACTCGCCCGCAACGGTGAGGATCGCGGCGACCTGGTCCGCGGTGTCCAGGATCCGCAGCACCCGCGGCGGCGTGCCCTCCGGGGTGGTGTGGTGTGCGACGTCCGCGAGTGCCGCCGCGATCCGGGCACGCGGGTCGCCGGCGGCCGCCGAGTAGCCGCCTCTCATCGACGACAGTGCATCCGCGGCGTCGCGGACCGCCTCGCGCAGCGCGTACTCGGCCTCGCCCAGCCCGGTGGACTCGGTGGGCAGCGGAAGTGCAGGGACGCCGAACACCGTCCAGCGCAACACATCCGGACCTTCGACAGTCGGCACGATACCGATCCCGGGATCCCCGGGAACGCCGACGAGCACGCCCTGCCCGGCGTCGAGCGCGGCGGCGGCGAATGCGGTGCCGGCGGGCAGCCCCCGGACGTCACCTGCCGCGGGCAGCACGAGGGTCGGTGCCGCCCCGGGGACCGCGGTCGTCACCGCGCGCACCGCCTGCAGCAGAGTGACCGGTCCGGCGTCGGTCGGGTCGGGCCATGGCAGCTCCCAGCGCATCGCGACCTCCGCGTCGGCTGCGCCCACGAGATGCATCGGCGCCCACGCCCGGACGGCGTCGATCACGTCGTCCGGTGCGGTGGCGCCGGCGAGCCACGACGCCGACCACAGGGTGAAAGTGATGCTGGGGCAGGACACGGTACCCAAGCTTAGGGCCCTCGCGGAGTGATGAACACTAGCCTGGTTCACCGTGAGTGGACGCGACATGTACGCAGGGAACATCTTCGACGGGCACACCAGGCGGCGTGCCCGGGAGTACCCGAAGGTGCCCGCCGACCGGGGGCTCGTCGTCGAGGACGCCGCGACCGGGTGGTGCGGCGCGGTCGTGGGAATGGAGAAGACCTACGACGGCGACTACGTGCGGTTGGAGGACGCCCGGAAACAGACCCGGCTGTTCGCGATGCGTGAGGCCGCGTTCCTCGTGGACGGAAAGCCGGTCACCCTCGTCCGGCCGACCGTCCGCACGCCCGCCGCGCCGACCCGCTCCGCATCCGGTTCGACCCGTGTCGAGGGTGTGAAGGCCCGTGTCGCGCTCCCGAGCCGGATCTGGGTCGAAGGGGTCCACGACGCGGCGATCGTCGAACGGGTGTGGGGCCACGACCTGAGAGTGGAGGGGGTCGTGGTCGAACAGTTGGAGGGCCTGGACAATCTCGCGGAACGGCTCGCGGAGTTCGGACCCGGGCCGGGCCGGAAGGTCGGCGTGCTCGCCGACCACCTCGTCGAGGGGTCGAAGGAGACCGCGCTGACCCAGGGGCTGGGACCGTACGTGATGGTGACCGGACATCCCTACATCGACGTCTGGGAGGCCGTGCGGCCGAAGTCCGTGGGTATTTCGGCGTGGCCGGTGATCCCTCGCGGACAGGACTGGAAGACCGGAGTGTGCCGTGAACTGGGTTGGGGCGCACCGCAGGACGGATGGCGACGGGTGTACGGCGCGGTGTCGAGCTTCCGGGACCTGGAGGCGCCGCTGATCGGCGCCGTCGAGCGTCTGGTGGATTTCGTCACCGTGGAGTGACGCCGCCACCTCCGTCGCCCGCCGTGACTAGAGTGGACGGCGTGGCGGCGGTGATCTGGTTGGTCGGAGGCGTACTGCTCGCGGCGGCGGAAGCCGCCACGGGTGACTTCTTCCTGCTCATGCTGGCGGGCGGAGCGCTCTCCGCGGCCGGCTTCAGCGCGTTGACGGACTTCCCGGTGTGGGTGGACGCGTTGGTGTTCGCGCTCGTGTCGGCGGCGTTGCTCATCGGGGTGCGCCCCGCGCTGCTGCGCCGCTACGCGTCACCGCCGGTGCTGCCGACGAACACCGCGGCGCTGCCGGGCAAGCACGCGCTGGTGCTGGAAGAGGTGTCCGAGCACCAGGGACAGGTCAAACTCGCGGGTGAGGTGTGGACCGCGCGCCCGCTCGACCACACCGAGGTGTATCCGCCCGGAACCACCGTCACCGTCATGGAAATCGACGGCGCCACCGCCGTCGTGTGGCGGGGGCCGTAGGCGCCGTCGCCGGAAGGCACGCACGAGAGAAGCTCTGGAGGGGTTGGGGAATGGTCGCACTGATCGTGTTGGCGGTGATCGTCGTACTCGTGGTCATCGTCGTGGCGAAGTCCGTGGCGTTGGTGCCACAGGCGGAGGCCGCCGTGATCGAACGACTCGGTCGCTATCAGCGCACGGTGTCGGGACAGTTGACGTTGCTGGTGCCGTTCGTCGACAAGGTTCGGGCGAAGGTCGATCTGCGTGAACGGGTCGTCTCGTTCCCGCCGCAGCCGGTGATCACCCAGGACAACCTGACGCTCAACATCGACACCGTCGTGTACTTCCAGGTGACGAACCCGCAGGCCGCAGTGTACGAGATCAACAACTACATCGTCGGCGTGGAGCAGTTGACCACCACCACACTGCGCAACGTGGTGGGCGGCATGACCCTGGAGGAGACGCTGACCTCGCGAGACTCGATCAACGGCCAGTTGCGCGGTGTCCTGGACGAGGCGACCGGACGATGGGGTCTGCGGGTCGCCCGGGTCGAGCTCAAGAGCATCGATCCGCCCCCGTCGATCCAGGAGTCGATGGAGAAGCAGATGAAGGCGGACCGCGAGAAGCGCGCGATGATCCTGACCGCGGAGGGCACCCGCGAGTCCGCGATCAAGACCGCCGAGGGCGCCAAGCAGAGTCAGATCCTCGCGGCCGAAGGCGCGAAGCAGGCGGCGATTCTGGACGCCGAGGGTGAGCGGCAGTCGAGAATCCTGCGCGCGCAGGGTGAACGCGCCGCGAAGTACCTGCAGGCGCAGGGACAGGCCAAGGCCATCGAGAAGGTGTTCGCCGCCATCAAGGCCGGTAAGCCGACTCCGGAACTGCTTGCGTACCAATACCTTCAGACGCTTCCGCAGATGGCGCAGGGCGACGCGAACAAGGTGTGGCTGGTGCCGAGCGACTTCGGCGACGCGCTGAAGGGATTCGCGAAGACTCTCGGTGCGCCCGGCGACGACGGGGTGTTCCGGTACGAACCGAGCAGCGACGACGACACCGCCGGCCCCGTCGACGACTCCGAGGAGGTCGCGGACTGGTTCGAGTCCCGCACCGACCCGGCCGTCGCGCGGGCAGTGGCAGCAGCCGAGGCCGACGCGAAGAAGCCCGTCGCGTCGCCGCTGGCGACCGATCCGCTCGGCATCTCCGCCGGGCAGCATGCGGGGCAGCCGTTGGTTCCGAATCCCGAGCCGGAGGGCGAGCTGCCCGGCTGACGCAGGCGGCCACCCGGGGCGGACGTCAGGACTCCGGGTGGTCCCGTCGTCGGCGTCCTCCGGGCGCATAGCGTCCGGATAGCTCGGCACCGATACGGGCCAGCTCGTCCCGCACCGATTCCGGGTCGAGCACCTCGACGTCCGCGCCCCAGCCCGCCAGATTCCGGGCGATGTCGAGTGGTGTCGGGGCGGCGAGGCGGACCCGGGTGCGGCCGTCGTCGCCGGACCCGCCGGTGTGCACGTGCCTGCCGAAGTGATCGCGCAGGATCGGCACGTACCGCGGCTCGACCAGCACCGTCGCCCACGTCGCCGACCGGCGCTGCTCCATCCGCCCCACGACCTCGTCCCACGCGGAGGCGAGCGTGAAGTCGTCCGGGCGCTCGGCGGGATCATCGGTGGCGACCACGCCGACGATCCGGTCGACCCGGAAGGTTCTGCGCCCGCGTTCGGTGCCCGCGATCAGGTACCAGGTGTCGTCCTTGTCGACCAGCCCCCACGGATCCACGGTCCGGTCGCTGCTGTTCCGGGCGCCGTCGACGTAGCTCAGCCGGACCCGGCGCCTGCGAATCACGGCGTCCTGCAGCACCGCCACCGTCTCCGGGCGTCCGCGATCGCGTTCGCCCCAGCGCGCGGAGTCGATCATCGTGGCGTCGGCAGCGGCCTCGGCGTCGGCCCGAAACGTTCGGGGCAACGCGCGCACGAGCTTTCGGAGCGCCGCCTTGGCGTCGCCCGACACGTCCGCTGCCGGACCGACCAACAGGAACAGCGCCCGCGCCTCCGTCGCGGAGAGGCCGGACAGATCCGTGCGGGCGCCGCCGACGAGGGACCAGCCGCCACCGCGGCCGGGCTGCGGGTAGACCGGGATCCCGGCGACGGACAGGGCCTCCAGGTCGCGGCGGGCGGTTGCGACGGACACCTCGAGTTCGGCCGCGACCTCGGCGGCGGTCACCCGGCCCCGCGCCTGCATCAGCAGCAGGGTGGCAACGAGGCGGTCGGCACGCATGGCGCCAGTATTCCGAACACAGTGCTCAGGGGGTGGGCACTTCAACCGCCGTGTTCGTCGTCGAGCCGTTGTCGAACCGTGGTCGGCGTGACGGACCCCCGGCACCATACGACGCGGTGTGGAGCGTCAGGTGACCAGTGCGTGCCCTACGCCGGCAGCCGCTGCGGCCCACAGCACGCTGGTGAACGTGCCGATGATGAACTGCTCCGACGCATGGGGTTCGCGCAGCTCGGGATAGCGGGCCAGACCCTTGACGGCCAGGACGACCGCGAGCCCTTCCGGCCACCCCGCGAGAATCGTCGCGGACACCGCCGCTCTCTCGAGGACGCCGATCGTCCGGCCGCCGCGCAACGGTCCGGCGTTCGGATTCGGGCCGGACGCGTCGCGGCGGCGGGCGAGCCGGAACGCCACGTGCACCATCGGCGCCCCGCCGGTCGAGGCGGCGAGCACGGCGAGGACGACCGTGGCACCGAGTGCGAAGCCCGTGACCGGTGTGGTGGCGGCGGCCGCCAGTGCGGCGCCGCCGAGTGCGAGCGCGGTCAGCGCCGGAACGATCCACCACGGGAATCGGCGCGGCACGGGAACCAGCGGTGCCAGGGCTGCGACACCGAGCAGGATCAACGCGGTCACGGTCATCGGTCGGCGGCCTCCAGCAGTTGTGTCGCGAGCCGGCGGCCCGCTTCCTCGGCCTGCCAGCCTGCCACCGACAGTCGTTGCGACATGGCCTGTTTGCTGATCCCCAGGTGGTCGGCCGCGTCGGACTGCGTCATCCCGGCGCGCACGGCGTCGACGGCGGCTCGCCCGGCGTCGGAGCGTCGGGAGACGGTGGCCGACAGCAGCATGAGTGCGGCCTCGGCGTTCGGTGCCGCGTCGGCGGCAGCATTCGGGGACGCCCCGTCGACTGCAATGGATCCGGGCAGGTTCTTGGCCCGTTCGACGGCGCGGCGCGCCGACTCGAATGCCGGTCCGCGGCCGGCGCGGGTGCTGGCGGGCAGGGGCTGTTCCACGGGGCCGACGCCGATGCCGACGCTCCAGTGGCCGCTGGCGGCGGCGCTCAGGGCGATGTCGACGACGAGGGCGGCGTCGTCGGTGACGGCTTGCGCCTCGTCGCCCGCGGTGCGTTCGAACGGCCGGAGCAGGGGATGGTTCGAATACCGTTCGAGCAGGTCCGGGACGCGGTCGACATCGCGGCGGCTGCGGCGCTGGTCGATCGTCAGCACGAACATACGGTCAAGGTTAGGAACTGGACTTGCTCAAGTCAAGGGTCAGGGCTTGATATGGGTCGATCCGGCTTCCAGCCCTGCCGCTGCCCGCGCCTCGTCGAGGGTCAGCTCGGGTTGGGCGGGCACGCCGAGACGCGCGTCGACGACGAGCCCCACCACCCCGAGCAGCAGGCACGCACCCGACAACGCGAGCAGAGCGGGAGACGTGTCACCACCGATGGCGTCGCCGAGCACCACCACCCCGATGGTCCCGGGCACGATGCCCACCATCGTCGCCAGGATGTACGGCAGGAACCGGATCGACGACAACCCGGCACAGTAGTTCGTGATCGAGAACGGCACCGGCGCGATCAGCCTCAGCGACCCGACCGCCAGCCATCCCCTCCGCGCCAGTCGGTCGTCGATCCGCTGTACCGCGGGATGCGTCAGGTGCGCCGCGACCACGTCCCGGCCGACCGCCCGGACCAGCAGCAGTGCGATCGCGGCGCTGACCGTGGTCGCTCCCGCCGCCAGTGCGATGCCGGCCACGGGCCCGAACAGCAGACCGGCCGCCAGGGTGAACACCGTTCGCGGCACCGGTGCCACCGTCACGATCGCGTGCACCACGAAGAACGCGGCGGGAAACGCCGGACCGAGCGAATCGGCCCAGTCGCGCATCTGATCGACCGTCGGCAGCGGGACGAACAGCGCAGCCGCGCCGAGAGCGACCAGTAGTCCCACGAGACCCAGCACCTTCGGGTTACGTAGCAGTCGGGACACCTTCACGCCCCGCAGCAGCCGGGCCGCGGACCTCAGCACGACGTGGCGTCGTCGGAGTCCCGCCGCAGCGTGACGGCCGCGGTCGAGAGCTCGCGACCCGCAGGCGACAGTGCGGACACCCGGACGACGCACACCCGTCGCCCCGCCCGCACCACGGTCGCGTCGAACACGGTGGCGACGTCGACGTGGACGGGTGTGAAGAAGTTCACCGTGAGCGAGGCGGACCGCATCGAACCGCCCGCCGCCGCGCCGGCCGCCAGATCGTGGGCGCAGGTCAGCACGCCGCCGTGCATGCTGCCGATGGCGTTCGCGAGGACCGGGTTCGGCGGAACCGTCACGCGCGCTCCGGTCTCGGTTCGTTCGATCGCGGCGCCGAGGGCGTCGACCGGGTCGCATGCGCCCTCGAGCAGCGGCGCAGGTGTGATCTCGGTCGCAATGGGGCGGGACTGTGTGACCCCGTCCACGAACGATCCCCACAGTGTCGCCCGGGCGACCAGGGCACCCGCGGCGTCCACGATTCGAGCGGAGGCAAGACCGCCGTCCCGGTCGAGCGTCTCGACCGTGCCGTCGGCGGTCAGATGGGGACCGTGCCATCCGGTCGGCCGGGCGAAATCGACGGACAGGGTGGCGCTGACCAGGCCGTCCCGGTCACCGCGCCGGTGGTAGAGGGTGAAACCGAGAATGTCGTCGACCAGCACTCCGAGTGCGGCCGTGCTCGCCTCGCCGTCACCGACGGTCATCGTCATGCGATTGACGTCGCCGATGCGGACCGCCCGGCTCACCCCGAACAGAGACTGGGGGGTGGTGCCCAGGTCGGTGGCAATGCTCATGCCCGCGAGGTTACCGAACGTTAGATCGATCCAAGGGACAGCTCCCGACGGGACGGGGTTAGCATCACACCGCAATGACCATGTCCGTAAACCGAGAGGAAGCTGACACCGTGCCAGTGTCACCCGCTTCACAGACCGAGGATGCCACCCGCGACCGCGCGGCGTGGCAGCAGGCGGTGGCTGCGGTGCTCGCGAAGGCCCGCAAGGTCGACGTGTCCGAGCTGCCCGCAGACCCGGAGCACCTCCTCGACACCGTCACCTACGACGGCGTCACCGTAACCCCGCTGTACACCCGTCGCGACGAGACCGCCGAGGCGCCACTGCCCGGCGTGTTCCCGTTCGTGCGTGGTCGCGACGCGCACCGCGACGTCAACCGTGGCTGGCTGGTCAGCGCCGCGTTCGGTGCCGACGAGAGCGACGCGAAGAAGATCAACGAGGCCGTCCTCGACGGGCTCGACAACGGCGTCAGCGCCATCTGGTTGAGTGTCGGCGGCAACGGGCTGTCCGCCGACGCTCTCGATGTCGCGCTCGGCGGAGTCCTGCTCGACCTCGCACCCCTCACCCTCGACGCCGGCGCCGACACCGCCGCGGCGGCCGACAGCCTCTACGCGCTGCTCGACGCACGGGCCGCCGCCGGGGACGGCGTCACGGACCGGGCGGCGATCACCATCGCCCTCGGCGCGTCGCCGCTGACCGATCGCTTCTCCGGCGCCGTCGGCGTCGACGTCGCCACCGCGGTCGGGCTCGCAGGCGCAGCGGCGGGCCGCGCCGAGACGGTGCGCGCCGTCACCGTCGACGGCACCGCGTTCCACAACGCCGGCGCATCGGACGCCGAGGAGCTGGGTGCTGCCGTCGCGGCCGGACTCGAGTACCTCCGCGCCTTCGCCGACTCCGGCGTGGCAATCGCAGATGCGCTGGGACAGATCGAGTTCCGCTTCGCGGCCACCGACGACCAGTTCCAGACCATCGCCAAGTTCCGTGCCGGCAGGCAGCTGTGGGCACGTGTCGCGCAGGTCCTCGGGGCGAGCGAGTCCGGTGGGGCGCCGCAGCACGCGGTCACCTCCGCCGCGATGATGTCGCAGCGCGATCCGTGGGTGAACATGCTTCGCACGACCCTGGCCGCGTTCGGCGCCGGTGTCGGCGGCGCGGACTCGGTGACGGTGCTGCCGTTCGACGCCGCACTGCCGGAGGGCAGCGTGGAGACGTCGAAGTCGTTCGCGGCTCGTATCGCGCGCAACACCCAGCTGCTGCTGCTCGAGGAGTCGAACCTCGGGCGGGTGCTCGATCCGGGCGCAGGCTCCTGGTACGTCGAGGACCTGACCTCGAAGATCGCGGACAAGGCCTGGGAGTTCGTGCAGCAGATCGAGGCCGCCGGTGGTTACACCGTCGCCCTCGAGTCGAACGTGATCGCCGACCGTGTCGCGGACACCCGTGCCAAGCGGGAGTCCGACATCGCGCACCGGACGACCGCGGTCACCGGCGTCAACGAGTTCCCGAACCTCGCCGAGTCCCCGCTCGCCACCGGTCCCGCTCCGCTCGAGGGTGTCGCTCGTTACGGCGCCGCGTTCGAGGCGCTGCGCGACCGCTCGGACCGCTTCCTCGCCGAGCACGGTCACCGACCGAAGGTGCTGCTCGCGGCGCTCGGTCCGGTCGCGGAGCACAACGGCCGCACCACGTTCGCGGCGAACCTGCTCGCCTCCGGCGGCATCGAGGCGGTCAACCCCGGCACCCTCGACCTGGCCACCGTCGCCGGGATCGTGGCGGAGTCCGAGACGACCATCGCGGTCCTGTGCGGCACCGACAAGCGGTACGGCACCGACGGTGTGCCCGCGGTCGACGCGTTGCGCGCCGCAGGCATCGAGACCGTCCTCCTCGCGGGACCGGAGAAGACGTTCGCGGACGCGCAGGGCGCGGACCGTCCGGACGGCTTCCTGACCGCTCGTATTGACGCAGTGTCGGCGCTGACCGGTCTGCTCGACACCCTGGGAGCGAAATGAGCATCACGCACGACATCGGCAGCTTCGCCGACGTGCCGCTGACCGACCCGGATCAGCCGGCGCCCGCCGCGCCGACCGAGGCCGAGGTCAACGCGCACATCGAGAAGGCCGCCGAGGCCAACAACTACGCGGCCGACCAGGTGATCTGGTCGACGCCCGAGGGCATCGACGTCAAGCCGGTCTACACGAGGGCAGACCGGGACGCCGCCGAGGCGGCAGGCTACCCCGTCGACAGCTTCCCCGGCGCGGCGCCCTTCCTGCGGGGCCCGTACCCGACGATGTACGTCAACCAGCCGTGGACCATCCGCCAGTACGCCGGTTTCTCGACCGCCGCCGAGTCCAACGCCTTCTACCGCCGCAACCTCGCGTCCGGTCAGAAGGGCCTGTCGGTCGCGTTCGACCTCGCCACGCACCGCGGCTACGACTCCGATCACCCGCGCGTGCAGGGTGACGTGGGCATGGCCGGTGTCGCGATCGACTCGATCCTCGACATGCGCCAGCTCTTCGACGGCATCGACCTGTCCCAGGTGTCGGTGTCGATGACGATGAACGGTGCGGTGCTGCCGATCCTGGCGCTGTACGTCGTCGCCGCCGAGGAGCAGGGCGTCACCCCCGAGCAGCTGGCCGGAACCATTCAGAACGACATTCTGAAGGAGTTCATGGTCCGCAACACCTACATCTACCCGCCGAAGCCGTCGATGCGGATCATCTCCGACATCTTCGCGTACACCAGCGCGAAGATGCCGAAGTTCAACTCCATCTCGATCTCCGGCTACCACATCCAGGAGGCCGGTGCGACGGCCGATCTGGAGCTGGCGTACACCCTCGCCGACGGCGTCGAGTACATCCGCGCCGGTCTCGACGCGGGTATGGACATCGACAAGTTCGCGCCCCGGTTGTCGTTCTTCTGGGCAATCGGGATGAACTTCTTCATGGAGGTCGCCAAGCTGCGGGCCGGCCGCCTGCTGTGGAGCGAGCTGGTCGCGAAGTTCGACCCCAAGTCCGCCAAGTCGCTGTCGCTGCGTACCCACTCGCAGACGTCCGGCTGGTCGCTCACCGCGCAGGACGTGTTCAACAACGTCGCGCGCACCTGCGTGGAGGCGATGGCGGCGACCCAGGGCCACACCCAGTCGCTGCACACCAACGCCCTCGACGAGGCGATCGCGCTGCCGACCGACTTCTCGGCCCGCATCGCGCGCAACACCCAGCTGCTGCTGCAGCAGGAGTCGGGCACCACCCGGCCGATCGACCCGTGGGGCGGCTCGCACTACGTTGAGTGGCTCACCAACGAACTCGCGAACCGCGCCCGCGCGCACATCGCCGAGGTCGAGGAGGCCGGCGGCATGGCGCAGGCCATCAACGAGGGCATCCCGAAGCTCCGCATCGAGGAGGCCGCGGCCCGCACCCAGGCCCGCATCGACTCGGGACGGCAGCCGCTGGTCGGCGTCAACAAGTACGTCCCGGACGAGCCGGACAGCATCGAGGTGCTCAAGGTCGACAACACCAAGGTGCGTGCCGAGCAGCTCGCCAAGCTGGAGAAGCTGCGCGCCGACCGTGACGAGGCGGCCACCCGGGCGGCTCTCGCCGAGCTGACCCGCGCCGCCGGTTCCGCTGACGGCGGCATGGAGAACAACCTGCTCGCCCTGGCCGTGAACGCGGCCCGCGCCAAGGCCACCGTCGGCGAGATCTCCGACGCGCTGGAGAAGGTCTACGGGCGTCACCAGGCCGAGATCCGGACCATCAGCGGTGTGTACCGGGACGAGGCCGGAAAGTCGGAGAACATCAGCAACGCAACGGAACTCGTCGAGAAGTTCGCGGAGGCCGAGGGGCGCCGTCCGCGTATCCTCGTCGCGAAGATGGGTCAGGACGGCCACGACCGAGGCCAGAAGGTGATCTCCACCGGGTTCGCCGACCTCGGATTCGACGTCGACGTGGGACCGCTGTTCCAGACCCCCGAGGAGGTCGCCCAGCAGGCGGCCGACGCCGACGTCCACATCGTCGGTGTGTCCTCCCTCGCCGCCGGTCACCTCACCCTGGTGCCGGCACTGCGGGAGGCCCTCGCCTCGGTCGGCCGCCCCGACATCATGGTCGTGGTCGGCGGTGTCATCCCGCCCGGCGACTTCGACGAGCTGTACCAGGCGGGCGCCGCGGCGATCTTCCCGCCCGGCACGGTGCTCGCGGACGCCGCGATCGGACTGCTGCAGAAGCTGGCCGACCAGTTGGGACACGATTCGGTTGCCGCCGACTAGTCGTCCGCCTCTGGACCTGACTGCACTCGGGGACGCGGTCCTCGCCGGTCGGCGAGGGGAGATCGCGAAGGCGATCACCCTCGTCGAGTCCACCCGGTCGGACCATCGGGAGCAGGCGCAGCAGCTGCTGCTGCGCCTGCTCCCGCACGCAGGCGGTGCCATCCGGGTCGGCATCACCGGCGTCCCCGGCGTCGGCAAGTCCACGACCATCGAAGCTCTCGGGATGTACCTGATCTCGTTGGGGCACAAGGTCGCCGTGCTCGCGGTCGATCCGTCGTCCACGCGGACCGGCGGTTCGATCCTCGGCGACAAGACCCGGATGCAGAACCTGTCGGTCGAGCCGAACGCGTTCATCCGGCCGTCCCCGACCTCGGGCACACTCGGCGGGGTCGCGAAGGCG
>AODO01000048.1 GCA_000341795.1 Rhodococcus triatomae BKS 15-14 | reverse complement strand
CCACTGTGCGGTATCTGAAACAACACACGTTGTATCGGATCGAGAATCGTTTCATCCTGTTGTTGTGGGGTGGGGTTGGTTTTCTCGGATTCGTGTGACAGTTTCACAGTGTTACGGCGGCCATAGCGGAGGGGAAACGCCCGGTCCCATTCCGAACCCGGAAGCTAAGCCCTCCAGCGCCGATGGTACTGCACTCGACAGGGTGTGGGAGAGTAGGACACCGCCGTACATAACATCC
>AODO01000047.1 GCA_000341795.1 Rhodococcus triatomae BKS 15-14 | reverse complement strand
GCCGCCGCCGCCGGCGTAGCTCAGCGACCGTGCGGTGTTGACCCAGCCGGCCGGCGGAACCTCGCGCAGGTACGCGATCGAGAGCTGGTTCAGAGTCGCGTTGCCGACGCCGTTGGCGGTGGTGTAGGCGATCGTGGTCCGGTAGGTGACGGATGCTCCGGGCAGGACGACGTTGCTACCGACCACTTCCTTCGACAGCAGCAACTGCTTGTCTTGCACCGAATTCGACGACTGCGGTGGATCGGCCGCGGCGACGCCGTTGGTCACCCCCAACACCAGTCCGGTCGCGGCCGCGGCGGCGATCAGTGGTGTCGCGAGGCGACGGGACAGGGACAGGGACACTGCTACCTCCTCGGGGGAGGCCGGCAATGGGCGCCGGCCACGACGGTTCGTCTGGAAGCTACCGGCCCCCGCCGGTGCGGTAGCGACAATTCCCTGTACCGAAACGCGTTCGGGTGAAGTTACACCGATTGGACGACAGTAATTGTGGCGCAACGGCTGTGGTTGCGAAGATGTCCCTGAACATGCCGAACGGACGCCCCCAACAGGGGACGTCCGTCGGCATGAGATGTGACGATCACGCGATCATCGAGCGATCACGATCCGAAGATGTTCTCCAGCGAACCGCCACCCGGAGTGGTGGTCGGGTCCGTCGACACGTCGAAGGTCGCGACATCCGAGGTGGACGCATTGTGGGTGGCGTCACCGGAGTAGACGGCGGTGATGTTGTGCGTGCCGTCGGTGGTGAAGATGTGGTTCAGCGTCGCCACACCGTTGACGACCGGTGCTGTGCCGAGAATCGTTGCGCCGTCCTTGAACTCGACGGTGCCGCCGGCATCGGTCGGGCTCACGATGGCCTTGAGCTCGACGGCGGTGCCGGTCTTGGCGGTCGCCGGGACGTTCAGCGTCGTGGCGGTGTCGACCACGACGATGTCGGTGGAGACCTCCACGGTGGAGGCGGTCGAGGTCGACGGGTTGTGGGTGGCGTCACCGGAGTAGACGGCGGTGATGCTGTGGGTGCCGTCGGTGGTGAAGGTGTGGTTCAGCGTCGCCACACCGTTGACGATCGGTGCAGTGCCGAGAACGGTTGCGCCGTCCTTGAAGTCGACGGTACCCGTGGCGGTGTTCGGATCCAGGGTGGCGGCGAGGCTCACCTCGGTGCCGGTCTTGGCGGTCGCCGGGACGTTCAGGTCGATCGCCGAGTCGACGATCACCGGGTCGGTGGAGACGTCGACCGTGCCGGCCGCGGAGGTCGACGGGTGGTTGGTGGCGTCACCCGAGTAGACGGCGGTGATGCTGTGCGTGCCGTCGGTGGTGAAGGTGTGGTTCAGGGTCGCGGTACCGGCGTTGACCGGTGCGCTGCCGAGAACGGTTGCGCCGTCCTTGAACTCGACCGTTCCGGTCGCGTCGGAGGGGTCGACGGTGGCCGTGAGGTCGACGGCGGTGCCGGTCTTGGCGGTCGCCGGGACGTTCAGGGTGGTGGTGGTGTCGACGACGACCGGATCGGTCGAGACCTCGACGTTGCTCGCGGCAGACGTGGAGGTGTTGAACCCGCTGTCGCCGGAGTAGACGGCGGTGATGGAGTGTGCGCCGTCGGTGGTGAAGGTGTGGTTCAGGGTGGCGGTACCGGCGTTGACCGGTGCGCTGCCGAGAACGGTTGCGCCGTCCTTGAACTCGACGGTGCCGGTGGCCTCCGCCGGGGCGACGGTGGCCGTGAGGTCGACGGCGGTGCCGGTCTTGGCGGTCGCCGGGACGCTCAGGGTGGTGCTGGTGTCGACCATGTTCACCGAGACGTCGACGGACGAGGCTGCCGAGGTGGACGTCGCGAAGCCCTCGGCTCCGCTGTACACGGCGGTGATGTCGTGGTTGCCGACGGTGGTGAAGGTGTGGTTCAGGGTGGCGGTACCGGCGTTGACCGGCGCGCTGCCGAGAACGGTTGCGCCGTCCTTGAACTCGACGGTGCCGGTGGCCTCCGCCGGGGCGACGGTGGCGGTGAGGTCGACGGCGGTGCCGGTCTTGGCGGTCGCCGGGACGGTCAGCGTCGTGGTGGTGTCCACGACGGCGACGGAGACGTCGACGATCGAGGCCGCCGACGCGGACGGTGCGTTGGAGGCGTCACCCGAGTACGCGGCGGTGATCGAGTGGCTGCCCGCAGTGGTGAAGGTGTGGTTCAGGGTGGCGACGCCCGCGTTGACCGGGACGGCGCCGAGAACGACGTCACCGTCCTTGAACTCGACCGTCCCGGTCGCGTCGGCCGGGTCGACCGAGGCGACGAGGTCGACCGCGTCGCCGGTGACGGCGGTGGCCGGGGCGGAGAGGCCCGTGGTGGTGCCGACGACCGTCACGTCCACGGCGGAGACCGCGGAGGTGGACGGGTTGTGGGTGGCGTCACCGTTGTAGACGGCGGTGACGTCGTGGTTGCCGACGGTTGTGAAGGTGTGGTTCAGCGTGGCCGAGCCCGCGTTCACGGGGACGGGTGCGCCGATGTCGGTGGCGCCGTCCTTGAACTGGACGGTGCCGGTGGCGTCCGCGGGCGCAACGGTCGCCGTCAGGTCGACGGCCTGCCCGATCACGGAGGTCGCGGGAGCGCTCAGCGTGGTGGTGCTGTCGACGACGTTGACCGACACGTCGACGGACGACACGGCCGAGGTCGACGGACCGTGTGTGGCGTCACCGCTGTAGACGGCGGTGACGTCGTGGTTGCCGGCCGTGGTGAAGGTGTGGTTCAGCGTGGCCGAGCCCGCGTTCACGGGGACGGGTGCGCCGATGTCGGTGGCGCCGTCCTTGAACTGGACGGTGCCGGTGGCGCCGGCCGGAGCGACAGTGGCCGTGAGGTCGATCGCCTCGTCGGTGTGCGCGGTCGCCGGGACGTTCAGGGTGGTGGTCGACTCGGCGAGCGACACCGCGACCGTCTGCACGCTCGAGGCCGAGTTGTAGAAGCCCGCGCCCGCGGTGAACGCCGCGGTGATGTCGTGGTTCCCGGCGGTGGCGAAGGTGTGGTTCAGGGTGGCGTTGCCGCCCGACACCGTGACCGGTCCTCCGATGTCGACGCCGCCGTCCTTGAACTGCACGGTGCCGACGGAGTTGGCCGGGGCGACGTTCGCCGTCAGTACCACGGACTGGCCGACGGTCGCGGTACCCGGAACGTTCAGCGTGGTGGTCGTCGTGACGGTCGGGTCGGCGACCTGGACGAAGACGCCGAAGTTGTTGCTGCCACGCTCGCCACCGCTCCACGTGTTCGGCTGCGCCGAGAAGGCGCCGGAGTCGTAGATGCCGGGTGGTGTGTTGGCGGGCACCGTGTAGGTGGTGGTGAGGACCGCCGACTGGCCGGACTTGATCACGTAGCCGCCGACGAGGAAGGTGCAGCCGCTG
>AODO01000046.1 GCA_000341795.1 Rhodococcus triatomae BKS 15-14 | reverse complement strand
CGGCCGCGTCAGACGACCGAAGCCTGACTTCGCTGCGCCGAGAAGAAGTCCGCCCACGACTCGACCTCGGGGTGCTGCTTGAGGAGTGCGCGGCGCTGACGTTCCGTCATGCCACCCCACACTCCGAACTCGACCCGATTGTCCAGCGCGTCCGCTCCGCACTGCATCAGCACCGGACAGTGCCGGCAGATGGTGGCAGCCTTGCGCTGCGCGGCTCCGCGCACGAACAACTGATCCGGATCGACCGCGCGGCATCGCGCCTGTGTAACCCATGCAATACGGGCCTCGGCCTCCTCGAAATCCAACCGACGGCCCGGCGTGGTTACGGTCATCTTCTGCCCCTCCTGCAGTACAAGCGTCGCCCTCGCTGACGCTCTGGAAGTGCATGCGCCGACCTATCACGGCGAGGCGCACCACATTCCCGATCTAGTGTTATCTGAATCACACTGGGTCACAATTTAGGCAATGTATAACGCTCAACGCAAGACCTTGGGCAACTTTTTTGGTACGGACGTGCATTCAAGATCGAACCGCGCAGCTCAGGTGTGCGGGGACCCCTGCGCGGGGCACGTACCCTGTCCCTGTGCCCATCGCTAAAACAGTCGCGAAACTCGCCGGATGCACCGCCCTGGCGGGCGCACTCCTCGCGGGTGTGATGTTCCCCCTGGCAGGCGGATTCGGCATCGTCTCCAACCGCGCCGCCGACACCGTCGACAACGTCTCGGCCGAGCTGGTCGAAGGCGACGTCCCCGCGGTCTCGACGATGGTCGACATCGACGGGAACCCCATCGCCTGGCTGTACGAGCAGCGGCGGTTCGAGGTCCCGAGTGATCAGATCTCCAACGACATGAAGCTGTCGATCGTCTCCGTCGAGGACCGCCGGTTCGCCGACCACCAGGGAGTCGACTGGCAGGGCACGGTCCGCGCGTTCCTCACGAACACCACGAGCGGGCAGGTGCAGCAGGGCGCCTCGACCATCGACCAGCAGTACGTGAAGAACTACCAGCTGCTCGTCGTCGCGAAGACCGACGCAGAGCGTCGCGCCGCGATCGAGACCACCCCGGCGCGCAAGATCCGCGAGATCCGGATGGCCCTCACGCTGGACAAGAAGCTCACCAAGGACGAGATCCTCACCCGCTACCTGAACCTGGTGCCGTTCGGCAACGCGTCGTTCGGCATCCAGGACGCGGCGCAGACGTACTTCGGGATCGACGCGAAGGACCTCAACCTGACCCAGTCCGCGATGCTCGCGGGCATGGTGCAGTCCAGTTCGGCGCTCAACCCGTACACGAACCCCGACGGTGTGCTCGAGCGACGCAACACGGTGCTCGACACCATGATCGTCAACATCCCGGACCGGGCGGACGAGATCCGCGCCGCCAAGCAGGAACCGCTCGGTGTGCTGCCCGAACCGAAGTCGCTGCCGCGCGGCTGCATCGCCGCAGGCGACCGGGGCTTCTTCTGCGACTACGCACTGCAGTACCTCGCGAACGCCGGCATCAGCCGCGAGCAGGTCGAGAAGGGCGGTCTGCTGATCAAGACCACCCTCGACCCGAAGGTGCAGGACTCCGTGCACGCCGCGCTCACCGCGACCGCGAACCCGACGATCGACGGCGTCGCCGAGGTCATGAACGTCGTGCAGCCGGGCCAGGACAAGCACCGCGTCCTCGCCATGAGCAGCAGCCGCAACTACGGCCTCAACGGCGAGATCAACGAGACCGTGCAGCCGCAGCCGTACTCGCTCGTCGGCAACGGCGCGGGGTCGATCTTCAAGTTGTTCACGACCGCGGCCGCGATGGAGAAGGGCCTCGGAACGGACGCCGTCCTCCAGGTGCCCGGTCGCGTCGAGGTCAAGGGGTTGGGCAACGGAGGCGCGCGCGGCTGCCCGGCCGCCACCTACTGCGTGGAGAACGCGGGCCGGTACCCGGCGTCGATGTCGGTGACGGACGCGCTGGCGCAGTCTCCGAACACCGCTTTCGTCAAGCTGATCGAGTCGGTGGGCGTCACACCCACGGTCGACATGGCCGTCCGTCTCGGCATGCGGTCGTACGCCGAGCCCGGCACCTCCGGCTTCGGCGACGGCCAGTCGATGGCCGACATGCAGAAGGGTCAGAACCTGGGCTCCTTCACCCTCGGCCCCACCTGGATCAACGCGCTCGAGCTGTCGAACGTCGCCGCCACCCTCGCCTCACACGGCAAGTGGTGCCCGCCGTCGCCGATCGACACGATCTTCGATCGGTACGGAAAGCCGGTGCCGATCACCGAACAGGCATGTGAGCAGGTTGTCGAGCCGGGCCTGGCGGACACCCTGGCCAACGCGATGAGCAAGGACGACAAGCCGGGCGGCACGTCCGCGGCGGCCGCGGGCGCGAACGGCTGGACCCTGCCGATGGCCGGCAAGACCGGGACCACCGAATCGCACATGTCGTCGGCGTTCCTGGGCTTCACGAACAACCTCGCCGGCGCCGTCTACGTGTACGCGGACTCACCGACGCCACGGGAGATCTGTTCGTCCCCACTGCGCCAGTGCGGCAGCGGCAACGTGTTCGGCGGCAACGAGCCCGCGCAGGCGTGGTTCAAGGCGATGAAGCCGGTCGTGGACGACTTCGGCCCGACGGAACTGCCTCCGATCGACCCGAAGTACCAGCGCGGCTCGGCCAATGCGCAGGTCCCGAATGTCGCGGGCATGAGCGAGTCGCAGGCCACTGCCGCACTGAAGGCAGCCGGGTTCCAGGTGAATTCGGTCTCGTCCGCAGGTGACGGCTCGAAGGGTACGGTGCTGAGCTCCTCGCCTTCCGGGTCCGCCGTTCCGGGATCGCTGGTGACCCTCTACGTCAGTGACGGCACTCTTCGGCAGGCACCTGCGGCCGCCGGTTCTCCGGCTCCGGCGCCGGCATCGGGTGGGATCCAGATCCAGATCCCGAACCTGCCGGGGCTGCCCCCGCTGCCCCTCCCCCGCTGACGGACAGCGCCCGTGAGTGGATGCCATCGGCATTCCGCTCACGGGCGCTGCTCGTTCCACCCGCGGTTCCGGACCTAGAGGCGGTCGCGGACCGCCTTCGACACCCGAGAGCCGTCCGCCTTACCCGCCGCCAGCGCGGTGGCCGCCTTCATGACCTGGCCCATCTGCTTCATGCCGGGCCGTTCGCCGAGCTCCTCCGCCACCTGCGCGATCGCGGTGTCCGCGACGTCGGCCAGCTCCGCGTCGGTCAGCGGCGTCGGCAGGTACTCGTCGATCACCCGCGCCTCGGCCCGTTCGTTCGCCGCGAGCTCGCCGCGGCCGTTCTCGGTGTAGATCTCGGCCGCCTCGCCGCGCTTCTTGGACTCCTTCGCGAGCACCTTGAGGACTTCCTCGTCGGTCAGTTCGCGAGCTTCCTTGCCCGAGACCTCTTCGGTCTGGATCGCGGCCAGGACCATCCGCAGCGTCTGCAGACGCAGGGTGTCCTTGGCCTTCATGGCTGCCGTCATGTCGGCGCGGAGGGTGGATTTCAGGGTGCCTGTGGAATCGGACATGGTTTCGAACGCTACGCGCCGTCACCGGCAACGCGCATGCCGATTCCTGACGCTGCGTATCCTGAATTGGTGTTTGACAATCCACGCACGGCCCTGCGGGGCGCCGCCGCCGGCCTGGCCGGTGCCGCAGCGCTCGGCGTCGGGTACGCCTCCCTGATCGAGCGGAACGCCTTCACCCTGCGTGAGGTGACGATGCCGGTGCTCGAGCCCGGCTCGTCCAGCCTGCGCGTCCTGCACCTGAGCGACCTGCACATGATGCCCCGGCAGAAGCTCAAGCAGAACTGGCTCAGGGAGCTCGACCGGCTGGAGCCGGATCTCGTCGTCAACACCGGCGACAACCTGTCCCATCAGCGCGCGGTGCCGTCGGTCGTGCAGTCGATGGGCGGGCTGCTGGCCCGCCCCGGTCTGTTCGTCTTCGGCAGCAACGACTACTTCGCACCGAAGCCGAAGAACCCGTTCAAGTACTTCGACAAGGAGCACAAGCGCAGCTTCGGCGAACCGCTGCCCTGGCAGGACCTGCGGGCGGCGTTCACCGAACGAGGCTGGCTCGACGTGACCCACAACCGCCGTGAGCTCGAGGTCGCGGGAGTGCGGATCGCGACCGCCGGTGTCGACGATCCGCATCTCCGGCGGGACCGCTACGACACCATCGCCGGTCCGCCGAACCCGATGGCGAACCTGAAGCTGGGCATCACGCACTCCCCGGAACCGCGCGTCCTCGATCGCTTCGCCGAGGACGGCTACGACCTGGTGCTGGCCGGTCACACCCACGGCGGCCAGCTCTGCCTGCCGTTCTACGGTGCGCTCGTCACCAACTGCCAGCTGGACCGCTCGCGCGTGAAGGGTCCGTCGCGGTGGGGTTCGCGCATGCAGTTGCACGTCTCTGCCGGGATCGGCACCTCGCCGTACGCCCCGGCACGGTTCTGCTGTCGTCCAGAGGCGACCCTGCTGACGCTGGTGCCGACCGCCGACAAGGGGCCCAAACAGGGGGTCCAACCAGGCGTTTCGCGTTCTTCGGCGGTCGTGCGCTAAGCTTTGCTGGCTGCCCGGAAACGGGGAGCGGCAATACTCGGGGTGTGGCGCAGCTTGGTAGCGCGCTTCGTTCGGGACGAAGAGGTCGTGGGTTCAAATCCCGCCACCCCGACCAGAGTAAGTGCAAGTGAAGCCCCCATCCGGGATCTGGATGGGGGCTTCACTCGTATCCGGGTCAGCTCTACCGACCGGATCCGACGGCGCCGATCGCCTTCGCGGTCGGAGTCGGTTGCGGAACACCGTCGGTCTCGGCCACATCCGCGCTCGGCGTTGCAGCGGCCGTGGTCGTCGGGGAGGCGGGGACGGAGGTCTCGGTGGCGGACGTCGTCGTGCCGGGGTCCGGAGCCGCCTCGGGCTTCGCGCTGAGGAGGAGAGCCGGCGATCGCCCTTCCTCGTACCTGCGCAGAGCGTCCTCGAGGCGAGCGGCTTCTTCCGCGTCGGTGCGGATCCAGCGGTTCCAGGTGTGGGCGCCTGCGGTGTAGATGAAGTCGACCGGCAGACCGAAGATCGCGGCCTGGGCGTTGAGCAGGACCGCCGACGTGAAGGAGGCGAGTTCCAGGACGCCGCCGATGGCCACGTGCGCAAGGCCGCCCTGGGCGATCATCTCGTCCCATTCGGCCTTGGAGGAGACCAGACCGTTCCCGGTGGAGACGATGATGGTCTGTCCGTTCGCCTTCGCCTCGGCGATGCGGGCCGTGACGTCGTTCTCGCCCCACGTGTTGCCGGGCAGGAAGGGATTGCCCCACATGGCGTCGAACCCGTTCGCCACGCCGTGCCGGGACGAGAGGGTGAGCGGGACCGCGAGGTATCCCAGAAGGCTGTCGGTCTGGTAGTAGCCGGACCGTGACACCGCGACCGAGAAGACGTCCGGATACTTCAGTGCCAGGTTGACGGCCTGCCCGCCGGCGATCGAGAGCCCGGACACGGCGTTTCCGGACGTTCCGATGTCGAAGCGTTCGTTCAGGAACACGGGAAGTTCCTCACCGATGAAGGTTTCCCACTGCGGGGTGAAGGTGTTCCCTTCGTAGGTGGTGAGGGGTGTGCCGTCGTTCCCGACCGGGGTCGACTGCCAGTTCGACGACCAGGTTTTCGCCGAGTCGGGGATGGCCACGAGGTTGTACTCGGTGCCGTAGAGCTCGCCCCGGCCGTTGGCACTCGGGTCGCTGAGGGTGCCGAGGAAGTAGGCGGCCTGTTCGGATCCTCCGGCCTGCCTGTCGGAGGGCCGGACCTTCACGGCCACCGACGTCTGCATGGATTCCGAGGGGACCCAGCACGTCTGGATGTTCTGAGCGCGTTCGTTGTCGTCGACGTACGCACAGCCGTCGCGGAGTGTGGTCGGGGCGACCGCGCCGGCCTGTCCTGCTGCTGTGGCGCCGAGACCGACCGCGGTCGCCAGGGCCACGGCGGCGAGCGAACTGCGTCGGCGGACGGTGATGGAAGTCGGGTGGGCCCGCGATGCGCGGCCGGACGGAATCATTAGGTGAGCCTAACCAACGCTCTGATCGTGGGAGGATGTGGGGTCCGTCACCTGCTCACACGTATCGCCGAGACGACGGGCTCGACGTGTCAGTGGACGCGAGCTGCGCTCGTGGCCGACCACCGCCCGTTCACCCGGTCGAGCCGGATGGGATGACCGAATGCGCGCGAGACGATCTCCGAGTCGAGGGCGTCCTCGACCGGACCCGACGCGAGCACCCGGCCGCCGGAAAGGACGAGCGCATGAGTGGTTGTCGCCGGAAGTTCCTCCAGATGGTGGGTGACCATGACGGTCGCGAGCTCGGGTCGCAGGACACGCAGCTCACCGAGCACGTCGAGAAGGATTTCGCGAGCCGCGAGGTCGAGGCCCGTGGTGGGCTCGTCGAGCAACAGCAGGTCGGGTCGGGTGACGAGGGCGCGGGCGATGAGCGCGCGCCCACGCTCACCCTGGGACAGGACCTCCCAGCGGGCGTCGGCGCGTGCGGTCAAGCCGAGGGAGCCGACGAGCGCATCCGCGGTGACCGACTCGGCGTCGGTGGGCTGCCACCGCTTCGGCAGATCGGCGGCGGCGTGCAGTCCGGTGAGCACCACGTCTCGGACGGACAGGTACGGCTCGATGCGGGAGCGGGGATCGACGTGCCCGATGTGCGTGCGCAGCCACCGCATGTCGACCCGGCCCAGCCGGTGCCCGAGCACGTGGACGGTTCCCCGGGTCGGATGCAGTCGCGCACCGCAGAGGGCGAGCAGCGTCGACTTGCCCGCCCCGTTCGGCCCGAGCAGTGCCCACTGTTCACCGGCCCGAACCTCGACACCGATCTCGTCGAGCAGCGAGCGCCCCTGGCGCACCACGGCGACGTCGCGGACCTCCAGCACCGCCTGATCGCCGGTCACGACAGCGCCTCCAGTGCAGCGGCGACCCCGAGGAGATGTTCCCGGGTGAGGCGCTCCGCGTCGTCCGGTCGGCGGTCGAGAACCGCGTCCACCACGGCGACGTGGTCGTCCGCGTCGGCAGGTCGATCGGCCAGCAGTTCGAGCAGACTCGTCATGGCCGTGACGAGCCGCGGTTCGAGGGTGTCGAACAGGGACACCAGCAGGTGATTGTGGGATGCCACGACCACGGTGCGGTGGAACCGGATGTCGTGAGCCGCGAGCTCGGCTGCGGTCGCGTGCTGCCGGGCGTTGCGCTCCGCCAGCGCGGTACGGATCGCCGCGACGTCGCCGTCCGTGTGCTCGGCGGCTGCAAGGGAGGCCGCGCGGGACTCGATGGCGATGCGCACCTGGAGCACGTCCCCGATCGCACCCACCTCGGCGAGGTGGTTCCACTCCTCGACGGCGGACGTCGACGCGACGAAGACACCGACGCCGTGCCGCGTGGTGAGGATCCGGCGCGCCACGAGTTGCCGGATCGCTTCCCGGACGGTCGAGCGTCCGACGCCGAGCTGCGCGGCGAGCGCGGTTTCGGCGGGTAGCTGGTCGCCGACCTGCCAGGTTCCGTTGGTGACCTCGTCCATGAGCGCCTGCGCTGCGCGTTGGGACAGCGGTATCCGAGCCAGAGTGTCCATCGCATTCCTCAGTCATCCGGTTGTCTGAGGAGATGGTACGCGCGGAGGAACCACCGGTGATAGAACGGGGTGGTCGGCAGCCCGTGACCCGAGGCCTTCCATGTCACCTTCACACTCGTCGCCCGGACTGGTGCGGTTGTGTGTGGTCGCGGTCGTCGCCGGTGTGGCGATCGGGCTGGTCGGTGGCGCCTTCCGCTGGTGCCTGCAGGTCGCGGACCGCTGGCGCTACGAGCTGCTGACCTGGGCTCATCACGCTCCCGGCCCCGCCTGGTTGATTCCTGTCGCCGTCACCGCGTTCGGGGCGGCGGCCGCCGCCGCGATCGTGAGCCGCATCCCGCTGGCGACGGGCAGCGGCATCCCCCACGTCGAAGCGGTGGCCCGCGGCGAATCCACCCCACCCGGTCTGCTGGTCGTGCCCGCTCGGTTCGTGGGCGGCCTGCTCGCGATCGGGTCGGGCCTCGTCCTGGGTCGCGAGGGCCCCACCGTGCACATGGGCGCCGCGCTCGGCACCGCGACGGGACGCGCAGCCCACCTCGCCGATCCCGACGTGCGGCTGAGCCAGTCCGCGGTGGCGGGCGCGGGTCTCGCAGTCGCGTTCAACGCGCCGGTGGGCGGCGCACTCTTCGTGTTCGAGGAACTGACCGGCAGATTCCGAGCCCGCACGATGATCCCGACGCTGCTCGCCGTCGCGACCGCGGTCGCGTGTTCGCGGCTGATTCTGGGCAACCGGCCCGACTTCGACGTCGACGCACAGTCCTCACCGGCGATCGGCTGGCTGGCGGTGTTCGTCGTGTTCGGTCTCGTCACCGGCCTGCTCGGGATCGCGTACAACAGTCTGGTCACCGGGTTCCTCGAGATCGCGGCGCGGGTGCGCCGGGTACCTCCGGTCGCAGTGGCTGCGATCGTCGGCGGGATCATCGGCATCCTGCTTGTGGTGGATCCACTCTCGGCGGGGGGCGGAGACACGTTGTCCCAGACCGCGGTCGGCGGCGGCGCGCTGGCCCTGCCTGCGGTCGTCGGATTCCTGCTCGTCCGATTCGTCGCGGGACCGTTGTCCTATGCGGCGGGCACGCCCGGCGGACTGTTCGCACCGCTGCTGGCGGTGGGCGCCCTGTGGGGTCTGCTGTTCGCCGGAGCCGTCGACGCGCTGGTTCCCGGCGCACACGACCTGCGGGTGCCGCTCGCGCTCGTCGGGATGGCCGCGTTCTTCGGTGCCACCGTCCGCGCTCCACTCACCGGAATCGTGCTCGTCGTCGAGATGACCGCGACGGCGGAGCTCACCGTCCAGATGGCGGCCGCGACCGCAGCCGCCGTTCTCGTGGCGGAGCTCGCGGGTGCGGCGCCGATCTACGACAGCCTGCGGGGACGCGACTCCGTCAGGCGTCCTGGTGAATCTGGATGAGGTTGCCACAGGTGTCGTCGAAGACGGCGGACGCGCCCGACGGATCGTTGGCCGGCTCCCCCGTGAAACGGACGCCGAGTCCGATCAGCCGGTCGTACTCCGCTCGGACGTCGGATACCCCGAACACGATCGTGGGCAGACCCAGTCCGTACACGCCCTCTCGATAGGCGGTGGCGATCGGGTTGTCGCTCGGTTCCAGGAGCAGACCGACCCCCTCCGGATCCTGGGGCGACTTCACGATGAACAGGTTGTGCTCGGGCATGGCCAGCAGTTCCTGGAATCCCAGCGTCTGGGTGTAGAAGTCGAACGCCGCTGCGGGATCGATGACGTGGATACCGCACATCTTGATTCGCATGCCCCGAGGCTAACCGCGACCGCCCGACCCCGCAGAGCGCCGCGCCACGGCGTCAGGGCAGAGTGGTGACACCCCGACACAGGAGCGCCCCCATCACCTCTCCACGCCTTCGCACCGTCCTGGTGGCGGCGCTGGCGCCTGCGGTGCTGTGGTCGTCCGGCTGCGCCGCCGATCTCGTGGCCCCGTCGGACACGGCGCCCGTCGGCGCGGTCGACGCCGCGCAGCCACCCGCGGCCGCCGCGAAAGCCGACGTCGCCGGCGCACTCGCCGTCCTGGCAACCCTGCCCGTGAAGGGTCGCGCACCGAGGACCGGCTACGAGCGGGCACGGTTCGGCGAGGCGTGGACGGACGACGTGGACGTCGAGGGCGGCCACAACGGATGTGACACCCGGAACGACATCCTGAAGCGCGACCTGTTCGCACCGGTCACGAAGGACGGCACCGCCGGCTGCAAGGTTCTGTCCGGAACGCACTTCGACGAATACACCGGTGAGACGGGCTCTTTCACGTCCGGACCGGACACGTCCCCGCTGGTGCAGATCGATCACCTGGTGCCGTTGTCGAATGCGTGGCAGACCGGAGCGCAGCAACTCGACGAGTCCGCTCGCACGGCGCTGGCGAACGATCCGCTCAACCTGCAGGCCGTGGCGGGCGCGGTGAACCAGGAGAAGGGCGACGGAGATGCCGCCACCTGGCTCCCCCCGCGAAAAGCCTACCGCTGCACGTACATCGGGCGGCAGATCGAGGTGAAGGCGAGGTACGGACTGTGGGTCACGCAGGCCGAACACGACGCCATGACGCGGGTACTGAGCGACTGTGACACGAGCGACTCCCCGGCAGCGCCACGGTCGGAGACCGTGCCGACAGATCACGCGGACACCTACTTCGCACACTGCGCCGACGCCCGCGCGGCGGGGGCCGCACCCCTGTACGCGGGACGTCCGGGGTACCGGCCGGAGATGGACGGAGACGGCGACGGCGTCGCCTGCGAATCCGCCTGAACGCGTTCTCAATTGTGTCAACAATTGTCTCAGATAGTGTTAACCATGCGACGAGATTGCTACCCGTCAGTAGGGTTAATCCCCAGGTAGAGACCTTTAACCGGGCGCCAAGTACGGCGTTTAGATGAATCATTGGGTCACACACACAAACTTTTCTCAAACTGCAACGCGTTCTCACTCTCGCTGGCATGGTGTGTGAAATTCATCCCGCCGAGGCCCCCTGTCCGGCTTGCGCCGGAGGGTGCAAGGAGAGTCGATGTCCAAACCAACAGCGCGACAGATCGCCGTACCGGTCACTTCGGCCGCGGTCGTCGCGGGAATGATGTTCACCGCGGCGCCTGCCGGCGCAGCGGTGACCAACTTGCCGTTCAACAACACCTGCAAGGCCAGTTCGATCATCGCGGTCGACAAGACGTCGGGGTCCGGAACGACTGTGGACGCGCCGGCCTCGGTCAACGTCGGCGACACGTTCACGTACCGCATTCAGCCTGCCGGCTCGTCGTACCCGAACAGCGACTCGGGCGCCACCACGATCGGCCTGTCGCGATTCAAGCTGGACTACGAGATCCCGGCCAACGCGACGTTCGTCAGTGCCGCGATCGTCCCGGGCACCGCGGTCAACATCAACACCAGCACCTCCGGCGCCGCCATCGGCGTCGCGCCCAGCGTGATCCGGGTGAACACTGCAGGTGCAGCCGACGCCGCGGGCACCATCCTGCGCGTGTCCGGCAACAACGAGGTCATCGCGAACGGCGGAACGAACAGCACCAACTCGGTCGGCGGCATCCGCGCCGACAAGCTGAAGAAGAACCTCGACGGCACCACGACATCGGACGGGTCGAGTTGGTTCCGGCTTCCCGCCATCGATGTCACCGTCACAGCGAGCGCCCCCGGCGTCATCACTCCCAAGCTCCGCACGGCCGGCAGCGCCGCCACCTACGGCAACGATCAGAACTACTACACCTTCCTGGCTCAGGCGTCGCTGTTCGGCACGCAGAACGCGCCGACCCGGTGCACCCCGCGTGACTCCACCTCGGCCGCACTGAACGCCGGCGGCGGCGCGCTCGCGACGATCACCGTCAACGATCCCGGCCCGACGGTCGAGGACACGACCACGACGCTGAACGTCCCGGCAACCGCCAAGACCGGCACCGCCGTCGACCTCACCGCCACCGTCGCCCCCGCGGGCGCCACCGGCACCGTCCAGTTCAAGGACGGCGCCACCGACATCGGCGCCCCGGTCGCCGTCAGCAACGGCACCGCGACCCTGAACCACACCTTCACCGCCGACGGCTCGCACAGCATCACCGCCGTGTACAGCGGCGATGCGACGCACAACGCGTCGACGTCCGCCGCGGGCACCGTCGAGGTCTCGACCGACCCCGTCATCGTGGACACCACCACGACGCTGAACGTCCCGGCCACCGCCAAGACCGGCACCGCCGTCGACCTCACCGCCACGGTCGCCCCCGCGGGCGCCACCGGCACCGTCCAGTTCAAGGACGGCGCCACCGACATCGGCGCCCCGGTCGCCGTCGACAACGGCACCGCGACCCTGAACCACACCTTCACCACGACCGGTGCGCACTCGATCACCGCCGTGTACTCGGGTGACGCGACGAACCGTCCGTCCACCTCCGCGGCGTCGGTCGTCGACGTCTCGGTCAACGTCGTCGACACGACCACCACGCTGAGCGTCCCGGCGACCGCCAAGACCGGCACCGCCGTCGACCTCACGGCCACCGTCGCCCCGGCGGAGGCCACCGGCACCGTCGAGTTCAAGGACGGCGCA
>AODO01000045.1 GCA_000341795.1 Rhodococcus triatomae BKS 15-14 | reverse complement strand
GCCAGCGACCCGGCTCCACGCCGGTGTCACCAACGTCATGGCCTCATACAGCTAACCGCTCCGATACCGGTCCAAAGCAAGTCAGACACCTTTAGCTGTGCGGTAGGGACGGAAAAACTCGCGAAGCTCATGAGCGTAGAGCTCAGGCTCCTCAAAAGGCGCGAAATGGCCCCCGCGTGGGGGCTCGCTCACCCGGACGACGTTCGCAACGCGTGCAAGGTAGGACGGAGGGGGAAGAACGATATCCCCTTGGAAGAGTGAGAACCCACTCGGTACTTCAACCCGGCGGCGTTGCTGTGCGAGCGGTATCTCGGCGTTTGCATGGTACATGCGCATCGAGGAACCGATTGACCCCGTGAGCCAGTAAAGCATGATGTTCGTGAGGATCTCGTCCTTGCTGAACGATTGCTCAATGTCGCCACTGCAGTCGCTCCACGCGCGGAGCTTTTCAACGATCCATGCAGCGAGGCCAGCTGGAGAGTCGGTCAGCCCGATAGCGGCGGTGTTGGGCTTGCTTCGATGTATTGCACCGTAAGCCCCCTCTGACGTCTTCCATTCTGCTGCAGCTGAGAACCACTCGCGCTCCTCTTCTGTGATTCTACTGGTGCTGTCCGGTTGGATCGGAAGGCCGGCGTCCATGCGGTGTACAGCTACTACCCGCTCCGGGTAGTCCAAGGCAAGATAACGACTGACCTGGCCACCGACATCGCCACCCGCCGCCCCAAACGACTCGTAGCCAAGAAGTGTCATGAGCTGAGCCCACATTGCAGCTACGTCGATCGAATTGAGTGGACTGCCCTTCGGGTGATTCGAGTAGCCAAACCCCGGCAGGTCTGGCACGACAACATCAAAGGCGTCATCTGGATCGGCGCCATGAGCACCGGGATCTACCAGTAGCGGAATGACTTTCAGGTAGCGCCAGAATGAATCAGGCCATCCATGAGTGAGAACAAGGGGGAGTGGACGAGTCGGCCGCTGTGGGGCGCGCACATGCACGAAATGGATATCGGCACCGGACAGTTCAACCTGGAACCTAGGAAGCGCGGCAAGCTTCGACTCCTGAGCGGTCCAATCGAACTCCTCGGCCCAGTAGTCAACGAGCTCTCGCAGATAGGGGAGATCCGCTCCCAGCGCCCACCCCAAGTCCCTTGGATCTGCTGGCCATCGCGTCGCACGTAGGCGGGTTCGAAGATCCGCGAGCTCCGCGGAGGTTGCCCTTGGATTGTAGGGCTGCGGGTCAAACCCGTTGTCGGTCATGAGCAACAAGCTCCTCGCTGAAGGTGTTCCAATTGGCTGAACTGGAGGCAATCCGGGCCTGACGGAATCAGGAGGGCACAGGGGAGTGGACGAGTCGGGATCCGATTCCCACCCACTAAGACCATCCTTCGTCTTGCACAGCATGTACACAACAACCTTCGTGACGGCGCCACTGTGCTGAAGGTTCCTTGGTCAAGAGGAAGCGCTTGCGTATCCGACTTCAGCGGTCGCTTGCCCAGTGATCACCGGGAGGCCGTCCTGGTTGGTTGTCGTGAGCGAAAAATCAGCGAGACGCCGACCCTTCTCATCTACGTGCAACGACTCGACAGTAGCCGTGGTCGTCAGGGTATCGCCAGGGTAGACAAGGTTGACGAATCGCGCGCCGAACCTCGTCAGGCGGCCATTGCCGACCCAATCCGTAATGACCTTGCCAGACGCGCCCATCGTCAACATTCCATGCGCGAAGACTGTTGGGTGAGCAGCTACTTGGGTCGCATAGACCTCATCCGTGTGAACCGGGTTGTAGTCTCCAGAAGCTCCGGCATACATGACAATCTGACTCCGAGTCAGATTGTCGATAACCATCTCTGTACGACAGTCACCCACTCGAATTTGTGCGTTCTCAGATATCACTCGAACCTTCACTTCTTCGCTTCAGCGGGCAGGGGCAGAACGTAGACGAACCGTGAGAGAACTACTAAAGCACCCGTGGCTACGGATCGGTACTCGACGAGTCGCTCCACGAATTTCAGCGTTCCACCACTGCGCGAGCCCTTGTCCCACGTTTCGCCCTCTCGCTCAGTCACTTTCAGAGTCTCGCCGGCGATGATCGGACGAGAATACTCAAAGTGCTGCTCCGCGTGCAGCCAGCCCGCGTCGTCAGGCGGCGCACCGCTCGGATCCTTAGCTGAGCCGAGCCAGGCATGCCCCCTCTTCGGCCTCAACTCGTACTCAGGATTGAACTGAGCGGAGGCGATCACAAAAGTTGGTGGAGCAAGGGCATCGCCAAACTCCGCAGCCGCCTCCGATCGCCGATCTGTGTAGGCGGGGTTCTCGTCGCCGATCGCGCGAGCAAACATGAGAATATGTCCTGCTTCCACGGGGAACTCGTGTGTCGACATCATCTTCTCCAGCCAGGAACAACGAACGAGGGATCGCCCTACGGTTCTAGGGCAACTAGACACGCACGGAGTGCCTCCCGAGAGGCCTCGAGTCGGACTGCCAACTCGAGGTCTTGCGACCTATTGAGGCAAGAGACACTGTGTGATAGACACTAATCAACCAATGTTCGGTTTGACAACCTCCTGCCGGACCGACCAGAAACCAGGAGGCTCGATGCCCGCGGATGAGCGCCGTGCAGTCGCACCAGAGCGCCGATTCGGTGAGTTGACTACCGCCAAGATGAACACTGCGCAGCGCAGCGTCAACGACTGGCTGGTCGAGTATCTGTACCCGGATAGAGCCGGAACTGGAGCAGAAATCGGCGGCCCGATGTCCGCCTTGCTTCACAGTCCTAAGCTCGCCGAGGGCATTGGCCGGATGGTGCCCCTCATGTTTGACGGCCTGTCCATCCCACGCAAAGCGACCGAGTTGGCGATCCTCCTCACCGCACGTCACTGGAACTGCCACTTTGAATTCGATACACACCGCAAGTACGCAGCGCAGCACGGGCTAGATGTAACGGTAGTCGACGCAATCGCAAATGGAATCGATCCAGAGTTGAGCAGCGATCTCGCCGCCACTTACACGTTCGCTGTGATGTTATTGCGGACCGGCGACGTTGATGACATTTCTTTCGCCTCAATCAGTGAGCAATGGGGAATGCAAGGGGCAGTCGAGTTGATCGGGGTAGTCGGATTCTATTCGATGCTAGCAATGGTGTTGAACGTCGATAGATACCCCGTTCCGACTGCAGATCGGCTGCTCCCCAACCTTTCGGATGATCATTTTCAGATTTGAGTGTCAACGGTTTGCAGTAAGGAAGTGACCTACCGTGGCGAATTCGTCCACTAGAGGACATGATCTCCCCGAGAAGGGGTCATATGTCCAAGCAACGCTGGAGAAGGTTCGCCGCTGCCCGGCTAGACCCGACTATATCGAACTGTGCTTTACAACCGAGGCGGGTCCCTGGAAGTGGTGTTTCCCAGAGCCTGAGGGTATCCCCACGCCACGAATCGGTGCGGAGACGCTAGTGCTTGTACTCGGCAGGTATGGTGCCCAAGCTCATCTCGTAGTGGATGGAGGGATCGGGCCAGCGATTCTTAGTTCCGAGGCAATGCCCATAATCGTGGATGGTAGTCGCCCTTTTGTGGCACGCAACCTGGTCGAGCGCGGGATTTAGGAACCAGATTCACGATCGAACTTTCTGTATGCCCCAGGATGCGGCGGGACGCGAATCTCTGGACAGAAATGTCCAGAGGTCCGATAAAAGTTTGTAATCGACCCGCACAACACAGTAACGACGGGCTAACGACGACTCGTCGGCATCAGCGATACCAGTCGAAGCAAAATTTGTGGTGCCGTATCCGAGATACGCGATCATCACCCAACCTGTAACAGGGTGCCACGATGCTCTACCTTGTGCGCCGTCATTCTGACGCTGGCAGTGAACAGCTCACCCAAGTAGCAAGTGAGCGCTAAGACGATTCCTCCTGAGAAAGGCGATGCGATGAGCAACCTATCCTTCGATTTTACCGGCAGTAGCGTCATCGTGACCGGCGCCGCCCGCGGCATCGGCAAGGAACTGGCCCAGCACTTCCGACAGGCCGGTGCGACGGTGTTCATGGTGGACTTCGATGGCGCCGAGCTCGATACCGCAGCAGTGGAAGTGGGCGCGGAGGCCGCACAGGCTGACGTTTCGAAGACCGAGGACGTCGAACGCGTCGTGGCCACCGTCGTTGCCAAAACTGGCCGCGTCGACATCTTGGTCAACAATGCTGGCATTCTCCGGGATCGCGTGCTGTGGAAGCTATCCGACGATGACTGGGAGCAGGTTCTTGCTGTGCACGCAGGCGGCACCTTCCGATTCACCCGGGCGTGTGTGCCGCACTTCCGCGAGCAGCAGTTCGGCCGCGTCGTCAACGTCACCTCGTACACCGGCCTGCACGGCAACCGCGGTCAAGCGAACTACGCGACTGCTAAGGCCGGCATCATCGGCTTCACCCGGACCGCAGCCAAGGAACTCGCCGCGTTCGGCGCCACCGTCAACGCGATCTCCCCGAACGCCGCTACCCGGATGACTGCCTCTATTCCCGACGAAAAGATAGCGGAGGTCACCGGACCGATCCCGCGTTTCGGCGACCCAGCCGAGATGGCTGCCGCCGTCGCCTTCCTCGCCTCAGAGGAAGCCGGATACATCACCGGTGCCGTGCTCCCGGTGGACGGCGGGCTGTCAATGTGAGGGAAGGCGGGACGCGTCATTCAGCATTGGCACAGCCACTTTCAGAAGGGAAATGCCCATGACCACTGCACCGCTGTCCCGTCGTGACCTTGACTTTCTGCTCTACGAGTGGCTCGACGTTACCTCGCTCACCGAACGCAAGCGTTTCGCCGAGCACTCCCGCGAGACGTTCGACGCGGTCCTCGACCTCAGTGCGGACATCGCGGTCAAGCACTTCGCCCCGCACAACAAGAAGGCCGACGCGAACGAGCCGCACATGCGCGCCGACGGCACCGTCGAGATGATCCCCGAGGTCGCCGAGGCGCTGAAGGTGTTCGCCGACGCCGGGCTCGTCGCCGGCCAGTTCGACGAGTCGCTCGGCGGCATGCAGCTGCCCGCGGTGCTGGCGCGCGCCTCGATGGCGTGGTTCCAGGCGGCCAACGCGAGCACGTCGTCGTACCCGTTCCTGACCGTCGGCAACGCGAACCTCCTCGTCGCGCACGGCAGCGAGCAGCAGGTGGACACCTATGTGCGACCGATGCTCGAGGGCCGGTTCTTCGGCACCATGTGCCTGTCCGAGCCGCAGGCCGGATCCTCGCTCGCCGACATCACCACCAAGGCCGTGCGCCAGGACGACGGCACCTATCGGCTCACCGGCACCAAGATGTGGATCTCCGGCGGCGATCACGAGCTGACCGAGAACATCGTCCACCTGGTGCTCGCGAAGGTTCCCGGCTCGCCGGCCGGCGTCAAGGGGATCTCGCTGTTCGTGGTGCCGAAGAAGCTGGTCGAGGAGGACGGCTCCCTCGGCGAGCGCAACGACGTCACCCTCGTCGGCCTCAACCACAAGATGGGCAACCGGGGCACCACGAACACGCTGCTGAACTTCGGCGACGGCACCCACACTCCCGGCGGTGAGGCCGGGGCGGTCGGCTACCTGGTCGGCGAGGAGAACAAGGGCCTGTCGTACATGTTCCACATGATGAACGAGGCCCGGATCGGTGTCGGATTCCTCGCGATCTCACTCGGCTACGCGGGCTACCTGCAGTCGGTGGAGTACGCCGCCACCCGCACCCAGGGCCGCGCGGCGGGTGACAAGGATCCGTCGTCCGCGCCCGTCCGGATCGACAGGCACGCCGACGTGCGCCGAATGCTGTTGGCGCAGAAGGCGTACGTCGAGGGCGCGATGGCGCTCGGTCTGTACTGCGCGAAGCTCTTCGACGACCAGGAGACGGCGGAGGGCGAGGAGGCCTCGCGGGCCGCGCTGCTGCTCGACACCCTGACTCCGATCGTGAAGAGCTGGCCGTCGCAGTGGTGCCTCGAGGCGAACAGCCTCGCCATCCAGGTGCACGGCGGCTACGGCTACACCCGCGACTACGACGTCGAGCAGTTCTACCGCGATAACCGACTGAACCCGATCCACGAGGGCACGCACGGCATCCAGGGGCTGGACCTGCTCGGCCGCAAGGTCACGATGGGCGGCGGCGCCGGCCTCGCCCTGCTGGCCGAGACGATGGGGGCGACGATCGAGCGGGCGAACGCAGTCGGCGGAGCGGCGGCCGAGTACGCGGACCTGCTCGGCTCCGTCGTGGGCCGTGTCGCCGCGACCACCGGAAAGCTCTGGGGTACGGGCGATCCCGAGGTCGCGCTGGCGAACTCGTCCACCTACCTGGAGGCCTTCGGTCACATGGTGGTGGCGTGGATCTGGCTGGAGCAGCTGCTCGCCGCCGAGGGCTCCGAGGGCGACTTCTACGATGGCAAGCGGGCCGCGGCCCGGTACTTCTTCCGGTACGAGCTGCCCCGGACGGGCCCGCAGCTGGACCTGCTGGACAGCCTCGACCGGACGTTGCTCGACGTCGATCCGGCCTGGTTCTGAGGCATTCGCGGCCAGGGCGGTCACGGATTTCGGTGATGAACTGACTACAGAGGCATCTCAACAGGGGGCAAACCCCTTGAAGAATACCAGCCAGGCGGATACAGCCGTTCATTTCGGACATGCCGTTCACCCTGTTCGCTGAAGCCCGGGTGGACGGTTTGCCTGACCTGCCATGTCTGCGAGCACTCTGTAGGTCGATCGTTCAGTACACGGGTAGGCGTGGCTCGGCAGGTGGTTGCGGACGGGCCACCCGACAACCGGATCCAGATCTGTTCAGCAGGTCGTTGGTTACCGATGCGATTGATTGCGGGTATCACCGAATCTGGATCTTCCCGGGAGGTCGAAGGGGTCGCACTCGAGTCCAATCGTCTTCTCGATATCTATGACCGCCGATGACGCCATCTCCCTCGGTGACAAAGCACTTCGGCCGCGCCTACATGAACCGAACACAGACCATGCCGCCATCCCATCGAAAGGATGCATTCGGCTCCGCTGACAGCACCACGCGACCACCTCACCGCCGCCCGCCTGTTCATGACGGCGCTCGGACTGAACGACCTGCAAGGGAGTGAATAGACTGAACTCTGCTGCATTGCGCGGAAGCTCAAGGTGCCCTTGACAGTCGGATCGGCTATCTCCCCAACACCCCACCGCGGCCTGTCCACCCGGCAAGAGCCCTACTAGGAGGACATTCGATGCCAGCGTACGCGGGGTAGCGAGCACAACCTTCCTACCTGCCCATCAAGGCATCGATGTCCAGACACCGTACAGGGAGCCTGCACGAAGACGGCTTAGCATTAAGGGTTGTAGTGGGCAGCCAGTCTCCGGTTGAGAGTAGGCAGGGTATGGCTAACGTCGATTCCGACTCGACGCAAGACAACCTCCAGCCCTCACTTGCCAGCGAGTTGGCGGCTGAGGGCTTCGAGCAGGCCGAAGTCATCGGCGAGGGGGGGTTTGGTGTCGTCTTCCGTTGTGTGCAGTCTGCACTAGACCGCACGGTCGCTGTCAAAGTTCTCACATCGGCCCTACGCGAGGAAGATCTGCACAGATTTTCTCGAGAACAGCGGGCGATGGGAAGACTCGCGGGGCACCCCAATATTGTCACCCTACTTGGCGTCGGGATAACTGATAACGGCAGGCCCTATCTGGTGATGCCATACCATGCGCGGAATTCACTCGAGGTGCGCATTCGACGCGATGGGCCATTGGACTGGCTTCAAGCTCTGCGCTTCGGGATCAAGCTGTCTGGTGCACTGGACACCGTCCACCGGCTCGGGGTTCTTCATCGCGACATCAAACCAGCGAATATACTGCTAACCAGCTATGGCGAGCCTCAACTAACTGATTTTGGCATAGCTCATGTTATTGGCGGATTCCAGACTGCGACAGGTGAGATTGCTGGATCACCGGCTTATACCGCCCCCGAAGTTCTTAGGGGTAAGCCAGCCAACGTTGCGTCAGATATATACAGTCTCGGTGCGACACTGTTCTGCGCCGTAACCGGACATGCAGCCTTCGAGCGACGAGCTGGTGAACAGGTCGTTGCTCAGTTTATCCGCATTACTACGGAGCCCGTTCCCGAGCTAGATGTTGCTGGCATTCCAGAAGACGTGTGCCAGGCAATCGAAAACGCAATGTCGACCGCGGAGAAAGATCGACCTAGATCCGCGGCGGACTTCGGCGAACTGTTGCGTCAGATCCAGCACCGCCATGGCTATCCAATGGACGATATGACCTTGCTGCTGTCGCCTGATACCACAGATGACGAGATCCGACCGGCACAAGGCACATCGAACACACCTCAGCTTCCACCCATACAGCCAGCGATCGCTGCTAGGAGTGGTCGGCGCGCTCGGAGGACCCGCGCCTTTCCAATCACAGCCATTGCGACCACTGCAGGCGGAAACCTCCCGTCAGAACTGACGAGCTTCATTGGTCGGCGCCACGACGTATCGGAAGTCAAGCGACTACTAGGGGTATCGCGGTTGTTGACCCTCACAGGAGTGGGCGGAGTGGGGAAGACAAGACTGGCGCTCAAAGTTGCAGCTGATTGTCGCCGAAACTTCGATGATGGCGTGTGGCTACTTGAGCTAGGCGACCTAGTCGAATCAGAGCTGATCACGGAATCTCTGGCCTCCACATTTGGGCTGCGTGAACACCCAAATGGGCTCGCCCTTCACGGCTTGGTTCACTACCTCTCAGGGCGCCAACTCCTCCTAGTTCTGGACAACTGTGAACATCAAGTTGAGGCAACTGCGGCGCTGGTTGAACCGCTACTTCGCACCTGTCCCGGCCTCAATGTCTTAGCTACCAGTCGAGAACCACTGGGGATTGCAGGAGAGACTGTTCTACGTGTTCCGCCCCTGACCATGCCGGAGACGGAGACGGAGCCTGCCGGGGGCTCGGACGCGGTCAGGCTGTTCGCCGAGCGCGCACGTAGCGCGCTACCAGAGTTCAAGGTCACCAAGGACAACCGGTCGACTGTCATAGAGATTTGCCGGCGCCTGGATGGTCTCCCTCTCCTGATCGAGTTGGCCGCGGTACGACTGCGTGCAATGTCAACTGACCAGATTCTCTCAAGGCTCACGGATCGGTACGCACTATTGACCGGAGGTAGCCGCGGTGCGCCCACTCGACAACAAACCCTCCGCCTGTGCATCGATTGGAGCCACGGGCTATGTAGCACGCGAGAGCAACAGGTTTGGGCTCGACTGTCGATCTTTGCAGGCAGTTTCGAACTCGATGCGGCTGAAGGAGTATGCGACGAACAAGATCATCCAACAGATGAAATACTCGACATAGTTTCAGCTTTGGTTGATAAGTCGATACTCGTTCGGGACGACCAGCAAGACGGCACAGCTCGCTTCAGATTCCCTGACATACTTCGTGATTACGGTAGAGAGAAACTACATAAGGCCGGCGAAGGCGAGGCCGTTCGGAGTCGATATCTCACCTGGTATACACAGATGGCCACCCGCGCGGAAATAGAATGGATGTCTTCGCAACAGATTCCATGGCTTCGCCGTATTCAATCTGAAATACCGAACCTACGTGATGCACTTGAGATTTCGATGTCCATACCAGAGAATTCTGAGTCTGCCCTCGAGTTCACGACCGCAATGTACCCTTTCTGGTTCACCCGCGGACTGCTAAATGAAGGCCAACGATGGCTCAGTAGAGCTCTCGACAACCACCCGCACGCTTCTAAGGCCAGCGTTAAGGGTCTCTATACCAATGCAGTGATGTCCGCACTCCATGGCGACCTCGATATCGCAGAGGAACTGATTGAACGCGGGCGAACTGAGGCCAGAGTGCTAGGACTGCGAAACGGTGCAGTTGATTTCGATTACGTTGAAGGGAACATCGCACTCTACCGTGGTCAAGCCTCCCGAGCAATGGAATTATATCAATCCTGCCTTGACAGACTGGATTCTGAGCCAAGTTCCCGACGGTTGATTGAGGCACTTGCAGGTATTGGCCTCGCCGGCATGTTCTTGGAGGATGTCGAAGCGTCGATAAGGGCACATGAAGAAGTGCTTGAAATTACTGAAAAGCTCGGCGAAGTGGCGCACCGCATCTATTCCCTGTGGGGCCTCGGAATATTGCTGTGGGCACAGGGCCAGCGAGACCGCGGGGAAAACCTGCTTGAGAAAGGACTCAGGCTCGCCCAGGCGGTCGACGACCCTGTCAGTTCTGCACTTTGCATCGAAGCGTTGGCCTGGGTCGCTGCTCAAGACAGGCACTACCAACGTGCAGGGGTACTTATGGGTGTAGCGCGAGCGTTGCGCAATGCGGTCGGAAGCCCAACTGTTCACATCCCTGGCCTTGTTCGATTCCATGCCAACTCTGTTGAGCAGACACGGAAATCCCTTGGAACTCGCGGCTACTCTCAGGCCTTCGGAGAGGGCCTATCGCTGCCTCTCTCCGCCGCCGTCCGATACGCATGTGGGGAAGCGTCGGTTAAGCAGCCGTCTGCCTCCGGGACCGACACACTGCTGACACGTCGAGAACGGGAGGTAGCAGGGCTCGTTTCACAGGGCCTCACGAATAGCGCTATTGCCGCGAGGTTGGTGATCTCTCAGCGGACGGTGGAAGGGCATGTCGAACACGTTCTGTCGAAACTCGGATTCACCAATCGGACACAGATTGCCGCCTGGGTTCTCGAGGAACAGGACCTTGACCCCGGTTCCTGATCCCTCTCCGGGGTCGACAGCAAGGCGAGTCGACGTCGAGAACACGGAGGTTGCCGTCGCTGTCTAATGCCCGCTCCTTGACGGTCGGGTGGACACGGGTGCCACTTGTCGGGGAAGACCACACGCCTGCAAGCACAAGAGGTCGGCTCAACGGAGATCAGGCTCCATTGCTCCAAGACCGCGGATCATGGCGGCAGTGCCCTCGGAACCGTTAGGTTTGTCGTTTCCCGGGCGTGCGGCGAAGAAAGCCGTCACACCTAACGGTTCACAGAGCTCGGCGAGGCACCAGAACTGTCACAATGGTCAGGGAACTATCGGTCAAGCAGGTCAGGAGAACGGGCGTGGCGCGGAAGACTGTCGTCGAACTTATCGACGACCTAGACGGGGAACCGATCGACATTGGCGGCGAGACGATCAACTTCGCGGTCAACGGCATCGAGTACAGCATCGACCTCAGCGACAAGAACGCCACGGAGTTCCACCGGAAGATGGACTACTACATCAAGTACGCCACTCGCATTGGTAGCAGGAAGAAGGGAACCACAACGGTAAAGCGAGCACCCAACGGTATCGAGGCTGCACAGGTTCGGGAGTGGGCAATAGCGAATGGCTATTCCGTGTCTGGCCGGGGCCGGGTCGCCGCGGCGGTCCTGGAGGCGTACACAGCAGCGCACTGAGGCGTCCGCGGGGAGGCTCGAATGGAGTGTCGCGATCAGGCGCAATCTTTAGGGCTCCCGAAGGATGGAATATGCCAATCTACAGTTCATGGCAGCCTGAACCCGGCCTCGAGAACGCGAGTTTCCTGGGAACGAAACTTGTCGACTATCAGCCTGGAGTTTGTTACGGCTACATTCCGATGAATACGGCTACGGCATCACCCCAGGTCACCGAAGGACAGGCCTACACAGGTCGCTGGGGTGGTCGTGACCTCGGCCCAAACAGCCAGGCTATGAGTTCGTGGTAGAGGGCCTGGTCAGGCCGTTAGAGATTCGGGGGTGTGGTCACCGAGAGAACTCGTGCGATGCGGTCACTTGAGTTGCGGAAGCCGTGCCGCTGTTGGCCGGGAAACCATGCGGTGTCTCCGGTAGTCAGGATGACGGGTTCACGTTCTTCGAGCGTGAGCACGATCTCGCCTTCGAGGATGTGGAGCCATTCTTTGCCGTCGTGGCGGCCTGGGTTTGCGGGTTCTCCGCCCGGTTGGGCGTCGATCACGATGGGTTGCGTCATACGGTTGTCGTCGGGGGAGAGCAGGAAGAACTCCATCTTCTCCTGGCGGTGAGGGGATCTTTCGTCGGGAGGCATGCCGGACGACGGACTTTGTTTCACCCGCGAGTTCGGCGATGAAGTCGCTGGCATGCAGACTGTAGAACTGCACCAGCTTGATCAGGCGACCGAAAGTGATTTCGCTTTCGCCACGTTCAACGAGCGCTTGATGATGGGCTTCGTCTGTGCTAGAAGTTACCAAGCAACGTTCGATTTGGTAAGCGCCATCGCCCGATCTGCGATCTGATCCGCATAACGACGAAGAAGGCCTTGGATGACCGACTGCCAGCATTCTAGATCGACACGTCGATTCGGTGATCTGCCTACAGCGCAGATGAACTCGATGCAACGCGCGATCAACGATGAGCTGATCGCATATCTACGGCCTGCGCGCGCAGGGACCGAGGACTCTATTGGCGGTTCGATGTCGGCTTTACTGCGTAGTCCCCGACTAGCCGAGGCGGCAGGCCGACTAGTACCCCTTATCTTCGATGGATTGTGCATTCCGCGGGTCGATACTGAAATGGCCATACTGCTCACAGCTCGTTACTGGGACTGCCATTTCCTGTTTGCGATGCACCGAACGTTGGCTGTCAAGCATGGCATTCGGCCGGGCGACATCGACTCCGTGGCTTTCGGCGAACGCCCCGACCTGTCAGGGGGTCTGGGTGAGACGTACAGGTTCGTTGCCCAACTACTACGTTGTGGTGATGTCGACGATGACACCTTCGCTCCGGTTGCCAAGCGCTGGGGCCAGCAGGGAGCAGTCGAATTGATTGCGACGGTGGGTTTCTACTCAATGCTGGCAATGGTCCTGAACGTCGATCGGCACCCTGTGCCAACCACAGGTCAACTTCTTCCGGACCTCGATCGTTAGCCGCCCGTTTGTCGCCTTGGACCTCTGTAAGAAGGAGTGATCGCCATGTCCACCGCATCTGCTCCAAGCGTCAGAGCTCCAGAGAAGGGCTCCTACGTACGCGTCACGCTCACGGAGGCATTTCGGTGTCCTGTTCGCGCGGACACGTTGAGCTGTGCTTCGACGGCGATGCGGGCCATAGAAGGGGTGCTTCCCTTACTCACGCACACAGGATGTACGAAGATCGGCACAGAGGTTGGTTCTAGTGCTCGGTCGCTACGGCACTCAGGCTCACTACTTGTCGACGGCGGCATCGGTACAGCGCCTAGCTGTTGCGGGTCATGACGTTGTAGACACCGGGCAAGGATCGGGCCGAACACAGC
>AODO01000043.1 GCA_000341795.1 Rhodococcus triatomae BKS 15-14 | reverse complement strand
GACCCGGCAGCACATAGTGAACTAGCAGCACATTCAACCCGAACAGGGGAAAGGAAGTTACGTGCTCGACGTCAACTTCTTCGATGAACTCCGCATCGGTCTCGCCACCGCGGACGACATCCGGCAGTGGTCCTTCGGCGAGGTCAAGAAGCCGGAGACCATCAACTACCGCACGCTCAAGCCCGAGAAGGACGGCCTCTTCTGCGAGAAGATCTTCGGCCCCACCCGGGACTGGGAGTGCTACTGCGGCAAGTACAAGCGCGTCCGCTTCAAGGGCATCATCTGTGAGCGCTGCGGCGTCGAGGTGACTCGTGCCAAGGTGCGCCGCGAGCGGATGGGCCACATCGAGCTCGCCGCCCCCGTCACCCACATCTGGTACTTCAAGGGTGTGCCGAGCCGTCTCGGCTACCTGCTGGACCTGGCGCCGAAGGATCTCGAGAAGATCATCTACTTCGCCGCGTACGTGATCGTCGGCGTCGACGATGAGCTGCGTCACAACGAGCTGTCCACGCTCGAGGCGGAGATGGAGGTCGAGAAGAAGACCGTCGCCGACCAGCGGGACGCCGATCTCGAGGCTCGCGCGCAGAAGCTCGAGGCCGACATCGCCGAGCTCGAGGCGGAGGGCGCCAAGTCCGACGTCCGTCGCAAGGTCAAGGACGGCGGCGAGCGGGAGATGCGGCAGCTCCGCGACCGCGCCCAGCGTGAGCTGGACCGGCTCGACGAGATCTGGACCACCTTCACGAAGCTGGCCGTCAAGCAGCTGATCATCGACGAGAGCATCTACCGCGAGCTCGTCGACCGCTACGGCGAGTACTTCACCGGCGCGATGGGCGCGGAGTCCATCCAGAAGCTGATGGAGAACTTCGACATCGACGCCGAGGCCGAGAGCCTGCGCGAGACGATCCGCAGCGGCAAGGGTCAGAAGAAGCTGCGCGCGCTCAAGCGACTGAAGGTCGTCGCGGCGTTCCAGCAGTCCGGAAACTCGCCGATGGGCATGGTCCTCGACGCCGTTCCGGTGATCCCGCCGGAGCTTCGCCCGATGGTGCAGCTCGACGGTGGCCGCTTCGCGACCTCCGACCTGAACGATCTGTACCGCCGTGTCATCAACCGCAACAACCGCCTCAAGCGACTGATCGACCTCGGTGCGCCCGAGATCATCGTCAACAACGAGAAGCGGATGCTGCAGGAGTCCGTGGACGCGCTGTTCGACAACGGCCGTCGCGGGCGTCCGGTCACCGGCCCGGGCAACCGCCCGCTGAAGTCCCTGAGCGACCTGCTCAAGGGCAAGCAGGGCCGCTTCCGTCAGAACCTGCTCGGCAAGCGCGTCGACTACTCGGGCCGTTCGGTCATCGTCGTCGGTCCGCAGCTCAAGCTGCACCAGTGCGGTCTCCCGAAGCTGATGGCGCTCGAGCTGTTCAAGCCGTTCGTGATGAAGCGTCTGGTCGACCTGAACCACGCGCAGAACATCAAGTCCGCGAAGCGGATGGTCGAGCGGCAGCGCGCCCAGGTGTGGGACGTCCTCGAAGAGGTCATCGCCGAGCACCCCGTGCTGCTCAACCGTGCCCCCACGCTGCACCGCCTCGGCATCCAGGCGTTCGAGCCGCAGCTCGTCGAGGGCAAGGCCATCCAGCTGCACCCGCTCGTGTGTGAGGCGTTCAACGCCGACTTCGACGGTGACCAGATGGCCGTGCACCTGCCGCTGTCCGCGGAGGCGCAGGCCGAGGCCCGCATCCTGATGCTGTCCTCGAACAACATCCTGTCGCCGGCCTCGGGTCGTCCGCTGGCCATGCCGCGTCTGGACATGGTCACCGGTCTGTTCCACCTGACCCGTCTCGAAGAGGGTGCGACGGGCGAGCTGGCTCCGGCCACCGCCGACGCTGCGGAGCAGGGCGTGTACTCCTCGCCGGCCGAAGCCCAGATGGCCGTGGACCGCGGTGTGCTGACCGTGCAGTCGAAGATCAAGGTCCGGCTGACCACGCAGCGTCCGTCCGCCGAGCTCGAAGCCGAGCTCTTCGGTGACGAGGGCTGGAACTACGGTGACGGCTGGGTCGCCGAGACCACCCTGGGTCGCGTGCTCTTCAACGAGCTGCTCCCCGCGGACTACCCGTTCGTGAACGAGCAGATGCCGAAGAAGCGTCAGGCGACGATCATCAACGATCTCGCCGAGCGGTACCCCATGATCGTCGTGGCGCAGACCGTCGACAAGATGAAGGATGCGGGCTTCTACTGGGCCACGCGTTCCGGTGTCACCGTGTCGATCTCCGACGTGCTCGTCCCGCCGGAGAAGCCGCAGATCATGGAGACCTTCGAGGCGCAGGCCGACCAGATCGAGAAGAAGTACCAGCGCGGCGCTCTCAACCACGCCGAGCGCAACAGCGCGCTGGTCAAGATCTGGTCCGAGGCGACCGACGAGGTCGGCAAGGCCATGGAGGCGCACTTCCCGGACGACAACCCGATCCCGATGATCGTGAAGTCGGGCGCGGCGGGCAACATGACCCAGGTCCGCTCGCTGGCCGGAATGAAGGGCCTGGTGACGAACCCGAAGGGTGAGTTCATCCCGCGTCCGATCAAGTCGTCCTTCAAGGAGGGCCTGACGGTTCTCGAGTACTTCATCAACACGCACGGTGCCCGCAAGGGTCTGGCGGACACGGCTCTCCGTACCGCCGACTCGGGTTACCTGACGCGTCGTCTGGTGGACGTCTCGCAGGACGTCATCGTCCGCGAGGTCGACTGTGGCACCGAGCGCGGCATCATCACCACGATCTCGGAGCGCCAGCCCGACGGCTCGGTCATCCGCGACGCGCACGTCGAGACCTCGACGTACGCCCGCACCCTCGCCGCGGACGCGGTCGACGCGGACGGCAACGTCATCGTCGAGCGTGGCCACGACCTGGGCGACCCGGCCCTCGACGCGCTGCTCGCAGCGGGCATCACCGAGGTGAAGGTGCGCTCCGTGCTCACCTGCACCACCGGCACCGGCGTCTGCGCGACCTGCTACGGCCGCTCGATGGCGACCGGCAAGCTCGTCGACATCGGCGAGGCCGTCGGTATCGTCGCCGCGCAGTCGATCGGTGAGCCCGGTACCCAGCTGACCATGCGTACCTTCCACCAGGGTGGTGCGGCCGGCGCGGCCGACATCACCGGTGGTCTGCCGCGTGTCCAGGAGCTGTTCGAGGCCCGTGTCCCGAAGGGCAAGGCCCCGATCGCCGACGTCACCGGCCGGGTGCAGCTCGAGGACGGCGACCGCTTCTACAAGATCACCATCGTCCCGGACGACGGCGGCGAAGAGGTCGTGTACGACAAGCTGTCGAAGCGTCAGCGTCTGCGCGTCTTCAAGCACGACGACGGCACCGAGCGCCTGCTGGCGGACGGTGACCACGTCGAGGTCGGCCAGCAGCTCATGGAGGGTGCTGCCGATCCTCACGAGGTGCTGCGTGTCATGGGCCCCCGTCAGGTGCAGATCCACCTCGTCAACGAGGTTCAGGAGGTGTACCGGAGCCAGGGTGTGTCGATCCACGACAAGCACATCGAGGTCATCGTGCGCCAGATGCTGCGCCGCGTCACGATCATCGACTCGGGTGCGACGGAGTTCCTGCCCGGTTCGCTGGTCGAGCGTGCCGAGTTCGAGTCCAGCAACCGTCGCGTCGTCGCCGAGGGCGGCGAGCCCGCGTCGGGTCGCCCGGTGCTGATGGGTATCACGAAGGCGTCGCTCGCGACGGATTCGTGGCTGTCGGCGGCGTCCTTCCAGGAGACCACTCGCGTGCTGACCGATGCGGCGATCAACTGCCGCTCGGACAAGCTGATCGGTCTGAAGGAGAACGTGATCATCGGCAAGCTGATCCCGGCCGGCACCGGCATCAACCGGTACCGGAACATCCAGGTGCAGCCGACCGAAGAGGCGCGCGCCGCGGCGTACGCCGTGCCGTCCTACGACGACCAGTACTACAGCCCGGAAGGCTTCGGCCAGGGCACCGGTGCTGCGGTTCCGCTGGACGACTACGGTTTCAGCACCGACTACCGGTAGCAGGCTCCGCCCTGCGGTAGGCGCTCAGCCATCCGAACGCAGCGGCCCCGCACTCCTCGTGAGTGCGGGGCCGCTGTGCATCTCGCGGGTCCGGACATGTCGACGTGGGCACGCCGCGTCTATCGTGGACGGTGAATCGGACATTCCGGTCCGGGACGAGAGCAGGGGTGTGGGACATGGCGGGTGGCGGTATCGACCGGACGAAGGCGCAGGCGGCGCTCGAGACGGTGAAGGAGAGCCCGGGCATCGCCGCGATCACCGCGGCGCCGCTGGTCATCGGGTTCGGTGTGATGTGGTGGGCACTGGGATTCTGGGGTGCGCTGCTCACGATCCTCGTCGTCGCCGGTGTGATCGTGGGAGTGCGCAAGCTGCGAGGCTGACGAGGAGTCCCGGGTCGGGGTTCCGGCCCGGGACGGGGCCGCCGGGTCAGCGGAACCAGTCGAGGTCCGGGTTGTGCTGCGCGTTGTGTCCCGTGAACCGGCTGACGATTTCGAAGCGGTTGAGCTTGACGATCGTCCGCTCGGCCTCGTAGAGCAGTCGTGAGCGTGCGCGGTCGACCGGCACGTCCCAGCATCCGATGTAGTCGGTGACCACCTTGTTGAAGCTCAGCTTGAACTGACCCACTCCGTGCAGTGGATGAGCCGGATCGTCGATGTGCTCCGACGACGGGGCCCCGTACATGTCGTATCGGAGGCACCCGGCCTCTCGGGCCCAGCGAATCATCTCCCACTGCACCGCGTGGCCGACGCCGTGTGCGCCGAGGCCGTTGCCCGCGGAGTTGCCCGGTTCCTTCCGGACGGACGCGCCGGTCAGGTACAGCGAACACTCACCGAGCCGCATCGCGTACGCCGCGGCAACCAGCGTGTCCTCGTGGTGGGCGAAGAACAGTTGGCCGTGGCCCGCCGACTGCACCTGCTGGTACGTGGACGTGGCAGCGGGCAGGGGTGGTATCACGAAGCGCGCCTCGGAAGTCGCCTTGAGGAGGTCGTACTTGAGCCTGCAGTTCTCGTCCGTCGCGTCGACGCGGGAAACCACCACGCCGTCCCTGGCGGCCCGCTTGATCCACCGTCGTGCCCGGGTGCTGAACCTGCCGAGCACCTCCTCGTCGGTGCCGCTGATGTCGACGACCACGCTGTGGTCGATCGTCCACGTCATCGTTCGCCGGTATCCGCGGGCCAGCAGCGTCGCCCGGACGGTCTCGTCGTTCTCGATGAGAGGGTCGACCCGGATGGTGAACACGCCGTTCGCGGAGGCGAGAGGGATCAGTGCGTCGACGACTCGGCAGAGGTCGTCGACGTCGGTGACGCCGGGACCCGGGATCTGCCAATAGGTGCCGATCGCAGGCACCCGCACGCGCGCCGCGGTGATGGCGAGATCGTCCACGAACAGGTACTCGGGGTCCAAACCGCGCATGCGCAAAGACTCGGCAAATGCGCGGGAGCGAAACGGATAGCCGCCGTCGGGGTTGCGCGCCACGTGCTCGTCCCACCGGTCGATCTCGTCGGGCCGGGCGAGTCGCGCGACGGACCCGGTGCCCGGTGGCGGAGATGTTTTGCCTGGCTTAGGTTTCGCTGTGGTCACCGCGGGTCCTTCCGCTCTGTTTCACACCGCCGTGATGTCGGTCGCTCGTTCGAGGGAGGAGCGGCCGCGGCGGACGAAGTGTATTTCGCTTCAGTGACTCATCGTTCGCGAAGCCGCAAATGTGTCGCAAAAATCCGGATCGGTGTGGAACGGCCCCGAATGCCGTCCTGATGCCGCCGGTCGCGGCGAAAAGTGACCCGTAGCACAACGGCGAACGAAGGTGTCGGTAGTCTCATGGCCTGTTCTCGGTGACGTGTTCCAGGTCACGCGGGTATTCTTTTGAGAACAGGTTCTAGTTTGGAGGAGACCGACAGTGGCGTTCGTCATCACCCAGCCTTGTTGCAACGACGCCAGTTGCACCGAGGTCTGCCCGGTGGACTGCATCCATCCGACACCGGACGAGCGGGCGTTCCAGCGCACGGAGATGCTCTACATCGATGCCGAGACCTGCATCGACTGCGGTTTGTGTGTCGACGCCTGCCCGGTGAACGCGATCTTCCGTGACGACGACCTGCCCGAGGGTATGGAACGTTACGCGTCGATCAATGCCGACTACTTCGCGATGGGGGATCACGAGCCGGTCGCGCCCGGCCCCTCGCTGAAGTTCCCGAAGACCGAGGAGGATCCGTTCCGGGTCGCGGTCGTCGGATCGGGTCCGTCGGGGTTCTACGCCGCCCGTGAACTCCTCGCCTTCAAGCGTTCCGGTATCGAGGTCGACATGTTCGACCGCCTCCCGACGCCGTGGGGCCTCGTGCGCGCGGGTGTCGCACCCGACCATCCCGAGACGAAGTCGGTGACCGACCTCTTCGCCGAGGTGTCTCGTCGCCCCGGGTTCCGGCTGCACCTCAACGTGGAGGTCGGTAAGCACATCACCCACGCCGAACTTCTCGAACACCACCATGCAGTGATCTACGCCGTCGGCGCACCGAGCGACAGGCGTCTCGACATCCCCGGCGAGGAACTGGACGGCAGCCTCGCCGCGACGGAGTTCGTCGCCTGGTACAACGGCCACCCCGACTACGCGGGTCGCAGTTTCGACCTGTCCGGCGGCCGGGCCGTGATCGTCGGCAACGGCAACGTCGCACTCGACGTGGCGCGCCTGCTGGTGCTCGATCCCGACCGGCTCGCGAAGACCGACATGGCGGAGCACGCCGTCGACGCGCTGCGGGGCAGTGCCGTCGAGGAGGTCGTGCTTCTCGGGCGACGCGGGCCGGCGCAGGCCGCGTTCACCAACCCCGAGTTGCTCGCGCTCGGCTACCTGCCCGGAGTCGACATCGTCGTCGACGCCGCGGAACTCGAACTCGATGCCGCCAGCGCGGCCGAGGTGGAGTCCGATCCGGCCAAGAAGCTCAAACTGGACATCCTGCGCGAGTACGCGTCCCGGCCGCGCGCCGACCACCCGAAACGAATCGTCCTGCGGTTCCTCGCTTCTCCCGTCGAGATCCAGGGCGACGGCAAGGCGAGCGGTGTCGTCGTCGCCCGCAACGAGATGGTCGCGGACGAGGACGGTGTGATGCGTGCGCGCAGCACCGGCGACACCGAGCTGCTCGAGGCCGGCCTGGTCCTGCGCTCGGTCGGCTACCGCGGAGTCCCGGTACCGGACCTGCCGTTCGACGACGCCCGCGGCACCATCTCGAACGTCGGCGGACGGGTGACCGAGGTCGGTTCGGACGTCCCGGTCCCGGGCACCTACACCGCGGGCTGGATCAAGCGGGGGCCGTCCGGCGTGATCGGAACGAACCGGCAGTGCGCCCACAACACGATCGCGCTCATCGTCGAGGATCTCGCCGCCGAGCGACTCAACGCTCCCAAGGGCGACCGGGAGGCGCTGGAGGCGCTGCTGGCGGAGCGTCAGCCGGAGAAGGTCGACTGGGCGGGCTGGAAGCTGATCGACGCACGCGAGCGCGAGCTCGGCAAGGCTGCGGGTCGTCCGCGCGTCAAGCTGCTCGACATCGGCGAGATGGTGGCGATCGCCAAGGGCTAGGGCGTGTCTCCCGATCCCGCACGCGGGAACGGGAATTGGGAGACGCGCGTCAGGTCAGACGGTGAGTCGGGTCAGCCGTGCGCCGGCCCGACTCACGCCGTTCACCACGAACCACAGCGACAGTGCGTCGGAGTCCTCGCGGCGACGGATCGTGAGCTGCTCGCCGGTGGTGATGGGGGAGGCGTACTCGATCACCACGCGATGCGGTACCTGCAGGAGGTCGGGGCGGGTGATCGCATGCTCCTCGACCGCATGCAGGTACGCGGCGTTGTTGACGTGTTCGAGCGGGTCGAAGTCGGTCGACCGCAGCGGGAACGGGACATCCGTGCCGTCCTCCGGCAGCTGCTCGGCCAGCCAGGGCTTCCAACGCAACCGGTCCACGTCGGTGTGGCTGCCGAGCAGTTCGAGCGTGGAGTCGCTGATCCGGGACGGCATCCCGGTGTCGCGGTTGATGTGGATCCAGAAACCCTCGGTTTCGATCCGCGCACCCTTGTCGCTGGTCATCTCCACCCGCATCGTCGACCAGCGCGTCGAGTACGCCGAGCACCAGCGGCGCATGCTCACCCGGTCGGGCCACTCGGCGGGAGTGTGCACGTCGATCACGGTGCGCCGAAGAATCCACACCGGGTCGGTCTCGGCGAAGCCCGCGGCGTCGGCGTTGTCCGAGCCGATGTCCTGCAGGTAGCGAGCGATGCCGTCGAGACGCAGCCGGTTGTCGGGGGCGACGTCTCCGGCCCGGAGGGGACGGGATCGGGTGAAGAGGGACCCGCGTGTCGGTGGTGGGGCGAGTGGGTCCTCGAACGACACGCGCTGTCCTCTCGTCGGGCCCGGAATGCCGGGACGGCCGCAACACTAGGGCATGTCTCCCAACCCCCGTTTCGGCGCACCTGGGAGGAATTGGGAGACACGCCCTGGCCGTCCCCTCCGCTCGGGGGACTCGGGATCAGCGGGGTACGTGGAAGGCGGTCAGCGCGGCGCCGGCGAGGTGGATGTCGGCCCAGGTGCCGGTCATGGAGAGGGTCGCCAGCGCGGAGGTGGGGAACTTGTCCGAGATGCGGTCCGCGTGTCGTGACCGGGGGTCGAGGGCCACGGCCGCCCCCGGGACGCCCGGGTCGTGACCGATGACGAGCAGGGTGGACACGTCGGGTTTCGTGCCCGCGATCTCGTGGAGCACCTGCGCGGGTGTCGCGCCGTAGAGCAGGTCGCTGAACTCGGCGGGCGCGTCGATGCCGGTGGTCTCGAGGGTGAGCCTGGTGCGCATCGACGTCGAGCAGAGGACGGCGTCGACGGGCGGTTGGGTGGCGCGGATCCAGTCTCCTGCCAGCGCGGCCTCGCGAAGTCCGCGAGGCGCGAGTGGGCGCTCGTGATCCGACACGCCGTCCGGGTACGCGGACTTGCCGTGCCGCATGAGGATCAGGACCCGAGATGCCTCCGCCATGTGGCGAGGCTATCCCGCTCGGGGAACGGGCGGGTGTACACGGATATTCGGTTGTCCGACGGGACGGCGTCGTGATCGGATCGGACCCGTGCGGTGATGACTCTCACAAACAATATCGATTGAGCAATATTTGCACCATCGTTAGGATTGCGCGGTGCGCGTGACCTCCGACGACCTCTGCCGGGTGCTGGAGGAGTTCCTCACCCGCCTGCTGGGACTGGGGGAGGGCGAGGCCATGGATCGGCTCGTCGCCCACGATCTGTCCTTCTCGCAGGTCCGAACTCTGTTCCTGTTGGCGCAGTGCGGGAGGCCGGTCGCGATCAACGAGCTGGCGGACGGACTGCGACTGTCGGTCGCAGCGGCCGGCCGCAACGTCGACCAGCTTCTCCAGCAGGGACTGGCCGATCGGCGCGAGGACCCGACCGACCGCCGGGTTCGGCTCGCCTCTCTGTCGGAGGCGGGACGTACCCTCGTCGCCGGCCACCTCGAGGCGAAACGCGACGGTATGCACTCGCTCGCCGAACGGATGCCGGACACCGTTCGCACCCAGCTCTACGACACGCTCGACGCCCTGCTCGGAGACGAATCCCTCCGAGTGCCTCGCAACAACTGTCAGGAGAACCAATGACGACGCCGACACCGGCTCCTGCGGAGTCGGACAAGATCGACGCCGCAGTCCTCAAGATCGCGGGCGTGGTGGTGCTCGGCGCCATCATGTCCATTCTCGACGTCACCGTCGTGTCCGTCGCGCTGCCGACGTTCATGCAGGAGTTCAACGCCACGTACGCGACCGTGGCGTGGACGATGACGGCCTACACGCTCGCGCTCGCGGCGGTCATCCCGGTGACCGGCTGGGCCGCCGACCGCTTCGGCACCAAGCGTCTCTACATGACGGCGCTGGTGCTGTTCGTCGCCGGTTCGGTGGCGTGTTCGGTCGCATGGAGCATCGAGTCGCTGATCGCCTTCCGTGTGCTGCAGGGCCTCGGTGGCGGCATGCTGATGCCGCTCGGCATGACGATCATGACCCGGGCGGCGGGACCGCACCGTGTCGGCCGCGTCATGGCCGTGCTCGGCATTCCGATGCTGCTCGGACCGATCAGCGGCCCGATCCTCGGCGGCTGGCTGATCGAGAGCTACTCGTGGCACTGGATCTTCCTCATCAACCTGCCGATCGGCATCATCGCGCTGACCGCGGCCTTCGTTCTGCTGCCCTCCGACAAGCCGCAGCCGGCCGAGTCGTTCGACGTCGTCGGCATGCTGCTGCTCTCGCCCGGCCTCGCGCTGTTCCTGTTCGGTGTCTCGTCGATCTCCGAGGGCGGCGGCGGGCTCACCACCCGTGTCGTGGTGTCCTGCGCGATCGGTGCAGTGCTGGTGGCGGCGTTCGTCTACCACGCCCTCAAGCGTGCCGACCACCCGCTGATCGATCTGCACCTGTTCCAGAACCGCAACCTCACCATCGCCGTGATCACGTCCAGCCTGTTCGCGATCGCGTTCATGGGTGCGGGCCTGCTGTTCCCGAGCTACTTCCTGCAGGTGCGCGGTGAGACCACTCTCGCGGCCGGTCTGCTGCTCGCTCCGCAGGGCATCGGCGCGATGGTGACGATGCCGATCGCGGGCAACCTCGTCGACCGCATCGGCCCCGGCAAGATCGTGATGTTCGGTGTCGGCCTGATGGCACTCGGCATGGGTGTGTTCACCCAGCTCGGCGCGGACACCCCCTATCCGCTGCTACTGGGGGCGCTCTTCGTGATGGGCCTCGGCATGGGCTGCACGATGATGCCGATCATGACGGCGGCGATGCAGACGCTCACCCACCAGACGGTGGCGCGGGGCTCGACGCTGATGAACATCGTTCAGCAGGTGGCGGGTTCGATCGGTACCGCGACGATGTCGGTGGTGCTCACCAACCAGATGAAGGCCAGCCCGGAGGCTCAGATGGTCTCGGCCGCCGCGCACGACCCGTCGGTGGCGGCGCAGCTGCCGCCCGACGCCGTCGAGCAGGGACTGTCCGCCGCCGCGGACGCGTTCGGCAACACCTTCATGGTCGCGCTCGTCCTGCTGCTGCTCACCCTGATCCCGGCGTTCTTCCTGCCTCGTGGCAAGCCGGTGGCCCCGGCCGAAGGCGAGGCTGCTCCGGTGATGATGCACTGACACGCATCACGCAGGGGCGACGCACCCGACGCACCGACGACGATGGACCCACCTCCCGGAGGTGGGTCCATCGTCGTTTCCGTTGCCCTGTCGTTGTGTGTGCGCCGTGGTTTCGTTGCGCGCGGGTAGGGCGTGGCGCCGCTGCCGTGTCACACCCCGGCGTTAACGTCGAACGCAACGGGAGCGATGTGGGTAGCAGGACACGGAAGAAGGCGTGCAATGGCCACCGAAGCCACTCCGAGATCGGAAACCCAGCTACCGCACGGTGCAGATTCGGCGCACGTCCTGGTCACGGGCTCGGTCGCCGCCGAGGCGACGACCCGAGAAGCGCCCGACACGGACTGGGCCTTCTACGCCGTGGTCGGCACGTCCGTTCAGGGTGGGCACACACTGGCGCGATTCGGCCCGGAACGCACCGCTCTCGACGCACTGAAGGTCGCCGTGCAGGCGGTGAACCACACGGCCTACTCCATGCTCGAACAGGGCTACCACGGCGACCCGTGCGCGGACTCGCCCCTTCTGGAACGACTTCCCATCACCGATTTCAACATCGAACGCCGGCGGCCCGGCAGTTCGGAATGCGACGCGACGTGGGGCCTGACCGGCGGGCGTCACCAGCGCCGCGTACAACGTCGACGCGTGGCGTGACCGACCGGCCCGGCCGTGCTCGCGGCCTGCGTCCGCGGGTGGTGGCCGAGAACCGACTCAGGATCGGCGGCGCCCGACCGTGAAGTAGGCGATCGGTCCGACGAAGTTCACGAACGACGCCGCGGTCCACACGCGCTTCGGTCCGCGGAGCTCGTCCGCGGTGCGCTTGCGCAGGTCGAGGAGTGCCGCGGCGGTCAAGGCGACCTGGACGACCGTGGCGAGCGCCAGTGGGAGGCGGAGGCGGGGATCGATCTGCTTGCTGCTCATGGCGGCCAGTATCCGCTCTGTCCAGCGGTGAGCGGTCGCACGGAGCCGGGCGAGTCGGCGTCGAAGACGAGAACGTGTTCTATATTGGCGGGAGTTGCCGCCGAAAAATGCTTGGAGTTCACGTTATGTACGAGTGGTCCGACACCGATCTCATGTTCCGCGACGCTCTCCGCGGCTTCATCGACAAGGAGATCACGCCGCACGTCGACAGACTCGAGAGTGGCGAACTGCCTCCCTTCGACATCATCCGAAAGATGTACACCACCTTCGGAATCGCGGACCTGGCGCGCGAGGGACTGGAGAAGGACATCGCTCGGGAGGAGGCGCGTGAGCGGGGCGAGGACGTTCCGGCCTCGTCGGGTGGCGGCGGAGCCCTCGGTGCGGGTGGGATGGGCGCAATCCTCAACTGCGAACTGGCCGGCGTGAGCCTCGGCCTCATCGCGTCGCTCGGGGTGAGCATCGGGCTCGCCGCGGGCACGATCCGGAGCCGGGGCACGCTCGCGCAGAAGAAGCGTTGGCTTCCCGAACTGGTGACGATGGAGAAGGTCGGCGCCTGGGCGATCACCGAGCCCGACTCCGGTTCGGACGCCTTCGGCGGCATGAAGACGTACGTCCGCCGGGACGGTGAGGACTACATCCTCAACGGACAGAAGACGTTCATCACCAACGGTCCTTACGCCGACGTCGTCATCGTGTACGCCAAGCTCGACGAAGGTGACCCGTCGGTCGACCGCCGCGATCGCAAGGTGCTCGGCTTCGTCCTCGACAAGGGCATGGAAGGGTTCACGCAGGGCGCTCCGTTCAAGAAGATGGGCATGAACTCGTCGCCGACGGGTGAGCTGTTCTTCGACAACGTCCGGATCCCGAAGGACCGGTTGCTCGGGGAGACGGAGAACCCGGAGAAGGGCGACGGCAAGGAGAGCGCGAAGGAGTCCTTCGCTGCGGAGCGCATCGGCATCGCGTACCTGTCGCTCGGCATCATCAACGAGTGCCTGCGCCTGTGCGTCGACTATGCGAAGAACCGCAAGCTGTGGGGTCGGGAGATCGCGCAGTTCCAGCTCATCCAGCTCAAGCTCGCCGAGATGGAGATCGCGCGAATCAATGTGCAGAACATGGTGTTCAACGCACTCGAGCGCTCCGCCGCGGGCAAGCCGGTGTCGCTGGCCGAGGCGTCCGCGATGAAGCTGTACTCGTCGCGTGCGGCGACCGAGGTCGCGATGGAGGCCGTCCAGTTGTTCGGCGGCAACGGCTACATGCGCGAGTACAAGGTCGAGCAGTTGGCGCGCGACGCGAAGTCGCTCATGATCTACGCGGGCAGCAACGAGATCCAGGTGACGCACATCGCCAAGGGCCTTCTCGCCTGATCCGCCGCCGCCGTCTCCTCCTCCCGGGTGAGGGGAACCCGTGCCCGGTCAGACCGGGCGAGGGTTCCCCTC
>AODO01000042.1 GCA_000341795.1 Rhodococcus triatomae BKS 15-14 | reverse complement strand
CCTCGGGCACACTCGGCGGGGTCGCGAAGGCGCCCCGCGAGACGATGGTCCTGATCGAGGCCGCCGGCTACGACGTGATCCTCGTCGAGACCGTGGGTGTCGGACAGTCCGAGGTGACCGTCGCGAACATGGTGGACACCTTCACCTTCCTGACGCTGGCACGTACCGGTGACCAGTTGCAGGGCATCAAGAAGGGCGTCCTCGAACTCGCGGACATCGTCACCGTCAACAAGGCCGACGGCAAGCACGCGACCGAGGCCAAGGCCGCGGCCCGTGAACTCGCCGGTGCCCTGCGACTGATCTACCCGCACGACGCGCTGTGGAAGCCGCCGGTGCTGACGATGAGCGCGCTCGAGAACGTCGGGGTCGACAAGTTCTGGGACGAGGTGCTGCGGCACCGCAAGGTCCTCGGCGACGCCGGCGAACTCGAACGCAAGCGGCATCAGCAGCAGGTGGACTGGACGTGGTCGATGGTCCACGACCAGCTGCTGCGCCGACTCGACTCGGACCCGGCCGTCAAGGCGATCCGAGGCGACGTCGAGCAGCAGGTGCGCGACGGCTCCCTGACCGCGGCGCTGGCCGCGAAGCGCATTCTCGACACCTTCGACAAGTAGGACCTGTGCGCACTTCTGGTAGCTCGAGCTACCAGAAGTGCGCACGGGCGCGTCAGCGCGTCAGCGTCGTCTCGACGAGGTCGTGCCCGAGGTCGTATCGGATGCCGTCCGGATTGGTCAGGTTCGGCGCGTACCAGCTCGCGTCCGCTTCCGGGTGCGGGCCGACGAGTCCGACCCGTCCGGTGCCGTACGGCGCCACGACGGCCGCGACGGTGTCGTTCGGGTAACGAGCGAGCACCGTTGCACCGACGGCACCCCAGTCGTCGCCTCGGGCGCGGAAGACCGTGCCGTCCTGGAAGTACATGTGCCGCGGCTGATCCCGCCAGGTGACCGCGACGACGGTTTCGCCGGTGTCGTGCACCGTCGCGTCGTCGGTGCCGATGTACTGCCGCACCCGGGCGCCGGGAAGGAGGCCGTAGCCGGGATCGTCGCCCGCGAGGTACGCACCGAGGCAGAAGCCCAGGTACGTGCCGCCCGCGCCCACCCAGTCCCGCAGCACGGGGGCGTACCCGCGGGTGTGACGCCAGGCGGGAGCGAGATCGCCGCCTCCCGGCTGCGCGTAGACCACCGCACCGGCGAGCGAATCGGCGTCGACGTCGGCGTCCTCGTCGGGCCCGACGTACACGGCGCGCAGTGGGGTCGGCGCGGATTCGAGCAGGTGCGCCACCGCTTCCGGGCACCCAGGCGACGCCGCGGGCCCACGGTAGACGAGGGCGACCGCACGGTCGTCGGGTGCCGCGAGCCGTGGGATACCGACGGCGGCCGCCACACCGGCCGCTCCCACGGCAGCGGCCCCGACGAGCAGTCCGCGGCGACCGATCGGGCTCACCCGGACCGCTCCCGCCGTCGCCCCGACTCGTCCTGCCGGTCCGTCACGACGGTCTCGGTGTACCGACGCACCCGGGTGGTGATCGACCGGACCAGGCCTTCGAGTGGTCCGCGACCGGCGGTCGCGCGCCACGCGACCGCGACGACCGACATCACGACCAGCTGACGGACGTACCCGTCCCACGGGCCGTACACGTCGAAATCCGAATTCACGAACATGATGTGGCCAACATAGACGGTCAGCGACAGCGTGCCGATCGCGACCAACGGCGACGTGACGACGCGCAGCAGCCGCGCCACACCGCCGCGAAGCTGGAACACGAGCAGGCACAGCCCGAGCACCGCGAGCGAGCTCCCGATGGTCGCCGCGAGGTCGAGTGGGGTGCCGGTGTGCGGGCTCGCGACCCCGAGCCACCACCAGGTGTCGGTGGGTACCCACCCGTCGGACCCGAACCGCAGTATCTCGTCCACCGTCTCCACACCGGACACCCCGACGAGCAGATCGAGTCCGCCCATCGGATGCAGGATCGTCCACGAGATCAGCGAGGACGTCGTGGTGAGGACGGCGCCGAGCGCGACGAGGATGCCGGCGGTTCGCGGTGAACGCAGCTCGGACCGTCCGACGACGACACCGACACAGATGTACGTCATCCACACGAACACCGGGAACTCGCCGGTGAAGAGGATCTCACCCGCGGTGCCGAGCGGGTCGTGAAGCAGTGTGCCCCAGGACAGTTGATGGTCGAAGCCGGTACCCAGGTGGGGTCGGACGAGCTGACTGAGGACCGGAGCGGCGACGGCACCCACGCCGGCGAGCAGGGCGACGGTGCGGGTGCTCAGGAAGATCAGCGGGATCGCCAGCACGAACATCACGGCGTAGTAGGGGAGGATCACGACCCCGTACTCGACGTCGGTGTAGCCGAGGCACAGCCCGATCACGCCGATGACGATCGCGCGGGCGACCAGGCCGGCCGCGATGCCCGCCGACCGTGCGTCCGGGCGGTGCGGCGCCCTCCCGGACAACAGTGCGATGGCAACCCCGGCGAGCACCGCGAACATCGCGGACGCGTGGCCCGCGGAGATCCGGTACGAGAGAGTGGGCAGCCCGTCGTCGCCGTACGCGTAGAGCGAGTGCACCGCCACCATGCCGACGACGGCGATCCCGCGGGCGAGGTCGATGCCGGTCAGGCGACCACGCATCGCTCGCATGGTGGGTGCCGGGTTCGCTGTGACGCTCATCGGCTCATCACCGCGTCGATCAGGTCGAGACCGGCGGCGGGGTCGAGTCCGTCGGGAACGGTCACGCCGGAATCCGTGAACCAGTCGTGGCCGGCCTCCGGGTGGGGGCCGACGACGGCGACGTACCCGGCGCCGAACGGTGCGGCGAGGGCGGCGATCTCGCCGTTGCCGTACAGGGCGAGGACACGGGTCCCGCGTGGATACGACTGCGTGAGGGTGAACACGGGTCCGTCCTGGAAGTACATCGGGCGGACGCGGCCCAGCCAGCGCACGTCCACCGTTGTCGGGTCGGGGCCGACCACGCCGGACCCCGGGGTGGTGAAGTAGCGGTCGGTGTCGCCGGGCAGCAGCCCGAAGCCCGGTGTGGCGCCGGCCAGATAGGCGCCGAGGCAGAACCCGAGGTACCGACCGCCGCCGGAGACGAACTCCCGCACCGTGTCCCGGTGCCGTCGCATCCGCCACCACGCGGGGAGCAGACGGTCGCCGCCGGGCTGCGCGTAGAGCGCAGCGCCGCGCAGTGTCTCCGGAGTGAGTCGCCGATCCTCGCGCGGCCCGACGTACCGGACGTCGAAGTTCCAGCGGCTGCGGGCGATCAGGGAGGCCACCGATTCGGCGCACCCCGGCATGCTCGCCCCGCCCCGGTACACGAGCGCGAGCGGGCGAGACACGGTCACGAGCCGACCGCCTGTGCCGGTATGCCCTGCCAGTGGGTGTCCGCGGGCAACACGTCGCCCTTCATCAGCAGCGACAGCGCTGCGAGTTCGGCGCCGTCGCCGACCACCGCGTCGTAGAGCACCACCGCCCGGGTGCCGACGGTCGCGCCTGCTCCGACCGTCACCGTGGACATCTTCATCACGCGGTCCTCGAAGAGGTGCGTCTGCAGCGAGACCCCGGGCCCGACCGCGGCGTCGTCGCCGACCCGGACGAGATCGAACTCGGTGAGGAACGTGGTTGCGATCCACACCCGGCGGCCCATGCGGACACCGAACCAGCGCAACATCATCGGCAGGTACGGGGTTCCGGTGAGCCGGCCGAGGAGCACCGGCACCGCCGCGGACTCGTACAGCCCGGTCGCGAACTCCGAGCGACGCACGAACCGTGCCCACAGCGGCTCGACCCGGGGCCGATAGGTGCCGACGAGGTTCTGCTTCACCGCGGCGGCGAACAACACCACGCCGAGGGCGGTCGCGAGCGCGAAGACCGGAGCCGACAGCACGGTCCACGTCAGACTCGTTGCACGGGCGACCAGGGACAGCCCGAGAAGGTAGAAGTACAGGCTGACACCGACGAGTGTGGGCGGCAGCACGACCCGGAAGAACTCCACCCACAGTCGATGCGAGACGGTGCGTCGGTCCGGCGTGTACGTCACGCGTTCGTCGTAGTCTCCGCTGTCCTGGCGAGCGGGCAGCGGGAACGCGGGATTCCCGAGCCACGACGTGTCAGCCGGCACACCGGACGTCGGCGGCACGGTGAGCACCCCGATCAGCGAACCGTCACCCGTGACGGTGCCGCTGGGCAGGACCGCCGCATTGCCGACGAACGCCCGCGTGCCGATGACGGTGGGCGCGAACGCCATCCGGCCGTTGCAGTAGGTCGTGCCGCCCAGCGAGGCCATGTCGGCGACGAAGCTGCCGTCGCCGATCGTGAGCAGGTCCGGGTCGATGTGGGAGGCCGTCGACACCTCGGCGCCACGGCCGACCTTCACGCCGAGCATGCGCAGCCACGGTGCCGTGTACAGCGTCGCGTACAGGGTGTTGGTGTAGAGCAGGCTCATCTCGAGGAGCGAGTCCGCGATCCACTTGCGCACGCCCAGCCCGGACGCGGCGTCGAACGTGCCGACGGGCAGTGAGGGCAGGACGAGGCGTTTGCCGACGGCGACGGCGAGGCAGACGCTCACGACGTAGACGAAGCCCGACGCCAGGGTGGCGATCAACGAGGCGATCATTCCGAACTCGAGCAGCACGGTCCACACGAGCACCAGACTCGGGACGAGGGTGAGGATCGCGATCGTCTCCAAGGTGACGACGCCGGCGGCGGTGAGCAGCAGCAGGCCCGCGGTCCACGCCCGCGCGGGACCGGCCGCGGCCATCGCCTCGACCCGCGGGTCGAGGGAGGTCACCGGGGCCGGCGGCGACCCGGCCCACCGACCGCCCGCGGGAACGGTGTGACCGTCGGTCAGCGCCGACTGGTCCCCGAGCATCGCGCCGTCGCCGACCGAGGTGCCCGGCTCCAGCGCGCAGTTCGTCGCGACGTGGGTGCCGTCCCCGACCACGACCGGTCCCACGACGACCTCGCGGCCGTCGACGCGCCATCCACGCAGGTCGGTGTTGTACCCGATCGACGATCCCGAGCCGATGGTGAGCATCTTCGGGAACGAGATGCTCGACGTGCCGATGTGGGTGTCCACCCCGACGCGCGCACCGAGTGTCCGCAGGAACACCGGCATCAACGCGGATCCGCTCAGGACCGGCGTGGGGGCCAACGCCATCAACTGGTCGATCATCCAGAGCCGCACGTACACCGCTCCCCACAGGGGATACCGGCCCGGCTCGATCCCTGCCGACAGCGGCCGGATCAGCAGGATCGGAAGTACCCAGCGCACTCCGAGATAGGCCGGGACCGTGGCGACGAGCAGGTCGACGAGCGCATCGAACGACGGCTGACCGTGGTGGATGTCGTAGACGATCGAGACCGGGAAGGTGACGACCAGCAGCACGGCGAGGACGAACAACGCCTGGACGGCGCCCGCGCGCCGCACCGGCAGATCACCGACCGACTCCGACCCGGCCCGTCGCGGACCGTCGGGCCGGGTGGGGGGAGGACCGGACGGGGGCGTGGTGCCGCCCGCACCGGGCAGCGCCGCCGCCATGGTCCGAACCGTGGGGTGCGCGTAGACGTCGCGGATTCCCGCGCCCGCGTGCAGGCCCGTCTCCCTGAGCCGTGTCACGAGCTGGGCAGCGGCCAGGGAATGCCCACCCAGGTCCGTGAAGAAGTTGGCGTCCACCGACACCTGGTTCTCGGGTTGCCCGAGGAGTTCGGCCCACAGGCCCCGCAGCCGGTGCTCGGCGGGTCCCGCCGGATCGACGATCGTGCCGGTCGGCGCGGCGAGCCGGCGACCAGTCGGCGCGGGCAGCTGGGCTCGGGCCACCTTGCCGCTCGGCATCGTCGGCAACTCGTCGACGACGTCGAGGAACGTCGGGAGCATGTAGGTGGGCAGTCGCATTCCGGTCTCGTGCCGCAGCCGGGCCAGCGCGGCGTCGACCTCGGCGGTGTCGGTCCCCGGCATCGGAACCACCCAGGCGGCGAGTTGCTGCACCCCGCCGACGTCGACGAGGGCCACCACCGCGCTCGCGATCGCGGCGTCGACGAGCAGCACGCTCTCGATCTCGCCGAGATCGACTCGGTGGCCGCGGATCTTCACCTCGTCGTCCGCGCGACCCAGATACTCGATCTGCCGATCGGGGGTGGTCCGGCCGAGGTCGCCGGTGCGATAGATCCGTTCGCGGCGGCCCCACACCTCGCGTTCGACGAACCGGTCTGCGGTCAGGTCGGGCCGGCCGACGTAACCCCGGGCGACCCCCGGTCCGCCGATGCAGATCTCACCGACGCCGTCGTCGGGCACCGGACGGCGCTGCTCGTCGAGAATGACGACCGAGTACGTCGGCAGGGGAACACCGATGGTCACCGGACGGCCCGGCAACAGCTCACACCAGGTGGCCGTGACCGTGGCCTCGGTGGGGCCGTAGGTGTTCAGGATGCGACGACCGGGCCGGCCCCAGCGGTCCACCAGTTCCCGCGGACACGCCTCGCCGCCGACGAGGATGCTGCGCAACTGCGGGAGGTCGCGCGGAATGGTCGCCAGCAGGGTCGGTACGCAGTACAGCATCGTCACGGCGTTGTCGTCGAGGAAGTCGGCCAGCTCGCCCCCGAGCCGTCCGGCGTCGGTCGGCCCGGCGACGATCGTCGCGCCGACCGCCCAGGTCGGCCAGATCTCCTCGATCGAGAAGTCGAAGGAGATGGTCATGCCCTGGTACACGCGGTCGGTCGGCCGCACGTCGTACACGGGCGGGACGACCTCGAGGAAGTTGCAGATGCTCGACTGGGACACCTCGACGCCCTTGGGGCGGCCCGTCGAGCCGGAGGTGTAGATGATGTAGGCGGCGGGGTCGCGGTGGGTGATGTGCAGCCGCGGCCGGGTTGACGGCTGTGCCGCGATGGCACGTGACTCGGTGTCGAGCGGAAGCCACGGCACCTCGGTGCCGGCGAGGCGCTCGGCGAACGAGGTTGTGGTGACCAGCAGGTCCACCGACGCGTCGCCGAGGATGTACTCGATCCGGTCGCTCGGGGCGCCCGGGTCGACGGGGACGAACGCGGCGCCCGCCTTGAGTACCGCCAGCAGTGTGACGTAGGTGTGGGGCGAACGGTCGAGCAGGATCGCCACCCGTGACCCGACGCCGGCGCCGCGCTGGATCAGGTGGTGTGCAAGCTGATTCGCGTGCCATTCCAGGTCGGCGTAGGTGTAGCGGGCGCCCTCGCACTCGAGCGCGACGGCGTCGGGCGTGCGGTCGTAGCTCGCCTCGAACCCGTGCTCCATGCGTCGACGAGTGTCCGTCTCGACGACACGCCGGATCGTCGAGACGTCGACTGGCGCCGTTGGCGCAGTATCGTCCCAGTGGACCACCGTGATTCCTCCCCGACAGAGTGTGGCCAAACGCCGTACAGTGTCGCCCATCGAAACCGCGCGACGTTCGGCGCCTCGGTGGTCGCGTCGAACGCGAACCCCCGCACCGCAGTTGGCTAATGTTCGGCTAACTCGCGAGGTGGCAACGAGAAGTGAAGCACATTCCGTGCAGGTCGGCACATCGACTGGTCAGGCGTCCAGGTTCGACGGCTTCACCGGGTGCGTCGGAGCCTGCGCGGAGGTGCACCCGCACCACGTGGCAACCATGTGGGTCAGGGCAGACGGTGGACCGTCGTCTCGATGAGATCGTGTGCGAGGTCGGGGCGCACGGCGCCGAACGGGATCAGTCCGTCGTCGACGAACCAACTGTTGTCCGCCTCCACGTGCGGCCCCGTCACCCCCACCCGACCGCGGCCGAAATCGACCGCCAACGCCGCGATCTCACCGCCGACATAGGTTCCGAGAACGGTCGCACGGTGACCGGCGACGAGATCGAACGCCGGGGGGTCCTGGAAGTAGAGCTCGGCCGGTCGTCCTCGCCACAGCATCGGAGACCGGGCGGCGCGGGTGTCGCGGACGGACGCCCCGGGTGTGGCACTGTACTGGTAGGTGTCGCCGGGCAGCAGGTTGTATCCCGGTGTGGCACCGGCGAGATAGCCGCCGACGCAGAAGCCGAGGTAGTTGCCGCCGGCCGCGACCCAGTCCCTGACGAGTCCCGCGTAGGGACGCATCGCGTCCCAGGCGCGGCGCAGGCTCGGTCCGCCGGGTTGTGCGAACACGGTGGCGCGGGACAGCGTCTCGGCTGTGATCGGAGTGTCCGCGGGGCCGACGTACTCGATCCGGAACCGGCTCGGCGAGGTGCGCAGGACCTCCGCCACGGACTCGGCCGTCCCGGGCACGGTGGCCGGGCCGCGGTACACCAGCGCGAGAGGTCGGGGTGGACCCGCGGAGGCGGCGGGCATCCCGCCGAGCGCTACCAGCACCGCCAGGACCACCACTGCCACCACTCGACCGGCCACGACCCTCCGCTCCGTACCACGTCGTACGTCGGACGCCGAAAAGCTGCGTTGGGCAGGAGGTTACCGCACCGTGACGCCGGTCACCGGCTCAGATGTGTTCCGACACGCCGGATCAGCAGGTCGAAGAACGCCTCGGGGTCGGTCGACACCGCCACGTCCGCATTCGCGGGACGCCCCCACATGCCGCGCCAGTCCGCGACGGTGCACCCCCGGGTGATCGAACCGGTCAGTTCCACGTCCACCGTCGCGCGCCGGGTCCGAGCCAGTGTCGGATCCAGTGCCAGTGCCGCGGCGAACGGATCGTGCATGTGGGCGATGTAGCCGTGACCGTGCTCGCGGTGGAACTCCATGTAGAAGCGGATGGCGTCCACCAGCACCCGCATGACCGGATTGCCGGTGCGCGAGGGGAGCCCGATCGGGTCGTCCTCCGACAGCAGTTCGGCGGGAACGCTTCCCGCCGCCTCTGCGAGCCGGCGCAGGTGTTCCGGCGTCATCTCCAGCGTCTCGGTGACGTCGAGCGGGCACACGAGCGGTCTGCGCTCCGGCGGCGCCGCGGAGAACGCGTCGAACACGGCCTTCGCCGCCTCCGGGTCGACCGAGACGTTCCACTCCGACTTCGGGGTCGTGTTGCCCGGATGGTTGAACGCGCCGCCCATGACCACCAGCCGACGCAGCAACGTCGGCAGTGCCGGTTCGAGCCGCAGTGCCAGGGCCAGATTGGTGAGCGGCCCGGTGACCAGTCCGACGACCTCGCCGGGCCGTTCGCGAGCGACCTCCACCCAGGCGGTGGCCGAGTCACGTCGGGCGATCGATCGCGTCGACGCCGGCAGCACCGCGTGGCCGAGTCCCTGCGGGCCGTGGGTGTCCTCCGTCGTACGCAGGTCTCCGACGAGGGGAACCGCCGCCCCGAGCGTGACCTCGACGTCCGGCCGCCCGCACAGGTCGAGCCACGCGAGATTGTTCGCCGCCACCTGCGCCGTCGGGACGTTGCCCCCGGTGCTGGCGACGGTGAGGATCTCCGCGTCGGGGCTGGCGACCAGGAACAGGATTGCGAGGGCGTCGTCGATGCCGGTGTCGACGTCGAGGATCAGCGGCACGGTGGACATGCCGAGATCCTCCCAGATCGCATCTCGCTCACACCCAGTGCGGCGCGTCCGCACCCCAGTCGTGCGCGGGAAACGGGTACTCCGCGTATCCCGGCAGGGCGGGTCGCGCGGTGGTCACCGCGCCGTGCGTCACGGTCGTCGCCGGGCCCGGCGCGAGCGGTTCCGGCGGTGCTGCGGCGCGACCGGGAAGTGCGAGCAGCGTGTGAGCCGTGCGGGCCAGCGACACCGACACGTCGCGGCCGAGTCCGTCGTGCCCGCGCCGGGTCACCGCGTCCACGACGCCCGCGGCCAGCAGGTACCCGGTCGCGTGGTCGAGTGCCTGGGCGGGAAGCGTCCCCGGCCGATCCCCGCCCTCGATCAACGCGATCCCCGACGCCGCCTGCACGATGCTGTCGAATCCGCGGCGACCCGCCCAGGGACCACTGCCACTCCACGCGCCGACCGTCGCCCGGACCCGTCCCGGTGCATCCCTCGTGATGTCGAACCGGTCGAGGCTCCCGGGTCGATAGCCGGTCACGATCACGTCGGCGGTGGCGACGAGACCTCGCAGGGTGTCCAGGTCGTCGGCGACCGTCAGATCCAGCAGCGTCGAGCGCTTGCCCTGCCCGGTGTCCCGGTGCTGCCAGTCGATCTCGTGCAGTTGCGGTGGGTCCACGCGCAGCACCTGGGCGCCGAGCAGCGCCAGTGCGCGGGCGGCCACCGGGCCGGCCAGCACCCGGGTCAGGTCCAGCACCCTCAGGCCCGCCAGGGGGTGTGCCGGATCGGCGGCGGACAGCTCGGGTCCGGCGTACTCGCCGGTCGGCGTCATCGACACGAGGGGACCCGCAGCGGCCGCGACCGCCTGCGGATGGGCCGCCCACTCCGGTTCGGTGCGGACTCGCGCCGCCACCGCACCGGCCTCCGCGCACAGGTCCTCGACGTCGCTCGCCGTCAGCTCCCCGATCCGCGTCGAGAGGGTTCCGGGGTCGGCGTCGTCCGGGAGATCGAGGGCGGTCAGCAGTCGCATCCGATGGTGCGGATAGTTCGCATGCGTGCGGACCCAGCCGTCCGCGGCCGCGAAGAAGCCGGACATGGGAGCGAATCCGTCGACCGGCTCGCCACCGATCCGCATCATCCGGTCCGCGGTGAACGACGCGGCGACGCGCTCCGGGTCGAGCAGCCAGGTGTGCGGATCGTGTCCACGCGAGACCAGCAGCCGGTTCACCGCCGACGCCAGGGCGCCGACCGAACCGGACGCCAGCGCGGCCACCGGCAACCGCGCAGCCAGGTACCCGGACGGCGCCGGATACCGCACGGACCCCGGATCCGCGGACACCCCGCACCCGTGCTCGTACTCGTCGTGGACCGATTGCGGTGACGCCACGATCGAACGGTACCGCGCGACATACCATCGGCCGATGAACCTCGAACTGCAGTCCCGCCGCGCGGTCGCCGCTGCCGCCGCGTTCGCCGTGCTCGTCGTCGTGCACCTCGGGGCGCAACTCGCCGAAGCGGATCGGCTGGCCGACGTCAGTCAGTGGTTCCTCATGCCGCTGCTCGCCGCGATCCTGGTCGCCGTCACCGCCGCGCCGCGGTCAGCGTTGGTCCGAACGGTGCTGGTGGCGCTGGCGTTCTCGTGGCTCGGCGACACCGCACCGGACGCCGTCGACGGAGACAGCGCGTTCATGGTGATGATCGGCTGCTTCCTGCTGGCGCAGTTGGCGTACGTGACCGCGTTCCTGCCGTACCGGGACCGGTCCGTGCTGCGGCGACCCGCCGTCGCCGGATACGTGCTCGCCGTCGTGCTCCTGGTCGCCGCATGCGCACCCGGCGCCGGGGCGCTGCTCGTACCCGCACTGGTCTACGGACTGTGTCTCGGAGCGATGGCGGTCCTGTCCACGGGGCTCGGCGCGGTCGCCGGTGTCGGTGGCGCGCTGTTCCTGGCGTCGGACGCGATGATTGCGCTCGGTGCGTTCGCGGACTGGTTCACGCCGCCGGTGGAGGGCTTCTGGGTGATGCTGACCTACATCGCCGGGCAGGCGCTGCTGGTGTACGGCGTCGCGGCAGCCGACCGGACAGCCGCGACGCCGACCGCGGTCAGTTCCGGCGCACGCTGATCTCGAAGCCGGCCCCGCGCAGACGCTCGACGAGGGCGTCGCCGATGGCCGACGCCGGCGTCAACACCCCGGCTGCGTCGGGGAGGCGGTCCCGGTCGAGCGCCAACGCCAGCGCCGACTCGCCGAGCATCACCGCGGTCGCCTTGTACCCGGGATCGCCCTTCGCTCGCATCTGCGAGGCGTAGCGCGCGCCGGTGGTCGTCGTGGCGTAGACGTCGGTGGTGAAATGCCCGGTGTTGCGGGTCTTCTCGCTCGGACCCTCACCCGGGTCGGGGAGCAGCCGGTCGAGCAACTTCCTGGTCGGACCGAACGCGAGGCCCGCGATCAGCCCACCGAGGCCTGCCGTGACGCCTGCGGCGACGACGGGGGAGAACCACGACCGGCCGACGCTCATCACCTCCCGGTACCGGAAGGTGCGGCCGTACTCCCAGCCGCGCAGGGCGTTGCTCCGCCGCACCACCCGCGTGTTCACCGACGCCATCGGGTGCGGTGCCGTCACCCCCTTCAGGTTCGGTGCGATGTCGGAGCCTGTGACGAGACCGCTGTCGGACTGTCGACCGAGGTCGGGTTCGGCCGCGAGATCGGGGCTCAGCGAATACGGCTGCAGCACGAGCGAACGGGTCCGCTTGTCCGATTTCGCGGCGTCGACCACGCCGCGCATGGAGTCGATGGTGCCGCCACTGACCCCACCGCGGAACGAGGACAGGACCAGGGTGGTGTCGGCGAGGGTCCCCTCGTCGTCCGCGGCGACCTGCTCGTGCAGCACGTGCACGCCGATGTCCGAGGGAACGGAATCGAAGCCGCAGGAATGGACGATTCGGGCCCCGCTCGCCGCGGCGACATCGTGGTACGCGTCGATGGACGCACGGGCGAACGGCACCTCGCCCGTGAGGTCCGTGTAGTCGGTCCCCGCCTCCGCGCAGGCCCGAACCAGGTCGATCCCGTACCGGGCGTAGGGGCCGACCGTGGTCACTACGACGTGAGCCGCGTTGGCGAGGGCGGTCAGCGAGTCCGGATCGTCCGCGGACGCGATCAGGATCGGCCAGTCGGACGCGCCGGGCAGCGACTCGCGCACTCGCTCGAGCTTGTCCCGGGATCGGCCCGCCAGACCGATGCGGGTGCCCTCGGGTTTGTGATGTGCGAGATGGTCGGCGGTGAGGCGTCCGACGAAGCCGGTGGCGCCGTAGACGACGACGTCGAGATCTCGGGTGCGTGTCATGGGCGGCAACGTTACTCGTTGGTCAGGAGCTGTCCAGGCCTGTCCCACGTGTGCACCGGCTCGTCGGAGTGCATCCGGTCGAGATAGTCCGCGACCATCCCTGCCAGGGCGTGCTCCCGGGCCTCACCCGCCGCCTCCCGCGCCGCGACTGCGTCACGCTGCCAGCGCGCGCCGTTCCGACCGGCTCGACAGCGGTCCTCGACGACGCCCAGGTAGGTGTCGCGGACCCGCGGATCGACCCCGAGCGAGTCGAGCCCCGCGTGCGCGAGCGGAAGCAGCGTGTTCAGTACCAGGTCGGACGGCGACGTCCAGCCGTGGTCCGGCCAGTACAGCCGGGCTCCGAATCCGTGGCGGGCTCCTTCCTGCAGGTTCGCGGCGGCCGCATCGAACGGCATCCGGGTCCACGCCGGCCGTTCCGCGGCGGCGAGTGCGCGGACCGCGCCGTAGTAGAAGGCGGCGTCGGCGACGGTGTCGCGGACGGTGGGCCCCGCGGCCAGCACGCGATTCTCCAGCCGGAGGTGGTGGTCGCTCCCGGTGGTGTCGTAGATCGGCCGGTTCCACCGGTAGATGGTGCCGTTGTGCATGCGCAGTTCGGCGAGTTCCGGGACGCCGCCGCGCGCGATCACGGCGTGGGGATCCTCGTCGGTGCACTCGGGAAGCAGCGCCGGGAAGTATCGGGAGTTCTCCTCGAACAGGTCGAAGATCGACGATATCCAGCGTTCCCCGAACCACACGCGGGGGCGGACACCCTGGTTTCGCAGCTCGAGGGGGCGGGTGTCGGTTGCCTGCTCGAACAGCGGGAGTCGGGTCTCGTGCCACAGGGCCCGTCCCGCGAAGAACGGCGAGTTCGCCGCGATCGCCACCTGCACCCCCGACAGCATCTGTGCGGAGTTCCAGTGCGCGGCGAACTCGTCGGCGGAGACCTGGAGGTGGAGCTGGGTGGAGGTGCACGCGGCCTCGGCCAGGATGGTGTCGGTGACGACGGCGAGACGATCGCCGTCGTGGCGACCGGGCATCGGGACACCCGCGATGTCGAGTTCGATGTCCTCACCGCGTGCCGCGAATATCTGCTGGTCGAGTGCCGTGTACCGCGGATCCGACGACATCCAGCGCTGGTGCAGATGCTGCTTGCCGAGCGTCGGGAGGATCCCGATCATCGCCAGGCGGCCACCGGCTGCCGCCGCCCGCTCGTCCGCCTTGTTCAGTGTGGTGCGGAGCTCGTCCTCCAGGGATGCGAGGCTCGTTCCGTCGAGTCTGCGGGGCTCGACGTTCACCTCGATGTTGAACTGGCCCAGTTCCGTCTGATACGCGGGGTCCGCGATCGCGTCGAGTGCCGAGGCGTTGACCATGGCCGGACTGCATTCTCCGTCAACGAGGTTCAGCTCGACCTCGAGGCCGACCGTCGGCTCGGCGTCGGCGTCCTGCTCGTCGGTGAGAAGCTCCGCGAGTGCGTCGAGACAGGCGTGCACCTTCTCCCGGAACGCCTGCCGATCCTTGCGGGTGAACACCAGTCGGGTCACCTCACGGCCCATGTCGACTCCCTCGATCGTTCGTGAACGCGCGTGTCGGGAGTATTGACCGAATCCGGGGATCTCAACCACGCCGCAGGTCAGGGAGTCGCCGGGGTCACGCGCAGCCGTTCACTCGAGGCCGGAACCGGCCGTTCACCAGGGGGAGGGCTCGAAGTCCTTGAGGAAGCAGCCGTGCAGGTCGACACCGGCCTCGCCCTGGACGATCGGGTCGTAGACGCGAGCGGCACCGTCGACGAGATCCAGTGGTGCGTGGAAGCCCTCGTCGGCGAGGCGCAGCTTCGTGTAGTGCGGACGCTCGTCGGTGATCCAGCCGGTGTCGACGGCGGTCATCAGGATCCCGTCCTGCTCGAGCATCTCGTCGGCGCTGGTCCGGGTGAGCATGTTCAGGGCGGCCTTCGCCATGTTGGTGTGGGGGTGCCCCGGGCCCTTGTACCGGCGCGAGAACTGGCCCTCCATCGCAGAGACGTTGACGACGTACTTGCGTCGGGCGGGCGACGCCGCCATCGCCGGACGCAGCCGGTCGACGAGGATGAAGGGAGCCACGGAGTTGCACAGCTGGACCTCGAGCAACTCGATGGGGTCGACCTCGCCGACGGTCTGGACCCAGCTGTTGGTGTGCGCGAGATCGGGCACCAGTCCACCGGCGTCGATCGCGATTCCCTGCGAAATACGTTCCGGGGTGGCCGATCCCGCGACGAGGGCGAGCTCGCTGACCTGATGCACGATGGACTGTGTCGCGGCGGGGAGGGAACTGGCGAGCGCGGCCGGGTGCGCGTCGCTGGTCTTGCCGAACGTCACGACCTCCGGCAGCACGCCCGCGGGAAGCGGGGCCGACTCGGCCTCGGCGAGTGCGGAGTACGCGCCCGGCGAGCGGCGCACCGTCTGGGCGGCGTTGTTGATCAGGATGTCGAGCGGGCCCTGCGCCGCGACGTCGTCGGCGAGGGCGACGACCTGGGCCGGGTCGCGCAGGTCGATGCCGACGACACGCAGCCGGTGAATCCAGTCCGCGCTGTCCTCCATCGCGCTGAACCGTCGGATCGCGTCGTTCGGGAAGCGAGTGGTGATGGTCAGGTGCGCACCGTCGCGCAGCAGGCGCAGCGCGATGTACATGCCGATCTTGGCGCGGCCGCCGGTGAGCAGTGCGCGGCGGCCGGTCAGGTCCGTGCTGGCGTCGCGCTTGGCGTGGCTGCGCGCCGCGCAGTCGGGGCACAGCTGGTGGTAGAACGCGTCGACGACCGTGTAGCGCTGCTTGCAGATGTAGCAGGGCCGGGGCCGGATGAGGGTGCCCGCCGTGTCGCCGACAGTGGGGGAGGAGATCAGGACACCCGCGGTCTCGTCGTCGATGCGATTCGGGGACCCGGTCGCGGTCGCGGCGACGACGGCGCGGTCCGCGGCCGACTTGGCGTCCCGGGTCTCGATACGCTTGCGTCGCTTGAGTCGCTTGAACATCTTGCCGCTGGCGCGCTGCAGGGCGATCGAGTCGGGGTGCTCGGAATCGAGCTCGCCCGCCTCGGCGAGGACCCTCAGACAGGTCTCCAGGTCGGTGGGATCGATACCTGTCGTCGGTTGTGCCATCGGTGGGGTGCTCGGTTCCTGGATCTCGTGGGTGATTTGGGCCGCAGTGCAGCCGCGACCGCGACGGGCGGTCGCGGCCGATTCTACCGACTCGCGCCGTCACCAGCAGATTCCCCTGGTGGCGACTCGAATCATCAAGGCGCACAACAGAAGAAGGCCCCGAACTCGCGTCCGGGGCCTTCTTCCGTCTGTCTCAACTCAGAGTGCGCGAGGGGGGACTTGAACCCCCACGTCCATTAGTAGGACACTAGCACCTCAAGCTAGCGCGTCTGCCATTCCGCCACTCGCGCTTGCACACTCTTTGTTTCGCTCGCCGCTCTTCGCTGCGTGCTGGGAAAGATTAACCCACCCCGACCCAAAGGCCAAAATCGCCTCGTTTTCGCAGGTCAAACGGGGTGAGTTCGCGTCGGTCGCGAGGTCGTCACGCTGCCCCGGGTGGTAGGAAAGGGTGGTGCCGCACCCAGAGAACGCAGAGAACGCGGAGAACACCGCGAATGCCACCCGATCCCGCGCCGAATCGGAGGTCGTCGAGCTCGTCAGCTCGCTGATCCGCTTCGACACCTCCAACACCGGCGAGCTCGCCACCACCAAGGGCGAACGCGAGTGCGCCGAATGGGTCGCCCGGAAACTGGAGGAGGTCGGCTACGAGACGGTCTACGTCGAATCCGGCCAGCCCGGCCGCGGCAACGTCTTCGCTCGGCTGCGCGGCGCGGACCCGTCGCGAGGGGCGCTGATGATTCACGGCCACCTCGACGTCGTCCCCGCGGAACCGTCGGACTGGAGTGTGCACCCGTTCTCGGGGGCCGTGGCGGACGGCTACGTCTGGGGTCGCGGTGCGATCGACATGAAGGACATGGTCGGGATGACACTCGCGCTGGCCCGCCAGTTCAAGGCCGAGGGCACGGTTCCGCCGCGTGACCTGGTATTCGCGTTCCTCGCCGACGAGGAGGCAGGAGGGACCTGGGGATCGCAGTGGCTGGTGCGGAACCGGCCCGACCTGTTCGAGGGCGTCACCGAGGCCGTGGGGGAGGTCGGCGGGTTCTCCCTGACGGTGCCCCGCCCGGACGGCAGCGACGCCCGCCTGTACCTGGTCGAGACCGCGGAGAAGGGTCTCGGCTGGATGCGACTGACCGCCAAGGCCCGCGCCGGCCACGGCTCGTTCCTGCACCAGGACAACGCGGTCACCATCCTGGCCGAGGCTGTCGCGCGGCTCGGGCGGCACACCTTTCCCCTGGTCGTGCCCGATTCGGTGGCCGAGTTCCTCGGAGCGGTGAGCAACGAGACCGGACTCGAGTTCGACCCGAGCGCACCCGACATCGACACGACGCTGGAGAAGCTCGGCACCATCTCGCGGATCATCGGGGCGACGCTGCGGGACACGGCGAACCCGACGATGCTCGATGCCGGCTACAAGGCGAACGTCATCCCGCAGACCGCGACCGCCGTCGTCGACTGCCGGGTGCTGCCCGGCAGGCAGGCCGAGTTCGAGAAGGAGGTGGATCGGTTGATCGGCCCTGACGTGACACGGGAGTGGATCACCAAACTCGACTCCTACGAGACCACCTTCGACGGACATCTGGTGGACGCGATGAACGCGGCGATCCTCGCGCACGACCCCGACGGCCGGACGGTGCCCTACATGCTGTCCGGGGGCACCGATGCAAAAGCCTTCGCCACGTTGGGGATTCGATGCTTCGGGTTCGCGCCGCTGCAACTGCCGCCGGAGCTCGACTTCACCGCGCTGTTCCACGGAGTGGACGAGCGGGTTCCCGTCGACGCACTACAGTTCGGCACGCGGGTGCTCGAGCATTTCCTGTTGCACAGCTGACCGCTGGTGCACTGCCGAATTTCGACGAGAGGACATCACATGGCGTACGACCCCTACGAACCGCTTCCGGACCTGCCCACCTTCTCCCTGACGTCGGAGAGCATCACCGACGGCGGCACGGTGCCCACCGAACAGCTCAGCGGCATCTTCGGCGTGCCCGGCGGCAAGGACGTCTCGCCGCAGCTGTCCTGGTCGGGTTTCCCGCCGGAGACGAAGAGCTTCGCGGTGACGATGTTCGACCCGGACGCCCCGACGGTGTCGGGCTTCTGGCACTGGTCGGTCGCGAACATCCCGGCCTCGGTGACGTCGCTGGCGGAGAACGCGGGCGACGAGACCGGATCCGGGCTGCCGGAGGGCGCGATCACCCTGCGCCACGACGGTGGTGGCCACCGCTTCCTCGGTGCCGCTCCGCCGCAGGGCCACGGTGACCACCGCTACATCTACGCGGTCACCGCGCTCGACGTCGAGACGATCGACGGCCTCACCGCCGACTCGACGCCGGCGTTTCTGGGCTTCAACCTGTTCGGCCACGGCATCGCGCGTGCCCTCCTGACGGTCACCTTCGGCCACTGACCCCCCGGGTGAGGGGAACCCGACGCCGGTCCGACCGGCGTCGGGTTCCCCTC
>AODO01000041.1 GCA_000341795.1 Rhodococcus triatomae BKS 15-14 | reverse complement strand
ATGTGGAAGGGACAGCTGACGTTCGAGTCGCCGATGCTGTTCTCCGTCGGCTTCATCGTGACGTTCCTCTTCGGTGGCCTGTCCGGCGTCCTGCTCGCCAGCCCGCCGCTCGACTTCCACGTCACCGACTCGTACTTCGTGGTCGCGCACTTCCACTACGTGCTCTTCGGCACCATCGTGTTCGCGACCTACGCCGGCATCTACTTCTGGTTCCCGAAGATGACGGGCCGGATGATGGACGAGCGCCTCGCGAAGTGGCACTTCTGGACCACGTTCATCGGTTTCCACACCACGTTCCTGGTGCAGCACTGGCTCGGCAACGAGGGCATGCCCCGCCGCTACGCCGACTACCTGCCGTCGGACGGGTTCACCACGCTGAACACGATCTCCACCATCGGCGCGTTCGTCCTCGGTGCCTCGACGCTGCCGTTCATCTGGAACGTCTTCAAGAGCTACCGGTACGGCGAGGTCGTCACGGTCGACGACCCGTGGGGTTACGGCAACTCGCTGGAGTGGGCGACGACCTGCCCGCCGCCGCGGCACAACTTCACCGAGCTGCCGCGGATCCGGTCCGAACGCCCCGCGTTCGAGTTGCACTACCCGCACATGGTCGAGCGGATGCACGCCGAGGCGCACGTCGGCCGCGGTCACACCGTCGAACACGCACAGGTCGAGTCATGAGGGCCGGCCCGGCGCCCGCCTGGCTCGGACGACAGGTCGTCCCGATCCGTCGCCCCGACCCCGGCACCCTGCTCGTCCCGATGCTCGTCCTGGTGGCGACGCTTGCGTCTCCCTGCTGGTGCCCGTGCCCGCAGCGCTGCTCCTCGCCACGCTCGCCCTGGCCTGGGTGGTGCGCCGCGCCCGAGCCGGCGGAACCGCCACGGCCGGCACCACGCCGGGCGGCGAACCACCGTTCGCTCCGCTCTGACCGCATGAACGGTTCCGTTCACTCGATCCGGCGGCGATGGGCCCACCGGGTGAGGGCGTTCCGATTGGACTGCTGGGTCTTCCGCAGCACGTTCGAGGCGTGCGTCTCGACGGTCTTCACCGAGATCACCAGTGTCTCGGCGATCTCCCGATAGGTGTATCCGCGGGCGAGCAGGCGCAGCACCTCCAGTTCACGGGGCGTCAGCGAGTCGAGCTCCGGGTCGAGTGCAGGCTCCGGAACCGCGGATCGACCGGTGAACGAGTCCAGCACGAACCCGGCGAGGCGGGGGCTGAACACCGCGTCGCCGCCGGCCACCCGGCGGACACCGTCCGCGAGTTCGCGGCCCGAGATCGTCTTGGTGACGTACCCCCGGGCACCGGCCCGGATCACCGCGATGACGTCCTCCGCGGCATCGGACACGCTGAGCGCCAGGCACACCGGTCCGGCCGCGATGCCCGTGAGGACCGCGACGCCACCCCCGTCCGGCATGTGGACGTCGAGCAGAACCACGTCCGGGGCGGTGGCGTCGATTCCGGCGATCGCCTCGGCGACACCACCGGCCTCACCCACCACCACGATGTCCGGCTCCGTCGCCAGCTCGGCCCGAACACCCGACCGGAAGACGGCGTGGTCGTCGACGAGAAACACTCGGAAAGTGGTGTCCGGAGAACCGGATTCGGGGTGATCCCCCTGGCCTCGCACGGCGTGGTTGCTACCGGGGGACGTCACCGGGGCTGCTCCTTGGGTCGGGCCGACTGCTCCGACCACTCTAGGCCACCCTCGTCGCCCTCCTCGGGACCCAGTGGCATCGTGATCCGGATCTCGGTGCCCCGTCCCACGGTGGAGTCGACGGCGACCTCGCCCCCGCGACGCTCCACCCGCGCCCGGATCGACCTCGCCAACCCCTGCCGGTCGCCGGCGATCGCGTCGACGTCGAATCCGACACCACGATCCCGGACGAAGACGTTCAGCTCGGCGGTGCCCGCCTCCGCGAAGACGTCGACGCTCGACTCGCCGGAATGCTTCGCGGCGTTGACCAGCGCCTCGCGAGTGGCACCGAGAACCGCGGTGACCGCCTCCGTGGTGATCCCCGACTCGGTCTCGGGAAGGTCCAGCCGGACGTCGCCGACGGTGACGGTCTGGACCGCCACCCCGTACTGGTCCTCGACCTCGCCTGCGATGGTGCGCAACGCCTCCGCGAGGCTCGCGTGCGCGGCCTCGCCCTCACCGAACAGCCACTTCCTCAGCTCCCGTTCCTGACTGCGGGCGAGGCGTTGCACCTGCAGGGGCGAGTCGGCCTGCTTCTGGATCAATGCCAACGTCTGGAGCACCGAGTCGTGCAGGTGCGAGGCGATCTCCTCGCGTTCCTCGTTCCGGATGCGGGCGGCGCGTTCGCGCCCGAGATCGCGCCACATCCGCAGCCACAGCGGCACCGTCAGGAGGCCGATCCCGACGAGGGTGACCACCACCGCCAGGAGCGACGAACGCAGCGACGCGAGATCGACCTGGGCGAGAACCACCACACCGAGACCGAGGACTATCAAGGAAATGCCGCCGAGGATCCGCGCCCACGTGAGGACCGTCGGACTCTGCGGCAGCCCGAACACCGAGCGGGGCCCGTCGGAGTCGTACTCCCGCCACACCAGTGCCGCACCGACCGCGACGACGATGACGGGGACCAGCACCTCGGCGGCCGTACCGCTCGCCAGAATCCCCAGCACCGCGGCCAGCGCGAGGCCGAGGACGGCGAGACCGAGCGCGCGCTGACGTTCGGCGCGACTGGGACGCTCGGTGTCGGTGCCGGGTGGCGTGAAGATCCACAGCAGGCCGTACGCGGTGATACCCGCACCTGCGAGAGCACCGAGCAGCACGAACGCCACGCGGACCTTGAACACGTCGACTCCGAGGTGATCGGCGAGCCCACCCGCGACACCACCGATGACCCGGCCACCGACTCGCCGCTCGAGCCGAGGTGGACCCTCGATCGACGGCGGCGCGGGGGCCGTCACCGGCGTCTGGGCACGTGGGATCGGCTGCACACCGTCGATGGTGGCACGCGGCCGCGGCCGCGCGCATCAGGGCACAACCCTGACTCCGACCGCCCGCCGCACCCGAAATATCAGGGTCGATCCCTGATGCGGTGGCGGACGCACGAGGCCCACGATGGACGGCATGAGCACAGCGACCTTCTCCGAGCAGCTGAACCAGTTGTGGCGAACCCGGCCCGTGCGACTCCCGCGCCGGGGCCCGATCGCCGGTGTGGCCGCCGGTGTCGGCCGCCGCTACGACGTCGACCCCGTCCTGATCCGGATCGCGTTCGTCGTCTCGACCATCTTCGGCGGCGCCGGCATCGTCCTCTATCTCGCCGCATGGTTGCTGCTCCCCCGCGCCGGCGACGACACCTCCGCGGCGGAGTCCCTGCTCGGTCGCGGCCAGAGCTCCGAATCGAGCACGAAGACGATCGTCCTGGTGGTCGCACTCATGATCGCGGCCAGCACGCTCGGTCCACTGGGCGTGAGCTTCGGTGGTTCCGGGCTGTTCAGTCTGGCCCTGATGCTCGGCGGGCTCTGGTTGCTGTTCCAGCGTCGCCCGAACCCCCCGGCACCTCTGCACGACTCGGATCCCTGGGCCGGCATCACGACGCCACCGCCCGGCTACCCCCCGTCCGCCGGGTACGGCACCTCTGCCTACGCCTCGCCGGGTGTGTTCGCGACGCTGCCGAAGACCTACGAGCCGTCCCCCTTCGGTGCGGCTCCGGCCGAGGCGACGCCGGGTGCAGCAGCAGCGGAGCAGGCATCGGATGTCGCGGCCGCAACGCAGACACCGAACACCGCGACGGCACCGCCGTCGGGCGACCCGGAGGCCTCGGGCCGCATCGGTGCCGACGCCGGAGCGCCCACGGATGTCACCGCCCCGCCTGCCTGGGACCCTCTCGGTGTCGCACCGTTCGCGTGGGATCTGCCCGAACCCGCACCCGCCCCGAAGCCGCCCACAGCGCGCACGGAACGCCCGAAGTCCCGCCTGACGTCGGTGGTGCTGGGTCTGGCCATCCTCGCGACCGCCGCCGCGTGGGCCGTCGCCGCCGCGACCGGATGGGAGTGGTTGTCGCCCGCCCGGATCGGCGCCGTCGGACTCGCCGTGATCGGAATCGGACTCGTCGTCGGGGCCTTCCTGCGACGCGGGTACGGCCTGCTGGTCGTCACCGGGCCACTCACCGGTTTCGTCGTTCTCGCGTCCCTGGTGGGGCCGATCGACTGGGACTCGGAGAACGTCGGCACCCGTACCTGGACGCCCGCGACCGCGGCCGACATCCAATCGGAGTACACGGGCCGGTTCGGAGAGTTCACGCTGGACCTGAGTGCACTCGAACTGACCGAGAACAAGACCGTCGACGTCGACCTGCGCATGGGGTCGTTCACGGTTCTGGTTCCCGAGAACATGAACGTCGTCAACCACTGCTCGATGACGGTGGGCGACGCACAGTGCCTGCCCGAAGGGCTGACCGGCGGCCCGGACGGCACCGACGGTCCGGTGCTGACCCTGAACATGAACGGCCGCATGGGAAATCTGGAGGTTCACCGTGGCTGAGAACACCGACACCGACACCACCACCGCCCGTCGCCGACCGTCACCGGGCCTGCTCCTCGCAGGACTGGCCGCCCTCCTCGTCAGCCTGTGGGCGTTCGTGGGGCCCGTCGGCATCGACGCCGTCACGGGAGGCCACGCGAAGTGGCTGTTCATCGCGGCCGCCGTCGTCGTCGGCGTGGTCCTGGTGGTCGCTCCCGGCAGGCGGAAGTGACCACCGGACCGATCGTCGCGGAAGCGCTACCCGATCACGCCGATGCCCTGAGCTTCTGCAGGGCCGAATGCTGGTCGAGGCGCACCTTCTCCACCGAACACCCGAGCGCCTCACCCGCCTGGGCGGCGCTGAGGCCCACCGCGGTTCGCAACACGAGGACGTCCCGTTCGCTCCGCGACAATCCGTCCATCGGCGTCGAGGCCGAGCGGTACGGTCGCGCGGCCTCGACGCCGAGCACCGTCTCGTTGTAGACGACCCGGAGCGGGGACCGCTCCCGGTCGGTGACCATCGCCGCGATGGCCGCCGGAAGGACCTGCGCGGCAACCGAATCGGCCACGGAGGTCCCGAGGGACGATCCCAACTCGGCGCGGCACATCCGCGTCACCAGTGTCCGGCTCGCGTCGCGCAGCACGGACAGGGCGCCCCGATCCATCACCTCCTCGCGGCGCGCTCCCCAGGCGCCGCGTTCGAGCACCCGGTACGCCGCACCGGACCCGTCCCCCGTCATCGTTGTTCCTCTCGTGCCTCGCATCGAACCAGTGAACCGCACCGACCTGGTGATCGGCTGGCAGGATTCGCAGACTTCCACAGCAGACTGACAGCAACAACCTCTCCGGGACCAGGCAAAGAACACACGAGGGCCGCCGACGCCACGCGTCGACGGCCCTCGTCAGCGTGAGTGGGTCACTCCCACTCGATGGTTCCCGGCGGCTTGCTGGTCACGTCGAGCACGACTCGGTTGACCTCGGGCACCTCGTTCGTGATGCGGGTGGAGATCCGCTCGAGCACGTCGTACGGCAGTCGCGTCCAGTCCGCGGTCATCGCGTCCTCGCTGGAGACGGGACGCAGCACGATCGGATGCCCGTAGGTGCGGCCGTCGCCCTGGACACCGACGCTGCGCACATCGGCGAGCAGTACCACCGGGCACTGCCAGATCTGGCCGTCCAGACCGGCGGCGGTGAGCTCCTCGCGAGCGATCGCGTCGGCCTGCCGCAGCAGCTCGAGCCGCTCGCGCGTCACCTCGCCGACGATGCGGATCGCCAGACCCGGGCCGGGGAAGGGCTGGCGCGCGACGATCTCCTCGGGCAGGCCCAGCGCACGCCCGACGGCGCGGACCTCGTCCTTGAAGAGCAGCCGCAGCGGCTCGACGAGGGAGAACTGCAGGTCCTCGGGCAGGCCACCGACGTTGTGGTGGCTCTTGATGTTCGCAGTGCCGGTGCCGCCGCCCGACTCGACGACGTCCGGGTACAGCGTGCCCTGCACCAGGAAGTCGACGGCCTCACCGTGCGCGGCGGACTCGCCGAGCACCTCCGTCACGGCACCCTCGAACGAACGGATGAACTCACGCCCGATGATCTTGCGCTTCGCCTCCGGATCGGAGACGCCGTCGAGTTCCGTCAGGAACGTGTCGACCGCGTCGACGGTGATCAGCTTCGCGCCCGTCGAGGCGACGAAATCCTGCTGGACCTGCTCGCGCTCGCCGGCGCGCAGCAGTCCGTGGTCGACGAACACACAGGTCAGCCGATCCCCGATCGCTCGCTGCACCAGTGCGGCGGCCACTGCGGAATCGACGCCGCCGGACAGTCCGCAGATCGCCTTGCCGTCGCCGATCTGCTGCTGGACCTGGTCGATCAGCGCCTCGGCGATGTTCGCCGCCGTCCAGGTCGGAGCGATGCCCGCGATCTCCCGGAGGAATCGGGTGAGGACCTGCTGGCCGTGCGGCGAGTGCAGCACCTCCGGGTGGTACTGGACGCCGGCCAGACGGCGCGCGCGATCCTCGAAGGCTGCGACCGGCGCGCCGGCGCTGGTCGCCGTCACCTCGAAGCCCTGCGGTGCGTCCGTGACGGCGTCACCGTGGCTCATCCACACCGGCTGGGTGACCGGCAGCCCCTCGTGCAGCACGCCGCCGTCGACGCTGAGCTGGGTGCGCCCGTACTCGCGCGTGCCGGTGTGGGTGACCGTGCCGCCCAGCGCGCCCGCCATCGCCTGGAAGCCGTAGCAGATACCGAACACCGGGATGTCGTGATCGAACAGACGGGGATCGAGCTGCGGCGCGCCGTCTGCGTAGACGCTCGACGGGCCGCCCGACAGGATCACCGCCGCAGGCTTGCGTGCCACGATCTCCTCGACGGTCGCCGTGTGCGGCACCACCTCGGAGTAGACGCTGGCCTCACGGACCCGGCGCGCGATCAGCTGCGCATACTGCGCGCCGAAATCGACGACGAGGACCGGATTCTGCTGGCTGGGGCCGGAATGCTGGGTGTCTGCCACCCGCCCAGTCTAATGTGTGGCCGCGCCCACCCCGTCCTCGCGCCCGGAGGGTGGCTCGGGGTTCGTGTTCGCGAGCCTCGGGCCGGTCGCGGTGTCCGGCAGTTCGTCGACCACCAGCCCCCGCTCGGACGCCTCCGAACCGGCGGGCCGCACCCGGAAACAACCGGACGTGAATGCTCGATCCTCTCCCGAAAGACGACACGGCCCCCGACCTGATTCGGTCGGAGGCCGCGCACACTCGGCGGATCAGGCCACGTCGCTGCCCGACGGCGACGGCTGCCCGGAGCGGATCTCGACGATCGGCAACACCAGCGCGGCGGGAGCCCCGGCGGGAACCACCGGCGCGACGGGCTGCACCGGGTTCAGTCGCCGGTAGCCCTCCCCCTGCTCGGGCCGGGCGTCCTGCTCCCCCTTGTTCGGCCACAGCGACGCCGCGCGCTCGGCCTGCGCACTGATCGTCAGCGACGGATTCACACCCAGGTTCGCCGACACCGCCGCTCCGTCCACGACACTCAGCGTGGGGTAGCCGTACACCCGGTGGTACGGGTCGATGACACCTCGCGACGCGTCCACGCCGATCGCGCACCCGCCGAGGAAGTGCGCGGTCAGCGGAATGTTGAAGACCTCACCCCAGGTACCGCCCGCGACACCGTCGATCTTGTCGGCGATCCGGCGGGTCGCCTCGTTGCCGATCGGGATCCACGTCGGATTCGGTTCGCCGTGCCCCTGCTTGCTGGTGACCTTCCGGCGACCGAACAACCCACGCTTGGTGTACGTGGTGATCGAGTTGTCGAGATTCTGCATGACCAGCGCGATGATCGTCCGTTCGCTCCAGTTCTTCACGCTGAGCATCCGCAGCATCTGACCGGGGTTCGCGGCAATCGTCTTGAGCAGCTTGATGATTCGCGGCGTGCTTCCGCCACCGTCCGTCATCAGGGTCTGGAGCAGACCCATCGAGTTGGAGCCCTTGCCGTAGCGGACCGGCTCGATGTGGGTGTCGGACGCCGGGTGGAACGACGAGGTGATCGCGACGCCCCTCGTCAGGTCCATTCCGGGATCGACCTCCAACTTCGCCGCACCGAGCAGCGCCTCGGAGTTGGTACGGGTGAGTTCACCGAGGGTGGGCGACAGCTTGTGCAGTGCGCCGCTGTCCTTCATGGCGTGCAGCAGGTGCTGGGTCCCCCAGGTTCCGGCCGCCAGGACGACGTTCTCGGCGGTGTAGGTGCGCTCCCCCCTGCGAACCTTGGCGCCGGTCCGCCGCGTCGTGACGTTCCAGGTGCCGTCGGTGGCCTCGCGCAGGCCGGTGACCGTCGTCATCGGCACGATCGTCGCGCCGGCCTTCTCGGCGAGACCGAGGTAGTTCTTCACGAGGGTGTTCTTGGCGCCGTGCCGGCATCCGGTCATGCACTCACCGCACTCGATGCAGCCCGTCCGCTCGGGGCCGACGCCACCGAAGTACGGGTCCGCGACAGTCTTCCCCGGCTCACCGAAGAACACGCCGACGGGCGTCTGGATGAAGGTGTCACCGACGCCCATGTCGTCCGCGACGGACTTGATCACCTCGTCCGCGGGTGTCATGTGCGGGTTCTGGACGACGCCGAGCATCTTGCGGGCCTGGTCGTAGAAGGGGCTGAGTTCGGCGTCCCAGTCGGTGATGTCCCGCCACTGCGGATCCTGGAAGAACGACGACGGCGGCTTGTACAGGGTGTTGGCGTAGTTCAGCGACCCGCCGCCGACGCCCGCACCGGCGAGGATCATCACGTCGCGGAGCAGGTGCACCCGCTGGATGCCGTAGCAGCCGAGGGCGGGCGCCCACAGGAAGCGCTTGAGGTCCCAGCTGGTCTTGGCGAAATCCGAGTCGGCATAGCGCCGCCCCGCCTCGAGCACTCCGACGCGGTAGCCCTTCTCGACGAGGCGCAGCGCCGTGACGCTGCCTCCGAATCCGGAACCGACGATGAGGACGTCGAAATCCGTCTCTCGCTTGCCCATCAGGTACCTCCACTGCTGCGACCCTGGTAGTTACTCGCCAGTATGCACGCCTGAACTGTGACCGCGCCCACAAGGGTGCCCTAACCGTAACGCGAAGTACCAGAAACGCAGCTCATTCCGTCCCCGACATACGAGAACGGACCGTTCGGGTTCACGGGGAACCCCAACGGTCCGTTCACGACGGGCGATCGAGATGAGATCAGGCGCGGACCGTCAGACCCACCTTCTGAAACTCCTTGAGATCCGAGTAACCGGACTTCGCCATCGACCGACGCAGCCCGCCGACCAGGTTCAACGAACCGAACGGGTCGTCCGACGGACCCGTGAGGACCTGGTCGAGGCTCGGACGTTCCCCGAAGGACACCGGCAGCAGCGCACCCCGCGGCACCGACGGATGTGCCGCCGCGGACGGCCAGTACCAGCCACCACCGGGAGCCTCGGCGCAGGCAGCGAGCGGCGCACCCAGGACGGCCGCATCAGCGCCACACGCGATCGCCTTGGCCAGATCCCCCGACGTCGCGATGTCGCCGTCGGCGATCACGTGGACGTACCGGCCACCGGTCTCGTCGAGGTAGTCACGGCGGGCCGCCGCCGCGTCCGCGATCGCCGTCGCCATCGGGACGCCGATCCCGAGCACCTCGCCGGTCGTCGTCGCGCCCTCGGTCGAGCCGTAGCCGACGATGACGCCCGCGGCGCCCGTGCGCATCAGATGCAGCGCGGTGCGGTGGTCGCTGACGCCGCCCGCGACGACGGGCACGTCGAGTTCGGAGATGAACGTCTTGAGGTTGAGCGGCTCACTCCCGCTGTTCGCGACGTGCTCCGCGGAGATGATCGTCCCGTGGATGACCAGCAGGTCGATACCCGCCTTGACGAGCTCCGGGGTGAGCGCACGTGCGTTCTGCGGGCTCACCCGAACCGCCGTCGTCACGCCCGCGTCCCGCACCTGGGCGACCGCGGCGGCCAGCAGGTTCGGCTGGATCGGCGCGGCGTGCAGTTCCTGCAGCCGGGCGATCGGCGCATCCGGATCGTCGTCCGTCTCCGCCAGGTGCACGAGCTCGGCGAGCTTCGCCTCGACGTCCGCGTGCCTGCCCCACAGCCCCTCGCCGTTGATGACTCCGAGACCACCACGCCGGCCCAGCTCGATCGCGAAGGACGGCGAGACCAGCGCATCCGTCGGATGCGTGAGCAGCGGGATGTCGAACCGGTAGGCGTCGATCTGCCAGGTCGTCGACACCTCCTTCGACGAGCGGGTACGGCGGGACGGAACGATGTCGATGTCGTCCAGCTCGTAGGTGCGACGGGCGGTTCGGCCCATACCGATCTCAACGAGGTCGCGCACGCGCGCCCCTTTCTTCGATTGTGTGGGGTGAAGCGAGAACTGGGGAAGCGTCCGGCTAGCGGGCCGCGTAGTTCGGTGCCTCGACGGTCATCGTGATGTCGTGCGGGTGGCTCTCCTTGAGACCCGCAGCGGTGATCTGCACGAACTGTGCTTCCTGCAGGTGCTCGATGGTCGAGGATCCCGTGTAGCCCATCGCGGCACGCAGGCCACCGGTGAGCTGGTGGATGACCGACCCGAGCGGGCCACGGAACGGCACCCGCCCCTCGATGCCCTCGGGAACGAGCTTGTCCTCGGACAGCACGTCGTCCTGGAAGTAGCGGTCCTTCGAGTAGGACTTGCCCTGGCCCCGGCTCTGCATCGCCCCGAGCGAGCCCATGCCGCGGTAGCTCTTGAACTGCTTGCCGCCGACGAGAACCATCTCGCCGGGCGATTCCGCCGTACCCGCCAGCAGCGAGCCGAGCATCGCGGTCGAGGCACCCGCCGCGAGAGCCTTGGCGATGTCGCCGGAGAACTGCAGGCCGCCGTCGGCGATGACCGGGATGCCGTGCGGCTTGGTGGCCGCGACCGCCTCGAGAATGGCAGTGATCTGCGGTGCACCGACACCGGCGATGACGCGAGTGGTGCAGATCGACCCCGGACCGACACCGACCTTGACGGCATCGACACCCGCCTCGACGAGCGCCAGCGCGCCCCCACGGGTCGCCACGTTGCCGCCGATGATCTGCACGCGGTCGCCGACCTCGGCCTTGATCTTCGCGATCATCTCCAGCACGCCGACGGAATGGCCGTGCGCGCTGTCGACGACGAGAACGTCCACGCCGGCATCCGTCAGCGCCATCGCGCGGGCCCAGGCGTCGTCGCCGACACCCACGGCCGCGCCGACCAGCAGGCGGCCGTCGCGGTCCTTGGTCGCGTTCGGGTGCTGTTCGGTCTTGACGAAGTCCTTGACCGTGATGAGTCCGGTGAGCTTGCCCTGTCCGTCGACGATGGGGAGCTTCTCGATCTTGTGGCGGCGAAGCAGGCCGAGCGCGGCGTCGGCGGTGACACCCTCCTGCGCGGTGATCAGCGGCGCCTTGGTCATCACCTCGGACACCGGGCGGTCCAGGTCGACCTCGAAACGCATGTCACGGTTGGTGATGATGCCGACGAGCTGGCCCGTCTCGTCGGTGACGGGCAGACCGGAGATCCGGAAGCGAGCGCACATCGCGTCGACCTCGGCGATGGTGTTCGACGGCGAGCACGTCACCGGATCGGTCACCATGCCTGCCTCGGACCGCTTGACGGTCTCGACCTGCGACGCCTGCGCGTCGGTCGAGAGGTTGCGGTGCAGCACACCCATGCCGCCGGCACGTGCCATGGCGATCGCCATGCGGGCCTCGGTGACGGTGTCCATCGCGGAGCTGACCAGGGGCACCCGCAGCCGGATGTCGCGCGTGAGCTGACTGGAGGTGTCGACCTGACTGGGGATGACATCCGATGCGGCGGGCAGCAACAGCACGTCGTCGAAGGTCAGTCCGAGCATCGCCACCTTGTCGGCGCGGTCTCCACCGGTGTGCACGTGCCCTCCGGGATTAGTCATGCGGCTGTCGAACCTTTCCATCGAACGTCGGTTGCCTGGCGTCGGCCCCGGCGGCGCAGGTGGGAAGCCCGTGCAGCCATATGTTCTGGGCCGAAATGTCGCGATCCCTCGGACAGAAACAATGCCGGATCCGCGGCGAAGTATTCCCTCGGACCGGCCACCATGGTATCGGCTGCGCGCGTGTGCGGGCGAACCCGGTTCGCTGTGACGGGTGGCGCAGAGTGCCTCGCGCTGCGTACCGTGGTCCTGTGCGTGATCAATTGCCTCCCGGCCTGCCGCCGGACCCGTTCGCCGGCGACCCGTCCGACCCGTCCGCCGCACTGGATGCGCTGGAGCCGGGTCAACCCCTGGACCCCCACGAGCGCCTCGCCGTGGAAGAGGACCTGGCGGACCTCGCGGTGTACGAGGCGCTGTTGGCCCACCGGGGAATCCGCGGCCTCGTCGTGTGCTGCGACGACTGCCAGCAGGACCACTACCACGACTGGGACATGCTGCGGGCGAACCTGCTCCAACTCCTCGTCGACGGCACCGTCCGCCCGCACGAGCCCGCCTACGACCCGGTCCCCGAGGCCTACGTGACGTGGGACTACTGCCGCGGCTACGCCGACGCCTCGATGAACGAGGCACTGCACGGCGACAGCTTCGACGCCTGACGGAACGCACACACGGCACCGACGCGACACGGCCCGACGAGCACTGCTCGTCGGGCCGTTTCGTCGTTCGTGTCGCTGTCGGCGGACAACCGACCTAGCTGGTGGGCTGGCTCGGGATCAGCTGCCGCGTCTCGGTCGTGACCTTCTGCGAGGTCGGCACGGGCACGAGGATGGACGTCGGTCCGGGCCCGGTCGAGCCCGGATCCGGGGTCACGGCGACCTCGGGTCCCGGTGTCGGGATCGTCGTGAGCGGCGAGGCCGGCAGGACGGTCGTGTCGAGGGGCAGCTGCGTCACGGGAGGTTGCGTCGGCGCGACGATCCCGCCGGTCGGGTACTGCGGGCCACTCGACGGGGGAACTGCCGGCAGCGTCGTCTCGACCGGCGCGGCAGGCGTCGTCACCACGCCCGACACGGCCGGCGGCGGAACCGGGAGCACGCTCGTGGCGTCGGCGAGCAGCCGGTCGTACCAGGCGTTCAACTCGTCGCGCTTCGCCGCGTCGCTGACCGAGCCCACCCGCTTGCTCGCGGACTCCAGCACCGCCATCGCGCCCTGCGAGTCGCCCGAACGGAGCATCCGCTCGGCCTCCTCGAGGTTGTTCGTGGTGTCGATGCTGGCGACGGTCGAGTTGGCGCGTTCGGTGAACACGACCTCCTTGACCCGCCACAGCGGATCACCGGGCTGCGCGTTGTACGACCCGACGGTGAGGCCCGCCATCACGACCGCGATCGCGGCGGCGGCGCCGGCGACAGGCCGGAGCAGGTGCAGCGAACCGCGTTTGGGCGCACGTTCGCGAGCGATCTCGGCGTCGACGGCTGCGGCCACCTCGTCGAGGGTGGGGCCGGCAGGCAACGCGGGCTCGACGATCTCGGCCCTCCACCCCGCCAGCAGCGCCGCGAGCCGGTACTCCTCCGCCGTGGCGGTGGGCACGTCGCCTCCGCTGGCGAGAGCGTCGATGAGGGCGTCGTCGCGCTGGACCGCGGCGAGGTCGAAGGGCTCGCCCTCGTTCGTCTCTCCGGCCAACGGATCACCCTGCGGGGTGAGGTCGGCGTCGGACGCATCGTGTTTCCGCGACCAGTCACGGTGGCCACGCTTGCTCCCCCTAGCCATACATCTCACCCGCTTTCGCTACTTCTGTCTTCAACTTGGCGAGCGCCCGGTGTTGGGCTACTCGTACTGCTCCCGCCGTACTCCCCACGGCGGCTGCCGTCTCCTCCGCGGACAGACCCACTACCAGTCGAAGGATGACGATTTCTCGGTGCTTGTCGGACAGTGTGCCGAGCAGGGCGTTCACCTGTCGGCTCGTTTCGGAGTCGAGGGCGAGTTTCTCGGGGCCCTCGTCTGCGGAGACGATGTCGGGTACTTCGGCCATGGACTCGGATCGGTTACGCCCTGCGCTCCGGTGCGCGTCGGCCACCTTGTGCGCGGCGATCCCGTACACGAATGCCATGAACGGCCGCCCCTGGTCCCGATACCGGGGTAGAGCGGTCATCACAGCCAGGCACACCTCCTGCGCCACGTCGTCCGCGGACAGGTGCCCCCGTTCCGCGGCTCCGACCCGTGATCGGCAATATCGCACAACCATGGGTCGGACAAACTCCAGAACCTGAGCCAAGGCAACCCGATCGCCCTGCGCTGCCGCAGCGACGGCTGAGTCCAAATCCTCGCTCGTACTACTCATCGACAGACAAAGTCCTGGCGTTACAGTGGCGCGCCTGTGTTGTGGAGCGCTCCCGACCGGTTGGCGGAACGTTTGAAGGATAGCGACCTTTGGTCACCACTCCCGGAATCGCCCACCCGCCGCCACGATGGCGGCCTCGGACTCCAGGCGCACCAACTCGACCGCCGCGCCGGGCTCGATGCCGCCGAGCAGCATCGAGGCAGCCCAACGCAATGGGATGAGGTTGTGCTCGGTGCATCTCGCGAGCACGCGGCGAGCGGGCTCGGCCGCCGCGGCGGGATCGGGTCCCGCACTCGTCGCCGCTGCGAGCAGAAGCTCGGACTTCACCTGGTGCCGCACCGACGGCGACGCATCGGCAAGCTCCACGGCGCGCGCCGCGTCGTCGCGGCCGCGGACGGAATCGCCCGCCGCCAGCGACATCTCGGCCGTGACCCAGTGCAGCCTGATCCGCTGGCGCCACAGGGCGGGGTCGTCCTCGGCGAGCTGATCGGCGCACCGTTCGAGCAGGCGGAAACCGAGATCGAGCCGGCCACAGCCGAGCGCGTCGGCAGCCAGTCCGGTCAGAGCGTCGCACCGGGCGATTCGCGCCGCCACCGTCTGCGCGGCACCCAGGACCGCGAGAGCACGGCCGTCGTGGCCGGACGCGATGCGATGCCACCCGAGTTGGCGCAGCAACGATGCCTCGGTGCTGGCCGCGAGGGAGTCGAGGACGGCACCGCCCCCGGCGCTGCGCAGGCGCGCGAGTTCGGCACGAGCGGCCGCGTACCTGCCCTGACCACCGCGCGCGACGGCGCGGAGCCAGCGATCATGCGGACTGTCCGCCGCAGGCGGGACGGGCGCGCCGGGGGCCGATCCGAACGCGATGTCGGCGAGGCGGTCGGCGGTGAGAGTTGCGAGCACCGGGCAAGGGTAGTGGGACCCGGCGGTGCCGGTGCACGGAACCGGTCACCCGCGCCCGGGTTCATTTGTTACCGGGAGGTTCGCCGACAGTATCGGTCACATTACGATTTCGACTTGCGTAATTATTGAACACAATCGCCGACGATCAATTGCCGATAACAACACGGGCGAGTGCGTGTGCGCTCCGGGACGCGCGAGGCGCCCACCCCGCCGCTCCAGCACCGTCAGCGCGCGCTCGACGGGAACAAAGCCGCAGCACAAACGCCATATCTACGAAGTACGTCCGTACTGGATCTCCGCACATACCCTCCATCCAAAGAATCACGAAATAGCGTCGATGTCGATGAACGGAGAGTTAATTTCTCGGCTTCGGGGTATGTAAATCACCACGCGCGGAACTGTTGACTCGATTTCCACGCCGACTATAACGTTGCTGTTGAAATTGAGTACGGATGTGAACGATCTTCACGGTTGTACTCGCTCACCGGGCACCTCACCCACCGGGAGCGTCCACCGTGAGGTCGACGCAACACCCCCCGGGGTGGGATCAGTACCCGAGCCGCCGACGTCAGGAGATGGAATGCCGCAACCAAATCACCTCCCCGGCCCCAACGCCGACATCTGGGACTGGCAGATGCACGGACTCTGCCGCGGCGTCGACTCCTCGATGTTCTTCCACCCCGACGGCGAGCGTGGACGGGCCCGCGCCCAGCGCGAGATGCGGGCGAAGGAGATGTGCCGGCAATGCCCCGTGCTCGCGCAGTGCCGCAATCACGCCCTCACCGTGTGCGAGCCGTACGGAATCTGGGGTGGGATGTCCGAAGCCGAGCGGGAGGCGCACACACGCCGCTTCCGCCAGAAGATCGCCTCCTGACGAAGGCCACGCAACGAGGAGAGCCCCGGGCGGATGACCGCCCGGGGCTCTCTTCGGCTGCGCCTAGTGGCTGTGGCCGTGGCCGTGGCCGGCGGCCTCCTCGACGACAGGCTTGTCGACGACGGCGGACTCGGTGGTGAGCACCATCCGTGCGACCGACGCGGCGTTCACGACAGCCGAGCGGGTCACCTTGACGGGGTCGACGACACCGTCGGCGAGCAGGTCGCCGTAGGTGAGGGTGGCGGCGTTGAAGCCGTGCCCCTTCGGCGACTCCGCGACCTTGTTGACGACGACGGATCCGTCGACGCCCGCATTGGTGGCGATCCAGTACAGCGGCGCCTGAACCGCGGTCCGGACGACCTCGACACCGGTCGCCTCGTCACCCGAGAGTGACGCGGCGAGTTCGGTGAGGGACTGAGCGGCCTGCACGATGGCGGAACCGCCACCGGGCACGATGCCCTCCTCGACCGCGGCCTTGGCTGCGTTGACGGCGTCCTCGACGCGGAACTTGCGCTCCTTGAGGTCCGTCTCCGTGGCGGCACCGACCTTGATGACGGCGACGCCGCCGGCCAGCTTCGCGAGGCGCTCCTCGAGCTTCTCCCGGTCCCAGTCGGAGTCGGTGTTCTCGATCTCGCGCTTGAGCTGGCCGACGCGGGTGTCGATGTCGGCCTGGGTGCCCGCGCCGTCGACGATGGTGGTCTCGTCCTTGGTGACGACGACACGACGCGCCGAACCGAGCAGCTCGAGGCCCGCGTCCTTGAGCGTGACGCCCATGTCGGCGGTGATGACGGTACCGGCGGTGACGACGGCCAGGTCCTCGAGGAACGCCTTGCGGCGGTCACCGAAGTACGGAGCCTTGACCGCGACGGCCTTGATCGTCTTGCGGATGGAGTTGACGACGAGGGTGGACAGGGTCTCGCCCTCGACGTCCTCGGCGATGATCAGGACCGGCTTGCCGGACTCGGCGATCTTCTCGAGGAGCGGAAGGAAGTCCGGCAGGGAGCTGATCTTCTCGCGGTACAGCACCACCAGAGCGTCCTCGAGGACGGCCTGCTGCGCCTCGACGTCGGTGATGAAGTAGGGCGAGAGGAAGCCCTTGTCGAACTGGACGCCCTCGGTGACCACGAGCTCGGTCGCGAGGGTCGAGGACTCCTCGACCGTGACGACACCGTCGGTGCCGACGCGCGTCATGGCCTCGCCGACGAGCTCGCCGATCTCCTCGTCGCGCGAGGAGACGGTGGCGACCTGCGCGATGGCGTCCTTGCCCTCGACGGGGGTCGCGGCGGCGAGCAGCGCCTCGGCGACCGCGTCGGCCGCCTTGGAGATGCCGACGCCGAGCGCGATCGGGTTGGCGCCGGCCGCGACGTTGCGCAGGCCGGTCTTGACGAGAGCCTGGGCCAGGACGGTCGCGGTGGTGGTGCCGTCACCCGCGACGTCGTTGGTCTTGGTGGCGACGGACTTGACGAGCTGGGCTCCGAGGTTCTCGAAGGGATCCTCGAGCTCGATCTCGCGGGCGATGGACACGCCGTCGTTGGTGACGGTCGGGCCGCCGAACGCCTTGGCGAGCACGACGTGCCGACCGCGGGGTCCGAGGGTCACCTTGACCGCGTCCGCGAGCTGGTCGACGCCACGCTCGAGAGCGCGACGCGCGGTCTCGTTGAATTCGATCTGCTTGGACATATGTGCTGTTACTCCTGGGAAGGTCGGCGAGCCGTACCTGCGGAAGGTGGTCCGTCAACGCGATCCGCCCCGGGTCCGTGGACGGAACACCGGGGCGGATGCATGTGGCTACTTGGAGATGACAGCCAGCACGTCGCGTGCCGACAGGATCAGGTACTCCTGGCCGGCGTACTTGATCTCGGTTCCGCCGTACTTGCTGTAGATGACGGTGTCGCCCTCCTGGACGTCGAGCGGGATGCGCTTCTCGCCGTCTTCGTCCCAGCGACCGGGGCCGACTGCGACAACAGTGCCCTCCTGCGGCTTCTCCTTGGCCGTGTCCGGGATGACCAGGCCAGAGGCCGTCGTCGTTTCGGCCTCGTTGGCCTGGACGAGGATCTTGTCCTCGAGCGGCTTGATGTTCACGCTCGCCACGATGAGCCCTCCACTTTCGGGGATTTCGGACGCCCCGGGGCTGTTCCCCTGGGCGTGTCGTCTTTTCACGCATGTGGCCCTGTCCCCCGATCGCGTCGTCGCGGGTGCCGTGACCGGGTCAGCGCCAACTAGCACTCTATACATGCGAGTGCCAGCACTCAAGGGAGGAGTGTGCGGACACTTCCCGTCGTTCCCGACGAGATCCCCCCGCGTCATCCGACGGTGACCTACAGTTCACCGCGTGGCCAACCTGAACAGGCGCGATTTTCTCGGACTCGCAGGCATCGGCGCAGCAGGCGCCCTCGGCGTCGGAGTGTTCGGCGCCGGAGCCCTCGGGCGGTCCCCGTGGGGAACGTGGCACGCCGGCGCCGCGGAGCTACCCGCCTCGTTCGCGGGAACGACACTGGAAACCGTGGCGACACCGATCGGTTCGAGTGGATACCGCACGCTCACCGCGGGACCGGGGTGGCCCACGATCGTCCGCGGCGAACTGGCCGAGGCGAAGTCGGGACGCGAGGATCGCCGAACGGCGCTGGCGTCGCTGGTCCAGCTCACCGACGTGCACGTGATCGACGCGCAGTGCCCCCTTCGGTTCGAGTACATCGCGCCGTTCAACGGGTCGGCGTTCCGTCCACACGAGACGTTGACGACCCAGGGCCTGGTGTCCCTGGTGCGGCGAGTCAATTCCGTCGCGGCAGGCCCGCACACCGGACGCGCGTTCGACGCGGTGGTGTCGACGGGCGACAACACCGACAATCACGAACACGCCGAACTCGGCTGGTTCCTCACCGCACTGAACGGTGGCACGTTCGTCCCGAACACCGGAGCCGCGGACCGCTACGAGGGCGTGCAGAACTCGGGTTCGGACCTGTTCTGGAATCCGGAGTCGTCCATCCCGGACATCTACAAGCAGGCCGGTTTCCCGGAGATCCCGGGACTGCTCGGCGCGGCACTCGTGCCGGTGACGAGCCCCGGCCTGGACACGCGCTGGTTCAGCGTCTTCGGCAATCACGACGACTCGGTGTCGGGGACCCTCCCGAGCGGCATCGGCCCACTGGACGCGATGTACACGGGCGACCTGAAGATCGAGGTGCCCGCCTCCCCCGAGGAGTCGCTGTCGGTGGCGATGGCCATGAAGTCCGGGCCGGGCGCCGTCCTGAACGCACTCGCCGCCATCACCTCTCCCCCGCGTCACGTCACCCCGGACCCGTCCCGGGCGCCCTTCACGCCTCGGCAGTACATCGCCGCCCACCTCGATCCCGCGAACACGGGTCCCGGTCCGGTCGGGCACGGGTTCGCGCCGGACGCCGCCGAGACGGGGATCGGCTACTACTCGTTCGAGATCGCGCCCGGCGTGGTCGGGATCAGCATGGACTCCACGAACCCGGCCGGATTCGTGGACGGCTCCCTCGGCGAAGCCCAGTTCCGGTGGATCGAACGGACGCTGGTCGAGGGCAGCAGCCGGTACGTCGACGTGGACGGCCGCGTCGTCGAGCAGAGCCGACAGGACACCCTCTTCCTGCTGTTCAGCCACCACACCAGCACGACGATGGACAACCTGATTCCCGACCCGGCGAACCCGTTCGAGGCACGGCACGGGGGCGCCGAACTCGTGGCGTTGCTGATGCGGTTTCCGAACGTCCTCGCCTGGGTCAACGGACACACCCACGAGAACCGGATCACGCCACACCCGGGACCGACTCCCGCACAGGGGTTCTGGGAGATCAACACCGCCTCGCACGTCGACTTTCCACAGCACGCCCGGATCGTGGAGATCGTCGACAACGCCGACGGCACACTGTCGCTGCTGACGACGCTGATCGAGGCCGACAGCCCCTACGAGGCGCGCCACGGCGACTTCTCGCCCACGGGCCTGGCGTCGCTGTATCGCGAGTTGTCGTTCAACGACATCCACGCCGACCCGGCTCGACTGGGAGGCACGATCGACCACAACACGGAGTTGCTCCTGCCGTCCCCGTGGTCGTGACCAGCGAAGATCACATTCGCTGATTGTTGCACCCGGGATGCAACTAATATAGCGTCGTGCGCGTGCAGCTCACCAAGTTCACCGATCTCGGGCTGCGCGTGATGATGCGACTTGCCGTCGCTCCCGGAGGCGGAGGCCTGACGACCGCTCAGGTGGCGGACGAGATGTCGATTCCGTACACGCACACCACGAAGGTGGTGCTCCGCCTGAAGGAACTCGGTATGGTCGAGGCCCGCCGTGGTCGGGGCGGCGGGCTCTCGATCACCGAGAACGCCCGATCCACGTCGATCGGCTGGCTCACGCGCCAACTCGAAGGCGACGACGAGGTCGTCACCTGTGAGGGCGCGACCCCCTGCCCGCTGCGCGGGGACTGCCGACTGCGCGGCGCCCTGCGGCGCGCCCAGAACGCCTTCTACGAGTCCCTCGACTCCATCACCGTCGACGACCTGGTCACGTCGTCGGCCGGCACCGTGCTGTTCCAGCTGACGATCCCGTCCTGACCTGGTCCCGGCCCCGCCGGGATCGAGGGAAACCCGGGCGACGCCGCTCACGTCGGATCAGCCGCCCTCCGCCTCCGTCTCGCGACGCCGACGCGCTTCCTGAACGGCCGCGGTGACCACCCGCACGCCGGCCGCGATGAGCACCAGGTTACCGACGATCTGCACGCTGACCAGGGCACGCGCGGCCTCCGACTTCGCGACGATGTCACCGAAACCGACCGTAGAGAAGCACACGAGGGTGAAGTAGAGCGAGTCGATCCGGGACATCTCCTCGGAGAAACTGCCCGCCGACCCGACGGACACCAGGTGGTAGATCGTCGCGAAACCGAACAGATAGGTCGGGACCGACACGGCCAGTGCCTCGATGGACTGCAACGCCGGATACGGCGCGGCGAGGATGCGCCGCACCTGCCAGACGAAGACCGCCACGACGACCACCAGGCACAGCAGCACGGCGCCCAGCGCCGTCAGCGACTCGACCCCTTCCATCGGCACGGCGAAGTACACGCCGAGCAGGATCACCACCGTGGCCAGCGGCCGCACCAGGGCGCGCCGGAAGAGCCGGCGCCGCTCCTTGTGCGGCAGGTCCCCGAGCCGGTCAGTCGCCATCGACCCGGGACTGACTGACGGTGACGGACAGTCCGGGGTCGGTGGCGACGGTGAGCGGGGACGGTGTCGCGCCGCCCGCGATGACGTGTGCGCCCAGTGCAGCGATCATCACGCCATTGTCGGTGCAGAGACGCGGTTTCGGGATGCGAAGCGTCAGACCGGCCGCGTCGCACCGTTCCTGCGCCAGCGACCTGATCCGCGAGTTCGCGGTCGCGCCACCGCCGAGGACCAGCGTGTCCACTCCGACGTCGGTCGCCGCGCGAACCGCCTTCATGGTCAGCACATCGGCGACGGCTTCCTGGAACGAGGCCGCGATGTCCGGGATCGGCAACGGCTCACCCGTTCGCTCCCTCGACTCGACGTACCGGGCGACGGCCGTTTTCAGGCCGGAGAACGAGAAGTCGTGACGGGCGTCGCGGGGACCGGTCATGCCGCGGGGAAACGCGATGGCCTTCGGGTCGCCGTCGCGGGCCGCGACGTCGAGGGCCGGCCCCCCGGGGAAACCGAGCCCGAGCAGGCGCGCGACCTTGTCGAACGCCTCTCCTGCGGCGTCGTCGACGGTGGTACCGAGTTCCTCGATCGGTTGCGCGAGGTCGCGGACGTGCAGCAGATGGGTGTGCCCGCCGGAAACGAGAAGTGCCACGCACGACGGCATCGGTCCGTGCTCGAGCGTGTCGACGGCGACGTGGCCGCCGAGGTGGTTGAGGGCATAGAACGGCACGTCCCAGGCAGCGGCGTACGCCTTCGCCGCAGCGGCGCCGACGAGCAGCGCACCGGCGAGACCGGGTCCGATGGTGACGGCGAGTGCGTCCGGCTTCGAGATGCCGGCCTGCGCGAGCGCGCGACGCATCGTCGGCACGATCGCCTCCAGATGGGCCCGCGACGCGACCTCGGGGACCACACCGCCGTAGCGGGCGTGCTGGTCGACGCTCGAGGCCACCTCGTCGGCGAGCAGTTCACAAGTGCCGTCCTCGTGCCATCGGACGATGCCGACTCCCGTTTCGTCGCAGGAGCTCTCGATTCCCATCACGATCACGGCTGCTGCTCCTCGGACACGCTCGACGGATGCGGCCGACGCATCGTGTACGCGTCGGCCCCACTGGGCTGGTAGTAGTTGCGTCGGGTTCCGACGACCTCGAAACCCTCGCGGCGGTACAGCGCGAGCGCGGCGTCGTTGTCGGTGCGGACCTCGAGGAACACCGGACCTCCGTGCCGGTCCGCGAGGCGCAGCAGCTCGGCGAGCAGCAGGGAACCCAGTCCGCGGCGGCGGTGCTCCGGATCGACACCGATCGTGTGGACCTCGGCCTCCGGCGCGAACGTGTTGCCCAGCAACGCGATCCCCGCGTACCCGATGACGACGCCCTCGCTGTCACGCACCACGACGTACCGGTTGTGCGCGTGATCGAGTTCGGAGCGGAACGCGTCCGCACTCCACGGCCCGTCCCCGGCGAACAGCAGCGACTCGAGGTCGGCACAACGCTCCGCGTCCTCCGGACGCATCGCCGTGAGTGTGTCGCTCATTTCTTCCGGTCCGCCGTCTCGACGGCATCCGGGCGCCGAAGGTACAGCGGCACCAGCGGTTTCGGCTCGGCTCCGGCGAGGAGGTCCGCGGCGGCCACCGCCACCAGCCCGGCCGGCGACGGCGACGGCGCCCCCACGACGGGCAGGTCGAACAGCGCGACGTGCGCCTCCGAACCCGCCACCACGACCGACGGTTGCGGCTCGAGGTCGGCCGGCTTGTCGACACCGGGGCCCGCCACCCGGGCGCCACCCGAATACCGGGCCCAGTACACCTCGCGCCTGCGGGCATCGGTGACCACGAGCAGGTCGCGGTCGTCGGCGGCATCCGCGGCGATCGCGTCCAGGCTGCAGACACCGAACACGGGGCGGCCGAGCGCGTCACCGAACGCCGCGCCGGTCGCCATCCCCACCCGCAGGCCCGTGAAGGGGCCGGGTCCGATACCGACGACGACGGCGTCGAGGTCGGTGGGCGCGAGACCGGCCTCCCCGAGGCACTCCATGATGTGCGGGGTCAGGACCTCGGCGTGGGCGCGGGCGTTGACGGTGACCCGGGACGCCAGGGTCCGGGGGGCACCGCCGTCCAGGCGGACCACCCCCGCGGTGACGGCTGGGGTGGCGGTATCGACGGCGAGTACGAGCACGGTTTACCAGAATACCCGCACGTCAGTGTGGGTATTCACGAGACCCGACCCCACTGCGCGGTCCGCACGTCGGACTCGGGTTCGCGGCGCAGCCGAACCAGCAGATGCCGGTCCGTCAGGTGCTCGACGATCCCTTCGCCCCACTCGACGACGACCACCGCGTCGGCGAGGTCGGTGTCGAGGTCGAGGGCGTCCAGTTCGTCGAAGGTCGCGGCACGGTCGGCGCCGAGGCCCAGCCGGTAGGCGTCGACGTGCACCATCGCGACCGGCGCGCCGCCGTCGGGGCGCTCGCCGGCCCGGTGCTCGCGGGCGATGATGAAGGTCGGCGAGCTGACTCGGCCCTCGACTCCGAGCCCGGCCGCGATTCCCCTGGCCAGGGCGGTCTTGCCGGCGCCGAGAGGTCCGTCGAGGACGACGAGGTCCCCGGCGACCAGGTCGACCGCCAGCCGGCGACCGAACGCCTCGGTGTCCTCGACCGTCGGCAGGTGGATCACCGCGTGCTCACGCAGTGCGTCCTCGCGGTCAGCCACCGATCCCCGCCTCTCGCTCGTAGTCCACGGCCTCGGCGGCACGGGTCACCAGCCGGTCGATCGCATCCGTACATCGGATGGGGAACTCCAGCTGAACGAGGTGTCCACCCGAAACCACCCGCACCAGTTCGCAGTTCGTCAACGCGTCGGCGAGCGTCTCCGACTGGGAGAACGGCAGCACCATGTCGGCGTCACCGCACAGCACCAGCGCGGGCAGGTCCGCGATCACGGGGATCGCCGCCGACTCGTCGTGCAACTCGATCGACTTCAGGAAGTTGACGATGGTCGTCACGGACGTCTCGTTCAGCATCCGATCCGAGAAGCGGTGCAACGACGGGCTCACCTCCGTACCGAACGACGCGGCACGCATGATCGGGGCGATGATCGCACGAGCCGCGCCCCGGCCGAACTGCACCAGCCCGGGTGCGGTGCGCACCGCGAGCCGGAACGCGTCGATGACCGGGTTGTCCAGGTTACGGCTGAGGCCGGTCTTGTTCAGGCCCGCTGCGGCCGTCGCCAGCAGGCCGACGCCGATCACCCGGCCACCGAACAGCTCCGGCACCTGCCGGGCCAACGCGAGGATGGACATGCCGCCCATCGAGTGCCCGACGAGCACGACCGGGCCGGTCGGCGCCACCGCCCGGAGCACCGCGTGCAGGTCCCGGCCCAGCTGACCGATCGTGCACGACTCGGCACTCGGGGTTCCCGAGCGCCCGTGCCCACGCTGGTCGTAGAACACCATCCGGACCCCGTCGCCCCACCGTCGGTGCAACTGTTTCCGCTGGAAGTGCCAGGAATCCATCCGCAGGCAGTACCCGTGGACGAAGACCACCGTCAGCGGCGCGGTCGCCGGACCCACTTCACGCACCGCCAGGGTCACGCCGTCGTCCGCGACGACGAGGCTCCCACGGTCGCTGTCGAGCAGGCCGAAGTCCTCGTCTGCGTACCGGTCGCGGCCACGCCGCGACTTCTCCGGTTTGGTGCGAACCGCCCGCACCCCCGCGAACGCGCCCACCGCGGTCGCGACACCGGTGCCACCGAGCACGCTCCGCCGCCCCAGCGGCGTCATCGGACGCCCGATCCGGTGCCGCCGACGTAACCGCGCGCCACCCGGCCCCGCACGCCGGTGACCACCTCGTAGTGGATGGTGTCCAGCGCATCGGCCCATTCCTGCGCGACGGGTCCGCCGTCGTCTCCGGGACCGAACAGGACGGCGGTGTCGCCCTCCGCGACGGAACCCGGATCGGGACCGAGGTCCACCACGACCTGGTCCATGCACACCCGACCGATCTGGGGGAACCGGCGGGAGCCGATCTGGACGTCGAATCGACCGCTCAGCGCCCGGGGCACCCCGTCGGCGTAGCCGACCGGAAGCAGCGCGACGGTGGTGTCGCGGGGGGCGATCCAGGTGTGCCCGTACGACACGCCCGCACCGGCGGAAACCTTCTTCACCAGGGCGATGCGCGCCCGCAGCGTCATGGCGGGGCGCAGCCCGAAGCCGCCCAGCTCGGGCACGGGCGAGAGTCCGTACAGCGCGATTCCGGGACGGACCATGTCGAACCGCAGGTCGGGCCGGGTCAGTGTCGCCGCGGAATTGGCCAGATGCACCCGGTCGGCGCGCAGGCCGAGCCGCTCGGCGCGGGCGACCGCGTCGCGCAGTACTTCCGCCTGCACGTCGATCACGGGATTGTGCGGCTCGTCGGCGTGCGCGAGGTGCGAGAACACGCCGCCGAAGCGGATCGCACCCTCGGCCTGCGCACGGGCCAGCCCGTCCAGCAGGTCGTCGAGTTCGACGGCGGACACACCGTTGCGGTTCAGCCCGGTGTCCACCTTCATCGACACGGCGGCCGTCGTACCCGTCGAGCGAACAGCGGCGACCACCGCGTCCAGGTGCCGCGGCGAGGACACCGCGATCTCGACGTTCGCGGCGACGGCGGCGCGGAAGTCGGTGTCGGGTGTGTGCAGCCACGACACCACCGGCGCGGTGATCCCGGCCTCGCGCAGCGCGACGGCCTCCTCGACCGTGGTGACGCCCAGTTCGGTCGCTCCGGCGGCGAGCGCGGCCCGGCTGACGGCGAGGGCGCCGTGGTTGTAGGCGTCGGCCTTGACGACCGCCATCACTCCCGCGTTCCCGGCGTGCTCGCACAGCAACCGGACGTTGTGTGCGACGGCGTCGAGGTCGATCACGGCTTCCGCCTGCGGTGCAGGTCCGGGCGGCACCGCGTGCGCTGCGGGCGCCAACGAAAAGGCACCCGCCTCGGGGACGGGTGTCGGTCGGTCACTGTGCGCGGCGATGATCATGATCCTTCGATACTGCCACCGGGTGCCGTTTCGCCCCAATGGCCCGGCCCGCGGTTCGGGTCACATTCCGAGCACCGTTTGCGCACGAAGAACCCGAATCGACGCTCTGACCTGCGACAACAATTCGCCGGCGGAGATCGGCGCGACCACCTCGGTTCCGTCTCCGGCGGCCAGGGCCGCGGCGAGCGAGTGAGCTCGGGCACCCATCGCCGCGGCGGTGGTGGCACCGAGTCCCGTCGAGAGCAGCGCTCCGACCACCCCGGAGAGAACGTCGCCCGAGCCTGCGGTCGCGGCGGCCGAGCCCGCGGCGTCGTTGACCAGCGCCCGCCCGTCCGGGCCCGCGATCACCGTCGCCCGCCCCTTGAGCAGCACCGTCACGCCCCACTGCGCGGCGAGGTCGCGGGTGCGCCCGACGCGGTCGTCGGCCGGGTCGACGCCCGTCAGCCGCTCGAACTCCCCCGCGTGCGGAGTGAGCAGGGTCGGCGCCGTGCGGCCCCGGACGAGTGCCGGATCGGAGGCGAGAACGGTGAGTCCGTCGGCGTCGACGAGGACCGGCAGGTCTGTCGCGAGTACGTCGCGCACCAGGGCATGTGCGCCCCGGTCCGTCCCGATTCCCGGTCCGACCACCCATGCCTGCACCCGGCCGGCGGACGCGAGGTCGTCCGCCGCGACCACCTCGGGCCACCGCGCGAGCACCTCGGACGCCACCGATCCGACGTACCGGACCATCCCGGATGTCGCCGCGACCGCTCCGCCGCAGGACAGGACCGCGGCTCCCGGATACCCCGAGCTACCGGCCACGACGCCCACGACCCCCTGGCTGTACTTGTCGTCGACGGCACCCGGCAGCGGCCACCGCTCACCGACCTCGGCCGGCGTGAGAGCAGCGAGGTCGGCGGCCGGGAGGTCGAGCCCGATGTCGATCAACTCGATTCGCCCGCAACTACTTCCGGCGAGCGCGTGCACGGGCTTGAGGGCGCCGAACGCCACCGTCACCGCAGCGGTCACCGCGGGGCCCGTCACCGCTCCGGTGTCCGGGTCGACGCCGCTGGGCAGGTCGACGGCGACGATCGGGGCGTCGACCGAGGCGACGAGGGCCGCCGCCGCGGGACGCAGCGGACCACGGCCGGAGATGCCCACGATGCCGTCCAGCACCAGGTCCGGCTCCCCCACCTCCGCCGCGACCCGGCCGCCTGCGGCCCGCAGTGCTGCGAGTCCGGCGACGTGGGCACGAGGCGGATCCAGCAGGACCGCCGTCACCGCGACACCGCGACGTCGCAGCATCGCACCGGCCCACAACGCATCGCCACCGTTGTCGCCGGAGCCGACGAGCAGCGCCACCGACCGGCCCGCCACACCACCTGTGCGCAAGCGCAATTCGGCGGTGACCACCCCGGCGAGGCCGTGTGCGGCGCGCCGCATCAACGTGCCCTCCGGCAGAGTGGCCAGCAGCGGTGCCTCGGCCGCCCGAACCCGATCGACCGTGTGGAACTCGCGCACCGGGACCCTCCTGCTCGGATCACCGGACGGGTCGCCCCGCCCGGCTATTCGACTGTGACGGACTTCGCCAGGTTGCGGGGCTTGTCGACGTCGTAGCCGCGGGCGCGGGCGATCTCGGCGGCGAACACCTGCAACGGCACGGTCGACAGCAACGGCTGCAGCAACGTCGGCGCCGCCGGGATCTCGATCAGGTGATCCGCGTGCGGACGCACCATCTCGTCACCCTCCTCGGCGATCACGATCGTCCGGGCACCACGCGCCTTGATCTCCTGGATGTTGGAGACCAGCTTCGAGTGCAGCACCGCGCGTCCCTTCGGGGACGGCATCACCACGATGACCGGCAGGCCCTCCTCGATCAGGGCGATCGGACCGTGCTTCAGCTCACCCGCTGCGAAGCCCTCCGCGTGCATGTACGCCAACTCCTTGAGCTTGAGCGCACCCTCGAGCGCGACGGGGTACCCGACGTGCCTGCCGAGGAACAGCACGGTCGACGCGTCCGCGAACTCGCGGGCCAGCGCTCGCACGGGTTCGACCGTCTCGAGCACCCGCGTGACGAGGGCGGGCATCGCCTCGAGCTCGGCGAACTCGCGGGCCACCTCGTCGGGGTACTTGGTGCCGCGCGCCTGCGCGAGCGCCAGTCCGACGAGGTAGTTCGCGGTCACCTGGGCGAGGAACGCCTTCGTCGACGCGACGGCGATCTCCGGACCGGCCCGCGTGTAGAGGACGGCGTCCGCCTCACGCGGGATCTGGGCGCCGTTGGTGTTGCAGATCGCCAGGACCCGGGCCTTCTGGTCCTTCGCGTGCTTGACCGCCTCCAGCGTGTCCGCCGTCTCACCCGACTGGGAGATCGCGACGACGAGCGTCGACCGGTCCAGGACGGGGTCCCGGTAGCGGAACTCGCTGGCCAGCTCGACCTCGACGGGGAGCCTGGTCCAGTGCTCGATGGCGTACTTGGCGAGCAGGCCCGAGTGGTAGGCGCTGCCGCAGGCGACGACGAACACCTTGTCGACGTCGCGCAGCTCCTGGTCGGACAGCCGCTGCTCGTCGAGGACGATCCGGCCCTGCTCGAAGTGGCCGAGGAGCGTGTCGCCGACGGCGGCGGGCTGCTCCTCGATCTCCTTGAGCATGAAGTAGTCGTGGCCGCCCTTCTCCGCGGCCTCGAGATCCCAGTCGATGCGGAAGGGACGACCTGCCGACTCGTTTCCGGCGAAGTCGGTGATCCGGTACTCGTCCGCAGTGATGACGACGACCTGGTCCTGTCCGAGCTCGATCGCGTCCCGGGTGTGCTCGATGAATGCCGCGACATCCGAGCCGACGAACATCTCCCCGTGGCCGACGCCGACGACGAGCGGCGTGGACCGGCGGGCCGCGACGATGGTGTCGGGGTGATCGGCGTGCGTGAACACCAGGGTGAACGCGCCTTCGAGCCGCCGCAGCACCTTGTGGGTGCTGGCCACGAAGTCCCCGGCGGTGTCGCCCTCGGCGTACGCCTGGGCAACGAGGTGAACGGCGACCTCGCTGTCGGTGTCGCTGCGCAGCTCGACGCCCGCGGACTCGAGTTCGTGCCGCAGCGGAGCGAAGTTCTCGATGATGCCGTTGTGCACGACGGCGAGCTTGCCGCTCGCGTCGCGGTGCGGGTGCGCGTTCCGGTCCGTCGGGCGCCCGTGCGTCGCCCACCGGGTGTGTCCGATGCCGGCGTTGCCGGTGAACCTGTCGACACCGGACTCGTCGAGTTCGGCGGTCAGGTTGTCCAGCTTGCCCGCCTTGCGCTCGACGGCGAGCCCACCCGCTCCGTCCAGGATCGCGATCCCGGCCGAGTCGTATCCGCGGTACTCCATCCGCCGCAGCGCCTTCACGACGACGTCGAGAGCCTGGCGGTGGCCGACGTATCCCACGATTCCGCACATGGTGGACAAGCCTACTGGGAACCGGGGACCACAAGTGCCCCGAGGTGGGAGCGCTGGGCCACATCCATCGACCCGTCCCGCGCTCAGCGGGGTCCCGCGGGGCCCTTGCCGAATCGAGCGGTGCAGACGCCGTCCTTCAGGGTGACGGCGATCTGCAGGATGTTCGTGCCGCCGTCGACCGGCAGGAGCGGCGAACTGTAGTTCGCGCAGGTGTCGGACTGCGGGTCGGTCACCGGGACCGGGGCCGCGATCTCGAACCACGGCCCCGCGCCGAGGCTGTCGTTGACGAGCAGCACCTTGCCGCTGCGGGGATCGCGCCGGCCGTCGCGGTCGATCAGCGCCTGGCCGCCGAGTACGAGGCGGGTACCGAGAGGGCCACCCGCGAGCGCCGTCAGGTACGGCGAGTGCTTGAGCCTGCTCCCGTCGAAGGCGATCACCTGGATGCCCTGGTCGAGCACACCGTTCCCCCACCACAGCCCGGTGTCGGAGAACCGCAGGTAGGGCGTGCAGCGGTCCTGCCCGATCTCGCACATCTCGTGGGTGGAGGCGAGCCGCCCGTCGGGCAGGCGCGCGATCGTCGCCATCCCGGGTCGCAGGTTGTGTTCGCCGTTCGCCTGCACCACGTGCCGTCCCCACCAGTTCACGCCGTCGATCGTGGCGACCCGGCTGATGACCTGCGAGTGCGCGCCCTCGGTCTCGTCCGCGTAGTAGAGCCACAGCAATCCCGCGTCGACGGTGAACTCGGGTTCCCACACCCCACCACCGCCGGGCGACCGTGCCGCGACTCCGAGCGGCGCCCAGGTGCGACCACCGTCACCGCTCGACCAGACCTTGATGGCGACCTTCGAGTCGGGTCCCGGGAGGTAACCGACGGTCCCCGCCCACAACAACGTTCCCGCGGGCAGGAATCCGACCTGCTGCGGCATCTCGAAGAGGGTTGCGCAGCACTGGCCGTGGACGGCCTCGGGGTCCCGGACCGCGCCGATCGGATGGAAGGTGGCGCCCTCGTCGGTGCTCTCCATGATCTGCGTGAAATCGCCGCCGGCGTCCCGAGTGGTCAACGACGCGACGATGGCACCCGAGTCGAGCCGGGCCAGGCGCGGATACTGGCCGACACCGAGCACCGCCGGTTCCGGTGCCGCTACCTGTGCGCCGGCGACCATGGGGCCGGTGAGTGCGGGTGGAGCGACCACCGCTGACACGAGAGCGAGAACCAGAACCAGACCACGAAGCGCTCGCCGCATGTCCACCGTCTTTCGCGTCCACGGGTACCGGGATGTCGAACAGCCGAGTCATTCAAACAAGAGATCGGGTGACGCGGTGGCGTAACGGCGAATTCACCCGTTCGATTCGCCCTCGTCGCAGTCGGCGAGGAAGCCGGCGAGGGCGGGCCACATCGTGTCCCGGGCCCGGCGTCCGGTGAGCACTCCGAGATGACCGCCGGGATACGCCCCGAATCGCACCTCCGGGGCGCCGACGACGAGGTCGACGAGGTGCCGCACCGCTGGTTCGGGTGCGAGACCGTCACCGGAACCGGCGATCACCATCACCGGGACGTCGATCGCGCCGAGATCGACGTCCCGGCCGGCGATCCGCATGTGACCGGTCGCGAACTCGTTCGACCGCATGATGACGTGGTAGAGCTGACCGAAGGTTCGCCCCGGATACGCGTACATGCTGTTCATGAAGCGGTCGACCGCCTCGATCTGTTCGAGATGGTCCCGATCGTCGAGGTTGGTCAGTACGGCCCACGGTCGGGTGAGGTACTTGTCCGCACTGGCGATCTTGAACCCGAGGCTGGTGAGGGGCGCGGGAACGATGCCGAGCAACCGGTAGAACGGCGCGACGGTGTAGGGCCCGAACATCCGGTCGAGTGGGCGAAGCGTGGCGAACAGCGGCACCCGGCGCAGGTCGAAGGGGCTGGCGATCGGCGTCACCGACCGCAGCGGCAGTTCGGGATGGGCCGCCGCGGCGAAGACCGCGAAGATGCCGCCCAGCGACCAGCCGGCCAGGTGCACGTCGACGCCGCCTGCATCGGCGCTGACGACCCGCACCGCATCGGGAACGACGTCGTCGACCCAGTGTTCGATTCCGCGGGAGCGATCCTCGAAGTTCACCGGCCCGTAGTCGACCACGTACACGTCGCGGCCGGTTTCGGCGAGATGTGCCACGAAGCTGCATCCGCGGCGCAGATCGAACGCGATCGACGTGGCCGCCAGCGGGGTAACGAGCAGGATCGGGGCGCCCACGGTCACTCCGTTCGACGGCCGGAACCGCCGGATCGTGCGCTCGGGGGTCGAGTCCACCACCGTCGAGTCGGTCGGGCGCAGGTCCGCGAGTCCGTCCGAACCGAGTCGGGCTCGCACGTTCGCCGCCGCCCGCGACAGATTCCGCGGTACCGGAACCGTCAACCCGCCCATCACCATCACTCCAGAACCACCGTCTTCGTTCCCACCCGCACCTGCTCCCGACGACCCTAGAACACGCCCGGCCGCGGCCGTCCCGGCGGACGCGCCGTCCCGTGCGTGCGCACACGTGCGGCCTCGCACGGGGACCGGCCGATCGGATACGGTTCTGCTCGTGGCGCCGACTCCCAAGAACCTGGTCACCCGACTGTCCAAGCGTGGACCGAATCCGGTGTTGCACGGCGATCTGGCACTGGCCGGGCTGCCCGGGTCCGTGTACACGCCGGCCGAGGGTTTCGCCCTCCCCGCGGTGGTCTTCGGGCACGGGTGGATGACCAGCGCGGCCCGGTACCGCGAGACGATGATCCACCTGGCCTCGTGGGGCCTCGTCGCGGCCGTACCGGACACCCGGCGGTCGCCCGTCGCATCTCCTCTCGCGCTGGCCGCGGATCTGCGCAGCGCCGCCGACATCGTGGCCGGGGTCCGGTTGGGCCCCGGCATGATCAGCGTCGCCGCCGATCGGGTGGCGTTCGCCGGGCACGGTATGGGCGCCGGCGCCGCCGTGATCGCCGCCGCCGAGCACGGATCGCCTGCGGTCGCCGCGATCTTCCCCGCGCCCACTGCACCGTCCGCCGAGACGTTCGCCGCCCGTCAGAGCGGTCCGGCGCTGGTGCTCGCTCCAGCCCGTGACCTCGACTCGATGAACTGCAACGCCCGCTCCCTCGCTGCCGCGTGGGGTGGGCAGACCATCCTGCGGAGCGTCGACAAGGCCTCGGCCGGTGGACTGCTCGAGGGCAGGGCACTGCTGGGCGCGCTGGGGCTCGGGAAGTCGGAGCGTGGAACCCAACGCGTGACCCGGGCGTTGCTCACCGGGTACCTGCTCTACCACCTGACCGGTGACACCGAGTACGCGCCGTTCGCGACCCCGGACGTCGAGATCCCGCACACGACCCTGGTTCCCGAGTCGGAGGACGAGGATCAGACCAGCCACCTGCTGCGGGGGTAGACCTCGGCCGCGCCCGGCCCCACTTCGGAACCTGCGGGTCGGACGCCCCGGGTGCCGCCGGCGGAGAGGTCTCCCGCGGGACCCTCCGCACCGTCGGTCTCCGCGCCGGTGGTGTGGACGCCGTCGGCTGCACGATCGGCGGCGTCGATCGCCGCCTCCGCCCGACTCACTGCCGACGCCAGCGCCGCGCGCAGCCCCTCGAGACTCACAGCGGGTCCGTTCCGGCCAACGGCCCGGCCCCGGCCAGTTCGGCTCCGGTGCCGACATCGGGCGTGGGGGTCTCGACCGCCGCGGGGTCCCGCTCCCTGCCACGAACCCGCCGCATCTCGGGCCCGGAACCCGGTCCCGGCGCCCCGGGGGTGTCGGCCGGTCCGTCCACCACCGGCACGTCCCGGACGGCGGGCGGCGCGACGGTCTCGGGTGCGGCGTGATCGACGGTCGGCCGCGCCGCATCCGGCGCCAGAGCGCCGGTGTCGACGGCGGGAACGGGCGCCGGGGTCGACTCCGGACCCTGCGCGACCCGCACGCACATCGTGTCCACTGCCGACTCCACCGTGCGACGCACCTCCTCGACGATGTCGTCGACGGCGACGATCAGATCGGTCATCGCCGTCAGGCAGGCCGTCGCATGTGCGGTGAGCACCGCCGGGGACCCGTCCGGGTCTGTGTCCGGGCTCCGCTGTCCGAACATCCTGCCGACCAGTTCCGTTCTCGCCGCTGCCGCGTCGCGGATCAGATCACCCGCGTCGTCGAGTGTCTGCGCGGCGGCGAGGACCGCGACGCAGTCGGCGCGCGCGAACTCGTGGTGTCGGGTCAGCGTCGCGAGGGCGGCATCCGCCGCGCCACCGGCCCAGGCTGCGCGCAGACGCGCCACCGCCTGCTCCTGCGCCAGGAGGTGAGCCCGCATGACCGCCGCGGCCGACCGCAGTACCTCCGCGTCGGCGTGGAGCGCATCGGAGTCGAGTGCGGGGGTGGCCCGGTAGTGGTCGAGGAAACGTTCCACCTCTGCGCCGATCCCGGCCCTGCCGCCGACGCGAACGAGGTAGGCGAGTCCTGCCGCCTCCGCGGCGGGCAGGGCGCCGGTCACAGCGCCAGACTCCCGATGCTCGCGGCAGCGGCCACGTCCTGTTCCCGATACCTGTCGGCGGTCGCGGACAGGAGCGCGGCGTCGGTCGCGGTGCGCCGAGCCCACTGACGGATACCGTCCGCCAGTGGAGCGCAATCGTGTTCGACCGCCGACTCCACGCGGTCCGCGAGCAACGCCAGCTCACCCGCCGAGTCGACGAGCGCTGCCGCCACCGACCGCACCGTCGCGTCCTCGAATTTCAGTTCCCCGCCCACGTCCCACTCCCTGCCTGCCGGTCACTGGTTCAGACGCAGCAGAGGTCGCGTCGGTTCCCCATGTCCAGCGGACGAGTCGGACGCGGAGTCCTCCAGGCGGGTCAGACGGAGGCGACGCGGTCGGCCAGGCCGTCGGCGAGAGCCCGGGCGATCTCGATCTCGGTCGCCTCGACCATGACGCGGACCAGCTGCTCGGTGCCGGACGGCCGCAGCAGGACCCGGCCCGTGTCGCCGAGTTGACGTTCGGCGTCGGCGACCGCGGCGAGCACCTGCGGCGAGACGGCCACCGCAGCCTTGTCCGTGACCTTCACGTTCACGAGAACCTGCGGGAGGGTCTGCATGACGGCCGCCAGTTCGGCGAGGGCGCGGCCCGTCCGAGCCATACGCGCCATGAGGCGGAGCCCCGTGAGCACGCCGTCGCCGGTGGTGCCGAATCCGGGCAGCACGACGTGCCCCGACTGCTCTCCACCGAGGCTGAAGCTGCCCGAACGCAGCTCTTCGAGGACGTAGCGGTCGCCGACGGCGGTGGTGCGCACCTCGATGCCGGCTTCCCGCATCGCGATGTGCAGACCGAGATTGCTCATCACCGTGGCGACGAGGGTGTTGCCCGCGAGCTCGCCCGACTCGCGCATCGCGACGGCGAGGACGGACATGATGGCGTCGCCGTCGACGACGGTGCCGTTCGCGTCCACGGCGAGGCAGCGGTCGGCGTCGCCGTCGTGCGCCAGTCCGAGGTCGGCGCCGTGCGCGACGACGGCGGCCTGCAGGTCTTCGAGGTGCGTGGACCCGCACCCCTCGTTGATGTTGTAGCCGTCGGGCGCGCTGTGGATCTCGACGACGGTGGCGCCTGCCGCGCGGTAGGCGGCGGGCCCGACCTCGGATGCGGCGCCGTTGGCGCAGTCCACGACGACGGTGATGCCGTCGAGGGCGCGATCGCCCCGGGCACGGCCGAGGTGCGCCAGATAGCGCGATTCCGCGTCCTCGGCGCGGACGAGACGCCCGATGGCGGCGCCGGTCGGCCGCGGGATCAGGTCGTGGTCCGCGAGCGCCGCCTCGATCCGGTCCTCGGACTCGTCGTCGAGCTTGTGTCCGCCCGCCGCGAAGATCTTGATGCCGTTGTCGGGCATGGGGTTGTGGGAGGCGGAGATCATCACGCCGAGCGACGCGTCGTAGGCGCCGGTCAGATGGGCGATCGCGGGGGTCGGGAGCACTCCGACGTCGACGACGTCGACTCCGGCCGAGCACAGTCCGGCGGTGACGGCGGCCGCCAGCATCTCGCCGCTGGCCCGGGGGTCACGGCCGACGACGGCGGTCGGCCGGGGTGTGCCCCGCTCGGACAGTGCGAGCACCGATGCTGCCGCGCTCGCTATCCGCAGCGCCAGCTCCGCGTCGAGATCCGCGTTGGCGAGACCCCGCACACCGTCCGTACCGAACATTCGACCCATGAATGAAGACCCCTTGCCGTTCGTGGTGTTCTCGGCGATTTCGTATTTCTACGCCAAGAGCAGGCGTCCGGTGTTGCTGGACGCCTGCTCTCAGGTGAACAGGTCCCGGCCGCCGCCTCGGGGGCGGGGCCGGTGCCACATCAGCGCTTCGAGTACTGCGAAGCCTTGCGGGCCTTCTTCAGGCCGTACTTCTTGCGCTCGACGGCGCGCGCGTCACGGGTGAGGAAGCCGGCGCTCTTGAGAGCGGGGCGGTCCTCGGGGGTGACCTCGATCAGTGCGCGGGCGATGGCCAGACGCAGGGCGCCTGCCTGGCCGGACGGGCCGCCACCGGTCAGCAGAGCGGTGATGTCGAAGGACTCGGTCCGCTCGACCGTGACCAGCGGAGCCTTGATCAGCTGCTGGTGCACCTTGTTCGGGAAGTAGTCCTCGATGGTGCGGCCGTTGAGCTTGAACTCACCGGTGCCGGGGGTCAGGCGGACGCGGACGACCGCCTCCTTGCGACGACCGACGGTCTGGATCGGGCGATCGATGTAGATCGGGGCGGCGGGGGCGACAGCCTCCTCGGCCACGTACTCCTCGACGGCCTCGGGCTCGGCGGCGAACTCCTCGACGACGACCTCGGCGGTCTCGACCTCGGGGGTCTCGTTCTGCTCGCTCACTGGGCCACCTGCTTGATCTCGAACGGAACCGGCTGCTGCGCGGCGTGGGGGTGATTCGGGCCTGCGTAGACCTTCAGCTTGCCTGCGATCGCGCGGCCGAGCTTGTTCTTCGGGATCATGCCGACGACGGCCTTCTCCACGAGACGATCGGGGTTGTTCTCGAGCACCTCGCCGACGGAGCGGGACTTGAGGCCACCCGGATGTCCGGAGTGGTGGTGCAGGAACTTGTCCGTGCGCTTGTTGCCGGAGATGGCAACCTTGTCGGCGTTGATGATGACGACGAAGTCGCCGCCGTCAACATTCGGGGCAAAGGTGGGCTTGTGCTTGCCGCGCAGCAGGTTCGCTGCCTGGACGGCAAGGCGGCCGAGCACCACGTCGGTGGCGTCGATGACGTACCACTGTCGGGTCACGTCACCAGCCTTCGGGGCGTAGGTAGACACAGCTACTTCCTCGTCAACTAGTTCACTGCTGGCCGCGGCTGCGATGCGGAGTCGTCCCCGGCGGCCAGTGGAGACCCGAGGACCCGCGTGATGACGGCACCCGAGGGTGCGCGACGTTTCGCACGCCAGCGGACAACCTTACCGGCCGGCCCACAGCGGGTCAAAGCGAGGTAGCGCGCCTCACGTCGAGGAATCGAGTCGGCCGCGCGCTTCGGCCCGCAGCTTCAGCAGATAGAAGCCGGAGACGGTGGCGACGACGAGCCAGACCACGGCGGTGACGACGTCGAGTGTCCAAATGCCGATCGCGGCACCCACCAGGCCGGCCAGGAAGACACAGGTACCGACGATCTTCGGGAGGACCTTGTTCGAGGGGGACGGGGCTGTGGCCATCGAGAGCACCTACTCGAAGGGAGGTTGTCGCACGCTGTGCGTGCCGGGACCACTTCGCACGCTAACAACGACCGCGGTCACGGCGTCGGAGGCTCGCCGGGCGCCTCCGACCCCACCGCTCACTGCGTGGTGGACGCGCCGCGCTGGGCCAGCATGACACCCATCAGCCCCGCCTCCTGGCTCTGCGACTGCATCGCGCCGCGGGCGACCTCCTTGACCGGACCTCCGGTCAGCAGCCGGTCCGCCGCCCGGGCCATCTCGACGCCACCGGCGTGGTGTCGTTCCATCAACTGCAGGAACAGCACCTCGGCGTCGCGGCCGTGTGCCGACGAGAGGCCGTCGAGTTCGGCCGTGGTCGCCATTCCGGGCATCGCGACGCCGGGCCCGGTCGACACCGCGTCGTGCCGGTGCCCTGCCCCCTCCACCATCCAGTTCATCGGGGTCGGATTCGTCGGAGCGGCCTCGGCGAGCCGCAGCCAGCCCTGCAGGGTGCCGATCTCGATCCGCTGTGCGTCGCCGATCTGCCGGGCCAGAGCGGCGACGGTGGGATCGACGTCGGGTGCGAGCCGATTCACCATTGCCAGCGCCTGCTGGTGGTGCGCGGCCATGTCCTGCACGAATCCGACCTCGACGTCGTCCAGCACGGGACCCGCGCCGGACCGCTCGGGGATCACCAGCGGGCGCAGCGCAGCCCCCACCACGAGCAGCAGCAGCACCAGTGAGGCGAGGGCGAGTCCGCGGGCGATCCGGGTCATGACCCGATCGTCGACTGCTGGTCGGCGGGCGGGGTGTATGTGTCGGGGTCGAGTCGCAGCGCCATGAAGCCGTTGTCGGAGCACGCGACCCACAGTTCGTCTCCACGCCACTCGGGCGGCGACGAGCACCAGTCGGTGGACAGGTCACCGCCCGCGACCATGCCCGACCGCCGGCTCGTGGCCTCTCCCGGATCGAACTGTCCGGTGCCGACCGACTGGATCACGGCGGGCAGGCTGAGCAACGGAACCCCGAGGAGTGAGGCGAGGGCGTGGGCCGAGTTCGCGCGTTCGGGGCTGCGGCCCGTCATCGCCGGCGGGTTGTAGTAGGCGATCTCGCGGACGTCGAACGGATCGCGCACGTCGAACACGCGGACACCGGACGAGAACCAGCCGCACGCGAGAGCGGTCGGATTCTGCGGCCGGTCCGCGGCGCAGTAGTGGGACTCGTAGGCGAACAGCGAACCACCCATTCCCGACGCCACCTGACTGTCGACGTTCTCGGGCAGATTGATCTCCAGCTTGATCGAGTTCACGACCTCGGGGTTCGCGTCGTCGGCGACGTCGACGAGCTTGACTCCACCCGATCCGGCTTCGTTCACGGTGAAGAGATACGGATGCCCGTCGTAGGTGACCGGGATGCTGTGCTGGGTGGCCCAGCCGTCGGTCCACGACATCGTGGACAGTTGCGGCACCTGCGGGTTGACGTCCCGCCGCTGCACCGCGCTGGTGTCGAGGACGGTCAGACCGCCGAAGTTGTTCGACAGGTACAGCCGGTTGCCGTCGGGGCTGATCCCGAATCCGTGGCCGGACAGTCCGATCCACCCCTGCCAGATCACCTTCGGTGTTGTCGGGTCGGCCAGGTCCACCGCGCTGAGCACACCCTCGACACCCGAGGTCCAGTAGGTCCTGCCGTCCGGGGAGAAGCCGCCCTCGTGTGCGGTGATCGGCAGGGGCATCTGGAGACTGGTGCCGGGCCCGGGGTTGAGCAGCCGGGGATTGGCGCAGTCCGAGATGTCGTAGACCGACAGCACACCGGCCCCGATCAGGGCGGGAACTCCGGTGCCCACCAACAGTTTCCGACCGTCGTGCACCTTGAGGCTCTCCCAGGTCCCGGCCACCATCGCCGGTTCCGTCAACGCCACGGTGGGAAAGGGGTTCGCCGGGTCCGCGACGTCGACCACCTGCACACCCGGCGACTGTCCGAGAAGCGCACTGGGGAAGACGGATCCCAGGTACGCGCAGTGGTCGTGGGCGGCCGAGACGATGCCGGTGCCCAGCCCCGCGTATCCCCCGATCCGGGTGATGTTGCAGTCGTACCCCTGGGTGCTGCGGCCGCTGTCCCGGTCGGCGGCGGGCACGTCGCCCTGCACACCGGTTTCGGGCCGTGAGCCCCGACCGCAGTCGGCTCGGGCCGCGGCGACGCGCCCGACGTCGAGGTTCTCCCGCACCACTCCCGCGGTGTCCCGGGCCGGCGCGGCGGCCGCGACCGCACCGAGCGGCAGCAGCAGCGCGACGGCGGTCAGACCGAGTGTGATCCGTCGTCGAACTCCGTTGTCCGTGTTCATCGTTCGCCCCCTCCGATGGTCCCCACATGACGGTTCCGAGCACGCACTCTCGGGCCACCTGTCACATCGCCGCCCCGACGCTAGTGCATTCCATCGGTCTTATTGACACTTTTGCCAACTTCTGTCTAGTTTTGTCCCGTCCTGGCGAGGATGTAATCACGGTCACCCATTCCGGTCGACCGTGTCGGGGGGCTCGAAATGTCGTGTCGTGGGGTGTCGTCTGCCCAGGGGCACCCCCCACCACCAAGCCACCACGTCGTTTGCAGTCCAACGGAGGTTGTCGATGTCCGGGATCACTCGCCGATCCTTCTTCGCCGCTGCCGCAGCGGCCACCGCCACCGCCGGTCTCGCCCTGGGCGCCGGACCGGCCCAGGCCACGACCGGGATCGGCGCCACGGTCCGCCGGGTGCCGATCACACACGAAGAACACCGCGTCGTGATCGTCGGCTCCGGCTTCGGCGGCGGCGTCGCAGCGCTGCGCCTCACCGAGGCGGGCGTGCCCGTCCTGGTGCTCGAGCGCGGCAAGCGCTGGCCCACCGGACCCAATGCCAAGACCTTCGCGAACGTCCTCTCCCCCGACAAACGCCTGTTGTGGCACAGGTCGGATCCGCAGTTGTTCGGCCGGCCCGCCGTCTTCGACCCCTACGTCGGGCTGGTCGAGGCGATCGTCGGACAGAACATGACCGCGCTCTGCGCCGCGGGTGTCGGCGGCGGATCCCTGGTCTACCAGGGCATGTCGCTGCAACCGGCCGAGGCCGTGTTCAACGAGTACTTTCCGAACGAACTGGACTGGGGGCTGATGGACCGGGTCCACTACCCCCGGGTCGCGAAGATGTTGAGGCTCGCGACCGCGCCCGACGAACTGATCGAGAGCGCCCCGTACAAGGCGCCGCGGGTGTTCGCCCAGCGAGCGCGGGAAGCCGGACTTCCCGTGTCCAAGATCCCGATGCCCATCGACTGGAACTACGCGCTCGCCGAACTGCGCGGCGAGATGGCGCCTGCCTACACCGACGGCTCGGGCGCGATGGGCGTGAACAACGGCGGCAAGCACTCCGTCGACGTGACCTACATCGCCGCGGCCGAGGCGACCGGACTGGCGACGGTCGAGACGATGCACGAGGTGACCGACGTGGAGCGGGCACCCGACGGCCGGTGGATCGTCCGCGTCGATCGCACCGACGAGAACGGAACGGTCCTCGAGAACAAGGTGCTCACCACCAAGGCCCTGATCATGGCGGCCGGCAGCATGAACACCACCAAACTCCTGGTTCGAGCGGGCGCCCGCGGCACCGTCACCGACCTGCCCGACGGACTGGGCGGCGGCTGGGGAACCAACGCCGACCGGATCTACGTGTGGTCCGATCCCGCGAACGAGTTCGGACCGTCGCAGGGCGGTCCGGTCGTCTACGGCAGCCTGAACTGGGACGACCCCGCCCGCGCGCACACCCTCATCCAGGCGTCGATCCCCGGCCTCGCGATGGATCTGCGCAGCACCATGATGGTGGGATACGGAGTGAGCCGGGACCGCGGGCACTTCGCCTACGACGCCGGCGCGGACGAGGCCCGGCTGTTCTGGCCGGCGACCGGCGACGCGGAGATCCAGAACTCCGCCATCGGCCCGACCGCGCGAAAGATCGCCGGGCCCACCGGAATTCTCACCGACACCAACCTCGTGGTGAACTCCACCTGGCACGGCCTTGGCGGAGCCTGCATGGGCACCGTCTGCGATCTCGACGGTCGCGTCGAGGGTCAGCCCGGTCTGTACGTCCTCGACGGCGCGCTGCTTCCCGGCACGACGGCCGCCTGCAACCCCTCCATGACCATCGCGGCCGTCGCGGAGCGCGCGATGGACAACATCGTCGCGGAGGACGTCGGAACCCTCGTCTGACGATCGTCCCCGCGCACGACTCGGCCCCGGTGACCGTCAGGTCGCCGGGGCCGAGTCGCGAGGGGGAATCGTTGTGGAGCCGGTTCTACGTGGTG
>AODO01000040.1 GCA_000341795.1 Rhodococcus triatomae BKS 15-14 | reverse complement strand
TGACGCACTCCCCCGCGAGACGGTGGCGTAGGTTTCCGTGTCATGGGTGATCAGCACGCGGCCCCGCAGGCCGAGCCGACCGACCCGCGTGAAGGCTCCGAGACCGCGGCACCGACTCCGCCCGCACGGGCACCGATCGCGCCGCCACCGTTCGCGCGGCGCCGCGTACAGCGCGATCCCCTGCCAGACGCACTGCTGCGACGGGTCAAACAGTTCTCGGGCCGACTGTCCACCGAGGCGGTCTCCTCGATGCAGACGCAGCTCCCCTTCTTCGACGACCTCGACGCCGACCAGCGGGCCAGCGTGCAGTTGCTGGTACAGACCGCGATCGTCAACTTCCTGGACTGGCTGCAGAATCCCGCCGACAGCGACATGCGCTTCAGCCTCGACGCCTTCCAGGTGATTCCGCAGGACCTCGCCCGGCGGCTGACCCTCCGGCAGACCGTCGACATGGTGCGCGTCGCGATGGAGTTCTTCGAACAGTGGCTTCCCGCGCTCGCCCGCAACGAGCAGCAGCTCGTCGCATTGACCGAAGCCGTACTGCGGTACGGCCGCGAGCTGGGCTTCACGGCGGCTTCGGTCTACGCCAGTGCGGCGGAGTCCCGCGGCGCGTGGGACACACGGCTCGAAGCGCTCGTGGTCGACGCGGTGGTTCGCGGGGACACCGGCCCGGACATGCTCTCGCGAGCGGCCACCCTGAACTGGGACGCGAACGCCCCGGCGACCGTTCTCGTCGGAACACCGCCACCGGACCAGGGGGTGTCGGTGGTGGGCACGGTGCACTCCGTCGCGCAGCGCCACGGTCGGGCCGCCCTCGCGGTCGTCCAGGGGTCGCGGCTGGTCACGGTGGTGAGTGGCGACGTGCGGCCGACTCCCGAGAACCGGCCGTTCCTGAACGACCTGCTCGCGGCCTTCTCACCGGGACCGGTGGTGATCGGCCCGACGACGGGGACGCTCGGCGCGGCCCACTTCAGCGCCGTGGAGGCACTCGCAGGCATGGACGCAGTGCCGGGCTGGCGCGGCGCACCCCGCCCGGTGCACGCGGCCGAACTGCTGCCCGAGCGGGCGCTGCTCGGTGACCGGGCCGCCCTCGATGCCCTGTACGACCAGTTGGTGCGTCCACTCGAGGATTCCGGTTCGGCGTTGTCGGACACCCTCGACGCCTACCTGGACTGCGGCGCCGCTGTCGAGACGTGCGCCCGACAACTGTTCGTCCATCCAAATACTGTCCGGTATCGCCTGAAAAAAATTGCTGAGGTCACCGGTCGGGAACCGACCAACCCCAGGGACGCCTACGTACTCCGCATTGCGGCAACAGTGGGAAGACTGACTCGAAACCATCACGAACCATTCAATTCAGTCACAGCAGTAACATCTGTAACAAGTCGGGGGAACCGCCTGTAACGGCACAACGGCCAAGTACGATGGCGGCCGCCGACTAGGAGTTTTGTTGGAACCCTCTAAAACACCTGTCGAAGGTTCATCGTCAACAACACCCCGCAGAACCTCCCTCTCAGTGTTCCCTTATTCCTGTGATTGCGATGCTCGCCCCGGGTCAGGGGTCCCAAAGCCCCGGCATGCTCAGCCCTTGGCTGGAGTTGCCGGGCACCGCTGATCGCCTTGCGATCTGGTCGAAGGCGGCTGGACTCGATCTCGTCCGCCTCGGCACCACCGCGACCGCGGAGGAGATCACCGACACCGCGGTGACCCAGCCACTGGTCGTCGCGTCCGCACTGCTCGCGTTCGAGGAGCTCGAGCGTCGCGGCGAACTCCCCACGGAGTTCATCGCCGCGGGCCACTCCGTCGGCGAACTCGCCGCGGCCGCCATCGCCGGAGTGATCACCGCCGACGACGCCGTCGCGCTCGCCGCGATCCGCGGATCGGAGATGGCCAAGGCGTGCGCGCTCGAGCCGACCGGCATGTCCGCGGTCCTCGGCGGCGACGAAGAGGCGGTCCTCACCCGGCTCGCCGAACTCGACCTCGAGCCGGCCAACCGCAACGCCGCCGGGCAGATCGTCGCGGCCGGCCTGCTCACGCAGCTCGAAGCGCTGGCAGCGAATCCTCCGGAGAAGGCACGGGTGCGCGCACTGCCCGTGGCCGGCGCGTTCCACACCCGGTTCATGGGACCCGCCCAGGACGCCGTCACGGCGGCGGCCGCCCGCATCGTGCCGAACGACCCGACCCAGACGCTGCTGTCCAACGCGGACGGGCAGCCGGTCGCCTCGGGCGCCGACGCGCTGGCGAAGCTCGCGGCTCAGGTCACCCGTCCGGTGCGGTGGGACCTGTGCAGCGCGCACCTCCGCGACGTCGACGCGTCCGCGGTCGTCGAGTTGCCGCCCGCCGGCACGCTCGTGGGTATCGCCAAGCGCGAGATGAAGGGCACCCCCACGCTCGCTCTGAAGACCCCCGCCGACCTGGACGCGCTCGCGCAGCTCGCACAGCCGGCCTGATTCGGCACGGCCTCGCGCCGTGGTCCGATCACCCCACTGCTTGCACCACTCGGCCGGTCGACGTACCGGCCGAACGCAGGACCCGAAAATAAAAACACGAAGAAGGGAGCCACCCCGTGGCGCACAACCAGGAAGACATCATCGCCGGTCTCGCGGAGATCATCGAGGAGGTCACCGGTATCGAGCCGTCCGAGGTGACCATCGAGAAGTCCTTCGTCGACGATCTCGACATCGACTCGCTGTCCATGGTCGAGATCGCCGTCCAGACCGAGGACAAGTACGGCGTGAAGATCCCGGACGAGGATCTCGCCAGCCTGCGCACCGTCGGTGACGCCGTCGCCTACATCCAGAAGCTCGAGGCCGAGGGCATCCAGACCGGCTCCACCGACGGCGAGTGAGCCCCGACGTGTCCTCCACCTCTCCCCGCACGTTGCCCAACGTCGTCGTCACCAGCCTTGCTGCCACGACGTCACTCGCGGGTGACGTGGATGCCACGTGGAAGTCGCTGCTCGCCGGTGAGAGCGGGATCGGCACGCTCGACGGGTTCGTCGACGAGTACGACCTCCCGGTTCGCATCGGCGGTCGCCTCAAGGTGAGCCCCGACGAGGGTCTGTCCCGCGTCGAGGTTCGCCGGATGGCCTTCGCCGAGAGAGTGGCACTCACCCTGAGCCGCGCCGTGTGGCAGGGAGCGGGCAGTCCCGAGGTCGACCAGGACCGCCTCGGCGTCGTCATCGGCACCGGTCTCGGTGGCGGCGAAGCGCTGATCGACGCAGTCGACAAGCTCAACACCGGTGGCTACCGCAAGGTCTCCCCGTTCGCCGTTCAGATGGTCATGCCGAACGGTCCGTCCGCGACGGTCGGACTCGAGCTCGGCGCTCGTGCAGGCGTCATCACCCCGGTCTCGGCGTGCTCGTCGGGTTCCGAGGCCATCGCCCACGCGTACCGGATGATCGCCCTCGGCGACGCCGACATCGTGGTGGCCGGTGGTGTCGAAGGACAGCTCGACGCCGTCGCGACGGCGAGCTTCGCGATGATGCGTGCCCTGAGCACGCGCAACGACGATCCTGCCGGGGCCTCGCGGCCGTTCGACAAGGATCGTGACGGCTTCGTCTTCGGTGAGGCCGGCGCGATGATGGTCCTCGAGACCGAGGAGCACGCCAAGGCCCGCGGTGCCACCATCCACGCACGACTGTTGGGTGCGGGCATCACCTCGGACGGCTACCACATCGTGGCACCGCACCCCGAGGGCACCGGGGCGGCGCGGGCGATGACCCGGGCCATCCAGTCGGCCGGATTGTCGAAGTCGGACATCACGTTCGTCAACGCCCACGCGACCGCCACCCCGATCGGTGACATCGCCGAGGCCAAGGCGATCAACGCCGCTGTCGGCAACCACACCGCGGTGTACGCACCGAAGTCCGCACTCGGGCACTCGATCGGCGCCGTCGGCGCGCTCGAGGCAGTGCTCACGGTCCTGAGTGTGCGTGACGGGGTCATCCCCCCCACGCTCAATCTCGAGAATCAGGATCCAGAAATCGATCTCGACGTCGTCGCGGGCGAGGCCCGCAGCGGCCAGATCGACTTCGCACTCAACAACTCGTTCGGATTCGGTGGGCACAACGTTGCGCTCGCCTTCGGCCGCGCCTGACGGATCGGCTCGTAGTTCGACGGTGAGGGGCCCGGAATTCCCCGGGCCCCTCACCACCCACTCCGCAGTCAGCGGCTCGCATTGAAGGAGGACCGGCGATGACCATTCTTGATCCGATCACCAGATCCGATTCGCAGCTCGACCCCCGCGATCCGCTGGCCCGGCTCGAGAAGCTGTTCGACGCCGGCACCACCGTGACGCTCCACCCCCGTGACAAATCGGGTGTCCTGGCCGCGTCCGGCGACATCGACGGCGTCCGCACCGTCGCGTACTGCTCCGACGCCACCGTGATGGGTGGCGCCATGGGCGTGGAGGGTTGCAAGCACATCGTCGCGGCGATCGACACCGCGATCGAGGAGCAGATCCCCGTCGTCGGCATCTGGCACTCGGGCGGGGCCCGTCTGGCGGAGGGCGTCGAGGCCCTGCACGCCGTCGGCCTCGTGTTCGAGGCGATGGTCCGCGCATCCGGCCTCGTCCCCCAGATTTCCGTCGTCCTCGGCTTCGCCGCGGGCGGCGCGGCATACGGTCCGGCGCTGACCGACGTCGTGATCATGGCGCCCGAGGGTCGTGTGTTCGTCACCGGACCCGACGTCGTGCGCTCGGTGACCGGCGAACAGGTCGACATGGAGTCCCTCGGCGGCCCGGCGACCCACACGAAGAAATCGGGCGTCGCGCACATCGCGGCGCGCGACGAACTCGACGCTCTGCATCGCGCTCGCCGGCTCGTGTCGATGATCGCCGACCAGGGCGAGTTCGACCAGGACGCGGCCCGTCGCGGCGACACCGACCTGCGGGCGCTGATGCCCGAGTCGGCGAAGCGCGCCTACGACGTGCGGCCCATCGTCCACGAACTGCTCGACAACGTCGACGGGGAATCCAGTCTCGAAGAACTGCAGGGCAACTGGGCCCGCAGCATCGTCACCGGGATCGGCCGCATGGGTGGCCGAACCGTCGGCGTGATCGCGAACAATCCGCTGCGTCTCGGCGGCTGCCTCAACTCGGAAAGCGCGGAGAAGGCGGCTCGATTCGTGCGACTGTGCGATGCGTTCGGCATCCCGCTGGTCGTCATCGTCGACGTCCCCGGCTATCTCCCCGGCGTCAGCCAGGAGTGGGAGGGCGTGGTCCGGCGCGGCGCAAAGCTGCTGCACGCGTTCGCCGAGGCCACCGTTCCGCGCGTCACCCTGGTGACGCGAAAGATCTACGGCGGCGCCTACATCGCCATGAACTCGCGCGCGCTCGGTGCGACCAAGGTGTATGCGTGGCCGGAGGCCGAGGTCGCCGTCATGGGCGCAAAGGCCGCCGTCGGGATTCTCCACAAGCGGGCGCTGGCCGCCGCGCCGGAGGAGGAGCGCGAGGCTCTGCACGACCGGCTCGCTGCCGAGCACGAGGCGATCGCGGGCGGTGTCGGGCGCGCCATGTCGATCGGCGTCGTCGACGAACTGATCGAGCCTGCACAGACCCGCAGCCTGCTCACGGCTGCACTGGCGGCCGCACCCGCACGTCGGGGACGGCACAAGAACATTCCGCTGTAGGACGGACGGATCGCGAGGAGGAGAGGGTGTGCCCATCGGGGCGCACCCTCTCCTGCGTCACCTGGTGAGTGCGACACCCACCAGGACGAGTGACGCGACGGTCGCGGCCGCGCGCGCCGTGTTGAACGCGGTCCAGCGCGGAGCGTAGTCGTCGAAGCTGATGCGCCCGGCCTCGAGCGCGTTGTTGAGGGGCACGTTCACGGCGGCGGTGACGACCACCGAACCGACGAGGTTCACGCCTGCGGCGGCGAAGTACCACGGTGCTGCCGCGCCGGTTGCCAGGACTCCCGCGACCACCGCGAGCACCGGCGCCCCGAGAAAGGGAGCGAACAGCCACGGAGTCAGGATCTTTCGATTGATGCTGCGCATCGCGGTGCCGGCGGCCGCGGCGTCGACGGCCCTCAGCCCCGGCATCACCGACATCGAGAAGGCGTAGAACAGGCCGGCGAGTGTTCCGTGCAGGACGAGGGTGACGAGCCCGAGAACCATCATGGACTCATCGTGACCTACCCGACGTTGCGGCGCAGCCAGGTCACCTCGGCGCCTTCACCTCCGCTTCGGTACGGCTCGAGTTCCGCGTCCCACGCGGAGCCGAGCGCGTACTCGAGTTCGCGTGCGAGCGACCCCGATCCGGCGTGCTCGGCGAGCAGGGTCCGCAGACGCATCTCGCCGACGACGACATCGCCGTTCGCGCTCATCGATCCGTGCCACAGGCCAAGTCCGGGTGCGTGGGCGAAGCGTTCGCCGTCGACGCCCTCGCTGGGATCCTCGGTGACCTCGAAGCGGAGCATCGGCCACGCCCGGAGCGCGTTGACGAGGCGGGCGCCGGTGCCGACCGGCCCCATCCAGTCGGTCGTGGCACGCAGCAGGCCCGGCGAGGTGGGTTGAGAGGTCCACTTGAGGTTCGCCTGGGTGTCCAGCGTGGCCGCCAGGGCCCATTCGATGTGCGGGCACAGAGCCGCAGGCGACGAGTGCACGTGAAGCACACCGGTCGTCACGTCGGCGAACTGATCCAATTCGCGCACGGGGCACCTCCAGCGTCGACGAGGGTCGTCTTCCCCAACGGCCTCTGTCGTCGCAGCGGAGCAACGGCGCGATAACAGTGTGCCCCCTGTTGCCGGTGGTGCGCCAGTTGAAGGAGAGATTCGTTCGGCAGGGGCCTGATCAGCGCCGACCGAACTCCGCGACGACGGCGTCGCTCAGCGGTGGCCACGCATCCTTCGCCCAGTCCCCGAACGCGCGATCGGCGAGTGCGACACAGGCCAGGTCACGGGTCGGATCGACCCAGAGGAACGTCCCCGCCTGCCCGAAGTGACCGAAGGTTGACGGTGCGTTGGTCGGCCCCGTCCAGTGCGGCGACTTTCCGTCCCGGATCTCGAAGCCCAGGCCCCAGTCGTTCGGCCGTTGCATCCCGTAACCGGGCAGTATCCCGCGCAGTCCGGGGTAGTGCACCGTCACCGCCTCGGCGACGGTGTGCGCGGAGAGCAGCGTGGGCCGCAGCAACTCGACGGCGAACCGCGCCAGGTCCGCTGTCGATGCGCGGGCACCGTGCCCGGCCGACCCGACCAGTTCGGTCCTCGCCATCCCGAGCGGCGCGAACACCGCCTCGTCGAGGTAGTCGGGAAACGCGATTCCGCTCTCCGACGCGACGAGTTCGGCGAGCACCTCGAATCCCGCGCTCGAGTAGATCCGCTTGGTACCCGGTTCCGCCGCGACGGTGCGATCACCGAACGCGAGTCCCGAGGTGTGTGCGAGCAGGTGCCGAACCGTGGAACCGGGCGGGCCTGCCGGCGTGTCCAGTTCGACGGCACCCTCCTCCACCGCCACCAGAACGCCGTAGGCGACGAGCAGTTTCGTCACCGACGCCAGCTCGAACACCCGATCCTGGTCGCCTGCCGTCGAGAGGACGCCGTCGGCGCCGATGACGGCCGCGGCGGCGTGGTCGACCGGCCAGGTGTCGAGTGCGGCGAGTGCTTGCATGCCGCCAGCGTACGAGGTCGTCGAAACGTACTGTGGCGCACGCCGGACACGACGGCGCCGGGCCGCTCCTGGGAGCGACCCGGCGCCGTGTGCCGTGTGTGATCTAGCGGTCGGCGTCGGTGTACTTGATGACACCGCGCAGGTTCTTGCCGTCCAGCATGTCCTGGTAGCCCTCGTTGATCTGCTCGAGGCTGTAGGTGTTGGAGATCATGTCCTGCAGGTTCAGCTGACCCGACTTGTACAGGTCGAGCAGCATCGGGATCTCGTGCTGCGGGTTGGCGCCACCGAAGACGTTGCCCTTGAGCGTCTTCTGCAGCATCGCGAAGAGGAACAGGTTCATCTTCACGTCCATGTCGGACATCTTGCCCATGGAGGTGACGACGCAGGTACCGGCCTTGGCGGTCAGGGTCAGCGCCGGATCGATCATCGCGCCGTCCATCTCGCCCATGGTGAGGATGACCTTGTCGCACATCTTGCCCCAGGTCAGTTCCATCACCGGGACGATGGCCTCTTCGAGGCTCGCGTACGCGTGGGTGGCACCGAACTTGAGGGCCTGCTCGCGCTTGAACGCGACCGGGTCGATGGCGATGACGTTGCGGGCGCCCGACACGACCGCGCCCTGCAGGGCCGCCATGCCGACGCCGCCGACGCCGACGATCGCGACCGTGTCGCCCGGGCTGACCTGCGCGACACGGGTGGCCGAGCCCCAGCCGGTGGTCGCGCCGCAGCCGACGAGAGCGGCGACGTCGAACGGGATCGCGTCGTCGATCTTGACCACGGAGAACTCGTGCACGGTCATGTACGGCGAGAAGGTCCCGAGCAGCGACATCGGGATGACGTTCTGGCCGCGGGCCTGGACGCGGTACGACCCGTCGGCGATGGACTGCCCGGTGAGCAGGCCCATGCCCAGGTCGCAGAGGTTCGAGAGTCCCTGGCGACACGGGTCGCAGGTGCCACACGCCGGAATGAAGGACAGGACGACGTGGTCGCCTTCCTTGATTCGCTTGACGTTCGGGCCGACCTTGGTGACGACGCCCGCGCCCTCGTGCCCGGCGAGCACCGGGAACGACGGCATCGGGGTGGCGCCGGTGACGATGTGGTAGTCGGAGTGGCACATTCCGGCCGCCTCCATGCGGATCTGGACCTCACCCTCACGAGGGTCACCGAGCTCGATCTCCTCGACCGAGAACGGCTCGTTCAGTCCCCACAGGAGCGCGCCTTTTGTCTTCATCTGGTTCCGGCCTTTCGTCCACAGCAGCTACGGGTGATCGAGGTGACGGCGATCACAAGGGCTCACCATAGCGGGAAAGTGCCGAATTTGGAACACGTTCTAGAAGAGTTTCGTAACAGGGTCTAACGTAGTTCCGTTTTCGCAGGTCAACGACCCATGTCGGATCCGCCACCCACGTCGTGGAGGTGATGGACGGGGTCGTGGAGGAAGTACACCGCGAGGGTGCGGACGGTGAAGGCCGACCCGTCACTGCGCACACCCCGCCGGTCGAGCGCGGAGTCGGGCACGGCGGCGAACGCGTCGGCGATCGCCTCGGCCGCCGCAACCAGATCCGCGGACACCGTCGCCGGATCCTGTGCGCCGTAGTCCTCCGCGACGGCGGTCTCGTCCTGGTCCCAGTTCGCGAATGTCGGGTCGGTCTCGGACAGCATCAGTTCGAGGCGGCTGCGGAAGATGCGGAACACGTCGCGGACGTGGGCGCCGTACTCCAACGCGGACCACGTCCGATCGTCGGGCCGCACGGCGACATCGGGGCGAGCGAGCACCGCCGGCCATCGTGCCGCATTCGCCCGGACACGCTCGGGTACCCCTGCGAACTCGATCGCAGCGGGATCGAATCCGCAGTCTGGACAGGGCTTTTCCACGACCCAGGTCCAGTTCTTCGAGTCCGGGGTGATCGCCATGACGTCACCCTAGCCGCGCGTTCACCCGTCGTCCGGACAACCGTCGCGTCGCGGTCACCTGGCGCTCATCGGCGTCCGCGACGGTGACCCCGCCAACGCCCCACGACAGGAGATCGCCACACATGTCCCTCGCCTCGCGCGTCGCGGCCCTCACCGCCGCCGCGCTCGCCCTCACCGGTGTCACCGTCGGCGTTTCGAGTGGCACCGCAGCCGCCGCCCCGTGCACCACGACCGGCGGCCTCGCCACCCTTCTCGCCACCGGATCCGCCGGCGGGTCGACCGATTCCCCGTACCTGTGCGCGCAGGAGGGTGACCTGCTCGACGTCCGGATCGGCGACGTCCGGGCGACCCAGCCGTCCCTCGGGTACGACGAGGTCTACTACAAGCTCGGCCGCTACACGCTGGGCAAGGACGAGATCAACAAGAAGTTCGAGGACTGGTGCGAGGCGAACGGCCAGGGCACCGCCGTCGCCGCCACACCGGAGGCCCGCCTGGGCGACCCGGCCTCGTTCACCTGCGAGGTCGCGGTGGGCCGGGAGACCCCCGAGACGATCGCTGCGATGAAGACGGTCGTCGTCGGTCCCGGCGGCCTGCTGTACCTGACCGACGGCCATCACACGCTGACCTCGTTCCAGGAGGTCGAGGGTCCCGACGTGCACGTGCGCCTGCGGGTGCTCGGCAACCTGTCGGCCCTGAGCCTGCCGGACTTCTGGGCGCAGATGCAGGCGAACCGCTGGGCGTGGAATCACGACGTCGACGGCAACGAGGTCGCGTACGCCGCACTTCCCCAGAGCGTCGGGCTCGCGAACTTCGCCGACGATCCGTACCGCAGCCTGATGTACTTCGGCCGCGACATCGGCTACACGCCGGGCACCATCCCGTTCCAGGAGTTCTACTGGGGCGACTGGCTGCGCGACGGCGGTGCGGGCGGCGTCGCGGGCTGGAACGACAACGACGCCGCGAGCTACCTCTCCGCGGTCGATCGGGTCACCCGGGCGCAGACCGCCCTTCCCGCCGACGCGGTGGTGACGGCCGGATTCACCGCCTCGCAGCTCGGAGTTCTCGGTGCCTGGAACGACGGCAAGGCCGCCGACAAGGGCGAGTTCGCGAAGCTGTCGAAGCCGTACTCGGACGCCAAGCCGGGCAAGATCGCGTACGCGCTGCAGTACAAGGCAACACACGGCCTGTGATCGGCAGGGAGGGGATGTACCCGCATCCCCTCCCATTCCGCGATCCCCCGCTCAGCCCTGGCGCGCCTTCATGCGCGGGTTCTTCTTGTTGATCACGAACACCCGGCCGCGGCGACGCACCACCTGCGCACCCGGCTGCGCCTTCAGGGCCTTCAACGAGTTGCGAACCTTCACTTCATCTCCTTATCGATAACGGTTATCGTTCACGATACACCGCGAAGACAAGGACAACCGATGACAGCCCGCGCACACCTGTACTTCACCCAGACCGAGGCGACAGAGGCCTTCGACGCCGCACTCGTCCGGGGCGACATCGGCGCACTCGTCCCCTTCGCCGATGCGATCGATCGCCTCGACGAGTTGCGCGGCACCACCCTGCTCACGTGCCCCGCAGACGCCTGCGCCCGCCACGTCCTCACTGATTTCGTGGTGGCGCGCTCGCGCTCCGACGACCCGATCCCGCTCGCGTCCGTCGTCACGACCCTCGACGCCGACTCGACATGGCAGATACTCAGCGGGCGGGCACCGGGCGCGGTCCCAGCGGTCACCGTCGCGGCACAGATCGAACACGCCACCACCGTGGTCCTCACCGAATGGCGCTCACTCGGAGGCGACTCGATCTCGCTCCTGGTCGCACTGCTCGGCCATCTGAATCCGAGCGCGACCGTCGTACTTCTCGGTTCCGAATCCTGCATCGGCGTCGATGACGCGCGCCACCTCGACCTCGCGTCCGCCGCCATGGGGAATCCGGGGTGGATGCACGTGCTGAGCGGAACCTTCACTCCCCGAACCGTTCACGACGGGGTGACCACGTTCCGCTACGAGAACGTGCGCCCGTTCCACCCGGCCCGGCTCGCCGATCTGTTCGCCGACGACACAGAAGGGAGTGGCCGGGTGATCCGCTCCGCCGGCTTCTGCACCGTCGCCAGCCGACCACACCGGATCGCACTGTGGGATCACTGCGGAACCGGCATGACGTTCTCACCGCTCCGGCACGATCCCGCCGACGCGGAACCGCTGACGATCGGCCAGGACATCGCGTTCACGGGTGTCGACCTCGACATCACCCGACTCACGGCGGCACTGGACGCGTGCGTACTCGACGACGACGAGTTGCTCGCGGGGGCGGACGCGTGGGCACGGATGCCGGATCCGCTTCCCCGATGGGACGACTGAGGACACGACGGGCCGACAAGAGGAGGGGCGCCGACATCGTTGGCGGCGCCCCTCGTTCGATCACCGGACAGGATTCAGGCGTCGACGAGTTCCGATTCTCCGGGCGTCGCCGGTGCGACGTCGGCTGCCGCGGCACGTCGGCGTTCGAGGACGCGGTCGACCGACAGCGCACCGGAACCGATGAAGATCAGCACGAACATCGCCCAGCAGAACAGTGCCGCGGACTCGCCGTCGTTCTGGATGGGGAGTGCGCCGTCGGCCTGGTGGCTCCAGAAGTAGGCGTAGGCCATCGAGCCTGATCCGAGGAACGCGGCCAGACGGGTGCCGAACCCGACGATCAGGGCCGCACCGCAGACGACCTGGATGACGGCGCCCCACCAACCGGGCCACGCACCGAACTCGGCCGTGTTGCCGCCGTACGGCTCGGCCGGCCAGGCCCACAGGCTGGTGGTGCCGTGACAGAGGAAGAGGAATCCGATGACGATCCGGAAGGTGGCGATCACATAGGCGCTGCTGTTGGTCAGCCAGGTGCGCATGGTTGTTGTCACTCGACGAAGTCAAGCATGCCTTACCTAATTTGTGGGGTGTCAGCATGCAGCCCTGGTCGCGGTCGGGAAAAGTGGGGCGGGCGGGGCTCGAACCCGCGACCAATGGATTATGAGTCCACGGCTCTAACCGACTGAGCTACCGCCCCGTCCGCCCGCAGGTCCGGAAACCGATGTGGGCGCACGGGAATGCTACCGGTCGTGAACGCCGGGGCCGACACCGGCGGTCGGTCAGCTCAACGCCAGGAGGAGGAGAACTCCCGCTGCCACCACGGACAGCGCGATGAGCATCGCGAGAACGAACTGCGTGCGGGCGACGTGCTCGCCGGCGTCACGCGGCGCAAGGAGGTGGGTACTCGCAGGAGTTCGCGAGTTCTGCATCATTTTCATCGCCTTTCCTCGACAATGCGAGGGTTCCACCTTCGACGCGGCAGAAACAGGGCCGAAGGTCCCGACCTCGGTCACCGCGCCGACGGCGGTCCCCGACCTGCGTACACAGGTCGGGGACCCGGCTGTCGGCGGTAGGTGTCACCTCCGGCGGACAGCAAGTTCCGCAACGGCGCCGATCTCGTCCGCGAACCGTCCGCTGAAGCTGCCACCGCCGTGGCCCGCGTCGTCGACGACGACGAGAGTGCTCCCGTCCCACCGGCGATGCAGGTCCCAGGCGGTGTCGAGCGGCCCGGAGACGTCGTACCTGCCGTGAACGAGGACGCCGGGGACGTCGGCCAGCCTGTCCATCCGGTCGTGAAGTCGGCCGTCGACGAGGAAGCAGTCGTTGCCCCAGTAGTGGGTGACCATTCGCGCGAACGTCATTCGGAACGACGCGTCCTGAAAGCTCGCGCGGGGCGTCCAGCCGGGCATCAGGGACACGTGGACGTCCTCCCATTCACACCATCGCCGAGCGGCCTGCTCACGCACCTGCGGGTCCGCGTCGGCGAGCAGGAGCGCGTACGCGGCCGCGATGTTCCCTTCGCGGCCGTTCTCGGGTACGGGCTCGATGAACCGCTCCCATTCACGCGGGAAGACCCGCCGCATGTCGCGTGTGATCCATTCGACCTCCCTGCGGGTGCCCGCCGTGACGGCTCCCAACGCCATCGCGAGCACCCGATCCGGGTGTGCCTGCGCGTAGGCCAGCCCGAGAGTGACTCCCCACGACAGGCCGACGACGATCCACCTGTCGATCCCGAGATGTTCCCGGAGACGTTCGATGTCCGCGATCAGGTGGCCGGTTGTGTTCGTCGTCAGGTCTGTCGAGGGGTCGTCGGCCCGAGGCCGACTGCGACCGCACCCTCGCTGATCGAACAGCACCGCGCGAAACACCTGCGGGTCGAAGAATCGCCGCGCACCCGGGGTGCAGCCCGAGCCGGGCCCTCCGTGCAGGTGGACGACGGGAAGGCCGGCGGGTGTCCCGACGGTCTCCCAGTACAAGGAGTTGCCGTCGGTGACGTCCAGTAGGCCGGAGTCGTACGGTTCCGTGGGCGGATGCAGGCCGATCACGAAGTGAGTCTTGCAGTCCGGCCGTTCGCCGGCGAGGTTCACTGCCTGGACGAGGAGGCCGAACCGGCGCCGCTCGACCGACCGGATACGCATCGGGGCCGTCGGAGCGGTGAACAGCTCCGACGGCCCCGCGTATCGGGCGCTCCCGGTCGTCAGCCGGGGTCCCCCTCGCGCCCGACAGCTCCCTACCCTCACCGAGTTTGAAAGGTGGCACTCCGGTCGAGGTCGACATGGGCCGACAGCTCCGTGCGCCGCGCCTCCAGCGCGTCGCGCACCGTCGGGTAGCACCGGAGCACGCAGTCGATGCCGGTGACCGCGAGGGTCCGACTCGAAGGTCCTTCGGAGGCAATCAACATTGCGACGCCGCACTGCTCCGCACGCCGATGGGCATCCACCAGCGCCCGTGCACCCGAGACGGACATGAAGTCCACCTGCGACAGATCCACGAGCAGAGTTCCGATGGCCTCGTCGATCGCCCGGTCGAGACCTGACGTGAAGTTGGCCAGGACTGCGGAATCGATTTCACCCGTCACAACCGCAACGGAGGACCCCGCACCCCCGTTGCGGCGGCCTCCAGGTATGGCTGACTCGACCAGTGGTTGATGAAGGGAATGAATGTGAACACGCACCTGGACCTCCCGGAGCGGTCATCGACCCAAACTCGAACTCTCAAACCGCAACAAGCTGTTGCGTGGAGATCTGGGAATCGCGACCGACGGCGGGTTACGCCATCAGCGTCGAAGTCGACCTCTTCTGTCTAGCACCGCCCCACAGTGCGAGCAAGCGCACTCGGTCGAAGCGACCTTCACCCCGGCCCGGAAAGCCGAGGTCAGTGCCGACTTCCGAGTTTGGGCGGCGCGAGGGGCCACTGTTGTCGGTTCGGGAGAGCGTCGGCTACCGAACGCTCCCGAAGATCCGGAGGGTCCGCAGCCGTCGAAGGAACCGAAGGTGGTGCCGAACCTGCCGGAGGAGCCGGCGGACCCCGTACACGGTACGGGCTGGTCGAGCTCGATCACCGACACCGAGGCACTGGAACGATCGGCGACGTACGCGCGGGCGCCGTCCGGCGTCACCGCCACACCGTGCGGCAGCGTGCCGACGCGAACAGTGGCAGTGACAGCGGCGGAGTCACTTTCGGTCACGTTCGTTCGACTGCACGATGCACGTCACACCTGCGAGATGTCGACGCACCTTCGGGGATCGGTTGTGACAATCCGTGACAACCATGCTGCAATGGCCCGGAACGACGAAAGACCTTCACCCGCGCTACGCGGATGAAGGTCTTTCCGGATGCTCCCCCGGCTGGACTCGAACCAGCAACCGTCCGATTAACAGTCGGAAGCTCTGCCAATTGAGCTACAGGGGATCACTTCGGCAGCCGGTCCTGCTCGCTGGCTGCGGAAGGAACTTTAACCCATAGACCCACCCTGGTACCAAATCGCCTGCCAGTGGGCTCGTCAGGCAGACTGTGGGAAGCCGTTCGACAGGAGGGAAAGCAGTACATGTTGCGCTTGCTGATCGGGATCGCGGCGGGATACGTGCTCGGCACGAAGGCCGGCCGCGCCCGCTACGAACAGATCTCCCGGACCACGAAGGCGATCGTGGAGAGCCCGGCCACGAAGAAGGCCATCGAGGTCGGCCGACGCAAGCTGGCGGACAGCCTGGACCCGACACCGAAACTCGAACCCATGAAACCGATCGACGAGGACACCCAGCTCTACGTCCCCCGCGACCGCCTGTAGACGGCGCCTCGGTCCTCAGTACTCCTCGGCGTTGTCGCCGACGGCCTGCTCGAGGAGGCTGCGGCGGTACTGCTCGAGCGCGACGAGGTCACCGAACAACGACATGTACTCGTCGGGCTGATCGGCCTGGGACATCCGTTGCAGGCGCGATTTCAGGTCGGCGACCTGCTGCCCGACCCACACCTCCTGCAGTCGGGCCAGGACCTTGGGGATGTAGGCGGGCACGTCCGCTGCGCGGATCGGCTCGACCGCCAACTCCGTCACGAGCGACTGCAGCGGATCGGACAGCTTCGCGACCGCGTCCATCCATTCGGCGCCGCCGAGCCCGGCCGCGGTTCCTCCCGCGTCGGCCATCGCCTGCCGCACGAGCGCGTACGCGGGATGGGTGAACGTCTCCGGCGGCAGCGAGTCGAACACCGATCCGGCGATCTCCGGGTACTGCAGGCCCGCCTTCAGTGCGTCCCGCTGCGGCCACAGTGCTGGATCGCGAGGATTCGGGCGCGCCGGACCTTCTGGTGCGGACGGGGCCTGAGGCTCCTTACGAAACCTGCTCGGCTGCTGAGCCTTTCCACCTCTGGGTCCGCCTCGGCGCGCTTCGTCTCGCACCCGCCGGACAACCGAGTTGATGTCGTCCCAACCGACCCAGCCGGCGAGTTGGCGCGCGTAGTCCTCCCGCAGCGCAGTGTCCTTGATCCGGGCGACCACCGGGACGGTGCGGCGCAGTGCGTCCACGCGCCCCTCGGCGGTTTCCAGATCATGCTCGGACAGAACCGATTTGACGACGAAACGGAACAACGGAACACGTCGCGCCACGAGGTCGCGGACGGCCGCGTCGCCGGATTCCTGACGCAGCTCACACGGGTCCATGCCGTCGGGTGCGATGGCGACGTACGTCTGCCCCGCCATCTTCTGGTCACCCTCGAACGCCTTCATCGCCGCCGCCTGCCCGGCCGCGTCCCCGTCGAAGGTGTAGATCACCTCGCCGCGGAAGTAGCTGTCGTCCAACAGCAGGCGCCGCAGCAAGGCCAGGTGGTCGTCACCGAACGCGGTGCCGCAGGCGGCGACGGCGGTGGTGACGCCGGCCAGGTGCATCGCCATCACGTCGGTGTATCCCTCGACGACGACGGCCTGGTGTCCCTTCGCGATGTCGCGTTTGGCCAGATCGAGCCCGAACAGCACCTGGGACTTCTTGTACAGCATGGTTTCCGGGGTGTTGATGTACTTGCCCGGCATGGTGTCGTCGTCGAAGAGCTTGCGAGCACCGAACCCGATGACGTCGCCGCCGAGGTTGCGGATCGGCCACACCAGGCGACGCCGGAACCTGTCGATCGGGGTGCCGCGCTTTCCGGGCGTCGCCAGGCCGGCGTCGACGATCTCCTTCGCCTCGAAGCCCTGCGTCATCAGGTGCTTGGTCAGCGTGTCCCAGCCGTCCGGCGCGTAGCCACAGCCGAACGTCAACGCGGCCTGGCCGTCGAAGTTGCGCTCGGTCAGGTAGTCGCGTGCCGTCTGCGCGTCCGGCTCCTTCAACCGGGACGCGTAGAACTTCTGCGCCGCGGCGTTCGCGGCGACGAGCCGGGCCCGAGTGCCACGATCGCGCTGGACGGAGGTTCCGCCCCCCTCGTAGGAGATGGTGTAGTTCAAGCGGTCGGCGAGTTGCTCGACGGCCTCGACGAAGGAGACGTGCTCGATCTTCTGCAGGAACGAGTAGACGTCGCCGCCCTCTCCGCAGCCGAAGCAGTGGAAGGTCCCGTGGTTGGGGCGGGCGTGGAACGAGGGCGACTTCTCGTCGTGGAACGGGCACAGGCCCTTCATCGAGTCGCCGCCGCTGCTCTTGAGCGCGACGTACTCGCCGACTATGTCCTCGATGCGAGTGCGCTCCCGAATGGCCGCGATGTCACGTTCAGGAATTCGGCCGGCCACGTCCGACAGTCTAGGTGCTGCGCGCGCCGACGCCCCCGCCGCATCACCGCCGATCCCCGCGCGTCGGGCGTCTACGATTCCGGCCATGTCGTCCACATCACACCGGTGGCTCCGTCGTGCGGGGATCGGTGTCGCCGTCCTCGTGCCCGTCGCCGTCCTCGCCTTCTTCGCCCTCGCTCCCGGCATCGTCGAGCGGGCACAGAACAAGGTCGTGGACACCGACCTGCCGGGTGTCTCCCCCGAGGTGCAGGCGTTGCACGACAGCCTGCAGATCGCCGACATGCACTCCGACACACTGATGTGGAATCGCGACCTGCTCGAACGATCCGCGCGCGGCCACATGGACCTGCCGCGGCTGCAGGACGGGAATGTCGCACTGCAGGTCTTCTCGTCCGTGTCCAAGTCGCCGAAGGGCCAGAACTACGACGCGAACACCGCCGACACCGACAACATCACGCTCCTGACGGTGGCGCAGCTGCAACCGCCCCGTACGTGGGGGTCGCTGCTCGAGCGGTCGCTGTACCACGCGGAGAAGCTCGACAAGGCCGCCGCGGACTCCGAGGGCCGGCTGCGGGTCGTCCGCACCCGGAGCGACCTCGACACCCTGCTCGCGGACCGTGCGTCCGGCCAGGACGTGACGGGCGCGCTGTTCTCCGTCGAGGGTCTCCAGAACCTGGAGGGCCGAATCGAGAACTTCGACGCGCTGTACGACGCCGGCATGCGGATGGCCGGTTTCGCGCACTTCTTCGACAACGAGGCCGTCGGATCGATGCACGGCGTCGAGCAGGGCGGGCTGACCGACCTCGGCCGGGCGGCGTTCGCCGAGATGGAGCGGCGCGGGGTCATCGTGGACATCGCACATGCGAGCCACACCGCGATCACGGAGATGCTCGCACTGGCGACGAAACCCGTCGTCGCCAGCCACGGCGGTGTCCAGGCCACCTGCGACGTCAACCGCAACCTCACCGACGACGAGATCCGGGGCGTCGCCGCGACGGGCGGTGTCGTGGGAATCGGGTACTGGGATGCCGCGGTCTGCGAGCTGACACCCGCGGCGGTGGTCGACGCCATCGAGCACGTCGTCGCCGTCGGCGGCCTGCAGACGGCGGCACTCGGCAGCGACTTCGACGGTGCCACGACCGTCGCGTGGGACACCAGCGAGATCGCCGTGATCACCCAGGAGCTGCGCAACCGAGGCCGCAGCGACGACGAGATCCGGGCGATCATGGGCGGCAACACCTTCCGCGTCATGGCGCAGGTCCTGCCCGAATAGCAGCTCCGCTGCCCGTGCGTGAGTTCGGTAGTCAGAGCTACCGAACTCGCGCACGGGCACCGCAGGTGCCTACCCCCACGACGCCTGCGCCCCGAGGCTCTGCTTGTCGATTCGCTCCAGGCGGCTCTCCGTGTAGGAGGCGATCTGGTCGACGATCACCCGCGTCCGCGCGGCGTCGTCGACGGCCCGCTCCCACGACGGCAGCAGGATGGGATCGAGGCAGCTCGGCGCCGTGTGCGCCAACCACTCCGCGACGCGATGGATCCGGTCCCGCTGCCGGTCCTGCTTCGCGCGGTGCCCGGCATCCGACATGACGTAGCGCAGGGCCACCGTCTTGAGCAACGCCACCTCCGCCGCGACGACAGGCGGGATCTCCAGATCCGCGGCGTAGCGGGTGAGCGGGCCGCCGCCCGCGACCGCGCGGGTCGCGGACACCGCGGCCGTCGCGAACCGGCCGACGAGTTCGCTCGTGAGATTCTTCAGCGCGACCGAGGATGCCAACGTCCCGTCGTAGCTGCCGACCGCGACGACCACCGGCAACCTGGACAGCCTGGAGGCGGCCTCGACGAGATCGTCGACGACCGGACCGCGGAACTCGGCCGCCCCCATCGCGGCGAGCGCAGCCCGCTCGGCCGGGTCGGCGAGGGCACGCAGGTCGATGCGGCCGGCGAGGACGCCGTCCTCGACGTCGTGCACCGAGTACGCGACGTCGTCGGCCCAGTCCATGACCTGCGCCTCCAGGCAGCGACGCCGGTCCGGGGCTCCGTCGCGCACCCACGCCAGGATTTCCGCGTCGTCCGCGTACGCGCCGAACTTCGCGCCCGGTGCCGGGCGGGTCCACGGGTACTTGATCGCGGAGTCGAGCGCCGCCCGCGTCAGGTTCAGACCGACGCTGCGGCCGTCGGCGGCGAGGACCTTCGGTTCGAGGCTGGTGAGGATGCGCAGGTTCTGTGCGTTGCCCTCGAAGCCGCCGCAGTCGGCGGCGACCTCGTCGAGCGCCTTCTCTCCGTTGTGCCCGTACGGGGGGTGCCCGATGTCGTGCGCGAGGCCTGCGAGGTCGACGAGATCGGGATCGCAGCCGAGTCCGTCGGCGATGCCGCGTCCGATCTGTGCGACCTCGATCGAGTGGGTCAAACGGGTGCGGGGCGTGTCACCGTCGCGGGGACCGACGACCTGGGTCTTGTCGGCGAGGCGGCGCAGCGCAGCGCTGTGCAGCACCCGGGCCCGGTCCCGGGACAGGTCGCTGCGCGCCGACGACGTGCCCGGCAGCCCGGCCGACTTGGCCGCCTCGCGCACCCGCCGTTCGAGGTCGTGCTCGGTGTAGGGCGCCACCGTCACTGGCCCGCGTCGTACGGGAAGTCCGCCGAGAAGTGGGTCAACTGATACCAGAGCAATGCACCTGTCTCCCTTGCGATTCCGTGTAACTGCGATTCCCGGGTGAAGACCGCCGGCCCCTGCCGGGTCGGCGCCGTCCACGCGTCGAGCCCGGCGTCACGCGCCATCGTCCGGGTGCGCAGCGAGTGCCACGGGTCGCTGACCAGGACCACCGAACTCAGCCCCGACTCCCCCATCACCCGGTTGACGCCCTCGATGCTGCGGAGCGTGTCGGAGCCTTCCTCGACCGCGATGATCCGATCCTCCGGCACACCGCGGGAGATCAGATAGTTCTTCCCGGACGCCGCCTCGGTGTACAGGTCTCCGTCCTGCTTGCCTCCGACCGTCACGACGGTCGGCGCCACACCCTTCTCGAACAGCTTCACCGCCTGTTCCAGGCGGGCCTCGAACACAGACGACGGAGTGCCTGCGTACTGGGCCGCCCCGAGCACGACGATCGCGTCGGCGGCCCGGGTGTCGTCGATCCGGGCGACCTGCCACACGCGCACTGCGGTGCCGCCGACCAGCAGCAGCACGATCAGGAGCACGCCGACGACGACGCGGCGCGTCCAGCGGGCCAGGGTGCCCGTGAAGCCGAGCCTGTCGTCGCGCTCCGGGGGCGCAGGTGCGTAACTCACTCCCCAAGTCTGCCAGCCGGGATCACCGGCAGCGGCCAGCGGCGCACCGCCGAGGGCAGCGCCACCGCGGCGGCACCCGATAGATTCGTCGCCATGCCATTCGGGGTCCAGTCATCCGCGCGACCGCTCGCCACAGGTCGCCCACGCCGACACCGCAGTTCCGCCGGCGCCGCGCTCGCTGCCGCGGTCGCCACGATCGCGCTGCTCTGCCTTCCCGCCACGGCCGCGGCCGAGGCTCCGACCCGCCTACCGTCACAGATCACCGACACGGCCGGAGTGCTCGACGACGACGCTCGCGCCGACGTCCAGGCCGCCGTGGACGCGCTGTTCGACGAGCACCACGTGCAACTGTGGGTCGTCTACGTCGACTCGTTCGACGACCTGACCGCCGACACGTGGGCGGCCCGCACCGAGCAGCTCAGCGGGCTCGGCGGAGAGACGGCGCTGCTGTCGGTCGCGACCGGCGACCGCGCGTACGCGTTCACCGTGCCCGTCGGGATCACCGACGTCACCGACTCCGACATCGCCGACATCGAGACCGACGCCGTCGTGCCCGCGCTGCGGGACGAGGACTGGGCCGGCGCCGCGGTGGCGGCGGCCGGCGGACTGTCGGACGCGGCCTCCCCGGGTGGCTCCGGATCGGGCGCCACCTACCTCGTCGTCGGCGGCGTCGCGGTGGTTGTCGTCGGCGGCGCGGTCCTGTACACGCGGCGCCGCAGGAAGGCCACCAGAGACGGCGTGTCGGCAGACATCGACTGGACCGACCCGGCCGCCGTGGCGATGGTGCCGGTCGGCGTGCTCGACGCCAAGGCACGCGAAGTGCTCGTCGACACCGACAACGCGATCCGCACGAGCGAGGAGGAGCTGAACCTGGCGCGCGGCGAGTTCGGCGACGCGACGACCGCACCCTTCACGGCCGCGTTCGAGGCGGCGAAGGCCGCACTCGCGTCTGCGTTCACCATCCGGCAGCGTCTCGACGACGACATCCCGGAGACCCCGGAGCAGCAGCGGGACATGCTCGTCGAACTCATCGCCACCTGCTCGCGCGCCGACCGCGAACTCGACGATCGGGTTGCGGAGTTCGACGGCATGCGCGATCTGCTCATCGACGCCCCCGCCAGGCTCGACGCCCTCACCCAGCGGATGGTCGAGATGACGGTGCGGGTGCCCGCGTCTGATTCCGTTCTGGCGCAGCTGCGAACCGAGTTCCCGCCCACCGCGTTGGCGGCGGTGGCGGAGAACGTCACGCTCGCCCGCGAACAGTTGGCGTTCGCGGACGAGAACGTCACCGCAGGCCGCGATGCGGTCGCGCAGCCGGCAGGCAAGCAGGGCCCCGCAGTCGTCGCGATCCGCGCCGCCGAGGGTGCGCTGGATCAGGTGCGGGAACTTCTCGACGGCATCGACCATGCCGCCGAGAACATCCGGGCCGCGACGGCGACACTGCCCGCAGCCATCGAGGACGCCCGCACCGACATCGCCGCCGCCGACGCCCTGACCGACCACGGCGGCGCCGAACTGGCCGCCGCACGGACGGCCGCGCAGGATGCGATCACGCGGGCCGAGGCACTGCGGGACAGCGATCCGCTCGGAGCTCTCACCGAGGTCGCCAAGGCGGATGCGGTGCTCGACGAGATGCTCGCGTCGGCGACCGAGGCGAAAGCGCAGGCGGAGCGGACCGCGCAACGACTGACGCAGGACATCACCGCGGCGCAGGCGCAGATCACCGCGGCGACGGACTTCATCGCGACCCGGCGCGGCGCGGTCGGCGCGGAGGCCCGGACCAGGTTGTCGGAAGCACAGCGGCACCTCGACGCGGCCCGTCAGCTCAGCGGGTCCGATCCGTCGAAGGCGCTCCAGCACTCCAGGGCGGCGGGCGAGCTGAGTGGCCGGGCACTGTACGTCGCGCAGGCCGACGTACAGCAGTGGGAGGCGAGCCGGCGCCCGCAGCAGTCGTCGGGAGCCAATACCGGTGCGATCCTCGGCGGCATCCTCATCGACTCGATGATCCGCGGCAGCATGGGCGGCGGCGGTCGCGGTTACGGGGGCGGCGGAGGACATCGCGGCGGCGGTCGCAGCCCGGGCTCGTTCGGCGGCTCCGGCAGTTCGGGCCGGATCAGTCGGAGCGGACGCTTCTGATGCCACCGCGGCGCGGACGTGCACTGACCGAGGTGCCATCGCCCGCGAGCACGCCACTGCGATGAGCACGGCGCTGGCGGAGCCCGGGTTCGCACTGGTGGCACTGTGTGCGGGCATGGCCCTCGCGGCCGCGCTGGTCTATCGGCTCGCCGGGCTGGACCGTGCGCTGTCGGCGCCCTCGGCCGCGCTCCGTGGCGCGGCACAACTCGCCGTCGTGTCGCTGATCCTCGCGGCGGCGCTGCGGCACCTGTGGTCGGCGATCGCCGTTCTCGTCGTCATGTTCGCGGCGGCGTCGGTCACCGCGGCGCGGCGATCCAAGGCAGGCCGCTCGGGGTTGTGGCTGACGGTGGCACTGGCGGTCGGGATCACGGCGGTGCTCACCCCGATGCTGGCCAGCGGCGTGGTGCCGCTCGAGGGGGTTGCACTGATCCCGATCGGCGGCATCGTGCTCGGCAACGCGATGACGTCCACGTCCCTGGCCGCAAAACGTGCACTCGACTCCATCGACCACCGCCGCGGCGAGGTGGAGGCGGCACTGAGTCTCGGTCTGGACGAACGGGATTCGCGCATGCTCGTCGTCCAGGACGTCGCCGCGGACGCGCTGCTGCCGGGCCTAGACCAGACCAGGACCGTCGGCCTGGTCACCCTTCCGGGCGCCTTCGTCGGCGTCCTGCTCGCGAGCGGGTCGGCGGTGCAGGCGGGTGCCGTACAGATCCTCGTGCTCGTCGGGCTCCTCCTGGCCCAGACGTGCAGCGTCGCGGTGACGATGGAACTCGTCGCCCGAGGAGTGGTCAGGCGCTGACGCACCTGTGCGCGCTTCCGGTAGCTCCCACTACCGGAAGCGCGCACATGCGCTACGCGCCGAGGAGGCGCTGGGCGAGGTAGCCCTCGACCTTGTCCAGGGACACCCGCTCCTGCTCCATGGTGTCGCGCTCACGGATCGTGACGGCCTGATCCTCGAGGGTGTCGAAGTCGACGGTGATGCAGAACGGGGTGCCGATCTCGTCCTGACGGCGGTAGCGGCGGCCGATCGCACCGGCGTCGTCGAACTCGACGTTCCAGTGCTTGCGCAGCTGCGCCGCGAGGTCACGAGCCTTCGGTGACAGCGCCTCGTTGCGGCTCAGCGGCAGCACCGCGGCCTTGACGGGGGCGAGCCTGCGGTCGAGGCGCAGCACGGTCCGCTTGTCGACCCCGCCCTTCGCGTTCGGCGCCTCGTCCTCCTGGTAGGCGTCGACGAGGAAGGCCATCAGCGATCGGGTCAGGCCGGCCGCCGGCTCGATGACGTACGGGGTGTAGCGCTCACCGGTGGTCTGGTCGAAATACTTGAGGTCCTGGCCCGACGACTCCTCGTGGACTCGGAGGTCGTAGTCGGTGCGGTTCGCGACGCCCTCGAGCTCGCCCCACTCGCTGCCCTGGAACCCGAAGCGGTATTCGATGTCGACGGTCCGCTTCGAGTAGTGCGACAGCTTGTCCTCGGGGTGCTCGAACAGGCGCAGGTTGTCGGGGTCGATGCCGAGGTCGGTGTACCAGGCGAGACGGGTGTCGATCCAGTACTGGTGCCACTCCTCGTCCTCACCCGGCTTGACGAAGAACTCCATCTCCATCTGCTCGAACTCGCGCGTGCGGAAGATGAAGTTGCCGGGCGTGATCTCGTTGCGGAAGCTCTTGCCGATCTGGCCGATGCCGAACGGCGGCTTCTTGCGCGAGGTGGTGAGCACGTTCGCGAAGTTGACGAAGATGCCCTGTGCGGTCTCCGGGCGGAGGTAGTGCAGACCCTCCTCGGACTCGACCGGGCCGAGGTAGGTCTTGAGCATCATGTTGAAGTCGCGGGGCTCGGTCCACTGGCCGACGGTGCCGCAGTCGGGGCAGGCCAGGACATCCATCGCGACGTCGTCCGGGTTGTCGAGACCCTTCTTCTCCGCGTACGCCTCCTGCAGATGGTCCTGGCGGTGCCGCTTGTGGCAGTTCAGGCACTCGACGAGCGGGTCGTTGAAGACACCGACGTGACCGGACGCGACCCACACCTGACGGGGCAGGATGACGGAGGAGTCGAGACCGACGACGTCGTCGCGGCCGGTGACCATGGACCGCCACCACTGCTTCTTGATGTTCTCCTTGAGCTCGACGCCGAGCGGCCCGTAGTCCCAGGCGGACTTGGTGCCGCCGTAGATCTCACCACAGGGGAAGACGAGACCTCGACGCTTGGCGAGGTTGGCGACGGTTTCGACCTTGGACTTGGGTGCCACTGGGGAAGCTCTCCATCTGGGTAATAGATGCCTGCGTGGATAGGGACGTGCGGTTCCAGCCTATCGGGACGGGTGAGCGCGCCCAATTCGCCGTTTGACATGCATACTCATGCATATCAAAATGGATATGATTTGCAATAAGCTCGATTCGGCACCCACTGTCGCGGCATCGTGAGGAGCACGCACTCGTGAGCATCACCGACGCGGACGACCTACGTGGTCATCCCGCCCCACACGAGACGACGCCGCACGACGCGTCCGCACCACCCGCGGCGATGCCCGATCGCGACACGCTGACGGCAGCGGGCGACATCCTCCGCGCGCTCGCCGCACCCGTCCGCATCGCAATCGTGCTGCAACTGCGAGCCGCGCCGCGGTGCGTGCACGAACTCGTCGACGCGCTCGGCGTCACGCAACCGCTGATCAGTCAGCACCTGCGCGTCCTGAAGTCGGCCGGCGTGGTCCGGGGCGACCGGTCGGGCCGCGAAGTCGTCTACCGACTCGTCGACGATCACCTCGCACACATCGTGATCGACGCCGTCGCCCACGCAGAGGAAGGCCACTGATGCACGCCGGCCCCGAGCGCGGTCGCCGCACGACCACGAGCACCAGGAACGACCACCGATGAGCGACAGCACCGAGGAAGGAAACCGAGTGCCCGACAAGCCCCGCACCCCCGTCGCAGTGGGTGTCCGCGCCACCAAGCAGCGCAGCGCGATCTCGGCGCTGCTCGACGAGATCGACGAGTTCCGATCCGCCCAGGAACTGCACGACGTGCTGCGCAGGCGAGGCGAGGGCATCGGCCTGACCACCGTGTATCGGACGCTGCAGACGCTCGCGGAGGCCGGCGCCGTCGACATGCTCCGGACGGACTCCGGCGAGTCGGTCTACCGGCGCTGCTCGTCGGGACACCACCATCACCTGGTGTGCCGCTCGTGCGGATACACGGTGGAGGTGGACGGTCCGGAGGTCGAGCAGTGGTCGCACTCGATCGCCGAGGCCAACGGATTCACGAACGTGAGCCACACGGTCGAGGTCTTCGGAACCTGCCGCACCTGCGCATCCTGAAATCGTCAACCAATGGTTGACGACGCTCATGCGTCAACCTAAGGTTGACGCATGAGCGAACCGACGCCCCTCAGTCCCCGCATCCGCCTCGACGACCTCATCGACGCGATCAAGAAGGTTCACGCGGACCCACTCGAGCAACTCTCCGACGCGGTCCTCGCCGCGGACCACCTCGGCGACGTGGCCGACCATCTGATCGGCCACTTCGTCGACCAGGCTCGCCGCACGGGCGCCTCGTGGACCGACATCGGACGGAGCATGGGCGTCACGAAGCAGGCGGCCCAGAAGCGGTTCACCCCCAAGGACCCCGGTGGCATCGACCCGAACCAGGGCTTCAACCAGTTCACCCCGCGTGCGCGCAATGTCATCGCCGCCGCCCACAACGAGGCGAAGGCGGCCCACAGCGCCGAGGTCGGCACCGCGCACCTGACCCTCGGTCTACTCAGCGAGCCGGAGTCACTGGCCTTCGTCCTGCTGGCTCGGCAGTCCGTCGACGCCGGCACGGTTCGCGCGTCGGCGACCACCGCACTGCCCGCACCCACCGACGACACCCCCGACCTCGTCCCCTACGACGCCGACGCGCGCAAGGCCCTCGAACTGACCTTCCGACAGGCATTGCGGTTGGGCCACAATTACATCGGCACCGAGCACGTTCTGCTCGCCCTGCTCGAGGTCGAGGACGGCGAAGGACCCCTGACCGCCGCCGGCGTCGACCGGGAGCGGTTCGAGTCCGACCTCACCGCCGCCCTGGCCGCGCTCGCACCGAAGGACGACTAGAACAGTCGCCGCATGATCGCCTGCGCGCGCTCGGTGTACGGCGGGTACGCGAAGCGGAGATCGGGCCTGAAGGGTTTGACCAGAACGGCCTTCCGGTTGCTGAAGGTGTCGAATCCCCATCTCCCGTTGTAGCGGCCCATACCGCTGGCACCGACACCACCGAACGGGAGTTGCTGCGCCGCATAGTGATAGATCAGGTGGTTCACCACGATCGCACCGGCGCTCACCTCGTCGAGCACCTGCCGCCGAACCTGGCCAGACCGGGTGAAGAGGTAGGTTGCCAGCGGTTTCGGCCGGGCCGTCACGAAATCGACGGCCCGGTCGATCGAATCGACGGCCACCACGGGGAGGACGGGTCCGAATATCTCCTCCGTCATGACCTGTTCGTCCACCGCGGGATCGACCAGCACCGTCGGTTCGACGGAGAGCGCGGATCCGTCCGTGCCGCCGCCGACCGCCACCGTCGCGCGGGTCGTCGCGAGACAGGCCGCGAGCCGGTCGAACTGCCGCCGGTTCACGATCCGCATCCCGGGCCGCACCGCATCGGACCTGAACTCCCCGATCGTGGACACGAGTCGACCGACGAGCTCGTCCCGGACCGACCGTTCGACGAGCACGTAGTCGGGCGCGATGCACGTCTGCCCCGAACTGAGCAGCTTGGCCCAGGCGATCCTGCGTGCCGTCACGTCCAGATCTGCGTCGGCCGCGACGATCGCCGGGGACTTCCCACCGAGTTCGAGCGTCACCGGGGTCAGGTGAGGCGCCGCACCAGCCATGATCTTCCGGCCGATCTCGGTTCCGCCGGTGAAGAGGCAGTGGTCGACGCCCTGCGCCAGGAGCTCCTGCGTCACGGCGCCGTCACCCTCGACCACCGCCACGGCGTCGCCGTCGAGGTACTCGGGGACGAGTCGCGCGAGCAACGCGGATGCCGAGGGCGTCATCTCCGACGGCTTCACCACGGCGCAGTTGCCCGCCGCGACGGCAGCGACCAGTGGATTCAGGGCGAGGGTGAGCGGGTAGTTCCACGGCGCCACGACCAGCACCACACCCAACGGCTCCGACTGCACCCACCCCATCGCGGGCATCAGGTTCGCCGGCAGCGGCCGGAGGCTCCGGCGCATCCACCGCCGGACGTGCTTGCGCGCGTACTCCGCGACGATGCGCACGTTCGCGACGTCCCCGAACCACGCCTCGAACGGCGACCGCCCGAGATCCTCCGCGAGGGCCTCCGCTATCTCGCCCTCCCTCTCGACGACGAGCCGCTCGATGCCGTCGAGCTGCGCGAGGCGCCAGCCGAGGGGTTTCGTGCGGCCGGACGCGAAGGTCGCCCGTAGGCCGGCGACGACGGATTCGGCGTTCCGTTCCGGAAGGATCTCGGTGCTCTGATCGATTCCCACAGCGGCCACCTCGGCTCGACTCGGGTCATGGGATCTGTGATCACGATACGGCGGGAACGCACCGACCGACAGGGTCGTTCACCGACGTACCGACCCCGACGGGAGCTCAGTGGTAGGTCTCGCCGGTGATCGCCTCGACGATGTCGAGGAGGTGGGCCACCACGAAGACGGCGACGCCGAGCCCGAACAGCACGAGCGAGGCGAACGCGACCCAGGCCAGCGCGCGTACCGCGGTCGGAGCGGGGCGGCTCCCGCCGAGGACGCGCAGAAGCGTGACGACGGCGTCGATCAATCGGACCAGGATCATCATCGGCTGACCCTCTCGACTGCGATGCGACCTGTCACGTCATGCACACGTTCGAGAACAACAGGACCGGCCAGCACACGATCGACCCGAGGAACGAGATCACGACGTCGAGGCCGCTCATGTCGCTCAGGTGGTCCGTGTGAGTGACCGTCCAGATCACCCCGATCACGAAGTACGGAATCCCCACCAGGATCAGGATCCCCAGGATCTCCGAGACCTTCAGCTCGTAGTCCAGCACCCGGCTGAGCGTTTTCATCGACGTTGCCCCCTAGACCAGCGAAGTGGAACCCGGTCGCGACCACCCCTGATCGCTGCCGAGAGATGTTAACAGCGATTCGCATGCTGCGACAGTGCCCCTCCCGGCAGCGCCGCTCGTCAGGGAATGAGCCCCTGCCTGCTGTCCTCGACGCCGGCCAGCACAAGTAACAGCATCGTCGTCAGCGCCGTGTCCTCGAGTCCCGCCGCCGGGAACGTGTAGCGGAGGATGACGTCGGCCAGCCGGGAACGGGTGATCACCGAGACCAGACCGAACTGGAGTGAGTCGTTCTTCGCCGCGACCTTCTTGTGCAGCGTGGTGCTCACCGGGCGATCCCACGCGAGCACCGCCGTCAGCGACAGCACGTCCAGCCCTGGCGCGAGATTCACCGCCCGCATCGAGCACAGTGCGCCCGCGTATTCGAATCCCAATGAGCCGTCGCTGGTTTCGGAGACCTCGACGAACGGCGCGAGCGCCGCGTGTGCCCGGGTCTGCAGCTCGGCAGCCGACTCCTCGCTCACTTGACCCCCCCGAACCTGCGGTCACGCGACGCGTACTCGACACAGGCAGCCCACAGGTCCCGGCGGTCGAAGTCGGGGAACAGCTTCTGCTGGAACACCATCTCCGCGTACGCCGACTGCCAGATCAGGAAGTTGGAGGTGCGCAGTTCGCCCGACGGCCGCAGGAAGAGGTCGACGTCAGGCATGTCGGGTTCGTCGAGGTACTTCGCGACCGTCGCCTCGGTGATCTTCTCCGGGTTGATCTCCCCCGCCGCGACCCGGCGCGCGATCTCCCGCGTGGCGTCCGCGATCTCGGCGCGGCCGCCGTAGTTGACGCACATGGTGAGGGTCATGACGTCGTTGTCCTTCGTCAGCTCCTCGGCGATCTCCAGTTCCCGGATCACCGACGCCCACAGCCGCGGCCGGCGTCCCGCCCAGCGGACACGGACACCCATCTCGTGCATCTCGTCACGACGGCGCCGGATCACGTCGCGGTTGAACCCCATGAGGAACTTGACCTCCTCGGGGCTGCGCTTCCAGTTCTCGGTGGAGAAGGCGTAGGCCGACAGCCACTTCACCCCGACCTCGATGCACCCCTCGACGGAGTCCATCAGGACGGCCTCGCCACGCTCGTGGCCGGCGGTCCGGGGCAGTCCACGGTCCTGGGCCCACCGGCCGTTACCGTCCATGACCAGCGCAACGTGCCGGGGAATCAGCTCGGGCTGGATGATCGGCGCACGCGCGCCGGACGGGTGCGGGCTGGGGGGACGGATCTCCCGGTCAGGCGAGGCTTGCGGTGCGCGGCGTCGGATCACGCCCTTCATCCTGCCCGACGGCCCCCTCGACGACGGCATGCGGCCGCGCCCGCTCGATCAACGGCAGCGTCCGCAACTGCCGTTCCAGATGCCACTGCAGGTGCGCGGCGACCAGACCGGACGCCTGCGACCGCGCCCCGGGCGCGACGGACTCGGCGAACGCCCAGTCCCCCCGTTCCAGGGCGGCCATCAGGTCGAGCACGCCGGGCGACGGTGTGGCCGCGCCGGGCGGACGGCAGTGCACGCACACCGCTCCCCCGGCCGCGACGTGGAACGCGCGGTGCGGGCCGGGCGCGGCGCAGCGGGCGCACTCGTCGACCGCGGGAGCCCAGCCGGCGAATCCCATCGCGCGGAGCAGGAAGGCGTCGAGGACCAGTTCGGGCGGGCGGACCTGGTCGCTGACCGCGCGCAGAGCACCGACCGTCAGCCTGTGCAGGCGGGGCGCGGGTGCCCGTTCCTCCCCGGACAGCCGCTCGGCGGTCTCCAGGATCGCGCAGGCGGTGGTGTAGCGGCCGTAGTCGTCGACGATGTCGGTCGCGAACGCGTCGAGCGTCTGCACCTGGGTGATCACGTCGAGGCTGCGCCCGGGGTAGAGCTGGACATCGACATGGGCGAACGGCTCGAGCCGCGCCCCGAACTTCGACTTGGTGCGGCGGACCCCCTTGGCCACGGCGCGGACCAGCCCGTACTGCCTGGTGAGGAGGGTGACGATGCGATCGGCCTCGCCCAGCTTGTGCTGGCGGAGCACGACGGCATGATCCCGGTACAACCTCACGACGTGATTGTCCCACGCGGCACCGACTCCCCCGGTCACGCCGAGACCATGTCGCACCGGCCGAAGCGGACCCACGCCTCGGACCGCTCCGGCGGAAACCGCACGCTGCGCCATCCCGTCGGGTTACTGTTCGTTCGAACGAACGGGGGATGGACATGAGCGTTGACACCGGTCAACAGGGTGCACACGGGGCGGCCGCGAACGAGGGGTCCGGCCGCACCGGGGACACCGTCACGTGGCCGACGCTCGAGGAGTGCGCGCGGTCGCTGGCGGCGGGAGACACCACGTCGGTGGCGATGGTCACCCGCAGCCTCGACGCGATCGCCGCCAGTCAGGCCACGCTGAACGCGTTCAAGGTGGTTCGCCGTGCAGCCGCGCTCGCCGAGGCAGACGAGGCGGACCGCCGGCTCGCCGCAGGCGAGCGACTCCCGCTGCTCGGCGTGCCGATCGCGGTCAAGGACGATGTCGACGTGGCCGGCGAGCCGACCGCCTTCGGCTGCGCCGGCGACTTCCCCGCCAAGACCGCCGACTCCGAGGTCGTCCGCAGGCTCCGCGAGGCCGGCGCGGTGATCGTCGGCAAGACCCACAGTCCCGAACTCGGCCAATGGCCCTTCACCGGCGGCAGCTTCGGTCACACCCGCAACCCGTGGGCACGGGACCGGACACCCGGCGGTTCCTCGGGTGGCACCGCGGCCGCGGTCGCGGCCGGACTGGTCCCCGCGGCCCTCGGCTCCGACGGCGCAGGATCCATTCGCATCCCCGCGGCCTGGACCAACCTCGTGGGAATCAAGCCGCAGCGTGGACGGATCTCCACCTGGCCGGACCCGGAGGCGTTCAACGGCATCACGGTCATCGGGCCGCTCGCCCGCACCGTCGCGGACGCGGCGCTCCTGCTGGACCTGGTGTCCGGTTCCCACGAAGGCGACCTGCACACGCCCGCGCCGGTGTCCGTGCGCGACGCCGTCGACCGCGAGCCCGGGCCGCTGCGGATCGCACTCTCGACAAGGCTGCCGTTCACCGCGACCCCGACCGCGCTGCATCCGGACCTTCTCGACGCACTCGGGTCCGTCGCCCACACGCTCCGCCGACTCGGGCACGAGGTGACCGTCGCCGACCCCGACTACGGGACCCTGTTGGGCGCCAACTTCCTTCCCCGATCACTCGCCGGCCTGGAGGACTGGCGCGGACGGGTACCCGACCCGGCCCTCCTCGATCCCCGCACGCTCGCCAATGCACGCACCGGGCGACTGCTCGGTGGTCTGCCGCTGCGCGCGGCACGCGCCGCCGAACCACGAATCCGGCGACGGGTCGGCGCGATCTTCACCGAATACGACGTCGTCCTCGCCCCGACGACCGCGACACCGCCGCCGCTCGTCGACGCGATCGACGGGATCGGCCACTACGCCACCGACAAGGCCATCACGGCGGCGTGTCCCTACGCGTGGCCGTGGAACGTGCTCGGCTGGCCGAGCGTCAACGTGCCCGCCGGGTTCACCGACGACGGCCTCCCCCGCGGCGTTCAGCTGATGGGTCACGAGTCCGGCGAGCCGCTCCTGGTCTCGCTCGCGGCGCAGCTGGAACGCGAATTGCATTGGGACACAGCAGTCCCCGCTCGGTGGTGGTGAGGTGAGCGAGCCCGTCGCCGTCGCGTCCGTGCGGGAGCGGATCCTGCAGGCGGTGCTGCACGTGATCGGTACGGACGGCGTCTCTGCGGTGACGAACCGCCGCATCGCCGCACAGGCGAAGGTGTCGCTCGGCTCGATCACGTACCACTTCCCCACCCAGGGCGACATGCTGCGCGACGCGATGCTCGGATTCGTCACCGACGAGACGGCCCGGCTGACCGAACTCGCCGAGGGTTACCGGGACCGCGGGCTCAGCGTCGCCGACGCCGCCTCGCTCACCCAGCAGGTAGTACGCGACCTCGGGTGGTCCGCCGAACGCCTCGCTCCGTTCGAGCTCTACATCCAGGCCGGGCGCGACGCGTCGCTGCAGGCCGCCGCAGGCGAGTGCTTCGCCGCCTACGACACCCTGACGGTGACGATCCTCGAAGCGCTCGGAGTTCCCGACGCCCGCGCGGTCGCCTCGACACTCGTCGCGACCATCGCCGGTCTGCAACTGCGGCGGGTGGCAACCGGCGTACCGCAGGACGTCTCGGCCGCGATCCTCCGACTGCTCGCCGCCGGCTGACCCCACACGCCCGGCCTGCGTCAGTCGCCCCCTCCGAGGCCACGGTCGGGGGCAGCCATGTCACCTGTCCGCGGCAGTCCCTCGGCGAGCCCGTAACGCAGGTACACGGTGCCTTTCGGACCGGCCACCGGAGGTTCGAGGAGAGTGAGGTTGGTGGGCACCGCGCCACCGTCGAACAACTTCTTGCCGACGCCGAGAACGATCGGATGCACCCAGAGGTCGAGACGGTCGTAGAGCTTCTCGCGCAGGAGGGTCTGCACCAGGTTCACGCTTCCGACGACCTTGACGTGGTCGTGTCGGTCCCGGAGCTCACGCACTGCGGTCACCAGATCCGGGCCCAGCTGCGTCGAGCCCGCCCACGGGAGATCCGGTCGACCGCGGGACGCCACGTACTTCGGGATCCGGTTGAAGAGCGTCGCGAAATCGTTGTCCGCGCCGCCTTCCTGACGGGGCCAGTACGCGGCGAAGATGTCGTACGTTCGTCGGCCGAGCAGGAGGGCGTCCGTGCCCTCGTACGCCGCAGCGACCTGCCCGCCGGCCACCTCGTCCAGCAGAGGCGCCTGCCAGCCACCGAACGGGAATCCGTCCGGATCCTCCTCCGGCCCGCCAGGTGCCTGCGCAACGAGGTCGAGGGTGGTGAACAACTCGATGTCGATGAGTCCCATGCCGTCTCCTGGGTGAGATTCGGATGCCCTCCCAGGAGGGTAGACCTCGATCCGGACGAGGACTCGTCGCTGCGTCGTCTCGAGTCGAGACGTACGGCGACCTAGAAGCCGAGGCGTCCCAGCTGCTTCGGGTCCCGCTGCCAGTCCTTGGCGACCTTCACGTGCAGATCCAGGTAGATCTTGACGCCGAGCAGCTTCTCGATCTGAGTGCGGGCCCGGGTGCCGACCTCGCGCAGCCGGGCACCGCCCTTGCCGATCACGATGCCCTTCTGGCTGGGCCGTTCCACGTACAGCAGGGCGTGCACGTCGAGGAGCTCGCCCTGCTTCTCGGTGCGGCCCTCCCGCTCGGTGACCTCCTCGATCACCACGGCGAGCGAGTGCGGCAGTTCGTCGCCGAGCCCTTCGAGCGCCGCCTCGCGGATCAACTCGGCCATCAGCGTCTCCTCGGGCTCGTCGGTGAGCTCGCCGTCCGGGTAGAAGGCGGGACCCTCCTCCATGTGCGAGGCGAGGACGTCGACGAGCACCTCGACCTGCTCCCCCGAGCTCGCGGACACCGGAACCACGTCGGTGTCCGGTCCGAGCAACTGGGACACCGCCATCAGCTGGTGTGCGAGTTGGTCCTTCGTCACCTTGTCGATCTTGGTCACGATGCCGAGCAGCGTCGTCCGCGGCGCGACCTGCCGGACCTGCTCGAGGATCCACCGGTCGCCGGGCCCGATCTTCTCGTCCGCGGGGATGCACAACCCGATCGCGTCGACCTCCGAGTAGGTGTCGCGGACCAGGTCGTTGAGCCGCTGCCCGAGCAGAGTGCGGGGCCGGTGCAGTCCCGGTGTGTCCACGAGGATCAGCTGGGTGTGCTCGCGGTGCACGATGCCCCGGATCGTGTGCCGCGTGGTCTGCGGCCGCGACGAGGTGATCGCGATCTTGCTGCCGACCAGAGCGTTGGTCAGTGTCGACTTCCCGGTGTTCGGCCGGCCGACGAAACAGACGAAGCCGGAACGGAATTCGGTTGCGGTCATGCGGACTCCTGGGTGTCGGTCTCGTCGGTGTGGGGTACGCGCCAGGCGAGCACCGTGGTGATGCGCACGCGTCCACGCATGTCACCGCCGCCCTCGGCGCGCAACACGAGGCTCTCGGGCGGGGCGTCACGACCTGCCGTCGCGTCGCGGACGGCAACCACGACCTCGGAACCGGGCAGCGGTACCCGGCCGAGTTCGTAGCCGACGAGTCCGCCGACGGTGTCGACCTCGTCGCTGTCCATCTCGATGTCGAACAGTTCGGCCAGGTCCTCGAGCGGCAGACGCGCCGACAGTCGGTAACGGCCGTCCTCGAGGTCCTCGACGGGCGGGATCTCGTCGGTGTCGTACTCGTCGGCGATCTCGCCGACGATCTCCTCGATGACGTCCTCGATGGTGACGAGCCCGGCGATGCCGCCGTACTCGTCGACGAGCAACGCCATGTGGTTGCGGTCCCGCTGCATCTCCGCGAGCAGACTGTCGAGCGGCTTCGAGTCGGGCACGAACACAGCGGGACGCATCACCTCGGCGACGGCGACACCGCGGCCGCCGTCGGTGGAGTGGTACGTCTTGTCGACCAGGTCCTTGAGGTACACGACGCCGAGGACGTCGTCGACGTTCTCGCCGATCACGGGGATGCGCGAGTGCCCGCTGCGCACCGCGAGCGACGTGGCCTGGCCCGCGGACTTGTCGGCCTCGATCCACACCATCTCCGGCCGCGGCACCATCACCTCGCGGGCGGGGGTGTCGCCGAGTTCGAAGACCGACTGGATCATGCGTCGCTCCTCGTCGGCCACGACGCCACGCTCCTGCGCGAGGTCGACGAGTTCGCGCAGTTCGATCTCCGACGCGAACGGGCCGTTCCGGAATCCCTTGCCCGGGGTGAGCGCGTTGCCGACGAGGATGAGCAGGCGGCTGATCGGGCTCAGCAGCACACCGAGCGCCTGGACCGGCAGGGCACCGGCGAGCGAGATCGAGTACGCGTGCTGCCTGCCGATCGTGCGCGGCCCGACTCCGATGGCGACGTAGTTCACGAGCACCATCACGACCGCGGTGGACGCGAGTGCCCAGCCGGTCGAGAGCATCGTCAACAGTCCACCGGCGAGCAGGACGGTGGCGCTGATCTCGGCGGTGATGCGCAGCAGCACCGTCAGATTCACGTATCGGGGACGATCCTCGACGACGGCGAGCAGTCGGTTCGCGCCCGGGCGTTCGTCCTTCGCCATCTCCTCGACCCGCGCGGGCGACACCGTGTTCAGCGCGGAATCGAGGGCGGCGAACACGCCACCGAGGAGCACGAGGAGGACAGCGGAGAGGATGAGCAGGGCAGCAGCGCCGGTCACGGGCGCTCGCTCACCGTTCGGGCCGCGTCGGGGGTCACGGCTCGGGCCGGTCGACGAACCCGGTCTTGCCGAGGAGCCTGCTGTCGCGGGCGGCGAGTTCGGCGTCGCGCTCCTGACGCGCGACGTCGTCGTACCACTCGGCGAGGAGACTGTTCTGGAGCGCGAACATCTCCTTCTCCTCCTCCGGCTCGGCGTGGTCGTAGCCGAGCAGGTGCAGCACGCCGTGGACGGTGAGCAACGCCAGTTCGTGCGCGGTGGAGTGACCCGCCTTCGCGGCCTGGTCGGCGGCGAACGCCGGGCACAGGACGATGTCACCGAGCATCGCCGGACCCGGCTCGGGGGCGTCGGGGCGGCCGCCGGGCTCGAGTTCGTCCATCGGGAAGGACATCACGTCGGTGGGGCCGGGGAGGTCCATCCACCGCATGTGGAGGTCCGCCATCGTGTCGAGGTCGACGAGCACCATCGACAGCTCGGCCGCCGGGTGCACGTCCATCCGGGAGATGACGAACCGGGCGACGCTCACCAACTCCGACTCGGAGACGTCCATCCCGGACTCGTTGGATACCTCGATGCTCATCTGTGCGTTTCTCCTCGGGACCGTGCTCCGCGGGTCGCGATCGCGCCGTGACGTCCGGTGACTGTGTGGGGGTTCAACTGTAGTGCGGCCCGCTGCGGAAACCGGTCACCGGCGCCCGGGGCGACCGGCCGCCGCGCGGCGCTGCGCCCGGTTGCCGAGGGACACGTCGTCGCCCCGCTCGGACTCGAACCGGTCGTAGGCGTCGACGATGTCGGAGACGAGCCGGTGCCGGACGACGTCGGCGCTCGTCAGTTCCGCGAAGTGGATGTCGTCGATGTCCGTGAGGATCTCGCTCGCCGCACGCAGCCCGGAACGCTGCCCGCCGGGCAGGTCGATCTGCGTGACGTCACCGGTGACGACGATCTTCGAACCGAATCCGAGCCGGGTGAGGAACATCTTCATCTGCTCGGCGGTCGTGTTCTGCGCCTCGTCCAGGATGATGAACGCGTCGTTCAGGGTGTTGTGGGTCAGCAGAAAATCCTCGGTGACGTACAGGGAGTCTGCTGCCGCGACGCTGATGCAGACAGCCTCCTCGGTGCCCACAGATTCGATGCTCTCGATGTATCGCCGAGGTGACTTGGGCTTTGTCACCGAGTACTTCTCGACCTTCCGTCGGAGCCGGAACGGCGCGCACCCTTCCGGCAGACGAATATCGATGACGTGTGCGTCGTGCCTGTACTCCACGTCTCGTCCGCGGGCGCGTCCGGGCTTCCGACCCTCGGCGGCGCGGGTGCGGCTGTAGGCGACACCGCCCAACGACTGCACGAGGTACAGGACGTCGTCACGCAAGCGATCGGACACGGTCGTGTATTGGACGCGACAGGAACGCCCGGTCTGGCCAACCGGTCCACCGTCGGAGTCGAGAAGTCCCTGCAACACCGCGAGCCGCACACTGGCCGAATTGTGCAAGTACTCCGCCGGAACGAACTTGGTCGGTGACTTCGTGCCCCACAGGCCCAGCACCCGCATGGCGTAGGTGACGGGATTCTCGATGGTGATGACCTCGCCCGGCGTCGTGATGCGGTTCAGAACGTAGTCCACGTCCGACTTGCGACGCGCCACGATACCGGGAATGGCCGCGACGAGCGCCTCGATCAACTCCGGATCTGCGGTGGTGTAGCTCGGCGTCGTCACACCGGCCATACATCCGTCACCCAGCATCAACCCGAGTGCGTAAGGATCCATCGGCACCGGCGTCGCGTCGAACGTCACCGGCGCCGAGAGCATCGGGAGCTCGTAGCGGTGGTAGTGCGCGGCACGGAGGTTCCCGATCATCTCCTTGGCTTCGAGCACACGAGGACCCTTGCCACGTCTGCGGTCGTCACGCGTGTACACCGACCACAGGTGATCGGTCGAGCAGAGCGTGGACGCCCCGTCCTGAGCGGTCACCCGCACGATGTCCTTGAATCCCTGGGGGTAGACACCGAGGACCTCGGTCGGTCGTCCGTCTGACCCGATCACCGAATCACCGACCTTCACGTCGCCGATCCTGCGAAAACCCTCAGGGGTCAGAACGTTGGTGGACAAAGGCTGCGCCCGGCCGCGCATGTACGCCAGCGGGGCGACCTCGATCACGCCCGCCTGCATCAGCTTCGGGATCGCCTCGGGGTCCATCATGTCGTGCAGCGCGTCGTGCAGCGGCCGCAGGTACGGGTCGATCTTCTCGTGCAGCGTTCCGGGCAGGAAGCCGAGCCGTTCGCCGGCCTCGACCGCCGGGCGCGTGAGGATGATCCGGCTGACGTTCTTGCTCTGCAACGCCTGCACGGCCTTCGCCATCGCCAGGTACGTCTTGCCGGTACCCGCGGGACCGATGCCGAACACGATGGTGTTGGCGTCGATCGCGTCGACGTACCGCTTCTGGTTGACCGTCTTCGGGCGGATCGTCCTGCCCCGCCGGGACAGGATGTCGAGGCTCAGCACCTCGGCAGGCGACTCGCCCGCGCCGTCGGTCATCATCGAGATGCTGCGGCGCACCGCATCCGGGGTGAGGGCCTGACCCTTGCCGACCAGGGCGACGAGTTCGCTGACGACCCGTTCGGCGAGAGCGACGTCGGCTGCGGCACCGGTGAAGGTGAGGGTGTTGCCGCGGGCGTGGATGTCGGCGGCGAGCGCGCGTTCGAGGGCCTTGAGGTTCTCGTCCGTCGAACCGAGCAGAGGCAACATCGCTTCGGGCGAGATCTCCATACTCGATCGCACCGAGCGCTGCGCGGGACGCTGCTGCGCGTCGACCGTCCGCGCCGAGGAACCGGACCGGGAGACGGGGGACGACGTCCCACCCATGCTGTCTGCACTCACGTGGTTGCTATGGCCTGCTTTCCTGATCCGACGGCGGTGACATGTGCAGTCTATCGCGCACGCTCGCGGCTTCCCACCGAGTTACCAGCACCGCAGCGTCCGGCGGGCCCTCAGGCCCCCGGAGTGGCCGGCCTCGTCCGCAGCAGGTCCCACGCCTCGGCGACGACGTCGGCGGCCCGGCTCGGCTCGACACCGAGCAATACGAGCGATGCGAGCGCGAACGAGTCCCCGTCGTCGGTGATCGTGCCGTGGTTCGCCTCCTCGAACAGCGCGAGGGTGACGGCCTCGGTCATCGCGACGAGCACCGACGCCGGCAGGTACGCGGAGAACACCCCATCGGCCTGACCACGTTCGACGAGTGCGATGCTCGGCGCTCGGGCGGGCACGAGGAGGTCACGGATGCGTTCCTCCCCGAGTTCGGCGCGGGCGAAGGTGAGCAGCACCCGGAATCTGTCACCGATGGGCCAGCTCAGAAGAGCCAGCACCGCCGTTGTCAGGTCGGGGCGATCCGGCAGCGTCGGGAGCTCGTCGAGGACGGCGAGCAGCGCGGACGACGCCTCGTCGACGAGGCCCTCGACGAGCGCGTCCCGGTTCGGGAAGTGCCCGTAGACGGTCCGTCGCACGACGCCGGCGGCGCGCGCGACGTCGTCCATGCTGGCGTCGGGGTTACGGGCGAATTCGCTGATCGCGGCCTCGATGATGCGGGACCGGTTCGCGCGGGCCTGGCTGCGCCGCGGCCTGACCGACTCGTTGCCCACGACTGCACCGCCTTCCACCTCCGCAGTGTTCCACGACGGAGATACGGCGTCCCGCGCGCCGGTGATTCCGACCACAACGTCATTGCACATCTCTGTGCAATGACCGTAACTTGCACATCAGTGTGCAGTCAGCGTCGCGAACTCGAGGAACGGAGCCCGGCATGACCCTTCTCGCCACCCGACCGGTAACAGACGAACGGACGCCCTACCGCTGGCGGTGGGCCGCCCTCGGGGTGCTGTGCCTGGCCCTGCTGATCGTCGTCATGGCCAACACCGCTCTGATCGTCGCGGCACCGGACATGACCCGCGATCTCGCGCTGACCAGTTCGCAGCTGCAGTGGGTCATCGACGGCTACACCGTCCCCTACGCCGCACTGATGTTGCTCTTCGGTGTCGTCGGCGACCGTTACGGCCGCCGCCGCGCGCTGCTCGCCGGTCTGCTCGTGTTCGGAGCCGGTGCGGTGTTCGGCAGCCTCGCCGACACGACCGCCGCGGTCGTCACCGCCCGGATCGTCATGGGCGTCGGCGCGGCCGTCATCATGCCCGCGACGCTGTCGCTGCTCGTGGCGACGTTCCCCCGCGCCGAACGCTCCCGCGCGATCGCGGCCTGGGCGGCGACCGCAGGCCTCGCCATCGCGTTCGGGCCGTTGCTGGCCGGGTGGATACTCGAATCCCATTCGTGGAGCGCCACATTCCTGATCAACGTGCCGATCGCAGCCGTCGCGGCCGTGGGCGCACTGGTCCTGGTGCCGCCGTCGAAGGCGGCCGAGGCCCGCCGCATCGACTGGATCGGTGGAGCGCTGTCGGTGCTCGCGATCGGCGCGCTGGTCTACTCGATCATCAACGGCTTCCACTTCGGGTGGAGCGCAGGCCCGGTCGCGGCGATGGTCGTCGCAGCCCTCGCTTCGGCGGTGTTCGTGGTGTGGGAACTGCGCCACCCCGCGCCGCTTCTCGACGTGCGCCGGCTGACCGACCGGACGATCGGTGGCGCGACCCTCGCGGTGCTCCTGCTGTTCCTCGCCGCCTTCGCCGCGATCTACTTCGTCGCCCAGCAGTTCCAGTTCGTCCTCGGCTACGGCCCACTCGAAACGGGCGTTCGGCTACTCCCCCTCGCGGCGGCGGTCTCGCTCGGCGCCCTGAGCAGCGGCCGGATCTCGCCGCGACTGGGCGTGCGCGGCACGGTGGTGGCGGGCATGCTGTTCGCCGCGGCGGGCGTCCTGCTGATGGCGCGGGTCGACGCCGGCGCGGGTTACCTCGCATTCGCGGTGCCACTGGTCCTCCTCGGCTTCGGCATCGGCCTCGCCGAGCCCCCCGCCACCGACGCGATCATGGACCGCTTCCCCGAGAACGACCTGGGTGCCGCCGGCGGACTGAACGACACCGCCATCGAACTCGGTGGTTCACTCGGCATCGCGATCCTCGGCTCGGTCCTCGCGTCGACCTACCAGGGCTCGATCGCCGGTTTCATCGACGACGCTCCGCTGCCCGCACTGACCGGCGACATGGCCGCGCAGGCCGACTACGCGATGGAGGTGTCGCGTGAATCCGTCGGCGGCGCAACGTTGGTCGCGCAGGAGATGGCGAACAACCCGTTCGCCTCGTCGTATGCCGAACCGTTGCGCGAAGCCGCCGGGAGCGCGTTCGCCGACGCCATCGGGCACGCCAGTCTCGTCGGAGGTCTCGCACTCGCGATCGGCGCAGTGGTGGTGGCGGTGATCCTGCCCGGCCGATCCGTGAAGACCACGACCGCAGTCGCCGCCGCGGAATGACCTGTCCGCCGGTGCAGCGAGGTGCCCGGGCCCTCGCCGCACCGGCAGCCGTCAGCTGCCGGTGACCCAGTCGATCGCGTCGGATTCCCGCGCAGCAGCGAACACCCGCAGTTCCCCCGGGAACAGGAACGCGAACAGGTGGACGGCCTCACCGAGCCCACTGTGGTCGGTGACCAGCGCCAACCGCCCCCAGATGTCGCGTGGGACACCGATCAGCTGGGTGTCCTGCCACATCGCGCCCAGTGAGTACCGGTCGAATCCGTCACCGAGGACGTAGACGAGGTTGACGCGCTCGTGCGCGGCGACGGCCTCCTCGATCGCCGGATCGAGCACGGTTCGGTAGTCGTCGGAGGTCACCACCCCGAGCCCGCGGTAGCCGAGGGTGCCTGCCGGGAGTCCGTCGATCTTCTCGATGGTCATGGGTCGACTCTCGCGCACGGCAGTCCCCGGCTCCGGCAGGCACGCCGACGATCCAGCCGAGCGACTGACACACTGGCCGCATGTTGGTGTTGCTTCTGACGGGACCGCCCGGGGCGGGAAAGTCCTCCGTCCTCACCGAACTGCACGACGGCCTCGGCGACGCCGGCATCGCCAACGCGCTGATCGAACTCGACGAACTCGAGAGGTGCTACCCGCCACTGGACGGCAGGCGCCTGCTGCGGCACGTCGCCATGCTGGCCGACTCCTACCGCGAGGCCGGCCACACGCTCCTGCTCGTCACCGCCACCATCGAGGACGACGCGTACGGCCGGGCGTTGTCGGAGGCGATCGGCGCCGACCATCGTCTGACCGTGCGCCTGGACGCCGAGCCCGACACCGTGCGGCGTCGAGTCCTCGACCGCGAGCCCGAAACCTGGTCGGGACGAGAGCAACTGGCCACCGACGCGCACCGGCTCGCCATCACCATGCGGGATCTCGCGTGCGTGGACCTGGTCCTGAGCACCGAGGGCACGGACCCTTCCTACGTCGCGGCGCGGCTGGAAGTGGCGCTACGCGAACATCCTGCGGCCCGGCCGATCGGGTTCGACGGGATCACCCGCTGACGGATCACCGCGGGCCACCCTCCCGAATCACCTCCAGAGGACGATCGAGTTCGGGTGGATCTACAGTCGATCCGCTTCCTCGCCAGGCGATTCCGCAACGCGCGCGTGCGCGGACAGCACCGTGCGCATGATGTCGATCGTTGCGTCGATGTCCGGATCACGGCTCGCGGCGACGTGCGCCCAGAGGAGCGCGGTGGCCGCCAACGCCAGGACCTCGAACGTCCGTTGGGGAACCGCGACCTCCGGCGCGGCTGCGGCGACCTCGCGGGAGAGGTTGCGAGCGAGCGCGGCGGTGACGAGACCGTCGGGATCGAGCAGGACGCGCAGTGCGAGATTCGGCTCTCGCCGCGCGAAGGTCGCGAGCGGTTGGAAGTCGATGCAGCCCTGCATGAAGCGCCGTGTCGCGTCCAGCACGCGGTCGACGCCGCCACCGACAGCGTCTCGTCGTGCGTCGTCCCAGATGTCGCCGACGGAGGCGAGAATCACCTGGTCCATGAGCTTTTCGCGGTCCCCCACCCACCGGTAGAGCGTGGACCGGCCGATGTCGAGATGCGTCGCGAGGGTGTGCATGTCCACGCGCTCACCCCGCCGGAACAACCATGTCGCCACCGTGCGGGCATCACCGGCAGTCGGCTTGCGGAACGACGGCGGTCCGGCCTCGGGATGCGAACTCACGCTCGCACTGTACTGCACGAAACTTTCACACAAGATATGCCACATGGGACGTTGTTGACTTTTGTTCCACACACGCCCTATCGTCGGCCCGCAGTTTGTTACCCACGTCACAAGGAGCACGAATGCCCGCCCTGGCAAGACTCGTGACGGCCGCCGCAGTCGCGGCGGGCGTCACGCTGGTTCCCGGCACCGCTCAGGCCCTGGACCTGCCCGACCTCGGATCGGTGGGTTCCGGCTCCACCGGTGGCGAACCCCACCCCACGTCCTCGTGCTTCTGGTTCGGCCCGACCTTCTCCGCGACCGACCAGAACCTCAACTACGCCTTCCCCGACTCGGGGGCGCTGTACTGGGCGGCCCAGTTCGCGATCCCCGACGACGCCCGCCTGGTGCTGCGAGGCGACTACGCGCACGCCCGGTACCAGTCGCTGAACTCCTACGACATCAGCACCAACTCGCCCACCGCAGCGCTCAACGACGTGTCCACGGTGCCCGACCCGGGTTCGGCGAACCCGTACCTGCCGGGCGTCTCCCGCGACACGAGCGATCTCCGCTCGTACACCGCCACCGTCCTGAACGAGCTCCCGCCGACGGATCCCGCAACCGCCGCGGTGAACACCCTGTACGCAGGGGTGCCCGGACAGGATCGGACCACCCTCCTCTACCGGCTGTACCTACCCGACAACGGCCGGGACACGACCGGCGACGCGGGACTCCCCGAGCCCGAACTGCATCTGACGGACGGTCGCGTGCTCACCGGCGAATCCCTGTGCACCGCGGTGAGCGCCGCGACGACCACACCCAGGGTGGACAAGCTCCCGCTGGACACCTACCTCTCGCTGCGGGACCAACCGGGCAAGCCCGCGACCTTCCCCGCCGAACAGCGGCCTATGTGGCGGACCTTCTACAACGTGCCGTTCGGACACCAGTGCAACTACCTCGGACACTGCGACGGAACACCGGCTCGCACCGGCGGGCAGTACTCCAACATCGACAACAACTACGTCGCTGCACTGACCAGTCGTGGATTCGGCGAGGTCCTCACCTTCACCGGGACGATGCCGGTGACGCCCCGCACCACGGACGGGCAGGCCGCCACCGGCGACGTGGACATGCGGTACTGGTCGCTGTGCAACAACGAGTCGATGGCCACCACCAAGGTCGTCGGATGCCTGTACGACGAGCAGGTTCCACTCGACTCTGCGCGCGGCTACACCATCGTCGCGAGCCTGCCGGAGGATCGGCCGGTGAACGCGACCGAGGCGTGCGGGGTCGCCTGGCTACCGCTCTCCCCCACCGGAGACGGCGCCGGACACCCGGACGACGGCTACGTCATCCTGCGGAACATGTTGCCGTCGGCGGGATTCGACCAGGCAGTCCAGCACACCCGAACACCCGGCGACGAGAAGGCGGTGATGGGCGCGTACCTGCCCGACGGTGAATACTCCTCCAAGGCCGACTTCGAGATGCGGGGGTGTGCGCCGCTGCGCGGCTGAGGCTCCGACACGGATCGGGCGGTGGCTCCGGCGAGCGCCACCGCCTGATCACACGTCGGACCGAGGCCGGGCACGGAGGCCACACGTCACCGGATGGACCACGGATCCTGATCCACCACTGCCTGCAGGGTGAGTGCCCAGCTGCGAGTGGTCCGGTTGAGGAAGTCGTTGTGCCCCTCCCCCGGTACCTCCCACAGCACCGCACGGTCGCAGGCCCCGCGGGCCGCGTCCACGTATGCGCGACTGGCCGCCACCGGCACCTGCACGTCCTCGACGCCGTGGATGCACACGGTCGGAACGCCGGTGGGGACACGGTGCAGCGGCGACGCCGACCGGTACAGCTCGGGGTCGTCGGCGTAGGACACCCCGAACAGTGCCGTGAGTGCGGCACCCCCACTCCGGGTGGCGGCACGGGACGCGAGGTCGAGAGCACCTGCCTGCGACACGACTCGCGTGGGCCGCACCGGGCAGTCTCGTTGCCCTGCAACCCATACCGCGAGCTGCGCGCCGGCCGAGTGCCCGACGATCCGTACGTCGGCGGTGTCGAGCGGCACCGGTGACTGCTCGGGCAGCAGCGTCGCTGTCGCCGCGAGCGCGGCCTCGATGTCGGCGCTGGTCTCCGGCCACCCTCCGCCCGCCCCGACGCGGCGGTACTCGACGTTCCAGGCCGCAAGCCCGCGGCGGGCGAGCTCCGACGCGAGGGTCGTGGCGAGATTGAGGTTGAAGTCGGCGCTCCAGTAGCCGCCGTGGACGAGCATCACCACCGGCACCGGCCCGTCGACCCCGAGCGGGGTGTACAGGTACCCGAACTGGGCGGGGTGCGAGCCGTAGTCGATGCGGGTGCGGGGCATGGACGACATTGTCCCGCGCCGACGCGCCTCGCTCGTTCCGGCCCGACGGCACCGTCACCGACGCCGGATACGCACCGCCAGTCCCGCGACGTGCGCGCAGCACGCCGCGCGGGCTCCGTCGGCGTCGCCGGACCGGATCGCGGAGACGATGCGTTCGTGCTCGTCGACCGCGATCCGCCGGTTCACCTCCAGCGCCCACATGTCCGACCGATACAGATGAGCCTGCGCATCGAGGCGGAACAGCGCCTCACGAAGCGGCTTGTTCCCCGCGACGTCCCGGATCGCGGTGTGGAAGTCGAGATCGAGCCTGGCGTCCCGGCGCTGGTCGGCGGGCTGGTCGAGCAGTGCCCGCTGGGCGTCCACCATCGCCACGAGATCCTCGACGTGCTGATGCGTGGCCCGCAAGGTCGCCTGGTAACCGGCGAGACCGTCGAGAACCTCGCGTACCGCGAACACCTCGCGGATCGTCTCGTCGTCGACGACGTCGACCTTGGCGCCCGCGTTGCGCGTGTGGACCGCGATCCCGTCGTTGATGAGCTGCTGCACGGCCTCGCGGACGGGAGTCCGGCTCACGTTGAGCTTCGCGGCCAGGGCGGGCACCGACAGCGCGGTGCCCGGGAGCAGCTCACCGGCGAAGATCTGTTCCCGAAGCGTGGCGTGGACCGACTCCGCGAGCAACTCGCGTTCAGTGGTCGTCATCTGTGCTTCTCCGCTGCTGTTGGCCACGCCCCACGGTAACGCGGGTGTGGCGTCCCCTCGATCGTCCGGACTCAGGTGTGCGCCGCAAGAACCCGCTCGGCTTCCCGGAGGCCGGCCGGCGCGACACCGCCCTTCATGCCGGCGAGCTTCGCGGCGATGTTCTCGGCGACGGTGATCGGCGGGTAGCCCGTCTCGCCTGCTGCCACGCAGCCGGGCAGCGTCTCGATCACCGCGTCGTGATTTCCGTCGAAGAAGAACGCCGCCGACCGCCTGCGGACGATCCGGCCGTCCACGACCGGTGGATCGACGCGGTGGATGGTGGATCGCCAGCGGTCGTTCGTCCACCTGGCCAGTGCGTCACCGAGATTGACCAGCAGAGCGCCCTCCGCGGGTTGGACGTCGTGCCAGCGGCCGTCGCCGCCCAGTACCTGGAGGCCGGGAACCCGGTCCGCCCACAACACCGTGAGGATCCCGAAGTCGGTGTGGGCTCCCATCCCCGTGAGATCGTCGGCCATCTCGATCTCGGATTCGGGTAGTGCGTAGTTGTTCATCTTCAACACCTCGATCGAGTGGTCGACGAGGGTGTCGAAGTACCCGGCCTCGAGCTCGAGTGCGTCGGTGAACGCGCGCATCAGCGTCCGAGACAGGGCTTGCGCGCGACAGAAGTACTCCTCCACGGGCTCGCGGAACGACGGCGCCGCCACCGGCCAGGTGTTGTGCGGGTAGCTGACCTCGGGAAGATCGAGCCCGGGGAAATCCGAGGCCTCGGACCCGACGGTGATCGCCTCGTAGAAGTCGTTCATCGCCGACGCGGACGCCACCCCGAGGCTCATGCTGAGGGACTCGGACTTCGGCGGTGCGTAGCCGCGGTTCTCTCCGGGCCGCCGGTACGCCTTCTTCGTGTCGATGGGAAGAGCGAAGAACTCGTCGAGGGCCGCGGCGAGATCTGCCTGGACACTCTCCGGTATCCCGTGCCCGACGATCTGGACGAAGCCGACGTCGCGGCAGGCGCGGTCGAGCTGCGCGGCCACCTCGGCGCAGGCCGCCGGATCGGGCGTGTCCGCGAGGTAGGGGCTGATGTCGACGGTCGGAACGTCGAACGAGGTGTTGTCGTGCATGTGTCGTGTACTCCTACTTCTTGCTGGTGTCGGCGGAGGAGTGCCAGCTGCCGATCAGAACCTTCGACAGGGCACCGAAGAGCATGAACACGGCCACCCCGAGCAGGGAGGCGAGGACGATCGCGGCGAAGAGGTCCTCGGACTGCAGGCGGCTGCGGTAGACGTCGAGCAGGGTGCCGATTCCCGGGTCACCCTTGGCGAAGAACATGTCGCCGATGATCGCTCCGACCACGACGAGCCCTGCGGCGGTGCGGATACCGGTGAGGATGGACGGAAGGGCCGACGGCAGTTCGAGTTTGATCAACCGGTCCCACGCGGACGCCCGGGCCAGCGTGAACAGTTCGTGTTGTCCGCGATCGACGGACTGGAGTCCGAAGTGCGTGTTGGTGATGATCGGGAACGCGGCGATGAGGACGCACACCAGGACGCGGGCGAAGGTGCCGTACCCGAACCACAGTCCGATCAGGGGCACGATCGCGAGGATCGGAATGACCTGAAGCACAACGGCGTACGGATAGATCGCGCGCTCGAGCCAGCGCGCCCTGCTCATGAGGACACCGACGCCGACGCCGATGGCGGCTGCGAGTACGAATCCGAACGCCGCCACCCGGGTTGTGACGAGGAGGGCGTCGAGCATCGGCTTCAGGTGGGTCCAGTCGAGAATCGAGTTGGTCAGCACCGCATGTGGCGGTGGCAGCAGGAAACGTCGTTCGGGGCTGAGCACGAGGTAGGTGACCGCGTACCAGGCTGCGATCGCGGCAGCGAAGGAGGCGAGCGGAACCATGATGCCGCCGAGCAGGTTTCGCACGGCCCCTGCGGACGTGCGCGAGCCGGCGACCGGACGCTGCGCAGTGGCGGCAGCCATGCGGGTGGGGCGAGCGAGGACGGTCATCGTGCACTTCCATGCAGCGAGGCGGAGATCCGCGAGACGTGGTCGGTGAAGCGCGGGTCGTAGCGCAGTTCGGGGCCCCGGGGGTAGGGGAAGTCGACGTCGACGACCTCGGCGATCCGGCCCGGTCGCGCGGTCATGACGACCACCCGGTTCGCGAGGAAGACCGCTTCGGACACCGAGTGCGTGATGAACATCGCCGTGAACCGCTTCTCCGTGTAGAGCTTCTGGAGCTCGACCTGCATGTCGAGGCGCGTCATCTCGTCGAGGGCACCGAACGGCTCGTCCAGGAGCAACACCTCGGGCGCGAGCGCGAGTGAACGGGCAAGGGAAGCACGCATCTTCATTCCACCCGACAACGCGCGTGGCAGCTGGTCCTCGAAGTCGCCCAGGCCGACCGCGGCGATCGCGGCCGCTGCCCGGTCCCGGCGTTCACCCCTGGGCAGGTGCCCGAGCTCAGCCGTGAGCTCCACGTTGCGCCGGACCGTTCGCCAGGGCAGCAGGGTGGGCTCCTGGAAGATGAACCCGACGGATTCGGTTCCGACCGCGACGCTGCCGTCGGTGGGGATGTCGAGACCGGCTGCCATCCGCAGCAGCGTCGACTTGCCGCACCCCGACGGCCCCACCACCGCGACGAAGTCACCGCGGCCGACCTTCAGGTCGATTCCGTCGAGTGCCGTTGTCCCCGTGGGGAACCGCTTCACCACACCGTCGAACGACATCTCCGTGGACTTGGTCAGGGTGCGCGCATCCGCGTCGCGCATCGTGTTCGCTAGAGCCATTCCGACCTCCGGATCAGTTCCTACATGCAGAACCCCGTGAATTTATGAGTGAGATCATTGATTACATGTATGACGACCGAATGACCGATTGTTACGAGCCGGTCACCATTTGGTCGTTGAGCTGGATGGTTTGCGGCCAACGAGGTCATCCGAGGTTGTTAACCCAGACGAAACACAGCAGATATTGCATGTAATCACGCGCCGTGGATAGTTGGCAGCGTTGCACCGGTGACCACCACCCGGCCGCACATCGCCTCTCCCCACGTCCTTTCCGGCGCGGACCACGCGCAGAATCACGAGGAGCACAGTGACCACTTCACGCACCATCCGCCTGCGGGCCGGCCTCTCGGTCCTCGCCCTCGCCTCGCTGACCGTGACCGCGTGCTCCAGCAGCGACGCCGCGGAAGCGTCGGATGTCGCCCTCGAGCCCGCGGCTCAGGAACAGCAGCTCGCCGGCGTCTGCCCCGAGAACGTGAACGTGCAGCTGCAGTGGCAGCCGCAGTCCGACATGGGCGCGCTGTTCGAGATGCTCGGCCCCGGCTACACCGTCGACACCGAGAACCGGTCGGTGACCGGTCCGCTCGTCGCAGGCGGCAAGGACACCGGAGTCGACCTCACCCTGCGGGCCGGAGGCCCCGCGATCGGATTCCAGTCGGTCACCTCGCAGCTGTACGTGGACGACACGATCGACCTCGGTGTCGTCCACGGTGACCAGCTGGTCGCCGCCGCGGGCAACCAGCCCGTCGTCGGCGTCACCCCCCTGCTCAAGTACAGCCCGGCGATCCTGATGTGGGATCCGGCCAGCCACCCCGACTGGACGTCCATCGGCGACATCGGGAAGACCGATGCGACCGTCGTGGTCTCGAAGGAGCAGATCTTCCCGCAGTGGCTCGTCGCGAAGGGCCTGCTCGAGTCCTCCCAGCTGGACACCACCTACGACGGCGCCCCGTCCCGATTCGTCGGCGATCCCACCATCGCGCAGCAGGGATTCGCGAACTCCGAGCCGTACTCGTACCAGGAGGACACCCCCGCCTGGAACAAGCCGATCGAGTACCAGCTCGTCAAGGACGTCGGCTTCGACATCTACGCCTCCAACCTCGTCGTCCGCGCCGACAAGGTGGACTCGATGTCGTCCTGCCTGGACAAGCTGGTGCCGATCGTCCAGCAGTCGAGCGCCGACTTCGTCACCTCGCCGGATGCCGCGAACGAGAAGATCGTCGACGTCATCTCCCAGGACGTCGCGTACTCGCCGTACAGCGCCGGCGAGGCCGCAGCGGGCGCCGAACTGCTCGCCGCCGACGGCCTCATCGCGAACGAGGCGGACGGCTCGGTCGGCACCTACGACCCGGCCCGCACCCAGCACACCATCGACGACCTCGTGCCCATTCTGAACGCGGGCGGCGCGAACCTGCCCACCGGCATGACCGCCGAGCAGCTCTTCACGAACCGGTTCACCGACGCCACCATCGGCATCGAGTGACAACCGCGACCCACCCCGATCGACAGGACCACCCATGAACCACACCATGACCGAACTACAGCGCGAATCCCGGATGGGCGCGCTCGGCACCGTCACCACCGACCGCGACGTTCGCCGGATCGATCTGTCCGACTTCGAGAACCGGCGCGAGCAGATCACCGACGAACTGTGGGCCGCCGCCACCGACATCGGCTTCTTCCAGGTCGTCGGACACGGTATCGACCTCGCCGAGGTCCGCCGGGCGTTCGCCGCCACCGAGGCGTACTTCGCGCTGCCCGAGCCCGTGAAGTCCAGGGCCACGCTGAAGAAGGGACTCAACTCCGGCTGGGAGTCGATGACCCAGGTTCGTCCCTCGATCGGCACACCCGACCAGAAGGAGTCGTTCCAGATCACGCGGCCACACATGGACGGACTGTGGCCGGGCGAGGAGAACCTGTCCGGGTTCCGCGACACCGTGCTCGACTTCGAGCGTCGCTGCTGGGAGCTGGCCATGAGCCTGCTGTCGTGCTTCGCGGATCGGCTCGGATTCGATCGTGACTTCTTCACCCGCGCACACGATCCCTCCACCGTCAGCTACCAGAGCACGCTGCGGCTGCTGCACTACTTCGCACTGCCCGAGGACGCGCCGCTGTCCCCCGACGTCTGGCGAGCCGGCGCCCACACCGACTTCGACTGCCTGACACTGCTGTTCCAGCGCAACGGCCAGGGCGGACTGCAGGTGTGCCCCGGTCGCGAGATGGACGGCGAGGCCTGGACCCCGATCGAGCCGTCCGACGAGGCGATCACCTGCAACATCGGGGACATGCTCATGCGCTGGAGCGACGACCTGCTGCCGTCGAACTTCCACCGCGTGAAATCGCCCGGGCCGGAGGATCACCGAGGCGCCCGCTACAGCCTCGCGTTCTTCGCCCAGGCCAACCGGGACGTCCTGATCGAGAGCCCGCGGGGCAAGTACCCGCCGATCACCGCCGAGGACTACCTGCGGCAGCGGGTCGAGGCGAACTACTCGGGCGCGAAGACGACGGCGGCGCGATGACCACCCTGCTGCGCTGGGCGCGCCACCAGATCGGCATGTTCGCCGCGGACGCCCGCGCCGTCCACACGGTCCTGCCCTACAACCCCAGCTGCTGATCCCGCCCCAGCCGACGGCGCAGTCCGCTCGACACCCGAACAACCCGGAGGAGACGACCATGACCGACACCGACCCCCAGACCACCACCGCGATCACCGACGTGTCGGTGTTCTCCGGGGGTCGGTGGCTGCCGGGCCGCGACGTCCTGGTCGAGGACGGATACGTCACCGCCATCGGCGGTCGCGGCGAGGTCGAACTGCCCGCGGCCGGCCGGATCGACGGATCGGGTGCCCACCTGATCCCGGGATTCGTCAACACCCACACCCACCTGCAGCAGTCGTTGATGCGGGGCATCGCCGAAGGCGTTCCGCTTCTCGAGTGGCTGCTGCAGGTGGGCGAGGAATCGGTGGCGATCACACCGGAGCGGGCATACGCGGCGACCGTCGCCGCCTCACTCGAGGCACTGCGCAGCGGCACCACGGCGCTCGTCGAGCACATGTGGCCGCATCCGTCCACCGCGGTGCACGATGCGGTGCTGCGAGGACTGCGGGACACCGGGATTCGCGCAGTACTCGGCAGGGGCATCGCCGATCGCGGTGACGCCACCCGCAAATGGGGTTTCGAACCGCGGCTCATGCAGCCGCTCGTCGAGGTCCTCGACCACACCGAGCAGCTGGCCAGGGACGCCGCGGGGTCCGCCGTCACCGTCGGGCTCGCCGTCCCCAACCCGCGCTCCGTTACTCCCGAGGGAATGGCCGCGATCCGGGAGTTCGCCACGGCCCGCGACATGACCGTCTCCATTCACCTGCTCGAAACCACCACCGACGACCTCATGTGCCGGGAACACGCGGGCATGGGTGCGGTGGAGTACCTGGCCGCCCACGACTTCCTGTGGGACCGGATGATCGCGGTGCACTGCGTCGAACTCGACCTCGACGGTCGCCGCACCCTCGCCGATCGCGGCGTCGCGGTGTCGTACAACCCGATCTCGAACATGCGCCTCGGCAGCGGGATCGCCGCGGTACCCGACCTGATCGCCGACGGTGTCGCGGTCGGGCTGGGCGTGGACGGCGCCGCAAGCAACGACACCCAGGACATGCTCGAGTCGCTTCGCACCGGTGCGTACGTGCAGCGGGCGGCGCGACGCCGGGCCGACCTCTTCGGATTCGAGCAGATGCTCGACATCGCCTCGGGCGGCGCGAATTCCGCCCTCGGACTGCAGGCACGCTCCGGTGGCGTGCAGGTCGGGGACGTCGCCGACCTGACGTTGATCCGATTCGACCGGGACTTCGCGACCCTGCCGGTACGCGATCCGGGCGCCGCGATCCTCACGACCGGTACCAGCCGGATCATCGACACCGTGATCGTCGACGGTGACGTCGTGGTCCGCGACGGCCACAGCACCCGCGTCGACGAGACCGAGCTGATCCGCACGCTGGCGGCACTGTGAGAATCGCCGAGTTCGACGCGCTCGATCCACACGACGCCGAGGCCAGGCTGCTCCAGGTCTGCGAGTCCAGGGTCTGGGCGGCGGCACTCTCCGCCGCGCGGCCACACGGCACCGTCGCCGCACTGCTGGGCGCCGCCGACGACGCGCTGACCGCGCTGCCCGGCCCGGAGTTCGACGCGGCGCTCGCCGGGCATCCCCGAATCGGAGAACGAACCGACCACCCCCGGTCGCGTGCCGAGCAGGCCGGCGTCGAGGGCTCGGACGCCGCGACGCTCGCCGAACTCGCGACGCTCGGCGCCGAATACGAGCGCAGACACCGGATGGTGTACCTCGTCCACGCGGCGGGGCGGAGCGGAACCGAACTGCTCGACCTGCTGCGCGGCCGGATCGCCAACGACACCGAGGCCGAACGCGACACCGCCAGAGAAGAACTCGCCAAGATCAATCGACACCGACTGCGGCAGATGTTTGCGCCCGACGGGCGAGTCGCCACACACGAGGGAACCGACACCATGGCCACCCAGATCGCCCACGCCGCACCGACGAACCTGACCGGGGAGATCGTCCTCGGTCCGCATCAGTACGGCAAGTCCGAGAACCGGGTCGTCCGCATCTACCGCGACACCGATCGGCACGAGATCCGCGACGTCAGCGTCTCGACGTCGCTGCGCGGCGACTTCGCCGCCGCCCACCTCCACGGCGACCAGTCGTCGGTACTGCCCACCGACACGCAGAAGCAGACCGTGTACGCCTTCGCCAAACAGCGGGGTCTCGAGTCGATCGAGAGCTACGGCCTCGAACTGGCCCGCCACTTCGTCGACGACGTGGAGCCGGTGCGCTGCGCTCGGATCGACATCGAGGAGTACACGTGGGCACGCGCCAGGGTCGATGGCCGCGAACACGATCACACCTGGATCCGGCAGGGCCAGGAGGTGCGCACCGCAGCCGTCACGGTGGAGGGTATCGGTCCCGAACAGCGCACCTGGGTGACCGCCGGCCTCCAGGACCTCACACTCCTCAAGTCCACCGGTTCCGCGTTCTCCGGGTTCCTCGTCGACGAGTACACCACCCTCACCCCCACCGAGGACCGCATCCTGGCGACGACGCTGATCGCCGAATGGCGCTACACGACTACCGATGTCGACTGGGAGGCAACCTACATCGGGGTGCGGGCACTGTTCGTCGAACGGTTCGCCGAGGTCCACTCCCTGGCGCTGCAACAGACGTTGTTCGAGATGGGCAAGGCTGCGCTCGAGGCGTATCCGACGATCGCGGAGGTCCGGCTCGCCGCACCCAACAAGCACCACTTCGACTACGACCTGAGCCCGTTCGGACTGGACAACCCCAACGAGGTGTTCCACGCCGACGACCGCCCGTACGGGCTGATCCAGGCCACCGTGCAGCGCACCGACGCCCCCGACGCGGGCCCGGCCTGGACCCGGGGCGCGGCATGAGCGTGAGCACTCATGTCCTCGACGCGGTCACCGGCACGCCGGCCGCCGATCTCACGGTCCGGCTGGCGGACGTCGACGGCGTCGAGATCGGAACGGGAAGCACCGACCGGGACGGGCGGATCGGCGCGATCACACCGTCGCCCCTCCCGCCGGGGCGCTACCGGCTGTCGTTCGACACGGGTGCGTGGTTCGCCGACCGTGGCCGCGACACCTTCCACCCGGAGGTGATCGTCACCTTCGACCACCAGGGCGGTCACAGCCACGTCCCACTCCTCCTGTCGCCCTTCGCCTACTCGACGTACCGGGGCAGCTGATGGACACCCCCACACTCGACGCCGGAGTCCTGCACCGGATCGACGAGCTCCTCGCCCCGGTCGACGCGGAACTCACCGCCCGCTTCCCGGACCCCCGGATCGACGACCAGCCGGTGCACACCGTGTACGTCGATGCAGCGCAAGCGCATTCCGGTACTCCGGTGGAGTGGGGTGCCGCCGCACGAAGCCTGCTCGCCGCGCACACCGAGCAGATCGTCGGCCTGACGGACCAGGCGACCGTCGCCCGTGTGGACAGCGTCCTCACGCGGCGCCCGATCGCCGACCTGCGCATCGACTTCGAGGACGGCTACGGCAGGCGCGCGGACGCCGTCGAGGACGAGGACGCCCGCCGGGCGGGCCGAACCCTGCGCACCGTCACCGCCGCAGGCGTCGCCGCTCCCCGCTGGTGCGGGATCCGGCCGAAGGGCCTCGGTCCCACCGAGCGCAGGCGCGCGATCCGGACGCTCGAGCTCGTCCTCGACGCGGCAGGCGGAGTGCCACCCGGGTTCGTGTTCACGGTGCCGAAGTTGCGGTCCGCGGACCAGGTGCCCGCCGTGGTCGCGCTGTGCGCGGAGATCGAACGCGCACACGGACTCCCGGAGTACTCGTTGCGGTTCGAACTGCAGATCGAGAGCCCGCAGGCGGTGATCGGCGCCGACGGGACCGTTCAGGTGGCGCGGGCCGTGCACCTCTCCGACGGCCGCTGCACCGGACTGCACTACGGCACCTACGACTACAGCGCGGCCTGCGGGATCGCGCCCCGGCAGCAGTCCGCGGACCACCCGGTCGCCGACCATGCGAAGGCGGTGATGCTCGTCGCCGCGGCCCAGACGGGGGTCCGGGTGTCGGACGGCTCCACGCAGGTCGTGCCCGAAGGCACCGACGCGGAGATCCGCGGCGCCCTGGCTCGGCACTTCCGGCTCGTGACCCGCGCTCTCGAACGCGGGTACCACCAGGGATGGGACATGCATCCAGGACATCTGGTCACCCGCTGGGCGGCGGTGCTGCACTTCCATCGCTCCGCGCTCACCGCCGCCGCCCCCCGGATCCAGGCGTACCTGCAACGACGCGACGGATCGGTGATCGACGAACCGGCGACCGCTCAGGCCCTCTCCGCCGTCGTGCTGCGCGGACTGGGGTGCGGCGCCTACACCGAGGCAGACGTCCTCGCTCTCGCCCCCGACTGCACGCCCGACATACTGCGCGGCCTCGCCGACCGCACCCTGCCCGTCACCCGTTCCGAGAGTTGAGCACCATGACCGCACCCGACTTCTGCTCCCTTCCCGACCTCGCGCTGCGCAGCCTCGGCGGCGCCGTCGTCTGGGCGAACGACGAATCCTTCGCCGAGAAGGAGAATCTGATCCTCCCCGGTGATCCCGGGCACCGGCCCGCGACGTTCGGTCCCCGCGGCCAGATCTACGACGGCTGGGAGACCCGGCGCAGGCGCGACCCGGGCTCCGACGAGGCGATCGTGCGGCTCGGCGTGCCCGGTGTCGTCCGCGGAATCGTCGTCGACACCGCCTGGTTCACCGGCAACCACCCCACCGAGATCACCCTGCACGGCACCACCCACGACGGCCACCCCGCACCCGACGACCTCGTCAAGGCGGACTGGCACCTCCTCGTCGACCGCAGCGCGGTCGCCGGCGACACCCGCACCCACTTCGCGGTGGACTCCGAAACCCGGTGGACGCACGTCAAACTCACCATCCACCCCGACGGGGGCGTCGCGCGGCTCCGGGTCCACGGCGAGGGCCGTCCCGACCTCGCGCTGCTCGACGCGCGCTCGCTCGACCTCGCGGCGCTGGAGAACGGTGCACTGGTGACGGCCTGCTCCAACGGCTACTACGGCTCGCCGCAGAACCTGCTGTTCCCCGGCCCCGTCCGGACCATGGGCGAGGGCTGGGAGACCAGCAGGCGACGCGACGACGGCAACGACTGGGTGGAGGTGCGGCTGGCGGGCACCGGCGTGGTGCGGCTGATCGAACTCGACACCTCGTGCTTCCTCGGCAACGCCCCCGGCGCCGCGAGCGTGCGCGGACGGCGACCGGACGGCGAATGGTACGACCTGATCCCCCGCACCGCGCTGCAGCCGGACACCCGGCACCGGTTCCTCGTCGACGCCCCCGACCCCGTCACCGACGTCCGGCTCGACATCCACCCCGACGGCGGCATGGCACGACTGCGCGTGCACGGCGCCCTCGTCGACGACGGGAGCGCACGATGACCTCCTACCCGAGAGACCTCGTCGGATACGGCCAGCACCCGCCCGACCCGCGGTGGCCCGGTGGCGCCCGGATCGCGGTCCAGTTCGTCCTCAACTACGAGGAGGGTGCCGAGAACTGCGTCCTGGACGGCGATCCCGCATCCGAGACCTTCCTGTCGGAGATGGTGCCCGCGCAGGCATTCCCCGAACGCCACATGAGCATGGAGTCGCTCTACGAGTACGGTTCGCGGGCCGGCCTGTGGCGCCTGTTGCGGGTGTTCGAACGTCGCGGCCTGCCACTCACCGTCTTCGGCGTCGCGCGGGCGCTGCAACGCAACCGGGAGGCCGTCGCCGCGTTCGGCGAACTCGGGCACGAGATCGCCTGCCACGGGTTGCGCTGGATCTCGTACCAGAACGTCGACCGCGACACCGAGCGCGCCCACCTCGCCGAGGCGGTCCGGATCCTGACCGACCTCACCGGCGCACCTCCGCGCGGCTGGTACACCGGCCGCCACTCCCCGAACACCCGAGACCTCGTCGTCGAGCACGGCGGCTTCGCCTACGACTCCGATTCGTATGCCGACGACCTGCCGTACTGGGTGGCGGTCGGCGGCGCCCCGCACCTGGTGGTGCCGTACTCGCTGGACACGAACGACATGCGGTTCTCGTCGCCTGCCGGATTCCCCAGCGGTGAGCAGTTCTTCACGCATCTGCGCGACACCTTCGACGTCCTGTACGCAGAAGGATCACGGGGCAGCGCGAAGATGATGTCCGTGGGACTGCACTGCCGCCTGGCCGGACGTCCCGGGCGCACCGCGGCGCTGGAACGGTTCCTCGACCACGTTCAGCGTCGGGAGGACGTCTGGATCGCCAGGCGGATCGACATCGCGGAGCACTGGCGCGCCGCGCATCCCGCGCCCGCCGACGTCACGCGAGGGGTGCTGCAGACCAGCGGTCGGTGAGGACGCCGAGCGCGCCGAGAGCCACGGCAGCGGCGGTCGAGGTCCGCAGCACCGTCGGGCCGAGCCGGACCGCAGATGCGCCCGCCTCGGTGAGCGAGGTGACCTCGTCGTCGGCGAGGCCGCCCTCGGGCCCGACGACGAGCGCGATCTCCGGCACGGTCCGCAGGTCCATCGCCGCGAGCTCCGCCGTCGCCGCCTCGTGCAGCACCAGCACCACACCACCGGATGCCACGATCTCCCGCACCCGGGCGAGCACCTGCGCACTCCGATGCAGATCGGCGACCTGCGGAATGTGTGCTCGCCGTGACTGTTTCGCCGCCGCAACCGCGACGGCCTGCCAGCGCGTCACGCCCTTGAGGGCCTTGGGGCCCTCCCATTTCGCGACACAGCGGGAGGACTGCCAGGGCACGATCTCGTCGATACCCGCCTCGGTGGCCAGCTCGACGGCGAGCTCGGACCGCTCCGCCTTCGGCAGGGCCTGCACGAGGGTCACGGCCGGTCGCGCAGCGGGCAGCTCGTCGCGGGCGGTGACCGTCAGGTCCAGCCGATCCTTGCCCACCTCGACCACCTCGGCGCGGGCGATGCCGCCGCGGCCGTCGGCGAGAACCAGCTGCTCACCGACGCGGATGCGGCGCACCGTCGCGGCGTGCCTGCCCTCCTTGCCGTCGAGGACGGCGACCGCCCCCACGGCGGGGAGCGGGTCGAGGTAGAACAGCGTCGCTGCCATGACGGTCGTCCGTCAGCGTCCGCTGAACGCGTCGCGCAGGCGCGAGAACAGGCCGCCGCTCTGCTGTGTGCTGCTGCTGACGACCTCGGCGAAGTCCCGGTCGCGCAAGTCCTTGAGCTCCCGCAGGGCGGCGGTCTGCTTGGCGTCGAGCTTCGTCGGGACCACCACCTCGAGGTGGGCGTGTACGTCGCCGCGCACTCCGGACCGCAGCTTCGGCATGCCGTGCCCGCGGAGGACCGCGACCGAGCCCGGCTGGGTGCCCGCGTCGACGGTGATCTCGGTGGGACCGTCGATGATGGTGTCGAGCGAGACCGTGGTGCCGAGCGCCGCGTCGACCATCGGTACCCGGATCGTGCAGTGCAGGTCGTCGCCGTCGCGCACGAACACGTCGTGCTGCTGCTCGATCACCTCGACGTACAGGTCACCGGCGGGCCCACCGCCGGGGCCGACCTCGCCCTGCGCGGAGAGCCGGATCCGCATGCCGTTGCCGACGCCGACGGGCACCTTGACCGCGATGTCGCGGCGGGCGCGGACGCGTCCGTCGCCGCCGCACTTGTGGCACGGGTCGGGAATCGTCTCGCCTGCGCCACGGCACGTGGGGCACGGGCGCGAGGTCATCACCTGACCGAGGAAGGAACGTTGCACCGACTGCACCTCACCGGCGCCGCCACAGGTCTCACAGGTCACAGCCGTGGAGTCGCCGTTGGTGCCCGAACCGGTGCACAGGTCGCACAGGATCGCGGTGTCCACGGTGATGTGCTTGGTGACGCCGGTGGCGCACTCCTCCAGCGTCAGCTTGGTGCGCAGCAGCGAATCCGCGCCGGGCTGCACACGGCCGCGGGGTCCGCGCCGCTGGCCGCCACCCGCGCCACCGAAGAACGCCTCGAAAACGTCGCCGAGGCCGCCCCCGAACCCGGCGCCGCCGAAGCCGCCCGCTCCACCGCCACCCTGCTGCAGGGGATCGCCGCCGAGGTCGACGATGCGACGCTTCTCGGGGTCGGACAGCACCTCGTACGCGGTCGAGATGTCCTTGAACCGGGCCTGCGCCGCCTCGTCGGGGTTCACGTCGGGGTGAAGCTCCCTGGCGAGCTTGCGGTAGGCCCGCTTGATCTCCTGATCGGTCGCCTTGGGCGAAACACCCAGCAGTCCGTAATAGTCCCGTGCCACGTTACGTCTCTCGTCCTCGTTGTCTGTCCACTCGAAAAGAAGTTCACCACGTCGGAATTCCGGGTCCGACGACCACCCCGCGCCCGGCCACGGGCGCGCATCACCGCTCGGCCAACACCTCGCCGATGTACCGGGCAACGGCCGCGACCGACGCGATTGTTCCCGGGTAGTCCATGCGGGTGGGCCCGAGCACACCCATGCCGCCGAACACGGCGCCGCCCGCGCCGTAGCCGGTCGTGATGACCGAGGTGCCACGAATCTGCTCGACCTGGGTCTCCTCACCGATCCGCACCGTCACCGATCCCGGCGTGCCGGTCGCGGCCAGCAACTTGAGCACGACCACCTGCTCCTCGAGTGCTTCGAGCACCGAGCGCAGCGATCCCGGGAAGTCCGCGGCATTGCGGGTCAGGTTCGCGGTGCCGCCGAGGACCAACCGCTCCTCCGGATGTTCGACGAGCGTCTCGATCAGCACCGTCGACGTGCGAACGACCGCGTCCCGCAACGACTCCGGAGCTCCCTCCGCCAACTCCGACACCGCCACCGACGCATCAGCGAGCCGCTTGCCCTCCAACGCACCGCCGAGCAGGGCACGCAGCCGCGACAACTCCTCGTCGCCGAGCACGTCACCGAGTTCGACGATCCGCTGATCGACGCGCCCGGAATCGGTGATCAGAACGAGCAGCAGCCGCGCCGGCGTCAGCGCCACCACTTCCAGATGACGAACCGAGGACGCCGACAGCGTCGGGTACTGCACGACCGCCACCTGGCGGGTGAGTTGCGCCAGGAGACGCACGCCGCGGCGCAGGACGTCGTCGAGGTCGACGCCGGTGTCCAGGAACTCGAGAATGGCGCGGCGCTCGGCCGGTGAGAGCGGTTTCACCTCGGCGATCCGGTCGACGAACTCGCGGTAACCCTTGTCCGTCGGCACCCGACCCGAGCTGGTGTGCGGCTGGGTGATGTATCCCTCGGCCTCGAGGACCGCCATGTCGTTGCGGATCGTGGCACTCGACACACCGAGATTGTGTCGCTCGACGAGAGCCTTCGAGCCGATGGGCTCCTGCGTGGAGACGTAGTCGGCGACGATCGCGCGGAGCACCTCGAAGCGTCGTTCGTCGGTACTCGACATGCCGGCCACCTCCATGCTCGCCTCGCCCCTGCCACCAGGGTTCCCCACACTCCCGTCGGGTGCCCTCGCATTCTAGTCGTCTCGTGACCCCCGCACGTGCAGCCCTTACTGTGGTGGCGCTCGACCGACAGTCGGTGCCCACCGCACCGACCGAACCATCCGAGGGGGTGCACAGATGATTTTCAAGGGTGTCCGGGACGGCAAGCCCTACCCGGACCACGGTCTCTCCATGCGTGACTGGTCCAAGATTCCACCGCGCCAGGTCCGCCTCGACGAGATCGTCACGACCACGAAGGTCCTCGAACTGGACCGACTTCTGTCCGAGGACTCGACATTCTACGGCGACCTCTTCCCGCACGCGGTGCTCTGGCACGGCGTCATTTATCTCGAGGACGGCGTGCACCACGCGGTCCGGTCGGCGTTGCGAAACCGGGCCGTCCTGCATGCTCGCCTGTTCGACTACGACGCGCTGCACTGAGACGCATTCGTGCTGCAATACGGGGGTGTACGACATCGCGAATCTGCACGGTAGTTTCCTCGACCAGAGTTACTCAACCCCGCGAAGTAGAAGGGCGACCTGAAATGCGGATTCCGCCGGGAATCATGACTAGGTGAGGACGTAGCCCGTCAGGCCTAATCCCTACCACGGAAACCCCACAGCTTCAAGATATGCGACGACCGCAGCCGTAAACTCGCCCTCATTTGCATCAACACGAATACTCTCCGCGAGGATACCTTTAAGCGGCTCATTGGCGTCGTACCATCTCGACACGAGGCCGCGAATCTTCGTGATTCTCTCCATGCGGGACCTAACCAAATCAAGCCTATTGAGGTCAAGCAGCAGAACAGTCACCTCGCCGCGCTTTTCGCCCATCTTCCAATCAACAAGATCACCATAGAATGATAGATACCGTGAAATATCGTCGCCATAAGGGTTTAAGATATGGTCAGTATCATGAAAGTAATCACCCTTGCCGACATTGCACTTTCCGCACGCCAGGGTCAGATTGTGCCAATCATGCGCGAGTTCAGGCCTTAGAGACTTCGGTATAATGTGTTCAACGTTCGGGTAAGATACATCTCCAACCAACGCCTCGCAGTACGCACATTTTCCCGCCGTTTCCTCACTTAGCGATGACTTTACCTCAGAGTGTCTCCATTGCTCATTCTTCTTTCGCTCCTCAGCCGTTGTGGAGCAAACATAAGCCGCCTCCCACCGCTTCTCATTCTTCACTAGGATCCGAGGCTTAGCAATCTTAACCAAAGCCTTCATCAGTACAGACCGTTCTCCCCATAACCGTCAGTCAGTCTTAGGACAGCGTCGGGAAATTCAGATTCGAGCCCAAATTCGCGTAGTTCATTTCTTAGATTTCGCAGACGACCGGCGTTTAGCCCGCCGCCCATATAGCGGCCCACGATCTCCCTGAATTCATGCTCAGCCCACTTTGGCATCGCACTCTCGACTCCCAGCACTCGCATGAGGGTATCGTTCGCACTCGCGGCCTTATTTGCGTAATCCAATCTTCGCGCATACACCCTGTAAGCGTCGTCGTAGTCGAGCGCATACACAGCTGAATCAGGCGCAGACGTCACAACGAAAGGACTGTGGCTTGCAACAATGAACTGGACGTCCGGAAAAGCACGCAGGAGACTGGGCATAATCTCCCTCTGCAGACTAGGATGCAGATGATTCTCCGGTTCATCAAGCAAGACGGTGAAGTTCGTCTCGGTTCGGGCGCGCAGGAATATCTGCCACGATATTTCAATCAAGGCAGATAAGCCTCCCGATGCATCGTCCAAAATAAAGTCACCGGTATCCGTCTCCACAATTACGTCCGGAACTCGAACCCGGAGTCCCTTGAATCGCAGGGACTTCGGAACGATCTCCCTCATCACCGATTGGAATCCCGCCCATATCTCAGCAGCTTCAGGGTTAAAATCCAAAGACTCATTTCCGGAATTTCCGAACACCGCCGCAGCGATTAGCGCCTCCTTCAGCGCTTGCTGTGGCGTCTTTCCCGTCCAACTACCAATCCAACGCGTTCGAACTTCATTGGTAAACTGCTCGAAGATCTGATTTGCGTCACCGAATATGGCTGGGATCGTATTGACAGGCGCATAATTACCCGAAACCGTACGGTGCGAAGTCAAGAAAACACCGGCCACGTTCTGTTGCGCGGGAATCAGGAGGTCGTAACTCGTTCGATCGTGCGGATCCGCAGGTTGCGGGACGCTAATCGTGGTATGGACCCCGGAGCCATAAATAAGCGATCCAATTTCGATCCACGCACTACCGCGATCAGGGCTCACTGCGCGTCGTCGACCAAGCGTTGACCATGAGCTCAGCAGGCTACTCCTCCGAATTGGAGCAGAAGAGAAAGACCTCTGCCAGTTGAAGTGTCTGGCGAGAATTCCAAGAATCGTACTCTTGCCAGTGGCATTTGCGCCAGTCAATACTGTTAATCGCGGATGGAATTCAATTCGGACGGAGTCAAACTGCCGCCAATCAGTAATTTCAAGTACCCGAAACCCGGCCTCGGCGTCCGATTTTCCTTCACTGCGTTTGGTAACCACCCTGACACCTTAAGCGACCTCGCGAACGAATGTCGGCGAGACAGGCCTGCCAGCACCCTATTCGATGTTGTTGCCGGTCAGGATGTCTCGAATCACGCCGTCGGCCAGAAGCCTTCCCCGCGACGTGAGCACCAGACGGTCTCCTACTGCCTCCAACAGCTGGTCCGCGACAGCTCGCTCTCCGGCCTCGACTTCGCCGGGCAACAGATCTGAGTCCGGCAGCCCGCTGCGCAGTCGCAGCACCAGCATCACCCGTTCCATGTGACGGTCGTCGGCGGTCAGCGTCTCGCTGTCCGCGACCGGCAGAGCGCCCGACGCCAATTCGTCTGCGTAGCGGGCGGGATGCTTGACGTTCCACCACCGGACCCCGCCGACGTGGCTGTGTGCCCCGGGACCCGCACCCCACCAGTCGCCGCCGTCCCAGTAGCCCAGGTTGTGCCTGCACTCGGCGCCCGGCTTCGACCAGTTCGACACCTCGTACCAATTCAGTCCCGCCTCGGACAGGCGTGCGTCGATCCGCTCGTACCGGGCGGCGAGGACGTCGTCGTCGGGGGCGGGCAGTTCCCCGCGCCTCACCTTCCGGGCCAGGGCGGTCCCGTCCTCGACGATGAGTGAATAGGCCGAGACGTGGTCGACGTCGGCGGAGAGCACTGCGTCGAGGGTGGCGTCGAGGTCCTCGTCACGCTCGCCCGGTGTGCCGTAGATCATGTCGAGGTTCACGTGCGCGAAACCGGCCGCACGGGCCTCCGTGGCCGCGGCGACGGCCCGGCCGGGAGTGTGGGTGCGGTCGAGGACGCGCAGTACGTGTGGTGCAGCGGACTGCATACCCAGGGACACCCGGGTGTAGCCGGCGCCGCGGATCGCCTCGAAGAACTCCGGCGACGTGGACTCCGGGTTCGACTCGGTGGTCACCTCGGCGCCGGGCGCGAGCCCGAAGCTCGACCGGACCGCGGTGAGCACGTCGGCCAGCCCGCCGCCGCCGAGCAGCGACGGCGTGCCGCCGCCGACGAACACGGTCTGCGCCGCAGGAACGGCCCGGCCGTCGCGTCCGAGCATCGTCGCGCCGGCGTCCAGTTCCCGGCGCAGCCCCTCCAGCCAGGACTGCGGCGACGCCGAGGTGCCGAGCTCGCCCGCGGTGTAGGTGTTGAAGTCGCAGTACCCGCAGCGCGTGGCACAGAACGGGACGTGGATGTACACACCGAACGGCCGCGTTCCGAGTCCCTCCAGCGCTGCGTCGGGCAGGGTGAAGGCGGTTGCGGTCGACTCGGTCACGCGGGTACTCACCACTCCAGTGTCCCATCGCGGCAAAAGTGACCCATCCCACACCGGCCACTGGTCTGCGCATTTCCCCGCAAATCGGGGGAAATATCCGTGCAGGTGTCGGCATCGCCGATGTGATCTGGCACAATCGTCGGCGTGACCGGACTTGGGATTGTGCTCGTGGCTCGCCGCCATGTCGATCTCAAGCGTGTCTGTAGCTGTTGCTGTCTCTCCTGTTCTGCGTAGACGCATTCTCAGCAGCCCGCCAGTCCCGGCCGGTCTCGAATGTGGGCACGCGGGGACAGCCCTCCCCTCGACAGCCATGCCCTCCGTAGACCGGCGCCCGTGAAGATCCATCCCGAAGCAGATCTTGGAGCGCCCCCTGATGTCGCAGACAGTCGACTCACCACCTCCCGCGGCGGACGCCGCACCGCGTGCGCGCGCGCCGCGCCCGGTCAAGCGCCGTTCCGAGGGCCAGTGGGCTCTCGGATACCGGGAGCCGCTCAATGCGAACGAGCAGACCAAGAAGGACGACAACCCCCTCAACGTCCGCGCCCGCATCGAGAACATCTACTCGAAGCAGGGTTTCGACAGCATCGACAAGGCCGACCTGCGTGGCCGGATGCGCTGGTGGGGCCTCTACACCCAACGCGAGCAGGGATTCGACGGCACCTACACCGGTGACGAGAACATCGACCTGCTCGAGGCCCGGTACTTCATGATGCGTGTCCGCTGCGACGCCGGCGCCCTGAACGTCGCGCAGTTGCGGACCATCGGCGAGCTCTCCACCGAGTTCGGCCGCGACACCGCCGACCTGTCGGACCGCGAGAACGTCCAGTACCACTGGATCGAGATCGAGAACGTCCCCGAGATCTGGAAGCGTCTGGAGGCCGTCGGGCTCAAGACCACCGAGGCGTGCGGAGACTGCCCCCGTGTCGTCCTCGGGTCCCCGCTCGCCGGCGAGTCGTTCGACGAGATCATCGACCCCACACCCGCGATCGACGAGATCGTCAGCCGCTACATCGGCGACCCGGCGTACTCGAACCTGCCCCGCAAGTTCAAGACCGCCATCTCCGGTCAGCAGGACGTGGTCCACGAGATCAACGACGTCGCGTTCGTCGGCGTCAATCATCCCGAGCACGGCCCCGGCCTCGACCTGTGGGTCGGCGGTGGCCTGTCCACCAACCCGATGCTCGCGCAGCGGGTCGGCGTGTGGGTGCCGCTCGACGAGGTCCCCGACGTGTGGGAGGCGGTCGTCGCGATCTTCCGCGACTACGGCTACCGGCGGCTGCGCAGCAAGGCCCGGCTGAAGTTCCTCGTCAAGGACTGGGGCATCGAGAAGTTCCGCGAGGTGCTGGAGACGGAGTACCTGAAGCGGAAGCTGATCGACGGACCCGCACCGGAGAAGCCCGAACGGCCGATCGACCACATCGGCGTGCAGAAGCTCCGCAACGGACTCAACGCGATCGGGTTCTCCCCCATCGCCGGCCGCGTCTCGGGCACCATCCTGCAGAAGGTCGCCGACGCCGTCGCCGCCGTCGGTTCCGACCGCGTCCGCTTCACCCCGTACCAGAAGCTCATCGTCCTGGACGTGCCGGACGACAAGGTCGAGTGGCTGATCGAGGAGCTGAAGCCGCTGGGTCTGCACGGCCGTCCGTCGCACTGGCGACGGAACCTGCTCGCCTGCAGCGGTATCGAGTTCTGCAAGCTGTCGTTCACCGAGACCCGCAAGCGGTCGCAGGTGCTCGCACCCGAGCTCGAGCAGCGGCTCGCGGACATCAACGACCAGCTCGACGTGCCGATCACGGTGAACATCAACGGCTGCCCCAACTCGTGCGGCCGTTCCCAGATCGCCGACATCGGGTTCAAGGGCCAGCTCGTCGACGACGGCGACGGCAACCAGATCGAGGGCTTCCAGGTGCATCTCGGCGGAAGCCTCGGCCTCGACTCCGGTTTCGGACGCAAGCTCCGTCAGCACAAGGTCACCAGCGACGAGCTGGGCGACTACATCGAGCGGGTGACCCGCCAGTTCGTCAAGCACCGCAACGAGGGTGAGCGGTTCGCCGAATGGGCAGTGCGGGCAGACGAGGAGGATCTGCGATGAGTTCGGGTCTCGACCTTTCCACGGCCACCGAGGCGGAGCTGCGCGAGATCGCAGCCCGCGGTGCGGCCGAGCTCGACGGCGCGTCGGCCGAGGAGCTGCTGCGCTGGACCGAGGACACGTTCGGGTCGGCGAGCGCAGCGACGGGGAATCAGCGCAGCCAGTACATCGTGGCGTCGAACATGCAGGACGGCGTGCTCGTCCACCTCGCCGCGCAGGTGCATCCCGGCGTCGACGTACTGTTCCTCGACACGGGCTACCACTTCGCCGAGACCATCGGCACCCGCGACGCCGTCGAGGCCGTCTACGGCGTCAACGTGCGCAACGTCCGCGCCGAGGCCACCGTCGCGGAGCAGGACGCAGCCGAGGGCAAGGACCTCTTCGCCCGCGACCCCGGTCGATGCTGCGCGCTGCGCAAGGTCGCGCCGCTGAAGAAGTCGCTCGCCGGCTACAAGGCGTGGGTCACCGGCATCCGCCGCGTCGAGGCGCCCACCCGCGCCAACGCGCCCCTGATCTCGTTCGACGAGGCCTTCGGCCTGGTCAAGATCAACCCGATCGCAGCATGGTCGGACGAGGACATGCAGGACTACATCGACAAGCACGGCATTCTCGTCAATCCCCTTGTCGACGAGGGCTATCCGTCCATCGGGTGCGCACCCTGCACCTCCAAGCCAGCACCCGGCTCCGATCCGCGCAGCGGACGGTGGGCCGGCAACTCCAAGACAGAATGCGGGTTGCACGCCTCATGACTGCTGAACTGACCGACATCCGGCCCGTCCTCGACGGCACCGACTTCGACACCCTCGCGGCGCTCGAATCGGAGGCCATCCACATCTTCCGCGAGGTCGCGGGCGAGTTCGAGCGGCCGGTGATCCTGTTCTCCGGCGGCAAGGACTCCACCGTCCTGCTGCACCTCGCGATCAAGGCGTTCTGGCCCGCGCCGATTCCGTTCGCGCTGCTGCACGTCGACACCGGGCACAACCTGCCCGAGGTGCTCGCGTTCCGCGACCACGTCGTCGAGAAGTACAACCTGCGGCTGCACGTCGCCAACGTCGAGGACTACCTCGCCGACGGCCGGCTCACCGAACGCCCCGACGGCGTCCGCAACCCGCTGCAGACCGTGCCGCTGCTCGACGCGATCGCCGAGCACCGCTTCGACGCGATCTTCGGCGGCGGCCGCCGCGACGAGGAACGCTCGCGTGCCAAGGAGCGCATCTTCTCGCTGCGCGACGCGTTCGGCCGCTGGGATCCGAAGAAGCAGCGTCCCGAGCTGTGGAACCTGTACAACGGCAAGCACTCTCCCGGTGAGCAGGTGCGGGTGTTCCCGTTGAGCAACTTCACCGAGCTCGACATCTGGCGTTACATCGCCCGCGACAACATCGAGCTGGCCAGCATCTACTACGCCCACCAGCGCGAGGTGTACCAGCGCGACGGCATGTGGATGACGTCCGGTGTGTGGGGCGGCCCGCGCGAGGGCGAGCAGGTCCAGACACTCTCGGTGCGCTACCGCACCGTCGGTGACGGCTCCACCACCGGCGCCGTGCTGTCCGAGGCGGCCGACAACGACGCCATCCTGGACGAGGTCGCGGCGTCCCGGCTGACCGAACGCGGCGCGACGCGCGGCGACGACCGAGTTTCCGAAGCGGCCATGGAAGACCGCAAGCGAGAGGGCTACTTCTGATGAGTGATCTGCTGCGCCTGGCGACGGCCGGCAGCGTCGACGACGGCAAGTCCACCCTGGTGGGCCGGCTGCTGTACGACACCAAGTCCGTTCTCGCCGACCAGATCGACGCCGTCACCCGCGCGTCGGTCGACAAAGGCCTCGACACCCCTGACCTCTCGCTGCTCGTCGACGGCCTCCGCGCCGAACGCGAACAGGGCATCACCATCGACGTCGCGTACCGCTACTTCGCCACGCCGAAGCGCAGTTTCGTGCTCGCCGACACCCCGGGGCACGTGCAGTACACGCGGAACACGGTGTCCGGCGCGTCGACCGCGCAGCTGGTGATCCTGCTGGTCGACGCACGCAAGGGTGTCATCTCGCAGACCCGCAAGCACGCCGCGGTGCTCGCCCTGCTCGGCGTGCCGAAGCTGGTGCTCGCGGTCAACAAGATCGATCTCGTCGAGGATCCCGCGACGGTGTTCGCCGACATCTCCCGCGAGTTCAACGCGCTCACCTCGTCGCTCGGCTGGGCGGCCGAGGACGTGCTGGAGATTCCGGTGTCGGCGTTGCACGGTGACAACGTCGCGGTGCGTTCCGAGAACACCCCGTACTACGACGGCCCGACGCTGATCGAGCACCTCGAGTCGGTGCCCGTCGACGCCGAGCCGCACCGCGTCGGCCTGCGCTTCCCGGTGCAGTACGTGATCCGGCCGCGCACCGCCGAGTTCCCCGACTACCGCGGCTACGCCGGTCAGGTCGCCGCGGGCGCGGTCCGGCCCGGTGACGAGGTCGTCGTGCTTCCGTCCGGCATCCGCACCACCGTCACCCGGATCGACACCGCCGACGGCGAACTCGACTCCGCGCACGCGGGTCGCAGTGTCACGCTGCTCCTCGAGGACGACGTGGACATCTCCCGCGGCGACACCATCGCGTCGCCGCAGGACGCACCGGAGCCGATCGGCGACTTCGAGGCCACCGTGTGCTGGCTGGCCGAGAAGCCGCTGCGTCCCGGTGCTCGTCTGCAGCTCAAGCACGGCACCCGCACCACGCAGGCGATCGTCGGCGCCATCGTCGAGCGTTTCGACGAGCAGGAGCTCACCACCGAGCAGAGCCCGGAGACCCTCGAGCTCAACGAGATCGGCAAGATCTCGGTGCGCGTGGCGGACCCGATCGTCGCGGACGACTACCGTGTCAACCGGCACACCGGCAGCTTCCTGCTGATCGATCCGGCCGGCGGCAACACCCTGGCAGCCGGGCTCGTCGGGGACGCCATCGCCGCCATCGAGCTGGGTCAGCCCGTCTAGTCTCGTGCACTCCGTTCCGCTCGTTCTCGTCGCGCACGGCAGCCGTGATCCCCGCTCCGCGCGGGTGATAGCGGCTGCCGCCGCGGCGGTTCGGCGGACCCGGCCGGATCTCGACGTCCGGCTCTGTTTCCTCGACCTCTCGGCGCCGTCGGTCGACCAGGTGCTCGACACCGTCGCCGCGGAGGGCCACCGGTCCGCGATCGTCGTGCCGATGCTGCTCGGCAGCGCTTTCCACGCCCGCGTGGACCTGCCCGGGCTGCTCGCCGCGGCACGCTCCCGGCACCCTGGACTCGAACTCGTCCAGGCCGACGTGCTCGGCGACGACGACCGCCTCGTCGACGCGGTCCGCGAACGCGTCACGGCCACCGGAGTCGCCGGCCCCGAGGTCGGCGTGGTTCTCGCCGCCGTCGGGTCGTCCGACACCTCCGCCAACGCACGAACCGCCGCGGTCGCACCGCGACTCCTCGCCGGAACCGGATGGGCCGGCGTCGAGGTCTGCTTCGCCACCACCGAACCTTCTCTGCCACAGGCGGTCTCGCGTCTCCGCGCGTCCGGAGCGCGGCGGATCGTCGTCGCTCCGTGGTTCCTGGCGCCGGGCCTGCTCACCGACCGTCTCGACCGCCAGGCCGACACCGTCGCACCGGACGCGGTGCGCACCGACGCCATCGGCGCGCACCCCCTGCTCGTCGACGTCGTTCTGGACCGCTATCGCGCCGCCCTCACGCGCCGCAGCCTGCCCCGCGCCGCCTGACCCTCCCGTCCACCGGCTGAAGGCCACCTTCATCACGTTGGAGCGAACGAAGGCCACCTTCAGCCGGACACCGCATACCCCGCCCACCGGCTGAAGGCCACCTTCATCACGTTGGAGCGAACGAAGGCCACCTTCAGCCGGTGAGGGGCGGGGAGCGTCAGGCCCGGGCGCCGGGCTCGCAGACGAACGCGGTGGGTGTGCGGCCGACGCGGGTGAGAACAACGCTCAGCGACCGGTTGCCCCGGAGCTTCAACCGCGGCCGCAGTACAGCCGGGTCGACGTCGACGCCACGCACCAGGATTTCCGCGACACCACAGTCGAGCCGCGCCAGCTCCTGCTTCAGTGCCTTCTCGGAGTACTTGAGCTGCACCAGGATTCGGAATCCGCGCACCCCGTCCGGCACGGTGTCGCCGGTGAGGTACGCGATCCGCGGATCGAGCTGCCAGAGGCCGTGGCGCGCCGCGTAATGGCGCACCAGTCCGGCACGCACCACCGCTCCGTCCGGGTCGACGATCCACTCCCCCGGCTCCCGTTCCGGGATGTCGTCCGGTTCGGCATCGGTGATCTCCCACCCACCACCGTCGGCGTCGAGGACCGTCGCGCGACGGCGCACGCCGGAACCGGCGAGCCCGCGCGACCACAGGCACGCCTCCCGCACACCACCGGAGAGCGACACGATCTCGACCTCGCCGTCCCACGCGAGCTTGTCGTAATCCAGACCCGGCGCGCACTTGACCGCGATGTCGCGCCCGGCGTACACGTCCAGCAGGTCCGGCAGGGGCGGCATCAACGCGGCGGGGTCGTGCCTGCGTTTGCCACCGGATCGGCGCGCCGGATCGGCGAGGACGACGGTACCCCGGCTGCACGGCATCAGGGCGTCCGCCCGAATCACGGTGGCGCCGGGAACATTGCGCGCCGCCATCGCGGTACGGACCGGATCGAGGTCACTGCCCAGCACGACCCTCGCGACCCCGACGAGCGCGGACAGGTCCGCGCCGACAGAGCACGTCACGTCGTGCACGTCCCGGTCGACCAGTCGAGTGGCGCGATGCCGCGCCACGACGGTCGGGGTGGCCTGCTGCAGTGCGTCGTCGGTGAGCAACCAGTGTCGCCCGGCGAGCTTGCCGTCGGCCCGGCGACGCAACAACACCGTCTCCACCAGCGCTCCCGACCGGTCCCCGAAACGGGCACGCACCCGGCCGA
>AODO01000039.1 GCA_000341795.1 Rhodococcus triatomae BKS 15-14 | reverse complement strand
GGCATGAACGGTTCCGTTCAGTCGGTCTGATCGACTGAACGGAACCGTTCATGCCAGGTGGCGGAGGGAGGGGTCAGGCGACCAGCTTGGCCCTCAGGGCGTCGATCGTGGCCTGGGACAGGCCGAGGCCGTCGCCGAGGTAGCCGTCGATGCTGCCGTAGTCGGCAACCGCCTGATCGATACCGGCCTGCAGGTAGCTCACGTCGACCGCCAGCACCGGCGCGAGATTCGTCGCTGCGTCCTGGCCGAGTGCCAGACCGATCAGGCCGAGCGTCTTCTTGTTCGACTGCTCGAGATACGTGTTGCTCAGCAGATAGTCGTCCATGATCGTCTGCTGCGGCAGCCCGGCGATCGTCTGGAGCAGCATCGCGGTCCAGCCGGTGCGGTCCTTGCCGGACGAGCAGTGGAACAGCTGCGCGCCGTCCTCGGTGGCGAGCGACGTGAGCAGTTGGCCGAACGTCGCACGCTTCGCCGCGTCGGTGACGAAGGAGCGGTTGGCCTCCCTCAGGAACTCGCGACCCTCCTCCGGACTGGTGATCGTCCGGGCAAGGGTCGTCAGGTCACCGAAATCGATCGGAAGATGCGTGTACTGCGCGCTCGCCGGGATCTTGTCGGCGCCGCCCACCAGCGGATTGCTGATCTCGCTCGCACCGCGCAGGTCGTAGACGTCGGCCACCCCGAGCGACACGAGGGTCTGCAGATCGGTGTCCGACGTCCCGTCCAGTGCGTCGGCGCGGAAGAACACACCGCGCTTCAGATGCCCACCGTCGGTGGTCGCGTAGCCGTCCCCGTCGTTGCCGGCAACGTCGCGGAAGTTGCTGACGGAGGCGAGGATCGACGGACTCGCCTGGCCGCCCGAACCGAGCGATCCGGTGTCCAGTGATCCGGTGCCGAGACCGGCCGGTGAACCGAGGGACCCGAGGTCCACGGCGCCGGCCGCCGTCGGCACCGATACGAGCAGCCCACCCGCGAGCAACGCGGCGGCGAAGGTCTTCACTGTGTGTCGGGACATGGTCGAACCTCTCTTCGTTGGTGGAGCGCTGGTGGTTGTCGCGTCGACGTCAGGGGGTGACGTCGGACAGTGCGGTGACTCCGTCGTTGTCGACGTGCCGATACGTCTCGATGATCGGGTGAGCGGGGCGGTCGCCGAGGAGTGAAAGGCTCACGGCTGCACTCCGATTCCCGGCCAGTAGGTGCGGTCCAGCATCGCGGCCAGTGCCGCGCGGTGCAGGATCATGTCGTCGGGTTCGGCCGGTTCGGGTGCCTGCCCGAAGGCGATGGCGCGGCACTGGACCCGGAACATCACGATGGCGTGGCGCAGCGCGGCGTACAGGGTGTGGAATTCGAGGTCCTGCGCGCTGTGGCCGGTGCGGTCGCGGTAGGTGGCGGTGACGTCGGTCGGCGACAGGAAGTCCGGCAGGCCCGGCAGGCCGGCGAGCGTGGCCAGATCCTCGAAGAATCTGTGCAGGTAGATCATCCAGCCCAGGTCGAGTTCGCGTGGGCCGAGAGTCGCCATCTCCCAGTCGAGGACCGCGACGGGTTCGAACCGCCGGTACAGGATGTTGCCGATCCGGGCATCGCCCCAGCAGAGCACCGCCGGTCCGGCGGCTGCGGGGATGTTCGCCTCCACCCGGTCCAGGGCCCGTTCGATCAGCGGCGAGCGCGGACCGTCCGCTGCGGCCCATTCGTAGTACCGTCGCTGGTCCCGGATGTGTGCGCGGAGTGCAGTCGCGGCGTCGAGGGGGATGGCCTCGTCGATGTCGGTGGGCCGCAGCGCGGCGAAGCGCTGCTCCGGTTCCGGGATGGCGTGCAGGTCCGCGAGCACCTGGACGGATGCGTCCTGCAGGCGACGCCGGTCCGCTGGGGAGGCCTCGGTGAGCCACGACCCGAACGTGTACGGCAGGACGTCGGGCGGAACGTCGCCGTCGAGCCGTTCCATGACGAAGAAGGCCCCACCGAGTGCCTCGGGAGAGCGTTCGGACCAGTGGACCGCCGGTACCGGGACCGGTGAGTGCTCCGCGACGGCCCTCATCACGCGGTACTGCCGGTCGAGGTCGTAGACGGGGAACAGCGGTACCGCGGACGCGGCCGGTTCGAGCCGGGCGACGAGCCGGTGACCGGCGCGTCCACCGGACTCGGTCCAGGTGGCGTCGAAGAGGATCGTCTCGTTGGACATGCCGTTCGCCGCCGGCACCTCGACCGCGGTGACCTCGGGGGCGGCGCCGGGGTCGAGAACCGAGGCCAGCCAGTGTCGCAGGCGGTGTCGGAGCTGTTCGGGATCCGTGCGCGACTCGCCGGGCCGGGCGAGTTCGGCGAAGTCCTGCCGGGACGGCAGTGAGGTGGTGTCAGAGTTCATGCCCACTCCTGTTCGTGGGGCGCAAACCGATGTCGCTCGTGCGGTGGGCATCGCCGAATCCGGTTGCGCGCGACGCGTGGGGCGAGCGCCCCACACCAAAGTCGTTACAGCGTGTAATGGCTAGAGACGTGACACAATGTAACGACAATCACGGGACTGCGTATGGGGTTTGGCGAAATGTCGAAGGAACGGGTGCCGAAGCACCGACTCGGACCGCAACGCGATCCTGCGATCGACGAGGCGGTGCTCGAGGCGACCCGGCAACTGCTCGTCGAGCGGGGCTATTCGGGAACGTCCATCGACGCGATCGCCACGCGCGCCGGCGTGGGGCGACCCGCGATCTATCGGCGGTGGCCGTCCAAGGCCCACATCGTCAACGACGCCGTCTATCCCGTTCTCGACACGGACCGGGACGCGGACATCGACGCCGAACTCGGTACCAGTGGCGCGATGCCCGACCAGATCCGCGATCTCGTGCACGGCGCCGTCGCGCTGTTCGCGAGCCCGGCGACGCGAGCGGGTGTGCCCGGCCTGATCAGCGAACTCCGCACCGACGGCGCGCTCCGGGACACGCTGGTCGTGCGTCAGCTCGCCGGTGTCGCCGTCGAACTCCGCAGGAGGCTCGACGCCGCGGCCGAAGCCGGAGAGATCCGGTCCGGTGTCGACGCCGACACCCTGCTGGACGTGCTGGGCGGCGCGGCGATCTTCGCCCTGTGCATTCGCGACGTTCAGGACACCGAGAACCTGGCGGGTCGGCTCACCGATCTCGTCCTGAACGGCATCCTCCCCGCCGAAACCGGTCCCTGATTCCGCTGGGGCGACGCACCGGTGCCGGCATCATCGGCGGCGCCGCTGCGGGCGTGGGGCCTGCGACCGGGTCGCGGCTAGGCTCACTGCACATGGAAGCAAGCGAGGACGTCAGGGAAGCCGCTCGCCGGATCGGTGCGGTGTTCGGGGCACAGCCGCAGGTTGTTCTGTTCCGGGCGGCGGTCGACCCGGAGGCCGACGGCGAGGAGCCCGACGAGGTCGCCGTCGCGATCGGGGACGGATGTCCCGGTCCCGGGTACGCCTCGTACGCGACGCTCGACCTGTCCCGCTACCCGACGAACGTCACGACCGAGGACGGCAGGCCCATCCGAACCGAACTGGTCACCGTCGGCCGTGCCGACGACCGTGTTCTCGCCGACGTCCTCGCCCAGTGCGCTTTCGCGCTCGCGTCCGGTTCGTTCCACGTGACTCCGAACACGATCGTGCCCAACGCGGTCAAGGAAGCCGACCCGGATCGCGCCACCAAGCACGTGCTGCTGGTCGTGCCGTTCATCTGGCCCGACCTGGAAATCCTCGTGGATCGGGAGGAGGACGTCACGACCTGGTTGCAGGCGGTCCCGATCACCGATGCCGAGCTCGAACTGGCGTCCGGTGACGGTGTCGACGAACTGTTCGCCCGGCTCGAGGCGGCGGGGGCCGACGTGTCGAACATCGACCGCGAATCGGTGGTCTGACGCCACACCGCTGCGACCGCGGACACGTCGGCGGGAGCCCGGCGGGCCGCGGCCTCCGCGGCGCCGCCGCACTAGTCTTGCGGCATGGCAACTGCAGCGTCGTCGGTCTCGAGCGTCTACATCGCCTCCCCCGAGGGGGACACCGGAAAATCGACGATCGCGCTTGGTGCACTGCAGATGCTCTGCGGATCGACCGCCCGCGTCGGGGTGTTCCGCCCGATCGCCCGGTCCACCGACGAACCCGACTACGTCCTCGAACTGCTGCTCGACCACACCACCGCCGATCTCGGCTACGAGCAGTGCATCGGCGTCACCTACGACGAGGTGCACGTCGACCCCGAACTGGCGATCGCCGAGATCGTCGCCCGCTACCACGTCGTCGCCGCGGAATGCGACGCGGTGGTGATCGTCGGCAGCGACTACACCGACGTCGCGAGCCCGAGCGAACTGGAGTTCAACGCGCGCATCGCGGTCAACCTCGACGCCCCGGTGCTGCTGGCGTTGCGAGGTGCCCGTCGTACCCCCGACGAGGTGCACCAGCTCGGGCAGATGTGCGCCGCCGAGTTGCGCTCCCAGCACGCGCATCTCGTCGGAATCGTCGTCAACCGCTGCGAGCCCGACGACATGGACGCGATCGCCGAGGCGCTGACGCCGCTCGGTGTGCCCGTGCGAACCCTGCCCGAGGTTCCGCTGCTGGTGGCGCCGACGGTCGCCGAGCTGCAGGTCGCCATCGGCGGTGAGCTGTACAGCGGTGACCTCGAACTGCTCCAGCGGGAGGTGATGCGGGTGATGGTCGGCGGGATGACCGCCGAGCACATTCTCGAGCGGCTCTCCGAGGGCATGGTGGTGATCGCCCCGGCGGATCGCTCCGACGTGCTCCTCGCCGTCGTCAACGCACACGAGGCCGACGGGTTCCCGTCCCTGGCCGGGATCATCATGAACGGTGGTCTGCGGCCGCACCCGTCGATCGCCAAGCTGATGGCGGGCCTGCGGCCGAGCCTGCCGATCCTGACCACCGACCTCGGCAGCTTCGACACCGCCTCGGCCGCCGCGTCGACGCGTGGTCGGGTCGCGGTGGGCTCGCAGCGCAAGGTCGACACCGCGATCGGCCTGATGGAGCAGCGGGTCGATTCGGCGGACCTGATCGCCTGGCTGCGGGTGGACCGGCCCGAGGTCGTCACCCCGCAGATGTTCGAGCACCAGCTGATCGAGCGGGCGCGAGCCGACCGCAAGCACATCGTCCTGCCCGAAGGCGACGACGACCGGGTGCTGCGCGCAGCCGGCCGGCTGCTGCAGCGCAAGGTGGTCGACCTGACGATCCTCGGTGACGAGGCGACGGTGCGGCGCCGCGCCGCCGAACTCGGCGTGGATCTCGACGACGCCGCCGTGCTCGATCCGCTCGACTGCGAACACACCGAGCGATTCGCCGTCGAGTACGCCCAGCTCCGTGCGCACAAGGGCATGACGTTCGAGCGCGCCCGCGAGGTGATGGGCGACGTCTCCTACTTCGGAACGATGATGGTGCACACGGGAATCGCGGACGGAATGGTGTCCGGGGCCGCGCACACGACCGCCCACACCATCCGGCCGTCGTTCGAGATCATCCGGACCGAGCCGGGGGTGTCGACGGTGTCGAGCATCTTCCTGATGTGCCTCGCGGACCGCGTCCTCGCCTACGGCGACTGCGCCGTGGTACCGGACCCGACCGCGGAGCAGCTCGCCGACATCGCGATCTCCTCGGCGGCGACCGCGGCCCGGTTCGGCATCGACCCCCGCATCGCGATGCTGTCGTACTCGACAGGCGACTCCGGTGCGGGAATCGAGGTGGACAAGGTGCGGACGGCGACGGCGCTCGTGCGTGAGCGGCGGCCGGATCTGCTGGTGGAGGGGCCGATCCAGTACGACGCCGCCATCGAACCGACCGTCGCGGACGCGAAACTTCCGGACTCGGCGGTCGCAGGCCGCGCGACGGTCTTCGTGTTCCCGGACCTGAACACCGGAAACAACACGTACAAGGCGGTGCAGCGCAGCGCAGGCGCCGTTGCGGTGGGGCCGGTGCTGCAGGGGCTGAACAAACCCGTCAACGACCTGTCCCGGGGGGCGCTCGTCCAGGACATCGTGAACACCGTGGCGATCACCGCGATCCAGGCGCAGGGTACCGGCGAGGAGCAGTCGTGAAAGATTCCGTGCTCGTGGTCAATTCGGGGTCGTCCTCGGTGAAGTATCAGCTCGTCGACCCGGACAGCGGGGCGGCGATCGCGTCGGGGCTGGTCGAGCGGATCGGGGAGCCCGACGGGCTGATCACCCATCACCACGACGGCGTGGACCGCGAGCACCGCGGGCATATCGCCGACCACGGGGAGGGGCTGCGTCTGGCGTTCGAGATGTTCGCCGCGGACGGCATCGATCTGGCGACGGCGGGCATCGCTGCGGTCGGGCACCGTGTCGTGCACGGCGGCGAGGTCTTCTACGAGCCGACACCGATCACGCCGCAGGTGCTCGCCGAGATCCGCAGGCTCTCGGCGTTGGCGCCGCTGCACAACCCGGCGAACGCGCTCGGGATCGAGAGCGCGATGCGGGTGCTGCCGTCGGTCCCGCACGTCGCGGTGTTCGACACCGCGTTCTTCCACACGCTGCCGTTGAAGGCCCGCACCTACGCCGTGGACGCCGAGGTGGCGAAGGCGCACGCCGTGCGCCGCTACGGCTTTCACGGCACCTCGCACCAGTACGTCTCCGGCCGGGTGGCGGAGTTTCTCGACCGGGATCCCGACGCGCTGAAGCAGATCGTCCTGCACCTCGGGAACGGGGCGTCGGCGTCCGCCATCGTCGGTGGTCGCGCGGTCGACACCTCGATGGGAATGACCCCGCTGGAGGGCCTGGTGATGGGGACCCGCAGCGGCGACATCGATCCCGGCCTCGTGATGCACCTGCGGCGCAGTGCCGGACTGGATGTCGACGCCATCGACGAACTCCTCAACCGCAGGTCCGGACTCAAGGGACTGTGTGGTGTCAACGACTTTCGTGAGCTGCGCCGGCTGATCGACGACGGCGACGAGGACGCGGCGCTCGCCTACGACGTCTACATCCACCGGCTGCGCAAGTACATCGGTGCGTACCTGCTGACCCTCGGCGGTGTCGACGTCGTCACCTTCACCGCCGGAGTCGGCGAGAACTCGGTGCCGGTTCGCGCCGACGCACTCGCCGGTCTGGAGGGCCTCGGCATCGAGATCGATCCCGACCGCAACGCCGCCCGCAGCCGCGACGCCCGCGTCATCTCCACCGACGGGTCCGCCGTCACCGTCCTCGTCGTCCCCACCAACGAGGAACTCGCGATCGCCCGGTTCGCCCGCGCCTGCGCGTGATCTACCACCACGTGCGGGGGCGGACACGATTGGCGAGGTCCACCAGTTCGTAGCGGTGCTGCGGGTCGGTCGTGTTGCGGGCCAGGGCGCGCAGCGTCGCCTCGGTGCCCGCGCGCAGTCCGGGTTCGGTGAACGGGACCCCGAGGAAGGGGCCGCGCGCGGGATCGGCGGTGCGCCCGGACCACACCCAGTCCAGCGCGGTCCCCAGAACGGTCGCGCGCATCTGCGGTGCGCGGCCCTCCTCGGTGGGCAGCGCCTCGATCCTGCGGGCCGCGTCCCGCAGTGCGGACTCGTCCAGTTCCGCGATCGGAACTCCCGACAGCCGCGTCAGTGCCGCCGTCATCCGCGCCGTCGCGAACAGGCGGGAGGTGGCGGGGACCTGGTCGAGGGCCGCGACGGCGCCGCCGATGTCGCCGCTGTCGGCGAGCTGGCGGGACAGTCCGAACGCCGCGCTGACCGACCCGTGGTCGGTGCGCCACACGACGCGGTAGTACTTCTCCGCGAAGGCCCGCCACTGCTCGCGATCGTCGGTGTGCCAGTCCTGCAGGATCAGTTCCGCCGTCGCGGCGAGCGCCAGTTTCGGTGCGATCTCCCCGGGTAGGGCCGCGAGCGTCGCGTCGAAGCAGGTCATCGCCGACTCGTACTCGCCGTCGAGCAGCGCCACCATTCCCCGATACCAGTCCACACGCCAGTTGCCGCTCTTCGGGACGGTGACGGCGTCGAGGATTCCGCCGGCCGCCTCCGGGTCGCCGAGGTCGAGGAGTGCGCGGGCCTCGGCGAGCGCGATCTCCACGGTGAACCCCGGGCGCCCGCCGACGGCGTGATCGAGTCCCCTGGCGCGGGCCCGGCGGATGGCGTCGAGTGTCTGCTCCGGTTCCACGTGGACCATCGCGTCGATCTGTCCCGAGCTGGGGTCCGTCGGATCGGTCAGCGGGACAGCGAGTGCCGCAACGACTTCACGTGCCGTCATCACGCCCTCGTGGCGTAGGCCGTCGACATAGACGTCGGTGCCGCGCACCGCCCAGTCGGTACCGAACACCGTCCGGGCCGGGCTGAACACCTCCGACGGGCCGGGGCGTTCCTCGCCGGTCTGCTTCGCGAGCACCTCGCGAAGCACCCCGGTCAGCTGGCCGGCCGTGGTCGCGGTGTTCGCGAACCGGCGTTCCGGCTCGGGGTCGGTGGCGCGCAACAGGAACCGGTACAGCGACTCGTGTTCCGCCAGCAGCGGCGCGTCCTCGGGGAGGGGGATCCCCACCCGGTACCGGCCCTTCTCGGACGGCAGGTTCAGGCAGAGCACGGCGAGGGTGCGGCCCACGGTGTAGATGTCGCTCGCGACCGTCGGTCCGGTGCGCAGGATCTCCGGTGCCTGGTACCCCGGTGTGCCGTACAGGTAGCCGAAGTCCTCCAGGCCGGCGACGGCGCCCAGGTCGATCAGCTTGACCTGATCGTCGGTGATCATGATGTTCTCGGGTTTGAGGTCGTTGTACGCCAGCCCGATCGAATGCAGGTGGTCCAGCGCGGGCAGGATCTCCAACACGTACGCCGCGGCCTGCTCGACGGGTAGCCGATCGTGCTGGGGGCGGGCGCGCAACAGGTCACGCAGCGAGTTCCCGCCCACGTACTCCATCACGATGAAACCGACCGTGCTGCCGTCGGATTGCGGGTGCTCCACGAAGTTGAAGATCTTGACGATGCTCGGATGCTCGACCTCGGCGAGGAACTGCCGCTCCGCCAGGGCCACCGCCTGCGCCTCGGAGTCGCCCGCGTGCAGCAGGCCCTTGAGGACCACCCAGCGGTCACTGACGTTCCGGTCGACGGCCAGGTAGATCCAGCCGAGCCCACCGTGCGCGATGCAGCCCTGCACCTCGTACTGGCCGGCGACGATGTCACCCTTCGCGAGCCGTGGAGTGAAGTCGAACCCGGCACCGCACGACGGGCAGGTGCCGGTGGTGTCGCCCGGGCCGCCGCGCCCGACCGGGGTTCCGCACTTCCAGCAGAATCTCTTGTCCACGAGGACAACGGGATTCGCCATCACCGCCGTGGCGGGATCCGGCGACGCGACGGCGGGTACCTCGACGAGCCCGGCGCCGATCCTGCGTCGCACCGTCGTCCTCGACCGTTGCGAGCGACTGCGGCGTCCCGTGGTGCGCGCCGAATCGGCCGGTGCCGACATCTCACGACCGGCCCGGCCGGTCGGCTTCGCCGCCCGGGTGGCAGGCGGCTGCTCGTCCTGCGCGGTCGGCTCGTCCGGTGACTCGGTGTCGTCCACGTCAGTCCTCGTAGCGGGGTGTCGGCGGGGCGGGAGCGGGTCCGAGGGGTGCGAGCCACCGGTCGTGGATGCGTTGCCACGTCCCGTCGCCACGGATCCGGTCGAGGGTGGCGTTCACCTGCCGCACCAGATCGGTGTCCGCCTGGTTCACGCCGATCCCGTACGGTTCGACGCTCAGCCGCGGGCCCACCAACTCCAGATTCGGATCCTGGGCCGCCAGTCCGGCGAGGATCGCGTCGTCGGAGGTGACGGCGTCGACCTGTCGTTGCTGCATCACCACGAGGCAGTCCGCCCAGCCGGGCACCGACAGCACCGTCGCGTCCGGAGCGAGCGCCTGCACGCGATGCAGGTTCGTCGTCCCCGCGACGGCGCAGACCCGTCGTCCCCCGAGGTCACCGACGCCTCGGACGCCGGAGCCCTTCGATGCCAGGACACGCTGACCCGCCTCGAAGTACACGGTCGAGAAGGCGACGCTCCGGCGGCGCTCGCAGTTGACGGTCATCGTCTTGACGACGATGTCGACGGAGCGATCCACCAGCGACTGGACCCGGTCCGCGGAGGTGAGTATGTGGTACTCGATCCGGTCCGGGTCGCCGAACAGGTCGCGGGCCACCTCACGGGCGATGTCGACGTCGAATCCCACGATCGAACCCGTCGCCGGGTCGCGGAAACTGAACAGGTTGCTGCTCGTGTCGAGTCCCACGACGAGCCGACCCCGTTCGCGGATGCGATCCACCGAGGGCGTCGCGGCTGTGCTGTCCGCCGGGAAGGGACGCAGGCTCGCGGTCGGGTCGCCGCACGACGGCTCCGGTGCGGTCGACGGTGCAGGTGGTGCGATCGTCGCCCCCGACGGCATCGGAGGCTGCACGAGCGGCGTCTGCTCTGCGTGCGGGAGGTCGTCGCTCGGTGCCGCGCACCCGGCGAGCACCGTGGCCACCGTGGCCACCGCCAGCGCCAGCCGCCTGCTCACTGGTACTCCCGGAGACGAGGCCACATTCCCGCTGCGATGCCGGCGACGGCGATCGCCGCCAATCCGACTGCCCCCGTTGCCAGTCCGGTCAGCGTCGTCACCGCCCGCTCCACGCCCGAGCGAAGCGCGGACCGCGTCTCGTCGATCGCGTGTGTCAGGTAGGCGTCGGCCGTCGCGTACTTCATCGCGGACTCGCCGGCCGGGCCGACGGCGACGGAGACGGCGCCGTCCCAGTCGCCCCCCTCGAGCAACGTCATCAGCCGGTCGTGTGCGTCCGCCCAGTCGTCCAGCGCGCGGTCGGCGACACCGACCTCGTCGGCGCCCGCCCGCATTCCTCCCTGCACCACCCTCTGGAGAAGGGCGTCGAGGTCGGTCAGGTGCTGCTGGAACTGGTCGTCGTAGCGTCCGGTGAAGTCGCGGCGCACCAGCCCGAGCGTCTCGTCGGCGCGTGCCTGCTGGGTGACGATGCGGCCCGTCGTCAGCTCGGACAGGGGCCGGGCGCCCTCGTCGAGGGCGCGTGCCGTGGACGCCGCGGACAGCAGTCCCGCGACCACCAGCCACACCAGTGACGCCGTGACGGCGGCCGACGCGAGGATCAGGCCGGCGTTGAGGCGTCGTCGGGTCCACCGCGCCAGGAACAGCTGTGCGACCACCAGGGCCACCAGGGTCACCATCAGCAGGATGATCGCCGGCCACGGAGGCGTCGCGAACTCCGCCTGCATCTGCACCACCCGCGCCGCCTGCACGGTGTGCAACTGCTCGGCCAGGGGCAGCAACGTCGACTGCATCATCGTCGACGCCTCGCTCAGGTAGGCCGACCCGACCGGGAGTCCGCTCCGGTTGTTGACGCGGGCCGTCTCCACCAGAGCCGTGTACATCGGGACACCAACGGACAAGCGGGCCAGCAGGTCGTGGGAGGTGGTGTCGGAATCGTCGATGCCCGAGGCGGCGTCGACCAGATCGGCCGACGCTTCGCCGATCGCGAGGGTGTACCGGTCGCGGATCTCCGCCGGTTCGATTCCGCCGGCGAGGAAGGCCGTGGTCGCCGCGGCGTCCGCGATGGACAGTTCGCTGTAGATGTCCTGTGCCGCGTGGGCGAGCGGTTCGACCTCGCCGTGCAGGGTGTCGAGCGTCTGCTGCCGGTCGGTCACCTGTGCGGCGGCCACGACACCGGAGAGGATCGCGATCGTGATCAGTCCGACGGCGAGTGCGGTGATCCGAGCGGGCGTGGTGCGTGCGAGGGCCCGGGTCCGCATCGGCACCGGGCCGGTCCCCGTCCCGACTCCGCCCGGGCACGTCGACGGGGCGACACGAACTACCACCGCGCATCCCCTTCGCACCTGGCTCGAACGCCGGACAGAGGGCAGCATATAAGCAGTACCCGCGCTTCGCGTCGTGCGACTGGCTATCTTCGAGGGCACATGACTCGTCCCGTGTCCGGTCCTCCGACCGGGGACGCCGGGCAGTCGGAAACACGGGGCAGGTGAGCGAAGTCGATGCGCGGTGACGGGGACGGTTGGGCCGAAAGCGATGACGGCAGCCGGTACTGGGGGCGTCACGGTGCCGCCGGACTGCTGCTCCGGGCGCCGTCACCGAGCGGGGGATCGGCGGTGCTCCTCCAGCATCGCGCTGCGTGGAGCCATCAGGGCGGGACGTGGGCGCTGCCCGGCGGCGCCCGCGACTCCCACGAGACCACCACTCACGCCGCGGTCCGTGAGGCGGGCGAGGAAGCCGGAATCGTCGCCGGCCACGTGCAGGTCCGCGCAGAACGTGTCACCGCTCGCGCCGCAAGCGGGCCCTGGACCTACACGACTGTGGTCGCGGACGCCGCGACGACGCTGACCACCGTCCCCAACGGGGAGAGCACCGAACTGCGCTGGGTCCCCGAGGACCAGGTCACCGACCTGCCACTGCACCCCGGCTTCGCCGCGAGCTGGCCGGGCCTGCGCGCCACCTCGGTCCGGTTGCTGCTCGACACCGCGAACGTCCTCGGGTCACGGCCCGACGGCTGGTGGCGCGACCGCGCGGGCGCCACGGGCAGGCTCCTCGCCGACCTCGCCGGCACGTTGCCGCGGACGATCGAGCTGCCGGGCGGCGGCTTCGGCTGGCTTCCCCGCGTCGAAGCGGTCCTGGAGGGTCGCGCCGTGGACGCCGTCGCGATGGACGACCGGGTGCCCGTGCACGTCGCGGCGGGCAGCGGTGACGACACCCTCGCCGAGCTGGCGTCGGCGACCTGGCAGTCGGCCACGCTCACCGAGGTCGTGGCCGAGCTGACCGCCGTCGTCACCGCCGACCGCGGTCTGCAGGCCCGGCTCCCGGACGAGGTGCTGCGGCTGTCGCCGTCGGCCGTCCTGTCCTGGCTGGCCTGACACCCCGTCGCGGCTGACACCCACGTACGGCTGAAGGCCACCGTCACATCGCTGACGGTGGCCTTCAGCCGTGACGGGGCGGGGTTTCGAACGGCCGGCGCGGACCCGCGTGGGACGGATCAGTGCTTCGCGGCGATGTTGCGGTCGAGGGCGTCGGCGAGGGAGCGGGCCGCGGCCTGCGGGTCGCGGGCCTCGGTGATCGCGCGCACCACGACGATCCTGGTCGCGCCCGCATCCAGGACCTCGGGGAGCCGCTCCTCGTCGATCCCGCCGATCGCGAACCACGGCATCGTCGGCTGCGACTCGGCCACCTGGCGGACCAGATCGAGGCTCGCGGCGGGGCGCCCGGGCTTGGTCGGAGTGGCCCACACCGGGCCGGTGGCGAAGTAGTCGACGCCCTCCTCGATCGCGGCGAGCTGCGCCTGCGCGCGGCTGCCGGTGGACCGGCCGATCACCACGTCCGGTCCGACGACCTGACGCGCGTAGTGCACCGGGAGATCGCCCTGCCCGAGGTGCAGGACGTCGGCACCCGAGGCGAGGGCCAGGTCGGCGCGATCGTTGACGGCGAGCAGCGCGCCGTGCCGGCGGCACACCGCGGCGAGCTCGGCCAACGCGGCCAGCTCCTCCTTCGCCTCGATCCGGCCGAACTGCCTCTCGCCGGCCGAGCCCTTGTCGCGGAGCTGGATGACGTCGACGCCACCGGACAGGGCGGCCTCGGCGAACTTCGCCAGGTCGCCACGCTCGCGGCGGGCGTCGGTGCACAGGTACAGACGGGCGGTGGCGAGACGTTCGCGCGGAGTTGGTCGTCGACCGGCATGCGAGGTGGGCACGCGTCCAAAGGTAGTCTCTGGTGGAACAGAGTGACACGGGAGTCCCGGCGAACGCGGGGCTGAGAGGGGGCTCGCGGGCCCCGACCGTCAGACCTGACCCGGATCATGCCGGCGCAGGGAGTGAGGTGGAGTGATGACTGGAACCGTCGCGGTGATCGGTGGCGGCGTGATCGGACTGTCGGTCGCCTGGCGCGCAGCCCAGGCCGGATGGAAAGTCACGGTGCACGACCCGCACGTCGGATCCGGGGCGTCCTGGGTTGCGGGTGGCATGCTCGCCCCACTGTCCGAGGGCTGGCCGGGAGAGGACGCGGTCCTCGCGGTCGGTGCGGCGTCGCTCGACCGGTGGCCCGAGTTCGGCGCCGAGCTGGAACGCCTGACGGGCGAGGTGCTCTTCACCTCCGAGAGTTCGATGACCGTGGCGCTGGACGCCGCGGATGCCGCGGACCTGCGGACGGTCGCCGAATGGCTCGACGGTCGCGGGTACCGGCTCGATCTGTTGACGCGGGCTCGGATCCGCGCCGAGGAACCCGCTCTGGCACCCACGATCCGGCTCGGGCTGTTGGCGGAGGCGGAGTTCGCCGTCGACAACCGCGCCCTCGTGCGAGCGCTGCGGGCCGCGGGCGAGGCGGCGGGGGTCCGCTTCGTGGCCGAGGCCGTCACCGATCCGGGCGGACTCGCTGCCGACCGGGTGGTGATCGCTGCCGGGACCGCGTCCGCACGGCTGTGGCCGGGGCTGCCGGTGCGACCCGTGAAGGGGGAGGTGCTGCGGCTGCGGCACCGGCCCGGAGTGTCGCCCGCACCGTCGCGGACCGTCCGTGCCAGCGTCCACGGCAGGCCCGTCTACCTGGTGCCGCGCGGCGACGGTCTCGTCGTCGGTGCGACACAGCACGAGTCCGGTGAGGACACCGCCGTCACCGTCGCGGGAGTCCGCGACCTGATTCTCGACGCCCAGGCCTTGATGCCCGGCCTCGGCGAGTACGAACTGCACGAGGCCACCGCCGGCCTGCGACCCATGAGCCCCGACAACCTACCGATCCTGGGGCGGGTGTCGGAGCGGGTGGTGGTCGCGGCGGGTCAGGGCCGCAACGGGATCCTGCTGACACCACTGTCGGCGGACGCGGTGGTGGCGGAACTGGCAGGCAGTCCGCTACCGGAGGTGCAGGCGTGCCGCCCCGACCGTTTCGGGGTGGCCGGGCCGGAGACGGGAACGACGACTGTGCCCGACACACGAGTGAGGATGGGATGACGAGCAGCGTGAACATCGGGATCACCGTCAACGGTGAGGACCATCAACTGTCCGAGGAACTGACGGTGGCGCAACTGCTGGCGCACCTCGGGTTGCCGGAGAAGGGCATCGCCGTCGCGGTCGACGGGGCCGTGTTCCCTCGGACCTCGTGGGATCGACCGGTCGAGAAGGGCTGGGAGATCGAGATCCTCACGGCGGTGCAGGGTGGCTGACCGGTCGACGCCCGACGTGCTGACGATCGACGGCAAGCAGTTCGGGTCGCGGCTCGTCATGGGCACCGGCGGCGCGGCGAACCTGACGGTGCTGGAGGAGGCGCTCGTCGCGTCCGGCACGGAGCTGACCACCGTCGCGATGCGGCGCGTCGACGCCGTCGGGGGCACCGGCGTGCTGGACCTGTTGCGCAAACTCGGGATCGGGCTCCTGCCGAACACCGCCGGATGTCGCGGGGCTGCCGAGGCGGTCCTCACCGCACAGCTCGCACGGGAAGCGCTGGAGACGAACTGGGTGAAGCTCGAGGTCATCGCCGACGACCGGACGTTGCTGCCGGATGCGATCGAACTCGTCTCCGCCGCAGAGCAACTCGTCGACGACGGTTTCACCGTGCTGCCCTACACCACCGACGACCCGGTGCTCGCCAGGCGGCTGGAGGACGTCGGATGCGCCGCCGTCATGCCGTTGGGAGCACCGATCGGAACCGGCCTCGGCATCTGCAACCCGCACAACATCGAGATGATCGTCGAGGCCGCTGGGGTGCCGGTGATTCTCGACGCGGGAATCGGCACCGCGAGCGATGCCGCCCTCGCGATGGAGCTCGGCTGTGACGCGGTGCTGCTGGCAACGGCGGTGACGCGGGCGAAGGACCCGGCGGCGATGGCGGCGGCGATGGCGGCGGCGGTGACGGCGGGACGGCTGGCGCGGAACGCCGGGCGCATCCCGAAGCGATTCTGGGCGCAGGCGTCGTCTCCGGCGCTCGAGTCCTGACGGTCGGCCCGCCGCCGTTCCATCCTGACGGCGTGCCGTCGCGGCGGTAGGCTCGAAAGGGTGAGCGAGCAGCACGGGCACCACGGCAAGGACGCGAACGGGCAGCACGGGGACGGTGACTTCCAGCTGGCCTCCCCCGAGACGATCGACGTGACTCCGGAGATCGACGAGATCGGCGAGCTCCTGCGCAAGTCCGGACGCGCCCGCCCCGACGACGGCCCCGACGCCCCGTGGCGGCACGGGTACCCGTACGACAAGAAGATGACGCGGCGCCAGTACGAGCACCGCAAACGAGCGCTCCAGATCGAGCTGCTCAAACTGCAGGCCTGGGTCAAGGAGAACGACGAGAAGATCGTCATCATCTTCGAGGGACGCGACGCGGCGGGCAAGGGTGGCGCCATCAAACGGTTCACCGAGCACCTCAACCCCCGCGGCGCTCGCGTCATGGCACTCGAGAAGCCGACCGAGCGGGAACGCACGCAGTGGTACTTCCAGCGCTACGTCGCGCATCTGCCCGCCGGCGGCGAGATCGTGCTGATGGACCGCTCCTGGTACAACCGGGCGGGAGTCGAACGGGTCATGGGCTACTGCACGCCCACCGAGTACCTCGAATTCACCCGCTCCGCACCGGAATTCGAACGGATGCTCGTCCAGTCCGGCATTCACCTGATCAAGTTCTGGTTCTCGGTCGGGCGGGAGGAGCAGCACGCGCGGTTCGTCGCCCGCAGCACCGACCCCGTCAAGCAGTGGAAGCTCTCGCCGACGGACCTCGCCAGCCTCGACAAGTGGGACGCGTACACCGAGGCCAAGGAGAACATGCTGTTCTACACGGACACCCCGCACGCGCCGTGGACCATCGTCAAGTCCAACGACAAGAAGCGGGCCCGCCTCGAGGCGATGCGGTGGGTGCTCGCGCGATTCGACTACACGGGCAAGGACGCCCGGATCGTGGGGCGCCCGGATCCGCAGCTGATCGGTCCGCCCCAGACCGTGTACGACGAGGGTGAGATGCCGGCCGAGCGGTTCCCGACGATCTCGGAGCCGGCGGGCGGGAACGGTCGGTCACGCTGACCGCCCACCGCACCACAGGTGTGCGCGTGAATCGAGTGGATCCGCAATGTGATCGGCGGTGCGCCCTCGCCGCCCGCAGCGCTGCATCGGGGTACACCCCGACCCCGGGTCATCCCCAGGGATGACACGCCACGCGACCGCCGGGGGATGTGCGGCGCCCGCTTTTCGGGAATGCTGGCGGTCATGATTGAAGTGAGGGGACTGACCAAGAGGTTCGGTGACGTCACCGCGGTCGACGACCTGACGTTCACCGTCCGGCCCGGAATCGTCACCGGATTCCTCGGCCCGAACGGCGCGGGCAAGTCGACGACGATGCGCATGATCCTCGGCCTGGACCGGCCCACGGCCGGAGCCGCGCTGATCGACGGCACTCCGTACCACGACCTGAAGCAGCCCCTGCGCACCGTCGGCGCGCTGCTCGACGCCAAGTGGGTGCACCCGAACCGCTCCGCCAAGGCGCACCTGCAGTGGATGGCCGCATCGAACGGGATTCCCGGTACGCGTGTCGACGAGGTGCTCCGGTTGGTCGGGCTCTCCGAGGTCGCGGGCAAGAAGGCGGGCGGATTCTCGCTCGGCATGGCGCAGCGGCTCGGTCTGGCCGGCGCACTGCTCGGCGATCCGAAGGTCCTGCTCTTCGACGAGCCGGTCAACGGACTCGATCCCGAGGGCATCGTCTGGATCCGCAAGTTCATGCAGCGCCTCGCCGCGGAGGGACGCACCGTCCTGGTGTCGAGCCACCTGCTGTCCGAGATGGCTTTGACCGCAGAGCATCTCGTGGTGATCGGCCGTGGCCGGCTGATCTCCGACTCGCCCGTTCAGGACTTCGTCGATCGCGCATCGGAGGCCGGGGTGCGGGTGCGCAGCCCCCAGCTCGGCGCGCTGCAGGAGGCACTCACCGCGAAGGGCATCGCCTTCCGTGAGGACGGTGCGGACGCCGGCGGGGCGGCGCTGATCGTCGCCGGTGCCACCACCGACGTGGTCGGACAGGTGGCGGGCGACAACGGCATCGTGCTGCACGAGCTGTCCGCGCAACGCGGCTCGCTGGAGGACGCCTTCATGAAACTGACCGGCGACGACGTGCAGTACCACGCAGACGTGATGGGAGGGGCGCTCTGATGGGTGTCATGGCAGCGGAACGCATCAAACTCACGTCGACGAAGTCGCCGCTGTGGTGCACGATCGCGATCATCGTCCTCGGACTCGGCCTGGCAGGCGTGATCGGCCTGACGTCCAAGCTGAGCCTGGAGGCCTACCAGAAGGACGTCGCGGCCGGCGCCGACCCGGGTGTCGAACCGTTCCTGCCGACCCTCGCCGATGCCCTCGGCGGTGTCACCGGGTTCGGCGTGCTCGTGCTGATGATTCTCGCGGCACTCGCGGTGACCAGTGAGTACCGGTTCGGCATCATCCGCACCACGTTCCAGGCGGTACCGAAGCGCGACACGGTGCTGATCACCAAGGCCGGTCTGATCGGGGTGTTCGGCGCGCTGCTCACCTTCGTGCTCACGTTCGGTGCGTACGCGATCGCGAAGGCGACAGCGGGGGAGGAGGCGGGCACGCTGCTCACTCTCACCGGCAGCGACGCGTGGCGGTCGATCTACGGCGTCCCGGTCTACGCGTTCCTGTGTGTCGCGCTGGCCGTCGCCGTGGGCTCGCTCGTGCGTCAGTCGGCGGGCGCGATCACCCTGCTGCTGTTGTGGCCGCTGCTGATCGAGTCGCTGTTCGCGTTGTTCGGACGCGTCGGTCGCGAGATCCAGCCGTTCCTGCCGTTCGCGAATGCCAACCACTTCCTCGGCTCGGACCAGGGCATCGACTGGCACTGGGGCCCCTGGGGGAGCCTCGTCTACTTCATCGCGTTCGTGGCCGTCGTGTTCGGCGCGGCACTGTTCGTGGTGAACCGCCGCGACGCCTAGTACCTCGATGCCGTGCGGTGACGGCACTCGTGCTGCGCCCGGCGGGCTGGACCGGTCGAGCCTCCCGGAATCTCCGGGAGGCTCGACCCGTGTGATCGACATCAGTGACAGGGAGGCCTTCGTGGGCGTGTGGGGACCGGGAAACTTCGACAGCGACACCGTCGCGGACGGGCTGGGCATGCTGACCGACCGGATCGTCGACGACATCACCGCCGAGTTCGAGGACGACTCGAGTCTCGAGCCGGACGAGTGGGGCGGGGAACTGGTGCCCGCCTGGCTCGAGATCCTCACCGAGATCGCCGAGACGGGACGTGTCGGCGTGAGCTTCCCGCCGACGCCGGTGCTGGTCGACTGGCGGGACCGCTACCTGCGCGTGTGGGACGGCTACATCGACGAGCTCGAGCCGACCGTCGACCACAGGATCGAGCGGCGGGCGGTGCTCGTCGGCACCTTCGAACGAGCCCTCGCCGTCGCCGCCGAGCGTGAGCGGGTCCGGTAGCGCAGGCATCTGTGTGTGACGGGTGGTTACACTTTGTCGATGATCGAGCAGTCGGACGACGACGGTGACGGGCGCGGCCGGGTCGCGTCGGCGGTGTCCCGAGTGCGTGCCCTCGACAGTTCGCCGGGCGTCGTCGACGCGGTGCGACGAATCCGGCGCGCCCTGCCCGGCGACCCGAGCTTCGGGGACTCGCTCTCGACGGCAGGCCCCGGCGGCGCGCGAGCAGTGGCCCGCGTCGCCGACAGGCTCCTCGACGATCGCCCTGGGGCGTCACGCGAGGTGGGACTCGGGGCGCTGCAGGTTTGGCAGGCGTTGCTCGAACGCGCCGGGCGGGGGCGAGGCACCCGCGAGATGACCCTCGTGTTCACCGACCTCGTCGGCTTCTCGGACTTCGCGCTCGCTGCTGGCGACGAAGCCGCCGTCGACCTGCTCCGGGCCGTGGCGAAGGCGATCGAACCGCCCGTCGCCGAGCACGGCGGGCAGGTCGTCAAGCGCATGGGTGACGGGATGATGGCGGTGTTCCCGCGGCCCGACCGCGCGCTCGACGCGGCGTTCGCGGCCCGTGACGCGCTCGCTCTCGTCGACCGCGCCGGCCGCAGGCAGCGGATGCGGGTCGGCGTGCACACGGGTGTCCCGCGGCAGGTGGGTGACGACTGGCTGGGGGTCGACGTCAACGTCGCTGCCCGGTCATGCAGGCGGGCGGCGACGGCAAGGCGATGGTGTCCTCGGCGACCGTCGACGCGATCGGTCGGGAACGACTCTCCGAACTGGGTTACCGCACGCATCCGTACCGCCGCGGCTTCTTCGCCGGTGCACCCCGGGGTGTGCCGGACGGGCTGCAGATGTACACCATCGAAAGGACGTGAACCGGGCATTGCCACCCGTGTGGGTGGGCGCGGACACTGGATGCATGGTTGATCGGGAACAGCGCACACCGTTTTACGGGATCGTCCTGATCCTGGCAGCGATGTTCGGTGCCTTCGCCGTGAACTACTACGCGTTCGGGGCCTACTGGTTCCGGATCGCGGTGTACGTCGTGGCGGCAGCCGTGGTCGCGGTCGGGTTCGTGATGACCTTCAGGGACTACTCACACTGAATCGACGCTCGACTGAACCGACCGGTCAGTCCTCGGGCGCCGATTCGCGCAGGCGCCAGAGCGGCGACACCGGTCCGTGCCCGGCCCCGAGGTCGTACGAGGCCGCAAGGCATCGGGTGACCCACTGCTTGCCGAACGCCACCGCCTCCGGCATGGACAGGCCGTGCGCGAGTGCGGACGCGATCGAGGCGGCCAGCGTGTCTCCGCCGCCGTGATCGTTGCCGGTGTCGATGCGAGGGCTCGTGAACTCGTGGAAGGTGTCCCCGTCGAACAGCAGGTCGGTCGACTGGGTCGACGTACGCAGGTGCCCGCCCTTCACCAGCGACCACTGCGCGCCGAGCCCGTGCAACGCCTCCGCTGCCCGGCGCGCGGACGCGTCGTCGACGACGTCGATTCCTGTGATCAGCCGGACCTCGTCCAGGTTCGGCGTCACCAGCGACGCGATCGGAACGAGCGTGGTGCGTACCGCGTCGAGGGCCTCCGCGTGCAGCAGCGGATCGCCGTGCATCGACGCGCACACCGGATCCACCACCAGTGGCACCGGCTGGTCCCGCCCGATCCCGACCTCGGTGCACACCGCGGCCACGGACTCGATGATCGCCGTCGACGCGAGCATGCCGGTCTTCGCGCCGGTCACCCCGATGTCGCCGACGACGCTGCGCACCTGCGCGGCGACGATCTCCGGCGGGATCTCGTGAAAGCCCGTGACGCCCACCGAGTTCTGCACCGTCACCGCGGCGACGGCGACGCAGGCGTGGACGCCGAGCATCGCCATGGTGCGGGAATCGGCCTGGATGCCCGCGCCGCCACCGGAGTCGGTGCCCGCAATGGTGAGTGCGCGAACGGGGGTCCGGCCGTCGGGGGCCAGGGGCAGGAGCTTCACGGAATCGAGCCTATCCATCGGTCGGAACGGCAGGCAGCCACGGCTGTCCACCGGTGCATGGTGACGGACGCGACGACACAGGTGGCCCCCACTGATGCTCCCTACGCCGGCATTACCCGGTCAGGTTCGTACGGTCGACAGCCCTGACGCCCGTGGTGGGCTAGCTGTCCTCTCAGCCCGCTGGTGCGAGCCCCCGTGCTGTCGAGTTGTCGCCGCCGACTCTAGGGCATTGCCTGCGACGTCCGAATCGTGCGCCCGGGTTCGGTCGTTCCCTGCCCGCACGAAGCACGCCTCCCCTATAGTGGCGTAGATCACATTTTCGTCACGGGTGGGTTAGGGAGTGCAGGGGATGTTCACGGACAAGGCGACCGTCGAAGTGACCAACAACGCAGCTCAGAGCCGTTTCGAGCTCTGGCTCAACGGCGATCTGGTGGGCATCCTCGGCTACTGGGACATGGAGACGAACGGTGGCGCCGTCCGGTCGAAGCGCGCGGGTACCCCGATCGTGTCCTTCCTGCACACCGTGATCGTCGAGGACTTCGGACACCGCGGACTCGCAGCCCTCATGGCCGGGCGGGCACTCGACTCCGCCCGGGAGAACGGCTGGAAGGTCCGGCCCGTGTGCACCTACCTGCAGCGCTTCGTCACCGCGAACCCGGAGTATCGCGACATCCTCGTACCCGTCTGACCCGCCGAACCGCCGGCGGCGATTCGGCCACGATTCGACGAAGGATGGGCGACAAGTTGTCGCACGGGGAGCGCAGCGCCGGTGGTGCTGATTGCATGGACGGCATGTTCAGACGGAGCCAGGAACCGGAGGCGGCGCAGGTGGTGGTTGCGCGTGCCGATCCGATGCTGGCCCAGGTGGACGACAATCCGGCGCACTCGCGCTTCGACCTGTGGGTCGGCGACGAGCTCGTCGGCATCCTCGGCTATCGACGGCTCGACGGCATCGACGCACCCCCCGCGCCCGGCACCGCGGTCGCGCTGATGCACACCGTCGTCAAGGAGGAGTACGGCAACCGCGGCTGGGCGTCCGTCCTCGTCCACGAGGTCCTCGAGGAATGCCGGGTCCGCGGCTGGCGGCTGCACCCGGTGTGCACGTACGTGCAGCGCTACCTCGGCACCCACACCGAGTACCTCGCCCTGATCGACGACCAGGGCTCCGGCTGACGTCCCGGGTCACGGACGCACGATCACCTTGAGTGCCTCACGGGAATCCATCAGCCGGTAGGCCTCGGCGACGTCGTCGAGCGACGTCTCGGCGTCGAACACGCGGCCGGGGTCGATCTCTCCGCCGAGCACCTGCGGGATCGCGGCCTCGATGTACGCGCGAACCGGGGCGGGGCCGCCGTTGAGCGTGATGTTCCTGCCGAAGAGCGACCCGAAGCCGACCGGGGCCTTCTCGTACTGCGGAACCCCGACGCGGGAGATGACGCCGCCGGAGCGGACGACACCGTAGGCCTGCTCGTAGGCGGGCATGTGGCCGACTGCCTCCAGCACGACGTGCGTGCCGTCCCCGCCGGTCAGTTCCAGCACCTTGGCGACGCCGTCGGCGCCGCGCTCGGGCACGACGTCGGTGGCACCGAACGCACGTCCGAGGTCGGTCCGGTCGCTGTGGCGGCCCATGAGGACGATCCGGTCGGCGCCGAGCTGTTTCGCTGCGAGGACCGCGGACAGGCCGACCGCCCCGTCACCGATCACGGTGACGGACTTGCCGGGGGTGACCCGGCCCATGTGCGCGGCGTGATACCCGGTCAGATACACGTCCGACAGGGTGAGCAGGGACGGCAGGAACTTCTCGTCGACGTCCGCCGGGATCGTCACCAGGGTTCCGCTCGCCTGCGGGACGCGGACCCGCTCGGCCTGCGCGCCTCCCACGCCGTCCGCGCCGTAGAAACCGCCGTGCGGACACGCGGTGTGGAATCCCTCCCGGCAGAACGGGCAGGTGTTGTCGGAGTAGGCGAAAGGGGAGATCACCAGGTCGCCCGGCTTCAGGTTGCTCACCGCACCGCCGACCTCCTCGACGACGCCGATGAACTCGTGCCCCATCGGACTGCCAGTTGGGCCTGCGGACATCGAGTGGTACGGATGCAGGTCGGACCCGCAGACGCACGCCATCGTGACACGGACGATCGCGTCGGTGGGTTCCACGATGGTCGGATCGGCGACCTCCTCGACTCGCACGTCGCCGGCGCCGTACATGAATGTTGCTCGCATGAGTAGTGTTTCCTTGGGGTCGGTGGGGGTGAGGGGCGGCTCAGGCCTCGGGGATCGCGATGCCGAACCTGTCGAGAGTGACGTCGGCGGGTTCCGGTCCGCCGCGGACACCGGTGTCGAGGGCGTCGATCGCCGCCAGCTCCGACTCGTCGAGTTCGAATCCGGTGACGGCGAAGTTCTCGGCGATGCGGGGTGCGTTCACCGATTTCGGGATCGCCGACCGCCCCTGCTGGAGATGCCACCGCAGCATCACCCGGGCCGCGGTCACTCCGTGCGCCCGAGCGATCCCGAGCAGCGTCGGGTCGTCGAGGGTGCTGCCGCGGTAGCCCTCCCGGTAGTACGTGATCCCGCCGATCGGCGACCACGCCTGCGTGAGGATGCCGTGCTCGTCGTCCGCGGCGATCACATCGGACTGCCGGAAATAGGGATGCACCTCGACCTGGTTGACGGCCGGGACGACGGACGCCGATCCCAGCAGTTCGTCGAGGTGCCCGGGCATGAAGTTGCTGACACCGATCGCACGCACCCGCCCGTCTGCCAGCAACGTCTCGAGGGCCCGGTACGCCTCGACGGTCAGGTCGAAGCGGGTGGGCAGCGGCTGGTGCAGGATCAGCAGGTCGAGCTGCTCGACGCCCAGCTTGGCGGCACTCTTGTCGAAGGCGTGCAGGGTGGCGTCGTAGCCGTAGTCGCTGATCCACACCTTGGTCTCGACGAAGATGTCGGCGCGGTCGAGCCCGGACCGCCGGATCGCTTCGCCGACCTCGCGTTCGTTGCCGTAGGCGGCGGCGGTGTCGATGTGCCGGTAGCCGGTGCGCAACGCCGCCGCGACGGCATCGATCGTCTCGTCCGGTGGAGTCTGGAAGACGCCGAAGCCGAGGGCGGGAAGCACGACTCCGTTGTTCAGGGTCAGATTCGGAATGGCGTTCACGGACATGCCTTTCACGCTACGAGCGGATCTCGGGCCGGGGGAGGCCCTGTCGGTACCCCGTTCGGCGGCTCCCGGTGGAGCCGGCCACGAGATCCAGGAAACGCCCGATCCGGGGACCGGGGGCGTGTCCGGCGTGCCCGGTACCGACAGAACCTCCCATCGCGCCCGTCCCCGCCGTACCGTCGACGTCATGGACCTGAAGGCCGAAACGCGTGAATTCCTCGCCTCGCGCCGCGCCAGGATCACACCCGAGACGGCCGGTCTGCCCGCATACGGCGGCAACCGGCGCGTTCCGGGTCTGCGCCGCGAGGAGGTGGCGATGCTCGCCGGGGTGAGCGTCGACTACTACACCCGCCTGGAACGAGGGAATCTCCGCGGTGTGTCCGAGTCGGTGCTCGAAGCGCTCGCCGACGCCCTGCAACTCGACGAGGCCGAACGCGCCCATCTGTTCGATCTCGCGCGGGCGACCAACGGGACGGCGGCGGCGCGCTCCCGTGCCCGCCGGGGCACCCGCACCACCGTGCGCCCGGCCGTGCAGCGCATCATCGACTCGATGACGACCGCGCCCGCGGTGGTGCGCAACGGCAGACTGGATGTGCTCGGCACGAATCTGCTGGCGCGGGCACTGTATTCGCCGATGTACGACTCGCCCGAGCGGGTGGCGAAGCGGCCCGTCAACACAGCTCGCTTCCATTTCCTGGATCCCGCGGCGTCCCAGGCGTTCTGGGGTGAGCGATGGGAGAAGATCGCGCACGACGCGGTCGCCATCCTGCGGTCCGAGGCGGGGCGGAACCCGCACGACCGCGACCTCATCGAGCTGGTCGGGGAATTGTCCACTCGCAGTGAGGACTTCCGTCGACTGTGGGCCTCGCACGACGTGCATCTGCACCGCACCGGGACCAAGGTGTTCCACCATCCGGCCGTGGGACGCCTCGAACTGGATTTCGAGGCGCTCGAACTTCCCTCGGACCCGGGCCAGCAACTGAACGTCTACACCGCCGTCCCCGGATCGTCCTCCGAGGACGGGCTGACGCTCCTCGCGGCGTGGGCCGCCACGACCCTCGAGCCCGCGAACGTTCCTGTGGCCGGTGAATCGGATGCGGTTCCGGATGTCGACCGATCACGAAAGGCCAACTGATGCAGCAACTGTCGAAGTCGCCCACCACGAAGAATCCGCCGGAGCAGTTCACCGGCGACGTGTGGGTCGATCCGATCGCCACACCACAGGACGGTGACCAGCGCATGGTCGTGGCGCTGGTCCGGTTCGCACCCGGCGCCCGCACCGCATGGCACTCGCATGCGCGAGGCCAGACCCTGCACGTGACGTCCGGCGTGGCCCTGGTCCGGTCACGAGGCGGCGCGGTGGTCGAGGTGCGACCCGGCGAAACCGTGTACTGCCCGCCAGGGGAGGAGCACTGGCACGGTGCGACACCCGACGATTTCATGGAGCACCTCGCGATGCTCGAGAACGCGGACGATCCGGCAGCCACCACGACGTGGCTCGACCATGTCACGGACGCCGAGTACGCGGCGCGATAGCGGCCGTCAGTCGAGGTCGACGATCACCGGTGCGTGATCGCTGGCACCCTTGCCCTTGCGCTCCTCGCGGTCGATCGAGGCGCCGGTGACCCGGGCAGCGAGCGCCGGCGAGGCGTACTGGAAGTCGATCCGCATGCCCTGGCGCTTCGGGAAGCGCAGCTGCGTGTAGTCCCAGTACGTGTAGACGCCGGGCCCGGGGGTGTGCGGACGAGTCACCTCGGCGAAGCCGATCTCCTCGAACGCGGCGAACGCGTCCCGCTCCGGCCGGGAGGTGTGCGTCGTGCCCTCGAACAGGGACGGATCCCACACGTCCTCGTCCGTCGGCGCGACGTTCCAGTCGCCGACCAGCGCGACCTGTGCGTTCGGGTCGTCGGCGAGCCACTTCGCGGCGTCGTCCCGCAACGTCGCGAGCCACTCCAGCTTGTACTCGTAGTGCGGGTCGGCCAGCTCACGGCCGTTCGGCACGTAGAGACTCCACACCCGCACCCCGCCGCACGTCGCGCCGATCGCCCTGGCCTCCACGACCGGCGTGGCGACGTCGAGGCTGTCCGGAACCTGCTTGACGAAGCCGGGCTGGCCCTCGAAGCCGACCTGCACGTCGTCGAGTCCGACCCGGGACACGACGGCGACGCCGTTCCACTGGCTCAGGCCGATGTGGGCCACCTCGTAGCCGAGCTCGGTGAACCGCTCGGTCGGGAACTGGTCGTCCCGGCACTTGGTCTCCTGCATGGCGAGCACATCGGTGTCGGTGCGGACCAGCCAGTCCACGATCCGGTCCGTCCGAGCCCGGACGGAGTTCACGTTCCACGTCGCCAATCGCATGCCCGCAGCGTAGTTCGGCCCTCCGACACCAAATCTGCCCGGGTGAGGGGAACCCTTGCCCGGGCAGACCGGGCAAGGGTTCCCCTCACCCGGCGGTGGAGGTGGGTCAGGTGGCCGGGGCGGTGGCGTAGCGGTACCGGTGGTGGTCGACCAGACCGAGAGTCCGGTACAGGGCGATCGCGCCGGCGTTGTCGGCCTCGACCTGGACGTACGTGTGCGTCGCCCCCCGGTCGCGGCCCCAGCGGATCATCTCCGCGCAGATCAGCATCCCCAGCCCGCGGCGCCGGTGCGGCGGCGCGACCTCGACGGCACTCAGCCCCACCCAGCGTCTGCCGTCCGGGGCTTCGGTCACCGCGGCGCGCGCGATCGCGAGGACGCCGGCCCCGGGGCCGCCGAGAGCGCCGAACGCGACCTCGCCCTCGCTCACCGCGGCGAGCGCCGGTGCCGCGGAGTCGGGGAGCGGCGCACCCCGGTAGTGATAGGTGGCGAGCCACTGCGGTTCCGGGGAGTCCGTCACGGTCACCATCGACTCGCCGTCGGGCAGCGTGAGGTTCCCGATGTCGGCGGCCATCACCTGCACCTCGGGGGAGCACGTCCATCCCGCAGGCGCGGCGCCGAGGCGGTCCGGCAACATCAACGTCAGCGGCTGGCCGCGCTCGGCGAACCAGGCGCGCAGCCGGTCGAGGGTGTCGCCCGAGTGCAGGTCGCCCAGGCGCTGCGCGTTCCCCAGTGGCGCGGCCGCGTTCGCGCGGCGGGTGAAGCCGTCGGCGGCCCGGACCAGCCAGCCGTTGATCCACGCCTGCTCGGTGCCGGGCCAGCCGTCCGCCGCGGCCAGTTCGAGTGCACGAATCTCGCGCGTCGCGACCGGGCGTGCACCGAGGCTCTTGAGGGCGACGACCTGGTCCGGAGCCACCTGGACGACCCGGCCGTCCTGGGCCCGGACCACGACCGCGGGCGACAGGCCGACGAGCTCGCCGATGATGTCCGTGAGCGGCTGCGGGTAGCCCGGCGGCAGCTTGTACCGCATGACGACGCGACTGCCCGGCCGGGGCGTCGCGGCGGCACGCGTCGCCGCAGTCGGAATGGCAACGGTCGCGCTGTCCGAGGCGGTGCCGGCGGTCTCGTCGTCGACGGCCCGGGGTGTTGCGGCCTCGGGAGCGGTCCCGGGTGTGTCCTCCCGAACGGGGAGATCCTTCGTCCGCCGGTGGTGTCTGCCGCCCGGCGACGGGGCATCACTCATCGTGCCCGAACGGGTCCTCGACGGTGCCGGGGGTCCAGTTCAGGCCGGGGACGCCCCAGCCTGCCCGCTTGACGACCTTCTTCGCGGCCCGCTTGTGCCGGCCGATCAGCATGTCCGTGTAGAGGAAGCCGTCGAGGTGACCCACCTCGTGCTGGAGCATCCGGGCGAAGAAGCCCGTTCCCTCGATCGAGACGGGTTCGCCGTCGAGGTCGACACCGGTGACCTTCGCCCAGTTCGCCCGTCCCGTCGGGAACTGCTCGCCGGGAACCGACAGGCAGCCCTCCTCGTCGTCGTCGGGGTCGGGCATCGTCTCCGGGATCTCGGACGTCTCGAGCACCGGGTTGATCACCTCGCCGCGCCTGCGGGTGCCGTTCTTCGGGTCGGCGTCGTAGTCGGGGCAGTCGTAGACGAACAGGCGCAGGGGAACACCGACCTGATTGGCGGCGAGGCCGACACCGTTGGCAGCGTCCATCGTGTCGTACATGTCGCCGACGAGTTCGGCGATCTCGGAGAGGGGCTGCGTCACCGGTTGCGTCGGCTGGTGCAGCACCGGGTCGCCCACGATCACGATCGGAAGAATTGCCATGCGGCAAGGATAGTGGTGGCCGGAGACGCCCCCGGGGACCGGTCGTGGCGGAGCCGACCGGCCTGGGCGGAGTGCGTTGTGTATTACACCTGCGACGCGCCCGGCCGTGAACCCTGACCGTGGGTGGCCCGCGTGGTTCAATGATGCGGAAGTACAGGGTTGTAATTCGTTCGCCCCGGTCGGCCGCACCGGCACGGGTCGACGGGAGCGACAGACCCGGCCGCGTTCGGGGCGGGTGCTCGACGTTGAGGAGTGAGATGGACGGCGCAGTCGCGCGTAGCCGGAATTCGCAGCCCACCGACCAACAGGACGTCGACGAGGTCGGCGCCGACGGACTCACCCGTCGCGACCACGACATCCTCTCCTTCGAACGCCAGTGGTGGAAGTACGCGGGCGCGAAGGAGGACGCCATCAAGGAACTGTTCCAGATGTCGGCCACCCGGTACTACCAGGTGCTCAACGCCCTCGTGGATCGGCCGGAGGCGCTCGCCGCGGATCCGATGCTCGTCAAGCGGCTGCGACGCCTGCGTGCGAGCAGGCAGAAGGCGCGCGCGGCGAGGCGCCTCGGATTCGACGTCACGTAAGGTCGACGCCGTGAGTACCCCGCAACAGGCACCGTCGGGACCCCCGCTCCGCGCTCTCGCGATGGTCCTGATCGCCCTGGCGATCGCGTTCGCCGGTATCGGCGCGATGAGTCTCTCCGGTTCGGGGTCGGACTCCCAGGCCGCCGACGTCGTGCCCAGCGTGGCTCCGGTGACGGCGGCACCGAACTCGCCCGGTGCCTCGGCCCGGCCGACCACCACCACGCAGGCCCCCGCGACCACGGCTGCCTCGGTGTCCGCGCAGGCCGCGGCCGCCACGAGTGTCGACCGCTCCTCGGTCACGGTGCGGGTGTTCAACAACAGCACCATCAGCGGACTGGCCGCAGAGACCGCGACCACCCTGGAGGCCGACGGGTGGACCGTGGCCGAGACCGGCAACTACAGCACCGGCAACGTCCCGACGACCACGGTCTACTACTCCGCGACGTCCGCGACCGAGAAGAAGGCCGCGCAGGAGATCGCGGCGGAGCTCGGGATCCCCGCCGAGCAGCGATTCTCGGGCATCGCGTCTGCCTCGCCCGGCGTGATCGTGATCGTCACCGCGTCGTAGCACAGCCCGCGACGCGATCAACTATGGGCCGTCGTAGACCACCGGCAGGTCGGTTCGAACGCCTGGCTATGATCAGTGCACTTCCAGCCCACCTCGAAGGAGCGGTTTGATGGCCTTGCTTACCCGACGCGATTCACAGACGACCCGGTCTGGCCGCGTGTCCCTGCGCGTCGTCGCCCCGATGGTTGCCCTCGCGGCCGCGGGTCTCACCGCGTGCAGCCCGCCGAACCAGGAGGCCAGCGACGTTCCCGGCACCACGCCCGCCGTGTGGACCGGTATGGCTGCCCCCGCGGACCACGGTTCCGAGGATCACGGCGGCGAAGGCGCGTCCAGCCGTCTGAACACCGTCCTCAAGGGTGCCGACGGCAAGGCCGCCGGCACCGCCACCTTCGTCGGCGACGGCGAGACCGTCGTCGTCACGGTCGCGGCGAACGGTCTCGAGCCGGGCTTCCACGGTCTGCACATCCACTCGGTCGGATCCTGTGAGGGCGACTTCACCTCCGCGGGCGGGCACCTGCAGGTCGCGGGCCACACCGGACATCCTGCCAGCGGCGACCTGCCTTCGCTGTTCGTGCGTGAGGACGGAACCGCCAACCTGACCGCGACCACCGATGCGTTCACCATCGAGGATCTGCAGAACGACGACAAGGGCACCGCGATCGTGGTGCACGCCGGGGCGGACAACTTCGCCAACATCCCGACGCGCTACGCGCCTGCACCCGACCAGGCCACGCTCGACACCGGTGACGCCGGCGCCCGTGTCGCCTGCGGTGTGATCAAGTAGCACCACCGGGTCACCGGACCCCGAAGCACCACGCGACGCCGCGACGATGACACCGGCCACAGGCCGGTTCCCCGTCGCGGCGTCGTCGTCTGTGCTGTGGTTGGATTTCGCTGTGGCAGTCCCCTTCGCCGGTTCCCCGCGGCCGACCATCGGTGTCGAATGGGAGGTCGCGCTGATCGACCCGATCACCCGCGACCTGTCCAACACGGCCGCGCAGGTTCTCGCCGCGGCCGACGAACTCGCGGACGGCGAGCAGCCGCGCCTGCACAAGGAGTTCCTGCGCAACACCGTCGAGCTGGTCACCGGGATCTGTGACACCACCGGCGAGGCGATGGACGACCTCCGCGAGACGATGACGCTGCTGCGGCGGGCCACCGACCGGGAGAAGGTCGAGCTGATGTGTGCGGGCACCCACCCGTTCGCGCAGTGGTCGGCGCAGCAGGTCACCCGCAATCCCCACTACGACGAGATGATCAACCGCACCCAGTGGTGGGGCCGCCAGATGCTGATCTGGGGGGTGCACGTGCACGTCGGAGTCTCCTCCGCCGAGAAGGTCTTCCCGATCATCAACGCACTGCTCGTGAAGTATCCGCATCTGCTTGCGCTGTCCGCGTCGTCGCCGATGTGGGCGGGCGTCGACACCGGTTACGCCAGCAACCGCGCGCTGATGTTCCAGCAGTTGCCGACGGCGGGCCTGCCGTTCCAGTTCGAAACCTGGCAGCAGTTCGAGGGTTTCGTGCACGACCAGATGAAGACCGGGGTCATCGAACGGCTCGGCGCCCTGCACTGGGACATCCGCCCGGCGCCGAAGTGGGGGACCGTCGAGGTCCGGGTGTGCGACGGTGTCTCGACGTGGGCCGAACTGGAGGCGCTGGTCGCGCTGATCCACTGCCTCGTCGTGCACTTCGACCGCCGGCTCGAGGCCGGTCTGGACCTGCCGGGGATGCCACCCTGGCACGTGCAGGAGAACAAGTGGCGGGCGGCCCGCTACGGTCTCGACGCCGAGGTGATCCTGGACGCCGACAGCAACGAGCGTCTCGTCACCGACGACCTGCACGACCTGCTGCAGGATCTGGCGCCCGTCGCGCGCGACCTGGGGTGCGAGCGCGAACTCGCCGCCGTCGAGGACATTCCCCGTCGCGGTGCGTCCTATCAACGCCAGCGACGTGTCGCCGCGGCCGGCCGCGGCGACCTCACCGGAGTTGTCGACGCCCTGGTACGCGAGCTGCGGGACTGACCGGGATCCGACCGTCCAGTTCTCGGACCGGCTTCGTTAAGTCGCTGTTCACACGCCCTTTACTATGTACGGGTGCTGATCGAGGACTCGCCGACCACCACGCCGTGGCGGCGCCCGGGCGCAGGCCCGGTCATCGCGCTCGTCGCGGCCGTCGCCGTGGCCGTGGCGATGGTCGTCCTGCAGGTGGTGGCCGGCCGCTCCGGATTCGAGGGCCCACTCGCCTCCCTCGCCCGCGACTTCGCCGGGACGCCCAAGTCGATGTCCGTGCCGTGGGCCGGTCTCGCTCTCGGGCTGGTCGGACTGACCAACAGGCAGCGGATCGTCGCGCTCGCCGCCGCCCTGGGGATCGACCTCGTCTTCCTCGTCGGGCGCCTGCTGACCGACGGGCCGTTCGCCGTCGGAAACGGACCCACCTGGGTCCTCACCGGCATCGCCGTCCTCGCAGCCTGGCGCTGGACCGGCGCGCAGCGCAGCAGCGCACTGCTCGGCGCGGGACTCGGAGCACTGCTCATCGCCGCCACGAAGATCGGCGACGTCTGGCTGCAGATCACCGTCATGACCCGCCCGGCCGTCCTCGACCAGTACGTCGAACTCGCCGACCGGGCCTTCGGTGCGCCGTCCTGGGTGATGGGTCAGGTCGTCGACGCCCTCGGTCCCGCCGGGTACGGCGTCCTGCACTGGGTCTACATCGAACTGCCGGTCGCGGCGATCGCCGTCGCGCTCTACCAGCTCCGCAACGGCTGGCCGTCGCACCACCTGGTGCGGACCTTCCTCGCCATCGGGCTGATCGGGCCCCTGTTCTACCTGCTGTTCCCCGTCGTGGGCCCCGATTTCGCATTCGGGACGGCGGGGCAGGGCGCTCAGCTCGGCGACTACTGGCCGACGGTGATCCCGACCGGCACCGACCCGGCGCCCTTCGTGTTCGCAGGCGACGCCCCACGCAACTGCATGCCCAGCCTGCACACCGCGTGGGCGTTGTCGATCTTCGTGCACACTCGCCGCGGCCCGTGGTGGCTGCGCTGGGGCGGCGCGTTCTGGCTGGTGTGCACGCTGATGGCGACACTCGGATTCGGCTACCACTACGCCGTCGACCTGATCGCCGGTGTGGTCCTCTGCCTGACGATCGAATCGGCGCTGCGTGATCCCGAACGGGGCTGGGGCAGGTTCCGGATCCGTCTCGTCGTCGGCGGGGCGGTCGCGTTCGCGGCGCTGCTCGCGAGCTACCGCTACCTGGCCGTGCCGATCGCCGCGGCACCCGTCGTGTCGGTGCCGGTGATCCTCGGCGTCGCGGGCGCGGTCGTCCTCGGCTTCTACGCCACCTTCTTCGCCGCGCCGGGCACCACCCTCGCACGCTGGGGCGGGCGTGAGGACGCAATCGAGCCACGCGCCCACGTCACCCGCGGGCTCTAACCGAGGGGAGGCTCGTGCTCGCGGTCGAGATCCCCGACCACGCCCAGCCCGTCACGCCCTCGCTGCTCGCGGTAGGCGACGCGTCCGACGGTGTGTGCGATCACGGGAGCGGTGACCAGAGTGAACAGACCGACGAGGACGAGCATCCAGATGTCGACGTTGCCGCGCAACCGGATCACGCACCCGGCGAGCACCAGGACCAGGCCGATCACCTGCGGTTTCGTCGCCGGGTGCATGCGGGACAAGGTGTCGCCGAAACGCACGATCCCGATGGCGGCGGTCATCGCGAGCAGCGCGCCCAGCAGGATCGCGGTCGCGGCGACGACGTCGAGCACGGTGCTCACTGGTCGTCTCGCACTCGGAATCGGGCCACGGACACCGAGCCGATGAACCCGACGAGGGACAGTGCGACGATGGCGGGCACGAGCGTGGTGTCCATGCTGTAGGCCGCCCACAGCGCGAGGCCGCAGATGGAGACAGCCACGAGTGTGTCCATGGCGACGAGCCGGTCGAGGGTGTCGGGGCCGTCGAGCAGCCGGTACGCGGTGAGCACCGCGGCGATCGACATCATCACCCCCGCGATCACGATCACGGTGGTCATCACAGTTCCTTTCGGGTGGCGTCGGTTCCGGTCGTGTCGGGCGCCCACTCGGCGGGCCGCTCGAAAGCCTCGATGAACAGTCGTTCGAGTCGCCGCACGGTGCGATGGAACTGATGCACCGCCTTGTCGGTGCCCAGGTCGAGGACGTGGACGTAGACGGACCGCTTCACCTGGTCGACCTCGAGAACGAGGGTGCCCGGAATCAGGTTGAGAACGTCGACGCACAGCGTCAGGACCAGGTCGGACTTGATGGCGAGCCGGCAGCGCAGCACACCGGTCACCGGCGGCGGCCCGGGGCGAACCGAGAGCCATGCGACCTGCACGCTCGACTGCGCGGCATACCAGAGGCTCACGCCGAGCAGCTTCACGATCGACCACACGTGGATGCGACCGCCGACGGGAACGCGGGGCAGCGGCAGCAGGACCGTTATCAGGATCGCGACGACCAGGCCACCGACGATGTTGGCGACGGAGACGTTGCCCCACAGCAGGACCCACACGAACACCAGCCACGCCAGCGTGCCGATCCGCAGTACCGTCGCGCGGTTCACCGGTCGCCTCCCGTCGCCGTGACCTGCTCGGAGTAGTTCGGTCCGAGCACCGCGTCGATGTAGATGGACCGGTCCTGCAGGTCGGTGGCGGCGCGATCGGTGACGGCGATGATCTGGCCGGCGAACACCGTCAGCGCGATCCCGACCGCGACGAGCGCGAAGGTCGGCACCAGCATCAGTGCGGGCATCCGGCCGACGTCCTCACGGTCGACGAACGCGATGTCCGTCTCGGACTCGTCGATGAGAGCCGACGGGCTGACGTCCGCGAGTTCACCCTCGGGCGCGTCGGCGCGGGCACGCCAGAACGCCTTCGTCCAGACCCGGGCGACGACGTACAGGGTCAACAGGCTGGTGATCGTGCCGCCGGCGACGAGCACCCACGACAGGACGCTCGGATGGGCGGCGCCGGCCTGCAACAGTGCGATCTTGCCGATGAACCCGGAGAACGGCGGAATGCCGCCCAGGTTGAGGGCCGGGATCAGGAACACGATCGCGAGGACCGGGCTGGCGGCCGCGAGACCGCCGAGTCGACGCAGCGACGACGACCCCGCCTGACGTTCGATCAGCCCCACGACGAGGAACAGGGTGGTCTGCACGATGATGTGGTGGGCGACGTAGTAGATCGCACCGGACAGGCCCTGCTGGGTGGACAGGGCGATGCCGAAGACCATGTAGCCGATGTGGCTGACCAGGGTGAACGACAGCAGACGTTTGATGTCGGACTGGGCGATGGCACCGAGGATGCCGATGATCATGGTGAGGAGGCCGCAGACCAGCAGCACGTCGTCGAGCTCGCCCTGCGGGAACAGCAGGGTGTGGGCACGGATGATCGCGTACACACCGACCTTGGTGAGGAGGCCGGCGAACACCGCGGTCACCGGTGCGGGCGCCGTCGGGTAGGAGTCGGGAAGCCAGGTCGAGAGCGGGAACACGGCCGCCTTGATGCCGAACGCGACCAGCAGGACGCCGTAGATCGCCATCCGGGTGCCGTTGGGGACGTCGTCGAGCCGCAACGCCATCTGCGCCATGTTCAGCGTGCCGGTGGCGCCGTAGGCGAGGGCGATGCCGATCAGGAAGATCAGCGACGACACCATCGACACCATCACGTACGACACGCCCGCTCGGACCCGGTCGGCGCTCCCCCCGAGAGTGAGGAGCACGAACGAGGCCGCCAGCAGCACCTCGAACCCGACGAACAGGTTGAACAGGTCGCCGGCGAGGAACGCGTTCGAGATGCCCGCGGCCAGCGCCAGATAGGTGGGCAGGAAGATCGACACCGGCTGCCGCTCGTTGCCGTCGTGAATACCCTGCCCGACGGCGAACGCCATGACGGCGAGCAGCACGACGTACGAGACGACCAGCATGATCGCCGACAGCCGGTCGACGACGAGCGTGATGCCGATCGGCGACTCCCAGCCACCGACCTGCAGCGACGAGATGCCGTCGCGGTCGGCGAGGTAGAGCAGCACGACCGAGACGGCCAGTCCGGCGGCGAGTGCCGCGATCGTGACGGCGCGCTGGAAGCGAGGCCGGCGGCCGCCGACCAGTGTCACGGCGGCGGCGAGCATCGGGATCAGAACCGGCAGCGGTGTCAGCGTCTGCACGAGATCGGGGGACAGCGTCATCGGCGGTCACCGCCGGGTGCGGTCGGTGCGTCCTTGCCGGGTTCGGTGTCGCCGGGTTCGGCGTCGCCGCGGTCGTCGAACTCGTCGAAGTCGCCTTCGCGCAGATCCTCGTACACCTCGAGTTCCTCGAGGTTGGTCAGCTGTTCGAGTGGGATCGGGTTGCCCTTGTCGTCGAAGGCGTCGCCGCCGAACGTGGCGTCGCCGGTGATCGGATCGTCGGAACGGTCGTGGTCGGGCGCCTCCGCCGGACTGCGGAGCCGCTTGACCTTGGTGTCCTCGGGGTCGTCCTCGACGGCGTCCTGGGTGTTGATCTTGTACGACCGGTAGGCCAGCGCCATCACGAACGCGGCGATGCCCATCGTGATGACGATCGCGGTCAGGATCATCGCCTGCGCGAGCGGATCGGACATCTCGTCGTACACGTCATTGGTGCGACCGACGATCGGGGCGCTGCCGGGCGGCCCTCCCGACGACAGGATCAGCAGGTTCACTCCGTTGCCGAACAGCAGCAGACCCAGCAACATCTTCGTGATCGAGCGCTCCAGCAGCAGATACACGCCGCACGAGATGAGGATGCCGATGACGAGGAGGAATCCGAGGTTCACGCTCATCGGGCCACCTCCTGGGTTCCGGTCGGAGCGTTCTCGATCTCGGCGTCCAGGCGGGCGCCGAGGCTGCGCAGGACGTCGAGCACCAGGCCGACCACGATGAGGTAGACGCCCAGGTCGAAGAAGAGCGCCGTCACGAGTTTGATGTCGCCGAGCAACGGCAGCGTCAGCTCGATCGTCGCGGACGAGAGCACGGGCGCGCCGAGGAACAGCGACGTCAGTGCGGTGCCCGCGGCGAAGATCAGGCCGAGGCCGAGGATCTTGCCTGCGTCGATCGGGACCGTCTCGCCGAGCTCGTACCGCCCGCCCGCGAGATAGCGGAGCACCAGTGCGAGGCCCGCGGTCAGGCCGCCGGCGAATCCGCCACCGGGGGCGTTGTGGCCGGAGAAGAAGAAGTACACCGACAGCACCATCATCGTCGGGAACACCATCCGGGTGGTGACCTCGAGGATCAGCGACCGGTGCCGGGGATCGATCAGGTCGCCGCCGAGGAGCCACGTGGTCTCCGGCGTCGGGGCGAAGGACGGAGCGTCCGCCACGCGGGGCGCGGTGCCGAACCGGCGGTTGCGGAACACCAGGGACGCGACACCGGTCGCCGCGACCAGCAGCACCGAGATCTCACCGAGTGTGTCCCAGGCGCGGATGTCGACGAGCAGCACGTTGACGACGTTCTTGCCGTTGCCGATGTGATAGGCGAGGTCGGGCATGTGCACGGAGATCGGCTCGGCGGAGCGGGCGCTGATCGCGAACGCCCCGAGGGCCGTGACGGCGGCACCGACGGCGACACCGAGCGCGGCGCGGGCGGGCTTGAAACCGGCGGATTGGCGTTCGTCGATCTCGGCGGGCAGCTTGCGGAGGACCAGCACGAAGATCACCAGCGTGAGCGTCTCGACGAGAAACTGCGTCAGCGCGAGGTCGGGGGCGCCGTCGAGGGCGAAGATGACGCCGCAGCCGTAGCCGGTGACGCCGACCAGGATCACGGAGGCGAGTCGGTTGCGCATGACGGTCGCGGCGAGCGCTGCCGCGATCATGATGAGCCCGACCGCGAACTGGATCGGTGACTCCCAGAGACGCAGGTCCACCGAGGTGTCGGTGCCGAGGATCAGCAGGATCGTGGGCAGCAGGACCAGGGTGAGGAGGATGGTCGCCTGGGTCAGGGGCAGTGAGCCGCGCTGGGTGGTGCCGGTCAGCCGGATCGACAGGGTGTCCATGCCACGCAGGGTGGCGTCGTAGATGCGCTCGGCGTTGCCGAGCGGGGAGTGCTCGAACCGGAGACGGCTGATCCGGCGATGCGCGAGGTACAGCGCGACACCACCGACGATCACCAGCACCGTCAGCCACAGCGCGAGCCCGAAGCCGTGCCACAGTGCGAGGTGGTAGTCCTGCGGTCCCGGCAGGCTGTCCGCGTAGGCGGCGAGGAGGGTGTCCATCACCGGCGAGACCAGGCCGGCGACCAGGCCCGCCGCCGCGAGCAGGGCGGGCACCGCGAGGAACAGGGGTCCCGCCCGGTGCATGTCCTGCACGGCCGCGCTGGGGTTGGTGAGCTGCTTGCGTCCGAACGCGCCCCACACGAATCTGATGCTGTAGGCGACCGTGAGGATCGAGCCGGCCACGATGCCGACGAGTTCGACCGTGCGGACCGTCGGGTTCAGCACCGACGCCGTCGCGACCGCCTCCAGCGCACCCTCCTTGCCGACGAACCCGAAGAACGGGGGCAGTCCCGCCATGCTCGCCGCCGCCGCGATCGCGACGATGCACAGGACGGGAGCGGCGGAGCCGAGGTGCGCGAGCTTGCGGATGTCGCGGGTGCCGGTGGTGTGGTCGATGATGCCGACGACCATGAACAACGCGGCCTTGAACATTGCGTGCGCGACGACGAGGGCGATGCCTGCGAGGGCGGCGTCGCGGGTGCCGGTGCCGACCAGCACGGTCAGGAACCCGAGCTGGCTGACGGTGCCGAACGCGAGGATCAGCTTGAGGTCGTAGGCCCGCATCGCGCGCCAGCCGCCGAGCAGCATGGTGCCGAGGCCGAGGGTCAGGACCGTCGCGCGCCACGGCCCGGAGTCGGCGAACCCGGGCGCGAGGCGGGCGATGAGGTAGATGCCCGCCTTCACCATCGCGGCGGCGTGCAGGTAGGCGCTGACCGGAGTCGGAGCGGCCATCGCACCGGGCAGCCAGAAGTGCATCGGGATGATCGCGGACTTCGACAGCGCACCGGCGAGGACCAGGACGACGCCGACGCCGGCCAGCCAGCCGCCCGGCGGGTTCTCCAGCAGCACCGACAGCTGGTAGCTGCCGCCGACCTGGCCGAGGATGATGAATCCGACGAGCATCGCCAGACCGCCGGCGGTCGTCACCAACAGCGCCTGGGTCGCCGCCCGGCGACTCGAGGCGCGCTCGGCGTAGTGTCCGACGAGCAGGAACGACAGGATGGTCGTCAGTTCCCAGAACGTGTACAGGATGAGCATGTTGTCGCTGGTGACCAGGCCGAACATGGCTCCGGCGAACGCGACCATCTCGGCGGCGAAGATCCCGAGGCGGGTGTCGCCGTCCTTGAAGTAGCGGGCACAGTAGATCAGCACCAGGGTGCCGATGCCGAGGATCAGTGCGGACATGATCGCGGCGAGCGAATCGAACCGCATGTCGATGTCCATGGACAGCCCGGGCGCCCAGGTGATGTGCAGCGACTGTTCGGTGTTCCAGTTGGCGATCACCCACACGAGCGATGCGGCGGGTACCAGCGACAGCGGGAGGAAGGCGTTGCGGCCCATTGTTCGCACGACAGCGGGCGCCAGAACGGCAGCGAGAGCGTGTGCGAACAATATTGCGAGCAAGGGCACTCCGTCGGGGATTCGGCAGCGGGCGGCGGGGTGTCGATACGCCCGGGAGTATCCGGACGACCAGTGTCCAGTTTAGGGGATCCGAAGTCTCGACCTGCAGGCGGCTCCGTTCCGCTGCTCCTCGTCGTGGTTTCCGGCCGTCGAGAACGCGCATCGGCCGCGCAGCCACCTACCCTGTGTGAATGGTCGAGATCAGGACCGTCGCGCTGGCCCACGTCAAGGACCGCCGGATGCTCCAGGCCCGGTCCGCGGGAAAGTCCGCCTTCTACATGGCGGGCGGCAAGATCGACCCGGGGGAGACGCCGGAGCAGGCCCTGCACAGGGAGATTCGCGAGGAACTCGACGTCGGCATCGTCGACGGCACGCTCGAGACCCTCGGGGTGTTCGAGGCCGAGGCCTTCGGCCATCCGCCGGGCACCCGACTGCACATGACCTGTTACGTCGCCGCGCTCACCGCCGAGCCCGTGCCGACGAGTGAGATCGCGGAACTGCGCTACTTCACGGTCGACGAGTACGCGTCGATGCCGGAGTCGGCGCCCGGTTCCCGGTTGGTGTTCGAGCATCTGCACCGGCTCGGCGTCGTGGACTGAGCCGGCGATGATCTTCACCGCAGCGTCCCTCGACGGCATCGCCGCGGGCACCGTCACGCTCGCGTTCCGTCGCTGGGACCGCCCTCGGGTGCGACCGGGCGGGCAGCAGCGGACGCGGATCGGGGTGATCGCCTTCGACGCCGTCGACGAGATCGACGCCGCCGCCGTCACCGACGACGACGCACGCGCCGCCGGGTTCGCCGACGCCGTGACGATGCTGACGTTCGTGGACCGCAAGGCGCACGGGCCGCGTCTGTACCGGATCGCGCTGCGCGCCGCGGGACCCGATCCGCGGGCGGTGCTGCGCGCGGACGCCGACCTGTCCGACGACGACGCCGCCGGGGTGCGTCGACGCCTGGACCGGATGGACGCGAACGGTCCGTGGACCGAGGCGACCCTGCGGTTGATCGCGGCGCGGCCCGCGGTGGTGTCGACGGAACTGGCGCCGGAAGTGGGAATGGACCGGCCCACCTTCAAGCAGAAGGTGCGTCGGCTCAAGGAACTGGGTCTGACCGAGAGCCTCGACGTCGGCTACCGGATCAGCCCCCGCGGCCGGGCTCTGCTCGACCGGTGGGACACCGACGGCCGCCGAGAAATGTGACCGCACCCACACGTAACCGCCCCGCTGCGCGGGTCCGGTCGCTAGGGTCATTCGTTGTGACTTCAACGGGTTTTTCGCGACGTGACGTTCTGCGGGGAGCCGCGGTGGGACTCGGTGCCGCCGCGCTCGGGTCGCTCGCCACCGCCCCCGCCGCTTCCGCGCAGGGCCGCACCGCACTCGTGATCGGCAGCGGTTTCGGCGGCGCCGTCGCGGCACTGCGGCTGGGGCAGGCCGGCTACCGGACGACGGTGCTCGAGCGGGGCCGGCGCTGGGACATCGACCCCGGCGGCAACACCTTCGCCACCTTCGACGCGCCGGACGGCCGCGCCGCGTGGTTCTCCACCAAGCCGCCGATCAATCCGCTCACCCAGTTCCAGCCGATCCCGAAGTACGCGGGCGTCGTCGAGGAGATCAAGGGCAACGGCATCACCACGGTGCACGGCGCCGGTGTCGGCGGCGGTTCGCTGGTGTTCGGCGCGTACTCGGTGCAGCCGCGGCGCCGCGACTTCGAACGCGCCTTCCCCACCTCCATCGACTACGCGGAGCTGGACCGCGTGTACTTCCCGCGCGCCAAGGCCGAGCTCGGCACCTCGCCGCTGCCCGCGGACCTGCTGGCCCGGCCCGAGTACCAGGGCGCCCGGTCCTGGCTCGCCGACATCGCGGACTACGGCGCCGAACCCTATCTCCACGACTTCTGTGTCGACTGGGACCTGGTGCGGGCCGAGTTCGCGGGCACCCGGCGCAAGTCGATCTCGATCGCGGAGGGCCCGTACGGCATCAACTCGGGCGCGAAGAACAGCGTCGACCACAACTACCTTCCGCGCGCCGAGGCGACCGGCAACGTCACCGTGGTGCCGCTCCACGAGGCGGTGCGCATCCGGGAACTCGACGGCCGCACGGGCTTCGAGGTCACGGCACGCGAGATCGACGAGTACGGAAACGAACTCGGCACCCGCACCTTCACCGCCGACCACCTGTTCCTCGCGGCCGGCTCGTACCACACCACCGAGCTGCTGGTCACCGCCCGCGCGACGGGGACGCTGCCGCGGCTGAGCCCCGAGGTCGGGCAGGGCTTCGGCAACAACGGCGACTTCCTCACCACCCGTGTGTTCAACCGCCGCGACTACGGTCCGGTGCAGGCCGGTCCCGGTGTCGCGGTCATGTTCGACGACGAGGACCCGGAGGGCTCGGTCTCGATGTCGTGGCAGGCGGCGCCGCTGCCGGCGATCGCCAGCGGCAGCACCACCACGAATCTCATCCAGGCGTTCACCACCGAACGCGGCACCATCGACTGGAATCCGGCGACCGGGCGGGTGGAGCTGAACTACCCGCACCCGGAAGGCGGCGAACTCGACCGGCAGGGCATGCGTTTCGCCGGGAAGTTTCACGAGCGCGCCAACGTCCGCTACGGGTTCCCGGCCAGCGGCACCCCGGTCTACACGCGGGCCATCGGATTCGGCAGCGCGTCGACGTACCACGGTCTCGGCGGTGTCGTCATGGGCAAGGCGGCCACGGACGACGGTCGCGTGCACGGTTACGAGAATCTGTACGTCGTCGACGGCGCGCTGATTCCCGGCGCGGTCGGCCTGGTCAATCCGTCGCTGACCATCACCGCCGTCGCGGAACGGTGCATGGACCGGTTCCTCGCCCGCAACTAGGGCAGACGCGACACGGACCCCGTGACCGGTCGGTCACGGGGTCCGTGTCGTTGTGTACGTCAGTGCGCGGCGACGAGCACCTCGCCCTCGGATTCGGGCAGCTTCCCTGCGGGCAGCAGGAACACCGAGACGATCGCACCGCCGACGAAGATGGCGGCCGCCCACCAGAAGGTGGTGGTGTAGCTCGCGACGGCGGCCAGTGCCTGGGTCTGTGGTCCCGCCGCGTGGTCCGCGACGTAGTTCGCGGCGGCGGTCGCGGCGACGGTGCTGAGCAGGGCGGTGCCGATGGATCCGCCGACCTGCTGCATCGTGTTCACCGTCGCGGAGGCGACACCGGCGTCGTCGGCGTCGACCCCGGTGATCGCACCCTGCATGCCGGGCGCGAACACCATGCCCATGCCGAGGCCGAGCAGCACCAGCCCGGGCAGGATGTGCGTTCCGTAGCTGCTGTCGATCTCCAGCCGGGCGAGCACGGCGAGGCCGGCCGCGCCGAGCACCAGGCCACCCGTGATCAGCGGCCGCGGGCCGAACCGCGGCAGCAGCACCCCGGTCGAGGTGGTCGCCGAGATGACCATGCCCGCGACCATCGGCAGGAACGCGAGGCCCGTGACGATCGGCGAGTACATGAGGATGGTCTGCAGGTAGAAGGTCAGGAACAGGAACACCGCGAACATGCCGGAGCCGGTGAGGAACATCGCCAGGTAGGAACCGCCGCGGGTGCGGTCGAGGACGATGCGCAGCGGCAGCAGCGGGTGCGCGACCCTGGTCTCGATCACCACGAAGACCGCGAGCAGCACGGCGCCGGAGACGAGCCAGGCAATGGTGGCGGGGTTCGACCAGCCGTGCGACTCGGCGTGCGAGAAGCCGTACACGATGCCGAACAGCGCCGCGGACACGGTGACGGTGCCGGGAATGTCGAGCCTCGGCCGGTGCTCGGCGCGGTGCGCTGCCATCAACGTCATGGCGCCGACGAGCGCGACGGCAGCGAAGATCAGGTTGACGAAGAAGGTCCACCGCCACGACGTCCACTCGGTGAGCGCGCCGCCGAGGAGCAGGCCGATCGCGCCGCCGGCACCGGCGACCGCGCCGAAGATGCCGAACGCCTTCGCGCGTTCGTCGGGTTCGGTGAAGGTGGTCGCGAGCAGCGACAGCGCGGCCGGCGCGAGCAGCGCGGCGAACACGCCCTGACCGGCGCGGGCGGCGACCAGCATCGTGAAGTTGACGGCGGCGCCGCCGATCGCGGACATCGCGGCGAAGCCGACGAGACCGATGACGAAGGTGTTGCGGCGGCCGAACAGGTCGCTGAGCCGCCCGCCGAGCAACAGCAGGCTGCCGAACGCGAGCGCGTAGGCGGTGACCACCCACTGCCGGTCGGCGTCGGAGAACTCGAGTGCGCGCTGGGCGGCGGGGAGCGCGATGTTCACGATGGTCGCGTCGAGGACGACCATGAGCTGGGCCAGCGCGATGACCGCGAGGACGAGCCAGCGCAGCCGGTGCTCCCTCTCGGACGAGTCGGGACCGGTGCCGGGCCGGTCGAGTGTGGTGGTTGTCATGAAAGTGCCCCCTCGATGTGGCATGACGTGACGGGCTTCGAAAGAAATGGAGGAGTAAACTCCACTTAGTTGACCGTACGCCTATGTGGAGGAGTTGTCTCCACTTAATTTTTCGCGTGGTGGCGGATCTGTCCGGGTTTGTCCGAATTCCGGCCCGGATTCGCCGCGAAACCGGAGATGGCAGAATGAATTTCGTGAGCACCGTCACAGGACGCCCGCTGCGCGCCGACGCCGAGCGCAACCGGCGCAAGATCCTCGCCGCCGCCGCCGAGCTGTTCGCCCTCCGGGGCATCGACATCACCCTCGACGACGTCGCCAAGCACGCGAAGGTCGGCGTCGGCACCGTCTACCGGCGCTTCACGTGCAAGCAGGAGCTCGTCGACGGCGTCTTCGAACAGCACATGGCCGACATGGAGGCCGGGGCGGCGGCCGCGCTCGAGGTCGACGACCCGTGGCAGGGCCTGGTGAACTTCGTCGCCTTCTCCTGCGAGGAGATGGCGAAGAATCGCGGCCTCGGCGCGGTGTTCTTCGGCTGCGACGAGGGCCGGGAGCAGATCGCCTGTGCCCGCGAACGCGTCGAACCGCTCGTCGGCAAACTCCTCGCCCGCGCCCAGGACGCCGGCGTCGTACGCCCCGACGTCGACACGAACGACCTCCTGGCCGTCGGCAAGATGGTCGAGGCGTACAGCGAGTTCACCGCGTCGGTGGCACCCGACGCGTGGCGCCGCTATCTGGAGATCGTGCTCGACGGTCTGCGCGCCGAGGGCATGCCCCGGACTCCGCTCACCGTGCCGTCACTCACCGACGAACAACTCGCCGCCGCGAAGATCGCCGCCCGCGGCTGAGGATCAGCTGTCGTCGCGCTGACGCAGCACCCCGGCCGCGGCGATCGTCACCAACCCCACCGCCGCCATCGCCACCGTCAGCCAGTAGCGGTCCGGTGGCATCGACGCCAGCATCCCCCGCGGCAGTGGTTGGAACGGTGACAGTTCTGCGACCGATCCCGGTGCCGCCTGCCCCGCGACGGTCAGGGCACTCGGCACGAACAGCACCGCCAGCCCTGCGACCGTCGCGCCCGACCGCACCGGATCGCAGGAGCCCACCGCATACCCGGCGATCGGGGCGAGAACGAGCCACCGTGTCGCATCGTTCATCCCGTCGGTGAGGTCCGGCAGGAACCCGGCGACCGACACGGTCGCGAGCAGCGTGAGCCCGACGACGACGCTCGGCCACCGGGTCCCGACCGCGACGCCGACCGCCAGCCCGACGACGGGGATCGCGACGTTGATCCACGTGGTGTCCGACCAGGCGGACAGTGGCGCCGCCCCCGCGACGATCGCTGCCGCGACGATCGCCGTCGTCGTGAGCAGGAGTGCGCCGTCCTGCCCGTCGAGCGCGAACGCACACGCGATGGTCACCGCGACGAACACGGCGAGCAGGACGCCGGCGAGCGGTCGATTGTCCTGGGCCGCGCCGATCGCCGCGTTCGTCGCCAGCGCCGTCGCCACCACCACCGCGGTGACCGCGAGGCCGCGTGTCGACCGACCCGCCGTCCGCGCTCCGCCGAGCGCGACCGCGAAAGCTGTCGCGACCACCGCCGGCAGCAGCAGCCACCAGATCGGTGCCGCGTCGGCGGGGATGGCGTCCGTCAGCGGTGAGTAGGCCGTCCATCCGTGCCCGGGTCCCGCACCGAGGAGTTCTGTGGCGACAGGAACCGCCACGAAAGCAGCTACCGCGGAGCCGATCAGCATGACGGTGCCGATCCGGTCGGATGCGGCCGCAGCCGCGCCGCCGAGTGCGACACCGGCGGCGATGCCCCACACCCAGGTCGCGGCGAGCAGCCACTCGAACCGCAGTGCACCGTCGGTCGCGTACTGCACGGTGACCAGCAGAGCCAACCCGATCAGTGCCGCCAGTTGGGCCGTGCGCGCGGACCTGCGGCCCGAGAAGCGGCCCGCGACCGCGGCGGCGGCAAGCATCCCGACTGCCGATGCGAGCTGCCCGCTCGTCGTGAGTGCGGAGAGTTTCCCGTCCGAACCGGCGGTCCCGAAGTCGGTCGCGACCGGCGAGACGAGCGCCCAGCCCGCGACCGCGCCGACGAGCAGCGCGGTCAGCAGTTCGACGGTCCGGCGCACGGTGTTCATCGCTGCGTCCGCAGTCCGTGCACACCCCAGGCGCAGAAGCCGACGGTCAGCGCGAGCGCGATGCCGGCGACGCGGTCGTCGTAGATCGGGATTCCGAGGAACGAATCGAGGTACTGGTCGAGTTGGTTCGAGTACGCGCGCGACATCTCGACGCCCTCCAGAGGCTCGTACGCACCGTTGTAGACCACCTGCGCGGCGGGCATGATCACCGTCGCCGCCGCATGGAACACCGTGGAGAGGAACGGAATCACCAATGCGGCCGAGGCGACGACGGCGAGCGAGGGGAGCGCGCCGCCGACCGCGAGTCCCGCCCCGATCCCGACCACGGCGACCCGCGCGAGCAGCCATCCCCCGTCGGACCCGAAGTCCGGCCGGATCGCCCCGGCGATCGGAACCAGTGCCGCGACGCCGAGACCCATTACCGGAAGCGGCCGCCGCGCCGCGACCGCCAACCCGGCGGCGACGGCGACCCCGGCGACCGCGACCGCCGACCACGCAGGGACGTCGCGCAGGGGGCTGCGCAGGTCCACGAGCACGGGCATGGCCGCGGCCGCGACCCCGGTGACCGACAGCAGGATGGCACCGTCCCCGACCCGGTCGTCTACGAGGCGAGCGCACACTTCCGTCGCCACCAGCACCACGACGATCGACACCGCGATCACGATCCACTGCCGGGTGCGGCTCTCGGTGTCGCTGCCCGAGATCCAGCCGGTGAGAAGACGATTCGAGACTGCGACGACCACGACGGTGAGCAGGGCGAACCGCGCCTGCGCACCCGTGACGGGCTGGGGAGCGGAACCGGGGAGGGCCGCCGCGACGAGGGCGAGCACCACGACGGCGGCGAGCAACAACAGGGCCGGTTCTCCGAGCGTCGACGTGCTCTCCCGGACCTCCGGTCCCGCCCACGCGGACACCGACAGGTAACCGCCGACCGCGCCGAGAGTCAGCGCGAGCCGGGCGGGGCGGTCCTCCCACGCGGCGGCCACCGCGGCTCCGAGCAGGACTCCCGCCGCGACGGCCTTGAGGACGTGCAACGCGATGAGCGCGTCCACCCCGGCGACCTCCGGGACCCAGGACCGGACCGCGGCGACGACGACCGTGGCGACGGCAGCCGCTCCCCACGCCGCGCGGGCCGATCCCAGTCGCTGCAGCAGTACGCACGCCGCCACCGCCACCACCGCACCGACCGCGATGCCGGTCGGTTGGGCACTCAGCCAGCGGTCGAGTTCGCGGTCCGACGCGTACACGGCCCAGGTGCCGCCGGGTGGATCCGTCAGCGTGAACGCCGCGAGAGCGGCGCAGGCGAGGGCGGCGAGCGCCGTGGGCGCAGCGCGAAACGACACGGGCAGAGTCCTGGCGGGCATTGCCCGACGCTAGCCGAACACACGGTCGCCGCCGCGTAACCAGCGCGGTGGGTGCCGCGGTTCAGGCGCCGGCGGCCTCGACGATCACTGCGGTCACCTCGTCGGGACGCGAGACCAGCGAGGCGTGCGAGGCATCGATCTCCGTGGTGTGGGCGAGGGCCCGCTTCGCCATCATGCGTTGCGCGTCCGGCGGGATCACCTGATCCTGTGTGGACACGAGATACCAGTTCGGACGTGTCGTCCACGTCGGTGTCGCGCTCGGTTCGAGGTTCGCCACCAGCGCCGCCGACTTCTGGTGCGCGTACATGTCCGCCGCGACGGCCGGAGTGACGTCCTGCGCGAAGATGTCGTGGAAGTACTCCTTCGCGATGTACCCGTCCAGATTCTTGCCGCCGATCCCCTGCGGGTCGTCCACGACCTTCAGCTGAAGCGCCGGCGGGAGAAGTTTGCTGCCGGGGAACACCAGTGGATTCAGGATGCCCTGCACGAATTCGCCGCGGTCGGGGGCGAACGCCGCGATGTACACATTGGCCTTGACGTTCGGGTTGTCGGCGTTGGAGATCACCACACCGCCGTAGGAGTGACCGACGAGGACGATCGGACCGTCGATCGTCGCGAGCTGCTGTTCGAGCAGGCCGGAATCGTACGCCGGGCCGCGCAGCGGATTGTCGAAGGTCTGCACGGGATAGCCCTGTGCGGTGAGGTTGTCGGCCACGTCCTTCCATCCGGAGGAGTCCGCGAACGCGCCGTGCACCAGGACGACGGTGGGCTTGGTCTGCGCCGATGCCGGCGCCGCGGTCAGGCCGATCGCGGTCAACACGATCACTGCGGTCGAGAACACCCTGACGGCTCGCCGTCGGGACAACCGGACGGCCCGCGCGAGGACGGATTTCGGGAAGGACATGGCTGGCTCCCGTTCTGGGGGTGGGCACAGGACTGTCGGGTGAGGCCCGGTAGCCGTCGTCGGGGTGACGTCCCCGGGCTGGGTAGACGGTAGGTCGGTGACGGCGTGGAGAATCGGCCGGCTGCGCGCGATGTTGTCTTCAGGGCGCACGCTGTGACGGGGCGCGGCGCAGTCGGCCAGGCGTGACGCCGTACGCCTCGCGGAAACGTCGGGTGAAGTGGGTGGCGTCGACGAAACCGTGTCGCTGCGCGACGGTCAGGATGGTCAGGTGTCGATTTCGTCTGTCCAGCAGCATCTTCCGGGCCCGCTCCAGGCGCTGCGCCGTGATGTGCTCACCGAGTGTGGTGCCCGTCGTCGACCACAGCGAGTGCAGATGTCGCACCGAGATGTGATGCGCTGCAGCCACCGTCGCGGGCCGCAGGTCGGGATCGCCGAGGTTCGCGTCCACATGGCGCCGGATGCGGGAGAGCAGCTCGGCGCGGGGGTCCTCGGGCCGTCTCCGCGCCGCTCCCAGGATCAGCGCCCGCACCAGATCGACCGCGGGGTCGACCAGATCCGCGAGCACGGGCGGCGACTGCGTGGCGACCTCGACCAGGTCGACGAGGCTGCGCCGGACCAGGTCGTGGAGTGCGGGATCGTCGCGCAGGTGCCGAGCGGCGTCGCGCACATCTGCGGGTGACACCCCCAGCGCGGCCCGGTCGAGCGTGATGCTGACTGCGGTGCCGACGTCGCGGCGCCGGAAGTCGTGCGGAGCGGTGTGGTCGATCAGGATCAGCGTGGGTTCCGGACGAACCGCGGTGACGGTGTACCCGTACTGGCTGAACGACCAGTCGCCGGGACCGACCGCCGCCACCGTCAGACGCGGCGTGCCCGCACCGCGGTCACGTCCGACGGAGACCCCGGTTCCCGCGCCGTCCACCAACACCACCGCGCAGCCGAGATCCCAGTACCGGACCCGAGCCCATCGTTCGGCCCCGGGCAGGGGCCGGATCGAGACCGGGACGCCGGCCGGGCACAGCGACGTGCGCTGAGGGTGCGGAGTCGGCTCACGAGGCACTTCGATGTCACATCCGCTCGATCGAGTGCGCCCATGATATCGCCGCACCCCGGAGCGTGCCGCCCGAGCGAACCGGCGTCAGGGGGTGGGCTCGCCGGCCGCGGCGACGGCGTGCTCGACGGCCCATTCCAGTGCCAGATCAGCGACGGCCTCCCAGCCCGGCTCCGCGCACGTCCAGTGCGACCTGCCCTCGAACTCGTGGAACTCGGTGAGTGCCGGGGACTTCCGGTAGTGGTGGGCGTTCGACTTGTTGACCGACGCCGGCATGATGTGGTCGGAGCCGCCTGCGATGAACAGCAGTGGCGCGCGGTCGGCGTCGTAGTCGACCCACGTCTCCTGATGTCCCGGCTTGAAGTTGGCGATCAGCCCGTACGCCCAGATCCAGTTTCCCGGCGCCGGAATGTGGTACCGCTCCCAGACGGCGTCGGAGTCCTCGCGGCTGAGGGTGTTCGCGAAGGCGTAGTGGAACTCCTCGGGTGTGAACCCCACCGCGCGGTGCAGGTTCGCCGGGTTCAGCGCCGGGAACAGTGACTTGACCTGGGAGAGCGGTGTGACACGGACGCCTTCGGTCGGCGCCGAGTCGATGACGACGCCGGCCGCGCCGAGCCCGCGCGCGAGCAGCAGCTGCGTCAGCGTGCCGCCGAACGAGTGGCCGATGACGATCGGCGGGCGATCGAGTCCCTCGATCACCGCGGCCAGGTGGTCCACGACCTCCGGAACGGTCAGCTGCGCAATGACGTCGGGGTTGTCCCGAAGAGCCTCGACCTCGATGTCGAAACCCGGGTAACCGGGAGTGAGCACCCGGAATCCCTTGGCCTCGTAGTACGCGACCCAGCCCTCCCAGCTGCGTGGCGTCATCCACAGGCCGTGGACGAGTACGACGGTGTCCGGTGACGTGGTCGATGGCATGGCGGGAGCCTTTCGTGTCGGTACCACTGCCTGGTCGGCCGCACGGTAGTGCGATCGCCCGGCCCGGAACCGGCTGCGGCGGCACGACGCTGTCCCCAGCGCGAAGCGATCAGTTCTCCGGCTCCCGCTGCACGGTGTCGTCGTGCCGCCGCGCGGAGGCGGCAGCGTCCCGCCACTCCGACGGGGTCACCCCGTACGCCGCCCGGAACCGGCGGGAGAAATGGGCGTGGCCGGCGAACCCGAACCGCCGGGCGACGACCGAGATCGGGACCGCCGCGGCGCGGGCGGTCGCGAGTTCCTCGTACGCGCGTCGCAGTCGCTGCTCGATGATCCACTGCTCGAGGCTGAAACCCGCAGCAGCGCACAGGGTGTACAGGCGCCGTGTCGAGATACCGTGCGCTGCGGCGATCGACTCCGCCGACATCGACGGGTCGAAAAGGTGGGCGCGGACGTGACTGCGGATCCGTGTCGTCATGGTGTCGTTCATCGCGGCGCGGGCCTGCACGCCGCCGTGTGCGGTGGCGAACAGCGCCCGGGCGAGGTCGATGGCGGCCTCGCCCAGTGCCGTTGCGCCCGGGCTCGTGCTCAGGGCATCGCCCTCGACGGTCAGGGTGGAGATGTGGTGGGAGATCATCCGCGCGATCGGGCTCCGCTCCGGATGGGCCGATCCGCCGCGGATCACGTCGGACGGCAGGTCGAGCCGGTCCAGCGGCACGTGCAGACACCGCGAACTGCCGAAGGTGTCCCACGAGTAGTCGTAGCGCGCGTTCAGGTCCACCACCATCAGCTCGCCGGGTGCGACGAGGCGTCGGACACCGCCCTGCTCGTAGCGGGCGGTCGCGACCTCCTGGACCGCGATCGCGATCAGCGGTGACGGTGTCCGGTCGGCCTGTTTGCCGGTACGCAGCAGCGTCATCCCCGACATCCGGGACCTGAAGATGCTGGCATCGCCGTAGCTCCACACCTCCATCAACGACGTGACCGTCTTCGGGTCCTCGAGCGTCACGTTCGAGGGTGCGGAGTTCTCCTGCATGGCTGTGCACGTCGCATCGGCGCGGTCACCGGCCTCGAACGCCGCCGTGTCGAACACAATGGTCATCCTGTCTGGGCCCCTCGCTCGCACGGTGACGAGCGCCCCGGGCCCGACTTGCCGGGACCCGGTGCGCTGCAGGACAATCTCTGTCGACGCTAGTGTGCTCGTCCGCGTCGTGCACGGGCGAGCGTCGAGTGTTCACACATCCGTGACATCGTGCGCGGCGATCGGCCGAGACACGGTGTCACCGCATCGGATCGGGCGTCTCGACATGCCACGATTGCCGCAACACCACACGAGGCGAGGACACCCGACAATGGTTTCGATCACCGAGAAGGCCACGACGCTGCTCGCACTGCACCGGCCCGGCGACCCCGTGATCCTCCCCACCGTGTGGGACGCGTGGTCCGCGAACCTGGCCGCGCAGGCCGGATTCGCTGCGCTGACCGTGGGCTCGCATCCCGTCGCGGACTCGATCGGCCGGCCCGACAACGAAGGCATGACGTTCGGTGAGCTGCTCACCCGCGTCACCCAGATCACCGCGGCCGTCGACCTCCCGGTCTCGGTCGACATCGAGTCCGGGTACGGCCAGACCCCCGAGGCCCTCATCGACGGACTGGTCGAGGTCGGTGCCGTCGGCCTCAACATCGAGGACACCGTGCACGGGGAGGGCGGCCGGCTCCGCGAGGCACAGGAACACGCGGACTTCGTCGGCGCCCTGCGCCGCGCCGCCGACGCGGTCGGCGTACACGTCGTCATCAACGCGCGCACCGACATCTTCCTCCGCCGGATCGGGGAGGAATCCGATCGCTCGGCCCGCGCCGTCGCCCGCCTCGCTCTCTGCGCGGAGGCCGGGGCCGACTCGCTGTACCCGGTCGGGTTCCACGATGACGAGGTGTACCGCGAGCTCGTCGAGGCGCTGCCGCTGCCCGTGAACGCGATCGCCGATCCCGCCTCCGGTGATCGTGGCCATCTCGCGTCGCTCGGTGTCGGCCGCGTCAGCTTCGGTCCCCTGCTGCAGGCGAACCTCGCCGCCCGCGCCGCCGAACTGCTCGCCACCTGGCGCTGATCGCGCTGTGCGTGAGTGCCACCCCGGCCGGGGCGACACTCACGCACAGGTGCGTCAGCGCAGGTAGGACTCGGCCTGGGTTCGGACCAGGTCGACGAGGTCGCGCTGTGCGACGTTGACGTCCAGCAGGTGCAGGCCCCACGACTCGTTCGGGACGGCCGGCAGCAGTTGCGCGCCGGGACCGTCGACGAGCAACACGTTCGCGGCGCCGCCGGTGCATCGTCCAGTGAACGCCGAGACGTCGCGACCACCGATCGTGCTCCGAAGGGGAGCCGGCGCGGAGTTGTCGTGCAGCGATGCCGGATTGGTGCACAGCACCTCGAGCCCGGGCGACGGCGCGACACCGTACCGAATGTCCGCGGGCATCCGTGAGTACGCCGAGTACGCGACGACACAGCCCGTCTGCGCGGCGTCCGTGCACGCGGGCACCGACTCGAAGTCGCCTCCGACGACGTCACCGGCCCGGACCGTCACGTTGCCGCCGAGCAGCAGCGCCGACACCAACCGGGACTGCGCCGGGGTGCCCTCGATGCGCTCCTGAATCAGGGTGCGCAGCATCCGCGTGCCCTGGGAGTGACCGATCAGGACCACGCCGCGGCCGTTGTTGTGGTTGGCGAGGTAGTCGTCCCAGGCGCGTTCGACGTCGTCGTAGGCGAGTTCGAGGCCCGCGGTCCGCTCCTCGGGCGACCCGGCGAACAGGCTGCGCAGCGTGACCTGCCGGTACACCGGAGCCCACACGTCACAGTTCTCGCCGAACGTCTCCGCCTGCAGGCGCGCGATGCCGTGCAGTTCCGGTGACCGGTCGAGGTTCGCGTTCGTCGAGAGCTGCGCCGAGATGGTCGGGTAGACGTAGAAGCAGTCGACCGGGTTTCCGGACCTGCCCCCGCACGGGTCGTCCAGCTGTCCCGGCCGGCACAACCACGTCGTCCCGGGATCGGCGGCGGCCGGTGGTGCCACCGCCAGTGCGGCGCCGAGCAGCGCCGTCCACATCAGAACCATCAGTGTGCGTGCCCCACGGGAGATCGCCATGGTGCCTGAGGATAGTGCCCCTCGTCACCGCCCGTCGGCGTATGCCTGCAGGTGCGCGACCTGTGCCGGATCGAGGGAGGGACGCACCGATTCGCGGGCCGTCGCGACGTCGGAGGCGGTGACGTCGGCGGCGTCGACGTCCCGGCGCATCGCGGCCAGAGCCGCCTCCCGCAGCAGCGCCGAGCAGTCCGCCGCCGAGTAGCCGTCGAGATCCTCGGCCAGCGCGGACAGGTCGACGTCCTCGGCGAGCGGGACCGACCGGCCCGCGGTCCGCAGGATCTCGCGCCTCGCATCGGCGTCCGGCGGCGGCACGAACACCAGCTTCTCCAACCGTCCGGGGCGCAGCAGGGCCGGGTCGATCAGGTCCGGGCGGTTCGTCGCCCCGACCACGACGACGTCACGCAGCGGCTCGACGCCGTCGAGTTCGGTGAGCAGCGACGCCACCACCCGATCGGTGACACCCGAGTCCGACGACTGCCCGCGGCGCGGCGCGAGCGCATCCACCTCGTCGAGGAAGATCATCGAGGGCGCCGAGTCCCGAGCCCGCTGGAACAGTTCGCGCACCGCCTTCTCGGACGAGCCGACCCACTTGTCCATCAATTCGGCACCCTTGACCGCATGCACCGACAGCTGACCCGAACTGGCAAGGGCCCGAACGAGAAACGTCTTGCCGCATCCGGGCGGCCCGTACAGCAGGACACCGCGCGGCGGGTCGACGCCGAGGCGGGCGAACGAGTCGGGATGCTGCAGCGGCCACAGCACCGCCTCGGTCAGCGCCTGCTTGGTCTCGACCATGTCGCCGACGTCGTCGAGGGTCACCGACCCGACGGCGAGTTCCTCGGTGCCCGAGCGGGACAGCGGCCGGATGACGTCGAGGGCGCCCAGCAGGTCCGCCTGCTCCAGGCGTGGTTCGCTGCCCGCGGCGCTCGCCCGTGAGGCAGCCCTGATCGCCGCCTCGCGCACCAGCGCTGCGAGATCGGCCGCGACGAAACCGGGTGCCCGGGAGGCGATCTCCGTCAGGTCGAGGGTGTCCGTCGGTACGCGGCGCAGCATCAGTTCGAGCAGGCTGCGGCGGGTGGCGCCGTCCGGGAGCGGAATCGTCAGCTCGCGGTCGCAGACGTCCTGGCCGCGGGCGCGGTCGTCGAGGGCGTCGGGATGCGCGGTCGTCGCCACGAACGCGACACCCGGGGTGTCCACCGCCCGGCGCAGCTCGTCGAGGATCAAGGCCGACACGGGTTCCGGTTCGGCGGGCAGCAGGGCGTCGAGGTCGGTCACCAGCAGGACGCCACGGTCGTGCCGGATTCGGGTGACGGCGTCGGTGACACGTTGGAGGCGCGCCGCCGACTCCAGCGCGCCCACGGCCGGACCGTCCAACTCGATGACGGTGCGGCCGGCCAGGACCGAGCGGGCCAGCGTCGCCTTCCCGACCCCGGCGGGCCCGGTGACGAGGACACCGAGATGCGCCGACGCGCCGAGGGTGTGCAGCAGTTCCGGTTCGTCGAGTGCGAGTTTGAGCCATTCGCCGAGTCGGGCGGCCTGGGTGGCGACGCCGACGAGGTCGTGCACCGCCACCGGTTCCGGCGGGGGTGAGACGGGTCCGGTCGGGGACGGAGTCGTCTCGGTCGTCCCCGTCGCGGCCGCCGCGGGGGTGGTGACCGGCACCGAGGTCGTGACCGCGCCGTCCCATCCGACCGCCGAATTCGGTTGCACACTGACCGGGCCCTGCGGGTCCACGGCCGCGACCGTCAACAGCTCCGACGTCCAGGCGACCCCGAAGGTGCGGGAGAGCGACTGCGTCGCGGCAACGGTGGAGACGCCGGGTCCCAGGTCGCGGGGGAGCAGCGACACCGTGTCACCGACGGTGAGGACCTTGCCGAGCAGGGCCTGACGCAGGGTGGTCTCGGAGATCGAACGCATCGCCAGCGTCGACCCGCTTAACGTCGCGCTGCGGGCGCCGTACACCGTGACCGGTGAAACAACCACGCGCGCATCCTCTTTGATCCCCGCGTTGGACAGCGTGACGTCGTCGAGGAGGGCGGTTCCGGTGGGGGTGCCCGCCGGGGCGATCGCCACCACGGCGGCGGTGCGCCGCGCCCCGATCACCGCGATGCCGTCCCACTCGCGCAGGCCGAGCGCGGTGAGCGCCTCGGGGTGCAGACGCACGACACCTCGGCGGGCATCGGCGGCGGACGTGTTGAGCCGGGCGGTGAGCGCGAGTTCCGGTGTGGTCACGCGCACCACAGTAGTGACCCCGCCGGCGGTGCCGGCCGATCAGCGCGGCAGGTGTGCCCGACGGTCAGCCGGTCAGGCCCAGTGCCCACTCGTGCAGGACCCCCGCGAACTCCGTCGACTCCGGCAGCGGCACCAGCGGGTCGATGCGACTCGGCGGGAACGGCCCGAGTTCGTCGAGGAGATGGCTGGCGTTCGCCAGGTGGGCGAAGCGGAGCTCGGTGTGATCGAGTGCGTCGCGCAGCGCTCCCACCTGATCGCAGCTGATGTTCAGATCCTTGTCCGAGCACGTCACCAGAACGTGCGTGTCGTCACCGAGTGCGGCCGCGAGCGCCGGTGGGTCGAGCGCATCCGCCTCGGCGAGGAAACGGGCGTTCGCGTGGACCAGACCGATGCTCGCGAGGAGCGGATCCGGATTGGCGGGCAGCCGGCCCGTCTCGCGCAGGCTCTCGATGCTCTCTCGCAACGTCGTGCGTGCGGCGTCGGCATCGGATGTCGGCAGCTGTCCCGACCGGACCGCCGCGTCGAGCTGCGTCTTCAGCTGGGAGGTGAGCAGGTCCAGGTACCGCATCGGAAGCGGAGCCAGGAGTGCGAGACCGCCGTGCGCGATGCCGCGGGCGGTCAGTTCGAGGGCGGTGAGCGCACCCTCGCTGTGCCCGATCACGGCCAGGCGGTCGACGGGCACCCCGGTCCGGTCGGCGAGCAGTTCCGCGGCGGCCTGCGCGTGGTCGGCCTGCGAGACGAACCCGTACTCGGGGAGTAGGTCGGGCTGCAGGCCGGCGAGGCCGGTGGCTCCGCTGCCGAGTTTGTCGAATCGGAGACTGGGGATGCCCTGCGCGGCGAGGTCGTCGGCGATGCGTCGCATCGTGTCGGCCTTCAGCCCGGGCTGGCTGCCGTTGCGGTCGGTGGGGCCGCTGCCGGGCAGGAGAAGGGCCGCGACTCCCGGCCGTGAGTGCACAGGGGTGCGCAGGCCGGCGTGGAAGGTCAGTCCGTCCGAGTCGAACGTCACCTCGGTGTCGGCGCCCGACTGCGGGGCGCTCGACCCGATGAACGGCAGCGGCAACCGTGTCACCGCTGTCGCGGGCGCCACCGCGGTGGAGGACGCCACGAGCGCTGCGAGGGCAGCGCCGGCCAGCCATCGTCCGATCGTGTGCATTGCTACCGACTATAGGTGGAGTTACGGTCCACGCCCGAATCCACCCGTGTCACCGCGGCCTCGGGCGGCGGAGGCCGAGCCGTGAGTACGACCGTCGATCGTCCGTCGCCACCCGGCGGATCGCGCGACGTTCGGCGGGCTTGACGTCCCAGACCTCGGGGCGGGCGGCCACCCAGCGCTTCGACCGGACCGCGAACGGAATGTGCGTGAGGTAGGCGACCACCAGGACGATCAGCAGCACGTACGGGTAGGTGATGAGCGCTGCACCGGTCAGGGCGACGCCGATGAGCAGGACCGCGGCCATCCGCCGCGGCACCGAGAACGACTTCATCGCGAGCGTCGGGATGCGGCTGACGATCAGGGCCGCCGAGAACACCGTCCACGCGGACACCGCCCAGAACGAGGACCACCAGCCGTCGCCCCACTGCTCGTACGCCGCGAGCGGGGTCAGCGTGATGAGCGCACCAGCCGGTGCGGGGACGCCGACGAAGAACTCACTGGTGTACGACGGTGCGCTGTCGTCGTCGAGGAGGGTGTTGAACCGGGCCAGCCGCAGCACGATGCTCACCGCGTAGACCAACGCCACGATCCAGCCGGCGTTGCTGCCGTCGAGGAGGGTCACGTACAGCACCAGCGCGGGCGCGACTCCGAACGAGATCGCATCCGCCAGCGAATCGAGCTCGGCGCCGATCTTGGTGGTGGCGTCGAGGAGCCGGGCGATCCGGCCGTCGAGTGAGTCGAGGACCGCTGCGGCACCGATCATCGCGAGCGCGACGCCCAGCTCACCTTCGAGGGCGAACTTGACGGCGGACAGGCCGCTGCACAGCGCGAGGATGGTCAAGGTGCTGGGCAGCAGCAACAGACCGCTCGACGCCACGCGCCGCGGCGTGCTCGTCACCACCTCGCGGGGGCTCACGGGAGTTGCGCGAGGATGGTCTCGGCGCCGACGGCCCGCTGTCCCCGCTCCACCAGCAGGGTGCTGCCCGCCGGGAAGTACGTGTCGACCCGGGAGCCGAACCGGATCAGTCCGTAGGTGTCGCCGATCGGCAGCCGGTCACCGACGCCCGCCTCGCACACGATGCGGCGCGCGAGCAGACCGGCGATCTGCACGACCGCGACCTCGTGACCGCTGTCGGTGCGCAACAGCATCGAGTTCCGCTCGTTCGCCTCGCTCGCCTCGGCGAGGTCCGCGGACAGGAAGCTGCCGGCCTTGTGGACGACCTGCAGCACCTCGCCCGCGACAGGGCTGCGCTGAACGTGGACGTCGAGGACGGAGAGGAAGATGCTCACCCGCGGCACCGGCTGGTCGCCCATGTTCAGCTCGGCGGGGGGAACCGCGGAGTCGACGAGTGCGACCTCGCCGTCGGCGGGGGAGACCGCGACGTTCACCCGGTTCGGCGGGACGCGGTGCGGATGCCGGAAGAAGGCGGCGCAGGCGCCGGACGCGAGCAGGGCGGTGTTGCGGATCCAGGGGCGTCGCCTGCCGAGCGCAGCGACCCCGAGTGGCGCGAGCACGAAGGGCAGTCCGGCCGGGTGCAGCGGGGGGATCGTTGTCCTGACCAGGTCGATCACGTGAGCAAGGCCGGTCGGCTGCGGAGTGCCGATGGGGGTGGGGCGGCGGGCCACTGGTTCCTCATCTGATTCGGTGACGGTGGGACGCCCGCACGCGGTGGTGCCGTTCACGGGCACTGCAAGGTTAGGCCACATCGGACGGTTCCCGCTCCGCCCTCCCCGGCGGCTCTCTCGGCCCCTGCGTCAGCGCGCCGAGCGGGTTGCGGTCTCGGTCTCGCTCTTGATCCGCGACAGGGTGAGGTTCATGCCGGCGATCATCTCGACCTCGAAACCCGGGGTACCGCCCATGAACTTGTCGACGAGGAACGAGGAGATCTTGGTGGTGCCGGTGGGTGCCTCACGTCGCTCGGTCACGCGGGTACCGGTGTCGGTCGCGGTGAGCTCGTAGGTCCAGATCGTGTGGTTCTCCGCCACCCGCCACGCGATGGCCCGGTTCGGTTCGAAACGGACGACCTTGGCGGTGGTGGGCCACACGAGCAGACCCTTCTTGTTGACGTTGACGGTCCGGCTGCCCTGCCGGACGGGGCCGCCGAGCACCTTCATCACCTTGCACTGCGGGCTCCACCGGCCCATGCGCTCGAGGTCGGACACGACCCTCCACACGGTTTCGGGGGCGGCGTCGATCTCGATGCTGGCTTCGAGGGTGTTCGTCACAGGATGCTCCGGTTCACTGACTTTTAGATGGTACCGACGGTCACACATGGTTTATCGGTCGCGGCCGTACGTCAAGGGGGCGTCATCGGTGTAATGGGACGCGCGCGTCGGGCGATGAACAGGGTAGCCATACCGTGGTCGGCCCCGAGCCGACATCCACTCCCGGAGCTCATCGTGAAACTTCCCGTCGCACTTCGATCCGCGCACCACGCCGACGCCGTTCCGATGCTGCCCACCGCGAGGGCCTGGCGTCGTCGCCAGACCTGGCCCGCCGAGGGGCTCGAACGGTTGCTGACGCCGCAGGAAGTGGACGCCCTCGCGCACGGGCAGTTCACCCGATGACCAGTGTCGTCGGCGTCGCCGAGTCGGGTGGTCCGCAGGCATACTTGATGCCGTGACCCTCGGCATTCTGTTCGACATCGACGGGGTGCTCGTCACGTCCTGGCGGCCGATCCCGGGCGCCGCGGATGCGCTGCAGGCAGTCCGTCGCCGCGCCTACCCGCTCGCCTTCCTCACGAACACCACGTCCCGGACCCGCGCCGACATAGCCGCCTCGCTGCGGGCCGGCGGCATGGACGTCACCCCCGACGAGATCGTCACGGCGGCCGCACTGACCGCCGAGTACCTGCGCGCGGCCCATCCCGGCGCCCGGTGCCTGCTGGTCAACCACGGCGACATCACCGAGGACCTGCCCGGCATCCGTCTCGACGCCGCCGACCCCGAGGTCGTCGTCCTCGGCGGCGCGGGGCCGGAGTTCGACCACGCCACCCTCGGTCGCGTCGTCGGCCTCATGCAGCGTGGTGTGCCCGTGGTCGCGATGCAGGGTGGACTGTCCTGGGCGACCGCGGACGGCGTCCAGATCGACACCGGTGCCTATCTTCCGGGGCTGGAGGCCGCCGGTGGCGGTCGCGTGACCGTCATCGGCAAGCCCGCCCCGACCGGTTTCACCACCGCGGCGGCACTGGTCGGGGTCGATCCCGAGAACGCGATCATGGTCGGCGACGACGTCGTGAACGACGTGCTGGCCGCGCAGTACGTCGGGTTCACCGGCGTGCTGGTGCGGACCGGGAAGTTCCGGCAGGCTGCCCTGGACGCCGCGCAGGGAAGGCCGGACCATGTCGTCGACTCGGTCGCGGACCTGCCCGCGTTGCTCGACGCGCTCGGCAGCGAACCGGACACCCTCGGCTGAAGCCTGCAAACCCCGCGCTCGCGGTGCCCCTCATTGGGTACGGTCGACGGCACCGTCGCTCACCGTTCCGTTCGTTCGTCGCGGTCCTGTCGGTCACCGTCATTCACTCTGTCCTGAGGAGTTTCGTGCGCACTGTGTTCCGTCCCCGTTCCGTTTCCTCTCACTCCCGCCGCCTCGTCCGCGCCGCACTGTCGATCACGGCAGGCCTCGCGGTCGCCGGTGGCCTCGCCGTCGCCGGGACGGGCGTCGCATCCGCGGCGCGCGTCGACTGCGTCTCGCCGCCGCTCGAGAACGACATCCGCGTCGACGGTCAGGCGAGCTGCGGCGCGACCGCTTCCCTCGGTGGTGTCGCGAACTCGGGTGCGATCGACAGCGGCACCGCGGTGAGCGTCGCCAACGGCGGCACCGCGAACACGTTCGCCACCGGCTTCGGGGTGGCGCTCAGCACCTCGAAGGTCGCCGGCCAGGCGAACGCGTTCGCGATCGGTGGCGGCATCGCGCATGCCCGCACCGACAACGGCAACCTCACCTTCGCGCTGGCCGGCTGGGGCTCCGGCGCGACCGCCGAGTCGGGCGGCGTGAACTGCGTCGGACCGTTGTCGTTCGCGGTCAACGTCAACACGGGCGCCTTCTGCCTGATCCGCTGAGACGCGCTGGTCGCGTGACAGTCGGGTGCCCGCGGCGGACCGCCGATACCTTGCACTCACCCCGGGTGAGTGCTAAAAATGCACTTGGCACTCGCAACTCGTGAGTGCCAGGTCGGGACGGTGAGACCGGGAACCATCGACACCCCTGGTCGTCCGTCGCGGGCACCGAGCCTGGCCGTGTGAACGGGGCGTCCTCGCGGTCGCCCTGCGAGCAACTGAGGCGACCCGACGAGCGGTCGCCTTGCGTGTCACCCCCAATCCGGAGGATCACTTCGCAATGGCCAAGATCATCGCGTTCGACGAAGAGGCCCGCCGCGGCCTCGAGCGTGGCCTGAACAGCCTCGCCGACGCCGTCAAGGTGACGCTGGGACCCAAGGGTCGCAACGTCGTGCTCGAGAAGAAGTGGGGCGCCCCCACGATCACCAACGACGGCGTGTCCATCGCCAAGGAGATCGAGCTCGAGGACCCCTACGAGAAGATCGGCGCCGAGCTGGTCAAGGAGGTCGCCAAGAAGACCGACGACGTCGCTGGCGACGGCACCACCACCGCCACCGTCCTCGCTCAGGCGCTCGTCCGTGAGGGTCTGCGCAACGTCGCTGCCGGCGCCAACCCGCTGGGTCTGAAGCGCGGCATCGAGAAGGCCGTCGAGGCCGTCACCGCCAAGCTGCTCGACACCGCCAAGGAGGTCGAGACCAAGGAGCAGATCGCCGCCACCGCCGGTATCTCCGCGGGCGACGCGTCCATCGGTGAGCTCATCGCCGAGGCCATGGACAAGGTCGGCAAGGAAGGCGTCATCACCGTCGAGGAGTCCAACTCCTTCGGCCTGCAGCTCGAGCTCACCGAGGGCATGCGCTTCGACAAGGGCTACATCTCCCTCTACTTCGCCACCGACGCCGAGCGTCAGGAAGCGGTCCTCGAGGATCCGTACATCCTGCTCGTCAGCTCCAAGATCTCCACGGTCAAGGACCTGCTGCCGCTGCTCGAGAAGGTCATCCAGGCCGGCAAGCCGCTGCTGATCATCGCCGAGGACGTCGAGGGCGAGGCCCTGTCGACCCTGGTCGTCAACAAGATCCGTGGCACCTTCAAGTCCGTCGCCGTCAAGGCTCCGGGCTTCGGTGACCGCCGCAAGGCGCAGCTCGCCGACATCGCCATCCTCACCGGTGGCGAGGTCGTCAGCGAAGAGGTCGGCCTCTCCCTGGAGACCGCAGGCATCGAGCTGCTCGGTCAGGCCCGCAAGGTCGTCGTCACCAAGGACGAGACCACCATCGTCGAGGGTGCCGGCGACGCCGAGGCCATCGCCGGTCGCGTCAGCCAGATCCGCGCCGAGATCGAGGCGTCGGATTCCGACTACGACCGCGAGAAGCTGCAGGAGCGCCTCGCGAAGCTGGCCGGCGGCGTCGCCGTCATCAAGGCCGGTGCCGCGACCGAGGTCGAGCTCAAGGAGCGCAAGCACCGCATCGAGGACGCCGTCCGCAACGCGAAGGCTGCCGTCGAGGAGGGCATCGTCGCCGGTGGTGGCGTCGCCCTGCTGCAGTCCGCTCCGGTCCTGGACGACCTGAAGCTCGAGGGCGACGAGGCCACCGGTGCCAACATCGTCAAGGTTGCCCTCGAGGCACCGCTCAAGCAGATCGCGTTCAACGCCGGCCTCGAGCCCGGCGTCGTCGCGGAGAAGGTTCGCAACCTGCCCGCCGGCAGCGGCCTGAACGCCGCCACCGGTGAGTACGAGGACCTGCTCGCCGCCGGCATCAACGACCCGGTCAAGGTCACCCGCTCGGCGCTGCAGAACGCGGCGTCCATCGCGGCTCTGTTCCTCACCACCGAGGCCGTCGTCGCCGACAAGCCGGAGAAGGCCGCCGCTCCCATGGGCGACCCGACCGGTGGCATGGGCGGCATGGACTTCTGAGTCCGGCTCGTCCCGGGGCCTGACCGGCCCCACCCGGTTCCAGCGAGGCCGGCCC
>AODO01000038.1 GCA_000341795.1 Rhodococcus triatomae BKS 15-14 | reverse complement strand
CCCCGCTACCACGGTACGAAGGCCCGGTCTCATTCGAGACCGGGCCTTCGTCGTATTCCGGGCGCGATCTCGTCCTTCTCCCTGTTCTTGCGGATTCGGCAACGATCCTTGCCATTTGTGGTCCTGGTGCGGACAGTGGAGAGAGATCGGCCAACGACCGGAGGGAAGAAGATGAAGGACAGCTACGACGTCGTGATCGTCGGCGGAGGCGCGGCGGGACTCGGCGGGGCGCTCGCTCTCACTCGCGCTCGCCGCTCGGTTGTGGTGATCGACGGTGGGGCTCCACGCAACGCGCCGGCCGAACACATGCACAACTATCTCGGACGCGAGGGCACCGCGCCTCGTGACCTTCTGGCGATCGGACGCGAGGAAGTTGCAGGCTACGGCGGCGAGATCGTCGACGGACAGGTGGTCGAGGCGACGAGGACGGACGACGGATTCCGTGTGCGAACCGCCGCCGGCAGCGAGGTCTCGGCGCGCATGCTCCTCGTCACCACCGGATTGGTGGACGAACTGCCCGACGTGCCGGGCGTCGGCGCTCGGTGGGGGCGGGACGTCCTGCACTGCCCGTACTGTCACGGATGGGAGGTCCGGGACGCCGCGATCGGCGTGATCGCGACGAGTCCCGTTGCCACGCATCAGGTTCTGATGTGGCGCCAGTGGACGAACGATCTGATCCTGTTCACGCACACGGCACCGGACTTCTCCTCCGAGGACCTCGAGAAGTTCGCGGCCTCCGGCATCGAGATCGTCGACGGCCGCGTCGCCGGCGTCGAGGCGACCGGCGACAGGCTGACCGGCGTCAGTGTGGAAGGTCGCGGCGTCATCGCCCGTGACGCACTCGTCGTGCCGCCGCGTTTCGTCGCGCGATCGGCTCTGCTGGAGTCGCTCGGAGTCGAGACTGCAGTCCAGGAGATGGGTGACGCGGTGATCGGCTCCTATGTGCCCGCCGGGCCGACCGGTGAGACGTCCGTGCCCGGCGTCTGGGTCGCGGGAAACGTGACCAATCCACGCGCACAGGTCATCTCGGCCGCAGCAGGCGGTGTCGACGCGGGCGCGATGATCAACGCAGCGCTGATCGAGCAGGACGTGGCGGCACGAGTCGCCGAGCGCCGTATGTCACGACTCGGGTAGGTCCATCTCGTGCAACACCCGACGCAACAGCTTCCCGGTCGCGTTGCGGGGTAGCTCCTCGAGGAACACGACCTCCCGGGGGACCTTGTAGCGGGCGAGGTGTTCCTTGACGAACGTCTTGAGGCCCTGGGCATCTCGGGTCGAGCCGGGCGCCGGAACCACGAAGGCACGAAGTCGGTGCCCGAACTCGACGTCCTCGACGCCGACCACTGCGGCGTCGGCGACGTCGGGATGTTCGGCCAGGAGGTTCTCCACCTCGAGCGGATAGACGTTCTCGCCGCCGGACACGATCATGTCGTCGTCGCGCCCGTCGACGAAGAGCAGGCCGTCGCCGTCGAAGTGGCCGACGTCGCCGGTGGAGAGCAAACCGTCGATGCGCTCCTTGTCGCGGCCGTCGGTGTAGCCGTTGAAGCTGAGGCCACTGGAGACGAAGATCCGGCCGATGACACCGGGCTCGGTGACACGCGCGCCGTTGTCGTCGTACAGGGCGACGTGACACGTCACGGGGGCGCGCCCCGCGGTGCCGGGCGCCCGGGCCAGGTCGGCGGGGGTCGCGACCGTCGCGACCGCGCATTCGGTGGACCCGTACAGGTTGTAGAGGACGGGGCCGAATGCCTCGGCGGTGCGCCGGGACAGGTCGGGTGAGATCGCGGAGCCGGCGGCGAACACGATCGACAGGTTGGTCGTGTCGTAGCCGGACAGGACGTCGGGGCCCAGATCGACGATGCGCTGCAGCATCGTCGGGACCACGACGAGCGAGTCGGCCCGGTTCGCGGCAACGAGATCGACGGCCTGCAGCGGATCGAATCGCCGTTGCATCACCACGGTCTGGCCGAGCGCCAGGGCGAGGCCGAGCTGGGACAGGCCGGTGCCGTGGAATGCGGGTGCCGCCATCACCATCGTCTGACCGCGCCGCAGCGGCACCCGGTCGAGGAACTGCGCGGACGCCAGTGGCGTCGTCCGTTCCCGCGGAGCGCCTTTCGGGGTGCCGGTGGTGCCACTGGTGAGCAGTACGAAACTGCCGTGCACCGCGGGCGGATCGACGGGCGCCGAGGTCTGGCGCGCGATGAGGGCGTCGAGGTGGGGCGCCCGGTCGGTGGCCTTGCCCCACGCGAGGTAGCGGCGTACGTCGCCGGGCAGTCCGTCGGCGACTGCGGCGAACTCCTCGTCGTACACGAACGAGCCGACCTGTTCGCGGGCTGCGACGTCGACGAGCTGGGGGGCCGCGAAGCCGGTGTTCATCAGGACGAGCTTGTTGCCGAGCTTGGCCGCGGCGAGCATCGTGACCAGGAGGCCGCGATGGTTGCGGCACATGGCACCGATCACCGAACCCGCGGTGATGCCGTCGGCCGACCAGGCGCGGACGAGCGCGTTGGATCGGCCCTCCAGTTCGCTGTACGTCAGCTGTCCGTGCTCGTCGACGAGGGCGACCGCGTCGAGTCCCGCATTGACGTGTGCGTGCACGGGACCGGCGAACGGGCCGTACTTCTCGACCGCGCGAATCGAGGCGATGCCGTGGTCGAGGCGAGGGAACGGGACGAGGCCGCTGCGCACCATCACGCGCACGGCGGACAGTGAATCGGTCACCTTGGTCAGCACGCCTGTCATACGCATCCCCCTGGGAAGGTTCTGGTGATCTGGATCACAGGGTACTGCCGAGGCTGTCCGGTGTGGGCGTATTCGGCACCGTCGTGGCAACCGGTCCGCGGTTCACGACGCGACTGTCCGTGATTGTCCCCGGTCGTCGTCGTGCGCGTCGTGTCGGAGCTCACTCAGCCGGCTGGTGAGCCGCGCGACCTCGACGGGCATGCCGTCGCCGACCGCGAGCCGGTGCAGGGGAGTGCGGGCGAGGAACACCGTCGGCACGCCGCGGTCGTAGAGGACGTCGACGAGGCCGGCGAATCGCTGCGCGGGTTCCGCGCCCGCCGACGCGAGATCGGGCACGCCGTCGACGACCCACCGGCGGTGGCTCCGGGTCAGCGCGAGGTAGTCGGAGGGTGCGGTTGGGCGAACGCAGATGTCGGCGAAGTCGATCCACAGTTCGTCGGCGAACGCACGACAGGCGGTGACCGACCGGCCCGTGGTCGAGAGGGTGACGCGGTCGGCCGGTCCGGGAGGACGGAGGCCGGCGAGGCGCGCCCGGGCCGGTGTGCCGGGGAACAGCCATCGGCCCGCGGCGAAACCGGATCGGTGATCCGACCTGGTCCGGTAGTCGACCGCGCCGTCCACTCCGACGACGGTGAGTCGGCGTTCGATCAGTTCGATAGTGGGCAGAAAGGTGTCGTGGAACAGGGGATTCGGCATCAGTGCGTGGGGCGGGTGGTTGGAGGTCAGCACGACGCGAATCTTCCGGTCGAACAGGGCTGGTAGTAGTCGGGCGAGGAACCGGCCGTCCGCCGGGTCGTGCACGTGGAACTCGTCGAAGCAGACGACGTCGAGGTTCTGCAGCAACTCGTCGAGCGCAGCGGTCAGGTCGTAGCGATGGCGGCGGACCGCTGTGTGCAGATCGCGGAAGAACTCGTGGAAGTGCACACGTCGCTTGCGGTCCGTCGGCAGCGCGGCGAAGTGGGTCGCCATCAGCCAGCTCTTGCCGCGGCCGGGTGGTCCCCACAGGTACACGTCGTCGCCGGTGGACCCCAGGACGCGAGCGGCCCGCCGTTGCTCTGCGTCGAGCTCGAATCCGAGCTGCCGTGCGGCGGTGTCGAACACGTCGAGGGGGATCGGTCCGTTTCGGTACCCGCGGGGCCGGCGCATGATCGAGACTCTAGCATCGTAGAGGTTTGCGCTAGGGTGGGTGGATGACCGAACGTCCGTCCCGCCGTGACCTCATCTGTCGGGCCGCGGTCGAGCTGGCGGCGGAGGGCGGCAATCACGCCGTCACCCATCAGGCGATCGACGCACGCCTCGGCCTCGCCCGCGGATCGACGTCGTACTACCACCGCACTCGCGCTGCGCTGCTGTCCGCGGTGATCACCCACCTGACGGAGCGGTCGCGCGCGGAGTTCGTCGACCTCCTCCCGTCCGAGCCGCCGCGGACCGCGCGGGACGCGGCGGATGTGATCGCGCGGTATCTCGGTGGGGTCGTGACGGATCGGCGCGTCGACGTCCTCGCGCGCTACGCATTCGTGTCGGATGCCATGGCGGACGACGACCTCCGCGTGGGACTCGCATCGTGCCTGTTCTCGGTCGACGCCGCCCGCACGCTGATGGAAGCGCTGTCCGTGGTCGACGTGGACGTCTCGGCGCGGGATCTTGTCAGCTTCTGCGAGGGCCTGGTGTTCGACCTGGTGTGCGGAGCGAGATCGTTGCGCGCCGCAGATCCCCGTGCCGAGGTGGACGCAGCCGTGCACGGATGGATCGCCCGCCTCCTCCGGCCCCGCTGACACATGCCGAACGACGGAACGCCCCTCCCGTGCCGGAGGGGCGTTCCGTCGTTCGGCAGCGGTCGACTACTTCAGCTCGGTCGACGACTTCCCGAGCAGGCGGCGGGCGATGATCAGCTGCTGGATCTGCTGGGTGCCTTCGAAGATGTCGAGGATCTTGCTGTCCCGCGCCCACTTCTCGAGTAGCGGCCGCTGCGAGTAGCCCTCGGTGCCGGCGAGTTCGACGGCCTTGAGTGAGACCGCGGTACCGGTACGGCCGGCCTTCGCCTTCGACATCGACGCCTCGAGCGAGTTCGGCTTCTTGTTGTCGGCCATCCAGGTCGCGCGCAGTGCCAGCAGGTACGCGGCCTCCCAGTCGGCCTCCATCGCCAGGAACTCCGCCGCTGCGGCGTGCTGGTTGTTGGCCGGGACGTCGTAACTGACCTCGATGCCCGCCTCGGTCAGGATGCCGCGAAGTTCCTCGAGCACCGCACGGCCGAGGCCGACGGCCATGCCGGCGACGATGGGTCGGGTGTTGTCGAAGGTCTGCATGACCCCGGCGAAACCCTTCTCCACGTTGACTTCAGGATCGCCGAGGATGTTGTCCTTCGGAATCCGGCAGTCCTGCAGCAGCAGCACCGCGGTGTCGGACGCCTTGATGCCGAGCTTGTGCTCGAGGCGTGCGACCGACAGTCCGGGCGCATCGCGGGGAACGACGAACGACTTGATCGCGGCGCGGCCCTTCGTCTTGTCCACCGTCGCCCACACGACGATGTGGGTGGAGCGTTCGCCGGCCGTGACGAAGATCTTCTCCCCGTTGAGGACCCACTCGTCGCCATCCAGGACGGCGGTGGTGGTGACGGCAGCGGAGTCCGAACCGAAACCGGGCTCGGTGATGGCCATCGAGGCCCACACCTTGCCGAATCGTTCGAGCTGCTCGTCGGTCGCGACGGCGGCGATCGCCGAGTTGCCGAGGCCCTGGTAGGGGATGGAGAGGGTGAGACCGACATCGCCCCAGCAGGTTTCGATGACGTTCATCAGGGACGCCATGTTGCCGCCGTTGGCGTTGCCGATCACCTTCGGCTCGTCGCCGCGGCCCAGGGCTGCGCCGGACGCGCCGGTGCCGGAGTCGTTGAGACCCTCGACCATCGCGGCCATCGTGTCCAGTTCGACGGGGTACTCGTGTTCGGCGAGGTCGTACTTGCGGGACACGGGGCGCAGGATCTGCGCAGCCACCTGGTGCGCCTGGTTCGACGACGCCTTCAGCTTCTTGGGAAGTTCGAGATTGATCACGGTGATGTTCTCCTGTGGAGTGTGAGGGCTCGCGCGTCAGATGAGGACGATGCCCTCGGCAACGCCGATGGCGCGAAGGTCTCGGTACCAGCGTTCGACCGGGTGCTCCTTGGTGAACCCGTGTCCGCCGAGCAACTGGACGCCGTCGAGTCCGATCTGCATTCCCTTGTCGGTGGCGAGCTTGCGGGCCAGTGCCGCCTCGCGGGCGAACGACTTGCCCTGCTCGGCGCGCGAGGCCCCGCGCAGGGTCACCAGCCGCAGTCCGTCCAGCTCGATGGCGATGTTGGCGACCATGAACGCGACCGCCTGGCGGTGGCTGATCGGCTCGCCGAACGCCTCCCGCTCGTTGACGTACGGGATCACGTAGTCGAGGACGGCCTGTCCGGTACCGACGGCGAGCGACGCCCAGCCGAGACGGGCCAGTCGGATCGCGTCGGCGTAGTCGGCGGCACGCTGGTCGGCGTCCGCCTCGCCGAGGATCGCGGACTCGGGCACGGCGACGTCGGTGAGCACGAGTCGGCCGAGTCCGGCGGCGCGCAGACCCATGCTCGGATCCGCTTCCACGACAAGACCCTTCGAGTCGGACTCGACGAGGAAGAACGTGGGCCGGCCGTCGAGTTCGGCGGCGACGACGAACAGTTCGGCGTCGGCGGCGGCGGGCACGAACGACTTGACGCCGTTGATCCGGTAGCCGCTGGGGGAGCGAACGGCCTTGGTCTGCAACGCGAACGGGTCGAACAGTGCGCGCGGTTCGGTGACGACGACAGCGGCGGTGGGCACGTTCTCGCCGGTGAACGACGGCAGATAGGTCTTCTGCTGGGCGTCGGAGCCGAACTGGGTGAGCGCGACCGCGACGCCGCTCGGGGCGAGCAGCGGCAGGGCCAGGCCCATGTCGCCGTGTGCGAGGGCCTCGGCGACGAGAGAGTTGGTGACGGCCCCGCGTTCGGTGGCGACGCCCTCGAACTCCTCGGGCACGTTGATCAGGGTGATGCCGAGTTCCGCGGCGCGCTTGCCGAGGTCGGCGGGTGCGGCGGCGGCGTCGTTGGCGCCGGCGGCGGCGGGGCGCAGGATCTCGGCGGCGAAGTCGCGCACCGTCTCGACGATCATCTGCTGCTCGTCGGTGGGGGTGAGGTCGAAGTAGTCGGCGTTCTTGGCCTCGCCCGCGGGCAGGCGGGTGGGCTTGCCGCCTCCGGAGACCTTCGCGAAGGTGCGGGTGGCCGCGCCGAGGGTCTGGAAGCCGGTCTTGGTGCCCTGATAGGTGACCCGGTTGATGGGCTCGCGCAGGTTGTACTTCTCGGCCAGGTCCGACCCGGTGATCTTGGTCAGCACCCGCATGGCGGCACCCATCGCGTCCCGCTTGATCGGGTTGAGTCCGACCGCGGACGTGTCGCGGGGGCGGCGAGCCGTCGAGTCACCTTCGCGACGGGCTGCCGGGGTGTCACTGCTGCGCGCGCCGTTGGTCTTCGCGACGCTGTCTTGCTTGGTCATGATCACCATTTTCTCGGTGTACGGACTCGGACACTTCGTATCTTACTCCGGAGTAAGAAGTGAAGTCGAGAGTACACGGGAATCGGGGTTCCCGGACGCGAGCGCCGATATTCGCGACGATCCCCGCGGATTCTCCCCGCACCGTCACGAAGCCCCGCGCGACCCCTCGTTCGACGTCGACGACGCGTCTCGGCGGAACTTGACCCTCACACCGTGTGAGACCGCAGACTCTGATCCATGGCCGACACTCCCGAAACCGACGGCACCCTGATGGCGATCGGTGAGTTCTCCTCGCTGACGCGCATCAGCGTGCGGATGCTGCGGCACTACGACGAACACGGCGTGCTGATCCCGGCCGCCGTCGACGCCGCCACCGGGTACCGGCGGTACCTGCCGCAGCAGATCGCCGACGCCGCCCGCATCCGCCGACTGCGTGACGTGGGGTTCGGCGTGTCCGCCATCGGGGCGCTGCTCGCCGCCGACGGAACCCCCGCATACCGGCGTGCGCTGCGCATGCACCGCCGCACCCTGGTCGAGGAGGCCGACCTCGCGCGAACACGACTGCGTGCCCTGGACCGAATGCTCGACGAGACAACCGAGGAGATCGTCATGACCACTGTCGAACTGACCGACATGCCCGCCCACACGCTCGTGTGCCTGCGGGGCACCGTCGCGGACTACGCCGCCGAAGGTGAACTGTGGCAACGCTTCATCCCCGCCCTGCAGGCGCAGGGCATCGTCCCGACCGGCCCCGGCGGGTGCATCGAGCACGACGGCGAGTTCCGGGAGGCCGACGTCGACGAGTCGGTGTTCCTGCCCGTCGCGTCCGGGACCGAGGCGGACGCGCCACTGCACACGGTCACGGTGCCGGATCGGCGGGTGGTGGTGGCCACGGTGACGGGGCCGTACGCCGAGGCGATCCCGCGGGCGCACGAGGCGATCGCGGCCTTCCTCGTCGAGCGAGGGCTGTCCGCGGCGCGGGACGGCGACGACGTCACCACGCACCACTTCAACGTCTACGTCACCGATCCGAGCGCCTCCCCGGAGGTGGAACTGGTGACGGCGGTGCACCTGCCCGTCCGCTGACGGCGCGGGGCCCGGCGGCGGAACCGACGCCGGGCCTACTGTGGATCGGTGCCCGAACGTCGTCCGCGAACCCCGCCGGCAGCCTTGCTGCGCGGGCTGCCGCTGGTCCTCGTCCCGCTGATGCTGCTGGCGAGCGACTTCCCCGGTGAGTTCGAGGTCCCGGCGTGGTACTGGCTGGCCGCGATGTCGTCCGCGGTCGTGTTCCTGCTCGGCGCGCGGTGGCCGACCCTGGTGTCGGTCGCGCTGTCGGCGCTCGCGATTCCGATGTTCGCGACGGAGGCCTGGGGGCTGTCCGGTCTCGTCCCGTATCTGGGAGCGGTCGCGTTGACCGAGGCCGTGATGCGGACCCGGCGCACGGACGCGATCGTCCTCCTCTCCGGGTGCTGGGCCGCGGCGGTACTGCTGGGACTCGCCGCGGAGCACAGTCCGTTCTGGCGGCCCGCAACCGCCGTGGAAGCGGTTGCGGCCGTCGGCCTCCCACTGCTCCTCGGTTTGTACCTGCGCTCGCAGCGCGACCTCGCCGCCACGCTCCGGGCGCGCGCCGCCGAGGCGGAAGCACGTCGAGTCGACGACGCCGCACGGGTTCGCGCGGCCGAACGCACCGCACTCGCGCGCGAACTGCACGACCTCACCGCGCACCACATGGCGTCGATCGTGTTGCGGATCGGTGCCGCCCAGCACGTGCTCGCCGACACCGATCCGGGGATTCGTGACGTACTCGAGGATGTGCGCACCACCGCCACCGGCGCGCTCTCCGACGTGCGCAGGATGACGGTGGCGCTGCGGGATCCGGATCTGGGCGAAGTCGCGCTGATCGATTCCGATGCCGTACCCGCCGAGATCGAGGCGGCCGTCGACCGCCTGCGTGCGGCCGGGTTCACCGTCGACTCGGACGTCGATCACCGGATCCGGAACCTCGACGCGATCGGTCGCCTCACGCTGCTGAGGGTGGTCCAGGAATCCCTGACCAACGTGATGAAGCACGCCGACCCGGCGGCCCCCGTCGCGGTTCGGGCCGCTCCGCGCGACGGTGGCGTGTCCGTGACGGTCGTCAACCGCCGCCGCGCCGCGAGGACGGCACCGGGCGGCGGCTACGGCCTGATCGGCATGACGGAGCGGGTCGAGCTCGCCGACGGCACGCTCGACGTCGACGTCGATGTCGTCCAGGGCGAGTGGCGAGTCCGCGTGTGGCTGCCTGCCACGCCGACCGAGGAGCCCCGATGATCCGTGTACTCGTCGTCGACGACCAGCGGTTGGTGCGTGCGGGCCTGCGCATGCTGATCGAGGCCAGTGACGACCTCTCCGTGGTGGGGGAGGCGGTGAACGGTGCCGACGCGATCCGGCTGGCCGTCGAGCTGTCGCCGGACGTGATCCTGATGGACCTGCGCATGCCCGGCGTCGGTGGCGTCGAGGCGACACGGCAGATCCGCACCGCAGCGTCCCCGCCGAAGGTGTTGGTGCTCACCACCTTCGACGACGACGACCATCTCTATCCGGCACTCGCGGCGGGCGCGGCCGGCTACCTCGTCAAGGACACCGCGCCGGCCGACCTGCTCGATGCCGTTCGCCGCGTGGCGGACGGCGACCTGCAGTTCTCGCCCGCGCTGCTCCGACGGCTCGTCGACCGGGCAGTCGACGGTGGCGCGGACGCAGGGCGACGAGACGCCACGGCGAGTGTCGAACTCACCGGACGCGAGGAGGACGTCCTGGCGCTGGTCGGCGAGGGCCTGAGCAACCAGGAGGTCGCCGACCGGCTGCACCTGGGCCTGTCCACCGTGAAGTCCCACATTGCGAACCTGATGGACAAGACCGGCTGCGACAACCGGGTGCGGCTGGCCGTGTTCGCGCATCGCAGGACCTGACCGACGACCGATCAGTGGCCGCCGTGGCCGCCGCCGGGATTCTGCGTGTGCCCTGCCCCCGTTGCAGCCGCAGCCGAGGCCGTCGGGAGCGGCTGCTCGCCTGGGGCGAGCACGAGGAACTGGCCCATCATTCCCATGTCCTCGTGCAGGAGCAGGTGACAGTGGTACATGTACGGCATCTCCGGGTCGGTGTACTCGCTGAACCGCAGCGCCAGCCGAATCGTGCTGCCCGGCGGCGTGTAGACGGTGTCCTTCCAACCGCGGAGCTCCGGCGGCGGCGTCGCGCCGTCGATGTCGAGGACCTGGAACCGGGTGTCGTGGACGTGGAAGTTGTGCGGCCAGTTGTCGACGTTGCGCACGGTCCAGACCTCGACGGTGTCCACCGTCGACGTGAAGTCGACGCGGGCCATGTCCATCCGCTGCCCGTTGATCATGAACCACTGCAGTTCGAACTCCCGGTGAGCGACCGCGGCGTTCGTGTCCATCGGGGGCACGGTCGCCAGGATCGCGGGGACGGCCGTCGAGCGGCCGAGCGTCGCCGCGGGACGCAGCTCGAGGACGTCGAAGTCGTCGTGCACACCGGCGGCCGCGGCCTCCGGCTCGTCGAGACCGGCGCCGTCCTCGAACGGGAAGGCACGCAGCAGGACCGGAGCGGCGCCTGCGGCCACCACGATCTCGGCTCGTTCGCCGGGGCTGAGCGCGATTCGAGTCAGCCGCACCGGTTCGGCGAGCAGACCTCCGTCGCTCGCGACCATGTCGAACTCGCGGTCGTCCGAGAACCCGAGGTTGAACATCCGCCCGGCGGACCCGTTGAGAAGGCGCAGCCGGACCAGTTCGGTGCTCACCGACAGGTAGGTGTCCGAGAACCCGTTCGCGACGACGGTGTCGCCGAGGAGACCGACATCGGTGGAACCCGACTCGTCCAGAGAGCCGTCCGCCGCGAACCGCTTGTCCTGGACGACGATCGGGACGTCGTCCACTCCGTAGGTCGACGGCAGGTCCCTCGACGAGGTGTCGTCGTCGTCGACGAGGAAGAAGCCGGCGAGGCCGCGATACACGTGCTTCTCGGTGGCGCCGTGCGGGTGCGGGTGGTACCAGAGCGTGGCCGCCGGCTGATTCACCGTCCACGTCGGTTCCCACCGCGCCCCCGGCTCGATCGTCTGGTGCGGGCCGCCGTCGAAGCGGGCGGGCACGTGCACACCGTGCCAGTGCACCGTCGTCGCCTCCGGAAGGTCGTTGTCGATCGTGAAGGCGACCGTCTCGCCACGTCGGGCGCGGATCGTCGGGCCGAGGACCGAACCGTTGTATCCCCACGTGGAAGTGCTCGTACCCGACAGCATCTCGGTGGATCCAGGACTCGCGGTGAGAGCGAATCGCCGGACTCCGGACGCATCGGTCGTCGCCGTCGCGAGCGGAGGGATCGGGAGTGGTCGTCGACCGGCCACCGACCCCGCGGGTTGCGTGGCGAGCCCGACGCCGTCCCCCGCGCACGCCGCCGACAGCGCGACCGGTGCGACGGCGAGTCCGAGCAGGAAGGACCGGCGGGACAGGGTGGTGGTGCGGGCGGTCACGGAACTCCTCGGTGTCGACGGCGGATCGACATCGAGTCTTCGCGGCGGAGGCGGCATCGGACTCCGCCTTCGGGCCGGGATCGCCGTGCCCGTAACCAGCCGTGCGGCCCTTGTGCCCGTCGCTGCGCCGTGATAGCGGCAGCCGCTTCGGGCCGACCGGCAGCGCCCCGAGGGCGTCGCCGCTCGGGTCAGGCGGCTCCGAGTCGGGTGAGGACCTCGTCGTGCAGGGCGCCGTTCGTGGCGACGGCGCTGCCGCCGTGTGGGCCCGCCGCGCCGTCCAGGTTCGTGAACCGGCCGCCGGCCTCGCGCACCAGCACGTCCAGTGCGGCGAGGTCCCACAGCGACACCTCCGGTTCGGCCGCGATCTCGAGCGCGCCCTCCGCCAGGAGGCAGTAGGAGAAGAAGTCGCCGTAGCCGCGGACCCGCCACACCGCGTCGGTGAGGTCCACGAAACGGTCCCGGATGCCCCGGTCCTTCCATCCGGACAGGCTCGAGAAGCTCAGGCTGGCCGACCCGAGCACGTCCACCGACGACACCGCGATCGCACGCGGTTCGCCGTCACCCACGGACGCGAACGCCCCCGAGCCGGTCGCCGCCCACCAGCGCCGCGACAGCGCCGGTGCACTCACCACGCCGACCACCGGAACGCCGTCCTGGAGCAGGGAGATCAACGTCGCCCACACGGGCACGCCGCGGACGAAGTTCTTCGTGCCGTCGATCGGGTCGACCACCCACTGTCTGCCCTCGAACACGGCGTCGCCGCCGAACTCCTCGCCGAGCACCGCGTCGTCCGGACGTTCGGCGGCGAGGATCGACCGCACCTCCCGCTCGACGGCGAGGTCCGCATCCGACACCGGGGTGAGGTCGGGCTTGTCGTCGACGTGCAGGTCGAGGGCGCCGAAGCGGTCCCGGGTGATGGCGTCGGCGGCGTCGGCGATGCGTAGGGCGAGCCGGAGGTCGGCGGAGAAGTCGGTCACGGGCACACAGGCTACCGGCGCCGAGTGAGGTCACTGCAGCTCGTTCGCCGCTGCCCGGCTCGGGTGGTGCCGGCGCACCGCCACCTCGTGGGCAGTCCACCGCACACGAGGTGACAGTGCGCCCACGAGACGGGGACGCAGGCGCGCCACGACGGCTCAGGACGCCGCGTCGACCTCACGCAGCAGTCCGGTCGCGACGTCGAAGACGAACCCGCGCAGTGACGTCGTGGCGGTCACGAACGGGCTCGTCTCGATCCGCCGCAGCGACTGGCGCACGTCCTCGTCGAGGTCGCCGAACGCCTCCGCGGACCACGCGGGCTTGATGCCGACCTCGTCCTGGATGGACCGCTTGAAGTCGTCGTCGGTGAAGGTCAGCATCCCGCAGTCGGTGTGGTGGATCAGGATGATCTCGGTGGTCCCGAGCAGACGCTGGCTGATCGCGAGGGAGCGGATCTCGTCGTCGGTGACGACACCGCCCGCGTTGCGGATGACGTGCGCCTCGCCGTCCCGCAACCCGAGAATCCGGTACACGTCGAGCCGGGCATCCATACATGCGAGCACCGCCACGTGCTTGCTCGGCGGCAGCGGCAGCGGGCCGCTGAACGACCGGGCGTAGTCGGCGTTGTTGCGGAGATAGTCGTCGGTCACGGTCATGGTGGTTCTCCTTCGGCGGGAGGGGCGGATCCGTGCAGGGAACACCGCACCGACCGTCCTGACAAGGGTTCCGCGCACCCCGAGCCGAGCAGAGTGGCCGCGGCGCGTGTGTCGCCGGTCGGACCCGGTAGCCTTGATTCTCGTGCATCCCGACGTTTCCGCTGACCTCGCCGAGCTCGACACCACTCTGACCACCGTCGAGACGGTGCTCGACATCGAGGAGCTGCGCCGCCGCATCGACGAGCTCGAGCACCAGGCCGCCGACCCGGACCTGTGGAACAACCAGGAACACGCGCAGCAGGTCACCAGCCAGCTGTCGCACGCGCAGGCCGAACTGCGCCGCGTCGAGGAACTGCGTTCCCGTCTGGACGACATGGAGGTTCTGTACGAGCTCGCGGAGGAGGACGGCGCCGAGGCCGTCGCCGATGCGGACGCGGAACGTCACAAGCTCCGCGAGGACATCGCCGCGATGGAAGTCAAGACGATGCTCTCCGGCGACTACGACGAGCGTGACGCGCTCGTGAACATCCGCTCGGGCGCCGGTGGCGTCGACGCGGCCGACTGGGCCGAGATGCTGATGCGTATGTACATCCGCTGGGCCGAGAAGCACGGCTACGGCGTCGAGGTCTACGACACGTCCTACGCGGAGGAGGCCGGCATCAAGTCCGCGACCTTCGCGGTGAAGGCCCCCTACGCGTACGGCACCCTGTCCATCGAGATGGGCACCCACCGCCTCGTCCGGATCAGCCCGTTCGACAACCAGGGCCGCCGGCAGACGTCCTTCGCCGAGGTCGAGGTGCTTCCCGTCGTCGAGACGACCGACCACATCGACATCGACGAGAACGACGTCCGCGTCGACGTCTACCGCTCGTCCGGCCCCGGCGGTCAGTCCGTCAACACCACCGACTCGGCCGTGCGACTGACGCACATCCCGACCGGCATCGTCGTCACCTGTCAGAACGAGAAGTCTCAGCTGCAGAACAAGGTGTCCGCGATGCGGGTGCTGCAGGCCAAGCTGCTCGAGCGCAAGCGCCAGGAGGAGCGCGCCGAGATGGACGCACTCAAGGGTGACGGCGGCAGCTCCTGGGGCAACCAGATGCGCTCGTACGTCCTGCACCCGTACCAGATGGTCAAGGACCTGCGCACCGAGTACGAGGTCAACAACCCGTCCGCCGTTCTCGACGGCGACATCGACGGGTTCATCGAATCCGGCATCCGCTGGCGGATGCGGGGAGAGCAGGACTAGTTGACCGGACCCGTCGTGTCCGTCACCCTGGCGGCCGGGTGGCTCCCCGAGACCACGAACCTCAGCAGCTGGCTGAAGTCGAGTGGTCTCGAGATCGTCCTGTACGTACTCGGTGGCCTGCTCATCGGACGGTTCCTGACCTGGGCGGGGAACCGGATCACCGATCGCATCGATCAGAACTACAACCAGGGCGACGCCCTCGTCCGGTCCGAGGCGACGAAGCATCGCCACGCGCTCGCCCAGGTGATCACCTGGGTGCTGGTCACGATCGTCTACACCCTCGTCGCGCTCGAGGTGTTGCAGCGGCTCGGGTTCTCGATCAGCAGCCTCGTCGCGCCCGCGACCGTGCTGGGTGCCGCGCTCGGCTTCGGCGCCCAGCGCGTCGTCCAGGACATCCTCGCCGGATTCTTCATCATCGCGGAGAAGCAGTACGGCTTCGGTGACGTCGTCACCATCGCGATCACCGGGTCGGGGGAGGACGCGTCGGGCACCGTCGAGGACGTGACGCTGCGGGTGACACGCCTGCGCTCGTCCGACGGCGAGGTCATCACCGTTCCCAACGGTCAGATCGTCAAGGCCGTCAACCTGTCGAAGGACTGGGCCCGCGCCGTCGTCGACGTGCCGATCCCCGCCGCCGCCGACCTCAACCACGTCAACGACGTCCTGCGGACCGTGGGCCGGGAGGCCTTCGCCGATCTCGACCTCGAACCCCTTCTCCTCGACGAGCCGACGGTCATGGGCGTCGAATCCATCGAGCTCGACACCGTCAACATCCGGATGGTGGCGCGCACGCTGCCGGGCAAGCAGTTCGAGGTGGGACGCGCGCTGCGGATCCGGGTCGCGGCCGCGCTGCGCAGGGAGGGCATCTTCATCGGGCCCGACCTGTCGATCGACCAGGGGGAGGCGACGTGACCCGCCCGCACGGAGCCCACGAGGCCGACGCCGGCGCGTTCGTCGAGGAGTCGACGGCCCGGAAGTGGACCTGGCCCCGGCGGATCGGACGCTTCCGGTCGTCGACGGTGGTACTCATCGTCGCCTTCCTCGGCACCGCGATTCTTCGCGGCTACTTCATGTCCGGGGAACCGGAACCAGGTCAGCAGGAGGCGGTGCTCGTGCCGCTGACGACGACCCAGGAACCACAGTCGCCGGTCACGACCACACCCCCGCCGACCACGACCACTCCGCCGCCGAGCACGACGACCGGACCGGCAGGGGCGAGCGACACGAACGGCACGAGCCTCAGCCCGACGACGTCGCCGCTGATCGTGCTGCCGCCGGGTCTGGTTCCGTCCGGAGTCGAGTTGCCGCCCGGCGTCGCGGTCGAGACGACTGCCCCCGCCACCCCGACGGCATCTCCACCCACCACCGCGTCGACCCCGTGATCCGGGACGCGCCGTGATTCGCCGCGGTGTTGCCGTCGCAGGGTCTGCGGGGTTCGCGGCACGGGGCTCGCGGTGGTGCCCGGTGCCCGGCCCGGCTCGTGTCTACACTGGCTCCTCGTGATCAGCGTCGAGAATGTGTCCAAGTCCTACAAGGCGTCCTCGCGGCCCGCGCTGGACAAGGTGAACGTCTCGATCGACAAGGGGGAGTTCGTCTTCCTGATCGGTGCGTCCGGCTCGGGCAAGTCCACCTTCATGCGCCTGCTGCTCAAGGAGGAGACCCCGACCTCGGGTGACATCCACGTCGCCGACTTCCACGTCAACCGGTTGTCGGGTCGGCGGGTGCCGAAGCTGCGCCAGTCCATGGGATGCGTGTTCCAGGACTTCCGGCTCCTCACGCGCAAGACGGTCGCCGAGAACGTCGCGTTCGCGCTCGAGGTGATCGGCAAGCCCCGTGCGGTGATCGAGCGGACCGTGCCCGAAGTGCTCGACCTGGTGGGACTGTCCGGCAAGGCCGACCGCCTCCCGAACGAGCTCTCCGGCGGCGAACAGCAGCGCGTGGCGATCGCGCGGGCCTTCGTCAACCGGCCGCTCGTCCTGCTCGCCGACGAGCCCACCGGCAACCTCGACCCGGACACGAGCGGTGACATCATGCTGCTGCTGGAGCGGATCAACAGGACCGGCACCACGGTCGTGATGGCCACCCACGACAACCACATCGTCGACTCGATGCGCCGCCGGGTGGTCGAGCTCGATCTCGGTCGGGTGGTGCGTGACGAGGCGAGGGGGGTCTACGGCGTGGGTCGCTGACACCCCGCCGCCGACGAAACCGCCCCGACTCACGAAGGACCACCACTTCGATGCGCGCCAGCTTCATCTTCAGCGAGGTCTTCACCGGACTGCGCCGCAACATCACCATGACGGTCGCGATGATCCTGACCACCGCGATCTCCCTCGCGCTGTTCGGGGGCGGCCTGCTCGTCGTCCAGATGGCGGGGAAGACCCAGCAGATCTTCCTGGACCGCGTGGAGGTGCAGATCTTCCTCACCGACGACGTCTCCACCTCCGATCCCGGATGCACCGGCGATCTGTGCCGCGGACTGCGTGAGGATCTCGAAGCCACCGACGCCGTGGTGTCGGTGCAGTACCTCAACCGCGAGGACGCGGTCGCCGACGCCAAGGAGCGTGTCTTCAAGGACCAGCCCGAACTGGCGGCGATGGTGAGCCCGGAGGCGCTGCCCGCCTCGTTCAAGGTGCGTTTGTCCGATCCGGACCGCTTCGGTGTGGTGGAGGACGCGTTCGCGACCAGGCCCGGCGTCGACAGTGTGCTCAACCAGCGGGACCTCGTGGAGCGGCTGTTCAGTGTGCTCGGAGGTATCCGCAACGCCGCATTCGCGATCGCCGTCGTCCAGGCCATCGCGTCGATCCTGTTGATCGCGAACATGGTCCAGATCGCCGCGTTCACCCGCCGTACCGAGGTCGGGATCATGCGGTTGGTCGGTGCCACGCGCTGGTACACGCAGCTGCCCTTCCTGCTCGAGGCGGTGGCTGCGGCGATGGTCGGCGCGATTCTCGCGATCGCGTCGCTCTTCACCGCGAAGAGCCTGTTCGTCGACGACGTCCTCGCCGACGTCTACGAGGCCAACATCGTCGCCCGGATCTCCAACAGTGACGTCCTGCTGGTCTCGCCGATTCTCGCCGTCGTCGGTGTCGGCATGGCCGCGATCACCGCGTACGTCACGCTGCGCCTCTACGTCCGCGAATGACGCTGCGCTGACGCGAAGCACCGGGTCCCGGCGACACTGTCGCCGGGGCCCGGTGCGTTCTCGTCTCAGGTCGCCGGGGAGTACGTCCCCTCGCCGGTGACCAGCGGCAGGTCCAGCGTCGTGCGGATACCGGGCGGCGCGGCGACGACGGTGGGGATGGCGTTCACGATTCGCCCGGCGGCGGCCACGATCGCGGCATGGTTGTGATCGCCCTTGCGGCTGGTCGGGCAGATGTCGACGCGATAGGACGGCTCGCCGACGATCTCCACGCGATAGGAGCCGCCGTCCTGAGCCGGCCGGGCCCAGTCGGGGCGCAGGTCGTCGCGCAGCCGGGTGACGTGCTCGACGACGACGGCGGGCGTGCCGTCGACGGTCCCGGTGATCTCGAACCGGATTGCGGCGACACTGCCTTCGGGCACGTGGCCGGCGGCGATGTCGAACGCCTCGGGCGCCGGTTCGCGCTCGTACTGCTCGGTGATGCCGTCGAGCGTCACGCCGAGACCGGCCGCGAGCTGGTGCAGTGTCGTCCCCCAGGCGATCGACAGGACGCCGGGCTGCAACAGCATCGGGATCTCGTCCATCGGCTTGCCGAAACCCATCACGTCGAACATGACCTCGGCGCCGTCGTAGGTGGCGTAGTCGGCGATCTCGGTGCAGCGGATCAGTTCGACCCGCTGGCAGGTGCTCGCCAACGCGAGCGGGATCAGGTCGTTCGCGAAGCCCGGGTCGACGCCGGTGACGAACAGGCTCGCGCCGTGCTCGGAGGCGAATGCGTCGAGCTTGTCGGGGTAGTCGCCGGGTATCACGTTCCAGGGGTACTGCAGGATGACCGGCGCCGATCCGACGACGTCGATGCCTGCTGCGAGGAAGGTGCGGCAGTCGGCGATCGCCTCGGCGGTGCGGGTGTCGCCCATCGCGCAGTAGACGACGCAGTCGGGGGTCGCGGCGATCACGTCCTCGAGGTCGCCGGTCGCGACGATGCCGGTGACGGTGCCGGTCCCGGCGAGATCCCCCGCGTCCTTGCCGATCTTCTCGGGAGTCGACACACACACCGCGACCAGCTCGAACCTGGCGTCCTCGATCAGTTGGGTCAGTGCGAGCCGGCCGACGTTGCCGGTGCCCACGTGGGCGACACGGATCGCCATGGATGTGTACCTCCTGCGGTTGGGGGTGCGCTGAGCCTGTGCGTCGCGCCACAGTAGACGGCAATCCAGACAGCTGTCCATAAACCTGTTCACAAACCTGTCTCGTCGCGGTACCGTTCCGAGCCATGGGACGTGTCGACGACAAAGTTGCTCTTATCAGCGGTGGCGCCCGAGGCATGGGGGCGGCACACGCGCGCATGCTCGTGGCGGAGGGCGCGAAGGTGGTGATCGGTGACATCCTCGACGACGAGGGGAAGGCCCTCGCTGCGGAACTGGGGGACGCAGCGCGGTACGTGCACCTCGACGTCACCTCGCCCGACGACTGGGCGGCCGCGGTCGCGACCGCCGTCGACGACTTCGGCACGATCAACGTGCTCGTCAACAACGCGGGGATCGTGAACGGCGCGCCGCTGCAGCATCTCAAGCTCGCGAAGTGGAAGCAGATCCTCGACGTCAACCTCACCGGCACCTTCCTCGGGATGCAGGTGGTCGTCGAGCCGATGATCGCCGCCGGCGGCGGATCGATCATCAACGTGTCCTCCGTCGAGGGCCTGCGAGGCAGCCCGTGGGCGCACGGGTACGTCGCGACCAAGTGGGGCGTGCGGGGGCTCGCGAAGTCCGCCGCCCTGGAGCTCGCTCCGCACAACATCCGGGTCAACTCGATTCACCCCGGCCTCATCCGCACCCCGATGACCGAGGGCCTGCCGGAGGACCTCGTGAAGATTCCACTCGGCCGGCCCGCCGCGCCGGAGGAGGTCGCGACATTCGTGGTGTTCCTCGCGAGCGACGAGTCGTCGTACTCGACCGGTGCCGAGTTCGTCATGGACGGCGGGCTGACGGCGGCGGTGCCGCACAAGTGACGGACTCCGGCGGCGCCGTCACGGCGTCGCCGGAATCTCGTTGGTGCTGCGGCGGGCCACCGAACTATCGTGGACGGTGAGCCAGGCCGGTGGCACCACGCCTCCGGCGCATCGTCGTGGACCGGAGGGGCCCGCACGTGAAGGAAAAGGGCCGGAAGGTCATCGCCACGAACCGTAAGGCGCGGCACAACTACACCATCCTCGACACCGTCGAGGCGGGCATCGCGCTCGTCGGTACCGAGGTGAAGAGTCTGCGTGAGGGCAAGGCGTCGCTGGTCGACGCGTTCGCCACCGTCGACGACGGCGAAGTGTGGCTGCGGGGCCTGCACATCCCGGAGTACGGCCACGGCAGTTGGACGAACCACGCACCGCGGCGCACCCGCAAGCTGTTGCTGCACCGCCGCGAGATCGACAGCCTCGTCGGCAAGACGCGCGAGGGGAACCAGACGCTGGTTCCGCTGTCCATGTACTTCAGCGACGGCAAGGTGAAGGTCGAGCTCGCCCTCGCGAAGGGCAAGCAGGACTACGACAAGCGTCAGGACATCGCCCGCCGCACCGCCGAGCGTGAGGTCACCCGCGAGATCGGCCGCCGTGTGAAGGGCATGAGCCGCTGACCTCGACGCCCCGTCGGTGACCGCCGTCCTGCTGGCCCTGGTCGCGGCCGTCGGCTACGGCGTCAGCGACTTCGTCGGCGGGCTGGCGTCCCGTCGGGTCGCCGCGCTGCGGGTGGTGCTCGTCTCGTACCCCGTGTCGCTGCTGATGGTGCTCGCGGTCGCGCCGTTCACCGGTGGCGAGCTGACCCGGTCGGCGCTGCTGTGGGGTGCCGTGTCCGGCATGGCGTCCGGTCTCGCCGTCTGGTGGTTCTATCTGGCCCTGGCCGACGGACCGATGTCGGTGGTGTCCCCGCTGACGGCGGTGCTCGTGGCAGGTGTTCCCGTCGCGGTCGGATTCGCCACGGGTGAGCGGCCCGGCGCGGTCGCGGTCGCGGGCGTCGTGCTCGCGCTGGTCGCGGTCGTCCTCGTCAGCCGGGAGACGCCCGAGGCGGCAGGGGAGGCAGTTGACGGGCACCGGGCGCGCTTCACCTCGACGGTCGCGTGGCTGACCGTCGGATCGGGTCTCGCGTTCGCGGTCTCGTTCATCGGTCTCGACCGGATCGGCGACGACTCGGGGCTCTGGCCGCTCGCGGTGTCGCGAGGCGCGGCCACGGCGGTGGTGTGGGTGGTCGCCGCCGGTTCGGGTCAGTTCCGGCTGCCACCACGCGACGTCGCCCGGCTCGCGGTCGGGATCGCGCTCCTGGACGTGCTCGCGAACGGCGCCATGATGTTCGCGTTCTCGGGCGGCATGCTCTCACTCGTCGCGGTGATCGGGTCGCTGTACCCGGCGGCGACGGTGCTGCTGGCGATGACGATGCTCGGGGAGCGTGTGGGACCGGTGCAGCGGTTCGGCATGGTGCTGGCCGTCGCGGCGGTCGCGATGATCGCGATCGCCTGAGACCGTCAGTCGGCGTGACCGTTGCCGGTGTGCCTGGCGGCGACGGCCGCGGGCATGACGTCGTACCGGATGTGGGCGCGCGCGAACTCGGCGGTGCCGTGCGTCAGCGACCGGAGGTCCACCGGATAGCGGGCGAGTTCGATCTCCGGAACCTCGGCGCGCAGCAGGGCGGTGCCGGGCTCGGGTGTCTCGGTGCCGAGGACGTGGCCGCGGCGGGCCGACAGATCGCCGAGGACGGCGCCGAGGTAGTCGTCGGGCAGGATCACCCGTACCGCGGCGACCGGTTCGAGCAGTCGGATCTCGGTGTGTCCCGCGGCGTCCTTGATCGCGAGCGCGGCCGCGGTCTGGAAGGCGGCGTCGGAGGAGTCGACGGAGTGCGCCTTCCCGTCGACGAGGGTGACGCGCACGTCGACGAGGGGGTTGCCGGTCGCGACCCCCGACGACAGCTGGGTCCGGACCCCCTTCTCCACCGACGGGATGAAGTTCTTCGGGACCGATCCGCCGACGATCTTCACCGCGAACTCGAACCCCGAGCCCGCGGGCAGTGGCTCGACCTCGAGATCGCAGATCGCATACTGTCCGTGGCCGCCGGACTGTTTCACGAGCCGACCGTGGCCGGATGCGCTGCCGCCGAACGTTTCCCGCAGCGCCACCCGGTACGGGACGGTGTCGACGTGCACGCCGTGTCGGGTGCGGAGCCGGTCGAGGGTGACCTCGGCGTGTGCCTCACCGGTGCACCACAACACGATCTGGTGTGTCTGCGGGTTCTGTTCGAGCCGGAGTGCGGGATCCTCGACCACCAACCGGGCCAACGCCTGCGACAGCTTGTCGTCGTCTGCCTTGCTGTGCGCCTCCACACCGATCGGGAGCAACGCGGCGGGTAGCGGCCACGGCGGCATCGGCGTGGCCGCGGCATCGTCGGCGAGGGTGTCGCCGATGCGGGTCGACGCGACCTTCGGCACGCACACGATGTCGCCCGCCCTGGCCTCCGGAACCGGGTGGGTGGCCTTGCCGAAGGGACCGGCCAGTGTCGTCAGCCGGTCCTCGGCGACGACGCCGTCGCCGATCACCTGCACGTGGGTGTCCGGACGGAGTGTCCCGGCGAACACCCGGACCAGGTTGATGCGGCCGACGTACGCGTCACCGGTGATCCGGATGACCTGAGCGGTCAGTGGTGCGTCGGGGTCCGCATCCGGGCCCGGACCGACGCGGTGCGTGGGGTCGGGGAAGGCACCGGCGATCAGGTCGAGGAGTTCCGCCGCACCGAATCCGGTGTCTGTGACGGCGAGCGCGGGATGCAGGGTGCAGTCGACGATCTCGTGCCGCAGCCCGGCGAACAGCGCGTCGGTGTCGAGGTCCTCCCCGGCGAGGTACCGCTCCATGAGGGTGTCGTCGAGGCCGGAGATCGCCTCGACGAGGCTCTCCCGAGCGGCGGCGGTGTCCGGTGCGGGCTCGACGTCGCCGTAGGTCCGGCCGGTGAGCAGGTCGATCGACCCGGTGGGCGCGCCGCCCTTCAGCACGGGCTCGTAGACGGCGCGCAGGGTGTCGGGGCCGAGCCCGAAGGCGTCGTGGCACAGCGTCAGGATGTCGTCGAAGCTCTCGCGGGCCTGGTCGAGTTTCGACACGACGATCGCGCGCGGCACACCGGCGTCGGTGGCCTCGCGCCACAGGGCACGGGTCGGCGCGGTGACGGGATCGGTCGCGGACACCACGAACACACCGGCGTCGGCGGCGCGGATCCCGGCGCGCAGTTCTGCATCGAAGTCGGGATGCCCCGGCGGGTCGAGGACGTTGATGCGCACACCGTTCCAGTCCAGCGGAAGCACCGACAACTGCACCGACCGCTGCTGCTGGTGTTCGATGTCCTCGAAATCGGAGACCGTGGTGCAGTCGGCGACGCGGCCCGCCTTCGTGATCGCACCCGCGGCCAGCGCGAGCGACTCGGTGAGCGTGGTCTTCCCGACACCGCTGCAACCGACGACGACGACGTTCCGTATCTGCTCGGTGGCGGGTGCGGCCGGCTGGGAACGGGACGATGATCGGTCGGCCACGTCGAGCCTCCTCACGCCGGGCGATGTCGCCAGGGCGGCGGCGATGCCGGCTCGGAGTCGAGTCTAGGCGGGACCCGCGGGCCGATCCGGGCGAATCGGCCGCGCGTGCCCCAGCTGTGACCTCTACTTCGCGACGCGCTCCCACATCTGCAGGTACGCCTCGGCGCCCCGGCTCATGTCGTCGATGATCCGGTCGCCGTCCGCGCCGGCGGCGTTCCGCATGTCGGCGATCCAGTCGGGGATCAGGCCGTACTGGGCGACTCCGTCGGTGTTGACGTCGAAGACACGCTCGCCGGTGCGTTGCCGGTCCATCACGGTGCCGCCGTCGAAGGTGGTGTACGGGTAGGTCAGCGGATGCTCGGCCGCATCCTTGCGCGGGGCGGCCTGCGGTCCGAAGCCGTTGGTGTCCGCGCCGTACCCGAAACCGAAGTAGTAGTCGTCGCTGCGTTGCGCCCGTGCCTCACGCCACGACGTGATGAAGCCGCCGGCGCGATCCGCCTTGGGGTCCTGGCCGGGCTCGCGTTCCTGCGCGTCGAGCTGGCCCGCGTACAGCGCCACGAATCCACCGAGTGCGTAGATCCGCTCGTAGAACTTGGAGTCCGACCAGCTGTGGCTGGACACGACACCCGAGTACCCGGCGTCCTCGAGGATGTTCAGCGTCGCGTCCGCGGTCTTGACGCTCATGTGGTCGATGTCCACGATCATGCCGCGGTCCATCATGCCGCGGATCATGTGCTCGCCGAGAGGGGTCAGACCCCGCACGTTGCACAGCGGTCCGTCCGGGTAGACCGGCGTGGTCACGCCGGGCGGCAGTGCAGCGAGCGCCTGTGCCGGACCGTCGCCCACCGACAGCAGCGGGTTGTCGTGCTCGGCGGTCGTGCAGGGCTCCGCCTCCCAGAACCGGCCCGTGCCGAGGAAGTTGCCCGCGTTCACCGCGACACCCTGCACGCCCGGGTCGAAGCGGACGCCCCCGAACGCGTTGTCGAACTTGTGCGTGACGATCATCTGGCGCACGCCCATCGCGTACACCTCGTCGAGGCCGCGGTCGACGTCGGCCTCGGAGCACTGGGCGACGCCGTCCTGGATGCCGCACCCGAACGGTTCCGACACCTCGATCCCGAGCGTGACGGCGAGTTTGCCCTCGGCGGCGACCCGCCGAACCTCCTCCGGGGAGCGGACGATCCGGAACCAGCCACGCCCGGGTCCGCCGTACTGGGCGTCCACGTAGTCCTGGATGGCGTGGGCCTGCGCCGCCTGCTCGCGGACGGTGTCCATGTCGTTGCAGGAGCGACTCTTGAGCGGGTACACCTCGCACAGAACGTGGTTGTTCACCAGCAGATTCGTGAAGATGCGCAGACCACCCCGCCACGCCCGCTCCACCCACTTGTAGTACGTCTGCTCGTGGGTCAGCGAGTCGTGCGACGGGAAATCGGCGAACGTGGGCCACCCCGTGGTGTCGTGGGTCTCGAACGGGCTGCCGTGGGAGATCACGTTCTCCAGCAACGCGGGCAGGCCGTCGCTGCCGTGGTCCTCGCAGTCACGCAGTGCGACGGTGATGCCCTGCGGGTCGTAGGGGGTGCCGCAGTGCACGTCGCCGCCGATGAACAGGTTCGCGTTCATGTGCACGTGGGTGTCGATGAAGCCGCGGACCTCGCCGTTCGGACCCGTCCCCGACAGCGGGGTGCCGGTCGCGTTGACCTCCGAGTCGGGGAAGTCGGCGCAACCCTCGGTTCGGGTGAGGGTGAAACGGCCGCCGTCGGAGTCGACGCCCGGCTCGGTCGACCACAGGCGGCCGTCGTGCGCGGTGAGCTGCGTGCCGTTCGAGGTCGCGGTGATGCTGTACACGCCGTCGGTGTGGGTCAGCGTCCAGTCGGTCGACGGCGTCGCGTCGCGGGTGGTGACGACCGCCTTGCCGTTGTCGTGGGCGAGCATGTCGCCGCCGCGCCCGTAGAACATGAACCGGCCGAGCTGTGCGGCGTGCAATCGGAACGCCTCCGCCTCGTCCGCGGTCCGCGCGTCGGCCCGGGGTCCGTCGGGGGTGACGCGGACGAAGGCGCCGGCGGTTTCGGACCGCAGCGCGTAGCAGCCGTTCGCGAGTCCGAACACCGGATCGTCGCCCGGGAGGGTGGGGGACTCCGCGGGCGCCGCGGAGGCGGTGACGGCGCCGGCGGCCAGCGCGACGGCGAGACCGATCGCGGGCAGGACGCGGCCTAGGCGGGCTACAAGTCTCATCTGTGTCCGAAGTCTCCCCGTCGACCGAATGTGTGGTGGATCAACCGTCGCGTAACGGTCCGCAGCGTAGGTCGCAGTTGGACGAATGTCCAGATATTTGCTCGCGACATGCCGAGAAGGCGCTCGCGACATGCGGTGAAGAAATGGGGATGAAATCTCGGCGGCGGGGCGTTACAGTGTGTGGTCCCAGCAGGTTGCTGGGTACGTACGGGGCTGAACGGTTTCGACTGCGTACGTTGAGTCAGGGGAAGCGTGTCGGTGCAGGCAAGAGACCACCGTAAGCGTCGATGCAACCAATTAAGCGCCGATTCCAATCAGCGCGACTACGCTCTCGCTGCCTAAGTAGCGAAGCGTGTCTGTCAGTCCGATCTCGCCCTCGGGTCGGGTCCTGGCATCAGCTAGAGGGCTTCACCGCACGGCTCGGTCACGGAGTCGGACGGGACATCTCACAGTGACTGGGATCGTCATCACGGCTTGTTCGCGAGACCGGGAGATCCAAGTAGAGGCATAGCGAACTGCACACGGAGAAGCCCAGGCGAAGCTGCGTAGGACCCGGGTTCAATTCCCGGCAGCTCCACGAACGAGGGCCCCGGACCACACGGTCCGGGGCCCTCGTCGTGTCCGGGGCCGGGCGGTGGGTCGCTACGCTGGCCGCGTGGACCAGGAACCCGCCGATTTCGCGCACACCGAGGCCGCCGCGCGTCGACGCCGGGACAAGGCCCTGAATCTGGCGCGATTCGTGTGGGACCGCGCGATCACCGGCGACGAACTGCTCGCGATGACCGACGATCGGCTGCGCAAGCTGGCCCGCGAGGCGGGAGCGAATCCACCGAGCACGAGGGAGACGTGGACCGTCGTCGCGGAGCTGCTCGACGAGAAGACCCGCTGGGCGGACGCTCATCCGGACGATCCGCGGTCGGTACCCGCCCACGCGGACGAGAAGATCACGTGGGTCAAGCCGCCGCTGCCGCCCTGGCCGGGCCGCTGATCCCCGCCCAATCGGCTGAAGGTGGCCTTCATCTCGTTCACCCGCATGAAGGCCACCTTCACCCAGTCGGCCGAAGGTGGCATTCATCTCACTGGGTCGGCTGAAGGTGGCCTTCATCTCGTTCACCCGCATGAAGGCCACCTTCACCCAAAACTGGGGTGACGGGACGGGGCTCAGCAGTTGCTCTGGGCGGGCAGCCCGGCGAAGCGGTCGCCGAGGAACGCGACGGCGCCGGGGATGCCCTCCAGTGCCGCCGGACCGTGATCGCCCGGCAGCACGTTCAGCACGACGGGGGTCCCGCCGCGACACCACCGGCTCATCGTCGCCGCAACCGTTGACGCGGGGGAGAGTTGGTCGGTGGCGCCGTGCCATGCGAACACCGGGGCCCGGGGGACCCCCGGATAGGACAGCAGGCTGTTCTCGTCGAACACCGCACGCATCTCCGGCGCGAGCACCCGCCCCGGATCGGCCGTCACCTCGGGTGTGCTGCGGCCGGCCCCGGCGTTGATGATCTGCTCCTGGCAGGCGTTGGCGATGGTGTCGCGCAGGGCCGCGCCCGACGGTGTGAGGAACGCGGAAGGTGCGATGCGGCCGGGATATTCGCGTTCGAGGCCGAGGGTCGCGGCGAACGCCAGCCCGAACAGCGGGTGCGGTGCCAGGCCCAGACCGGACGCGAGTTCGGACAGATTCGTCGGGACACCGCCCTGAGCGACCCCGACGATCGGCAGCTCGGGCGCGTACGACGGTGCGAGTGCCGCAGCCCATCCCGAGGCCATCCCGCCACCGGAGTAGCCGACCAGCCCGACCGGGCTGCGTACCAGACGGAAATCCGGTAGCCGTTTCACGGCGCGGATCCCGTCGAGCACGATCTGCCCACCGAGCTTGGCGGCGCCGTAGGCGCTGGTCGGCCCGAGATGATCCGGCAGTGCGACCGCCCATCCGCGCAGCAGCAGCGGCGTCAGCGCAGGCGTCTCGGTGAGCCCGCCGGTGAACAGGGTGTGCGACGGCCCGCACTGAGTGCCGAGGGAATTGATGATCGCCTGGAACGACACCAGCGGCGGATCGACCGCGCCACGCGGCACCATCACCGTCGTCGCCGCGGCGATCGGTGCGCCGGCCGAGTTCGTGGACCGGAACAGCAGCTGCCAACCGTCGGCATTGCCGTATCGGGAGACGTCGACGGGTCGCACGCGCAGCACGTCTCCGTTGGTGCGGGCCGCGACATCCGGCGGCGCCCGGTAGAACGGGTCCGGATCCGCTACGGGCGTCGTCGGCTGCGCCCCGGCAGGTGGCGCGATCGGGGCGGCGAGCAGCGCGGTGGCGAACAGGGCAGCGAGGGCGGTCGTGGTCCGCCGGAGCACAGAGTGCATGGTCGTCCCCTTCCATCGGCAAGGCTACGGCTCCGGGCGGCCGCTCGCAGCGCTAACCTGACCCGGTGTCGACCGATCTGCCGATGTTCCCGCTCGGAACCGTGCTGTTCCCCGGTGAGGTTCTGCCCCTCCAGGTGTTCGAGCCGCGCTATCTGGCGATGGTGGACCACTGCCTCGCACAGCCCGACCGGTTGCGGTTCGGGGTGGTGCTGATCGCCCGCGGTCACGAGGTCGGCGGGGGCGACGAGCGCACCGGTGTCGGCACGATCGCCCGAATCACCTCGTGTCGCCCCGGGGGCGGCGCCCGACTGCTGATCGGCTGTGTCGGCGAGCAGCGGATCCGCGTCGACGAGTGGCTGCCCGACGACCCGTATCCGCGGGCAGCGGTCACCGAGTGGCCCGACGAGCCGTCGGAGGTGTCGGCGGCGTCGGCGCGTGAACTGACCGACCGGCTCGCCGAGTTCGGCGGTCTCCACGCGCGGTGGTCGGCGCTCCAGGGACACCCCTCGTGGTCGGTGCCCGTCTGGGACGACCTGCCCGGATCGGACGGAGACCGCGGGTTCGCCCTCGCCCGCAGTCTCCCGATCGGTGCGATCGACAGGCTGCGGGTGCTGTCCGCGCCGGGACCGTGCGAACGCGTGCTCGTGCTCTGCGACGCGCTCGCCGACGTCGTGGCTGCGTTGCGGTTCCGGCTCGCGGACCCGGGTGGTGCCGAGGAGGACGCCTGATGCAGGGCGACGGGGCTGTCGTGGTGGTGGTGGCCGTGGGTGGAGGGCTGGGGTCTCTCGCCCGGTACGCCGTCGCCCGCATGATGCCCGTCGGTCCGGACGCGTTCCCGTGGGCGACGTTCGGCGTCAACGTCCTCGGCTGCCTGTTGATCGGCATCCTCCTCGTCCTCGTCACCGAGGCGTGGACGGCGCATCGGCTGTGGCGCCCGTTCCTCGGCGTGGGGGTGCTCGGCGGTTTCACCACGTTCTCCACCTACGCCGTCGAGATCGTCGGCCTCGCAGACGGGGGACGGCCCGTGCTTGCGTTCACCTACCTGGCTGGAACGCTCGTCGCGGCATTCACGGCGGTCGTCGCCGGAGTGTGGTTCACCCGCGCCGCGGTCGGCGTGGCGGTCACGAAAGGATCCCGCGATGGCTGAGGACCCGAAGCCGTTCGTCCTCGAATCGATTTCCGCAGTGCGATTGTCGATGCTGCTCGGCGCCGACGACCTGTGGCACCACAGGCCGGCTTTCCAGGAGATCGTCCGACGGGCCCGCGACGCAGGTCTCGCCGGTGCCAGCGTCTGGCGTGGGATCGAGGGCTACGGAGCCTCGTCACACATCCACACCACCCGGATGCTCGACCTCGCGGACGGCCTGCCGGTTCTCGTCGTGGTCGTCGACGACGAGGACCGGATACGCGCCTTCCTGCCGACGATCGCGGAACTTCTCACCCAGGCGACGGTGACCGTGGAGCCGGTCGAGCAGGTGCGCGTGAGGGCCCGGTGACCACGGTCCTGCTCGTGGTCGTCGGCGGCGCGATCGGCGCTCCCGCACGCTTCCTCCTCGACCGCACCGTCCAGTCGCGCCACGACTCCGTGTTCCCGTGGGGCACGTTGTGCGTCAACCTGATCGGGTCGCTGGTCCTCGGCTTCCTGGCCGGGGGCGCGACCGCGCACGACAGCGCTCTGTGGACGGTGCTCGGGACCGGGTTCTGCGGGGCCCTGACCACCTACAGCACCTTCGGGTACGAGACGGTCCGCCTGCTCGAGACCGGCGCACGCGCAGTCGCGGTCCTCAACGTCGCGGTGAGCGTCGTGGCCGGTGTGGCCGCGGCGGCGCTCGGATTCGTCGCCGGCAGTGCGCTTCTCGCGTGACCGGCACACGCACGCCGATCCGATCCAGCCGGCGGCCTCGCGGAGCGAGCCTGCGGCGACGATCACCCGGGGGCGGCTGCTCCGACTCGCCACCGCGACGCGGGTACCCGCGTCGTGATCGAATGACGCTGCACCCAAGCGAACCCAGGAGGTCGTCGTGGCACATGAACGGGCCGGTCAGCCGGCGCAGGCGCAGGATCTCGAGGATCTCGCCCACCTGGTGACCGCCTACTTCACTGTCGTCCCGGACGCCGACGACCCGGATCAGCGGGTGGCGTTCGGCACCTCCGGGCACCGCGGGTCCAGCCTCGACGGCGCGTTCAACGAGGCCCACATCCTGGCAACGACGCAGGCGATCGTGGAGTACCGCGCGTCGCAGGGCATCACCGGGCCGCTGTACCTGGGGCGGGACACCCACGCGTTGTCCGAGCCGGCCTGGACCAGTGCCCTCGAGGTGCTCGGCGGCAACGACGTCGAGGTGCTCGTCGACGCCGCAGGCCGGTACACACCCACCCCGGCCGTCAGCCACGCCGTCCTGCGGCACAACGAGTCCGGACCGTCGGCGCCGGCCGACGGCATCGTCGTCACCCCCTCCCACAATCCGCCCCGCGACGGCGGATTCAAGTACAACCCGCCCCACGGCGGACCGGCAGGATCCGATGCGACGTCGGTGATCCAGGACCGGGCGAACGAACTGCTCGCCGCCGGACTCGCCGGCGTGCGGAGGGTGTCGCTGGCGACGGCGCTCGCGACCGTGGTGCACCCGTTCGACTTCCTCGGCAGCTACGTCGACGACCTCCCGGCGATGGTGGATCTCGACGCCGTCCGCGCCGCCGGTGTCCGGATCGGTGCCGACCCGATGGGCGGCGCCGCCGTCGACTACTGGGGCGAGATCGCGCAGCGGCACCGACTCGACCTCACGGTGGTGAACCCGCTGGTCGACGCCACCTGGCGGTTCATGACCCTCGACACCGACGGCAAGATCCGGATGGACTGCTCGTCGCCGAACGCGATGGCTTCGCTGATCGGGTCGCGGGACCGCTACGACATCGCGACCGGAAACGACGCCGACTCGGACCGGCACGGCATCGTCACCCCCGACGCCGGGCTCATGAACCCGAACCACTACCTCGCCGTCGCCATCGACCATCTGTTCACGCACCGCGAGGAGTGGCGCGTTGACACGAAGGTCGGCAAGACGCTCGTCAGCTCGTCGATGATCGACCGCGTGGTCGCAGGCCTCGGCCGGGACCTGGTCGAGGTACCCGTCGGGTTCAAGTGGTTCGTGCCCGGGCTCCTGTCCGGGGAACTCGGCTTCGGCGGCGAGGAGAGCGCGGGCGCATCCTTCCTACGTCGCGACGGCCGGGTGTGGACAACCGACAAGGACGGCATCGTGATGGCGCTGCTGGCGTCGGAGATCCTCGCGGTCACCGGGGTGTCGCCGTCTCAGCGGTACGGACAGCTGGTCGACCGGTTCGGTGATCCGGTCTACGCACGCGTCGACGCGCCTGCGGACCGGGCCCAGAAGGCGGCGCTGGCCGCGCTGTCCCCGGATGCGGTCACCGCGACCGAGCTCGCGGGGGAGCCGATCACCGCGACACTCACCGCCGCACCCGGCAACGGTGCACCGCTCGGTGGGCTGAAGGTGTGCACCGAGAGTGCGTGGTTCGCGGCGCGGCCGTCCGGAACCGAGGACAAGTACAAGATCTACGCGGAGTCCTTCCGCGGCCCCGAGCATCTCGCGCAGGTGCAGGAGGCGGCCCGCGACGTCGTGCAGGGAGCGCTCGCCGGCGCGTGACCCGTCATCGGGGTGCGCGCCGCACGCGCCTACCATTCGACCCGAGATGAGTGAGCCGACAGCAGACAGCCCGGAGACGAACGCCCCGACGTCGTCGACGCGGCTCCCTTCCGAGATCTGGGTGCTGGTCAGCGCGGCGTTCGTCATCGCGCTCGGCTACGGCATCGTCGCCCCCGCGTTGCCGCAGTTCGCCGTCAGTTTCGGGGTCGGCGCGTTCGCGGCGACCGTGGTCATCTCGTCTTTCGCGTTCATGCGGCTCGTGTTCGCGCCGGTCAGCGGTTCGCTGGTGCAGCGGCTGGGGGAGCGGCCCGTCTACCTCACCGGGCTGCCGATCGTGGCCGTGTCGACGGGTGCGGTGGCGTTCGCGTCCGGCTACTGGCAACTGCTCGTGTTCCGCGGGCTCGGCGGCATCGGCTCGACGATGTTCACGGTCTCCGCGCTCGGCCTGCTGATCCGCATCACCCCCGCGCACATGCGTGGCCGGGTGTCCGGCCTGTACGCCACCTCGTTCCTGTTCGGCAGCATCGGCGGCCCGCTCGTCGGTGCGGGGCTCGTCGGATTCGGGTTGCGGGTGCCCTTCCTCATCTACGCCGTGGCCCTGCTGATCGCGGCGGCCGTCGTGTACCTGCGGCTCAAGGACTCACCGCTCGCCGAACCCGAGCAGTCGGGGCACGTGGAGTCGATGACGTTCCGCGAGGCCGTGCGGTCGCCGATCTACCGGGCCGCGCTGCTGTCGAACTTCGTCAACGGGTGGGCGGTGTTCGGCGTCCGGGTGGCGCTGGTGCCGCTCCTGGTGGTCCAGGCGCTGAATGCGGGTGAGGGCTACGCCGGCATCGCGTTGACCGTCTTCGCGATCGGGAACGCGCTCGTGCAGATCCAGGCCGGACGACTCTCCGACGCGCACGGGCGTCGCCCGTTCGTGCTGATCGGACTCGCCGTGGCGGGTACGTCGACCGCGCTGCTCGGATTCAGCCCGAACCTGTGGGTGCTGTTCGCGCTGTCCGCGCTGGCCGGGGTGGGGTCGGGGTTCATGAACCCGTCGCAACAGGCCGCCGTCGCCGATGTGGTCGGGTCGAAGGCGCGCGGTGGTCCCGTGCTCGCCGCATTCCAGATGGCGTCGGACGTGGGGTCGGTTCTCGGCCCGCTGGTCGCGGGTCTTCTCGCGGAACAGGTGTCCTACGGCGTCGCGTTCGCGATCACCGGCGCACTGACGGTGCCGGCGCTCGTCGCGTGGGCGATGGTGCCCCGGACGGCGGGACGCGGTGCTCCCGTCGCGGGCGGGGACACGGGCGCCGGCGCACGCGGGGCGCAGCCGAAGTAGCCGGGCCGGCGGTCGATCAGCCCGTGACGGCCACGCCGATCAGGTGGCCCACCAGATAGGTGGCACCGACGGCGACGAGCCCGAAGACCAGCTGCCTGACCGCCCCGCGGAGCAGCGGTTGCGACGTCAGGTAGGAGGTCGTGGCACCGACGAGGAGCAGGCCGGCGCACCCGACCGCCAGGCCCGCCACCAACGACTCGAATCCCAGCAGATACGGGATCAACGGAATGATCGCGCCGATCGCGAACATGACGAACGAGGACGCCCCCGCGACCAGCGGGGACGGCTTCTCCGTCGGGTCGACACCGAGTTCGTGGGTCAGGTGGATGGTGACGGCGTGCTCGGGGTCGCGATGCACTTCCGCCGCCGCGGCCAGCGCGGTCGACTCGCTCATGCCCATCTCCACGAACGTGCCGACCAACTCGGTCTGCTCGGACACGGGATGCCGCTTCTGGGCCCGGCGCTCGACCCGGACCTCTGCGTCTATCTGATGGTTCGCCGTCGACACCGATGCGTATTCGCCGAGCGCCATCGAGAACGCACCGGCCGCCAGACCGGCGATTCCGCTCATCACGATCTCGTTCGCGGCGAGACCGGCACCGCCGACACCGGCGAGCAGTGAGGTGTTCGTCACCAACCCGTCCATCGCCCCGAACGCGGCCGCACGCAGCCATCCGCCGGAGACGTCGGCGTGCCGGTGGTCGAACTCGTGCGGCAACGAGCCGTGGGGGAGGTCGGGCGGCTGCCCGGCCGGTCGTCCCGGCCCGGCAGGCGATGACCGGGAGCTGCCGGGACCAGGTGACGCCACGTCATCCATGAATCGAATGTACGCGTCGCGTGAGTACGGTGAGACTCGTGTGGAAGCCCGTCGTCAGTCTGTTCGCCCGCCTCGGTCTGGCGGCCGTCTGGTTGACATCCGGGGGCGTGAAGCTCGCCGACCCGACGCAGACGGTGGTCGCGGTACGCGCCTACCTGCTGCTGCCGGAGGGCCTCGTTCGCCCGGTCGCGGCGGTGATGCCGATGCTCGAGATCGCGCTCGGTCTGTTGCTGCTGATCGGACTCGCGGTGCGTGCGACCGCCGTGGCGTCGGCGGCGATGCTGCTCGTCCTGATCGGCGTCATCGCCTCGGTCTGGGCGCGGGGTCTGTCCATCGACTGCGGATGCTTCGGTGGCGGCGGCGCCGCGGACGTCGACGACTGGGATTACGTCCGCGAGATCGCTCGCGACGTCGGTTTCCTTGCGCTCGCCGCGTGGCTGATCGTGTTTCCGCGTGGTCCGCTGGCGCTGGGGCCCGGCTCGCGCGCCACGCTCTCAGTGCCCGCTCAGCAAGAAGTGACACAGTAAAACGGCATTTACCCAGCCGAATCCATCCACGGACATACCGGACCGGAGGACCGCACCGTGAGCAGCAAGAAGGTCAAACCCGTCAAGGCGGCACCGCAGGCCACGTCGAGCCGATCGACGTACATCCTCGGTGGCCTCGCGGTGGTGGTGATCGCCGTCGTCGTGATCGTCGGTGTGCTGTGGAGCAGCAACCGCAGCAAGCCCCGCAACGAGGGCTACGGCGGGGTGTCGAACTCGGCCGTGCAGGTGACGACCGACGCGGACGGCGCGATCCTGGTCGGTCTGCCCGACGCGACCACCACCATCGACCTCTACGAGGATCCGATGTGCCCGTACTGCGCGGAACTCGAGCACACCAACGGCCAGGAGATGGCCCAGAAGATCGACGAGGGCGCCCTCGCGGTCCGCTACCACACCCTGGACTTCCTCAACCGGTTGTCGGCGAGCGGTGACTACTCGTCCCGCGCGGCAGGTGCCCTGATGTGCGTCGCCGACAGCGGCGACGCGATCGCCTTCTCGGCGTTCCACACCGCACTGTTCTCGTCGGACAACCAGCCCGCGGAGAACGGCAGCTCCGATCTCAGCAACGCCGATCTCGCGGACCTCGCCCGGGATGCGGGCGCGAGCGACGAGGCGGCCACCTGCATCGCCGACGGCACGAAGGTCGCCGAGGCGACCGCGGCCGCGCAGGCCGGGCGGGAGGCACTCGCCGCCACGGGCGCAGCCGGGACCCCCGCGGTGATCCACGACGGCACCGTCATCGACGCGCTCGGCAACCCGAACTGGGTGTCGGAGCTGAACTGACGACCTTCCGGTGGTCGGCGTCGATGCGGCGCCGACTACCGGGCCGGTGGAAAATGATCATGACCAGCCGATTTGTTGCCGCAACAGATGGTGGTGTAACTTTTTCCAGGCGAGAGCGGAACGGCCCGGAGCAATCCGGACCAGCCGAACCGGGCTCGGACAAGTGAACACGGGGCTATGGCGCAGCTGGTAGCGCACCACACTGGCAGTGTGGGGGTCAGGGGTTCGAGTCCCCTTAGCTCCACAAAGGACCTCACACGAAAACCCCATCTGAAGTGGTCAGATGGGGTTTTCGTCTGTCCGGCACTGCCGCGGACAACGCCGGTGTGTCCTTTACGCGTCCTTGTTCGGTCAGATTTTCGTCTCACCGGCGGTCGCGCGGCGAGCGCGCTTACGGTCGCGATCACACTTCCGACACTGGCGCATCGTCCGCCCATCCCGGTGTGTCCATACGTACGTGTTCTCCGGTGTGAACTCGTGGCCGTTCACGCACTTCGTCTTCGCCGCGTTCCGATTGGTGCCGTGCTCGACTGCGTCGACGTTGTTCTCAGACCGCGTCCCGTACCCGAGGTTCGAGAGCCCGTTGTTCGCCGGGTTCCCGTCCAGATGGCGACACACGAAGCCAGTCGGGCACGGCCCGACGAACGCGGCGAGGACGAGTTGATGCACACCCCTCGTCTCGCTGCGCCCGTCATGGCTGAGGCCGACACGGAGGTAGCCATCGGGGTCTCGATACAACTTGCGGATGAGGCCATTGCGTTCCGCCCGCACCCGGCCCAGGTCGGACACCTCGTACAGGCCCATGTACCGGACCACCGGTAGCCACATCTCGTTCATGTCCACTCTCCTCCGCTCGCCTTCTCCAACACCTGCACTGCTGCCTTCAACCGGTCATCCGTCACCCGCCCGTAGACCGCCGTCGTCATCCGCTCAGAGTGTCCATGCCACGCGGCGACCACATCGGCCGGCACACCCGCAGCCCGCATCCGCGACACCGAGCTATGCCGCAGGTTCCGCAGGAGGACCGGAGGCAGACCCGCCCGCGTGCGGCGATCCCGGAACAACTCGGTGTACCGCCTCACCGGCAGCGGGCTCCCGTCGATCCCTACGAGGAGGAGATCGGTCGGTTGGAGGGGAGACCCGAGCGCGAGGCGTTCGCGGCGATGCCCGGCGTGCATCCTGCGGAGGATCGCCAACTCCCGCTCCGGGATGGGAAGGTCCCGCACCGACCGCGCCGTCTTCGGTGGAACGATGACGTCGACACCGTTGACGTCGACGCGTGCCTGCCGGATACGCAACTCGCCGAGGACGAGGTCCAGGTCGCTCCAGCGGAGCCCGGCGACCTCCTCCCGCCGCAACCCGAGGAGCGACAACGCGAAGCATCCCGCCAGTCGATGCTCCAACACCGACTCCAGGAACGTCTCCATCTGCCGTGGCGTCCACACGTCGTCGGCCTCGGCGGCAACCACCTCCCGCTGCTTCGGGGCGGTCAGCTCGGAACTCGGGTCGAACGTGATCCACCGCATCCGCATCGCGTGCCGCAGCACCTGCTGCACACTCCCGATCGCACGGCGTCGCGTCGACGCCGCCAGGGGCTCCCCGGTTCGGCTGGTCACGGTGAGTGACCAGTCGACGAGCCCGGCTGGGGTGAGCCGCTGGACGTTGACCTCCCCGAACGCCCGCCGGGAGTACGCGAGGGATTCGCGGTCGGCGCGGCACGTGTTCGCGGAGACGTCCGGGTCGGCGTCCCGCACCGACAGCCAGTGGTCGGCGCACTCGTTGAACGTCCTGTCCGACCGGGCGGACCACGTGTGGGAGTCCCACTGGCGGCGCTGCTCCTTCACCCACTCCCGCGCTGCGGTCTTCGTCGGGAACGTCTTCGTCGGCCGCACCGCCTCCCCGGTCTTCGGGTCACGTCCGAGCGTCGGCCGCGCTCGCCATTTCCCGCTCGGGAGCTTCTGGACGCTGTCCTGCGTGTACTGGGCGCGGTCGTCGGTCATCGGTGCGCTCCCAGCTCGGGGACGTCGATACCGAGCCGGTCGGACAGCCATGCAGCCAGGACACTGCGGTGGCACCAGATCCGTTCGCTCAAGCTGACCTCGAAGCAACAGAGGATGAGCGTGTCGGCGTTCGTCTCGTCGGCTATGGCGGCCAGGTCTGCGGCGGCGTGCTCGACGCCGTACCCGTCGAGGCGGGCCAGGTACCGGCGGGTGAACTCGTCGCGGTCGGTGATCTGCCGCATCGGCCACGTCGGATACACCGCGGCCCAGGCGGGCAACTCGCCTTGCCAGCCGCGGGGTGCACCTCGGCTGGTGCGGATCGGTACGCCCATCTCCGGGCGCCACTCTCGATAACTGCATGTCGCGATCTCGTACGACATCAGCGTGCTCTCCCTCGTGTGGTTCACTGGGGGCGTCCCGGCCGCCCGCCCCGTAGCAGGAGGCGGGAGGCCGGGACACCTTGAATGTTGTTGTAGTGGAAGGGTTTTGGCGATCTTTCCCGCCTACGTCCCGATTGCCGGGTTCGGTGGTTGGGGTATTCGGAACCCGTGAAAGTGGCTACACGTGGACCCCCGTGTGGGTCTGCAGGGCGTACTGCACTTCGGCGACCTTCCCACTGGCCGCAGCACCGACCACCGTCGTGATCCGGCCTTCGCGGACCAGCCACGCGGACAGGACCTGACCCGTTGACCTGCCCCACTGCACCGTCAACGCGACGTCGCCGTCCCCCGCCTGGTTCCGGAACACCACGTGCCGGTCGTCGGCCTGAACCTCGGCCCACGACCACAGTTCGGCGGTCGCCCGCACCTGCTCGATCTGCGTGCTCATCACGCGGCCTGCTCTGCTGCGCGGTGCCAGTCCATCCGGGCGCCGAAGTACTCTTCGTCGTCTCGCGCGGCGAGGGCGACCAGCGGGGCCGGGACGCCCGCCACCAACGCCAGGTCGACGGCCATCCGGAGCTGGTCTTCCAGGGGTCGGAGGTTCGTCGTTTCGGTGAACGACGGCAGCAGGCCGGACGTCAGGGCGTCGAGCGCGTTCTGGCTGCGCTTCACGTTGTCGCGTGCGGCCAGCACGAACTGGACTCCGGCGCGGTGCACTGCCTCCAACGCGGTGTCCGCGACCTTCATGTTGATCTCGTTCATGGGCTCTCTCCCGTGTCGTTTCCCCGGCTCGTTCCGGTGAAAATGCCTGTCTAGCAGGTACTTTCAGCCTAGTTGACGGCGTCCCGCGAAGCCAGTGGAAAGGGTTGTGCCGCAACCCGATTCGTGTTACGGGCGCGGGAGACGGAGGAGGGGGTGAACCGATGCGGTTCACCCCCTCCGCTCCCCGCCAGGAGAGGCTTCGCAGCCTACCGCCGACCCCTGACCTGCTGAGCCGCCTAGTTGGCGGGTTCGTCGAGTGGGGTACCGAGCGCCGCAGCGATTTTCGCCATTCGGGCGTGGAATGCGCCGGTCTGCGGTCCGGCGAGCCGATACCGGTACGGGACCGTCTCGACCAGTTCGGCCAGCCCTTCGGCGACGAGGCGGCTGGCGTGGCGGAGGGCGGAGCGGTTGGAGATGCCTGCGCGGTCGGCGATCTCCTGTGGGGTGAGCCATCCGTCGGCGTCGCGTAGGGCGCGGTACACCTCGACGACGTGCTCGGTGATGGTGTTGGGGGGCGGCATCTCTTCTCCTGGCGGGTGTCGCGCAGTCTGGCTGCGCTTGGCTGGTGTTGGTTTTCGTGAACCTAGATCCGACCTCCGAGGCAGGCAAGGGGTGCCGCTGGCGTTGCCGCGCAGGGTGTTTCGGTGAGTTGCGGTGGGTATCGGTGGGTTTCTGCTGGTTCGCCGATTTGTGACGCATGTCACAGACCGTCGCCTGCTGCGTGGAGGTTGACGGCCCGGTACGTCGTCGCCCTCGACACGCCCAGCGCCGCGGCGATGACGTCGACAGGTTCCCCTGCCGCCTTCATCCGCCCGGCGAGCGCGACCTGATCCGGTCGCAGCTTCGGCGGCCGTCCGACCGGCAGGCCGCGCGCCTTCCGGGCGGCTGCGGCTGCGGCCCGGCGCTCGTGCTGCAACTCCAACTCCAGCTCCGCCAGCGACGCGAAGATGCCCGCGATCATCCGGCCCGTCGCGTTGCCGGTGTCGATGCCCTCCCTCAGCGAGCGGAGGACGATGCCGCGTTGGCCGAGGTCTCGGATCGTCAGCATCACCTCGGCGGCGTTCCGGCCCAGGCGGTCGATGCCGACGACGACGATGACGTCACCCTCGCGGGCGTAGTCGAGGAGGGCGGTGAGGCCGGGCCGCTGCTCCTTCGTGGACGTGCCGGTCATCCGGTCGGCGTAGATGCGGTCGGCAGGCACTCCGGCGGCGCGGAGTTCGTCGTCCTGCTGGTCGAGGGACTGATGGTGGGTGCTGACTCTCGTGTAGCCCAATTGCGTTGTCATGCAACCGATCCTAGTTTCAAAAGTGGTACCCGCACAGTTTTGATTTGCGATGAGTTGTGAGACGCGTGAGGTGGGAGATGCTGCACTGCAACACCTTTCGCTCGCTCGTCTCAGATGTTTGGTTGTGAGACTCGTCCGCCTACTCCTCGACGACTTCGGCGTCCACCGGATCCACCGCTCGGAGCGCCTGCAGTTCGATGAACTGGTCCCGGAGGTCGCGGACCTCCTGCGGCGTCGACGACACCTCGACCTCCACCCGCCGGTCCACGTTCCCGGCGACCTTCGCGTGGAAGTGGGCCGCGTTCAACGCCTGTGCGAACACCTTCACCCAGTCGCTGTCAGTGCCGCCTCGTTGCTCCACCTGGAACAGCCGTTGCCGCGCCTTCGCGAACAACAGCCGGGCGCGCTCCAGGTCGATCAGGCGCAACTCGTCCGACAGCTCGGCCCCCAGATCGGCCTGATACCTGTGGACCAGCCGGGCGGCGGAACTCGGGTCACGGAACCCCACCTCCTCGGCGATCTGCTGCCACGACGCCCCGTTCACGCGGAGGTCGAGGGCGCGCTGGGCGCGGGCGATCTGGGCTTCGCTGCGCCCGGACCGGGCGACTCCGCGTTGCCGTCGGCCACGTCCTGACCGGTTCCCGTTGCCGGTCACGGCTGCTCCTCGGGCATGGGTTCTCCTGGGTGGCGTTGCTCCCACATTGCGTCGAGGGCGGCGGAGCGGAGTTGGACGAGGGCGTCGAGTTCGCCGACTCCTCGGTATCCGAGGCGGTCGAGTTCGGTCCGTACCAGCCGCCGAACGTGGGCCGTGCTGACTCCGTTCGTGCGTGCGACGTCGATGGTCGAGTTGCCGTCGATCCTCGATTCGAGGAGCCGCGCGGGGCTGGGGGTTGGCCGGCTGGGGTGTCTCATCGCGGTTCCTCCGTTTCGGGGCTGTGCGGGTCTGTGGTGTGCGCGGTCGGCGTTCTGGGGTTCCCGGTAGGGGTGAGCGGGTTCGTGGCTCTACGGCTCGCTCCTAGAGGCGTGCGGGCCTGTTGCGTCGTCGGGGTAGGTGCGGTCGGGGTGTCCGGGCCATCCCCAGCCGGTCCAGCCGCGGTTCGCGGGGACGAGCCCGACCGAGGCGGGGTCGTGGCAGTGGCCGTCGCGGCGGTGCTTCTCGAATGCGGTCAGGCCGGTGAACGTCTCGTGGCAGCCGGTGCAGTGGCAAGCGCCCAGCGCTGTCCATGTCGCGTCGCAGCCGTTGCAGCGGATCGGCGGGTTACCGGTCATCGTCGGGCTCCGTTCGTGCGGGTGTGGGTGCGCTGGTACCGGCCCCCGGCGTCGGCGGCGATCTCTCCTCGGAGTTCGAGCAGGTCGACGGCGAGGCCGAAGAGGCGGCGGTTCGGGGTGTCGGGTGCGGCGAGTTCGTCGAGCGTTGCCGGGCGGGCGGTGAGGGCGGCGAGGACGGCGGGGGCTCCGACGTCGCGGACGGCTCGCTGGATCTGGTACGGCTCCCAGAGCGGTTCGAGGTTCTGGGTGTCGTCGGCGCGCACGGCGATGAGTTCGCGGGCCGCGGCCTTGGCTGCGGCGCTCGGTGCTTCGATCGCGGAGCGGTGGACGGCCCTGTCGATGGCGGCTGGCGGGTAGCCGAGGGTGCGGAGGTACCGGCGGAACGCCTCGTCGTCTCCGCGGATGCGCTTCCAGTCGACGTCGCCGGTTGGCGGGACGGTGAGCGTCGTCATCGCGAGCTTCGACAGCTCGATTGGCGTGAGCGTGTGCGCCCCGTTTTTCGCCGCCCCGTTCGTGCCGTTCGCCGCTGCCGTCGTGGGGGGTAGGGGGGAACCCCCACGCGCAGCGGGGGGGTGATCGTTTTTACCCTGATCGTTAGTACCTGATGGGGGGTGCGCTTCACCCCCCCTTCGTTCTGTGGAACGCACCCCCTTCGTTCCGTGAAACGCACCCCCTTCATCCGCTTCAAGGGGGTGCGCTTCACCCCCCCTTGCTGCCTTCGCAAGGGGGTGCGTTTCACCCCCCCTTGCGGGGGTCTGCTCCGACTCCTCCGACTCCTCGACGGCAGCCCTCTCTCCAGGCTTCCGATGCGGCATCTCCCGCACCAACGCGTACACGTTCGACCGCCGATAGCCGTTCGCGTTGCCGCCCTGCTCGGTCAGCTCCAGATAGCCCTTCCTCACCAAAGCCTGCAGGACACCGCCGATGTCTCCCTTCGCGACACCGGTCTCCAAGGCGAGCGTCGCCTTCGACGCGTAGCAGCGGCGCCCGTCCCGTCTGGTGTGAGCGGCGACCGCAATCAGCACCCACCGCTCCCGCGGAGTCAGGTGCGTGTGGCATCCGATGACGTCCTTGTACCACTGCAGCTTCGTCCAGCCGGTCACCGTTCGGCCTCCTCAGCCGGCTCAGGCTGGACACCCACGTCCACCCTGACCGCGTCGTCTGGCTTCGGCTTCCTCCGTCCCGCTCCGGGCCGGTACCCGCCGAGCGCGTCGTACCGGTGGAAGTCGCCGTTCGGTTGCAGGCCACCGTCGAACACACTCACGCCCACCACGTCCTTTCCGTCGTCGTTGCTGCTGTCGCCGCCGCTCCGACGCCGTAGACTCGGCGTCGGCGGTAGCGAACACTCCTTCTGGTGAGCGCCCCTGGCCCCGACTGGCTGCCCTTCCGGTCGGGGCCGCTCCCATTCACAGAACCCCTGAATTGTGTTGTGGTGTAAGGGTTTTGGCGAGACTATCCCCGCACGCAGCCGTTACAGCGGATCGGTTGTGGAGGTATTCGGATTCGCTGAAAGTCCCTACACGTGGACCCCGTCGTACGTGCCGCAGCGCTTCGAAGCCCCCCAGGCGATGATTCCCCCGAGGGACACCCTCATTCGAGGCCGTCACGTGGACGTCAGCCCCAGGACGAGGGCGCCGGGCCGGGAGGGTGAACGTCGCCAGTGCGATCACCGGCCTTCACGCTTCCTCGCCGATCAGCTCCAGTAACCACCGGGACGGCACCCGGTACGTCCGCTCGCTGAGCTGGATCGTCTTGATCCCGCCCTTCTTCGCGAGCTCGTATGCGGCGACCCGACCCAACCCGAGGATTTCCCCGGCCTGCGGGATGGTGCACGTCGGGTTCTTCCGCAGGTCCTCGACCGTGAACTTCGGCTCCGCGGCCTGCTTGTTGATCCGGCGGTTGCTCGCCGTGGTGTCGACCGTGGTCTTCTTCATGCTGCTGCCCTGCTCTCCCTGGCCTTCCGGGGAGAAGTGGGGCGGGGACGACGAAGGCCCCACCGGATCTCTCCGGAAGGGCCTCAATTCCCATTACCGCTCGGGCTACTCCGAGCGGGTGTGTGCTGGTTGCACGGCTTGAGTCTACATGAGTTCGGCAGGGTACGTCCGCGTGTTCCTCTGTGCATCACCGTGATTCATGCCTGCCAGACACGCTCACCCGCCAGGCGTGCCACACCAGCAGCCGCGATCGGGTCAACCTGGACCCGTTCCCGGATCACCACCGCCGACTCCGGACCCGACCGAAGAACCAGCAGCAGGACGATCACCACGACCTCCACGGCAAGCACCACATGCCAGAACCGCGCACCCCGACCACCCGTCACGCCCACGCCCTCCGGGCAGCCTTCGCCGCCGCACGCTCCAACCGCCGCCGCTCCCGCCGCCGCGACCGACCATCCAGCAACGGCGGCGCCCCATCGAGTTCCGCACGCGACAACGCAACCGAACCCTTCGCCTGCTTCGCCGACAGGACATCCCTCGCCCGCCGCCGGTCCGAGCTCCTATGCACGCCCATACCTCCCTTCACCACCGCTCCTTCATCCCGCGAGACGGCCAGCGGTACGAGCCGCACGCGCTGCCGCCCGCTCATGGGTCCGCTTCCGCTGCGGCTGCAACCTCACCGGCACCGGCACCGGTGGCCGAGGATCACGACCGCCACGACCCACCGACACCCGCTCCCCGCTCACGACGCCCACCGCTCACGCACCGCCGCAGCAGTCGCACGCCTCACATGAACCCCCGGCAACGGCCTCGCGAACCGCTCCACGTGCTCCGCCAACCTCGCCGGAGCCGACACCGCACCGAAGGACGCCACCACCGGAAACCGGCCCTGCCCGAGCATCGACACACCCAACACTTCGCACACCTCCGAATGCATCAACGTCCCCGTCCCCGCCAACCGGGCAGCCAACGGCACCACCACCGGCTCCCACACCGCCCGCAACGTCGACGCAATCTCACCCAGGCCGGACCTGAACCCGGTCGACACGTCCGCAGCGTCAGCCAACAGAACCGCCTCACGGTCCGCAGCACCCGACCGACGCCACACCTCGTCGAACTGCCGCACAGTCGGATACGGCCCGAACCGCCACAACGCTTCCCCCGCCGAACCAGCCAGCGTCGCATCCCGGTCGGCGCCCCCGCTGACGCCGTCGTACAGCACCCCGCCCGCATCGTCGACGCCGATGTCGACCAGCTCACGCGCCACCCAACACCCGCGGATCCGTCCACCGGCCGCAACCGCGGCCACGCAGTGACTCGCCTCGTGCACGCACGCTGCCGCGATCTGCTCGACCAACGCATCCCGCCCGCTCATCGCTCACCTCCACCGAGGACGTCCAGTGGCTGCAGATCCATCGACGCCAGCAACGCCAGCGCCTTCTCCCTCGGCGACACCGCCTGCTGCCGAGCGCGGTCCGCCGTCGCCCGCTCCAGACGATCCAAGCGCTGCTCCAACGCCACGGCCGCGGCATCCACCGGCCGCAACGCCACCAACACCCGCTCGGACCACTGCATCCCACGCACCACCTGCGGCCCACCCAGGCGCGTCGACAACACCGCCGACACCCGCTCCGCCGCCGACACCAACTCCCACCCCCACGCCACCGACGCCAACGCGGCACCCACCGTCGCCGGACGCTCCGGCAGCTCCACCGCATCCACCAACGCCGCACGCGCCGCGATCTGGTCGGTACCCGTCAGGTGCCGCGTCCTCCCGGCCGCCTCACCGATCGCCACCTGCCGGGTGAGATCCACCACCGCCTTGTGCGTCGCAGTCACCAGCGCGTCCACCTCCGGCGCGACCATGTGCCGGCCACGCATCGCGGCGACCCGCTCCGCGAGCGGCTGCACGATCGCCTCCACCTCGGCGGGGAGCGAAAAACTCGGCCCGTACTCGACCGGCAGCCGGTTCCGACGCCGCACCCGCTGCTCGTCCTGGCTCGGACTGGGAGGCGCGGTCGCGGTGCCACGCTTCCGCCAGGGGCTCACCGGGCCACCACCCACGTCGACGCGTGCTCGTCGAGTTCGGCCATCAGGAGGTCTGCGGCACTGCCTCCGATCACGGGGCGCGTGTCGTTCACCACCCTGCGGATGCGCCAGTACGCGCACGCAACCACCGCGGCCCGATCCTCTAGTGACCCGTCTGTGCCTTCCCGGACCGCCCGCGCGTGGATCAGGGACCACTCGGACGCCGACCGAGTCGCTGGGTGCGGGGCCTGCCTGACTTCTGCCTCTGTCGTCATGCTGCGCACCCTCACAGACAGGGGTGCAGATGCCTGGTGCTGGCACTCCGGCGGTGCCCGGAGCGTCCATTCGGCGTCCTTGTCCAGATGGAACTAGGTGACACTCAGCGAAACTGAGCGGCACAAGAATTGGTGGTGGCGAACGCTTTTCGTGAACTGGATGAAACCAGGCGAAACAGGGCGATACATACGTTTCCAGTCTGGCAGTGTGGGGGTCAGGGGTTCGAGTCCCCTTAGCTCCACAGAAGAGAACCCCTCCGACTCAGGTCGGAGGGGTTCTTTCGTCACCAGGCGCGGAGCCGATCCGGCGCCACCCGCACGAGGACGGAGTACGACCGCCGGAACTCCTCGGGTGACATGGCGATCGACGCGAAACCTCGTTCGTACTTCTCGACGTAGGCGGCCCACTCGGCCGCAGTCGGCCCGGACTCGTCGATCGTGGCCTTCCCGGTGAACACGGCGACGTCGCCGCCGTGGGCGTCCGAATTGAGATGCAGCGTCACCCCGGGCGCGGCTGCGATGTTGCGCAGTTTGGCCGTGCCGGGTTCGCTGAAGAGGAGGAATCCGCCCTCTGTCCAGAGGAACCAGACCGGCGTCGGCGTCGGGCCGAGGTCACGGCGCACGGTCGTCAGCCAGATGACCTCTTCGCCGCTCAGGCGCTCGGCTACTCGTGGGGAGATCTCGAGTGTCGTCATGTCTGGTCAACGAGGCGGCGGGGACGGTCATTCCCCGCCGGGCGTGAGCCGATAAACGAGGCCGGCCTCGTCGTCCGTGACGTACAGCGATCCGTCCGGACCGGGGACGGAGGTGACGGCGCGACCCCACCGGGAGCCGTCGTCGAGCTGGAACCCGGTGACCAGTTCGACCGGGGCGCCGAGCGTGGCCGTGGCGTCGTCCCAGCGGCTGAACGCGACGAACGGTGGCCGCGGAGGTTCACGGTTCCACGATCCGTGCGCCGTGATCAGTGCGCCGCTCCCGAGGACCGGCTCCAGCGCGGTCCCCGCGGTGAACTCGAGGCCGAGGGGCGCGGAATGGGCCGGCAGACCGACCATGGTGTCGGGGATGCCGGCGCAGTCGAGTTCCTGCCCGTTCGCGTTGGTCACGGGGTCGTTCACGTACGGCACCTCGGTGACGCCGCCACCACGGGTGTCCGGCACACACAGCGGCCAGCCCAGCTCGGTTCCGGGGGTGACGCGGGAAACCTGCTCGATCGGGTTCTCGTCGACGTACTCCCGCACCAGCCGCTCGTACGCGCCGTCGTCGTCCCGGAAGGGGTACGGCTGGTTGTCCGACTGGTTCACCGCGACGAACAGCGTCCCGTCCGGGGCGACGTCGAGGCCGAACCCGTTGCGGACACCCGTGGCGACGACGCCGTTCCCGGTCCCGTCGAGACGCACCTGCCAGAGCGTGGCTCGTTGCGGGTCCTCGGTGCGGTCCGCGGGCTCCCGGTTCCCGCTCGACCCGAGGCTGTAGAACACCGTGTCGCCCCGCACGGTCACGGCTTTCCTGCCGTGACCGGAGGAGGGGAGTCCGTCGACCAGCACGCGTCGGTTCGACACGGTCCCGTCGGTGTAGTCCCACGAGACGATCCGTGTGTCCTCGCCCACCACGAGGACCGCCCGTCCGTTCCGGTCGGCGAACGCCACGCCCTGGGGATCGTCCAGCTCGTCGAGCAGGAGGGAGGAGACCGGCGCCGAGCCGTCGGAAGCGGACCGCAGGCGGGTGACGACGCCGCGGTCGCCGGTGGACACGACCAGGCTCCCGTCGGGCGCCCACGCCGCGAGCCGTGCACCGGGGACGTCCGCCCACACCTCCGCGGTCCATCCCGGGGGGACGTCGAGCGATCTGCCTTCGGCGGAACCGGCATCCGTTCCCTCCGTGACGGTGAGGCCGACCGGGCCGAGTGCGCCGACACCGAGTCCGGTCGCGGGCGTGCCGGTGATCGCGGACGGCGAGGTCGAAGCGGCGCCGGTGCCGGTGCCGGTGCCCTGCGACCCGCAGGCACAGACACCGAGCAGGAGGGCTCCGGTGAGGGCGACGGTGAGCCTCGTCCGGCTCGGGACGCGGGGAGAGCGCATGCTCGGCATGGTTCGACGCTAGGCCGCGGAGCCGTCTCCGTCAGGAGAGCGTCCGCTCCCGCGCTGCGGTCGGCTCCTTCGGACCACCAACTCCGGTTCGGTGCTCCAGGGAACCGGTCGTCCGAGGCCCGTTCTCCGGCGAGGACGCAGCGCCGGCGCGCGGTTCCCGTCAGACGATCCGGGCCCGCAGCGTCGGCACGCCGGGACCGGACAACTCGTCGAGCACGATCGGTCGCCCCACCATCGCCAACGCCAACGACTCGCCCGGGCCGGTGACCTCGGGTCCGGTCCCGCGGCGCCAGTCGAGGTCGGTCGCGACGAACGTCAGACCACGGGTGAACCGGCGTGGGAACGCGAACGGGTCGGGCCGGTCCAGCACGAGCCGCAGCCTGTCCTCGTCGATCGTGCGCGGCAGCCCGAGGGGCCGCCGGACGTCCTGCTGGTGCACCGTGTGATCGGAGAGCGCGAGCCGGGGTGCGTAGCGGGTGAACCAGCTCGACCTCGCCGACTCCGCGAGCCCGGCGACCAGAGCGTCCGTCGAGACGTGGCGCTGCGAGGCCACCCAGTGGTCGTTGAACGCGTCGGGCATCGGCCGCCGCAGGAACATCCGTGCATACCTGCCCGGCGTGACGGTGTCGAGGCTCAGATGTACGGCGACGTCGCGAACTGTCCAGCCGCCGCACAGGGACGGCGTCCGCCACTGCTCGTCGGTGAGCTCCGCGAGCAGGCCGACCAGCTCGGCCCGTTCGGCGACGACGTGTTCTCGAACTCCCCGGTGTCCCCCCATGCGGTGATGATAGGCACATCGGCGGGCACACACCGTGCACGTTCATTCCAGGGGAGGTAGCGATGTCGAAGGTCCGCGTACAGAATTTCACGGTCTCGCTCGACGGTTTCGGCACCGGTGAGGGGCTCGGCTTCGACGCGCCGTTCGGACATGCCGGTGAGCGATTGCACCAGTGGATGTTCGCGACCCGCTTCTGGCGGTCGATGGTCGGCGAGGACGGCGGGTCCGAGGGAGTCGACGATGCGTTCGCGCAGCGTCATGCGGTCGGGATCGGAGCGGAGATCATGGGCCGGGGCAAGTTCGGTCCGCAGACCGGTCCGTGGACAGACCTCGGTGCCGACGACGAGTGGAAGGGCTGGTGGGGTCCGAACCCGCCCTTCCACACGCCGGTTTTCGTCCTCACCCACCATCCACGGCCCACCCTGGAGATGGAGGGTGGCAACGTCTTCCACTTCCTCGACGCCACACCGGAGGAGGCTCTCGAGCAGGCCCGGGAGGCGGCCGGCGGGCTCGACGTCAGGATCGGCGGTGGGCCGACGGTGGTTCGGGACTTCCTCGCCGCCGGCCTCATCGACCACCTGCACGTCGTGCAGGTTCCGGTTCTGCTCGGCAGGGGGGTGCGGCTGTGGGACGGGCTGGAGGGCCTCGAGGACGCCTACGACATCGAGACCGTGGCGTCGCCGGGCGGCGTCACCCACCTGAACTTCACCCGCCGCCCCTGACCTCCGCGGAAGGCACGTGCTCCGTGGACGCGTCCGCGGTCGTCGACGACGGCGAGCACGACACGATCGGGCCGGATCACCGCGGCCCGCAACCGGTGTCGCGCGAGCCAGGTCGCGGACTCGGGCAGGTCGGCCACGCTGATCCGGCGGGCCCCGACGTCGTCGGCGAGCGCACCGAATGTCTCGTCGTCGTCCCACGTTCCCAGAACTGCGAACCCCGGACCGAGCACGTCGTCCGTACGGCTGCCGTCGGCACGGAACCACTGCGGCAGTGTCGCGCCGATCGGAGACCGCGAGCGTCGACCGGCGAGCACGCCTCCGCGCAGGCGGGGCGCGAGGACGCGGCGCGCGATCGGGTCGGGATTCGGAAGCCGCGCGACACACCGCAGGACGGGATGCAGCGCGGTCGGTGCCGCCATCGCGCGGCCGACGAGGACCGCCCCGAGCACCGCGGTGACGACATGGGCGCGCCGCTCGGGCTGGTAGGTGTCGAGGAGGGAGTCGTCCGCCCGCCCCGCCAGCACGGCCGCGATCTTCCAAGCGAGGTTCATGGCGTCCCGCTGGCCCGCACCCATGCCTTGACCGATGAACGGCGGTGTCAGATGGGCGGCGTCGCCGAGCAGGAACACCGGCCCGCGTCGCCAGGTGTCGGCCACCGCCGCTCGGTGGGAGTGGACCGTGTGCCGGAGTACGGTCGCGGCGCCGTCGGGGAACCACGGTTGGAGCCGGGCCGCCACCTCGGCGTCGGTGACCGAACCGGGTGCGGGAATCCGGAACTCCCACCGGTAGCGGTGTTCACCGATCCGCATGAAGGTGCCGGAGTCGGTGCCTGCACAGATCTGGTGGACGCCGGCCCAGAGGTCGAGGTCGCGTTCGCACCGGAGGTCGACGACCAGCCAGTGCTGGTCGAAGCCGAGATTCCGCATGCGACTGCCGATCCGATCGCGCAGGCCGCTGCCGGCTCCGTCGCATGCGAGGACGAAACCGGCTGTAACGGTGTGTGATTCGACACCCTTCGTCGGTCGAACGGCGACGTCGGCGCGGCCGTCACGCCGGACCGAGAGGTCGGTGACCTCGTGGCCGGGGAGCAGGGTGACCTCCGGATGCCGGATCAGGCCGGTCCGGAGTACCCGCTCGAGATCGGGTTGGTCGAACATGTTCGTCTCGGGCCACCCGTGCGCGCCGACCGCCTTGTCGCGACGGAGTTCCAGCAGGGTGCGGAGGTGGCCGTCGACCAGGCGCAGCCCCAGTGCCGGTTCGCAGACGGCGGCGACGGCGTCGGCGACACCGGCTGCCTGCGCGATCCGCAGGACCTCGTCGTCGAGGTGGACCGCGCGCGGGAGGGGATACGGATCGGTGTGTCGTTCGACGACCACGCACCGGACGCCCTGCCGCGCGAGCAGCGTCGCGGCCGTCAGGCCGGTCGGACCGGCTCCGACGACCACGACGTCCGCGCCCGAGGGGGTCAGGACTTGCCCAACACGATCGAGAACTGCACCTGGCCGGCGTCCTCGACGACGATGTTCGGGAACGTCGTCGGCTTCTGCACCTGGTAGTCGGTCCATGCCACGTCGATCGCGCCCGCCGTCTCGAGCCTCTCACCCGAGCGGCGGATGTCGAAAGTGCTTGTCACATCCCGTGTCTGGCCTCGGAGCGTCAACTTCCCGGCGACGGGGACGGAGATCGTCGAACCGTCCTCCGGCACGGTCGACAGATCGATCGGCTCGGTGAGCTCGAAGGTCGCGGTCGGGAACGAGCCGGTGTTCATGATCATCATGTCGAACATCGCGTCCCGGCGTTCGCTGTCGGTGGCGATGCTCGCGACGTCGACCTCGACGGTCCCCGCCGTCAACGTCGAATCCTCCACGGTGGCAGTACCGGTCACGTCCTGGGTCTGACCGCGCACGAACACGCGCTGACCGTTGAGTGTCTCCCAGACCTCGTAGCCGGCCGCGGACTCCGGGACGACCGTCCAGTTTCCGGCGAGGGAACCGGACGCGCCGGACGCCTCACCGGTCAGTCCCAGTGCATCCGGCTGATCGCCGTGGAAGAACTTGGCGTACGCCCACGGCCCCACGCCGACCGCAATTACTGCAACCGCGAGTACCGCCCCGACGATCCACAACACACGTTTACGCATGGGCGGCAACATAACCCAGATCCGGCTCGCGGTGGGGTGCTACGTTGACGCGGCAACCTCGCGAACGCGCCTCGCGATCGATTCCGTGGCGTCGTGGCAGGCCAGGTCCGCTGCCAGTTCCCGGGCACGCGCCGCGTATCGGCCGTCGGCGAGGACCTCGGACACGGCCCGGCGTAGCGCGGCGGGGGAGGGGGATCCGGTCCGGATCCTGATTCCGGCGCCGGACCGCGCGACCCGCGCTCCGATCTCCGCCTTGTCCTCGGTGCTCCCCGCGACGACGAGGGGAACCCCGTGGGACAGAGCGAAATGCACGCCACCCCAGCCGCCGTTGGTGACCATCACGTCCACGTGCGGGAGGAGCAGGGAGAACGGGACGAACTCGGTGACCACGACGTTGGACGGGGCGCTGTGAACGGCGTCGGCAGGACGGCCGCCGGTGGCCGCGATGACGAGGGCGTCCGTGTCGGCGAGTGCATCGACGGTCGGATCGATGAGAGTGCCGAGATCGTGGTTGTCGAGGGTGCCCTGTGTGACGAGCACAACCGGCCGATCGGTGATCAGGCGATCCCACCACGGTGGAGTCGACCAGTCCCGTGGTGCGGCTGGAAGGATCGGTCCGACGAAGCTGAGGCGATCGTCGACGTCCGGGCGCGGATACTCGAAACCGTGTGTGGTCAGCACGAACGTGTCGTCGGCGAGCAGTGGCCAGTCCAGGAGGAAGCACGCCGGATCGCTGCCGATGACACGCCGGGTCTCGACCGATGCGATCCGCTGTGCACGGCGCATCACCACTCGTCGTGCGCCTGCGTTGAGGAGGCGGTTCCGGGTACGGCTCACCGGGCCGGTCGACGGCGACAATCCCGGGCCGAACGGCGCCGTGTCGACACTGGTGGCCATCAGGGGTGAGGTGCACACCGCGAAAACATCTGGGCGACCGTCCGGTTCGGTTGTCAGGAGTGGAAGCGCGCCCATGAACAGGTTCTCCACGATCACCACGTCCGCAGCGACCAGCTCGACAGCCGCCGTGACGGCGCGGTACTGGTCGCCGGCGAGGGCGGCGAACATCCGCTCCGCGTCGAACAATGACCGCAGGAACGCCGGGTACCGGGATCGGCCGGGAAAGCGGTCGTCCAGTCGTGTGTCGTCGTAGTCGCAGCTCGGAGGCAGTGGAACGAAGCGGATTCCGGCCCGCTCGGCGCGTTCGGCGAACGCCCGCCCGGTCAGGATCGCTACGTCGTGGCCGTCCGTCACGAGGCGACGTCCGATGGCCAGCATGGGCTGGACGTGACCGGTGAGTGGGGCGCTGCACAGCAGAATCGAAGCCACGCAGGTCCTTTCGGGGGTGGCTCGGCGACGCGTCGACGAGCGGGTGAGGTGGCAGGCGACAACCTACCGCTTGCGTCGACGATAAGGGTGCGCTAACTTCAGCGCTGCCGAGGGTTCACCCGAACCTGGCCTCGAATCCCCCTGTACGAGTGTCCAGTTGGTGATCCTTCGTTCTTCGCGGTCACGTCCCGCTACCCCCTCGTCTGTTTCGGAGTGCCTCAATGACCACTGCCCACATCAATCGCATCAGTACCGTGGTGCCCGAACACGACGTCCATCAGGCATTCGTCGAGTTCGCGGACGCGACGTTCACCGAGCGGCGCAAGCAACTGCTGTTCCGTCGGATGGCGGACCGGTCGCAGATCTCCCACCGCTACGCGGGTATCGGCTCGCCCGCGACGTTCTACGGTGACGACCCCAACACGGTGAACACCGAGACGCGCATGATCGAGTTCGAGCGCAGTGCACCGGACCTCGCGGTCCGCGCCGTCGACGGGCTCGAACTCGGTGACAGGGCCGCGGAGATCACTCACCTGATCGTCATCACCTGCACGGGGTTCTATTCGCCTGGAATCGATTTCGAGATCATCAAGCGGTGCGGCGTGCCCCGGTCGGTGGAGCGCACGCAGATCGGGTTCATGGGTTGCTTCGCAGGAATCAACGGGCTCAAGCTCGCGCACCACATCGTCAGGTCCGAACCGAACGCCCGCGTCCTGGTCGTCAGTCTGGAGTTGTGCTCGCTGCACCTGCAGCGGTCCGAATCGCTCGAGACGATGCTGTCGTTCCTCGTGTTCGGCGACGGTTGCGCGGCAGTCCTCGTGACGGGCGACGAGGAGGGCATCGCGATGGACTCGTTCAAGGCGGTCATGGTGCCCGAATCGGCGGATCTCATCACCTGGCGCATCGGTGACATCGGATTCGACATGGTGCTGTCCGGGAAGGTGCCCGGCGCCCTCGGGCGGGCGCTCGACGGCCCCAACCTCAAGGAGATACTCGCGGGCGCGTCGAAGGAGTCGATCGATCTCTGGGCGGTCCATCCGGGTGGGCGGTCCATTCTCGACGCGGTGCAGGACGGCATCGAGCTCGCGCCCGACGCGCTGTCGGCGTCACGGCACGTCCTGGAGAACTACGGCAACATGTCGTCGGCCACGATCCTGTTCGTCCTCGCCGAGATCATGAAACGTGCCGAGGAAGGGGGTCCGACCGGCGCGGGCTGTGCGATGGCCTTCGGTCCGGGGCTGACCGCCGAGACGATGCTGTTCCACATCTGAGGCGCGTCGTCGCTCGCCGCGCCGATGAGGGCGAAGGTCACGGAACGTCATCGGTTCCCGCTCCGGAGGGGTGGAGCACTCCCGTGACCGCTGTGTCGAATGGTTCACTTGGTTCGCCTGTGACCTGAGGTGCTGAAGTGGCAGCTCGACCAGTCGGCCGAAAGGAGAGCGGTGCGCCGGGACGGCGCTCCCATCTCACGATGACCAAGACCTTTCTCACGGCGGGCTTCGCGGCGATCGCGATGACCGTGGCACTCACGCCGGTGGCCGGTGCGCAGCCGGCCACCGCCGCCGACCCCGCCCCGGTCGCCGAGGGCGCCGCGGCGACGACGCCGCTCGCCGGCCGCACCGTGTTCCTCGACCCCGGTCACCAGGGCACCGCCCACGACGAGGATCTCTCGCGTCAGGTCGACGACGGTCGCGGCGGTACCAAGGACTGTCAGACGACCGGCATGACGACTCTCGGTGGGGTGCCGGAGCACACCATCACCTGGGATGTCGCACAGCTGGTCAAGGCCGGGCTGGAGAAGCTGGGGGCGGCGGTCGAACTGAGCCGACAGGACGACAGCGGCTGGGGTGGCTGCGTCGACGAGCGAGCGCGGGCGGCGAATGCGTCGGGAGCCGATCTCGCCGTCAGCATCCACGCCGACTCCACCGCCGCCGGGCAGGGACCGACGGCGCGCGGGTTCCACCTGATCGTGCCCACGCTCCCGGTGCCCGACGCGACGGTCGAGGAGGTCCAGTCGGGTGCAGGCAATGCCGCGACCGTCGCGATCCGGGACGCGTACCGCGAGGCCGGTTTCGTTCCCGCCAACTACGCCGGCGTCGTCGACGGCATCCAGTCCCGCTCCGACCTCGCGGGTCCCGCGCTCACCACGGTGCCGCTCGCGTTCGTCGAGATGGGCAACGGGTCGAACCCCGACGACGCGGCGGTCCTGGAGAGTCAGGACGGACGTCTCAAGCACGCGGTCGCGATCATCGTGGGCGCGGTCGACTACCTGATGGGTGAGGCGGCCGCCGCCCCGTCCCCGGATCCGAGCGGGGCGACCACACCAGGTGCGGCGACGGCGCCGGACCCGGCTCCCTCCGACGCCTCCGTGACCGGCGACTCGTCGCCCGCACAGAATCCGGAAGAGGCCGCGTCCCCCTCGGTGGTCGGCCAGGGTCTCGAACTGTTGCGGACCCTGCTGTCGGCGCTCGACCTCGACATCGTGCAGGAACTGGCGAACGAGCAGGACCTCGGAGTGTTCGCCGAGTTGCTGGACACTCTGCTCGACCTTCTCGCCTGACCCGGCGCCGGCGCAACGAGGGCCGGACACCGTCACGGTGTCCGGCCCTCGTCGCGGGTTCCGGGGGGATCAGAGTCCGGCGGTGCCGGCCATGAGAGTCTCCGAGACCGGCTCGCTGGCCGCGAGCGAGCCCGCGTCGAGCAGTCCCTCCGACCCGGTGTCGGCGGATGCGGTGTCAGCAGACGAGGTGTCGGAGGACGCGCTGTCGGCGGATGCGGTGTCGGACGACGCGGCGTCGAGCAGGCCGGTGTCGCTTGAAGCGGTGGCGAGCAGGCCGGTGCCGAGCAGGCCGCCGAGGGCCAGCGACGCGACAGATCCACTGATCTTCGCGTGCCCCGCCGGGACGTCGAACGCCATGAGGAGAGAGCGTTCCACGCAGCCGCCCGCGACCACCGAGACGACGGCGGCGGGACCCTGGGCGATCGCGACCAGGCGCTTGCCCGCCACGCTGAGGAAGGTGCCGACGTTGCGGGGAGTGAACTCGTCGGTCGTGGTGCCGATCAGCATGCCCAGTCCGCACTCGCGCAGTCCGTCGACCGTCATCGTGCCGACGGCGGTCGCCACGGCGCCGGCGGCGTCCTCCTCGTTGGCGGCGCGCACGATGGTGTCGATCGCCATCGACCCGGTCGCGAACTCGTCCGGCTCGGATTCCGTGGCAGTGGCCTCGGCGGGAACGGCCTCCGCGGGGGCCGGCTCGACCGGAGCGTTCGCGGTGGCAACCCCGGCGCCGAGGCCGATGGTCAATCCCAGTGCGCCGACCACGGCAGCAGTTCGCTTCATGAGGTTCTCTTTCACGGAAGGTGAGGTCCTGGATGCGTGAAGCATGCCGGAACGACATGTAACGCGCCGTTATTACACCGAGATAATCAGGGAGCCGCAACGTTCAGGTGTGCCTGTGTGATGCGACCGGCTTTTCTTCGGAAATGTGAGCGACGCCACAATACGAACGGCCGTGTACTGGGGATTTCTCGCACGTTTCCGCCGAGTGAACACTCGGCGACGTCAGGGCGCCGTCGGATCGGTGCTCCGGGGGCATGCGCCGCGTCACCGTCCGGTGCGATGCCCGGGCGAGGCGGCGGAGGGCCACTACGATGGACACCCGATCGAGCAGGGAGGTGCGGGTGGCGCGGCGGTTGATCCCGGTCGTGTTGGTGGCCGGGTTCCTCGGATCCGGCAAGACGAGCCTGCTCAACCATCTCCTTCGGGGACATCACGGTGTCCGGATCGGTGTGATCGTCAACGACTTCGGATCGGTCGGCATCGACTCGATGCTCGTCGCCGGCCAGGTCGACTCCACCGTGTCCCTGAGCAACGGCTGCCTGTGCTGCGCCGTCGACGTCGAGGAGATGGACGCGATGCTCGACCGCCTCACCCGGGCGGACATCGACGTCATCGTCGTCGAGGCGAGCGGCCTCGCCGAGCCGCGGACCCTCGTACGCATGATCCTCGGCAGCGAAAACCCCCACATCGGCTACGGCGGGCTCGTGGTTCTCGTCGACGGCGCCGAATTCGAGGTCAACCGGACCCGCCACCCCGAACTCGACCTGCACGTGCGGATGGCCGATCTGGTGGTGCTGAACAAGACCGACCTGCTGTCCGTCGGCGAGGCGGACGCCGTCCGGAATCGCATCGGAGGGTTGGCCGAACGTGCTCCCGTGCTCACCACCACCCACGGTCGGATCGATCCGCGACTGCTGTTCGACGAGGTCGTCCGTGTCGACGACGAGCCACGCCAGTTGCGTCTCGACGAGTTGCTGCTCGAGCAGGAGCAGTGCCACGGCGGAGACGGGCACACCCACCTGCACGACGGATACCGCAGCATCACCTTCACCTCGGCCGCACCGATGGCTCCGCGGGCCCTCGCGCACTTCCTGGAGGAGCCGCCGTCCGGCCTGTACCGGGTGAAGGGCTTCGTGTACTTCGGGATCGAGGGCCACACCGAGCGATACCTCGTGCAGACCGTCGGCCGGCACATCCGGTTCGACCGGGCGCCGTGGGGACGCGGTGTGCACCGGCGCACAGAGCTCGTCCTGATCGGCGCGGACATCGACACCGGGGCGATCGAGCGTGATCTCGTGCGGTGCGTCGCCGATCCGTCTGCCGACGACGGGCCCGAGGCGATGACCGCCGTCCACCGCTACGTCGTCGAGTCCTGACCGCCCGCGGCGGTCCCGCGTCGGGCGGAACGCGATCGAGCCCGCAGCGCGTTGGGCGCTGCGGGCTCGATCGGTGCCGCGACTACGGACGGGTCGCGCGTCGGCGCCGCCTGTTGTCGCCGCCGCGCGAGGTGTCCGTGCTCGGCGTCTCGCTGCTGTAGACGGTGACGGGGCTGGACGAGCGGCCACGTGCGTTGCCGGAGCCGGTGCGGCCGGCGGACGCCCCGTTCCGCCCGTTCCGGGTACCGCCGCGCTCGCCGCCGGTGCGGGCTGCGGCGTCGCGTCCCCGGCCCCCGGTCGAGCGGGTGGTGGAACCCGCTGTGCCGCTGCGCCTCTCGGTGCCGGACGCCGACGTCTCCTGCTGTCGCCGCGATCCGCCGCCCTGGCCTCCGTTGCCGCCTCGGCCGCGCTGCCCGCCGCCACGGCGACCGCCGCCCTGGCCCGCCGGCTGTGCCACCGGCTTCGGCACGGGCACGACGTGCGGAGCGATCTCGCCGACCAGTTCGGTGACGGCAGCGGAGCTCGCGGTGACCTGCTGGGGGGTGACCGTGATCTTGGCCTTGCGCATCAGGACCGCGAGATCCTTGCGCTGCTCCGGGAGGACCACCGTGACGACGTCGCCTGCGCTGCCGGCACGCGCGGTGCGGCCCGAGCGATGCAGGTACGCCTTGTGCTCGGCGGGCGGGTCGACGTGCACGACGAGTTCCACGTCGTCGACGTGGACACCGCGGGCCGCGACGTCGGTCGCGACGAGAACCCGTGCCTCACCCGACGAGAACGCGGCGAGGTTGCGGTCGCGGGCGTTCTGCGAGAGATTGCCGTGCAGGTCGACGGACGGGATGCCCGCCTCCGTGAGCTGCTTGGCGAGCTTGCGTGCCTGATGCTTGGTGCGCATGAACAGGATTCGGCGACCGGTACCGGATGCCAGTTTGTGTACGAGATCCTTCTTGTCCGCCGCGCCCGAGACGTCGAAGATGTGGTGGGTCATGGCCGCGACAGGCGAGTTCGCCTCGTCCACGGAGTGCAGAACCTCGTTGGTCAGGAACTTCTTGACGAGGACGTCGACACCGTTGTCGAGCGTTGCCGAGAACAACAGTCGCTGGCCGCCGGTGGGCGTGGCCTTGAGAATGCGGGTCACGCCGGGCAGGAAGCCGAGATCGGCCATGTGATCGGCCTCGTCGAGCACGGTGATCTCGACGGCGTCGAGGAACACGAGACGCTGCTTCATCAGGTCCTCGAGACGGCCGGGGCAGGCCACGACGATGTCGACACCCGCTTCGAGCGCCTTGACCTGCCGGTGCTGGGAGACGCCTCCGAAGATGGTGGTCACCCTGAGTCCGGCGGCGGAGGCGAGCGGCTCCAGTGTCGCGGTGATCTGGGTCGCGAGCTCACGGGTCGGGGCGAGAACCAGTCCGCGGGGCTGGCTCGCGCGGCGCCGGGACGCGGTCGAACCGGCGAGGCGGGCTGCCATCGGAATCGAGAAGGCGAGGGTCTTGCCGCTGCCGGTCTTCCCGCGTCCGAGGACGTCCCGGCCTGCGAGGGTGTCGGGGAGCGTGTCGACCTGGATCGGGAACGGCGCGCTGATTCCGGCGCCGGTGAGAGCTGTCACGAGGGGAGCGGGCACGCCGAGTTCGGCGAAGGTCGCTGTCATGTGTGTGCGAGTGCCTTTCGGGCATCGGGTTGCGCCGATCGGCACGGGACCGCGGGTCCGGGTGCGACATCGGCACAAGTGTTGGCGAGATTGCCGGTGGGCAACATCGATCGCCGTAAGAAGAGTTCGTGCCTGGCACGTGAAAACCGATCCACGACGGCTGGCGCCGTGAAGCTCGCGCCGAGTGATGTCAGCATAGCGGACCGCGTGGGGTGCCTGCCGTTGCCTGGGTCACACTCCGGGGTCGCGCCCCGGTCGGTCGACGTGGGCCGTCGGCCGCACCGGGTTACACGTCGATCCCTCGGGGCCGACTCGAGCCGTCGTCGGTCAGCGGTGGCGCCCAACGACATTGGTGTGAACGTTCGTGTGACATTCGGTGCGCCCTACAGGCCGACCCACTCGGTGACGCCGCCCACGAAGTGCTGGCGCTTCCAGATCGGGACCTCGGCCTTGATCCGCTCCACGAGCAGCGAGCACGCCGCGAACGCCTCGGCGCGGTGGGGCGCAGCGACCGCCGCGACCAGCGCCAGGTCGCCGATCGTCAGCGCGCCGACCCGGTGCACCGCCGCCACCGGCAGTCCGGACTCGGCGGACACCTGTTCGCAACAGCGGCGCAGGAAGGACTCCGCGTCGGGGTGCGCCGAGTATTCGAGAGCGGTAACGGACTGCCCCTCATCGTGATTGCGCACGACGCCGGAGAACAGGACCACCGCACCGTGCTCCGGGCCTGCGACGGCGGCATCGACCGCGGCCGGATCGAGAGGCTGGTCGGAGATCGCTGCCAGCAGGTCACTCATCGTGCATTCCTCCGCCTGCGACCTGCGCGAGCAGGTGATCGAGTACCGGTTCCAGGACCGCCATGCCGTCCCGCACCCCGCCGGGGGAGCCCGGCAGGTTCACGACCACGGTACGTCCGACGAGTCCGGCGAGCCCTCGGCTCAGCGAGGCGTGAGCGATCTTCTCGGTTCCCTTGCGGCGCATGGCCTCCGCCAGACCTGGGAGCTCACGATCGAGCACCGCCGCGGTGGCCTCCGGGGTGCGGTCGGTGGGCGAGGCGCCGGTGCCCCCGGTGGTGACCACCAGTGCAGGCGCGCCGCGCAGTGCCTCCGCGAGACCGGCGTCGATGTCCGCGTCCGCGCACACGAGCGGCCCGCGGACCGTGAAGCCGAGCCCGCCGAGCCAGTCGGCGAGCGCCGGGCCGGTGGTGTCGGTCCGGGTTCCCGCGGCGCCGGCGGTCGATGCCACCAGAACGACCGCCGACCGCTCCGACGCCGGCTCGGATTCCACCGTCGGTGCCGAGACCGCGTCCTCGCGCACCCAGTTCCCGCGCTTGCCGCCGGACTTCGTCAGCAGCCGGACTCCGTTCAGCACCGCGGCGGGATCCACCGCCTTCACCATGTCGTGCAACGTCAGTCCGGCGACGGCCACGGCGGTGAGTGCCTCCATCTCCACGCCGGTCTGCCCTGTGGTCTTCGCGCGGGCCTCGATGGTGATGGTCGATTCGGTGAAGCCGAACTCGACCTTGACCGACGACAGTGCGAGCTGATGGCACAGGGGAATGAGCTCGGAGGTGCGCTTGGCGCCCGCGATGCCGGCGATCCGGGCGGTGGCGAGCACGTCGGCCTTGGGCATGTCGTCCGCCCGGACCAGTGCGACGACCTCGGGAGTGGTCTGCAGTTCACCGGCGGCGACCGCGATACGCGTGGTGTTCGCCTTGGCGCTCACGTCGACCATCCGGGCGCGGCCCTCGTCGTCGAGGTGCGTCAGATTCCCGCTCACAGCTCCCACACCCGCACGTCGTCTCCTGCCTGCATCGTCGTCACGTCCTCCGGAATGTCGAGCAGCACGTCGGCCCGGGCCAACGCCGCCACCAGATGCGATCCCGGACCCGACTCCAGTGTCACCCCATCGGTGACCCGCCGTCCCCGAAGGAACTGCCGCTTCCCCGGCGGGGAGTGCGCGGGCACCGTGAGCGTCGCACGGTCGGTGGGCACCGGTGCGAGCCCGGCGCAGCGGCGCAGCTCGCCCCTGGCGAACACCTCGAAGGAGATCAGGGTGCTCACCGGATTTCCGGGGAAGCTGAGCACCGGCACGCCGTCGACCGTTGTCAGGCCCTGTGGTCCGCCCGGCTGCATCGCGACGTGGCCGAACCAGCCGCCGAGCGGTGTCAGGACCTCGCGGACCACCTCGAAGTCCCCCATCGACACCCCGCCGGAGGTGAGGACGACGTCGGCGGCGGCAACGGCGCGCTCGAGCAGTTCGCGGAAGTGGTCCGGCACGTCCGTGCTGTGTCCGACCAGGACGGCGTCACCGCCGTTGGCGCGCACGCTCGCGGCGAGCGCGACGGAGTTCGACTCGAAGATCTGCCCCGGGCCCAGTGAGCTGCCCGGTGGCACGAGTTCGGCGCCCGTCGCGATCACCGCGAACCGTGGGCGGCGCAAGACCGGCACCTCGGCGAGGCCGACGGCGGCGAGCATCGCCAGATGTCGTGCGGTGAGGGCCGCGCCGGCCGCCAGCAGCAGGGTGCCGGCGGTGACGTCGCTGCCCCGGTCCCGGACGAACTCGCCGGGTCGGCGAGCGGCGTGGATCCGGACGACGCCGCCGTCCGTGTCGGTGTCCTCGACGGGGACCACACAGTCGGCGCCGACGGGGACGGGAGCGCCGGTCATGATCTTGACCGCCGTGCCGGGGGCGAGCCGGTCGGGTCCGGCGTCGCCGGCCGCGACCGTGGCCGTCACCGGCAACGAGACCGGCACCTCGTGCAGGGACGCGGCGTCGACGGCATAGCCGTCCATCTGGGAGTTCCGGAACACGGGCAGGTCGATCGGTGCACGGACGTCCTCGGCGAGGACCCTGCCGAGTGCGTCGGGCACCGGGACCGTTTCGCTTCCGGGCGTCAACGCGCGGGAGAGCAGCTGCCGGACGATGCCTGCGTGCTCGTCGACGGATCTGCTGGTCATGGCCCTCCCGGTGGCGTGGTGACCCATCCTAGGCGGCGGGCGGCCAGGGTCCGACACCGCGACCCGCGCGGTGGATAACCTCCGCGTTACACGGACTCGGCATACTGGTCACATGTGGGAGGTGGAGATCCGATGACGGCGACCGTGCGGCCGGTGTCGATCGGCCTGCCCACCGTTCTCGGCCGGGTCGACGTGTCGGGCCGCCCCGACACCCCGGAACTGGTGGACCGCTTCGGGCGCGTGGCCCGGGACCTGCGTGTCTCCATCACCGAGAAGTGCTCGTTGCGATGCACGTACTGCATGCCTGCCGAGGGCCTGCCGGTCATTCCGCAGCAGAGACTGCTGAACGCCGCCGAGATCGTCCGGCTGGTCACGATCGCGGTGCGCGATCTCGGAGTCCGCGAGGTGCGGTTCACCGGCGGTGAGCCGCTGATGCGCCGGGATCTCGAGGACATCATCGGCGGCTGCGCCCGAGCCGTGCCGGGGACGCCGCTGTCGATGACGACCAATGCGGTCGGTCTCGAGCACCGTGCCCAGGGTCTCGTCGATGCCGGGCTGTCCCGCGTGAACATCTCCCTCGACACCGTCGATCGCGACCACTTCGCCGAACTCACCCGGCGGGACAGGCTGCCCGCGGTGCTCGCGGGGATCCGCGCGGCGGCCCGCGCCGGCCTGACGCCGCTGAAGATCAACGCCGTCCTGATGCCCGAAACGCTCACCGGTGCAGTGGATCTCCTGCAGTGGTGCCTGGACGAGGGTGCGCACCTCCGGTTCATCGAGGAGATGCCTCTCGACGCCGATCAGGCGTGGGACCGGACCACGATGGTGGACGCACAGCATCTGCTCGACGTCCTCGGCGAGCGGTTCGCCCTCACCGAAGCCGGGCGCGAGGATCCCTCCGCCCCCGCCGAGGAATGGCTCGTCGACGGCGGACCGGCCACCGTCGGCATCATCGCGTCCGTCACCCGGAACTTCTGCGAGGACTGCGACCGCACCCGTCTCACTGCCGAGGGCACGGTACGTTCCTGCCTCTTCAGCGACAGCGAGATCGACCTGCGGGATGCGATGCGGGCGGGGGCGAGCGACGACGACATCGCGACGCTGTGGCGCGGCGCGATGTGGACCAAGTGGGCCGGACACGGCATCGACGCGGACGGCTTCGCGCCGCCGCAACGCAGCATGGGAGCCATCGGTGGTTGAGACGGTTGGGAACGCGGCGGCGCAGGCGACGCCGGAGACGGTGGTGGTGACCGTGCGTCACTTCGCGGCCGCCGCCGAGGCCGCCGGATGCGTCGAGGAGCAGCTGTCGATCACCGGGGGTGCCACTCTCGGTCAGTTGCGTGCCGCGCTGGTCGACCGGCACGGCCAGGCGATGGCGCGCGTGCTCGACGTCGCGGCCTACCTGCAGAACGACGAGCTGACCCGCGACCTCGACGATGTCGTCGGTCCCCGGGTCGATGTGCTTCCACCCTTCGCGGGCGGGTGATCAGCCCCGACTGTCGGCGAGCCATTCTTCGAAAGTGACTGTGCCGTACCTGTTCTCCGGAGTCAGATTGCGACCCTCGCGCAGAAATCGGCCGGCTGCGCCGGGTACCGGCAGCGGGACGACGACGGCCCTCGACCCGGTGACCCGCTTCCACGTGTTCGCGAGGTCGCGCATCGACTCGGGCTCCGGGCCACCGATCTCGATGCGGGCGCCGGGCGATCGTGCCGACGCCGCGTCGGCCAGCGCCCGGCCCACCTCCGCCGGTGCGATCGACTGGAACCGGGCACCGCGCACGGCGGGCAGGACCCCGAATCGGGCAGTGGTGGCGAACACCGACCGCACCAGGGAATGGAACTGGGTACACCGTACGACGGTGGTGTCCACCCCGCACGCCGCGAAGATCCGCTCCTGCTCGACGAGTGCCTGGTAGTAGCCGAACGTGACCTCGTCGACGCCGACGATGGACAGCAGCACCAGGCGCCGCACCCCGGCCTCGCGCGCGGCCGCGGTCAGGGTGCGAGCGCCCTCCGTGAAGACGGGGCGGGTCGCCCTGGTCTGTCCGTTCACCGCGCTGACGACCACATCCACGCCGGTGAGTGCCTCGCTCACACCGGTCCCCGTCGTGAGGTCCCCCGGTGTGTGCGTCACCCCGGCAGGCAGATCGACGGGCGCGTGCCGACTGAGCACCCGGACCGTGTGGCCGCGGGCGGCGAGCTCCGACACCGCGGCCGAACCCGCGGTACCGGTGCCTCCGACGACCAGGACGGTGCTCATCGCGCTACTTCCACCAGTCGTCGAGCGGGGTCACCGGCGCTGCCCGCTTGTGTCGGGTGCCGAGGAACATGGTCTCGATCTTCCGAGCGATGTCGGGGGTGACCTCGCGGCCCTCGAGGTAGTCGTCGATCTCGTCGTACCGCAGGCCCAGCGCCTCCTCGTCGGGAAGTGCCGGGCGATCGTCCTCGAGGTCTGCGGTGGGGACCTTGCGCCACGTGGACTCCGGCGCGCCGAGGTGCTGGAGCAGCGCCGCACCCTGCCGCTTGGACAGTCCGGTCAAGGGGGTCATGTCGACCCCGCCGTCGCCGTACTTGGTGAAGAAGCCGGTGATCGCCTCCGCGGCGTGGTCGGTGCCGACCACGAGACGACCCAGTTCGCCCGCGATGGCGTACTGGACGACCATCCGCTCACGGGCCTTGACGTTGCCGCGCACGAAGTCCCGGAGCTCACCGTTGTGCCCGAGCACTTCCGCGAGACCGGCCGCGCTCTCCGCGACGGCCGCATCGGCGCCGGGCTTGATGTTGACGGTGATCGACCGGTCCGGCCGGATGAATCCCAGAGCCACCTGTGCGTCGTGTTCGTCGGCCTGCACGCCGTAGGGCAACCGGACCGCGACGAACTCGGCGTCGTGGCCCTCGGCACGCAGTTCCTCGGCGGCCAGTTGGCACAGCCGTCCGGCCAGAGTGCTGTCCTGCCCGCCGCTGATGCCGAGGACGAATCCCGTCGCCGGGGTGGAGCGCAGGTACGCCTTGAGGAAGTCGATGCGGGTACGCACCTCGTCGGCCGGGTCGATGGTCGGCTTGGCGCCGAGTTCCTCCAGGATTCGCGCACGCAGTGTGGACATGCGCGTGACTCTATCGAGGAGCACGCGGCGGCGCGAAGGCTACAGTCTGCCGGTGATCAACACCCCCGTTCTCGTCGTCTCCGCCACCGCCGTCGAAGCCGCGCACGTGCCGGCACGTTTCGGCGTGCTCCACACCGGAATAGGCAAGGTCGACGCCGCGATAGCGGTCACCGCGGCGCTCGCGGGTCATCCGCCGGAGGCGAGGCCCGTCGTCGTCAACGTCGGCACCGCCGGCGCGCTGCACGATCACCACGCCGGCCTGTTCGTACCCTCACGCGTCGTCAACCACGACCTGAGTGCGGATGTCCTGCGATCGCTGGGCTATCCCGCGGTGGAGGAGATCTCACTCCCCGACGGGGACGGCTCGGTCCTCGCCACCGGGGACGTCTTCGTCACCGATCCGGAACAGCGCGCGAGCCTCGCCCGGCGCGCCGACCTCGTCGACATGGAGGGGTTCGCGATCGCGGCCGCCTGCGCCCGCATGGGGGCAGTCTGCCGGCTCGTCAAGCACGTCAGCGACAACGCCGACGAGTCCGCGATGGACTGGCCTGCCCGGGTCGACGCCAGCGCGCGCGAACTCGGCGCGTGGCTCGACGCACACTACTGACGGCCGCCGCGCCAGACGGGCCACCAGGGGCCGGTGTCCGTCGTCGTCGGTGACATCACTGCGCGCGCAACCCCAGTCCGGTCCCGTTCGTGTTCATCAGTTGCAGACGGTCGGATTCGACTGTCGCGGTGGCGGTTCCGGTGAGGGTGGCCAGCACCGCCTGCTCCACCTCGGCGAGCTCGGGGACGCAGGCCCGGCGCGTCGTCGCGAGTGGACCGAAGGTGACCGTCTCGCCGGACACCTCGGCGCGGCCGGTGAACGAGTTGCACCCCGTCGATCCGGTGACCGTTCCGTCGTCGGCGATCTGCAGTGTCGCCGCGGCCTTCTCGATCGCGACCGACGAGGTGACGGCGAGGGGTGTGATCGTCGTGTCGACCACCCAGGTCGTCCCGGTCAGGGGCCGGTCGGGTCGGGCGACCTTGCGATCGAGGAGGGTCACGGTCGACGCCTCGGTGCGCAGGGTGAGGGTGTCGCCGTCGAGGTCCCAGGCGGGCGCCGCGGCGAGGAACGAGGCGAGCCACTGGTCCGAGTCCGCCTTCTCGCCCATGCACGCCATCATCGTGGTCGCCAGCGGTCCGGTCACGATCGTGCCGCCCGAGAAGTCGGCGGTGCCCGTCGCCCGGTTGCATCCGGCCGTGCCTGCGATGCGGTCGGGCTCGATGAACTCGAGGGTCACAGGTCCGCCGCCGGGAATCTGGGCGCCGTCGACCGCGGTGGAGACGAAGGTGCGGCCGAAGAGATCCGACTGGGGCGAATCGGATGCCGCGGAACCGGACTCGGAACACGCGGCGAGGGCGGCGGCCACGATCGCGAGCACCGCGAGGCGAAGGATGCGCATGACCGCAGATCGTAGTGACCGGTGACGCGTTGCGGATCACCTCGCGGTGATTCGGCGTACCAGGTCCTCCCAGGCGTCGGCGATCCGGTCTATGGGCATGTGGAGGTCGCGGACCTGGTGCAGGACCAGCGACGCCTCGAGGGGCGCGAGCAGGCTCTGCGCGAGGAGGGGGAGATCGCCCGGTGTGCCGGCGTCCCTCAGCAGGGTGCGGACGTGGACCAGGCTGACCTGGCGTGCCGGTCCGCCGAACCGGAGTTCCGGGGAACTCTCCACCGCGCGCAGGACGTCCCCCTGCACCTCGACCATGGCCAGCCGTGCGCGACCGTAGGCGACGAGTCGCTCGATCGGGTCGGCGCCGGGCCCGAGCGGTGGAGGGCCGTGGAGGTAGGCCTGCTGGAGTTCGGATTCGGTGTGGTCGAGCAGGGCGTGCATGAGGCCGGAGCGACTGCCGAAGCGGCGGAACACTGTGCCCTTGCCCACACCCGCCTGGGCCGCCACGGCATCCATCGTGACCGCGTCGGCTCCGCGCTCGGCGACCAGAAGAGCGGCCGCATCCAGCAGCAATGCCCGGTTGCGGGCGGCGTCGCAGCGTTCGGCGCCGGAGTCGTCCGCCATCGGGACCGTCGTGGGGTGCACAGGACGATGGTAGTGCGGGAACAAAAGTGGACCGCGGTCCGGTTAGAGTCTGAGTCGGAACGACCGGACCCACGTACTTCGAAGGATCATCACCATGTCTCAGACTCGCGTTCTCGCTCTCGTCGGCAGCCTGCGTGCCGCCTCCGTCAACCGCCAGCTCGCCGAGACCGCGTCGCACGTCGCTCCCGAGGGAACCGACGTCGTGATCTACGAGGGCCTCGGTGAGGTGCCCTTCTACAACGAGGACCTCGACAACGACGACGTTCCCGCGTCCGTGGCCGCGCTGCGCGCCGCAGCGAACGAGGCCGACGCGCTGCTGCTCGTCACCCCCGAGTACAACGGCACCATCCCGGCCGTCCTCAAGAACGCGATCGACTGGATCTCGCGGCCGTACGGCGCGGGTGCGGTCAAGTCCAAGCCCGTCGCGGTGGTCAGTGCGTCGCCGTCCGGCAATGCCGCGCAGTGGGCGCACGAGGACACCCGCAAGGCCGTCCGCATCGCCGGTGGCGAGGTGCTCGAGGACGTCTCCATCTCGATCGGCGGCACCATCGACAAGTTCGGTGACAAGCACCCGAAGGAGAACGCCGAGGTCGCGGCGCAGGTCGGTGCCGTGGTCGCCGGTCTCGTGGCGGCGGCGGGCGCACTCGTCAGCGCCTGATCCGATTCGTTCCCGGGCCCGGGCGGCGTGTGCCGCTCGGGCCCGAGTCGTTTCCGGGTGTCGCCGTGCCGGATCAGGTGGACAGGCCCGTGACGAACGAGGTGATGTTCTCGCGGACCCGGTCGACTCGTTCCTCGATGCTCAGCGTCTCGCGGTAGCGATTGCCCGCGCTCGGCCTCCGCTTGTTCCGCGCATACAGCGAGCACGCCAGGTCCGTGCACATGTAGATCCCGATGGTGTTGCCGCGCCTGCCCGCCTCGCCGGCCTTCTGGGCGGTCATCAACGAGACCCCGCCGCCGGTGTGGGTGGTCTTGCAGATCGCGCACATCTGCGCCTTGCCCGTCCCTCCGGTCTCGTAGCGAAATGCGACGCCTGCGAGCTCGTCTCCGATGGGCACGACGATGTAGCAACGTCCGCGCAGCGTCGGATCCCCCCAGCCGAGGAAGTCCAGGTCCTGCCAGGGGCGATCACTCAGGTCGCGCGGAATCGACAGCCGCTTGGCGTCGCCCTTCGAACAGTTGACGAACGACGCCCGGATGTCGGCTTCGGTGACGGGCACCATCACGTGGACGGCTCCTTCGGCTGGGAAACGGTTACCCCTCCGACGGTACGGTCACCGCCCCCACCGGGCAACGGGATTTCGCCGACCTCGGATGTTCACCCGTCCAGGGTGACGTGCATCAACTCGGTGCGGGCGACCACGCGGTCCCGCTCGTCGGCCAGGGCGAGACGCCGCTCGTCGTTCATGTAGCCGTCGAGTGCCGCCTGTGAGTCGAAGGTGAACAACTGGATCTCGACGGGCTGATCTCCGGAGCCGTCGGTGCGGGCGCGCTGGACGACCCGTCCGCCGTGTTCGGTGATCAGGGTCAGTACCCGGTTCTCGTACGTCCGCAGGCCTTCTTCCTGGCCGGGACGCGCCCACAGCAGGCAACACAGGGAAATGCTCACGCCGGGAATGGTAGGCGCCGGTCGCGTCGGCATTCGTGCCGGCACTTGCATGGGACCACGAGTCCCAGTAAATTCGGCCGCACTGGCACACCGACGACACCGGCCCGAGGGGCCGAGCGGCCGGCGACGGAGAGGCTTCGACGACGATGCGGTACAGCGGGATTCACGATTCGGACTACCACGCGGCTCTGCTGACCCTGTCCGAGGGGTCCGTGCACCGGAGTTTCGATCCCTACCTCGACGTCCCTTGGGACGCACCGGAATTCGCGATCGACCCGAACGACCCGCGATGGGTCCTCTCACCCGCCCTCGACCCACTCGGAGCGACCGCCTGGTACCGCGACCTGCCGCTCGACCGGCAGATCGAGATCGGCAGGTGG
>AODO01000037.1 GCA_000341795.1 Rhodococcus triatomae BKS 15-14 | reverse complement strand
CCGGCGACCCGGACCAGGCGGTGTTCGGCTTCCGCGGCGCTACCCTGGGCGCTCCGCGCCCAGGGACGGAGCGGGTCGCTGCGCTCCCCGCCAGGGAGCCGCTACGCGGCTCGCGCAGGGTCACCCGCCGTTGCCGTCCCACGGGTCGCTGCGCTCCCCTCGAAACCGAAACCACCAACACAACAACAACATTCACCGCCACCACGCCAGCACCCCCGAACCCCAACGAGAGACAGGGACGCGCTGCGCGCGCCGCAGTCCGACCCGCCTCGTCGCTCTCAACCCGTCCCGATGTCATGCACCAATGATATACCACCGCCCCGACAACGACAAAACGCGACACGACACCACTACAGCCGAAATCGCCATGCCCACAACCCAACACGAGAAAACAGCCCGAACTTACCGTGCAAAGACGCCGGGCCATGGTGCACCACAACCACATTCACAACAATCGTTGCCGCACAACACAATTCAAAAACGCATCCGAGCACACGGCGACCCCACCCGGACACCCCCGGATCGCCCCACCGAGCACCCCCACCACCAACGCCGGCCCCACACCCACCACACCGCCGGCCTCGAGGTGGGGCATGTCATCACCCCAGGTCACAACACATTTCCCCGGTGTCATTCAATCGGCGTACGCCCGCTACCCACGCAACGGTATGAAAGCATCTCCGCATGACGCAGCCTGACCCTTTCTGGGCTCCCCGAACCGAATCCGATCTACAGGCAGCGATTGATGCCGGCACATTGGAGGAGACTCACTACCTCGACCTCAAGCGCGAACTTCCCTCCGCGAAAGGCGGCGGGAACAAGAGCATCGCGAAAGATATCGCATCGTTCGCGATCGACGGAGGGTTGATCCTGGTCGGAGTCGACGAAGGCGACGATCCGACTCAACCGCCCACACTCTCACCTCAATCACTCAACGGTATGCCAGAGCGCGTCGAGCAGATCGCCCTAACCGCAATAGCTGCGCCGCTCCGAATCCAAACCACCCCGATCCCCTCGACGGGCGATTCGTCAGTTGGCTACCTCGCCATTCGCATCCCACCATCGCCACGAGCACCGCACATGGTCGACAACAAGTACTACGGGCGAGGGGACAAAACGAACACACCTCTGTCCCACGAGGGGGTCCTCCGGTACCACCAACGCCTTCTCAGCGACCGAGCCGACCTCAAGACCGACGTCGCCACGCTACTCGACGACATCGACTCCGCAGCCTCACTCATCGGATTGATCGCCGAACCGATCGGCCTACGGGACGAGCTGCTGACCGAGCTCACCGAAGACCACAACTGGGAGAACCACGTATCCACCATCCTTGGCCAGGCGGACACCAGAGCCATAGGACCACATCTTCCCCCCTACACCCGCGCCGGTGGCTACCAGCGCCGCGCCGAGGGAGTCGCGGTCACCGACGGAATGCCTAACGAGACGAGACAGTTCAACGGTGACGGCAAAGCCGCAGAACTCGTGTTTCACGAATCGGGGCGCTTGACACTGGTGAGCGAGAAGGCAACCTACCAGCACACACGAGCAGTAGTTCCCCCGCCACCCGCCACAAAAGTCATCTTCGAGGAGCTGATCGTCGCGAAAACGGAGATGCTCGTGCACGTCGCTGCTGAAGTCGCGAAGTGGGCCGGATACCAAGGATCCTGGCGATTCGCGCTCACGGTTCGGGGACTGAAGGGCGGTGAGGCATCCCTTTTCCACGAGGCGCTCAGGCACTCGTCCGGTCCCCAATACACAGCGGACACCTACACACGAGAAACCGAAGCGACCTTCCTCGATATCGACAGCGATCCGAACGCCGTCGTACGGCCACTGGTGATGCCGCTGCTCAGAAGCCTCAACGTCCACACGCACGCACAGTTCGGATGGCTGAGAACCGACCCCGCATAGAAGACCCCGTTGCTGCGATCCCGACACCATCCGGTGCCCCTTGTGCCAACACAGGTCCAGTTCATGAGGCCGGCCCCACACCCTCCGGGTGGTGGGGCCGGCAGCTCAACGACGGAGACGAAGACAAAGACGCGGGAAAGTCACACCAGATAGGGGACCGCGCGTGTCCACTCACCCATCACCGCGGCAAACCCTTCGTCGTCAGCGGGATCCAGCTCGCCGATCGACTTCCCGTCTCGCTCGATGTATAGGGGCCCGAGCGGGTTCGGCATATCGAACCGACTGTCCTCGGGCCCCAGCGGGCTAGCGGAGTGCGGGGTGTCGCCGTGGGTGATGTGGCCCGGTTCGACTGCGACCACGCAGTACGCGGAAAGGGGATTCGTCTCGGCACTGGCGCGACCGCCGCTGGCGATGCAGGCAGCGACGAGCTGTTCCATCCGGAGCAACTGGGCACGAGCGCCCCACCGCTCGCGCAGCGGCATGTTCTCCGGGTAGAGGCGCCGCATCCAGCCTGCTGCGCCCTCCGGAAGCGGACCCCTCGATCCGTTCTCCTCGACCCTCGTCACGAGGCATGCCTGGTGGACTCGACTGTCATCAGCGAACACACCGCCGGGTGACGCCATAAGCGCCCCTCGCGCGGCGGCGTCGGCAGCGATCTCGTCGGCGACGGTGAGGCACTGTGTTCGTGCGAGTGGGGGAAACACGTCGAACTCACCGGCGAGGTGGTCCCGAAGCTGCTTGAAGCTCCACGTATCCGCATGCCGGTACCCGGCGCCGGAAATCTCGATCGCCGGAACTCCGTCGTCGCCGCCTTGGCGAAGGCTGTCGACGAGGGTCGCGATCGCCGGCGGGATCGAAGGGTGAACGTCGGTCCACACGGTGGCGTCCCATGCGGCCTCGGAGAGGGTAGTCAGTGCCACGGCCAGGTCGTGGGCTGAGTCCACGCTGTCCAGAGTCGTGACCTTGGTGGTGTGTTCGTAGAAGGCTCCCGGCCAGGTAGCGAGAACGCTGTACCGGGATCCGACTTTCATCACACTGTAGGCAGTCAAGTGGCTATCCGTTCAGGGTCAAGTCGCCGGGCTCGAACGCGCATGCGCGAGCCACTAACGACGTCAGTATCTGGATGCCGGTAACACCGCGGCCCTACCGCCGTGTCGCTCCTGCCCTTTCAGTATGGCATGCCCCTTCGACACCGACGGCACATCGGCAGCCACCGGATCGCCGATATGTCGCCACCCCCACCCCCGGACATGCCATCAATGCAGGTCACAGACCCACATAGGATCACCACCGTGGCAGAGAAGCGGCGCGACACCAACGTGAACATCCCCAAGCCAGCACTGGACCGCCTCTCCGAAATCGACTGGGCACTCGGCAACAAGTCGCGCGACGAGACCGGCCGCTACCTGCTCCTGAAGTACATCGAGCGCAACGAAACCCTCACGGCGGCCGACCGGCTCACACACATCTCCACTGTCATGCGTCACCCACTACCACCCGTCCCAGATGAAGATCCGGTCGTCCCCACACGTCGGCTTCGCCTCCGGCTCCCGAAATCCGTCTCAGATCACGCCCGTGCACTGGCCTTCCGCATTCCCGGCCAGGCACAGTCGCGAGGACACACCGACTACCAGTCACGACTTCTCACCGATGCTGTGATGACGTCGATCGCCTACGAGTGCCGCGAACTCGAGCTGGACCCGATCATCGATCCGGTCCTCGCGGGTATCCACCCGCTGCTACGGCAACGCGCAGCCCTCGGCCTGTGGAGGCTGGCGGTCCACGCGACCAGGACCGGCGCGGAGAGAGCCATCCTCCGGGAAGCCGACAACTCCAGAGTGGACAGAGAAACGCAGGGCGCGAAGTTCGGGGAACTGCTGGATGAACCCAGGTACGTCGAGAACGTGGCCGCGCTCCTCGAGATAAATGACCTCGACGACGGCGAAGCCGTGTGGCATCACGACTATCGCTTCCTGCTCGTGCAGTTCCTCGCCTCCCCCCGCTTCCTGTCGACAACCTCGATGAGGAGCGATCCGGAACGCTGGGAACAGGCTCTGTACGACCAGGAAGGCGATGACTGGCAGGACCTACGCGCTGCCGCCATCGAACTGGGGCCGAGACCACACGGCCTGCGACGCCGCGACGGCCGACCCCGCCCCGGTGCCATCGGAATCAGCTTCGAGGGCCGCGGCGGCGGAGCTGTATGGCGTGCACAACGCATCCTGGCGCTGCCCACGATCGCCGACTGGCTCAGCACTTCGGCAAGCTCCACCAGCGCCCGCGCATTGGACATCCATCCTCCCGGCTGGCAACTCGCAATCCCCAAGGACTGGAACCCGGCCTTCCTCCCAGATCCTCCTCCAGACGCCTGGGCAGAACACATTGCCGAACATCGCGTTCTGCACTTCGATCTCGACCAGGAACGACCACCCGGCACGCCGGCCACTCGATCTCGTGGATACATGGTGTGGCCCACGATTGACGACGAAAACGGTGAGCCGGCGCCCGTTGCAGGACTACAGACCATCCTGACAACCCTCCTGGACCGCACCGCAGACGCGCGCAAGGCCGCCGAAATCCTGCTTCTGGAACTGATGCCAGCCAATGCCGCTGACGGCAAGAAGTGGGGCGACCGCACGGCGGGCGATGCGGATAACGCTGACGATTCCCACTCGGCCTCGTCGACGATCCGACCGGAGCCGATGTCACCGGACTTCTTGGCACTCCGCGCCGAACTCTCAAGAGGCCGCCACGTCGTCGACGGCGGCGACGGTGACACCAGTGCGCGCAGCGAGCACGGGTGCGAGGGCTTCGCCGAGCAACCGACTGGACTGGGCTCGCCGCTGGGTCCAGTCGGAGCCCACGCGAGTGAGTCAGCTCCGAGAGACCCCGGAGATGTCCCACCGCTCCCGACCCTCTCGCGCGCGCCGCGAGCGCAAGCCTCGCAGGACAACACTCGCGCCGAAGACGACGCACCCGACGTTTTAGAGGCAGAGCTGGCCTGGATACGCGGCTGGCAGCAATCAAACTCCGAGGGTTCTGGCACCGTCCGGCCAGTGTTCGTTCCCGTTGAGACGGCACTTCAACTCGGCTTCATCGACAACGCACACGCCCAGCAACTGATCGTGGACGCTACGGCTCGAACTGAGAAGGCGATGAAAGCTGCTCTCCGCGATGCCTCACGCGACTGCCGGCCGGCCGATCACGCTGCGCTCACGGAGGCGATGAACGATCCCGCGCAGTTCTCGAAGCTGGCACGCAAACTGAGCATCGACTTCGACGAGGTTTCCGCAGCGTGGTGTTGGCACGTCGCCTCCCTGTCCGACGAAGTAGAGACCAACCCTGCGCGCCTCCGGTGGCTCGCCGCTCACCTGACCGAGATCTACACCCGAGAACTCGACCGCGAGATGCAGGAGGCCGTCCGGGCCGCCGCGCGCCGGTTCGCGCACCTCCACAGGCCGTGATCCACCTTGGGTTTGTGCCACCGACGATATATGGCACAGAAGAATTGGCTGTTTCCTGAGTTCAGAGGCCATTTTCGCCCGCCGGACGGAGGCGGGATACCGGAGTGGTCGGGGCGACAGGAATCACGAGTGAGCGCAGACCAGAACAGCGAAGGGACTTCGCAGGGACCGGCCCGAGAAGATGGACCCGGTTCAGAGCCCGCGCCGAAGACACGGCGCATCCGCACACTGAAGGACGGATTGCTCGCCGACATCGGCGGCCGGGTTCTGTGGGAAGGGCTGAAATGGGTAGCCGAACAGATCCTCAGCTGACCCCCGAATGCCGCCGACAGGCGGCCTGTTAACCCCCTCTGGCTCGTCCGCTCCCGCCCGATCCGACGTTCCAACTGATTTGGGCGGGGCGGCAGCCGGATATACCGGCAGAGACGCAATGATCGGCCACATTGACAAAAGTGTCCGAGTCCTCGCTCGTCGCCCCTCGTCCTCGTCGAGAATCGGAATCATGACAACGAGCGTGACCTGCATCCGAGACGCCGAGATCGACACGACCGCTCTCGGCGACCTCCTTCAGTCGTTGGCGACCTCCGAAAGAACCGCGCTCGCCGACACCGACTACTTCGATCGCTCCTGGGCCCACGACGTTCCGAACGCCCCGGAAACTTCGAAGGGGCTGAAGCGCCATGGTCTCCGATTTCACCGGATCGTCGCCGTGCAGAACGGTGCGTACGTCGGATTCCTCGCCGGCAGGTTGGACTCGCCGGACGGGTTTGTTGCCATCGCCGCGGCACTCAATCCGGGGAGCGGGGATGGCGTCGGGCCAAGGCTTCTTGACGCGTTCTCCGAACTTGCCCGTGCAACGGGAAAGACTCGGCTCCGCCTCATGCCAGACAGCGGCAACGGTTACGAGGACCGGGTCCGGTTCTTCAAGCGCTACGGCATGGACTGGTGCGATGACCGCGAGGGGCACATGTGCAAGCCGCTCGCAGCGGTCGACACCGCACCCACGAACTGACACTGTCGCACCCATCAGCAGACACCCTCGGGATGCTCCGAGCGGTGCCCGCCGATCTCAGGCAGTGGTCAATCCAACTGCACGCTCGGGCCATCCTCGCGAGCGAGATCCGCGCTCGTGGCTCGTCGGATACTCACGCCGCCGGGGATCTCCCGCACGACGAAGCCGGTGGAGATCACCTCGATAACGCCGTCTGCCGGCCTCACTTCCCAGCGAAGCGGACTCAGGTCGTACCTCGTTCCGGCGATGTACTCGACCGTGCTGTCGGGATGGTCGATTCGGACCACTATGGAGCCGTTCAGCAGGCACTCCCGGGCGTAGCTCCTCGAGCACTCGCGAACGCTCTTGCCCATGGGTTCAGTTGCGAAGTAGGCGATCATGCCGCGGACAGTACGGACCAGGGGTGCAGACCCGTGGTGGCGAACAGCGCCCGACAAGGTCGACATGCCGGGCCTGCACTGAGCCGCCTGCCCGCCCGGCGTGAAGTGTCGCCCGTGCGCGGCACACTGACGGCCATGCAGAACCCCGACACCCCACTCGACGCGGCCGGCACCATCACCGCGCTCAGCACCGCCACCCACGCACTCGACGACCTGGGCACGCTCCCCGCGGCGTCCGGACTGTACGCGTGGTGGGCTGCACCCGACGTGTTCGCGCAGCTCCCCGGGCCCACCCATCCCACCGAGCCCGAGCTGCGACTGCTCTACGTCGGCCTCGCGAAGAACCTGCGCCGCCGGATCACCAGCAATCACCTGCGCCGCAGCGGATCATCCACCCTGCGCCGCACCCTCGCCGGGCTCCTCCTCGACGCCGAGCGCTACCAGACCCGCCGCACCGACCGCGTCGTCATCGTCGACGAGGACGAGATCCGCCTGACCACGTGGATGCACACCCATCTGCGGCTGACGTGGTGCCTGCACCCGGCCCCGGCCGATGTGGAGGCCGCCGTGATCGGGCAGTGGGCGACGCCGCTGAACGTCAGCCACGCGATCGGTGGTCCCGCCCTCGCCGTCATCACCGCCGCACGCGCCGCGTACAACACCAGCGCCTGACCCGCCGGGGCATCGCGGTCGTCGCTGCCGTCACGGGGAGGCTGGCTGGATGATTCCGATCTGGAACTTCGGCACGGTGATCTCGAAATTCGCTTGGGACGTATAGGTGTAGTCACCGTCGACGACCGCATAGATCACGACCTCATCCCCTTCGACCAGCGGTTCGAGCTCGGCGGCGTTCCCGATGACCAACGCAGATTCCGTGAGGATTCCTCCGCCCCCCGTCGGACCGATGTGCGCGAGAAACTGATCGGGTCCGGTGAGGGGGTCAAATTGCCAGATCTCGGCATGGAGGATGACTCTCCGCCCGATTTTCTCGGCGGGATCCTTCAGGATGCCGGCCAGCTCGCGTTCGTCGATCGGGTAGTAGCTCGCCCCGTCCCGGTATGACGGATCGCTTGCAATCGCTGCGCGAGTTGAAGTCTCAGTCTCCGACTTTCCACCTACCCCGAACAGGATCGTCACCAGGACAACGAAGACGGTGAGTACCAGCGCGGCGCCACCGAGCGCCTTGAGGATCGTCTTCGGAGGCGAGGTCCGTCGTTGAGGGGCCTTCGACGGCACGGATGCTGGTGTCATCGAAGGTCCGGGCGTCAGCGAGGGGTCGGAGGAGTCCCCGGTGGGGCGTGCGTGTCCCGTCCATGCCTGACCGTTCCAGTACCGCTCGATCGCAGGATTGTGAGGGTCTGGGAACCAGCCGGGAGGATTCATCGTGTCGCCTTCGGTGTGCGGAGCAGGCAACTGAGGAAAGGTACGGCACGGAGGAACGTGCCGAATGCCCAGGCCGCAAGTCGTATAGGAACTCCCGGACCCGCGTCGTCGAGACAGGGCAACTTTCCGACTCAGCCGGGCGACGACAGGAACGGTCCGCATTCACCTTCCGGGGCTTCGGGCCGGGCAACCCTCGGCGCCCGCTCGAGCGGCGGGCAGATGACCAGCGCGCACAGGTAACCGGTCGCGGCGATCACGCAGGGCGCGAGGATGGTCGCGAGACCGATCCATGCGGCCGCCGGGACGGTGAGCAGCAGCGTGGAGAACCCGACGCAGAGGGCGAACATCTGCCGCCCCTCCCACGGCCGCGGCCCCGTCGCCCGCGCGAGCCTGACCGCGAGCCTCGCGCCCGCGTGCGCGCACAGCCCGATCACCAACCCGGCGATCGCGGCGATCGCAAGCGCCGGTAGCCAGAACACCGACGGAGCACCGCGCACGAACCACACCGCGGTCACCAACGCCACCGCGATCGGCGTGACGAACAGTCGGCCCTGCCAGGTCATCGGTGCACTGGTGTCAGCAGGTCCGGGCGGTTGTTGCGGGGCGAGTTCACCGCGGTCGATACCTCATACGGCACCAGATGCGGCTCGGGGATCGAGTTGAGAAGCGCGTCGACGTCGTCGCGGTCGGTCAGCGCGGTGTCGAGCCACGGCCCGACGAACGTGGCCGGCAGGATCACCGGCGACCGGTCGTGGATCTCACCGGCGGCGTCGGCGGCCGGCCGGGTCAGCACCGTGCACGTCCACAACCACCGCCCCGGGTCGTCCTCGGGTAGATCGGGGTTCGGCCACAGCGCGTACAGTCCGGCCATCGCCAACGGCCCGTCATCGTTGCCGTGCAGGAAAAACGGAACCTTCGCTGCGCCCTCGGTTTTCATCCACTCGTAGTAGCCGTCGGCCGGGATGATGCAGCGCCTTCTCGAGGCGGCCGCCTTGAACGCAGGCTTGCTGGTGATCGTCTCGGAACGGGCGTTGATCATCCGCGACCCGATCTTCGGATCGCGGGCCCACGAGGGCACCAACCCCCACTTGACCTGGGAGTTCAGCATTCTCACCGGATCCGCATCCGGATCGTCACGCGGTGCGCGGTCGAGGACGACGTTCACCTTCTGCGTCGGCGCGACGTTGTACGACGGCGGCAGCTCCTCGCCGACCGTCTCGGTCACGTCGAACGCCGCAACCAGATCCCGTCGGCTGCCCGTTGACGCGTAGCGTCCGCACACTGCCCGCTCCCCTCGTCGTCGCACCCAGCCCCATCATCGTCCGAGCAGGCCCGACGCGTCCGATCTCGTCGGGTCGGCGGCCGCGCACTCCACACCCGAATACATGCTTTGACATGCAGTGATGACACGTCCCCTCGCCCCTCCGGAACCACTTGGGGACGTCGCCGGCGCGTCCGGTCAGTTCAACGGTCCGATCCAGTGGTGAGGTGTGCGGACCAGTTGCGGCGGAACCCGGATCGGCGTCGCGGTCTCGTCGACGTAGCCGCGGTAGGCGACCAGGCCCCGCTCGGGCTGTCCGGTGTCCGGGTCGACGTCGCCGAGCAGGTAGATCCGCAGGGTCGCGTCGTCGAACTCGGTGAACACCGCGCGGGCCCATGCCTCCGGCTCGTGCGATTGCACGTGCCGGCGCGCCCCCGACGCGGTGTCGGTGCTCGCGACGGTCACCGTCACGACGGTCCCGGCGGCGGCGGGATCCCATCGCCCGGGCCCGACGTCGAATCGTCGGGTGCTGATCGTGACTGTGAGGGTGACGTTCTCAGTGGCCAGCGAGTCCGCCACAACAGTGCTGGTGAACTCGTCACCCGAGCTGGTCAGCGAGGGAAACGGGTAGGCGGCGCGGATCCGGGCGGCCAGGACAGCGCGGTCGGTCTCCATGTCGCCGAGGCTACCGGCGGACTGCGGCAGCGCTCCCCAGCGTCAGCCGGGTGGCACTGGGGCTTCATGGTGCAGGGTCCCTCGGGCGGTGTCTCGGCGCCCGGGGACCGCAGCTACTGCGGGCCGGTCAGGATCCCTTCGCCCTCGACGAGGACCTGGTACGGAAGGTCCTTCAGCGGGCCCGCTGGAGCCCCTTTCGCCTTCATCGTCCCCACCACCACTGCCTTGCACGGGGATCCGCCCAGCTTCAGGATGAAGACCGAGCCGTAGAAGTCGTCGAGTCCGCGGGTCTCCGGCCCCTCGGCAGACCGTTCGCGGATCTTCTCCGCGATGTCGGCGGTCTCGTACGACAGGGGCTGCCCGTTCAGCGGACTGACGGCATCGACACTGCTCTCGTCATTCCGGTAGGTGTCGGCGTTCTCGCACGGCAGGTCCCGCAAGAGCACCACCGACGCATCCCCGGACTCGATATCGGCGTCGGTGGCCGACACCATGACCTTCTGCGTTTCCTCGCCGGACAGCCCGGACAGATCCCGGCCCTTCCACAGCACGATGAACGTGCCCGTGCTCGTCGGTGCGACACCAGCACCGTCCGGAAGATCAACGCGGAGTTCGTATCCGTTGCCGAGGTCGATCCGGTCCGGATAGTCGGCCTCAGACTTCGGCTGCGACGCAGCGGCGGCCACCGATGCCTCACCGGTGCTCGACGAGCACCCGGTCACCGCGACAGCCACCGCCGCGCCCGCAGTCGCGAGCTTGCGAAGCTTCACCTTTGATCCCCCCCGATATGAACGCCGCGCAGCCATCGACCGGCTGCACGCCCCCTTTGGACCGCGGCGCCGACGGCCGCGGTGTGACGGTCGACGGTAACGCAGCGTGCGACAGTCGGGACCAGCCCGTACCGGTAGCTGGCCGGGTCGGGGTAGGTGCTGTAACACCGTTCACACACCAGTAGGGCCGCGGCGCGGCAGACAAGCCCTGCGCCGCGGCAGTCAATACGACTGGAGCACCTCTAGTTTTGCCGTCGCGTCACGGGCACCGCGATCGAAGAGTGCCCGTATGAGAAGGGCGCCTGGAACTGAGGTCACCACGAAGGATCCGACAGCCACTAGTAGCACGCCGGCTACTGAGACCAGAACCCACCGCAGGACATGCCGACGCAGCCGATCGGGAGTGGACGGGTTGTTCTTCTTCATTGTGCTTCTCTCGTCCGCATTCCGGCGTGCTCTCGAGATGGGAGGCTTAGATGCCGGCCGAGTCTGCGATCTCGCGGGCCTTGCGCACGATCGCGTCGATCCGCTCGGCCGTCGGTGTGCCTGCGGCGGCCTTGTTCTCGGGAGTGTCCAGTGCCCGCCTCATCACACCCTCGGCGATGATCGACAGCTTCCACAGCCCGAGGGTGTGCCAGAACCTGAGCGCCTGCGGGTCGCGTCCGGTCTCGTCGAGATAGATCCGCGCCACCTCCGCCCGGTCCGGGAACCCATCGAGTGTCGACGCCGGGAAGTCGCCTCCCGTGTCCTCCCCGGGCTCGGGCCAGTACGCGAGCATCGAACCCATGTCCGCCAACGGATCCCCGAGGGTGGACAGCTCCCAGTCGAGCGCACCGATCACGACACCGGTGTCCCGGGAGACGATCACGTTGCGCAGGTGGAAGTCGCCGTGGACGAGGGACAGCTCGGTCTGCTCCGGAACCGCGGCGACGAGTCGCCGGGTCAGGTCGTCGAGCTCGGGCAGCTCCCGCGTCTTCGACTGCTCCCACTGACCGGCCCACCGCTTGAGCTGACGCGCGGCGTACGGCTTGTGACTGGCCAGGTCGGACAGACCTACCTCGTCGAGGTCGACGGCATGGATCTTCGCGAGGGTGCGTGGCAGCGACTCGGCGATCTCCCTGCGCCGCTGCGGGGTGAGCGACTCCGCGATCTCCATGGTGTCGACGACCTGCCCGTCGATGTGCTCCATCAGCACCAGTGGAACCTCGGACACCGCCGGGTCCTGTGCGACACCGAGGATCCGGGGCGCGGGGACGTCGGTGTCGGCGAGCGCCGCCATGATCCGTGCCTCCCGCGCCACGTCGTGCGCCGAGGCGAGCAGGTGGCCGAGCGGCGGTCGCCGCAACACCCACCGGCTCCCCTCGCCGTCGGTCACCAGGTAGGTGAGATTCGACTGCCCGAGACCGATCCGGTCGAAGGTGAGCCGGTCGGCGACTGCGATCCCGAGGTCGCCGAACCATCGGGTCACAGCGGCCAGGTCAATCCCGACGACATTGGGCTGCGTGGCTTCAGACATCGGGGGCCGCCACGGTGAAGTGGGACCGGGCGCCATTGATCAGCAGTCCCCCGTCGATGACGGGTGTCTTAACTGCGACGATTACAGGCCGACTCGTTAGCGATAGCGATGTCCGGAATCTCGTCGTGTTCCGTTCCGCTCCGGGTCCGCCCAGCACGTTGAACACAGATCAAATCCTTTCGGTTGCAGGGCGAAGTGCTGATGAAGCTCAGGGTTCGAACGCCTGAACTGGATTCTCTCGGTTGAACTTCCAGGCTCTCAGAAGTTCTTCGCGAAGGATGGTCTTGAGCTCCTTCGCCTGGCGTGGATCGTCACTTCGAGGTGTGAGTGCGCCTGTAAGTAGGGCGAGGTAGTCGGTACGACTCACTCCGAAGGTGATCATGATTTCTTCGGCGTCTGAGCCGCCGGTTGGCGCCCACATGATGCCGAACGACACCAGCGAACGGTCGAATGGGCCCAGTGCATGTGCTCGCTCAAGGAGTTCGCACATTCCGATCGACCGGCGGGACCAGATTGCGTCAAATCCTTTGATGTACCGGCGCATCTGGAGATCAACCTCCTTGCTCTTCGCGTGAGTGACTGTTTCGCAGGGTCGACCGGACGACAACGATGTCGCGTCGACGACCTCGCGCGTATCTCGAGGTTGCGGTGCCGTCGGGGTCCGAGATCCCGAGCGGCAGAACAGGGGAGTTCGGGGCCATTCAGTGATGAGGCACCGGTGGTGTGGAGTGCGCGGGCACCGTATTCGATACCCGCGCACTGTGTTACGCCCTGACGGGAACGGATGGAACTGCAGCCTCGTGGTTGCTGCTGATTCCTATGTGTACTGGCTGCGGAGCAGTCGCTTGACGAGCTTGCCAGTCGGCGTCCGAGGAAGCTCGCTGACGAAGTCGATGTGCCGCGGCACCTTGTACCGTGCGAGCCGGCCCGACAGGTAATCAATCAGGTCGCGCTCCGCCTCCTCACCAACGAGGTGGGGATGTGCTGGTACAACGACGCCTCGCACCTCCTCCCCCATGTCGGGATGAGGCACTCCGATCACAGCGGCGTCCGCGACCGAGGGGTGGACAATCAACGCGTCCTCGATCTCCTGGGGCGAGATGTTCACCCCGCCTGAGATGATCAGAAACGATTTCCGGTCGGTCAGGTATAAGAACCCTTCCTCGTCGACTCGGCCGACGTCCCCGGTTGTGGTCCAAGTGGGGTAGTGGGGATGTTGAGCTGCAGTGGTGAGGCTCTGATCCCCCAGGTAGGCGAATGGGACCTCGTCTCGTTCGAAGAAGACCTCGCCGACCTGTCCTGGTGTGAGCTCGAGGCCGTCGTCACCGCAGATACGGATGATGCCCTGCACCGGTCGACCCACAGACCCCGGATGCGACAGCCACTGTTCGGAATCGATCACTGTCGACCCGTTGCCCTCTGTCGCGGCGTAGTACTCGTACAGAATCGGGCCCCACCAGTCGATCATCGCGTACTTGACCTCGACAGGACATGGTGCGGCAGCATGAACCGCCACTTCGTGACTGCTGAGGTCGTAGCCGGCTCGACTGGTCTCCGGCAGCTTGAGCATGCGCACGAACATCGTGGGAACCCACTGACTGTGCGTGACGCGATGCTCGTCGATCGCGGCCAGCGCGGCATGAGGCTCGAACTTGTCCATCATCACGACGGTGCCCCCGACCGCATGGACTGCGGTGCTGAAGCGCAGTGGGGCGGCGTGATAGATCGGGGCTGGCGACAGGTACACCATCCCTTCCCGAAAGCCGAGAGCAGCACATGCCAGCTCGACGACGGGATTGCCTGGCTCGTCCACTTGTCGGGTGGGCAGAACCTGCCGTATCCCCTTGGGGCGGCTGGTTGTGCCTGACGTGTACAGCACATCGGCTCCGCACGGCTGATCGGCGGGCACTTCAGGTGACGCCTGTGCGAGTGCAGACTCGTAGTCGTCGTACCCGGACAGGGCCGCACCGAAGGCCAGTCGTGCTCGGAGTGTGGGTACGAGCTCGAGGAGTTCGTGTGCGAGTTCGGGTAGTCGACCGCTCACGAGCAGGGCGGAGGCTCCGGAGTCGGTGACGATGTATGCGACCTCCGGCGCAGTCAAATGCCGGTTCACGGCGGTGACGTAGAGGCCGGAGCGCACTGCACCCCAGTACACCTCGTAGGCCTCGGGGGTGTTGTCGGTGAGCAGTGCCACGGTATCGCCGGGCTGGAGGCCGGCCTCGCGGAAGACCGAAGCTAGACGCGCAGATCGGTCCGCCAGCTGCGCGTAGGTCAGGACCCGGTCGGAACCGGCCATGATGACGGCAGCTCGCTCCGGATGGGAGAGAGCATGAGTTCCTGGATACACGTCAGACTCTCCCCGAACTGGTGATATCCGAGTCGAAGCGCTGAACGACCAGCTCCGCGGTGATGCCGATGTGCTCGGCATAGAGGCGTGCCGCCTCGCCGGGCTGGCGTGCCAACGCCGCATCCATGATGGCGCGGTGCTCCTGAGCAGCATTGGACCGGCGATCGATCATGGGAGCAGACCACCTGCGGTAGACCTCGGCTGCGTCGAACAGCTGGTTGCAGATGTCGAGCAGGTACCGGTTCCCACACCCGTTCAGGAGGGCGAAGTGGAAGGTCTTGTGCTCGGCGAGGAATGCATCGTTGGTGTGGTCGTCATCCTCGTTGGTGTAGACGGGCGTGTTCACCAACCGGTGATGGGCCGCGACGACGTTGCCCTCCCAGTTGACGTCGCCTCGCTCGATCGCCAGCTCGAGTGCGCGGCATTCGTTCAGCTGACGTGCTGAGACCAGCTCCTTGAGCTTGTCCGGCGACAGGGTGATGACGTGGAAACCACGGTTGTGTTCGGAGTCGACCAGGCGTTGCGCTGCGAGACGGGTCAGCGCCTCGCGGACCACTCCGACGCTCACGCTCAGGTCTGCCCCCAGCTCGCTGGGACGCAGGGGTGTGCCCGGTGCGAGCTTGCCTGTGAGAATCTTCTGCCGGATCTGTTCGTAGACGTCCACCGTCAACGTGACGGAGCTTCCGCGCCTAGCCATCGCTCGCCTCGCCTTCAGCGGAGTGCATGGATCGATTCTTTCTCTGTAAGTCGTTTCCAAACGGTCTTGTTCGATTATCGCCATGCTAGTCGCTCCCGCCGGGCCTGCCGCCGAATCGACTCGAGTGGAATCCGCGAAGTCGCCATGTCTGCCCATCCGACTCCCACACCGACATGGTGCGGGAGCGGAATTCCACCTGCCGCCCGGCGAACTTCCCTGCCACGGACATCACTCCCACGGCGAGTGCTACCCCGTCGGTGACGGTTGTGACCTCGATGTCGTGCCCGACGGAGTCATACACGACGATCCCGGAGGAGAAGTCGGACAGGTACCGGGTCAGGTCGTCGACCTGGCCGTGGGAGTGGATGTAGGTGAGGTCCGGGTGCAGGGATCTCCGCAAGGCGTCGGCATCGCCTGCCGTCAGTGCACTGATACGCGCCTGATCGGCTGCTTCGACAGCGGAGACCACGTCGTTCGTCGGGGATGTGTTGGCTGGACTGGTCATTGCACCGGATCTCCCTCGGCGATCAGGCGCTCGTTCAGCGCGAGAACGTCCTCGACCGATCCGCTCAGATCGATCGTCTTGCGGAACGGCTGCGGGACATCGAGGCCGGTCTGCCAGTACACCTCGAGCTTGTTGCCCTCGGGATCCTGGAAGTAGATACCGAGGGCGTTGCCGTGTGTGACGACCCCGTCGATCTTGGAGCCGTACTCGACCAGTGCGTGGTGGAAGCTCTGCAGGGATTCGACGCCGTCGACGCGCCAGGAGATCTGGTTGACCAACCTGGCGCCGCGCGGCACGTTCCGGCCAGGGGCCAGGACCAGCTCGTGGTGTTCGAATTCGGGCCGTGCGGACAGGAACACCAGCCCGATCGACGGGTCCTCGTCCGTGACGGTCAGGCCCAGGACCCGCTCGTAGAAGTCCCGCATGACCGGCAGGTCGTCGCAGTGCAGTCCGGTGTGCCCGAGTTCTAGGATTCCCATGGTGTTGCCTTTCGTTCGATGAACCAGTGGTGTTCTGGGTGGTCGTTACGCGGTCGGGTCGAGTTGCACCTTGAGGTGACGGCCGTCCCCGTGTGTGAGGTCGGCGAAGTAACGTCCGGCCTCGGAGAGCGGAGCGACCACGCTGACCAGTTGCTCGACGGGAATTCGTCCTGCTTGGATGTGCTGCAACGCCTCGTCGAGCTCGCTCGGTGTGCAGCTGGCGGCACCGATGATGTCCAGTTCCTTCTGGACGACCGCGAATTGAGACAGTGCCACCGGCTCGAGGGGTACGCCCTGGAGGACGACCCGTCCGGCGGAGTCGGCCAGCGAGACCGCGAGTCCCGCTGCCGTGGGATGTCCCGAGCATTCGAAGACCACGCTGGGCCGACCGCCCAGGTGGCCACGGACGGACGACCCGACATCCTCGAGATCGACCGCTGCGAATCCCATGGTGCTCATGGCTGCCCGGCGCAGGGGGTTGGGGTCGACGACCACCACTCGCTCGGAGCCACGTGCTCGGAGCGCACAGGCCACCATGGCACCGATCGGCCCGGCACCGAGTACGACAACACCGACGTCCGGATCCACCTGGCCCTTGACCACGCCATGGATGGCGATGGCCAGCGGTTCGGCTACCGAGCCGGCTTCGTCGGAGACGTCGTCGGGAAGCGCATGCAACAGTGTGTGGTTCACGACGATCAGCTCGGCCATGCCGCCCTGGACAGTTCCCAGCCCGAGGGCGGTGTCGAGGTGGTTGCGGCAGATGTGCGAGTGGCCTGCCCGACACGTGCTGCAATGGCCGCACGGCGTGCCGTGGTAGAGCGCCACACGCTGGCCGACCTGCCAGTTTGTGACGTCGGATCCGAGTTCGTCGATCACGCCCGACACTTCATGGCCCATGACTGCGCCGGAGGGATAGCGAGGATTGTGCAGCGCGTGGAGGTCGGACCCACAGATGCCGGATCTCGACACGCGGATCCTGACCTCGCCGGCGCCGGGTGTGGGGTCCGGGATCTCGATGATGTCGATCGAGCGATCTTCGGCAATTACTGCGGCCCTCATGAGTGTGCTCCGTCTGTGTGTGCCGGCGCGACTGCCACCGGGACGTCGTTGGGTACCAGGGTGTTCCGCAGTCGACCAACGCCCTCGACCCATGTCTCGAGGACATCGCCGGCGGCGAGGAACCGGGGCGGGCGGCGGGTTGCCCCCACCCCTTCGGGTGTGCCGGTGAAGATGAGGTCGCCCGGGTACAAGGTGCACATCGTGCTGAGGTATTCGACAAGCTCGGGGACATCGAAGATGAGATCGGATGTGCTGCTGCGTTGCATCTCTTCGCCGTTGACGAGGCATCCGAGCACGAGGTCGTCCGGGTCCTCGAGCTCGTCGACCGAAACGACGACCGGGCCGATCGGCCCGAAACCCGGCAGTGACTTGGCAATCGACAGTTGCGGGAGCGGGCCTTGGAATTGCAGGCGCCGCTCGGAGATGTCCTGGCCAACGGTCACCCCGGCCACATAGGACCAGGCGTCGGCCCGGGAGACTGCGCGGGCAGTCCGCCCCACCACCACCACGACTTCAGCTTCCCAGTCCACCCGGTTGCTGACCAGTGTGATGTCGGAAGCGGGTCCGGTGAGGCTACTCGGGAACTTGGTGAAGATGACAGGCGATTCAGGAGCGTCGACCTTGGCCTCTGCGGCGTGGGCCGCGTAGTTGGCTCCGAGACAGAACACCTGGCGTGGCCGGGGCACAGGCGGACCGAGTTCCTCGGAAGAGAAGCTCACCGCACCGTCGAGCTGGGACGGATCCTGGTTGTTCCACCACCGATGCAGGGCGTCCCACTGCTCGTACACCTGCTGTATGTCGGCGGAAAAGCGGCCCTGCGAGGCGACCGCCAGGTCCACCCCGCTGTCGTCGGCGGTGGCGATGACAGCCCTTCCACCGAGATTGGCTATACGCATGAGGTGCTCCAGTCAGTACGAGCCTGTGGCGGCCGCGTCGATGACGCGCTGCGGGTGAGTGAGGGGGCGGTGGTCACCATGGCATCGTGGCTCCGCCGTTTGCGCGCAGGATCTGCCCGGTGACGAACCGTGACGCATCGGAGAGGAGATACAGCACCTGATGGCCGATGTCGTCGACCACTCCCACTGTGCGCAGCGGTGCGCGTTGGGCCCATCCGGCCTGGTAGCGCTGCCTGGTCTCGTCGTCGGTGTCGTGGTCGACCATCGACAGGCCGGTCGGAATGAAGCCAGGGGCCAGGATGTTGGCGCGAATTCCGTTGCGTCCGACCTCGGCTGCCAGAACCTTTGTCAGCATCGCAATCGACGCTTTCGCGATCGCGTAGGCGCCGGACCCCGGGATGGCCAGGTCGATCGCTCCGGATGCCATGGTGACGATCGAGCCCCGCTGCTGCTCGGTCAGATATGGCAACGCGGCTTGAATGGTGTTGAGTGTCCCGCTGAAGTGTGTGGCGAAGATCCGTTCGAACGACTCGAGGTCCAGGTCTTCGATGGTGGAGGTGTCTCCGGGGATCCCGGCGATTGTGACCACCCCGTACAGTCCATTGCCGGCGAAGTCGTCGACCGCTGCTGTGACCGCACCGCGGTCGGTGACGTCGAGGGTGAACGGTTCGGCGTGGCCGCCGGCCGCCCGCACCTCGTCCGCGACAGCTGCAGCGGCGTTGCCGTCGAGGTCTGCGCAGCCGACGCGAGCACCATGGCTGGCGCACAACAGTGCGCTCGCGCGGCCGAGGCCGTTTCCGGCGCCGGTGATGAAGACGCCGCGGCCGTCAAGCCGCAAGCTCTCGTCGATGTTCATCGTGTTGCTCCATTCTCCGCTCGGTCAGCGTTATTCGTTGTCGTCTTCAGCAGCACCTTGCCGCGATTGGTGCCGGTGAACAGGTCACGTAGGGCAGTCGGGAATTGATGCAGGCCCTGCCGGATGTGGAGATCGGCACGAAGTTCGCCGCGGGAGAGCAGGGCGGACAGCTCCGCGCGTGCCTGGTCGAAGCGGTCGCGGTGGTCGAACACGACGAATCCCGTCATCGAGGCCCGTTTGATCAGCAGCTCCATGTAGTTGGAGGGGCCTGCCATTCGCTCACTGTTGTACTGAGACACGGCTCCGCACAGGATGATTCGTGCCCCTCGCGCGAGATTGTCAAGTGCCGCTTCGAGCACGTCACCACCGACGTTGTCGAAGTACACATCGATCCCCTTCGGCGCAGCGGCCGACAGCGCGGAAGCGAGTTCTGGATCTCGGTGGTCGAGGCAGGCGTCGAATCCGAGGTCGTCGACGACGTAGCGGCACTTCTCTTCGCCGCCGGCGATTCCGATGACCCGGGCGCCAAATGCTCGCGCGATCTGTCCCGCCGCTGACCCGACGGCTCCCGCGGCGCCACTGACCACCAGGGTGTCGCCGGGCTTGAGGCGACCGATGTCGTGCAGGCCGATGTAGGCGGTGATCCCTGCGATACCGAGGACTCCGAGATGCTCAGGAAGCGCATCGACCGGAGCAGTGATTCGCTCGAGCACTCGTGCCGGCCTGACTGCGTACCTCTGTACGCCGAGGTCACCGGTGACCAGATCTCCGACCTCGAGCGCGGCGTCACGGCTTTCGATGACGCGTCCGGCTGCGGCGGCGGGCATGATGTCGCCCGGGTTCACCGGCGCGCGGTAGGTCTGGGCACCGCTGACCCAGGCCCGCATCGCGGGGTCGACCGAAACGTAGAGGGTTTCGACCAGAACTTCGCCGGGGTCAGGTCGCTCGACAGGCTCGTCGGCGATGCTCCAGTCGTTGTCCTCGGGCATTCCGCTCGGACGTCGCGCGAGACGGACTGTGGTGTTCGTCTGGGTGTGCAGTGTCGTCACCATGGCATCGAGATCCCACCGTTGGTCCGCAGTGTCTGTCCGGTGACGAACTGGGATGCCGACGAGGCCAGGTACACGATCTGCGCCGCGATGTCATCTGCGGCGCAGAGGTCGCCCAGCGGTGACTTTCGGCGCCACCACTGCAGGTACGACTCTCGCTCGGCCTCGTCGGTGTGATGGCCCAGGGACAACTCGCTGGGGACGAAACTGGGGGCAACAGCATTGACCCGGATGCCGTGGGTTCCGACCTCAGCGGCCAGCACCCGCGTCAGCATCCCGATGGCAGCCTTGGACACCGCGTAGCTGCCCACGGTCGCGGGGTGGATATCGATCGCCTCGGAGGACATGTTGACGATCGCCCCCCGTCCGCGAGGCCGCATAACCCCGAGTGCGGCACGGCATCCGTGGAGGGTGCCGCGGAAATGCACGTTGAAGATGCGCTCGAACGCCTCGTCGGTGATGTCCGAGACCCGTTGCGACGTCCCTGCGATGCCAGCGAGGTTGCACCACACGTCGATCCTGCCGAGACGCCCGGCCACCGCGTCGGCTGCCTCGGTCACTGCCATCGGATCGGTGACATCGAGCTGGATGGCGTCGGACTTCGGAATGGCCGAGGCGACAGCCGAGGCGGCCTCGGCTGAGAGGTCGGCGCACACGACGTGTGCCCCTGCCTCGGCCAGTGCGGTCGACACGGCCGCCCCGATCTCGCCGCCAGCGCCGGTGACGACAGCGACTTGGCCATCCAGGCGCCATGCAGGTGAGGAATCCTGCTGAGCCACGAAAGACCCCCCTTCTAATAATTGGTTATCTGGGTAAGAATCGATTTTAAGTTAGATCGTCAGTTGATCGCCGTCAAGAAGGGCTAGTAGTCACCATGTCCGTGCACTCATCCGCACTCATCGGAACCTGGATCCTCGAGTCGTACACGCTCTCCGGATCCGACGGATCCGTCCGCCATCCGCTCGGATCCGATCCCGTCGGCATCGGCATCTACACCGCGGACGGGTACGTCAGTGCACAACTCATGCGCCGCGAGCGGGGCGCTCCGGATCGAGACCGCCGCGACTACATCGCCTACGCCGGCCGGTGGACCACACGTGAGGGCACGGTGTCCCACCACGTTCGCCTGGCCTTACACGACGACTGGATCGACACCGACCTCGTCCGCACCGTGACACTGTCGGATGATCGGCTCGTGCTGGAACCGCCCAGCACCGAGCTCAACGGTGTGACGTTCCGTTCACGTCTGACCTGGTCCCGCTCGAGCTGAGGGTGGCCGGCAGGTGCCGGGTTCTGGGCGATGCAGATCGTCCAGAACCCGGCACCTGCCATCGGGCGCTCCTCAGACCGAGCGATCACGATGCGTCGGCGGTCCTGCCCGGCACGTAGCTTTCGTGCAGGTCGTCGATCCGTTCGCGCAGCTGGGCCGACGTTCCGCTCATCGTCACGCGACCGTGCTGGAGCACGTAGGCGCGGTCCGCGAGTTCCAACGTCGCAGCGACGTGCTGCTCGACGAGCAAGACTGCGATACCCCGCTCGTCGACGGTCGAGCGCACCAGATCCATGAGCTCCGAGACGATTACTGGTGCGAGGCCCATGGTCATCTCATCGATCAGCAGCACCTGGGGCTCGGACGCCAGCGCGCAGGCGAGCGCGAGGATCTGCTGCTCACCACCGGAGAGCAACCCGGACTGTCGGTCGGCCAGCTTCGCCAACACGGGGTACTGCCTGGTCAAGGCATCACCACGCTTGCGTGACTTGGCGCGAAGCATCAGGTTCTCGCGCACGGTGAGTTGCGTGAACAGGCCGCGGCGCTCGGGAAGGTAGCTCAGCGCGTGGCGGGCGGCGTCGCGTGTCGACTTCACCAGCGCACCTTGAACTTCGATCGAGCCGCCGAGGGGCCGGTGAAGGCCTGCGATTGTGTCGAGTGTGGTTGTCTTACCCGCTCCGTTCGGGCCGATCAGCGCGACGATCTCCCCGGCCTCGACGTGCAGGTTCAAGTCACGGACTGCTGCCACACCGTTGTGGCCGGCTGTCAGATCCAGCAGTTTCAGTGCCGTCGTCATTGCCTCTCCTCGATCATCAACCCGCGAAGGTCGCGGTTGTGCGGTCTGCCGACTTGCCGTCATCGCTCGGGCTCGAGCCGACATAGGCGGCCAGGACCGCCGGGTCAGCGCTGATCTCCTGGGGTGTCCCGTGGGCGATGACCCGGCCGAAGTCGAGCACAGTGATCTCGTCGCAGATGCTCATGACCAACGGGAGGTCGTGCTCGATCAGGACGACAGCGACGCCGGTGTCGGCGATCGCCCGCAGCCGTTCGCCGAGAATCCGGCTCTCGTCGGTGTCCAGACCTGCCGCGGGCTCGTCGGCCAGCAGCACTGCTGTCGACGATGCAAGGGCCCTGGCAACACCGACCAGCTTCAGCTGGCCCGTGGAGATCTCGCTGGCGCTGCGGTCGGCAAGGTCTGCGATACCGAGCAGATTGAGCGCCGCAGCAACGCGTCGAACATCCGATGCCGACTTCCCGACCACATCCCGGTACAGATCGCCCCACCGGCCGGGCTCCGCGGCCACGAGCACATTGTCGAGGACCGTGAGGTCTGTGAAGATGTCACCCGCTTGCCAGGTCCGTGAGACACCCTCGTGATGACGACGATGCGCGGGAAGGTCGTCCACCGGGCGACCGTCGACCCACACGGAACCGTCGTACGGGGTGAAGCCCGTTATCGCGTCGAGGAGGCTGGTCTTGCCTGCTCCGTTCGGGCCGATCAGGCCGTGGATCGTTCCCGGGCGCACGGTCAGATTCACCTTCTCGACCGCTCGCACCCCGCCGTAGTGCACCGACAGCTCCGTGACCTCGAGCGCCGGACGATCACCAACTTCTCGCATCGGCAGCTCGGTGTCGGTGGGAAGCACCACCGGGGCATCGGCTCGCCGGGGGCGTCCGATACGGCCTCGCACCCAGTCGATCTGATCGCGCATCGCGCCGATGGCGCCCTTCGGCTGGAAGATCGAAGCCAGAACGAGCGCGATCCCGCCGATGATGTCGTACACCGACCCCATGTCGATCACCCGGTTGATCAGGACGTACCCGAAACCGTGCGGTGCAAAGAACCCCCCGACCAGGGCTCCTCCGACACTCGTGATGCCGCCGAGAAATGCGTACAGCAGATAGTTGAGGCCCTGGAAGAACCCGAAGCCACTTGCCGACACCGTGCCCCGGCTGTACGCGAGCAGTGCACCGCCCAGCCCGGCGAGAAACGCGGACAAGGCAAATGCCCACAACTTGGCTCGCGCGACGTCGATGCCGATCGACGCGGCAGCCCGTTCGTTGGACCGAACTGCGAGCAACCGCCGACCCGACCGACCTGCGATGACCCGAGAGACCAGCCAGACGCACGCTGTCAGGACCAGAAGAACCGCGATGAGGAAGGCGGGACGCGCATAGTCGCTGCCCGACTGCATGGACAGATCCAGCGGCCCGAGGTGGGGTCCGCTGACCGCGGCCCGGCCGGGTTCAGCCTGAACATGCTGCAGAATTAGCTTTTCGACCGCGATCGCACCGACGAGGGTGATGATCGCCAGCTGGGCTCCCCTGATTCGTAGTGCAGGCAGGCCGACGATCACTCCCGCCACTGTCGCGACGCCCGCAGCGAGGATGATGCTCAGCGGGAACGGTAGACCGTCCGTGAGCCGAACCAGGGTGAACGCGGCGATGCCAGCCACACCCGCCTGACCCAGGGACACCTGACCGACGAGCCCGACGAGAACCACGAAGCTCAGGGCCACGATGGCAAAGATCATGCTGATCACGAGGCCGTTTCGGGTCTCCGGGCCGAACAACATGGTCAGGAGGACGCCGACGAGGACACCGACGAGGATCCACCACAGCCGCAGGGCACGCCGCAGCACTGCCGGCAACCTGTCCGTATTGAGCGCGCCTCGCCCGGGAAGGCCTCGCCCGGACACCATGAGCATCGTCACGACGACAAGGAACGGGAGCGACTCGGTCAGCCCAGCTGGGATGAACTCAGGCCACCATGATTGGAGCTGCCAGTAGGTGATCAATGACTCCAGAACGCCGAGGGCGATACCGGCCGCGGCCGCGACCACGACGCTGCTCATCCTGCCGACGAGCATGGCGGCCAGCCCGGGCGCAACGAGCAGAATCACGTTCGTGGGGTCGAGGCCGGTCATCGGGGCGGCAAGGCAGATCAGCAGACACGGAAGCGCGGAGCCGACACCCCAGGTGAGCGCCGCGACGCGGTCGACAGACCAGCCGGACAGTGTCAAGGACACGGCACCGTCCACATTCGCGCGGGCTGCCAGGCCGGTGAGCGTGTAGCGGAAGAACGCAGCCACGGCAGCGACAAGCAGAACGGCGACCACGAGAAGCCACAGTCGATCCTGGGGGACGGAGATGCCTGCGAAATGAAGTGTGTCCGAGGGAAGGATCTCGTCCGGGCGTCGTCCGCCGTCACCGAATCGCCGCACGATCAAGGCGCTGAGCAGGGTGAGTAGACCGACCGCGGCCGTGATGCGGGCGACGATCGACGCTTCCCGTAGGGGCCGGAACACGAGGACATGCGCGAGCACGCCGAGCAGGGCCGACGAACCGACACCCAGGACCAATGCGACCGGAACGGACTGCGGTCCACCCAGGTCGATGCTGTCGGGTATCACGAGAACCGGGAGGATGAACCGGCCCGTGGCGGTGAGTTCGTGGAACACGAATGCGCCCCACAGCGCCATCGCCGCTTGGGCGAAGTTCACCACGCCGGAGCCCTTGTACACGGTGACGAGACCGGCGCCGAGCCCGGCGTACACGACACCGGATGCTAGGCCCAATACGGCAAAGAGGAGGAGTTCTGTCACTGCTTCAGACCTTCACTCACGACACGACATCGAAGAAGGAGCTGGACATCATGTCGAAGCCGCCGTTCCCGTTCGCCTCGAGCCGCGCCATTTCCGTCCCGCACGAACCACCGTTCGGCACCGGGCGCTGGGTGCAGTCCACGCCGGCCTGCCCCAGGAAGACATCACCCTTGAACGCCTTGACCGCCGGCGACGCAGTCTGCGCCGTGATCGGCCCGTCGACGGATCGAAGGACGTCGGAGACGGTCATCACAGATGAAAACCCATAGATTGCGAAGGAATCGGCGTCTCCGTCTGCGCCGTCCGAGTCCATCGCTGCGCGATAGGTGGCGATGTCCTCCTTGGTCCGGTCCGGCGCGGTCGGTTCCGCGCTCGGCGGGACGAGTGCGGCCAGTGCGACAACACCCTTGGCGGTCTCACCCAACTCCGACGCGTAGTCGGTGCAGTTGACCACGAAGATGCTGCCGTCGAAGCCCAGAGATCGTGCGTTCCGCACACCGTTCGTGCAGGCGGCCTCGTTTCCGCTGAGGTAGATCGAATCGGCGCCCTTCGCCTGGGCCGCCGACACCGCCGCTGCGAAGTTCGGAGAGCCCGGGTTGTACGCCGTCAGGCTCGCCGTCATTCCCAGAGCCTGTGCCGCTGCACCGACGTTCTTCTCGAGGATCTCGAGCATCTGCGGGCCGGGGTCGGCGCCGATGACCACCAGGTTTTTCGCGCCGCGCTCCGACAGTGCCTTCAATGCCGCCGGAAAGCTCAGGCTCCATGGCACCGACGTCAGGGTGACGTCGGGGCTCACATCGACGCTCCGCACGATCGTGTTCGTCCCGAAGATCGGAATGCCCGCCTCCGCCAGGGTCGCGAGCTTGGCCTCGGACGTCGGATCGTAGCCCTCGAGCACCGCGACCGCACGTTGGGACACCATCTTCTGTGCACAGGCGATCGTGCTTTCGGCGGTTCCGTTTGTCGGGCACACCTCCAACTGGAGGGGGCGCCCCCCGATTCCACCGTTCTCGTTGACCTGACGAACGGCGGCACGGGCACCGATACTCACATCGGGGTAGGTGAGCGAGCCCTGTTCGGCATTGATCAGCCCCAGCACCACCGGCTCACCTGACAGCCCTGCGCTGCGATCAGTCGTCGAGCCCGAGTTGGAATCTCCTGCTGTACAGGCCGATAGCGTTGTCGCCGCGATCGCAGCGACCGAGAGGGCGGCCATCATCATGGGTCCGCGCGCGATTCTCATTGGTACTCCTTATCGATTGTTTGCTCATGAATTGATTCTTGGTTGGCGCAAGTCGGCCACCGGTGAAGGATGTTGCGCCCCGGGTGCGGCCGCCCGCCTTTGTCGACAGTGACTAGCCGAGAGGCGCCGGCGTGCCCCTGCCTGTGGAGACGTAGGCCTCGCGTAACGCAGTTACGACGATCTGGTGGTACGTGCGCGCCTGCTCAGGGATCAGGGTCTCAAACCGTTGAGATCCGTGAAACTGGCCCGGCCACATGTGAAGTGAGGTCGACACGCCCGCATCCTCAAGTCGGGCGGCGAACGTTTCGCCGGCCTCGCGTAGCGGGTCGTACTCCGCAGTCATCACCAGCGCGGGCGGAAGACCGCTGAGGTCTGGAGCGAGGAGCGGCGACGCGAGGGGTTCGAGTGCACGAGTCGGATTGCCCAGGTAGCGGGCGCTGGACTCGCGCAACTCATCAAGGGCAAACCGCCTGCCCTCGGGATCGACCTGCAGTAGCGCTTCAGGCCTGAGGTCGACGGCCGGGACCTCGAGAACCTGGAACAGCAGATCCGGTCCTCCACGGTCGCGACACAGCAGAGCCACAGCGGCAGCTAGACCGCCACCGGCGCTCGACCCGCCGATCGATGTGCGGGATGCGTCGAGGCCCATCGATTCTGCATTGGATGCAAGCCACAGGAGTGCTGCGTATGCGTCCTCCACGGCTGCGGGAAACAGGTGCTCCGGCGCGAGCCGGTATCCGATCGACAGCACCGCGCACCTAGTGTCCACCGCAGTGCGCAGACACGGGATATCGAACAGTTCCGGAGTGCCGGACCAGAACCCACCCCCGTGAAGGTAGAGATGCACTGGAAGCAGATCGTCCGACCGGCCGTGCGACGGCCGGTACAGCCGACTCGGCAGCGAGATGCTTCCCGACACCTGCAGATCGAGTTCCGTCACGCTCCCACTCTCGGGGGCGGGGCCGTAGAGCGGAACCACCTGGTTCCGGTAGGCGCTGTGCGCGGCGGCGCGGCGCTCCACCACGCCGACGGTGGGGTCGGGTTGGCGCGCGCTCATGGCGTCGTAGAGCGGGCGCAGGTTGTCTAGAAGGGGCACAGTCTCTCCGTTGAACGACAAACGTGACGGACGCCACTCTCGCACGCCGTAATCATCAATGCAAGCAATAATCGATTATTAGCAGGTAGTTGATTGATTGCTGATGGCTGGAGACCAGGGCCCTCCGGCTGTCGGCTGCTCAGTGGCGGTGAGGGGATTCCATATCGCCTTCTGGTCCTGTTCGGTTCGCCGGTGACCTGACCGCGCACCATCTCGCGGCTGCGGCGGGCGGACCAACGAACCCAGCCGGCTCAGCCGGGACGTGTCATCACTGCTGGTCACAACAACTTTCAGGCCGTTCGTGCGATCTCCACGGCGAGGCGTCCGTCCGCGGTCGGGGTGACGCGGGAGTCGATGTACAGACCGGACTTGCTGAAGGCGGCGATCTTCCCGGTCCGCAGATCGCGCGCGGCGACGCTGGCGAGGCGGCGGCTGTCGCTGGCATAAACCTTGTAGGTGAGCCACTTCCCCGGTTCGGCGCTGGCCAGGACGTGAACCTTGGCCGCGGCGAACTCCTGCGGCGTGGGCGTTCGCGCAGGGGCCGGCTGTGCGCCGAACACCTCGTCGATCGTGTGGCAGTCGGTTTCGGCGGTCAGCTCGTCGAGCAGCGCGCGGTGGCGGCGCCCGTCGAGGCGACCGAGCTGGCCGGCGTCGACGATCCCGTGGCCGGTGGCGGCGTCGACCGGGGTCCAGTCGAGTTCGTTGTCCCAGTAGAAGTCCTCGCCGAGCTGGCGGTGCAGCACGAACCGGCCAAGGTTCGGCACGTAGGCGTAGATCCGGGCGGCCTGGGTGTCCTCGTAGGCGAGCCACTGGTCCTGGCCGAGGTAGCTGACGGTGTAGAGGCTCATCATGCGTCCCTTCCGCGAGTGATCTTCCGTGGTGCGTAGTTCTTCGGTGTGACCGGGCATCCGCCCAGAGAGGTGAGCTCGGTGAGTCCCGGCGGGGCGGGGACGTCGGCCCAGCGGGCGGTCATCTTCTCGATCAGCGCGGCCCGCTCCGAGACGGGGACAGCGGTGTCTCGGGCGCGTTCGTAGTCGAGGTGGGTGTCGTCCTTGACCTGCTGCGAATTCGTCGGTGTGGAACTGGAACTCGGCGACCAGGCCGCCGCGGTGGCGGACGAGCATGTGCAGGCCCTTGTACTGGTTGCCGTCGAGGTAGGACTGCTCGGCTCAACCATCGACGGTTGTACGAGCACTGCGGTGGCCTGCCGCCAGCCGAGCTCGAGGCCCTCTACTACCGTCACCACGGGACTCAGCCCGTCGCTGAGTGCTCACATCAGTACGTCTCCGGACATGCCGGGGCGGTTCAGCATCAGAGTTCGCGCTCACTAGGCTCGAGAAAATCTCAGCGAGCGCCCTCACTCGCCCGCCCATCGGGTCAGTGAACGCCTCCTAACACCCCGAACTACTCACCCCGTACTGGTAGGACTTCCAATCAGATATCAAGCCAACTCTGAGATCAACACATCCTCTATAGCGCCGGATCTGGCCGACGCGCGTACCTTGAGTGTCGGCACGTATCTGGCCCGGTAGTCTTCTCCCTCAATCGGATCCGAGTCATCCCACTCATAGACAACGCACCTCAACGAATTGGTCAACCGTCCAATTAGAAGTGCCATAGGAAACGGGCAGCGCAGCAGAAGGTGTACCTCCGCGTTCACATTGTCGTTCGACAGCGAACGCACTTGGGCAGCAACATCAGCCGCTACCTCGCCAGCCAGCGAAGAATCGAGAAGAGTGTCGCTGGTACTCCTCAAGTGACGCCACGCGACGAGTTCCGAGTTGACTTCAAGGTACCGCGCGAACGCCGTATCACTGCGTAGCGGAAGAAGATCGACGTACACCGCGACGGCAGCCCTGCCGGCCCTAGCCGGGGACCGATTGGAGCCTTCGGCAACGGCATGCACTTGAGGCTGATCTGTGAATCGAGCTTCACCATGGCTTGCCCAGACAGCGCCTTGTTGGTCAATCACATCCATATGCCCGATTCTGGACGATGGGAGCGCTGCTCCGACTGCGAAGGCCACGGACAGATGCGCCCCTCCACGGACACAAACGCGATGTGCTCCCGAACGGGTCGCCGCATCCGGGAGAAGACCGATGATGTCTTTGAGGTCTCGAAGTCCGTTGGCACTTGGCAGCCGTTCGTGATCAGAGGGCCTGAGACGGATATCAAGGTCATCGCCGGTCCGATCGTAGACTTGTGGCGTATTCCTCGTCTGAAGACTCAGGTGAAATGTACGGTCAGTGGCCTGGATTCGATCTCGAAGAGACGAGATTCGGTGCCAGACCAAACCACGTATCAATACCAATAACGCATCCCGCTCGGTCGAGTGCTGGTCAACGCCACTCAACGTGCCGGGGCGAAGCTCAAGGAGCCGGTCCGGAGCGTCATAGTCTGTGCCTCCGTCCCTTGTTCTCGCCGAGTTTGCGATGCCGAGCGCAAACACTTCGTGTTCGTGGTGGAGCTCGAGGAGATGCGGTGCCTCCAGTGTCTTCACGACTCTGCTATTGACCACGTCTGGCGTCACTACGAGGATGCCTCCGGAGATACCGGCGGCGATCGCCTGCTTGAGGCGAGCCTCGGTGTCGCCCGGAGGCAGATCATCTCGGTCTCGCCAGACCGGGATGCCCGCAGCCCGGAGGAGCCAGGCGAGTTCCGCAGCAACTCCCGTTCCATCCTTCTGTCTGTAGGAGATGAAGACGGGGTCTGTTGGGTCGAGAGCGGTGAGGTTTGGTGTCATGGTGCCTCCTTGTGCTCTTGGGTCTTATGGCCGAGTTGGCCCGCAGTGTGAGTGGTGGGGGTTGGTCTGCCTTCAGGACGACCGGCGGCTAGCTTCCTGAGCGGCACCGACTGGATTCGGTCTCGTTCAATGATCCAGGTGGCAACGACCACCCGGGCCGATGAATCGAACCCGGCGATGATGGCGACGAACTTGTCAAACCCTAGGTCGACGTCGTGCAGATGGCGCATGTAGGAGTGGAGGTCAACATCGCTCGGGGAGAGTCCTCCGGTTGGATGGGTATGCCATTCGCCTAGCCATTGGCTGCCATCTTCTACCCAAGCCGCTTGTGCAAGCTCTCGGGCATGGTTGAGGTCACGCAGGAACGTCCGTTCGCCACGCTTGGCATTGGGGCCCGGATCGCCGGCGTGCTGGATGACGATCCCACCAGGCGTATCGGCTCCAAGCAAGATGCCGCCGGTTTCGAGCCCGTCCACGGATTGCAGGGCCTCGCGTGCGATCGCGTCCAGTGCGACGTCAGCAATCATTACAAGAGGCATTGTTCCGTGAACTTTCATCCTGATGAGCAGGTTGGGCACGCTGTTCGTGGCCCAGGGATGGACAACCAACGAACGTCGCCTGCCTGGCTGAGGTCAAAGGGGGTTGCGAGGTCACTTACTGGACGAAGGCCGATGATGGCGTGCTCGCCGGGAACCCGTTGAGTATGGTCGCCGTGCAACGACTCGAGCAGCGTCGCGACTGCCACTTTCGCGGTGAAAGTGCCGACGTATCGGAGATCAGGTGGCACGGCAGTCATCGGCTGATGGATACGTCCGGTGCCGTAATCCAGTTCCTGATCTGCTTCGGCGTCCATCGCCCCCATATCCGCGAGGTATCGCCGAAGGCACAGGAGGCAGCCAAACCGCGGAGTTGGACGAAGCCGGATGACTTCTCCGATTGAACCGTTGTCGAGCACGCAGGCCAAGATCGCCGGCTTCCTTGCGCGCCGTGCGAGGTGGCTGACGACACGCCTGGGTGCGATACCGTCTGCGGCACAGAGAACCAGGTCAACGCGGTCGATGATAGGCCGTATGTGGTGCGCATCTGCGACCACGTCGAGACGGTGGGCGACCACATCCTGCTGCGGCCAGTGCTGGGCAAGGTGGTCCTTCATCGCCGCTACCTTGAACCGCCCAACGCCTTCAGCTCCGAGGGCGTGACGGAGCATGTTGTGCCAGAGGAACCGGTCAGGATCGACCAGTTCCACGCGCCCAATTCCGTATCCTGCGAGCGCGACGGCTGCGGCGCTCCCGATGCTGCCGCACCCCACCACCATTACGCTGTTAGTGGTGAGCTGTTCAATCGGCCACTTCCCGGCCAGTTGCTTCAATCCAATGATTTCTGGTTCGACTTCAATATGGAGCGGTCGCACGCCGCTGCGCCGGACAGCCCACCCCGCGAACTCCGAAGCGCCTGCCTCCGTGAGTTCCGCTGGAAGCCCAGGGTCATGAGTGACGACGACGCCTAGCTTGTTGCCAGGATCGGAAACACCAGGCACCATCTCCTTGAAATCCTTGAACGCGATGGTGGCGTGAGGACGGCGGGACAACAGCAGATGGTGAATGTGGGCATCGTTCGGTGCCACCCTGATCCATTGGGCCGCATGGTGTGAATCGCCTGAACGCAACGCCGCATACTCGCGCGAGACGTCCACTTGGAGCCGAACGTCCTTTGCGGTTTCCACTGCGCGGACAATGTACATGTCGTCCGCAGAGGCACGGCGGAGCACCAGAGACCCGCGTGACAGCGCGGAGCTTGCAATCTTATCGACCGCATCTGCGGGCATCACGATGTACGGGTCAGAGCGAGCCATTGGCACCTCCCTCGTCGGCCGATTCCGTAATCTCAGTTGTCTGCCGCACTGCCTTCGCAATCAGGTGGTCGTATGAGGGGTCGGAGACAATTCCATTCACAGACATCCGGTCGATGACACCGGCCTTCATCAGGGCGTACTCAACTCGCCACCCCGATGCTTTCGCCAGAAGCTCCGTGACACTCGCTTCGGGCTGCCAGCCAGCATCGCTCTGAAGCAGGCAGAGCGCCCCTCCTGGCGCTACATGCCATGCGGACTGTGTCTGTTCCCAGATCGACGGCTCCGGATCCACGGAGTAGATGACCGGGGGCACCATCGGATGTGCAGCCGAGTAGACAACGATGACCGTCAGCTCACCATCACCGAGGAGTTCATCGAGCGCTTCGGGCCGCGGTCGCTCAAATGGCCAGCGGGGAAGCTCACCGATCCATCCGCCATGGGGCAAACCGTCTTCTGCGGGACTTTGATAGTCGAGCAGAGGCGCGAACGCACGGACCTCATTCTGGTCGCGTGCCAGGCGATCTGGCTCGCATTCTGTCCAGAGAACGGGACTGAGCGCCTCAGCGCCCGCGCAGCGATCCGGCCCTGTCACATGAGTCATCCCTGCGGAGTGTCCTTCACCGGACGAGGTGCTGCCGGCACGACCGCAGGCGCCGGGCCAACAGTCGAGGAGGGAGGCTTCGGGAAGTCGTCACCAAACACCTCGCCCCAGTATTTGATCGCAGCGGCAGTGTCGTTGTTCGTCTGCGCCTGGAATGCCTTGATGGCATTGTCTCGTGCGGACCGCAGGCACTCGGCGAACTCGTCGGAGTCGATGTCAGGCTGGATCGGTCCGCATAGTCCGGCGGGATCGGCGACTTCGTTCCCGCCCTCGATGTGGTAGCAAGCACTGACGAAGAAGTTCTTGATCGCAGCAGGCTGATTGGCGTCGATGGGCAGGAAGTCAAGCGCCAGAACCTCCATGACGAGTGACTTGATCTTCGTATCTTGCGCGGCGGCCCACCACTTGAGCATCCGAACCGTGCCAGCGAACTTGTTCCACTCCGCATGTCTTTTCGCGACCTCGGCAATGAGCAACTCGGGGTCGCAAGATACCCAGTCGTCCGAGAGTGCTTCGGGAATCAGCAGCTTCCCATCACGCCTCAACGCCGGCATCGCATCGACCGTGAATGCATCAGGATCGTCAGGGTCATCCAGGAAGCACTTGACCGCGTGGTTGCGCCATCGCGCCAGTCGGACAGCGTTGGCGTAGGTGCCGTTCGTCGCCCCAAGCAGCGCGTTGACACGTGCGCGCGTGTAGTCCAGCGCATCCTCGGCCGAATCTCCCGGCGTTCCCCATTCGGGGTGCTTGTCCTGGTCGAAGACGATGATCACATCGACATCGTGGATCGGGTCTTTGTGTGTACCACGTGCGAGCGATCCGGACGCGACGACTTCCTGCACATCGTCCTGGGTGTCGAAGGCATCCTTGAAGAGGTCACGCCGAGTTCGAGCTTCGCGGACATGAGTAATGTCGGCGTTCACGACATCCTGAAACGTCTTGAATGCGTCAGTCACGCTCATGGTCGTTCTCCTGGGCTAGTCAGTCCGTCGGAGATAACCGTAGTCAGGACCACCGACACCACGAATGAGCCCATCCCGGTGTCCTCGGCGGGTAAAGGCGCACACAGTCGGGCCAGGTCCTCCAACCAAACGACACCACCGGCGCCGATGCTGGCCATGCTCGGTGAGGTGCCGCCAGGTCCCGGGTGGGCGTTCGAGTCCGTCATCGTTTCGGGTGCCCGGACCCCGATGGGCCAGCTACAGGGAGCACTGGAAGTGGACGGGCAACGCGCGGTCGCTGTCGTCCGCAGCGGCCTGTGCCGCCTGGACAGCCGCAACGGCAACGAGCCACCGACGCCTTCCCTGAACCCGCCCATCACGCCGAACTCGTGGAGCTGGGCCCGCAGGTGCAGGTCACGACGGACATCGACGACCAAAAAGATTCTCCACCTCGCGCGCGAACACGAACTCGAAGGTGTGGTCGCAAAACGCGTCGACTCGACCTACCTGCCCCGCCGTCGCTCCCCTGCCTGGATATATGCCCTGCGCCGGAACAACACCGAAGCCATCGTCATCGACTGGGTCGACGGCACCGGCCCGCGACGGGCTCGGTTCACTGCTTCTCGGTACCTACAACGACGACCACCGCCTGTCCTACCATCGGCCACGTCGGAACCAGATTCGCCACCGCCGGCCACCGAGCGCTCCAGCAGCAGCTTGCCCGGATCGAGCGCCCCACCACCCAACTCGCTGCCGCCGCGTTGGTACGGGACGCCCGCGGCGCAGCCGCAGCTGGTCGTGGATGTCGAGTACCGCGAGTACATCGTGGCGGCAGCCTGCGACATTCGAGCTGGAAGGGCCTGCGCGACGACAGACACCCGACGAAGTCGACATGCCGCGCCGGCACTGACGCAACGCGGCGGAGTCCGATGACCGTGCGCCTTAGCCGGTGGCCGCGTCCTCGGGACCGTCCGCCTGCCACCCCAACATCTCGATTGCGTCCTCGTAGGTGAACAGTGTTCCCACCACGGCGTTCAGGTCGTGGGGATTCGGGTTGACTGCCGATGTGTGCACGAAGTTCTGGATCGGCGTGACGAACTCTGTCGCAGTGACCGTGACAGTCCGTTCGAAGGGTTCCCCCGGCAGGTCGAGGTGGCCACGCTCGACGAAGAGTTTGATGACGTTGAGCGTGGCGATCGTGTTGATCATGAGCTGGGCCACGAGGGGGACTGCGGCTTTGTACCGCTCCACGACACCGTGTTCTTCGGTCTGTGCGATGCGTTTCGGGTCCGCGTGCACGACATCGCCGTAGATGTACGCGAATCCGAGTTCGACGTCGGAGATCGCGCCATCCTCGGTGACGACCTTGTACGCCCGGACGGTTGACCTGCCGTCCTGGGTCTTGGTCCACTCGGTCTTGAGCCCGGCCAAGTGTTGCTTGATGCTCGGGTCGTCGACGTCCCGCAGGAGGTACCCGAGCGCTGCCAGTGTTTCGAGTAGTGCACGGACTCGGATTGGAGGACGAGCGGTCGGACACGAGCCGCGGCAGACTCGACCACCTCTTCCGATGGGACCGGCCAGGTCAGATGCGCCCAGCCGCCGCCTAACAGCGTCACCTGTAGCTCCACCTCCGCAAGCTTGATCAGCTCGTCCAGATCCGAAGCGAGGGAGGGTTCCTCGACACGACGGGCACGGATCACAAACGCCAAGAGGGTCGCGGCGTGGCGAGCGGTGAGTTCTCCGTGATCGGGCAACGGTAGCCATTCTGTAGGTGGGCGGGTGCGATCACCGGACTTGTCGAATGAGTTACTGGGTGTTACTGCGGGGCGCAGTTGACCGCCGTGCTGAACTCGTGTGTTTCGAGGTGCGGTTTCGGGATCGAGTCGAGCATGCATCAATATTGACGTATGTCGAATCAGTCCGTAAGTGATGGGTCGGCCAACGGTTGCGGGCCCGAGACGCCTTCGAGTGCGCGTGACCTCTACATTTGCGGGAGCCGCTTCCGATCAGGAGTCGGAACAGTGATGAGGCCCCCGTGCCATCGGGCTGATTGGCTGATTGGAAGGACAGGCATTTGAGCGTCATCGGCGAGAACCCACCTCCGTGCGTAATCGTCGATGGCACCGGCGCACAGCTTGACCGCGTTGAGCCCATCGTGACGAAGTACGGGAAGACCATCCTCCGCACCCTTGAAAAGGAACCGCGGTGGTTGAGCTGGGACGTCCTGATATCGATCGGATCGCCCACTCGGTCATTGTCCGGCGAGCTTCGGGTGATTCAGATCGGCGGACAGGCGATCGGTGCATACGTTGAAGAGTCTGAGAGCAGCACCAGATTTCACCACCTGCGTCGCTACGTCTGCCCCGGGCACGAGTTGGTTATTCCGAAGGGTCTGAGCGCCGCCCGGGCGGAGTTCGTGAAGCGGTACTTGATCCCGGCGCTCCCTTCGAACCCTTTCGAGCGCGATGTCTTCCAGCGGCCCACATTGGCTACCGCTGCCGATTGGACTCCCCTGCTGGAAAACATGGATGGCCATGCGATCGCGGTGATCTATCGCCCACCCGCTGGCGGGGCCCGCGAGGTGTGGTACCTACCTGGACAAGCGATCGGCGCACTGGATCCGGTGCTGCACCTCGCATTCGAAGAGTGGAATGCCCAGGATCCGAAGCGGTTTCCGTCGTCGCCGAAATGGGCGTCCGACGTGCGATGGATGTCTGTTCGCCAGCAGGAGCAGATCGAGTCGGTGCGCGCACAGATCGACGCAGCTCGAGAGGAGATCGCGCGCCTGACGGACACCATCACAGCCGGCGAGGTGAAGCTCGACGACCTGCAGCGCGATACCGAACAGTCACCTCAACGGCGATTGCTGACGGACCACGACAACAGCCTTGTCGGTGCGGTTCTGTATGCACTCACGACACTCGGTTTCGTGGTGGTTGATCTCGACAAGCAGGTAGCAGAGGGCGAACCCAAGATGGGCGATCTGTCCGTAGCCGACGATGACTGGATGGCGGTCGTCGAGGTCAAGGGCTACACGAAGGGCGCAAAAGCCAACGACTTGCTGACCGTCGCGCGGCATCGCCGCGTCTACGAGAAGAAGTACCGGGATGTCCAGCGAATGTGGTACGTCGCCAACTCTTTTCGGATCGACAGCCCCGACAGTCGACCAGGGATCCTCGACGGATCCGACGAGCACATCGAGGATTTCGCGCAGGATGACGGCCTAGCCATCGACACCCGCGACCTGTTCGATCTGCTCAAGCAGGTCGAGTCCGGGATCCTCGATCCTGCGGCAGCACGCGAAACACTGAAGACGCAGACAGGCCGATTCCACCTCACGTAATCCTCGGACCCGCCCCCTCTCGATCGAGAACCTCATCAGGTACGCGAACCCAACTCCGCTGTCTCAGCCGAACCCGCGCCAAAGGTGCCTCGAATCGGCTCCGAACTACTCAATGGCACGTCTCGGCAGTTCATAGGCGGATCCACAAGGCCAATCGCGGCATCACAGCCAGAGAATCTGGGTGATCGTCTCGGAGTTCATCGCCTGCTCCGAGGACGTCTATCGAATCCATTTCCCTGATTGCGCCACAGCAATGCTACGCGTCCGGCCCCAGGTGTAGGACGACCTACATCAGGGATGCCCCAGTTCGCCAGCCACGCCATCTGCCTCAGTGGCTCCAGCCGTCATTATGAAACGATCATCAAGCAATCACCCCGTACAGTGCCTCCGCACGTGGCAACTCCGATGCACGGCAATTTCTCGCCCTCTCCGTAAAACCATGGCCTGTTTGCCGTCTCTCGCAATACGTCGATAGGTCTTCATACCGAGTTTCAAAAAGTTCACCCGACTCAGAGAAAGCGAACACCGGGATTCCTCTGACACACGCTTGCCTTGCCTCAAATACAGTCCACGGTGTATGTAGATAATTACTGGACAGCACCGCTATAAGCGATTCAGCTTCCATTAAGGCCTTCAGGACCGAAGTTCGCCTATCGGCACCCCGGGGAAAATGCAAGTCGTCAATATATAATTCCACGGATTCCCCGAGCTGCGACTCGATCGAAAGAAGGCGCCCGAGAGTATTGTCCCGCCGTGAATAACTTACAAATGCCTTCATTGCGCCACCGGCACGGGCGATTCAATCACACCCATTAGATATAGCAAGCACCCTAGCAGTACCGGAGCGGCCAGAAGCGCATAGAAGCTCATAGAGCCGTTGAATGCCGCTTCGAGTGGTGAAACCTTCTTGGTGCGTGGCGGGTCCCATTGCTCGTCACATCGGGCAGCCCTACGCTCCCAGATTTCTTCCATCTTGACTCTAATCCGACGTTGATAGTAAAAGCTCACCGCGTCGGCCATCCAAAAGAAGGATATTACCAGAATTCCAGCTACGAATACGGCAACCCCGAGATTTCGATTGGAAAATAGCGCTACAAGGGTGCCAGTTGGAACAAGAACAGTAGCGCAAAGCTTCTTAATTTCAAAGCATGAGTCCGAAGCCTTGAGCGTCGCCGCATGAAGTTGGTCAATAAGTTCCTTGTCCAGACTGTCTGCCGACGGACCCTCCGTCTTCACCTGCGTTGTCGCCGGACCGTTGTTGAGACTGTTACTCACAACCACCCCCTCCTAAGAATGTGTCCTGATAGTAGGCGCTTCCGCTCGCTCACGAGCAATGGAGGGAGGCCACGCTGAATGATGTCGTTCCCACTGTTACCGGGCCCGGGCCCGCTCCGGTGGTAACCGTCGCAGCAGTCGCGCCACGGCGCTGCCGACAGTCACCTTCCTGAGGATCAACACAGACTAGGTGCCACCTCGCGGAGAATGTATCTGGTAGCCATTGAGGTTCCCCACCTGCTGGCCAGCGTCGCGGCGACCAACCGTCATTCTCCGGGCGTGATCAGTGCCCGTTCCCCGCCGTCATCATCACTAGACTGCGAGGAGCAAGAGATCCATGCCGCCCGACCGTGCGCCAACTGAGCATCTGACAAGAGTTGAATCTCGGTCGCCGGTCCGCCTCACGCACAGCGGTTTAGATGTTCGTCAGTCACCCGAGCAGCCATCCGTCGGCAGACCATAATTGGTCAACCAAAGTGAGGGCAGTCCCTGAGGCAACCAATCCGACTACCATTCCCCAACATGGGGACCACCTTCCGTGGACCAAGCCCGTGGCCCTACATCACCGCGGTGCTCCATACGACAGGGCCCAGGCACGCGGCGATCGCGTACCTCGGCACCGACGCCCCCAACCTGCTCCCCCTCCACACCGGTGATGTCCTGATCGTCAACGCAGCCCGCACCGCAGTACGCGCACACGCCACCTCCCCCACCGCCCTCGCACACTTCGTCAGACAAGGCGTACGAGTGCTGTCGTCACCGAACCTGCACGCCAACGTCATCACCACCCCCACACAAGCAATCGTCGGATCCGCGAGCGCAACGCACAGCTCAACCATCGCCGACGAAGCGGTGATCATCACCGACGACCCTGAAACAGTCTCCGCAGCACACGCATTCCTCGACAGCATCGATCAGACCACTGTCGTCGGCGAGATGTTCATCGCCAACGCCACAGCCATCTGGGCGACCGGTCGAGCCGTCCCGCTGATGGGAATCGGTGCCCGGAAACGCACCGGTCACGATCTCCTGCCGACCCCCGTCACACGGATGTTCATCCGGCACATCACCGACCACCAACCAGGGCCCGACGAGACACTGACCTGGGCCGCCCACGCCACCCTCACAGCCCCCGGGCCAGCCGCGGAGTACCCGACCGAATGGCTCCGAATCGACAACCCCGACAAGCGCGGCCAGCTAGTACGCGGCGACGTCCTTCTCCAAGTCACCGCCGACAACACATGGATTCACCCACCAGCAGTCGTCGACTCCGACCCAATCCCCATTCCACACAACCCCCACGCGATCGCGTTCCTTCTCCGGACCCGCGCCGACCTCGAGGCACTACCCGTACCGGAAGCCGAAACACGACTCGCCGACCTCGGACACCCCAACCCCCGACTACGCACCGACCACCGAATCACCTCCCCCACCCTCCGATCCGCACTCCTGCAACTCTGGAGCCTCTGACCAACCGACGACGGGATGTCACCCCGGACTCGGGAATACCCGCACTGCGTCGTGCTCCCGACAAAGGATCGAAGCCGTCGACATCAGCCCGGTGCCGACGGCTTCCACTCCCCCCGCCAGCGCGAGGCCCACAGGCGACTCAAGAAGGTCGGGCATGCCATCACTACAGGTCACAGCGCGGAAACAGCCCCACCAACCGACCAACGAAATCGGGGGCAATCCCTGGACGCTACGGAAGATCCTCGGCATCACTGGAGCAGGAGGAGGGAAACTAGTCGACTTCCTAACCCACTTCGACCGTACCTGCGTTCCCGCAGCCGCGTCGCCACGTCAACACGAGTGCCGACCTGAGCACGCCGCCCCGCGATACCGCGACGACCTACAGGAGAGCGAGAAGATCTACTTTTGCGGAGGGCAGAGTCATTGGCTGGACACGACACAGCGACATCGACGACCTTTCACATCTGCCCAGCCTGAAATACTTCGCCAAGACAGCGGCCCTCCTTGGACCGGACATCGCCGACTTCTGCCGGAAGCACCACATCAGTACGAAGTGGACAGCCAACCCTATCGACACCGAGCGCATCAGGTCCCTCCACGACATCAACACCAGAATCACCAAGCAACCGAGCGAACTATGCGGACCTCACGACGGCGCGCACTAAGTGGGCCGGTCGCGACCCTGCCCGCCGGTGCCGGACGTCAAGACTAAGGGGTCTCAAACGCCAGATTGCTGATCGATCAGCTCGTGAGGCTCCACGAATTGTCGGTCGGAGAAGGTCGGCGACTCTGCTCGAACCTGCATCGGAAGCCGATCGAACGACGTTCGGCCACAGCGACTTCCGTGCAGCCGAAGTCCGGTTGCCCTGGAGCAAATACCACCACCCCGTGACCTTGCCGTTGTCGCTCTCCGCTCCGATGCTGCCGTACGCGACACCGTGTCGATCGAGGATGCTGTGGACTGCTGGAATCAAGTCATCGAGGTGCGCCCATCCGCTGCGCGATGCTCGTCACGATCTCGCTCCTGCACGCGCCGCGGGGTGCCGGTGCGGTCACGGCCCTGGAGCAGCAGATCGAGCTCCCCGAACGTGGGATCGCCAACCGTGATGAGGAGGTCTGAGTTGGGTTGCCACCGGGACCGTCGCCGAAGCGGTCGACGCAGCGCCGTCAGCGGTACATGCCCGACGAGTCGACCGCGTCCCTCGCCGTAGCTGCGGTCCGTAGCGCGAAGGTTAGACCGCCGTACGAGGATTGAGCGTGGCTCCCGCTCGCGCAGAGTTGGATCCGCTCGCTTATGGTCAGGCGGATGCAACAGTGGGACGGGGCCCTCGACGGCGGGCACCCGGGGTCACCCCGAACAGATCCAGAACCGCTTGCTCGTCCTCTGTGAGTTTGCCAGTACGCCATCGCTTGATCTGCCGATACAGCCACTCGCCCAGTCGCTCACCGTCGTCGGTCCTGTAATGGACAGGGACCTCGGCCGTGCCGTGAAGCTCGCGGTAGGTGGCAAGTTCGGTAAGCATGTGCAGCCGTTTGGCATCGGTCTGCGGTACAGGGTCGACCTGCCAGTCGAAGCCGACCGCGCTAAGCTCACATTCGCGCTGCTTAGGCAGCGCTCGTATTGCGCGCGCGATGCGTTGGCGATTTGCCCAGCGACCAAGCTGGAATCCATCGGCTGTCACGAAGTCGTCAGTCACGCAGTTGTGCTGAGCGTGATCGGCGTAGCGGCGGACCACTGGGGACAAGGGTCGTTGGGTCGGGTGTGGCCGGGCTTCGGTGGCGACGGTGGGTGCTCGCATTTCCTCAGTATGGCCTGTGGGCTTCGAGACTTCGTGGTTTCCCAGCTCCTGCAGGGAGCGTCAGGGGCGGGAAGGCGCGGCAATCAGATCACGTACGGGCACGGATCGCCGGTGTTGGCCGTGCGTCCTATGGTCCTCGCGCTTGCCCATCAGGTGGATCGTCATGTGCGTGACCCTCGACAATCGGGTCGGGTTGTGCAGGCGTCGTTAGGGTCATTGCTCGGTCCAGCCATGCGTCGACCTGAGACCGGACCCAGGTCAGCGCCGGAACATACTGACGGGCAAGGAATAACTCCGTTGAGTACCTACATTCTGGCTCCCAGCATAGGGAGCCCGGGAGCAATCACTTACGTGGCTCCTGGAACCAGGTGGACAGACATCGAGGAGCGTCCGAACACAAGCCCGACCGCAGTGATCAACGCCCCGCGGCCACCTGTTCGCTGTACTCAGTTTTCCAAGAACGTCATCGGTATTACCGACGCCATCTACTCGGCGAGCAGTCGAGCACCGACTCCGCTCCAGCAAAGGTGCATTCGAGGACGCCATTCTCTGCCCTGGGTAATGCAGCTGCTGACGGCGTGGATCTTCGCACAGTCGCCGAAGAATCACTGTAGAGGCGCGGGTGCAATCCTCGCGCAGCAGGACTCGGCTAGCGACCGTATCGACCAGAGCCCTGCAACTCGAATGGGTGCAGGGTCTGGACGAGCGGCTGCCTAGTGTCAGTCGACCGTCAGTTGGAAGTCCTCGTGTTCGATCGCGATGTCCGATACGGTCGCGGTGACCTTCTCGAAGTTGGCCTTTGCCTCGCCTCCGACGATCTCCCGCTGGAGTTCTTTGACCACGGCCTGCTCCCAGGCGTCCGGGTCCTCGGCGACGGCGTCTACGAAGACGTCCTTTGGCAGTCGAACTCGTGCGCGGACGGTGAACTCGAGTTCGATCAGGTGCGGATCGTTCATCGGTGTTTGCTCCTCAGGCAATTTGAGATGGTGAGTCAGGCGGCAATGAGGCCGCGGCAGGCGGGCTCTGGCAGCCCGATCAGGCCGCTACGATGGTTCTTCGCCAGGCAGTGCCCCCAATCACCGCCCGTGGTCCGCGTTTCGGTCGACAGCGGCCATCGTGAGCGCCCCCGCCGGCATATAACCGTAAGGCAAGTTCGGACGCACGCGTGCGTCGCCCTTTCGCGGCCTGGCCCCTGACTCGGCGCACCATCCGGAACCGACAGAGAAGCGGCACTCACGCTCCACACCCGGTTACTGGCCTCCCAGATTCGTGACGACATCACCCACCCCAACTGAGGGCACTCATGATGGCCTGGCCGGATCTGCACCCATTCGACGGTCTGGACAAGCCGGAGATCACGGCCGTTGTCGAAAGCCTGCGACTCAGAGGCAATGGCAGGAGGCCGGCAGTCGGGGCGCGACCGAGGCGGCGATCGTCGACCTCGCAGCGCCCATCAGATGGTCTTCCACCTGAGTTCTGCCGCGCATCTTCTGTTCAGTTGGGGAGCCTGAGATCACCACCTCCCGGCTCCCCGACGGCTCAGTATTCGGCAACGATTATGTCCGCAGCTCAGCCGCAGAGGACGGGGCTGGTCATCGGTGGTTTCGAGCGCGGGTGATGCCGTCGTCGTAGTCCTCGACATAGGGGCCCGCACCAGGGGTGTAGGTGCCGCCGACCTGGTTCCGGTCGTACGCCATGAACACCACGTCGGGGCGGCCGCCGTTGAACGCACCGAACCGGTCGTAGTCCCAGCCGTCGGGGGCGTAGTCGTCGTTCCACCGCAACCGTGCGACGGGTACGAATCCGGCGTCGGCGTACAGGTCGGGCAGGACGGTGTCGAAGCAGTCCAGCCGACGCCCGCCGAGTTCGGTTGCGTGCCGGAGCATCGCGCGGGCGGCGCGGGGGTAGGCGCAGTCCCGGTGCGCGTACACGGACACCACCTCGTCATCTTTGAGGGCGACGCCGGCCTTGCCGTCGTCGGTGACCAGCAGTCGCATCGCCGCGTACTCGTGTTCGTCGTATACGTGCACCGACGCCGCGTGCGGGTTCTTGCGGGTGAGGTCGAGCATCTGCTCGCGGAAGATCCCGGCATCAGCTGGGGCCAGCTCGTGCAGATCCGGTGTGGACAGTCCGCGCTGGTTGAGCTGCGCGCGCACCGATGACGGCAGGGTGTGGGTGGCGACCGGGGTGACCGGGCGGCCGGCGATCAGAATCCGAGGGCTTCGGCTTCCTGGATCTTCGGATCGCTCCAGCGGTTCTCGATCTCTCGCCGCTGCGTCTCTGGCAGGTCCGGGGTCCACCCGAACGTCCTCCAGAACGCTTCGCGCCGCTGCTGGGTCATCGGTTCCTCGTCGTACATCGGTGTCCTCCTCGTGTGTTCCATCATTGTCGTCTGGTCTGGTGTCTCCGGTACGGGCGCGGCGCAGGGCGTTGGTTTGCTCGGCGCGCAGCCGCTGCGCGGCCTCCAGACGCCGCGTCAGGGCGTCCCGAGCCTCCGAGTCGGGTTCACGGTCGATCGCAGCGTGGAGCTCGTCCTGGCCGCCCGGAGTGGCGTCGTACAGTGCCAGGGTCTCGGCCAGGTCCGCCTCGGCGGCGGCGACACGGCGCTGGAGCCGGGCGTGGTTGGGGTGCTCGACGAGGCGGGCGCGGGCCTGCTCAACACGGGCAGCGACGTTGTCCAGACGCTCACGCATGTGCGGGGTGCACCGTGGCCCAGGTTTCGGTTTACACATCGACGCCGCGCGCGGTGATGACGTCGATCAAGGTGGCGAGCGCGTGGCCGAGCTGGTCGACCCGAACAGGGTCGGGGGTGCGCGGGTCGATCAGGTAGGTGTCGCGGCGCAGCTCGATCATCACCGAGGCCACACGCCGGTCGCGACCGTAATGTCGTAGCGGGACATAGCAACCCGAGTAAGGGGTGTTCTCCCCGATCTCGACGAGGGACGCGAATGCGCCACGGGTGACGTCGACGAGCCAGTCTGGGGTGTGGTCGGGGTCGGTGCCGATGCACAGCGGCGGCCGCGGCGCGGCCGGGTCCTCGAACCCGGACGGCTCCAGCGGGTAGGAGTGCAGGTCGATCACGACCGCGCGCCCACAGGCGCGGAGTCGGTCGTCGACTGCATCGGCGACCGCATCGGCGTAGGGACGGAAATGAGCATCGATCAGGGCCTCGGTGTGCGGGTACGGCTCGGTACGCAGTGGTCCGCCGCCGCAGGTGCGGGTGTAGACCGCGCCGCGGCCGACACCGTTGGCCGGTTCCTCCACGCCGTCGAACCGCTCCGGGTCGATCACCAGCCTCGACAGTTCGTTGACCACGAGCATCGGCCTGCGGTGCGCGTAACAGGCGGCAGCCGCCGCGATCTCACCGGTGGCAGTGTCGGTCGACTCGTCGAGCTCGGCGTCGAGTTCGAGGTCGGACAGCAGCAGGCCCACGCGCACGCTCGGCGGGATGACGCGGGAAGAGTGAGGGACGTGAATGAGCACCGGAGACTGCGCATCGGGTGCAACTATCGCAACGCTGGACACTGATCACCTTCGAGTGTGTTGGGCTGCCATCCCCGCGGGACCGGCAGCAATTGGAACTGCGTGACCCGAGCGGTCACGCGGAGAGCGCGGCGGCGGACGCCTCCGCCATCTTGTGCGCGAGTGCTGTGGCTCCGGCGGTGTCAGGTCGTCCGGAGCCGAGCAGGACCAGTAACTCGCGCGCGGCGACGGTGTCACCGAGGGCGCGGTGTCTCCCGCCGAGCGGAGCTTGAAATCGGCCTGACGCGTGCAGATGGTGAAACTCTTCGATGAGGCACGTACCAGCAACCTCCGACGCGGTTCAGCCTCGAATCGGGCCTTCTTGCCGATCGTGTGCCGACTGACACTCTTCTGCTCGCTCACGAATCCCCTTGGGGTCCTGTCACTTCTGCTGGTCATCGGAATCCTCTTCGCTCAGCGGCAGTCGACGTGAATCGAGAGCTGAATGCGGCCGCTGTGCGTTCGTGGCCAGGCGGCCGGTGCGTCTGCGGTGGCAGCGATGTCGAGCTGGCCAGTCTCGGACCAGTCGACGGCGGTGAGGGTGTCGAGGAACTGGTTGGTGGTGTCGATGTCAGTGGCGGGAAGGTTCTGGTCGGTGTTCTCGATGGTCAGGGTTTGGGATCCGTGGGCGGCGTGGATGGTCCAGCCGTGAGGGGCGGTGATGTCGACGACAAGGTCGTCGCCCCGCCCGGTGCACCGGGCGGTGACGTCGTCGGGCTTGGGGGTGGTGATCTCGTCGTCGGAGTGGGCATCTCCCCAGCCGATGACGATGCTGCCGAGGTCGGTGCTGGTGGCGGTGACGATCGCTCCGCTGGTCGAGGTGGTGACCGATGCGGCGTCGCGGGCGTCGTCGTTGCGGCAGCCGGCCAGCGCTGCTGCGGCGGCGAGAGCTGTTGCCGCGACTGTGACCTGGGCGAGGGCGGTGCGTGGAGTGGTCATCTCGGTGTGTCCTCTCGGGTCCGGCTAGGTGACGACGTCGATGAACCAGCGGCCGTCGACTTTCTTGGTGGTGATGGTCTGGGGGATGCGTTGCGCACCCTCCGGACGCAGTTCGGTCAGGTCGACGGCGTACGCGGTCCCCGAGAGCGGGGTGATGGCCACGCAGTAGTTGGTGCCCGGTGGGACGGCGTCGATGAACGGTTGGAGCTGGTCGGCCGGGACGATGGTGCTGTTCGGTGTGGCCAGTGCTCGGGCGGCGGCGGCGTTGCGCTGCGCGTAGTAGGCGTGGTTGAACGCGGCGATGACGCCGGCGCCGCTGTTCTGGTCGCCGCGGTCGGCGCGGCAGGTGTCGTCGACCTCGGATGATGCGGCGGTGGTCGTGGGGGTGGGGTCGGGTAGGTCGAGGATCGGCAGGGTGTCCTCGTCCGGCGAGGCGGTGGTTGCTACTGCGGTGTCTGCGGGCTGCTCGCCATCTCCGGAGTTGGACCACACGGTGGTACCGATGACCGCGACGGCCAGGACGCCGATTCCCCCGGCGAGGGCGAGCTTGGTCGGTGTGCGCCGGGCACCGGCCCGGCCGTCGGGCGCAGCCG
>AODO01000036.1 GCA_000341795.1 Rhodococcus triatomae BKS 15-14 | reverse complement strand
GCCACCGTCGCCCCGGCGGAGGCCACCGGCACCGTCGAGTTCAAGGACGGCGCAACCGTTCTCGGCAGCGCACCGGTCAACGCCGGTACCGCCACCCTGAACCACACCTTCACCACCGACGGCAGCCACTCGATCACCGCCGTCTACAGCGGCGCCGAGGGCTTCGCCACCAGCACCTCCGCTGCCGGCACCGTCGACGTCTCCACCGACCCGGTGATCGTGGACACCACCACGAATGTGAACGTCCCGGCCACCGCCACCACCGGCACCGCCGTCGACCTCACCGCCACCGTCGCCCCGGCGGAGGCCACCGGCACCGTCGAGTTCAAGGACGGCGCAATCGTTCTCGGCAGCGCACCGGTCAACGCCGGCACCGCCACCCTGAACCACACCTTCACCACCGCGGGCAGCCACTCGATCACCGCTGCCTTCAGCGGGGCCGAGGGCTTCGCGGGTTCCACCAGTGCCGCGGAAACCGTCACGGTCACCGACCCGGCGCCGGGCGATGTCGCGACGGTCACCACGCTGGAGGCGCCGTCCTCCGTCGCCACGGGTGACCTGGTCACCCTGACCGCAACCGTCAAGTCCGACGGCGGCACACCGGTCGCGGGCGGCACCGTCCGCTTCTTCGACGGCGTCACCCAGATCGGCGAGGTCGTCGCCGACGCGGACGGCAGGGCGGTCCTGACCCACGCCTTCGCCACCACCGGTACACGCCAGGTCACGGCCGTCTTCACCGGTGAGCCCGGCTTCACCGGATCGACGTCGGCGGTGTCCACGGTCACCGTCGCCGACGCCGGAACCCCGGGTGGCGGCTCGGGATCGGCGGGATCGCTGGAGAACATCTTCGGCTCCTGACCGCACGGCACGATCAACGCTGATGCCCCTCGCCCCCGGTGAGGGGCATCAGCCCGTTCCGGGCGGTCCGAGCGCAACCCTCCCGCAACCTGGACGAGTGTCCTATGTTTACCGCATGACCACGGCACCTCCCCGATTGAGCAGGCGAACGGTCACCGGTTACTCCCTCGGATCCGTGGGCACCGGCGGATTCGCGACCCTGCCCGGGCTGGTCCTCGCGTACTACCTGACCGACACCCTCGCGGTCCCTGCCCTCGCCGCCAGCCTGCTCGTGTTCGCGCCCAAGGCCCTCGACGTCGTCATCAACCCGTTGATCGGCGCGCGGTCCGATGCCGACGCCGCCGGCACCGGGACACGTCGACGATTCCTGCTCCTCGGCGCGATCACGCTGCCGGTGTTCTTCGCACTGACCTTCGCCGTGCCGTCCGGTCTCGGCACCGCAGCGGCCGGCCTGTGGGTGGGTGCCGCCTTCATCGCCGCGGCCGTCGCCTTCGCGCTGTTCCAGGTCCCCTACATCGCCCTGCCGGCCGAACTCACCGAGGACTACCTCGAGCGCTCACGGTTGATGTCGTGGCGAGTCGCCCTGCTCGGAGTGGCGATCCTCCTGTTCGGCGCCGGCGGACCCGCACTGCGGGAGGTCGGCGGCGGCGGACGAACCGGCTACCTCGTGATGGGAATCGTGGCCGGACTCATCCTCGGCCTCGGCATGCTGGCAGCGTGGTCGATCGCGCCGCGGGGGCGGTCGACGACCGAATCGACGACGGCCCACGGATTCTCCGACACCTTCGCCGCGGTGCGGGCCAGCGCACCGTTCCGGGTGCTGTTGCTGACCTTCGCGCTCCAGGCGCTGGCAACCGGCACCATGCTCGGCGCCGCCCAGTACGTCGCGACCTATCTCCTCGACTCCGAGGGCGCAGTGTCGGTGCTGTTCGCCGCGCTCGTCGGGCCCGCGGTGGCGGTGATGCCGCTGTGGATGCGGCTCGTGCGCAGCTGGGGCAAGCACCGAACCTTCGTGCTCGCGTCGGCATTGTTCCTCGCCTCGACCGTCGCGCTGCTCGGCCTGTTCGCCGGGGCCGGACCGTGGATCTACCCCGTGGTGGCGGTCGGGGGCATCGGCTACGCGGGCATGCAGATGCTGCCGATGTCGATGCTGCCCGACGTCATCACCGACCACGAACAGCAGACCGGCGGCAGCGTCCGCGCCGGTGCGTTCAGCGGGGTCTGGACGGCAGCCGAGACCGCGGCGATGGCCCTGGGTCCCGCCGTGGTCCTGTTGATTCTCGCGGCGACCGGATTCGCCTCGTCCTCCGGCGACGACATCGTGACGCAGTCCGATACGGCGCTGGTGGGCATCACGGTGGCCTTCACCGTGGTCCCGGCGGCGCTCGTCGCGGTGAGCATGGCCGTACTCCGCGGATACCGTCTGGCAGCAGAAGATCGGAACAGGAGCAGTTGACCCCCATGCACTTCGAGCAGTCACCTCAGGACGTCCTCGCCCTCCTCGACGAGCTGAGGACCGCGGACGCGCCCACATCCGGCGGGCGCCTGCTGTCGTACGTCTACGACTCCGGCGTCGCCGAACTGGACGAGCTCGCCGGCGACGCGGCTCGGAAAGCGCAGCCGCTCAACGGTCTCGACCCGACGACCTTCCCGTCCGTCGCCGCACTCGAACGCGATCTCGTCGCGCTCGCGCGCTCGGTGCTCGCCGAGGGCGTGGACGGCGTCGTCGGGTCGGTCACCAGTGGCGGCACCGAGAGCTGCATGCTCGCCGTGAAGTCGGCCCGGGACAGTTGGCGAGCCGCCACCGGACGGGACGACCGGCCGACCCTGGTGATCGGTTCGACCGCGCATGCCGCATTCATCAAGGCGGCACACTATCTGGACCTGCAACTGCGGGTACTGCCCGTGGACCCGGACACCTGCCGGCTCCGGCCCTCGGACGTGGCCGCAGCGCTCGACGACTCGGTGGCCCTGGTCGTGGCGTCCACCCCGTCGTACCCGCACGGCGCACTCGACCCGGTCGCCGAGATCGCAGAAGTCTGTGCAGCCCAGGGTGTTCCGGTGCACGTGGACGGGTGCATCGGCGCCTGGGTGCTGCCGTGGTGGCCCGGCGGGGACCAGCGCGCTCCGTGGGATCTGCGCGTCCCCGGCGTCGCGAGCCTGTCGGTGGACCTGCACAAGTACGGCTATGCCCCGAAGGGGGTGTCCGTGTTGCTGTACCGCGATCGCGACCGGCACCGCAGGCAGTGGTTCGCCACGAGTGCGTGGCCGGGCTACGCGGTGGTGAACCCGACGATGCTCGGCTCGCGGACCGTCATGCCGATCGCAGCGGGGTGGGCCGTGTCGAAGGCACTGGGCACCAAGGGTTTCGACGAACTCACCGGAAGGATCGCACGATCCGCCGAGCAGCTGAGGGCGGCGATCGACGACATCGAGGGCCTGCGGGTGGTCGGTGATCCGGTCGGGCCGCTGCTCGCGGTCGCGGCCGACACCTCGGCGCCGACGGACCGTCGCGTCGACCCGCACCGATGGGCGGACGCCGCGCGTGGGCTCGGGTGGGTGCTGCAGCCGCAGCCCGGTCGGGCCCAGTCCGACGGGACGTACCTACCGCGCACCACACACCTGACGTTGACGCCGGTGACGGAGGCTGTCGTCGGCGATCTGACCGCCGCGGTGACCGAGGCCGCCGACGCCGTGCGCGGCGTGCCGGGAGCCACGGCGCCCGAGGAATTCGTCGCCGCAGCCGGGCAGATCCGCCCGGAGGACCTCACCAGCGAGAACTGTGCGGCGGTGCTGTCGCTCGCCGGGCTGGACCCGGCGTCGGGGCTCGGTGGTCCGATGGCCGACCTGCTCGCCCTGATCGAGGCGCTGCCGGAACCCGTGGCCGAGCGGCTGCTGATCGAGTTCCTCGCCCGTTTCATGGAATAGACGACGCACTGTCGGCCGCGTCCGCGGCCGACAGTGCGCATCGGCATCAGGAACCCTGCGCCTGCCACATCCAGTGCAGCTGCTCCAGCTTCGCGGTGATCGCGATCAGCAGGTCCTGGGTGACGGGGTCGGCCTTCTCGGTCGACTCGATGCGGGTACGGAGACGCTCGATGACAGCGGCCAGGTTCGCCACGACGGCGGCGATGGCATCGGTGTCCTTGAGCCAGCCCGCGTCGATGCCGGCCGTCCCGGCGTCCGAGGCGACGGTCGAGGACCTGCCGTCGGGGCTCACCCCGATGGCGGTGGCGCGCTCGGCGGCCTCGTCGGTGAAGTCACGCGCGACCGTGACCAGTTCGTCCAGGGACGGGTGCACGGACAGGAAGTTGCGGCCGACGACGTTCCAGTGCGCCTGCTTGGCGACGAGGCTCAGGTCGATCAGGTCGACGACCGTGCCCTGCAGTGCCTCGCCCGCGATCCGCTGCTCGCCGGCGTCGAGTGTGCTTGCGATGGGACCCTTGGTCATTCCGTTTCTCCTACTCTCGTCGAAGGTGCCGAACCCTGCTGGTCGACAGTCGGTCTCGAGTTCCAACGTGTTTCGGTTCGACATTCTTCCGTCGCTGTCGTGATACCCCTCGAATCGAATCCGTATACATTGCTCCGCGGATCTCGCGTCGCCGCTGTCACGGAGGACACTGGAGGTGTCGAATCGAGGAGGCCGTCATGGATTCCGTTCTCTTGTTCCTCCTCGCCTGCGCGGTCTACTGGTGGTCCAACTGGTGATCGTGAGGCGGTGGCTTCTGCTCACCGGTGGCGCGGCATTGTTCGCACCGACCCCAGAACACGACCTCGGCCTCGTCCACCTCGAAGCCGTGAGACTGCGACGGCTCCAGGCACGGTGCGTGCCCGACGACGCAATCTACGTCCACGACGCGGCCACAGTCGCGACACACCAGGTGATGGTGGTTGTCGCCGGTCCGCGCTTCGAATCTCGCCGGTGAGCCGGCGGGCTCGATGCGCCGCAGCAGCCCCGCGTTGACGCATGCCTTGAGTACGTCGTAGACGGCCTGTGTGGACACCGAACCGAGCTGCGCGCGCACCTCCGCCGTCACCGTGTCGGCGTCGGAATGCGGATTCGCGGCGACCGCGCCGAGCACGGCGATGCGCGGAGCGGTCACGCGCAGTCCCGCCGCGCGCAGTTGAGCGCGGGGGTCCGTGTCCGTCCCGATCTCGTGCATGTAATCGAGTATCCCCGCCGTTTCTGGAACAAGTCAAGAAAAGGCCGGTGTGCCGCTCCCCACGTCGTCGCACGGACCGTCGGGCGCCGTCCTCCTCGTTCTCACCCGACCGGGATGACCCGGCGAACCGCGAGATGGAGTTCACTGTTCGACGTGAAACCCACCAAGTTGTCGGTCGCGCTGGCCCGGGAAGCGTACGAGGTCCGCAGGCAGGAAGCACACGGTTGGCTGCGCGGGACGACGGCGGGACGGACCGTCGCGCGCACGATCCGCGGCATCGCCGACATCGAGCTCGCCGACCGCGCGATGACGCTCGCGGCGCAGGAGTTCACCTCGGTCCTGCCGCTCATCGTCGCGGTCGGCACCATCGGCAACCTCGATGCCGTGTCCGAGACCTTCGCCGACCAGGTCGGCATCGACCCGGGCTCGCTGACCACGATCACCCGCACCACCTCGGACGTCGTCGAGTCGAGTCCGCCGACGTTCGCGGCGTTCGGCGTCATCGGCATCCTGATGGTCCTGGTCAGTGGCACCTCGTTCGCGCGAGCGCTCGGGCGTGTCTACGGGAAGGTGTGGGACGTACCCGTGCTCTCGCTGCGCGGATGGTGGCGGTGGGTCGCCGTGCTCCTCGCGGTCGCCGCCGCCCTCGCGCTGCTCGGGCGGGTCCGGCTCGTCACCGCGGTGGACTGGATCGGGCCACCACTCGCGATCGTCGGCGAGGCCCTCGTCTGGTTCGGCCTGTGGATGGCCGTGCCCTTTCTGCTCACCGAGGGACGCCTCGCAGGCCGGGTGCTGTGGGCGACCGCGGCGCTCACCTCGGCGGGGTTGACGGTCGTCGGCATGGTGGGAACCGTTTATCTGCCCCGGGCGATCGCGTCGGCGCAGAGCAAGTTCGGCGAACTGGGCGTCGTGTTCACCGGCATCACCTGGATGTTCGTCCAGTCGGCGGTGGTCGTCGCGGCCACCGTCGTCGTCAAGGCCTCCGCACTCGACGAGGGTGTTCTCGGTCGTCTGCTGCGGGGGCCGGTGCCCGAACAGCTGGCGGCCGCCGTCCCCGACGTCGCGCCCGTCGAGCCCGAGATCCGCCCCGACCCGGGCCGACGGGCCGACGTCCGTGACCTTCCGCAGGCGGACCGGACGGGTTAGCGTCGTCTGTATGACCGCCGCTCCCCCGGGCCTCGGCGAGGCCCTCACAGAGGCCCAACGGTTGCTCGACCACAACGCACCGGAGCAGGCCGCGGCTCTGCTCGCCGCGACGGCGGCCTCCGCCCCGGACGGGGAGATCGAACTGTGGCAGGGCTTGACGCTGCTCGCCGAGGGCCTCGCCCTGGTGGCCCGGCACGACACCGCTGCGGCACCCGCCCTCCGTCGTGGCGCCGAGTTGCTCGACGCGCACACCTCCGCCCCGCCGCACGCGTTGGACGTGTCCGGCCTCGTCGAGTGGGCCGAACACCTCCTTGCGGCGCTCGACGGCGCGACGTTCCCGGTGACCCCGCCGATCCCCCGGCTTCGCCTCCCCTGAACTCTTCCCCTGAACACCCGAATGGCCCATGCGGTCGGTTCAACCGACCGCATGGGCCATTCGGGACGACTGGGTGGGGCTACCGGGGGTCAGCCGACCAGCAGCTCCGCGATCTGGATCGTGTTCAGCGCGGCACCCTTGCGCAGGTTGTCGCCACAGACGAACAGCGCGAGACCGCGGCCACCGGGAACACCCGGATCCTGACGGATGCGCCCGACCAGCGACGGATCCTTGCCCGCGGCAGCGAGCGGCGTCGGGACCTCGACGAGCTCGACGCCGGGGGCGTCGGCGAGCAATTCCTTCGCCCGCTCCACCGAGAGCGGGTTGCCGAACTCGGCGTTGATCGACAGCGAGTGCCCGGTGAGAACCGGCACGCGCACGCAGGTGCCGCTGACCAGCAGATCCGGGATGCCGAGGATCTTGCGGGACTCGTTGCGCAGCTTCTGGTCCTCGTCGGTCTCACCGCTGCCGTCCTCGACGATCGACCCGGCGAGCGGGATGACGTCGAACGCGATCGGCGCGACGTACTTCTGCGGCTCCGGGAAGTCGACGGCCGAACCGTCGTGCACGAGCTTCTCCGCGTCGCCGACCACGGCACGCACCTGGCCGACGAGTTCCTCGACGCCTGCGAGTCCGCTACCGGACACCGCCTGGTAGCTGGAGACGATCATCCGCTGCAGGCCTGCCTCGTCGTGCAGGACCTTCAGCACCGGCATCGCGGCCATCGTGGTGCAGTTCGGGTTGGCGATGATCCCCTTCGGCGGGTTCTTCGCCTCCTCCGGGTTCACCTCGCTGACCACGAGCGGAACCTCGGGGTCCTTGCGCCACGCCGACGAGTTGTCGATGACGGTGGCTCCGGCGGCGGCGAACCGGGGTGCCTGCGCGCGCGACAGGGTCGCGCCGGCCGAGAACAGAGCGATGTCGATGCCCTTCAGGTCCTCGTCGGACACGGCGGCGGCGTCCTCGATCACGATCTCCTCACCGCGGAACGGCAGCGTCTTGCCTGCCGAGCGGGCGGACGCGAAGAACCGCACCGTGTCCGCGGGGAACTTCCGCTCCTCGAGCAGGGCGCGCATGACGGCGCCGACCTGTCCGGTGGCGCCGACAACGGCGATGGTCAGTGCCATGGGGTTACCGTCCCGTTCCTGCGTGGACGACGGCCTCTTCGTCGCCGCCCAGATCGAATGCCTTGTGGATCGCGCGCACCGCGTTGTCGAGGTCCTCGTCGTCGACGAGCACCGAGATCCGGATCTCCGACGTGGAGATCAGGTCGATGTTGATGTCGGCCTCGGCGAGCGCCTCGCAGAAGGTCGCGGTCACGCCGGGGTGGCTCTTCATGCCCGCACCGACGAGCGACACCTTGCCGATGCTCTCGTTGGACAGGATCTCGGTGAACCCGATCTCGCCCTGGAGCGCCGTCAGCTTGTCGACCGCCGCCGGCAGATCCGTCTTCGGCAGGGTGAAGGTGATGTCGGTCTTGCCGGTCTCCACCTTCGAGATGTTCTGCAGCACCATGTCGATGTTGATCTCCGCCTCGGCGACGGCACGGAACACCTTGGCCGCGTAGCCCGGAACGTCGGGCAGGCCGACGACGGTGACCTTGGCCTCGGAGCGATCGTGCGCGACGCCGGTGAGGATGGCTTCTTCCACGGGAATGTCCTCCATCGATCCGGTCACGAGGGTGCCGGGCTTGGTGGTGTACGAGGAGCGGACGTGCACGGGCACGTTGTAGCGGCGGGCGTACTCGACGCAACGGAGCATCAGCACCTTCGCCCCGCACGCCGCCATCTCCAGCATCTCCTCGAAGGAGACGGAGTCGAGGCGCTGGGCGTCGGAGACGATGCGCGGGTCGGCCGTGTAGATGCCGTCGACGTCGGTGTAGATCTCGCAGACGTCGGCCTTCAGCGCCGCCGCCAGCGCGACGGCGGTCGTGTCGGAGCCGCCGCGGCCGAGGGTCGTGACGTCCTTGCTGTCCTGGCTGACGCCCTGGAACCCGGCGACCAGGACGATCGACCCGCGGTCGAGGGCGTCCCGCACCCGGCCGGGGGTGACGTCGATGATCTTCGCGTTGCCGTGCGCGCTGGTCGTGATGACACCGGCCTGGGAGCCGGTGAACGAGCGCGCCTCCTCACCGAGACCGTGGATCGCCATCGCCACGAGCGAGTTGGAGATGCGCTCACCGGACGTCAGCAGCATGTCCATCTCGCGGGCCGGCGGGGTCCCGCAGACCTGCTGGGCGAGATCGAGGAGCTCGTCGGTCGTGTCGCCCATCGCCGACACGACGACGACGACGTCGTTGCCTGCGCGTTTGGTTTCCACGATCCGTTCGGCGACACGTCGGATTCGCTCGGCGGATGCCACCGAGGATCCGCCGTACTTCTGCACGACGAGCGCCACGCCAATCAACCTCCGGATCTGGGATCTGTTTCGAAGTCCGATTGTCAACCTTACCGACGGTGGCCGTGCCCGTTTCATCCAGCCGGGTTCCGCGAACTTCCCGGAGACTGCGTCTTCATGTGTGCACTGCGACGATGGGGCGATGAGCATCCCCCGTCGTCTGCGCATGGAGCGCCTCCAGGAGCGCGCCTCGGTGTCGCCACTGGAACTGTTCTTCGATCTCGTCTTCGTCTTCGCCCTGACCCGGGTGACCGATCTGATGTCGGAGGACCCGTCGGGCGTCAACCTGCTGCGGGCGACGCTGGTGCTCGCCGTGCTGTGGTGGGCATGGGTCGGCTATGCGTGGCTGTGGAACCTCGTCAAGGCGGACGAGGGCGTCGCGGCGGTCGTCCTGTTCTCCGCGATGGGTGCGGTGTTCGTGACCGCACTGACCATCCCCGAGGCCTTCGACGACATGCCGGGCGGACTGAACGGGCCGGTGGTGTTCGCGCTCGGCTACTTCGTCGTGCGACTGCTGCACCTGACGATGATGTGGATCGTCAGCGCCGACGACCCGCAACTGCGCGGACAGGTGCGCCGCTTCGTGCCGTCGATGCTCGCCGGGACCGTGTGCCTGCTCGTCGCATCGCAACTCGAGGGCGGCGCCCAGCTCGCGTTGTGGGCGCTCGCTCTCGTCGGTGACTATCTCGGCACCTTCGTCGGCGGCGCCCGCTGGCGACTCAACTCCGTCAGCCACTTCGCCGAACGGCACGGCCTGATCGTCATCGTCGCGCTCGGCGAATCGATCGTCGCGATCGGCATCGGTGTCGCGGCGCTGCCCATCTCGTGGGCGATCGTCGTCGCCAGCCTGCTGGGACTCGCCGTGTCGGGGCTCCTGTGGTGGGCGTACTTCGACGTCACGTCCCTCGCCGTCGAGCACGCGTGCGAGGCGGCATCCGGATCGCGTCTGATCAAGCTCGCACAGCACTGCTACACCTACGCGCACCTGCCGATGGTGGTGGGCATCGTGATGATGTCGCTCGGGTTGAAGAAGGTGCTCTCGTACGTGGCGGACGGCAACCACCACCGACTCGTCGACCCGCTGTACGGGTGGCCCCTGGTGGCGCTGCTCGGCGGTGCGGCGCTCTACCTGCTGGCGCTCGTCTACTTCAAGGCGTACGCGACCGGGACCGTCGCCTACCCGCGGCTGGTCACCGCGGCCGCGTTGGCGGCACTGATTCCGGTGTTGTGGCACCTGCCCGCCCTCGTCACCCTGGCCGTGCTCCTCGCCGTGCTGGCCGCGATGACGGCATTCGAGATGATCCGCTTCGCCGAACCCCGTGAGGAGATCCGGCACCACTGACGGGCACGGGCCGCCTGTCGGACCCCTGGCGCACACTGGGCCGGTGAGGATCGTGCTGGCCCCCGGCCCCGACCGGGTGGTCACCGTCGCCACCGACGACGCCGGTACCCCGACGGCGCCACCGGAGTCGTTCCCGGACGCGGCCGCAGCGGTCCGTGCGCTCGAACCCGAGCATCCCCGATGGGTGTGGCCGGACACCGCCGCCGTCTACCCGGACGTGCTGCGGGCCGGGCTGCGGGTGCAGCGATGCCACGACATCGCCCTCACCGGCGCCCTGCTCGCCGGCCGCGCCGGACGACCCACCACTCCGCCCGCGCCGCCGCCCGACGACCGCCCCGGTCTGTTCTCCACCACTCCCGCGACCGACCCGGCCGCACTGCTCGCCGAGCACACCGGGCAGCAACGACAGATCGGCGACGATCCCCGACTGCGACTGCTCGTCGCCGCCGAATCGGCAGGTGGCCTGACGGCCGCCGAGATGGGCCACACCGGGATGCCGTTCTCCGCCGCCGCGCACCGTCGGATGCTCGAGTCGACGCTCGGGCCGCGGGTCTCCTCCGACACCCTCCCGGCCCGGCTCCGTGATGCTGCCGAGGCCGTCGGAGCGGCCTTCCGTCGCCGCGTGAACCCCGCCTCCTCCCAGGAGGTGGTCGCGGCGTTCGCCCGCGACGGCGTCGAGGTGCCCTCGACCCGGGCCTGGTTGCTACGCGAGGTGGACCACCCGGCGGTGGCACCGCTGCTGCACTACCGCGACCTCGCGAAGTTGCACTCCGCGAACGGCTGGGCCTGGCTCGACACCTGGGTCCGCGACGATCGGTTCCGGCCGGTGTACGTGCCGGGCGGCGTCGTGTCCGGACGTTGGGCCAGCCGCGGCGGCGGCGCCCTGCAGATTCCGAAACCTGTGCGTGCCAGCGTGATCGCCGATCCGGGGCACACCTTCGTGATCGCCGACGCCGGACAGCTCGAACCACGCATCCTCGCCGCGATGTCGGGCGATTCGCTCATGATCGAGGCTGCCCGCTCCGACGACCTCTACGCCCCGATCGCCGAGGAGGTGTTCGACGGCGACCGCGCACAGGCGAAGGTCGCGATGCTCGGCGTCCTCTACGGCGCCACCGCAGGCGAGGCGAGACACCTTTTCGCCCTGTTGCGCAACCGTTTCCCGGCTGCAGTGCAGTTCGTCGAGGACGCCGCGCGCGCCGGCGAGCGCGGCGAGGTCGTGCACTCGTGGCTCGGTCGCGCCTGTCCGGCCCCGGATCCGCAGTGGTGGTCGACGGGCGATCAGCACGCCCGCGGACGGTTCACCCGCAACTTCGTCGTGCAGGCCACAGCCGCCGAATGGGCGCTGTGCCTGCTCGCCGACCTGCGCCGCAGGCTCGCCGAAGACGGTACCGGTGAACTCGTCTTCTTCCAGCACGACGAGGTCGTGGTGCACTGCCTCGACCCGGAGGCCGTCACCCGGCAGATTCTCGCCGCGACCGCCGACGCCACCCGACTCGTGTTCGGTGACAACATCGTTCACTTCCCGATGGACGTCGCGGTGCGGGACTGCTACGCCGATCCCGCCGACCTCGCAGCCGAGTGACGGCGCACAGCTCAGTTCCCGCCACGCCGCCGAATGGCACGTGGCGTCGAGCCGGAGATCTGGCGGACGGCTCGGCCGAACTGCGTGGAGCCGACGAACCCGCTGCGGGTGGCGACCTGACCGATGCTCAGGTGCGCGTGCGTGGGATCGGTCAGCAGGTCCAGCCCCCGCGCCACCCGGCGGCGGCGGATCAGTTCGTAGACGGAATGTTCCTCCCCCTCGAAGAGCTTGTGCAGATAGCGGGGGCTGACGTTGAGCGCTGCCGCGACCCGGGCCACGGTCAGTGTCGGGTCCGTGAAGTTGTTCTCCACGAATTCGATTGCGCGCACACGGTTTCGCGGGGCCGATGCGGCGGCGTCGACCGATCTGCCGGAGGCCGTCCGGATGACGGCAACGGCGAGGTCGACCATCGCGTGCTCGACGAGCGCCGCCTCCATCCGGTCCCCCGACCCGAGATCCGACTCCGCGAACTCGCCGATCGCGCCGCGCAGGGTGCGGGTGAGGGGTCCGTCCGGGACGGCCACCCCCGCGAGAGCGGTCGCGTCGACCGACCGGGCCGTGAGGACCGCCCGTGGCAGGTGCACGAGCAGGTAGTCCCCGCGACCTGCGAGCGCCACCTCGAACGCGTCCCCGAAGTCCACGACGCCCATCTCACCCGCCGCGAGCCGCCACCGGGTCTGCTGTTGCTCGACCGTCGCCTCACCGGCCCCCACCACGAGTACGGCGAGGTGCCCACCGTGCTCGTCGTCGAGCGAGGCGCAACTCCGCTTCGCCGACACAGCGGACGTGCGCAATCGGTGCACACGTACCGCACCGATGTCGTTGGCACACAGGACCGCCCGGAATCGATGCGGACGGGGCGCCGCCATCCGGACGCCGACGGACAGTGCCTCGAGCCCCGCGGGGCCGACCAACCGGACCCCGGCGTGGGAACGCGATCCGACGGGGACGCCGCTCCCCTCCATGTTCACCCCAGCATGCCGACGTGGACGACAACGACGGGCCGTACCCTACGCCGATCTTGCCTGCTGCGACAGGGATTCGTTCACCATGCGGGAGCGCCGACACCGGTGGCGCCGCGCAACATGCCGCGCAGTGCGGAGGCGAGACCGCGGACGTCGGTGAAGCGGTCCGCCGACGGCAGGGTCCCCGGGAAGGCGACGTAGAGGTGGCCACCCGCGCCGACGCGCAACCGGCTGGACGGCTCGAGATCGAGGACACCACCTGCGCGGTGCGCCGTCCGCATCGCCTCGGTCAGCGGGCGGGCCGAGCGAGCCGCCTCGGACCGTGTCGGCACGACCGACGCCGCTGTCTCGAGCGAGCAGCTCGACTGCCACTCGGCGGCGACGACTCCACCGGAACCGGTATCGACCATGTCGACGATCCGCGCCAGTGCGGGACTGTCCATCCCGCACATCCACACGGTCCGGGCGAACACCTCGTCCACGTCGACGTCCCGGTCCGGTCCGGCCAGAACGGTCAGGCCGACGTCCCGGTCGGTCACGACGTCACGCCCGTGCCAGAACTCCATGGACGGGCCGCTGCCGCAACAGTGCAGCAGGCGGTAGCGACTGCCGACGACGCTGCCGGGCACGTGGCCGGCAGCCGATCGGAACGCGGGCGGGCGGAGCGAGCGGGGTGGGCGAGCCACCACAGCGGATAGCCGTTCGGTGTCAGTGTGCATGCACCGACGTCCAGCCGCTCGACTGTGAGTCAACGCAGAGCATCACTGCATCCTCACACAGCGTCGCCGAGGTGCAACCCCTCCGTCGGTGACGGACGACCGTGCGCCACGGGTTCGCCGCACCCGCACGGACCGACAGCGCAGGTAACCGCGTCGACGGCGTCCCGCAGCACCGACACCACGGGGCACGAATCATCGATTCGCTGTGCACGAATCGTTCCGTGCCCCGGACGGATTCGCCGCCATCGGGGCGTCAGGGCCGGCCGGCGGCCAGCATCTGCTCGAACGGCACCGGGTCGTCGTACGGGTCCGGCGCCGCGGTCGCGGTGCGTCCGTCCAGGACCGCCGCGAGTTCGCGTGCGACCCGGCCGATCCTCGTGTCGAGGTCGTTCCCGCTGTCGGCTCCGCCTGCCCAGTCCTCCGATGCGGCGAAGACCGCGGTCGGCACGACCGCAGCCCGCAGGTACGCGAACATCGGGCGCACCGCGTGCTCGAGCGCGAGCGAGTGCCTGGCGCTGCCGCCCGTCGCCGCGATCACGGTCGGCATCGCGTCCAGCGATCCCGGCTCGAGCACATCGAAGAACGACTTGAACAGGCCGCTGAAGGTGGCGTTGAAGATCGGTGTCACGGCGACGAGCGCGTCGGCTCCCGTCACGGCTTCGACGACCTCCCGCAGCGCGGGTGACGGAAAGCCGGTGAGCATGGCGTTCACGATGTCGTGGGCGTGGTCGCGCAGCTCGATCACGCGAATCCCGGTGTCGGGTCCGAGCTCCCGGGTCACGGCCGCCGCCAGGCGATCCGCGAGCAGCCGCGTCGACGACGGCCGGCCGAGACCGGCCGTCACGACGGCGACGGTGCGGGTGGTCACGACACCACCTCCGGCTTCCGCCCGTCGACCAGCGACGCATGGGTCGGGGCGTCCGGGACGTGGGCGGGACGCTTGGCGTCGAGCTCGCGGCGCAGTACCGGCACGACCTCCTCGCCGAGGAGATCCAGTTGCTCCAGAACGGTCTTGAGCGGCAGACCGGCGTGATCCATCAGGAACAGCTGACGCTGGTAGTCGCCGAACGACTCCCGGAAGGTGAGGGTCCTGTCGATGACCTCCTGCGGGCTGCCGACGGTCAGCGGGGTCTGCTCGGTGAACTCCTCCAGCGACGGCCCGTGGCCGTAGACCGGCGCGTTGTCGAAGTAGGGACGGAACTCCCGCACCGCGTCCTGCGAGTTCTTGCGCATGAACACCTGACCGCCGAGCCCGACGATCGCCTGGTCGGCCGAGCCGTGCCCGTAGTGCTCGTAGCGGCGCCGGTACAGGTCGATCAACCGCTGGAAATGGTCGGTCGGCCAGAAGATGTGGTTGGCGAAGAACCCGTCACCGTAGTAGGCGGCCTGTTCGGCGATCTCGGGACTGCGAATCGACCCGTGCCACACGAACGGCGGCGTGTCGTCGAGCGGACGCGGCGTCGTGGTGAAGCCCTGGAGCGGCGTCCGGAACCTGCCCTGCCAGTCGACGACGTCCTCGCGCCACAGCCGGTGCAGCAGCCCGTAGTTCTCGATGGCGAGCGGGATGCCCTGGCGGATGTCCTGGCCGAACCACGGGTACACGGGGCCGGTGTTGCCGCGGCCCAGCATCAGGTCGACGCGACCGTCGGCGAGGTGCTGGAGCATCGCGAAGTCCTCGGCGATCTTCACCGGGTCGTTGGTGGTGATCAGCGTCGTGGACGTCGACAGCACGATCTTCTCGGTGCACGCCGCGATGTAGCCGAGCATCGTCGTCGGGGAGGACGGAACGAACGGCGGGTTGTGGTGCTCGCCGGTCGCGAAGACGTCGAGGCCCACCTCCTCCGCCTTCTTCGCGATCGCGACCATCGCCTTGATCCGCTCGCCCTCGGTGGGGGTGCGGCCCGTCGTGGGGTCGGTCGTCACGTCGCCGACGGTGAAAACTCCGAACTGCATCGTCCGCCTCCTTCTGCGCCTCCGCCGCCTGTGCGCACTTCTGGTAGTGGGAGCTACCAGAAGCGCGCACAGGTCGCACAGCGGCTCGTTAAAGTTTCAATCACCTTAACGGCGGCGCACCCGGAGGTATTCCGCGGCTCAGCCCCGGGGCCTGAGCCGCGTGTTCGGCAGGATCGGCGCCGGAATGGTCTCGCCCCACGCCGACGGGAACTGGCCGTATCGGCCCGCAGTCGTCCGGTCTTCCCGCGCCTGCTGCCACTCGGCCCGGAACTGCTCGACCTCCTCGTGCGAGCGCCCGATGAAGTTCCACCACATGACGATCTGCTCGCCCAACGGTTCACCGCCGAGCACCACCACCCGCACCGGGCCGTCCGACGACGCGATCAGCTCCATGTCCGTCGCACCGACCGGCAGGTGGACCAGCTGCCCGACCTTCGCGTCCACACCCGACACCGACACCGACCCCGTGTCGACCATGACACCGTGCTCGAACGTCGCGTCCAGACGCACCCCGAGTCGCTGCCCAGGGCGCAGCACCACCTCGGCACCCAGGAGCGGCGTGAACGTCCGCACCGGCGACGTCTGGCCGAACAGACTGCCCAGGAACACGACCACCTCCGCGCCGTCGACGTCGACGACCGGTGGTGCGTGATGCTCGAACGCCGGTGCGGTGAACCGGTGCTCGGCCGGCAGCGCCACCCACAACTGGACGCCGTGCAGGACGTCGGTACCGGGTGTGGAGAACTCGGAGTGCGCGATCCCCGACCCCGCTGTCATCAGGTTCACCTCCCGCGGCCGGACCATCGCATGGGCCCCCGTGGTGTCCCGATGCTCGATGTCGCCGCGAAACAACCACGACACCGTCTGCAGACCCGTGTGCGGATGCCCGGCCACCCGCATGCCACCGCTGTCCGCGACGTCGTCCGGTCCGTAGTGGTCGAGGAAGCACCACGCGCCGATGAGGGTCTGGCCCCGCTGCGGCAGCGATCGCCGCACCGTCATCGCGCGGGGCCCGCCGAGCGGGACCTCACGGAAGTCGAGGAGCCGGGGCGCGGCATCGTCGCGGTTCTCGCAGACGACCTCGGTGGGAGTGGGATCGAGATTGCTCATGCGTCGAACGTAACCGTTTCCGGCGGCAGTCCCCACCGACGCGAAACGGGCCGTCGGCGCGAGGCGATGCGCGTCCCCGCCACCGATGCGGCACATTGGTTGCCATGACGGATCACGAGAACCCGACCGAACCCGCCGTGCGCGACGCGGGCGACCGCTACGAGATCAGCGTCGGCGGTGAGGTCGCCGGTCTGACGCAGTACCTCGACCACGGCGACCAGCGGATCTTCTTCCACACCGAGGTCGACGAGCAGTTCGCCGGCCAGGGCCTCGCCGGGATCCTCGTGCACGACGCACTCGCCGACACCGTCGCCGCGGGCCGGCGCATCGTCCCGATCTGCCCGTATGTGGCCCGGTACCTGACGAAGCATCCCGAACTCGCCGACAACGTCGACCCCGTGACCGACGAGGCGATCGCGGCCGTGCGGGGGCACTGACCGCACCTCGGTTCGGGACACCGACCGCACCGGTCGAACGCATGACGACACGACCCGAGCCGAACGCTGCGCGGAATCCGTACCGTTCGCTATAGGCTTCGGGCAGTTCGCTGGTCCCCGGGGGGTTTTGCGCGCGGGGAGGAGATCGGCGCACCCGCGTCGGTCGTGCAGACAGCCGGGAACGAGGCCAGAAATGTCCGTCGTGAACCGTCCCTGCCATGCGCAGGTGCCCGTCTACGGCCATGCGGTGATCCGCCGGCCACGACTGCACGCGGCCCTGACCGCTGCCATGGCACCCGGCACACCGTGCACCGCGGTCCTCGTCAACGCCCCGGTCGGTTCCGGGAAGACTATGCTCCTCGCCGACTGGGTGACGGAAACCGCTGCGGCACCGGATGCCCCGGTGATCGCGTGGCTGACCGCCCGCGAGTCCGACAACGGCCCGGGCGCGTTCGTCGCATCGCTCCTCGCCGCGCTGCGCAGCCTCGGCGACTGCGCCGTCGCCGACGCGCTCCGCAACCTCCCCGGCGCGAGCGGTGAGGTACCCGGAGCCGTCGCCGAGCGGCTCGGTGGCATCGGGACGCCGGTGCGGGTCGTGATCGACGACGTGCACCTGCTGCACGATCAGGCTGCGCTCGACGCGCTCGGCTCGTTCCTGCGGTTCGCGCCGCCCACCGTCGGAGCCGTGCTCGCAGGCCGGTTCGAGCCGCCACTGGCCCTGCACCGGATGCGGGTCGACGGCCGCGTGCGGGACGTACCGCCGAACGAACTGGCATTCACCGAGATCGAGGCCGCGCAGTTGTTCGCCGGACACGGGCTGGAACTCGACGCCGGAGACCTCGCCGCGATCGCGGAACGAACCCAGGGCTGGGCCGTCGGTCTGCGACTCGCGGCGATCACCCTGGCCCGCCATCCCGACCCGGCGACGATGATCGCCGACTTCACCGGCGACACCCGGATCGTCGCCGACTATCTCGTCGGTGAGGTGCTCACCAGCCTCGATCCGGATGTGCGGGAGTTCGTGGTCGAGACCGCGATCCCGGACACCTACACCGTCGAACTCGCGGAGACGCTCACCGGCAACCCCGGATCCGGTCGCATCGTGGACGTCCTGGAACGGGAGAACTTCCTCATCGAGCGGGTTCCCGGACGCAGTGGCTGGTACCGCTACCACCCACTCCTCCGGGAGTATCTGCGCGCCGAACTCGGAAGGCTCGGGCACCGGGCCGTCGCCGGGCTCGAACAGCTCGCGGCAGGCTGGTTCGCGGAGTCGGGCTCGTTCCACGACGCGCTCGAGCACACCCTGCACGCCGGCGACGCGGACGCGATGGTCCGGCTCATCACCGACAGCGGTCTGCGTGCCGTGCTCAGCGGCAACAGCGCTCAGCTGCTCGACCTGCTCGACCGGTCTCCGCGACGGGTACAGAACGCGCCGGGGGCCCGCCGGGTGCGCGCCGCCGCCGAACTCGCCCGCGCGAACCCGACCGCCGCGGCGTCCATTCTCGGCCCTCCCGAAACCGCGCTCACCGGAAACGAGGCGCTCCTCGACGCCGCCGTCCGTCTTCAACTCGCCATCCAGGGGACCGGTGTGATCGCCGCTGCGCTCGCCGCGCTGTCCACGCGGCCGGTCGGACGGACCGGGACCCCGGAACTCGACGCCTACGCTCGCCTTCAGCAAGGCATGGCGGAACTTCACCTCGGACGGCTCGATCGCGCCGAGTCACACCTCGAAGCCGCTCGTGTCACCGCACGCTCGGCCGGTCTGTTCGCTCTGAAACTCGAGGCGATGACCGGCCTCACGGTCGTCGCCGCCGTCCGCTGCCGGTTGTCGGAGGCCGACCGGATCGCCGCCGACGTCACCGCGATCGCGGAGCGCCACGGCTTGACCGCACTGCCACACGTCGAGGTGGCCGCGATGGCACGGATGTGGACCTCCTATCTGCGGATGGACGGTCGCGACGGTGTCGGCCGCGACGAATCCGGCCCGTCGGCCGACCTCTCCCGGCTGGCGTCGTCGCCGGACACCACGATCGCGCCGACCGCGGCGTGCGTGGCCGCGATCCTCGGGACGGCGCCGGCACCGCAGCAGCGGGATCCTCTGGCCGACCGGCTCCGCACGGTTCTCCGCGGTCCCGTCCCGCGTCCGATCGCCGCACTCCTCTGCCCCGTTGTCCTGCGGACCCTGCTCGCAGGCGGCAACGAGGGCCGTGCCGTCGGTCTGGTCGACAACGCCGCCGCCGTGCTCGGCGACTGCGGCGAGGTCGCGGTGATGCGAGCGCTGATCGAGATGCGCCGCGGGCGCAGTGACGCGGTGAGCCGGCTGGTTGCCGGAGTGGTCGAGGGCAGGCTCGCGTGCATCACGCCGATCGCCCGGATCGAGGCCCTGTTGCTGGCGACGGCGTGCGCCGCAGGTCGCGGCGACGACGTCCGCGCCCGCGCGATGCTCACCGACGCGCTGGCGCTGGCCCGCCCCCACGGACTGATCCGCCCCTTCCACGACGAGCGGGAGCAGATCCGCCCGCTGCTGGACCGGCACATCGGACGGTTCGGGGTGCTCGACACGTTCGCCGAACGGGTGCGCGAGCGGGTGCCGACCACGGCGCCGCATCCCGACCGCCTCCTGACCGCCCGCGAGCGGGAACTGCTGACCGAATTGCCGTCGTGGCGTACGGCCGAGCAGATCGCCGCCGACCTCTTCGTCTCGGTGAACACGGTGAAGACCCACCTGCGCGGGATCTACCGCAAGCTCGGGGTGAGCACGAGGCAGGAGGCGATCGCGGCCGCCCGCTCGTGCGGACTGTTGTGATCGGCCGTTTCTCGAACTTCACCATCGACGGGTGAGGCCCCACCGCGCTCTGTCGCACAGGCTTGAGGGACAGCAGCCGACGACCTGGGAGGTATGGCGGTGGCGACAACGCCCGTCCCCCGGCCCCGCTACGAGTTCCTCGTTCGCGGCGCCCTCTCCGAGCGGGCTCTCGCTGCGTTCCCCGAACTCGCGCACGGGTCGGCGCCCGCCGAATGCACCCGGCTGACCGGACCCGTCGACGGCGACCAGGGCCTGCGCGCACTGCTCGCACGATTCGACGTGCTCGGGTTGACCGTCATCGAGATGCGTCGGCTCTCCGAATGACCCGTCGGCGAACCCGGCCGCGGCCCACCCCACGACGCCGGTCGGACACCCGCGACACACGCGGAAATGCGAGGTCCGGCGCCATGCGCCGTCGGGTGTCCGTTCCTCGGATTGTGCGGACGGGTAGACTGCTCGACATGCAGCGGGCGCTCCTTCTTCACCGCCGCGACGGGGTCTGATCCAGACCGGCACCTGTCGCGGGGTTTGTTGCGCCGGTCGATACACCTCCTGGACTAACCCGTCCCCATAATTTCGGAGATTCGTCATGTCACCCGCCGACGCCTTTACTTCCGGATCGCGCACCATCACGCCGCCGTCCAAGCCCGCGCCCGCCGACCAGCCCGTCTGGAACACCCAGAAGAACTCCTCCATGCCGACGTACCGCTACCGGTCGTTCGCCGAGGAGGTCGAACAGGTCACCCTCCCCGACCGCACCTGGCCCGACAAGGCCATCGACCGCGCCCCGCAGTGGTGTGCCGTGGACCTGCGCGACGGCAACCAGGCCCTGATCGACCCGATGAGCCCGGCTCGCAAGCGCCGCATGTTCGACCTGCTCGTCCGGATGGGCTACAAGGAGATCGAGGTCGGATTCCCGTCCGCGAGCCAGACCGACTTCGACTTCGTCCGCGAGATCATCGAGGACAACGCCATTCCCGACGACGTGACCATCCAGGTGCTGACCCAGTCGCGGCCGGAGCTGATCACCCGCACGTTCGAGGCCTGCCAGGGCGCGAAGAGCGTGATCGTGCACTTCTACAACTCCACCTCGATCCTGCAGCGCCGCGTGGTCTTCCGCGCCGACAAGGAGGCGATCAAGAAGATCGCCACCGACGCCGCGGCGCTGGTGCTGACGGAGGCGAAGAAGTACCCCGACACCAACTGGCGGTGGGAGTACTCCCCCGAGTCCTACACCGGCACGGAGCTGTCGTACGCCAAGGAGGTCTGCGACGCCGTCGTCGAAACCCTGGGCGCCACCCCTGAACACCCGGTCATCGTGAACCTGCCGGCCACCGTCGAGATGGCGACGCCGAACGTGTACGCGGACTCGATCGAGTGGATGCATCGGAACCTGGCCAAGCGCGACAGCATCATCCTGTCGCTGCACCCGCACAACGACCGCGGCACGGGTGTCGCGGCGGCGGAGCTGGGCTACCAGGCCGGTGCGGACCGGATCGAGGGCTGCCTGTTCGGCAACGGCGAGCGCACCGGCAACGTCTGCCTGGTCACGCTGGGCCTGAACATGTTCACGCGCGGTGTCGACCCGCAGATCGACTTCTCGAACATCGACGAGATCCGTCGCACCGTCGAGTACTGCAACCAGCTGCCCGTCGCCGAGCGGCATCCGTACGGCGGTGACCTGGTGTACACCGCGTTCTCGGGCAGCCATCAGGACGCGATCAACAAGGGTCTCGACGACATGAAGTACTCCGCGGACGAGCAGGACGCGGACGTCGACGACATCGTCTGGCAGGTGCCGTACCTGCCGATCGACCCGAAGGACGTCGGCCGCACGTACGAGGCGGTCATCCGCGTGAACTCGCAGTCCGGCAAGGGCGGCGTCGCGTACATCATGAAGGCGGACCACGGCCTGGTGCTGCCGCGCCGCCTGCAGATCGAGTTCTCGCAGTCGGTGCAGAAGATCACCGACGGTGAGGGCGGCGAGGTCTCGCCGAAGGAGATGTGGGACGTCTTCAACGAGGAGTACCTCGCACCGATCAGCCCGCTCGAGCGGATGCGTCAGAAGGTGACCGCCTCGGAGGTCGACGGCGGCACGGACGCCATCACCGTGGTGGTCAAGGTGGACGGCAAGGAGCAGGAGATCTCCGGCTCCGGCAACGGTCCGCTGGCTGCGTTCGTCGACGCCATTTCCACCATCGGTTTCGACGTGCGGGTCCTCGACTACAGCGAGCATGCGATGTCCGCGGGCGACGACGCGCAGGCCGCCGCCTACGTCGAGGCCGCGGTGACGCTGCCCGACGGCACCAGCAAGGTCGTGTGGGGCGTCGGCATCGCCACGTCGATCACGACGGCGTCGCTGCGCGCGGTCGTCTCCGCCGTCAACCGCGCCCACTGATCGGCCGGGCTCCCACCGCGGAGCCCGCTCCCGCCACAGGCTGAAGGGGCCCTTCGTTCGGATCAACCGGACGAAGGGCCCCTTCAGCCACGTGGGGCGGCGACCTAAACTCCGGCTGGGACGGCGGGGCGGGACGTACGAACAGTGACGCCGCGACCGCGATCAGCGAGAGCGCGCCACCACACAGGAAGGCGGCGTGGATTCCCGTCATCGTCGCGTCCAGCTGTGCCGCGCCCTCGGCGAGATCCGACGTGGTCCAGGTCGTCATCACGGCGATGAACAGCGCAGTGCCGGCGGCGCCCGCGACCTGTTGCAGCGTGCTCACGATCGCACTGCCGTGCGTGTACAGCTTCGGAGGAAGGGACCCCAACGACGACGTGAACAGCGGAGTGAACACGAATGCGAGCCCGACCATGAGTACGACGTGGATGCCGACGACCATGCTTCTCGAGGTGTCCACGTCAAGCATCGTCATCAGCCACAGCGCGGCCGACACCAGGACGGTGCCGGGAACGACCAGGGGTCGCGGACCGACGCGGTCGTACAGTCGCCCGACGATCGGCGACAGAACACCCATCGCGATGCCGCCGGGGAGCATCAGAAGACCGGTCGCGAGCGTGTCCAGACCCAGAACGTTCTGCAGGTACAGGGGCAGCACGATCAGGGAACCGAACAGCGCCATCATCGCCACGATCAGCACGACGACCGCAATCGAGAACGGCTTGCTCCCGAAGGTGCGCAGGTCGAGCAGCGCCCGGTCCTCGCGTTGCAGGACGAACTGACGCGCCACGAAAACCGCCAGCGCGATGACACCGACAGAGATCGGAATCCACGGCGTGACAGGCGTGTGCCCGGAGGCGGATTCGCCGATGCTGCTCAGCCCGTAGACCAGGCCGCCGAATGCGGCGGCCGACAGCAACAGGGACAACAAGTCGAACGGCACCTTCCGCGGCACGGTGACGTTCTTGATCAGGACAGCGCCCAGGGCGAGCACGACGAGTGCGATCGGCAGCACCAGCCCGAAGATCCAGCGCCAGCTCGTGACTCGAAGGATGAGTCCGGACACGGTTGGGCCGATTGCCGGTGCGACGGCGATGACGATCGACATCGTGCCCATGATTCGGCCACGGGATTGGGGTGGAACCAGGTTGAGGATCGTGGTGGTCAACAGCGGCATCATCATCGCCGTACCACCGGCCTGTACGACCCGGCCGACGAGGAGCAGCTCGAAACCGGGTGCGATCGCCGCGACCAGGGTGCCGACGCTGAACAGCGTCATCGCCGTGACGAAGATCGTCCTGGTCGAGAACCGCTGCAGCAGGTAACCGGTCGCCGGGATGACGATCGCCATCGTCAGGAGGAAGGCGGTCGTGAGCCACTGAGCGGTTGCCGCGGTGATCTCGAGATCCGCCATCAAGCGTGGAAGCGCCACCCCCATGATCGTCTCGTTGAGGATGACGACGAACGTTCCGACGACGAGTAGTCCGATGAGCAGTCGCTCGGTGGACGACAGGGATGCCCGACCCGGCGCGCTCGCCGCCACCGGGGAAGGGGTTTCGACATGCATACGCCCAGTTTGTGGAAACTGTCAGTCACTGTCAATTTGTCGGTCACTGCAATAATGGCGCGGTGCACACCAGCGACGGAGACCCCACGGCACCGAACCTTCGTGAACGCAGACGGAGAGAAACCCGCAGCGAGATCAGCGATGCCGCACTCGCGCTGTTCGAGGAGCGTGGCTACGCCGGAACCACGGTGGACGACATTGCGCAGCGCGCGGGGGTGTCCCAGCGCACGGTGTTCCGCTACTTCGACACCAAAGAGGCCACTGTCCTCGGGGGAGTCGAGGACCTCGCCGCAGAACTGACCGCGGCGCTGGTCGACGAGATGCCCGAGAATCTGGTGCTCCAGCACGTGGAGGCCGCACACCTGCGGCTGCTGGAGGAGTTCGTCGACGACCGTCCCGAGACGATCCGACGGATTCGACGCATCCGCTGCCTGATACTGAAGGATCCCGACCTTCGCGGCGCCGCGGCCTTGATGGAACTGGAGAACGTCAGGACGCTCACCGCACGTATCGCCGAGCACCTGTCACCTGACGTGAACCCGATCCTTCCCCGACTGCTCGCCGAGGCCGGCTTCACCACCCTGCGGGTCGCGTTCGACGCTTGGGTGGAGAAGGTGGAGGCCGGAGAGAAGGCCGATCTCACCACCGTCTACCGCGACTGTCGCACCACGTTGCACGGGCTGCTCGGTCCGACCGCGACAGACGAGACACCGCGCTCCGGCCGGGCGCATTCCGGGTGACCCCCAACGGCTGAAGGGGCCCTTCGTTCGGTTGATCCGAACGTGCACTGGTCCCCGATAGTTGGACCGTCGAACTAGAACCCTAGGCGGCGATGGC
>AODO01000035.1 GCA_000341795.1 Rhodococcus triatomae BKS 15-14 | reverse complement strand
GTCCGGAAGATCAACGCGGAGTTCGTATCCGTTGCCGAGGTCGATCCGGTCCGGGAAGTCGGCCTCGGACCTCACTGGCGTCGTACCGGACTCGACCTTCGGCTGCGACGGATCGGCGGCCACCGATGCCTCACCGGTGCTCGACGAGCACCCAGTCACTGCGACAGCCACCGCCGCGCACGCAGTCGCGAGCTTACGAACCTTCACCTGCTGATCCCCCCGATCGAACGCAGAGCAGCACGGCGGCCACCGACCGGCCGCGCCCTCCCCCTTGTGGACCACGGCCGGTCGACGGCCGCGGTGTGACGGTCGACGGTAACCCAACATGCCGACAGTCGGGATCCTCCGTACCGGTAGCCTGACCGGGTCGGTGGAGGTGCTGCTAACACCGTTCGCACACCGGTAGGGCCGCGGCGCGGCTGACCAGCCCTGCGCCGCGGCCTTTCATACTCTGACCTGCGAGATTCCTCATCTGCCGTCGCCGCAACGTCGCATCACCTCATCGCCCTTCTGAAGCGCTGGTCATCGGCACCTCATCAGGCCACTTCGGTCATGCTCGGCGAAGCCGGCCTCGCCCTGTCCTTCGACACCCTGCCCGACCAGTCAGGAGTCCTCACCCCCGCCGACGCGTTGGGCGATGCCCTCACCGAACGACTGCGCGCCGCCGACGGGTTCACCCTCGACATCGAGCGCGGCTGAATCACCAGACCGGCCGCGTCGCACCAAATGTCGCTTGACGTGCAGTGATGACCTGTCCCCCGGCGCGGTCGGGTTCGGTCAGTCCGTCGGACTGCACCGCGCAAGGACATCCACGCACGCCACCAGGTCACCGAACGACCGACCACGGAAGGTCTCGGACTCTCAGATCCCGCACACACCGCGGCCACGGCCCGGCAGCTCGTCGCTGAACACCTCTACGCCCGGGATACGCCGAATGAAGTCGAGGATCTGAATCTCCAACTCCATCAGTGCCGACCGCGCCCCACCGGCGCCCGGGCGCGCGGAGAACGAACCGGACTGCCAGTAACGCTCGACCGTCCAGCCGTACCGGCTCCCGAACGCGGAGTCGAGCTGGCTGCGGCGGTTCTCCACGCGGGGCGTAGGTCGACTGTCCGGCCATGGTCGATAATCCGAAGCAGACGAGCGGCAAGGTGATCAACGAGACTGGAGAACGCATGACCGAGGGTCGCCAGACGATCCTGAGCACCGACCGGATCAGGGTCACGACATGGCTCCCGGCCGATGTCGGCGATCTCGCTTCACTGCATTCAGACCCGGACACGATGCGGTTCATCGGGCATAGGCGTCCCGAGACCGTCGACGAGGCGAGAGCAAGGATCGCCGAGTATCGCGACGAGCAACGTCTAAGGGGTTGGACCAGGTGGCGCGTGGAAAGCGATGCGGGCGACATGATCGGTCGAGCCGGTTTCGGCGACAGCGAATCTGGCCACGAGCTGGCGTACGCCCTGCGGCCTGACCAGTGGAACCGCGGACTCGCGACCGAGATCGCCGCGGCCTTGGTGCGTTGGCATCGTGAACGCTTTCCGGTCGACCGCGACGAGAGCCGCATCTGCGCGTACGTCGAGGTCGGAAACCAGGCGAGCGTGCGGGTCCTCGAGAAGGTCGGGTTCGACTGCCTCGGCAGACGCCCGTACAAGGGCGTCAGCTGCGACTTCTTTCGGCATCCGGCTAGTTGAACGTGCCGCCGATCTGCATCTGGATTGATGTACACACCGCGACCGGAGTGCAGACGATTGACCAGTTCGGTCCCCAGATTCCGTCCTTGCGGAATCCGTCCGACTTCTTCAGGTCGTCAGTCATTGCTTCCGAGGCGAAGACCCCGATCGTGTAGGTGCCGGTCTTCTCTTCGCTCGTGGTGAAGATGCACGTACCCCAATCTTCTTGCGAGTTACCGGAACCCGGCTTGTAGGTGGCGCAGCCGAGACCGTGGTCCGCAATCTCCTGTGCCAGCCCTCTGGCCGATCCTGCCCACTCGCCAGCGGGGTTTGGAGTACTCGACGTCGCCAGGCTGTCCCCACCAGCGGTTGCGTCGCTTCCGCAGCCGGTCAGCATGACTGCGGACGCAGCGGCGAGCAGCATCGCGGCTCGAACCCGTGACAGTGCACGTGGTCCGCAGGCTGTGACCTCGCCGGGCGCAGAGGAGCGATCGTGTTGTAGGCCCCGGAACGTCAGCGTCATGGGTAGGCATCATGCCTCGTCGGGCGCGGCCGTTCTCGAATGGGATCAGACAACGCTTCCGATGATTGGCGGAGACTGGATCCGTGGATACCCCGATGGTTCCTTGGTTGGCCATCGAGCCCGACCAACGAACCCATCCGACTCAGCCGGGACGTGTCATCACTGCTGGTCACAGCACCTTTCAGGCGGTTCGGGCGATCTCGACAGCGAGGCGCCCGTCCGCGGTCGGAGTGACGCGGGAGTCGATGTGCAACCCAGACTTGCTGAACGCGGCGATCTTCCCGGTAAGCAGATCACGCGCCGCGACGCTCGCGAGCCGGCGGCTGTCACTGGCGTAAACCTTGTAGGTCAGCCACTTCCCCGGTTCTGCGGAGGCCAGGGCGTGGACCTTGGCCGCCGCGAACTCCTGCGGCGTGGGCGAACGCTCGGGAACCGGTTGGGCGCCGAACACCTCGTTGATCGTGTGACAGTCGGTTTCGGCGGTCAGCTCGTCGAGCAGCGCGCCATGGCGGCAGCCGTCGAGGCGACCGAGCTGCCCGGCATCCACGATCCCGTGGCCGGTCACGGCGTCGACCGGGGTCCAGTCGAGTTCGTTGTCCCAGTAGAAGTCCTCGCCGA
>AODO01000034.1 GCA_000341795.1 Rhodococcus triatomae BKS 15-14 | reverse complement strand
TCCGTTCACTCGATCAGATCGACTGAACGGAACCGTTCATGCCGGGAGGGTCGAAGGCGGGGATGGGGACGGGGAAGGCCCCCGGTGTCGCGGAGACGGCTTCGCGATACCGGGGGCCTGCACGTTCGAGGCGGAGATCAGGTGACCTTCTCGGTGGCAGCCTTCTCGGTGATGGCCTCCGCGGCGACGGCGACGTCGTCGGCGTCGGTGGTCACGACCGCCCCACCGAGCTCGGGTGCCTCGACCGAGTAGGCGCTCTCGCCGTGCATCGCGACGTCCAGGCCGTCCCGCTCGACGTCCTCGTGGACGCGGAGTCCGGTGACCTTGTCCATCCCCTTGGCGATCAGCCAGGTCACGGCGAAGGAGTAGGCCAGCACCGCGAGCACCGCGACCGTCTGCTTGCCGAGGAGGCCGAGGCCGCCGCCGTAGAACAGGCCGGCGACACCGTTCGGCGCGGCTTCGGTGGCGAGGAAGCCGATCAGCAGGGTGCCGAGCACACCACCGACGAGGTGGATGCCGACGACGTCGAGCGCGTCGTCGTAGCCGAGCTTGAACTTCAGCGAGATCGCGACGCAGCACACCGCACCGGCGGCGGCACCGATGACGAGGGCGCCGATCGGAGACACGGCACCACAGGCGGGAGTGATGGCGACGAGTGCCGCGATCAGGCCGGATGCCGCACCGAGCGTGGTGGAGTGACCGGTGCGGATCCGCTCGACGAGGAGCCAGGCGCAGATGCCGGCGCAGGACGCGGCAAGGGTGTTCAGGACGACGACCGACGCGCTGTTGCTCGCGGCGAGAGCGGAGCCGCCGTTGAAGCCGAGCCAGCCGAAGAGCAGGATGCCGGCGCCGAGCATGGTCAACGGAAGACTGTGCGGGCGAGGTGGATTCGTGAAGTTGTGCCTCTTGCCGAGCACCAGGATCAGAGCGAGGGCGGCGATGCCTGCGTTGATGTGGACGGCGGTTCCACCTGCGAAGTCGACGGCGCCGAGGGTGTTCGCGATCCAGCCGCCGATGACGGACCCGTCGGAGCTGTCGAACGCGAAGACCCAGTGGGCAACCGGGAAGTAGACGAGGGTCAGCCAGATCGCGGTGAAGACCATCCACGCACCGAACTTGAGGCGGTCGGCGACGGCGCCGGAGATGAGGGCGACCGTGATGCCGGCGAACAGCATCTGGAATGCCGCGAACAGGGCCGGCGGAAGTCCGGGTTCGGCCGGGGCCTCGAGGAGCTGACCGAGGCCGAGGTACTCGAGCGGATCACCGAGGAGTCCGGCGTCGCCGAGCGAGTTGCCGAAGACCGTGGAGTAGCCGAACAGCACCCACAGGACACCGACGACCGCGAAGGCGCCGAAGGTCATCATCATCATGTTGAGCGTGTTCCGGACGCTCACCATGCCGCCGTAGAAGAGCGCCAGACCCGGCACCATCAGTGCCACCAGCCCGGTCGCGGCAAGAATCCAGGCGGTGTTGGCCGCGGCAAGAGCCTGATCCATGCGGTCCACCTTTTCGTGAGGAGGGTCCACCGCGATCGCGGTGGAATGACGCCCGTCTTACGTCGGGAATCGTCGTCACCCGAGAGTGGACTGTCGCCTCACAGCACGCAACCGGTCTACGTGAACTCTGAGTTAACGCGAATCAGGCTGCGGCACTGGGAAACCCGGCCGAATCATGACCTCGGATCCGTAACCGGACCGTCACACGACCGTCTCCCTGCCGACACTCCGATCGTCATGCGTCACGTCCCGCCAACCACCCGGCGAGGGGCGTCGCCACCCGTTCCCCCGCGACCTCCGCCAGCGCCGCACGGAAGGCACGGACCGCCGGGTGACCTGCTCGCCCCGCGCGGACCGCAGTGTGCAGCGTGCGATGCGGGTCGCCGGGCAGGCCGATCAGCCGAACCCCCTCGCCGTGCCGTCCGGCGATGAGCGCGGGAATGAACGCGACGGCGTGTCCGGAGCGGACGAGGTGTGCCTGCAGGAGCGGGTCGGCGTTCTCGAACGCGACCCGCGGCTCGAAGCCCGCCGCGCGGCACACCGCCCGCGACCAGTCCCCCGTCGGAGTCGCCGGCGGATCCATCGCCCACGGCGCGGCCGTCAGGTCCGCCAGCACGCCGGGCGACGCCGACCACGGCCCCGTTGCGGGAACAGCGAGGCACAGACGGTCGCGCACCAGGTCCTGCCGATCGACTCCCGTCCTGATCTCGCCGGGGAGGCCCGGATACTCCTCGCCGAGGATGACGTCGAACCGGTGTGACAACAGTCCCTCGTACGCGGGGCCGACCTCGCGGTGCCCGATCTCCACCTGCAACCGAGGGTGGCGCTCCGCGAGCAGGGTGAGTGCAGGCGGAACCAGCTCGACGACGACGGTTTGGAACGACGCGACGCGGAGCGTGCCCCGCACGTCCGGTTGCGCGGCGGCGAGTTCCGACTCGGCCTGTTCGAGCCGAGCCAGGACCGCCTCGGCGTGCGCGACCAGACCGACGGCGTCGTCGGTGAGGCGGACGCCACGTCCCACCCGCTCGAACAGCGACACTCCGGTCTCGCGTTCGAGCAGCGACAACTGCTGCGACACCGCGGACGGCGTGTAGGAGAGGGCGTGCGCGACCTCGGCCAGCGTCCCGCGACGGTGGAGCTCACACAGCATGCGCAACCGCATGACGTTCAGCACGCAGGCCTCCATTGATTAGTTCTAATTACCTGAATCAGGAAGAAACATTCGCTGGACTGATGATACGTGGACGCGAATGCTGAAGAGGTGACCGCTCTCCCCCACCTCACGTCATGACTTCACCCACCCCGACGACGGCGGGCACCGCGTCGTCCGTCTCGCTGGTCGTCGGGTCGTGCATCTCCCTGCAGTTCGGCGCCGCGACCGCCGCCGAGCTGTTCCCCGTGCTGGGGTCGTGGGGCGTCACCGCCCTGCGACTGTCGATCGCGGCCGCGATCCTGCTCGTCGCGGTGCGTCCTCGCGCAGACCGATGGACCCGGCACCAGTGGCGGTCCGTCCTCGTCCTCGGCGTCGCGCTCGCCGGGATGAACGGGTTCTTCTACGCCTCCATCGCCCGCATTCCCCTCGGGGTCGCGGTCGCGATCGAATTTCTCGGACCGCTCCTGCTCGCCGCCTGCCTGTCCCGGCGCCGCCGGGACCTCCTGTGCGTCGCGACGGCTCTGGGGGGCATGGTGCTGCTCGGTCTTGAGAACGCGTTCACCGCGACGTCGCTGAATCCGTCCGGTGTCGCCTTCGCCCTCGTCGCCGCCGGGTTCTGGGCGCTGTACATTCTCGCGACGGCGAAGGTCGGGGACAGCGTGCAGGGCAGCGGCGGACTCGCGGTCGCGCTCGCCGTCGCGGCGGTCTGCGTTCTTCCCGCGGGCGCGTCCGGCGCCGCTGTCGCGCTGTCCGATCCGCATCTGCTCGCGATCGCGGTCCTCACGGCAGTTCTGGCATCGGTGATTCCGTACACCCTGGAACTGTCGGCACTGCGCCGTCTGCCACGTCACGTGTTCGGTGTGCTGCTCGCCTTCGAACCGGTCATGGCGCTGATCGCCGGGGGGCTGCTGCTCGGCCAGCCCGTCGGCGTCACCCGCCTGGCCGCGATCGCCCTCGTCGTGGCCGCGAGCATCGGGATCACCGCGTCGAACCGGCCGAACGCCGCCGGCGGTGCATCCGATCGCAGCGCTCCTTCCCACCCACCCGCAGTCGGTCCCCCTCCCCACGCCGTCACGCATGCCGGGTGACGCCGCGCGACCGCACCTCACCCCCGCGGGATGAGGCGGCGACCCGCCCGCCCCACATAGCGTCGGACAGGTACCAGCACAGTCGTGGAAGGAGCCCCGGTGAACGCGTACCAACCCGACCCACCCGCCACCTCGACGGTCGACGCGAAGCGTCTGTGGGCGGGGGGAGCCGCGACCGCCGTGGTCGCGGCGTTGGCGGCGGTCGTGGGACTGCTCCTCGTCCGTGACGTGTTCGACGTCCCCGTCATCACCCCCGCGACCGGAATCGGGACCTCGCAGGCGGCGAACCTCGCCGGGCACGCCGTCGTCGCGGCGCTGATCGCCACCGCGCTGCTGCACGTGCTGATGCTCACCACACCGCGCGCGACCAGCTTCTTCGGCTGGATCGGCGTGCTCGCCACCCTCGCCGCAACGCTGCTGCCGTTCGCCGCGGACGCCACGAGCGCGTCCCGAATCTGCAGCGCGGCCATCTACTTCGTCGTCGGAATCGCCATCGTGACACTGCTGACCGGTGTCGCCGGGTCCGCCCGAACCAGCTGAAGAAGGAGAACGATGTCTGACCAGAATCCCGTCGCCGCGAGCATCGGTGCACAGCACGAGAGCGCGACGCGGGTGTTGCCGTTCACCGACACCCAGGACTTCGCCGACGCGACGCGCGGTCTCGTCGCCTCGCTCGAGCCGGGCGTCGTCCGGAACGACGCGGGCGACACCGTCTGGGACAGCGACGGCTACGCGTTCCTCGACGACGACTGCCCCGACACCGTCCACCCGAGCCTCTGGCGGCAGTCGAAACTGTGCGCCATGCAGGGCCTGTACGAGGTCACCGACGGCATCTACCAGGTCCGTGGACTGGACCTGTCCAACATGACCCTCGTCGAGGGCGACACGGGCGTCGTGGTGATCGACCCGCTGATCTCCGAGGAAACCGCCGCTGCCGGGCTCGCCCTGTACCGCGAGCACCGCGGGGACCGCCCGGTGACCGGGGTGATCTACTCCCACTGCCACATCGACCACTTCGGCGGCGTCAAGGGCGTCACCACGCAGGAGGACGTCGATTCCGGCCGCGTTCCCGTTCTCGCTCCGGTCGGGTTCGTCGAGCACGCCGTCGCCGAGAACGTGTACGCCGGAACGGCGATGGCCCGGCGAGCGGGGTACATGTACGGCGCCGCTCTGCCCCGAGGTCCGCGCGGCGCGGTCGGCGCTGGCCTCGGCCCGACGACGTCGACCGGCACCCCGACCCTGATCAACCCGACCGTGAACGTCGACCACACCGGCCAGACCGAGATCGTCGACGGCATCACCATCGAGTTCCAGATGACGCCGGGCACCGAGGCACCGTCGGAGATGAACTTCTTCTTCCCCGACCGCCGCGCACTGTGCATGGCCGAGAACGCCACCCACACACTGCACAACCTGCTGACGCTGCGCGGCGCCCTGGTCCGCGACCCGCACGTGTGGGCGAAGTACCTGACCGAGTCGATCAACCGGTACGCGGGCCGCTCCGACGTCCTGTTCGCCTCGCACCACTGGCCGACCTGGGGAACCGACCGGCTGACGGAGTTCCTGTCGGTGCAGCGCGACCTCTACGGCTACCTGCACGACCAGACGCTCCGGGCACTCAACAAGGGCGCCACGGGAATCGAGATCGCCGAGAGCATCCAGCTCCCGCCGGCCGTCGAGAACGTGTGGCACACACACGGCTACTACGGCTCGGTCAGCCACAACGTCAAAGCCATCTACCAGCGCTACATGGGCTGGTTCGACGGCAACCCCGCGCACCTCTGGGAGCACCCGCCGACCGAGTCCGCGAGGCGGCACGTGGAGTTCATGGGCGGTGTCGACGCCGTCCTGCAGAAGGCCCGGAAGTCGTACGAGGAGGGCGACTTCCGCTGGGTGGCGCAGGTGGTGAACTACGTGATCTTCGCCGATCCGGACAACGCGGAGGCCAAGGCCCTGCAGGCCGACACCCTCGAACAGCTCGGCTTCGGCTCGGAGAACGGCACCTGGCGCAACTTCTTCCTCATGGGCGCCTACGAGTTGCGACACGGGTCGATCGGGACGCCCACCACCACCGCCGCCCCGGACATCGCGAACGCGCTCAGCGTCGAGCAACTCTTCGACGCCGTCGCACTGCGGGTCGACGGCCCGAAGGCGTGGTCCGCGGACATCACGATCGACTGGATGTTCACGGACGACGGGATCGTCCACCGCACCCACCTGCGCAACGGACTGCTGGTGCACTTCGACGTCGAGGGTGAGCTTCCGCCGCCGGACGCGACGTTCACGCTGTCGAACCGCGACCTACACGTCGCGCTGGTCGGTGGCGGCGACCTGGCTGCGATGATCGCCGACGGCACGATCGCCGTGACGGGCAACGCGACGGCACTCGCCGAACTGGTCGGCTACCTCGACGCCCCCGACCCCGACTTCGCGATCGTGACGCCGTAGTCAGCCGCAGTCGATCCGGAGGATGTGGGCGAGCCGCGTCGGGATCTCGACGACGTCCACACCCGTGACCCGGTACGACCGGGAGAGTCGTCGCACGCTCACCCGCGCGCCGGGCACGACGCCGGCCCGGATCAGCGCGGCCATGAGTTCGCCGTCGGCCTGCGCCTGTTCCGACACCGACCGGACGGTCCCCTGCGCGGGAAGGCGCACGGCCGGGATGTCGACGAGTCGCGTCGCGGCGGGGAGTTCTGCCGCCACCACGCCGAGACCGTGGAGGCCGGGAATCGGATTTCCCCACGGCGCTGTCTCCGGGCGGTCGAGCAGCGCGACGATGCGCCGCTCGACCGCCTCGCTCATCACGTGTTCGAGGCGGCACGCCTCGTCGTGCGCGAGGAGCGGCGGCAACCCGATGACGTCCGTGAGGAGTCGTTCGGCGAGCCGGTGCTTACGGGCGATCGCGACCGCCTGTGCGTGCCCCTCGGGGGTCAGCTCGATGCGGCCGTCGCCCGTCGTCGACACCAGTCCCGACTTCGCGAGGCGGCTCACGGCCTGCCCGACGGTCGCGTGCGTGACCCCGAGCCGTTCCACGATCCGCGCCTGTCGCGCCTCGACACCGTCCTCGTCCAGATCGTGCAGGGTGCGCAGGTACATCTCGGTCGGGTTGACGAGATCGCTCACCGCCCGGTCACCCCGCAGTTCGGGCAGCGGCGCACCCCACGGGCCCGGCGCGACGCGGAATAGTGGGACCGGTGCGTGTACTCGTGGTGGATGACGACCCAGGTGTGGCCGAGACCGTGCGCCGCATGCTCGTGGCCGAGGGCTGGGTGGTCGACGTCGCGCACGACGGGCGGACCGGGCTGGAGAAGGCGAGCACCGACGGTTTCGACGTGGTCGTCCTCGACATCATGATGCCCGGACTGAACGGATACGAGGTGGTCCGACAGCTGCGCCGCGCCGGGAACTGGACGCCGGTGCTGATGCTGACGGCGAAGGACGGGGAGTACGACCAGGCCGATGCCTTCGACTTCGGCGCCGACGACTACCTCACGAAGCCCTTCTCGTTCGTCGTGCTGATCGCGCGACTGCGAGCGCTGGTCCGCCGGGGGGCACCGGCGCGGCCGACCGTGCTGACGGCCGGATCGTTGACCGTGGATCCCGCCGCGCACCTGGCGCGCAGAGGTGAGACCGAATTGGCCTTGACCCCACGCGAATTCGGTGTCCTGGAGTACCTGATGCGACGCAAGGGCGAGGTCGCGACGAAGGCGGAGATCCTCCGTGCCGTGTGGGACGTCAACTTCCACGGTGACGAAAACGTCGTCGAGGTCTACATCAGCTACCTGCGGCGGCGGATCGACACGCCGTTCGGCTGCAAGGCCATCGAGACGATTAGAGGTGTCGGATACCGCCTCGCGGCCGACGGCGGCTAGGGCCATCCCCGGATCCACCCGACGAGCCGGTCGTGGCCCTACTCGTCCCACTTCTGCACCGGAAGGTCGAACCCGACGGTGGCGCCCCCACCGGGCGATGCGGAGACGATCACGTGCCCACCGTGCCCGCGCACGATCTCGTCGACGATCGCGAGGCCGAGACCCGAACCGCCACTTGCTCGTTCGCGTGCGGTGTCGAGTCGCACGAACCGCTCCAGCACCCGTTCCCGTTCGGCCTCCGCGATCCCCGGCCCGTCGTCGGACACCATCACCCGGACCCGCCCGTCGCGGACGGTCATCGTGACGTCGATGCTGCCGTCGGCGTGCCTGACCGCGTTGTCGGTGATGTTCCGCAGTGCACGGGCGAGCTTCTCCCCGTCACCGTGCACGCGCGCCGCGACGATCCGCGCCGTCACCGCCCGGCCGCCGAGCGCCTCCAGGCGGGTGACCTCCGCGGCGACGGTCTCGTCGAGGTCGACCTCGGTCAGCCGCAGCGGTACGCCGCTCTCGTCGGCCCGCGCCAGGAACAGCAGGTCCGACACCATGCGCTGCAGTCGCAGCGCCTCCGGCAGCATCACCGTCCCGACCGTCTCGGGATCGATCGGCCGGCCGGTCGACCGTGACAGGTCGAGCAGCCCGACGAGTGTCGTGAGCGGGCTGTTGAGTTCGTGCGAGGCGTCGTTCACGAATCGCATCTGCTGGGCCCGGGCGGAGTCGATCCGGTCGAGCATCGCGTTCATCGTGCTGGCCAGGGTGGCGATCTCGTCACCGGTGTCGGGAACCGGCACCCGCTGGTTCAGGTCACCGCCGGAGATCTCGTCGACCTGCCTGCGGATGTCGCTGACCGGCTTGAGCGTGCGACCGATGAAGTAGTAGCTGAGCAGGGCGGTTCCCAACACGATCACCGGGACGACCGCGGCGCTGAGCGCCCCGAGGAAGACCACCCTCGAGTACAACCGGGTCTCGTCGGCGCCGACCTCCACCGTCACCGGTCCGGCGTCCGGCGTGACGACTCCGACGAACGCGACCCGGTACCGGATTCCGCCCGGCTCCACCTGCAACCCGGAGGCGCGGTGTTCCTCACCGGGCGGCACTCCGTCACCGACCGGTCCCGTCGGATAGCGCTGACCACTGGCGACGACCTGCCCCTCGTCGTCGACGACCTGGATGAGGTCCACGTGCCGGCCGCTCGTGAGCACCGACTCGTCCAGCGCACCGAGGCCCTCCGATGCGGCGATGTCCGCGATCTGCCGGGCTCGCGCCGTGGTCGCGACGTCGGCGGAGTACCCGGCCGACCGGTACAGCGCGGCGAGCACAGCGGCCGCGCCGATCGTCAGCATGATCGCGACGAGCAGCGTCGCCATCACGGTCAGGCGGACGCGAACCGGCCGGGCCCACCGTCGGGCCCGGGCTGTCCACGCGAGCGGTCGGGGTCGCACGAGACCGACACTAACGACGCGGGCCGGTCGGGCGAAGCGGCCCTCAGCGTCCCCTAAGCATCGCCCGTCCACGATGGTGTCCGTGTCCGCCGCGCGTCGACTTCGACGTGCCGCCCGCCCAGTGAAGCCGAGCCGAGGAGCCCCGATGCCGACCATGCCCGACCGCGTCCACTCCGCCTACGAGGCCGAGATGTACGACGCCCGCATCGCGAGCACCGACGCGGAGAAGTGGGACCACCTCGAACTCGCCCACCTCATGACCGAGTCCTACCCCTGGCCCCACGCCCGCACGCACGTGGCGATGCTCGTCCTGGCCGTGCGCGGACGCGACCGCCGGGCCGTCACCGAACAGCTCCGGTCCGTGGTCGCCGTCGTCACCGAGCGCGGCGGGCCCGGAGCACGGTGTCGCTCACATGCCGGGTCCCGGCAGGCGCCGGAGCAGTCCGTGCCCGGGTCTCGTTGATCTCCACGTCCCACTCGTCACCGAGCAGGTCGGCGATCTCGGCCGGCTGGTAGAAGTCGTCGGGATCGAAGTCGAGTTCCTCGCGGGGCGGGAGGTCCGCGAAGTCGTGCCCGACGATCAACAGGATTCCGCCGGGTGCGACCGCGGCGAGCAGCCCGCGGATCGTCGCGTGGTCCCGCTGCCGGACGGCCGGGAAGTACTGGGCGGACACGAGGTCGAACACGCCGGAAGCCGCGGACGTACCGAGGTCTGCCTGCGTCCATCGGACCCGGCCGGCGACGTCCCGCGCCGCCGCACGGTCGAGAGCGACCTGCGAGACGTCGACGGCGGTCACCTGCCAGCCCTTCTCGGCCAGCCACAGCGCGTCGCCGCCTTCCCCGCACCCGACGTCCAGGGCACGTCCGGGAGTCATGTCCGTGACCTCCGTGACCAGCACCCCGTTGGGTGCGCCGCTGAAGAGTTGCTCGGCACCCGCGTAGCGCTCGTCCCAGAACCCGGCGTCCATCATGTCCATGTCTCCTCCTGTGGCGGTCCACTCACCACCGTGCCGCCCCTGTGACGATCCGACAAGGAGCTTTGCCGAAAAGGCAAGATCGACGACGGGTCCGAGTCCGCACACTGCCCGCGATTCAGCCGGGGATCTGCCGGGCCAGGGCATTCCGGTCGAACCCCGAGAACTGCCGGGTGTCCGAGCAGTACCCGCAGTTCTCGCCGAAGAACTCCGCCCGTGCGTTGGCGTCGTCCATCAGCCAGTACCGCAACCAGGCAGTGCTCGGACCGCGCATGGCGCCGCCGGTGACGCCGGTGCCGAAGTGGCCGGCGCCACGAAGCTCCAGGTACTCGGCGGGCACGTGATCGGCGTCGCGGTACATCGCGCGGACCACCGCAGGCCACACCACGAGGTCGAACTGACCGGCGAGGTACAGCACCGGCTCGTCGATCAGATCGACGTCGTTGAGCGGTCCCGGCTGGATCGCGACGACGGTGTCGACGCGGTCGTCGATCGCGGCGTTGATCGCGCCCGACCCGCCCTGGGAGTGCCCGGCCGCGCCGATGCGGTCCAGGTCCACCTTGCCGAAGAACACGCTCCCCGGGTCGGCCGCCTTGTCCGCGATCAGGTCGATGCCGGACCGCATGGTGATCGCGAAGTTGCTCGTCGGCGTGTTCGCCGCCACCACGATGAAGCCGTGGCTCGCGTAGTGGCGCAGCAGGGACGTGTACGCCCCGGGGAGGACACCGGTCCCGTTGCCCCACAACACGACCGGATGTTTCTCGCCGTCGGCGCCGAGCTCGCGGGGGTGGTACATGGTGTGCACGAGCCCGATCGAGACCTCCGGGGTGTACGGCCCCGCATCGGCCCAGCGCTGCCCGACCTCCGGGATCGCCGCGGACTGGGCGGTGGCGGCGCCCACCGGGACCGTCATCCCGAGCGCCGCGCACGCGGCGACGACCATGGCGGTACGACGGACCATCCCCCGCGTTGTCGGCATCGGCCGTTCACCTTTCGGTTCGAGTGTCACGAGGTCAGACTCGCGTGCATCCGCGCCGAGTCCACACCGACACGCCGGGCGGCGAGGTGGATGAACACGGCGGTGAGCGCGAGCATCACCGGAACCAGGTACAGCGCGGAGTTCAGACCCTCACCGGCGAACGCCGTGACGTCCTGCGCTCCTGCACTTTCCGCGGCTCGTGCGGCGAACCGGTCGGACAGGCCGCCGACCACGACCGGCCCGGCGAAACCTCCGAGCAGGTACATCGCGGCGAAGAACAGGGCGGTCGCCGTCGCCCGCAACCGCGGCACGACGACGTCGTGGATCGCCGGGTACACGCTGATGTAGAAGCCGTAGGCGAGCAGCCACCCCAGCGCGAACAGCGCGGTGAACGCCACGACGCTGCCACCGTCCTGCATCAACGCGATCGCGGTGAGCGGGGCCGCGGCGGCGCTGGTGACGACACCGATGGTGAGTCGGGCCCGCGGGGAGGTGGCCGACGCGCGGTCCGCGTACCGGGCACCGACCAGCAGTCCGAGGAGCCCGGTGAGACCGACGATCACCCCGGTCACGACGGCCGCGGACGTCAGCTTCAGTTCGTACTGCCGCATCAGGAGCGGGACGGTGAACGAGTTCACCGCGTAGGAGGCGAAGTTGAACGTCAGACCGGCGAGAATCAGCCAACGCAGCGTCGGGATCGACAGCAACTGGCGGATCGGGCGCCGGACCGGGCTGGAGTCGGACACCGACACCTGTTCCGCACCACCGCGTTCGGGGTCACGCATGCGCAGCATGACAAGCGCGAGAACGACGCCGGGGACCGCGGCGACGAAGAACGGTGCCCGCCACGAGTCGAAGGTCTCGGCGATCCGCCCGACCGTGAAGTACGCGAGCATGAGGCCGACGGGGAGGCCGAGCATGAAGACGCCGAGGGCGCGGGACCGTCGATCGGCGGGATAGAGATCCCCGATCATCGAGTTCGCGGCCGGAGTGAAGGCCGCCTCCCCGACGCCGACGCCGAGCCGCGCGAGGATGAACAGCACGTAGTTTCCGGCGGCACCGGTCGCCGCGGTCAGCCCGCTCCACACGAGCAACCCGACCCCGATGATCCCCGGCCGGTTCCCTCGGTCGGCGAGGCGCCCCAACGGCAGTCCCGCGATCGCGTAGACCACGGTGAAGGCGGAGGTGATCAGGCCCAGTTGCAGGTCGCTGAGCGAGTATTCGGCCTTGATGGGTTCGGCGACGACAGCGGGGATCGCGCGGTCGAAGAAGTTGAGCAGGTTGGCCAGGAACAGGGCGACCAGCGCCCCGGACAGAATGGTGGTGCGGCCGGTGCCGGGGGCAGCGGTGATCGTCACGGGTTGACGCAGCGTCATGGGAGACCTCGGGGTCGACGGGGGTGTGCGGAAGGAAGCAGGAGAGAGCCGGTCAGCGGAGCCGGTCGGCGACGTGGGCGCCGATCGCCTGCATGCCGAGGGCGGTCGGGTGCAGCGGCGCCGCGGATTCCGCCGGGACCGCACCGGCGTAGTGCGCCGAGGCCGGGTCCGCGCAGATGTCGTGGCCGACCGTGACGGGCCGGATGTCGACGAATGTCATTGCGCGCGAACGTGTCTGCTCCGCCATCGCGTCGTTGACGGAGTCCACCACGTGCTGCAGGTAATCGGCGTCGCGCGGCCACATCGGCTGCCGGTCGGGGCATCCACCGGGACGGGTGTAGGTGCCGTAGCCGACGACGACGATCTCGGCGTTCGGTGCGTGCGCCCGAATCGCGTCCAGGGTCGCTCCCCACTGCGGCGCGGCCTGGTCGACGAGGCCGCGAAACTGGTCGACGCCACCGGCGGTGAACGAGTCCGCGCAGGACGTGCCGGTCGGCTCCGGTAGCGGGTTCAGGCACCGCAGCGCCGTCGTGAAGAGGTTGACGTCGTTCGCGCCGATGGTGACGGTGACCAGGTCGGTGTCGACGCCGAGCGCGTCGACCTGCGGCGGGACCGTACCGGCGAACGTGGACTGCGGCACGGCACCGATGTGACTGCTGCGCGCGGACGAGCACGTCACGTCGGTGAGGCGGGCGCCGATCGCCTTCGCGACCACCGCCGGGTAGTTCTGGTGCGAGCGCAGGCAGCCCGCGGTCGCCAGGTCCTGATCCGGGAGCAGCGGACCCGCCGCGGCCGAGTCGCCGAGCGCGACGTAGTCGAGCAGCCCGGCGGGCTCCGCGGCCACGCCGCCTGCCGACGCGGCGAGAAGAGTGCCCGCGGCGAGAAGAACGGCGGCGGTTCGGGTCGGAAAGTGCACGGGCTCGTCTCCTTCGGATGTCCGACGCCGGAGTCCCGGATTTGTCTGTTCCCGAGTGGCGTGGGTTACATACTCACGAGAAAGAAGTAGGTGGTCCTTGTCTGCCCGGTGCGACAATCAGGGAGATTTTGTGTCTGTGGACAAACCGATCGTGGTCGGTGGCCGCCCCCTGGCGGACCAGCTCGCCCAGCACACCCACGGAATCACCGCGGCAACCGTCGAGACCGTCCGGACGCAGGTGGCGTTCTACCGGTCCCTCCCCGAGGAGGCGGTGCGCGGCGACGTCACCGCGATCATCCGGCGCAACCTCGAGCTGTTCGTCGCGAGCCTGCGCTCGCTGCGACCGCCCTCCGCCGTCGAGTTGACCGAGGTGCGCGAGTCGGCACGGCGGCGCGCGGAGGAACTGGTGCCGCTGGCCGAAGTGCTCAAGGCCTACCACCTCGGCGTCGAGCACTGGTGGACCTCGATCAGCGACCTCGCCCGGCCCGAGGACACCGCCGACGTCGCCCGCGCGGGCACCCTGCTGCACGCACACCTGCTGGCGGCGACGACCGCTGTGCTGGCCGGGTACGGATCCGATCGTGCGCTGCCCGGCGAGGACGACTCGGCGCGCCGCGCCCTGTTCCTGGCGTTGACGAACGGTGCCGATCCGGCCGCTGCGGCGCAGCGCGCCGGGACCGACCTGCCGAAGTTGTACTGGGTGATGGCGATCCACGTGGACCCGCACCCGGACGAGCAGTCCGCCGACGTCGATGTCGTGGTCGCCGAACGCCGCAAGGTCCGGCGACTGCAACGCGAGCTGGACAACCTGGGCCGCGACGAGGCGCTGAGCGTCCTGTCGAGCAGTGGCGGCGGGGTGCTGATCCCGATTCTCGCGGCCGAGCCCGGCCCCGACGACTGGCCGGACAGCACCCGGTACGCGCAGTTGAGCCGGAACCTGCAGGACATGGAGCGGTCGATCGGCGCCGCCGTCGCCGCGGCGGTGACGGTCGCCGCACCCCTCGACGTTCCGCAGGCCTATGTGCATGTGCAGGAGATCCTCGACGTCGCCCGCCGCTACGGCCACCGTTCGGGTCCGGTACGACTCCGGGATGTCGCACTCGAGTACCAGCTGACGCGGCCGACCTCCGCGTCACCGGTCCTCGCATCCCTGCTGTCGCCGCTCGACTCCCACCCCGGGGTCCTGGAGACCTTGGAGTCCTACCTCGACGCGGGCTGCGATCGCGGCGCCGTGGCGGCGCAGCTGCACGTGCACCCGAACACCGTCGTCTACCGGCTCCGGAAGGTGGCCGCGCTGACGGGGCTGGACGTCGCGTCCGCGCCGGACGTGGTCCGGCTCGTCGCGGCGCTGGCCGCGCGCCGGGCAACCCTCCCGGCAGGGCCGGGCTGACGCGGCCGGCTACCAGACCAACGTGCGCCCCGGAACCCGCACGCGCCCGAAGAAGCGCGGGGTGCCGTCAGGACCGTGGTGGTTGTACCCGTTCACCAGTTCGGCGATCCGGTCCGCGAGGCCCTGCAGTTCCGGGCTCACATCCGGCACGCCTGCGTCGTCCACCCATCCCCATGCCGGCGGAACGGCGTCGATGGTGACGACGATCGCGGCGTCGCCGTCCGCGACGACGTCGAAGACGACATCCTCCGGGGCGCCACGAACCGCGTCGTGGACCAGCACCTCCGGGCCGTCCGACGGCGGCTGGAGTGTCCGGGCAACGGCGATGTCGGTACGAATCGCGTCCACGATGCCGTCGATCCGGACGTGCCGGCCGAGTCCGTCGCGCCACGTGTCCGACCCGCGGCCCGGCGAGGCGGTTCTGGCGAGCAGCCGGCCGAGCATCCGCTGTGCGGCATCGCGCTCCTCGGCCCCCGTCCGCGGGTGGTCGATCAGCGCGCGCAGCCGGGCGATCGTCGCGGTCGCGTTCACCGGCGCAGTGTATCGACACGCGGAGCCGCGGCCCGCCAACCCAGGGCGGTACCCGGGCATAGGCTCCTCACGCGCCGAAACAGCAGGTTTGTTCACCAACTCGCAAACTTGACGTGAGAGAACGACGCGAACGGTCGGGGAGTCGTGACCTCCCCGACACGAGCCTCGCCGATGATGGAACCCGGCACGAGGACTCGACGGCCACGAGAGAAGGAACCACCGGCGTTGCACCTGCAATCACCTTCGGATCGCTCGCAGCAGATCCCGGCCGTTTATCTGCGGTCTCCGCTGGCGCCCGAGCCCCGGACGCTCGTCGACATCCTCACCGCGACCGCCGAGGCCCATCCCGACGCCCCCGCCATCGACGACGGCGACACCACCCTCAGCTACGCCGAGCTGCTCGAGGAGATCCACCGGGGCGCGCAGTGGCTCGGGGACCTCGGCGTCGGCGCAGGCGACCGCGTCGGCGTCCGGATGCCGTCGGGCTCGCACGCCCTCTACTCCGCGATCCTGTCCGTCCTCGCCGCCGGCGCCGCGTACGTGCCGGTCGACGCCGACGATCCCGACGAACGCGCCGAGCTGGTGTTCGGCGAAGCGCAGGTCGCGGCGATCCTCACCGGCAAGGGTGTCGAGGCGGGCACCGCGCCCGCCCGCGAGAACACCCCACGGCTCCCCGGCCTCGACGACGACGCCTGGATCATCTTCACCTCGGGTTCGACCGGCACTCCGAAGGGTGTCGCGGTCAGCCACCGCAGCGCCGCCGCGTTCGTCGACGCGGAGGCCCGCATGTTCCTGCAGGACGAGCCGCTCGGCCCCGGCGATCGCGTCCTGGCGGGACTGTCCGTCGCGTTCGACGCCTCCTGCGAGGAGATGTGGCTGGCGTGGCGGCACGGCGCGTGTCTGGTTCCCGCCCCGCGGTCACTGGTCCGCAGCGGCATGGACCTCGGACCCTGGCTGGTGTCGCGCGACGTCACCGTCGTCTCGACGGTTCCCACCCTGGCGGCGCTGTGGCCCGCCGAAGCGCTCGAGGACGTACGGCTGCTGATCTTCGGCGGCGAGGCGTGCCCGCCCGAACTGGTGGAACGGCTCGCCACCCCGGGTCGTGAGGTGTGGAACACGTACGGCCCCACCGAGGCCACCGTCGTGGCGTGCGCCGCGGAAATGGACGGGCAGTCCCCGGTCAGCATCGGGCTTCCCCTCGACGGCTGGGACCTCGCCGTCGTGGACGGCGACGGCAACCCGGTCGCGGTCGGTGACGTCGGAGAGCTCGTCATCGGTGGCGTCGGGCTGGCCCGCTACCTCGACCCGGCGAAGGACGCCGAGAAGTACGCTCCGATGCCGTCCCTCGGCTGGGAGCGCGCCTACCGCAGCGGCGACCTGGTTCGCCTCGAACTCGACGGGCTCCTCTTCCAGGGTCGCGCCGACGACCAGGTCAAGATCGGTGGCAGGCGCATCGAACTCGGCGAGGTCGACAACGCGCTGCAGAACCTGCCCGGCGTCGCCGGTGCCGCCGCCGCCGTCCGGAAGACGTCGACCGGCCACTCGATCCTCGTCGGATATCTCGCCAGCACGGACCCGGACTTCGACCTCGCGGCGGCCCGGGCACACCTGGCGGAGCAGTTGCCCGCGGCCCTGGTGCCGCGGCTGGCGCTGGTGACCGAACTGCCGACCCGCACCTCCGGCAAGGTGGACCGGGCAGCCCTGCCGTGGCCGCTGCCGGGCGCCGAGGAGGCCGCCGCGGACTCCGGTCTCGACGGAACCGCGGCCTGGGTCGCCGGACTGTGGTCGTCGATCCTGGGGGCGCAGATCACCGGCGCCGACGACGACTTCTTCGCGGCGGGCGGCGGGTCGCTGTCGGCCGCACAGCTGGTGACGGCGCTCCGCGAACGCTTCCCCGAGGTCACCGTCGCGGAACTGTACGACCATCCCCGGCTGGGATCACTCGCCGAACACCTCGACTCGCTCGCCCCGACCGACGCGGTGGAGATTCGCACCGTCGAGCCGACCCCGCGGTCCGCGCAGTGGCAGCAGATCCTCTGGACCGTCCCGCTGACCACCCTGACCGGACTGCAGTGGGTGACGTGGCTGGCCGTCGTGAACAACGTGCTCGCCTGGTTCGTGGACGTGCCCTGGGCACCCGCGCTGTCGTGGTGGTGGGTGCTGCTCGGTGTGCTCCTGTTCATCACCCCGATCGGGCGGATGGGCATCGCCGTCGCCGGCTGCCGGATCCTGCTCCGCGGACTGCAACCGGGCACCTACCCGCGCGGCGGCCGCGAGCACCTGCGACTGTGGGTCGCACACCGGCTGACGGAAGCCAGCGGCGCGGCGAACCTGTCGGGCGCACCGTGGATGATCTACTACGCCCGCGCACTCGGAGCGCAGATCGGGCGCGGCGTCGACCTGCACACCCTGCCGCCCGTCACCGGCATGCTCGAACTGGGCGAGGGCTGTTCCGTCGAGCCCGAGGTCGACCTGTCCGGGCACTGGATCGACGGCGACGTCATCCACATCGGCAGCATCCGCATCGGGGAGGGCGCCGCCATCGGCTCCCGCTCGACCCTGTTCCCCGGCGCGCGGATCGGCAAGAACGCGGAGGTCGCTCCCGGCTCCGCCGTCATCGGCCGGGTGAAGGCCGGGCAGAGCTGGGCCGGCTCACCCGCCGTCAAGGTCGGCAAGGCCGATCATCCGTGGCCGCAGGAGCGGCCGCAGCGGGCCAGCCACTGGGTGCCCGTGTACGGGCTGACGTCGCTGGCGATCGCCTCCCTCCCGATCGTCGCGCTGGCCGCGGGCATCGCCGTGATCGGTGCCGCCGTCTCCGACGCACCCGACATCGGTGCCGCGATCCCGCCGGCGCTGCTGTGGCTGCCGGTCGCCACGCTGCTGGCCCTGTTCGTGTTCGCGGCCCTGACCGTCGCCGCGGTCCGCGCGCTCGGCGTCGGCCTGACCGAGGGATACCACCCCGTCCGCAGCCGGGTCGGCTGGCAGGTGTGGGCCACCGAACGCCTCCTCGACTCCGCGCGCACCTTCCTCTTTCCGCTGTACGCGAGCCTGCTCACCCCGGTCTGGCTGCGGCTGCTCGGCGCGAACATCGGCAAGGACGTCGAGGCGTCCACGGTGCTGTTGCTGCCGAAGTTCACCACGGTCGCCGATGGCGCCTTCCTCGCCGACGACACCATGGTCGCGTCCTACGAGCTCGGCGGTGGGTGGCTGCACATCCAGGAGGCGAAGGTCGGCAAGCGCGCCTTCCTCGGCAACTCCGGCATGGCCGGCCCGGGCCGTCGGGTACCGAAGAACGGTCTCGTCGCGGTGCTGTCCGCCGCACCGACCAAGGCCAAGTCCGGCTCGTCGTGGCTCGGCAGTCCGCCGGTGAAGTTGCGCCGAGCCGCCAGCGGCGGCGACGCCGAACGCACCTTCGCGCCGCCGACGCGGCTGAAGGTGGCACGCGGCGCCGTCGAGACGTGCCGCCTGCTGCCGGTCATGATCACCTTCGGCATCGGGCTGGGCGTGTTGTTCGCGCTGCAGGCGCTCGCCGGAACGGTCGGATACTGGGCCGCGGCACTGCTGAGCGGTGTCGTGCTGCTGGTGGCCGGGGCCGTCGCCGGGCTGATCTCGGTGGCGGCGAAGTGGCTGACGGTCGGCCGGATCGGCCGCACGGAGCACCCGCTGTGGAGTTCGTTCGTGTGGCGCAACGAGGTGTCCGACGCGTTCGTCGAAACGGTAGCGGCGCCGTGGTTCGCCCGCGCCGCCACCGGGACGGCCGTCCTGAACGTGTGGCTCCGGGGCATGGGCGCGACGATCGGGCGCGGCGTGTGGTGTGAATCATATTGGTTGCCCGAGGCCGACCTGGTGTCTCTCGGCGACGGCGCCACCGTCGAACGCGGATGCGTCGTGCAGACACACCTGTTCCATGATCGGATCATGGCCATGGACACCGTCACCCTCGGCGCAGGCGCAACCCTCGGGCCGCATTGCGTCGCGCTGCCCGCATCCGGCATCGGCGACGGCGCAACGGTCGGCCCGGCCTCACTGGTCATGCGCGGCGACGTCGTGCCGCCGAGCACGCGATGGCAGGGCAACCCGATCGGCCCGTGGACGGGGGCCTGACATGAAACCCGGGAAGCTGACCGGCGGCACCGCCGGAAAATCCACCACCGCGGGCAAGGCCAACGCAGCCGGCGGCTCCGGCAAGTTCTACGAGGAGCCGATCGACCCCTATCTCCCCAACGTGGGCAATCGGGGGTACCGGGTGTCGCGGTACGAACTGGACCTGACCTACAAGGTCGCCAGCAATCGGCTGGCGGGCAAGGCGACGGTGACGGCGGCGACGACGCAGCCACGCACCAGGTTCGCCTTCGACCTGTCCCAGTCGCTCGCCGTGTCGAAGGTGTCGGTCAACGGCACCCGCGCCGCGAAGTACACCCACCAGAACGGCAAACTCACCGTCACTCCCGCCCAGAAGATCCCGTCGGGCGGCGCGCTGTCGGTGACGGTGCAGTACGCGGGGACCCCGAAGCCGGTCCGCGGCCCGTGGGGCGAGGTCGGCTGGGAGGAACTGAGCGAGGGCGCCATCGTCGCGAGCCAGCCGAACGGCGCGGCGTCCTGGTTCCCGTGCGACGACCATCCGAGTTCGAAGGCGAGCTATCAGATCTCGGTGACCACCGATTCGCCGTACCACGTCGTCGCCAACGGCGCCCTGATCCGCAAGCAGGTTCGGGCCAGTCACACCACCTGGGTGTACGAACAGAGCGAACCGATGGCGTCGTATCTGGCGACCGTCCAGATCGGGCCGTACGAACGTCGCCGGGTGGCGACCAGTACTGCGGTGCCGATGTACGCCGTGCTGCCGCAGCGGCTGCGGACCCGGTTCGATCACGACTTCGCGCGTCAGCCGAGCATGATGGAGACGTTCATCCGGCTGTTCGGGCCGTACCCGTTCGCCGACTACACGGTTGTCGTCACCGACGACGATCTGGAGATTCCCGTCGAGGCGCAGGGTATTTCGGTGTTCGGGGCGAACCACTGCGACGGCAGGCGCGGGTCTGAGCGGCTGGTGGCACACGAGTTGGCACACCAGTGGTTCGGCAACAGCCTCACTCTCGGCGCGTGGCGTCACATCTGGCTGCACGAGGGATTCGCGTGTTACGCGGAATGGCTGTGGTCCGAGAACTCCGGTGGCCCGACCGCCCGGGAGATCGCCACGCAGGTGCACCGCACCCAGTCCGGGCTGCCGTACGACCTGGTGCTCGGCGATCCCGGCCCGGCCCTGATGTTCGACGACCGCGTGTACAAGCGGGGCGCGCTCACCGTGCACGCATTGCGCACCGAACTCGGTGACGACAACTTCTTCGCGCTGCTCCACGAGTGGACTGCGAAGTATCGCTACGGGACGGTCACGACCGAGGACTTCACGGACCTCGCCGCGCACTATTCGGACCGGTCGTTGCGACCGTTGTGGGACGGTTGGCTCGTCGGCAGAACCCTGCCCGCGCTCCGGGACGACTCCTGAGTCGACCGGGCTCGATCAGGCCGCGCACACGAAGTACGGGTACCTCTCCCCCGGTTCCTCGTGCGCGAACCGGACCCTGACCGGCTCACCCGACCGGGCGGGCGGGCGTCCCTCGATCCAGGCGTACATCCACGGCCCGTCGTCGAGTTCGACGATCGCGATGGTGCAGGGCCCGGCGTGGGTCCGTGCGTCGCACCGCGAGCGGGCGGCGACCACCGTGCAGGACACGATCGATCCGACGCCGCACGACGGGACCCGGGACAGTGCGGTGCCTCCGCACTCGGCGCAGGGTCCGCTGTCGAGAGCGGACAGCGATTTGCAGCCGTCGCAGCTCCGGAGCATCAGACGATCCGCGGGGACCCGGCGGTCCGCGGTGACGTGAGGGAATGCCGCGACATGTGAGACTTCGATCATCGAACCGCACCTCGCCCTGGAGCACTGGAACTGTCATGTTCCATCGTGCCGGGCAGCCTCGACCGGGGACGACGGTCGATGTACCCGTTCGCATACCTGTTTTTCGCGCACCGGTCCTTCGTGGTCACTCCCGCGCCTCGGCGCCGAAGGACGGATACCGCCCGTTCAGGGCGTTTCCCCGGCCTTCTGCTCTGCCACCCAGGCCGCGATCTGGCTGCGGGAGCGGAACCCGAGCTTGGTCAGTGCGTGTTCCACATGACCCTCGACGGTGCGCGGCGAGATCACCAGGCGCTCCGCGATGGCGCGATTCGTGAGTCCTTCGGCGACGAGATCCGCGATCTGCCGCTCACGGCGGGTCAGGTCGCCGCCCGGCGCGGTGGACGACTCGCCGGAGGACCCACCCGCGGCCAGGTTGTTCTCGCGCAGTGCACACGCGACCGCGTCGTCGGCGGACGCCTCGAGACCGCGCCGGAACGCCTTGGTGAAGGCGGCGGCGCCGAGCGCACGCCTGGTGCTGTCCACACAGTCGTCGTGGAAGACACGCATCGCCACAACGCTCACGCCGCCGCTTCCGAAGGTGCTCCACATCGACTGGGCCCCGCCGAGCAGCACCGCGGCACGCTGCGCCTCGCCGTCGGCGTCCGCGACCCAGGCCAACGCCTCCACCGACATCGCCGTCCCCAGCGGGTCACCGAGATCGTGTTCGAGCCGAAGCGCCTGGTGCAGGAGGCCCCGAGCCCGGCCGCGGTCGGGCCGCACGAGCGTGAGCGCCAGCACGAGCAGGCTGTACGCGCGGTAGACGGCGTCACCGCGCGCCTCGGAGATGGCCAGCGCCTCCTCCTCGTACCGAACGGCCCGATCCACCTCGCCGAGAATTCCGGACGCGAGCCCCATGCCGAGCAGCGTCGACACCTCGCGCAGCGGATCGGTACCGCGGAACACCTCGAGACCGGCGGGGAAGAGCTCCAGGGCGCGGGCCATGTCCCCGCCGAACATCGCGTGGTTCGCTTCCGCGTAGGCCAGTTCCGCATCGACGACCGGGTCCCCCACCGTCGCGACGACGGCCCGCGCCTCGTCGAGGTACCCGGCCGCCTCGTCCGTACGACCCTGGTTGCTTGCGAGCAGGACGTCGGCGCACAGGGCCCTCGCTCGCGCGACGGTCGGCGCGCCACCCTGGTGGGCCAGCGCCCGTTCGAGCCAGTACCGGCCGGCCTGCAGCTGGCCGCGGGACAGGATGTACGGCCAGGTCGCGGCCGCGAGGCGCAGGCCCGACTCGGCCTCCGCCGGGTCGTCGAGGCAGAACTGCGTCGCCGCCCGCAGATTCGCTTGCTCGCACTGCAGCCGGGCCCGCCACCTGGCCTGCCGCGGACCGACCCACTCCGACTCCACCGGCGCCACGAACGTCTCGTACCAGTCGCGGTGACGGCGGCGCAGGCGAGGACCGTCGCCGGTCAGCTCGAGCTTCTCGCGGCCGTAGTCACGTAGCGTCTCGAGCATCCGGTAGCCGACGCCGCTGTCCTGCTCGTCGCGGATCAGAATCGACTTGTCCACCAGGGACGTGACGACGTCGAGCAGTTCGTGGGGTCCGAGCGTCTCCGCGCAGATCGCTTCGGCGGCGTCGAGTTCGAACCGCCCGCTGAACACCGACAGCCGGCTCCACGCCACCCGCTCCCGCGGCGTACAGAGGTCGTGACTCCAGTCGATGCACAAGCGCAGGGTCTGCTGCCGAGTTGGCGCTTCCCTGCCGCCCGCGTTGAGCAACATGAAGGTGTCGGTCAGTCGTTGGACGATCTGGTCGGGTGAGAGCGCCCGGAGCCGTGCCGCGGCCAGTTCGATCGGTAGCGGCAACCCGTCGAGGCGCTGGCAGATGCGTGTCACGGCTGCACGGTTGGTGTCGTTGAGGTCGAACCCGGGGACGACGGCGATCGCGCGCTCCTCGAACAGGGTGACCGCCTCGAACAGGGTGGACTTCCCCCGGCCCGGTCGATCCGGATCGGGGATGCCGAGTGGCGGTACCCGCAGCACCGCCTCCCCGCTGACGCCGAGGGGTTCCCGGCTGGTTGCGAGAATGCGCAGATTGCGGCAGCTCCGCAGCAGGTTGCCGGCGAGTTCGGCGGCGGCGCCGACCAGGTGCTCGCAGTTGTCGAGGACGAGCAGGACGTTCTGCTCGCAGATGAAGTCGACGAGGGCGTCCTGCTGCCCCGGCCGCGCCTCGCGGATCCCGAAGGCGGCGGCCACGGCGTCGTGCACGAGTTCGGGCGCTGTCAACCCACCGAACTCGACGAACCACACACCGTCCGAGTAGGCACGCTGCGACTCGTGCGCCACCCGCAGCGCCAGACGTGTCTTGCCGACGCCACCGATTCCGGTCAGCGTGACCAGTCGCGACGCCGACAGGCTGCGTCTCGTCTCGATGACCTCACGGCGGCGACCGACGAAGCTGGTCAGCTCGTGCGGAAGGTTCCCGACGCTCGTTCGCGCCGCGGACGACAGAACCACGGAAGCCTCGCTCTCACGCCCCCCTCGCTGGTTCGCCACGGTGACCAACCCCGTCGCTTCGCTCGCCCCGACCACATTCCCCCGACCTCAACGCTACGCCCGGCGAGGTAGCCGGGTGGTCGCCGAAAGGTCGCGATTCGACCCGCGATCCGCCGCGCTCGAGTCAGGGTTCAGGGTGCCCGGCACCGCGAGCCGGCTCCGGGAGATGCACCCGGCTGTTGCCGAGGACCAGCATCAGACTTGCCGCGGCGACGAGGGCACCGGCGAGGAACATCGCCGGGTACCCGACCGCGGGCCAGGTCTGCACCACGAGTGCCAGCGCGGCGGGGACCGCGAAGCCGATGTACGTGAGCGAGTAGAAGACCGCGGTCAACCCGGCGAGATCGTCCGGGCGGGCGATGCGCTGGATCTCCTGCAATCCGGACACCAGCGCCATCCCGTAGCCGCAGCCGAGGACGGCGGCGGCGAGCAGCGCGAGCGGCACGGTCAGCCGGTCCGCGGCGAGCGCGCCGAGCGCCATACCCACCACGAGAATGCACAGGGCGACGATCACCGCACGAGCGCTGCGCGGGGTGTCGATTCGCCGGCCGAGCGCCTGGATGGCGAACCCGCAGCCCAGTGCGACGACACACAGCAACGCGGAGAAGGCGACGGGGCGGCCTCCGCTGCGGTCGGCCATCAGCGCGGGCATGACGGCGTACGCGCAGCTGGCGGCTCCGAACACCCACGGTGCGACCGGGGCGATGACCAGCCAGAACCGCCGGTGGGACGCGGCCGGGATCTTCAGATCGTCGATCAGCGACGCCCGTTGCCCCTTCGGGGTGGCCGGGCGCGATTCGGGCGCAGCGGCCAACGCGATCCCGGCTCCGACGGTGATCGCGATGTGCAGGACGTACGCGAGCGCGCTCGGCCACGGCGCCCACTGCGCGAGCACTCCCGCGGTTCCCGCTCCGATCGCGAATCCGGCGGTCAAGCTCATCGCCGCCCGCCGCGCGCCGGCGCCGGGAGCGGTGTCCCACGGCGGCACCGACAGTTCCTTGAGCCAGCTGCCGCCGACGGCCATGCCGAGCCCGAGCGCGACACCGCTGAGGATGCGCCCGATCACCAGCAGCAGCGCGCTGTCGGCGCCGAGAGCCAGCACCATCGAGCCCGCGGCGGCGACGAACGGAGCGGGGAGCATGATCGGCCTGCGTCCGAGCCGGTCCGAGAGTGGTCCGCCGAGCAGCAGCGCGGGCACGATGCCCAGCACGTACGCGAACAGGAAGGTGTCCACGACGACGGGCGAGAAGCCGTGGTCGAGGCGGTACATGACGAGCAGCGGGGTGAACTCGTTGCCACCCCACGCCACCGCGAACATGGCCGCGGAGACCAGCGCCCACGGCGCGATGCGCCGCGGGGCCGGAGTCGGGGTCCGCGGGTCGACGGCGGTGTCGAGTTCGGTGCTCATCGGACGCCGCCCTCGGTCTCGATCGGGAGGCCGTGCACGCGCCGCATGTGGATGTTGTCGGCGACGGCGAATGCGTCCGTGTCCCCGGCCTCGACGAGATCGGCGAGCCGGGCGTGGTCGTCGATGATCGACCGGAGCTGGCGCGGATCGCGGGTCAGCGACCTGGCCGTCATCCGGCGCTGACGTTCACGCAGGCCGATGTAGAAGGTCACCAGCAGCGGGTTTCCGCCGGCCCGCACGATCAGACCGTGGAAGTCGGCGTCGAGGCCACTGAACTCGGCGACGTCGCCGTCGGCCGCCGCGGCGCGCTGTGCATCCAGGTTGGCGCGCAGGCCGCGGACGAGCTCGGCGCGCACGTGGTCGGGCCCTCCGGCGACGATGCGTGCGGCGTCGGCCTCGAGCAGCAGGCGGGCGGCGAGCACGTGTTCGGTCTCGCCGTCGGCGACCGGGACGACGAGGGCTCCGCGCTTCGGGAACAGTCGCATCCAGCCTTCGGCTTCGAGGCGCAGGAAGGCCTCCCGGACCGGGGTGCGGCTGGTCCCCATCTCGGACGCGATCTCGCCTTCGCTGATCAGTTCACCGCCGGGGAGGGTCGCGGACAGGATCCGCTCCTTGACTTCCTGATAGACCTGCTCGGACGCGGAACGCAACTTAGACACAAGATGTATTTATACGCTAGGCGAACGAATTCCCGGGAGCCGGGGTGGGGGCGGTCAGGGGACCCAGTACTTGGCGGCGAGTTCCTCGATCACCGGATCGCCGTCCTGAGCTCGGTCGAGGATCGCGAGGTCGTCGTCGAGCGAAATGAGGCGCGGATCGTCCTCGGCACTCTCCGACGGCCCGCCGCCGTCCTCGGCGATCTGGCGCAACAACTTCTCACGGACCCGGTCACGCAGCGATTCGGCCATGACTGAGCATGGTCCGGTTTCGGGTCGGTGTCGAGTGGGCGGGACCGTCACTCGTCGCGCTTGCCGAACACGCGGCGCGCAACGGGGATGAGCATGACGAGCGCGCCGAGCAGCACGATCAACGAGAAGATCTGCATGGCCATCGAATTCCCCTTACCTCGTTCGATCCGGTTCAGCCGGGCGCCAGGCCCGACCCCCACGGCGTGTTGCGCAGGACCGTGAAGGCGGCGAGCGCACCGAGCACGAGCGCCGTCGAGACGGGCCCCACCACGATCATCCTCTCGTTTCCGCCACGCCACCGCCTGGGCACCCAGCGCACCCAGGCGACGGCGAGAACCACCACAAGGGGCGCTACGAAGACATTGCTCGACAGCGAGGCCGACAGATCGCCGTGCAGAAGGTCGTGTGCGGCTCGCATGCCTCCGCAGCCCGGGCACCACAGTCCGGTCAGCGCGTGGAAGGGGCACAGTCCGTACGCTCCCGGGCGGTGCGGATCGCGGACGAACAGCAGCGCGGCCCCGGACGCCGCGACGGCGGCGACGGCCGCAGGCCCCGCGCAGCGCCGCAACCCGGCCCGCCGCGGCGGCGCCGGCTCGTCGGTCGCGGGACGGGCGGTCACTCGGTGCGGACCACCACCGTCGAGACGAGCATGTCGTGCCAGCAGCGACTCCGGGGATCCCACAGCGGCCACAGGAAGTTGAGCAGGCAGAGATCGCCCAGCACGACGAGCAGCAACCACCGGACGAACGCCATCCCCGCACCCAGCGGTTGCCCGTCGACTTCCCGCACGACCGCGATGTCGAGCCACGACTTCGCGATGGTCTGACCGGTTCTCCCCTGCCGGAACACGTTGTTCCAGACGACCAGAGCCAGAGCGAGCAGGATGCCGCCGACCATGATCGCGATGCCGGTTCCACTGACACCGTCCAGGTCCGTCGTCGTCTCGGTGACGAACTCGGTTCGGTTGGTGACCGTCGTGGAACTCGCGTCCTTGAAGGCGATGAACGCGCCTGTTCCGGCGAGAACGTATCCGACGAGGGGGACGACGATGCCGTCGAGCAAATAAGCGGTGACCCTTGCCCACCACGACGCATAGGGGTACGCGGGCATGGGAGGTACGGCGTAGCCGGGTGGCGGATAGCCCGGCGGCGGGTAACCGGGCGGCGGGTAACCAGGCGGCGGCGGGTACGGGGGAGGCTGACCCTGCCGCGGGTGTCCGGTCGGGTCGGGCGAGGGCGCTCCGGGTTCTTGGGGATCGGTCATCGCGAGGATTCCTTCCGTCCCGGTGCGAGTCCGGCACCTGCAAGGTAGCCCGAATCCACCTGTGCCGCCGTGCAGTCACCGCGGACGCGTTGTCCACATCTGTGGACAAACCTATTCACACCGCCAGGACAGGGTGTGGACAACCTGTGGATGTTGCACTGCCTCACATCATCGAATCGCCTCCCACCTGCGAAAACCAGGCGAGCGTCCCTGTTGGCGAATCTCGGGGTCAGCGACGATCCGGCAACCCGGACGAGCCGTTGTCCGTGGTCGCGGCACCGCCCGACCGAGTTGTCCACAAGCGGTGCCCGCCGCCGGACCGACTCAGCTCACCGACAGGTTCACGACCTTCACGGCGGTCGGGTCGGGAGCATCCGCATTGAGGAACGCGAACGCCTTCGGCACCGAGTCGGCGCCGACCTCGAACACCCACCGAACCTCACCGTCCGTTCCGGGTGCGAGCAGATCGCCACACGGCCTGTTGCCCTGTACCGAGCCCAGATCGGCGATCACGTTGAACTGCTGCTTCTGCGCGTCGACCAGACGAGTCCCGATGGTCTCGCCGCAGCTCAGGTCGATGGGTGCGACCATTCCGTTCACGACGTCGGCGGCGAGAAGGACGTACTGGCTGCCGTCCGACGCCGTCCGGTCGACGTAGCCGCCGGAGCCGTCCGCGACCGCCACGGCGGGGGACGTCTCGACCGACGTGACGGTCACCGTGAGCCCGCCGTTCTCGACCGCCTGCCCCACCGTGACGATCTCCGGCTGCGCCGATCCCTCGGGCGTCGGAGCGGCGGCCGCCTCCGTCGTGGTCGCAGACGTCGTGGTCCGATCCCCCTCGGCCGCCGGAGAGTCGTCGCTGCCACAGCCCGCCGTGAGCAGCACTCCGACACCGACCGCGGTCACCATCACTTTTTTCATTCCGGCAGGCTAACCAGCGGCGGTGCCGGTGCGGGACGAAACGCCGCCCCCGCCCTGTGTGCAGGCAGGGGCGACTCGCGGGTGCCGAGATCCGAGGTCGCTCGGTGTGTGAACCGGCGGCTTCCGCTTCTCGATCGACAGCGTGGACGTGATCAGCGGTCGGTGACGCAACGCGCGGGATCGACAGAGGTCAGCGTGGAACCCTCACCGGCCAGCGGCCGGAACGCGGGCAACCATCGAACACGTGTGCGAATCGGGGCTACGCTCGACACGTGGCCAGCTACACCGAATCCGCGCCGGACCGTTGCCCGAACGGGCACCCACTGGGCCCCAGGCGGTCGCTCGTCGGATGGGAGCCGTGCGCCTGCACACCGCAGCGCGGGCACCGAACGCACTACTGCCGCGAGTGCGGCGCCGTCATCTACAGGCCGCCGTGCTCCGGGGCGCCGCCGCGGAGCGCCCGATGGACGAACCGCGAGGGTGCCGCACCCACCGAACGAAGCGGCCCGGCCCCGCCTCGAAACCAATGAGAAAACCCCAGGTGAATCAAGCTCTCTCCTGGGGTTTCGCTGAGCTGCCTGAGAGAATCGAACTCTCGACCTTTTCATTACGAGTGAAATGCTCTACCGACTGAGCTAAGGCAGCGCGCCCGGCCTGACGACCGAGCAACGGAAGTCTAACGGCTCGGCCTCGGATTACGAAAACGGGGTCGGTCAGCCCAGCTCGGCGCCGAGCCTCGCCATCATCGCGGCCACCGCGAACTGAGGTTTCACGTTGGTGTCGAGCGCCTCGCGACAGTCGAGCACCGCCTCGATGCACCGCAGCAGGGCGGCGGGGCTGCCCACACCCGCCATCTTTCGCGCCTGCTCTGCACGGTCGGGATGGTTCGCCGTCGCGTCCGAGCCGAACGCCGCGGCGAGGGCGTCCCGATACAGGCCCGCGAGGTCGATCAACGCGCGGTCGAGCGCGTCACGCTTCATCCGGGTCTCCCGCGACTTCTGCCTGCGCTCGAGGTCCTTGAGCACACCGGCCGACCCGCGCAGGGCAGCTGCCGCGCCCTTGCCTGTGCCCCCGGCGCCGAGCGCGGTACGCAGTTCCTCCGTCTCACGCTCGTTGATCTCGGCATTGAGCTCCTTGGCCTCGACCTCGAGTTCCCGGACCAGTTCCTCGGCGAGCGAGTACCGGCTCGACCAGCGGGTGGCCGCGGACGCGAGCGCGAGCCCCTGATCCCGTCGCCTCCGGGCGGCCTCGTCGGTGGCCAGCCGACGCGCACGACCGACGTGGCCGCCACTGATCCGCGCCGCCTCGAGCGCGGTCTGCTCATCGAGCCCGTCGCGTTCGCGCAGCACCCCGGCGATGGCCTCCGCGGACGGTGTCACGAGCCCGACGTGCCTGCACCGCGACCGCAGGGTGACGGAGATGTCCTCGGGATCGACCGACGGCGCGCACAGCAGGAACACCGTCCGCTCCGGCGGCTCCTCCACGACCTTCAGCAGGGCGTTCGCGGCGCCTTCGGTGAGCCGGTCGGCGTCTTCGATGATCATGACCTGCCAGCGGCCGGTGCTCGGTCTGCGCGACGCCGTCTGCACGATCTCGCGCATCTCCTTGACACTGATGCTCAGGCCCTCGGGGATCACCCGCCGCACGTCGCCGTGGGTACCTGCGAGGACGGTGGTGCAGGCGTGGCAGTGCCCGCAGCCGGGAACGCCGTCGCTCGTGCACTGCAACGCAGCCGCGAAGCACAGCGCCCCGACCGAACGACCGGAGCCGGGCGGCCCGGTGAACAGCCAGGAATGCGTCATCCGCGAGCCGGACCCGTCGGCCGCGGTCGCGCCGTCGGTCGACTCGGCCGCGCCCCGTGCCGCGGTCGCGGCAGCGATCAGACCGACCTCGACTTCGTGCTGGCCGACCAGCCGATCGAACACTCCCGCCATGCGCCCACCCTATCGAGGCCCACGGACACCCTGCTCGCGACGCCGCAGGTCGATCGGCTGGCCGTCGCTCGGGAACGGCAGCGAGTGATTGTTGATCGGCGCGACGTAGTCGGGAGCGACGCTCCATTCGTGTCCGCGCAGCAGGTGGTGCATAACGGCCTTGACCTCGCCGCCGGCGAAATGCATGCCGAGGCACTTGTGGACGCCGCCGCCGAACGGCTCCCACGCGTAGTGGTGGCTCCTGTCCTCACGCCGGTCCGGTGCGAACCGCTCCGGGTCGAAGCGCTGCGGTTCGGTCCAGTACGCGTCCATCATGTGCGAGAACTGCGGTGTGACGACGACCTCGGTGCCCGCCGGGATACGTACGCCGCGCACCTCCACGTCGGTGACGGCGCGGCGCACCACCACCGGCACCGGCGACCGCAGTCGCAGGCACTCCTTCATCACGAGGTCGAGCGATTCGAGCGCCTCCAGTTCGGCCAGCGCGGGCCTGGGCCCGAGGGCGAGGGACTCCTCCCGGCACCGTTGCTGCCAGTCGGGGTGCTGGCCGAGGTACTGCAGCATCGTCGACAGCGTGCTCGTCGAGGTGTCGTGCGCGGCCATCAACAGGAAGATCATGTGGTTGACGACGTCGTTGTCGCCGAAACGCTCGCCGTCCTCGCTCTCGATGTGGCAGAGCACGGAGAACAGGTCGTCGGTGCGGTTCTCTCGACGTGACGGCAGGTAGTGGCGGAAGAACCGTTCCAGCCGGCGGCGGCCGCGGGTGGCGCGGCCCCACCGCGTGAACGGGAGGTTCAGCCGGACGATTCCGGCCGCGGACTGGACGCAGTCGATGAACGCCCGATTGATGCGATCCATCTCGGCGGGCGTGGTGTCGGGCGCTCCGCCCATGAACGTGTCGGTCGCGATGGACAGGGTCAGTTGCTTGAGCGCGGGATACGCCTCGAACCCGGTCGTGTCTCCCCACCTCGCGAGCGCATCCTCGATGGCGGGGTGCATCGCCGCGGTGTACGCCTCGAGCCGGCGGCGGGTGAACGCCTGCTGCATGATCCGCCGGTGCAGCAGGTGCTCGTCGAAGTCCAGGAACATCAACCCCCGCCGGAAGAACGGTCCGACAACGTAGGTCCACGCGGGACCGTTGGCGAAGGCCTTGTGCCGGTTGAGCAGGATCTCCTCACAGGCGTCGGGGCCCAGTGCCACGACCCAGGTGCGGCCGATCATCCGGATGGGCGTGACCTCGCCGTAGCTGCCCCACTGCCGGTCGAACATGACCATCGGATCGCGTGCGTAGTCGAGGGCCCGGCCGAGCACCGGCAACCCGCGGTCCGCTCGGCGGATCGGCGGCAGTTCACGTGCCCGCGGCACCGCCGCGTAGTCGACCATTGCGCTCCCCTCGACCGAAACCACCCAATGATGTGATCGCCATCACTATCATTCAGGAAGGATGCTCTGTCAATCTTCTGTGCGAAGGTGAACCCATGGCCGTCCAGTCGGGAACGTATCGCGGGGTCAGCGCCGCCGACCGGGCCGCCGAGCGCCGCACCCGGCTCCTCGAGGCGACCCTGACGGTCTGGTCGGGCGACGACCGGGTGACGATGACGCGGATCTGCGCCGAGGCCGGCCTCAGCGAGCGCTACTTCTACGAGAGCTTCCGGACCGTCGACGAGGCCCTCACCGCGGTGATGGAGTGGATCGCCGCGGAGATCGAGACCACCGCTCAGGCCGCGGCCGACGCCACCGAGGGCGATCTCGTCGCCCGGATGCGCGCATCGGTGAAGGCCTTCGTCGACCTGATCGACCGGGACCCGCGGAAGGGCCGGGCGGCGATCATCGAGTCGGCCGCGCTCCCGGAGACACGGCGGCAACGGACTGCGCTCCTGCGCCGGTTCGCACACCGGGCCGCCACCGAACTGCACGCCCCACCGCAATCCGACGTCGGCGGCGAGGTCGCCGGACTGTTGTTCATCGGCGGCATGGCGGAGCTGATCACCGCGTGGCTCGACGGCGCGATCTACGCCACCCCGGACGACCTGGCCGACACGGTCGCCGCGATGTTCGCCGCCCGCTGACCCGGATGTCCGAAACGTTCAAGACCGATCCGCCGCCGCGCGCCTACGGTAGCCGCATGACACCACGATTCGCCGTGATCGGCATGGTCGCCCACGATCCCGAACGCACCTTCGCCTTCTACCGCCTGCTCGGTCTCGACATCCCCGCAGACGCCGTCACGCAGCCGCACGTCGAGGTCGCACTGCCCGGAGGGATGCGTCTCGCGTTCGACACAGTGGAGACCATTCGCTCGTTCCAGCCGGACTTCGACCCCGAGGTCGGCGGCGGTGGGCCGTCCCTGGCCTTCGACTGCGGATCACCCGACGAGGTGGACGCCACCTACACGCTGCTCCTGAGCGCCGGAGGCGGAGGCGAACTCGCACCGTTCGACGCGTTCTGGGGTCAGCGGTACGCGACCGTCACCGACCCGGACGGCAATCACGTCGATCTCTTCGCCGCACTCCCGGGCTGACCGGCCAACTGCCGCAACGTGATCCCGGACAACGCCCGCACCTCACGGGCGAGATGCGCCTGATCGGCGTAGCCGGCGTCCGCGGCGACCCGCGCGAATCCGACTCCGGAGCGGGCCGCCGCGACGGCACGATCGAATCTCAGCACCCGGGCGAGCGTCTTCGGGCCGTACCCGAACGCGGCGAGGGACCGCCGGTGCATGCGGCGGGGGCTCCAACCGAGCTCCGAGGCGACCCCTGCGACAGTCGCGCCCGACGCCAGGTGCGCCCCGATCGAGAACTCGACCGGCAGGTCCACCGGGTCGAGACGGTCCCGGACCGCCGCCGCGAGCGCGGCGAGCGGATCACGGGTCGCGGCGTCGGCGAGCCGCCGAACCGATCCGTCCGGCCAGATGTCCTGCAGCGGAATCCTGCTGTCGCGCACCTCGTCCGCCGGTATCCCCAGTGCGCGCGGTCCCAGCCCGGGCGCGAATCGCAGTCCGACCGCCCGCGGTCCGGCTGCGGTGGTGCGGTGGGCGCGGGTGTCGGGACCGGCGACAAGGAATCCGCCGTCGTGCCAGATCAGGTCCATGCACCCGTCCGGGAGCACGAAGGCGCCGTCGGCGCCGACCCGGTCCACCGACCAGGCAACCGTGCCCGGCAATGCGATCGGCAATTCCCGGTACACGGCGGCGCGGTCAGTCGTCGGAGCCGGTGGCCTTCTTGGCCGGAGCCTTCTTGGCCGCGGCCTTCTTCGCCGGGGCCTTCTTCGCTGCAGCCTTCTTCGCCGGAGCCTTCTTGGCGGGAGCCTTCTTCGTGGCCTTCTTCTTCACCGGTCCGCGAGCGCGCCTGTCCGCCAACAGTTCCGCAGCGCGTTCGTCGGTGATGGTCTCGACCGCGTCGTCCTTGCGCAGGCTGGCGTTGGTCTCACCGTCGGTGACGTACGGACCGAAGCGGCCGTCCTTGATGACCATCGGCTTCTCGGTCACGGGGTCGTTGCCGAGCTCACGCAGTGGGGGCTGCGCCGCCCCCTGGCGTCCCCGCCGCTTCGGCTCGGCGTAGATCTTCAGCGCCTCGTCGAGGGTGACGGTGAACATCTGCTCCTCGGTCGCCAGCGACCGGGAGTCGGTGCCCTTCTTCAGATACGGCCCGTAGCGGCCGTTCTGCGCGGTGATCTCTTCCTTCGACTCCGGATCGACACCGACGACACGTGGCAGCGACAGCAGGCGCAGCGCGTCCTCCAGCGTCACCGTGGCCACGTCCATCGACTTCAGCAGCGAGCCGGTGCGCGGCTTGGGCCCTGCGACCTTCTTCGCGGCCTTCTTGACCGCCTTCTTGGCGGGCGCCTTGGTGGCCACCGTGCCGTCGCCGGCCACCGGGACGATGTCCGGTTCCGGCTCGGGTTCCGGCTCGGGCAGGATCTCGGTGACGTACGGACCGAATCGTCCTTCCTTGGCGACGATTTCGTGTCCGGTCAACGGGTCGACACCGAGGCGACGGCCGTCCTGTGGGGTGGCGAACAACTTCTCGGCGTATTCCGGTGTCAGCTCGTCCGGCGGCAGGTCGTCGGGCAGGTTCGCCCGCTGTGAGACCGGATCACCCTCGGGATCGTCGGGATTGACGACCATCCGCTCCAGGTAGGGCCCGAACCGGCCGACGCGCACGTGCACCTCACGGCCCTCGGCGTCGTCGAAGAGCCGGATGGAGTTCACCTCGCGGGCGTCGATGCCCTCCAGGTTCTCGCCGACCATCTTCTTCAGGCCACCGGCACGGGCGACGGAGCCCTCGGGCCCTTCCTCGCCACCGAAGTAGAAGCCGGACAACCAGTTCCCGCGCTGCTCGCGGCCGCCGGCGATCTCGTCGAGGTCGTCCTCCATCGCGGCCGTGAAGTCGAAGTCGACGAGGCGACCGAAGTGCGCCTCGAGCAACCCGATCACGGCGAACGCGACCCACGACGGGACGAGCGCACTACCGCGCTTGTACACGTAGCCGCGGTCCAGGATCGTCTTGATGATCGACGCGTAGGTCGAGGGGCGGCCGATCCCGAGCTCCTCGAGCGTCTTGATGAGACTCGCCTCGGTGAACCTCGCGGGCGGGTTCGTGGTGTGGCCGTCCGGGTCGAGCTCGGTGGCCGTCACGCCCTGCCCGGCAACGAGAACCGGCAGCCGGGACTCGGCGTCGTCGGACTGGCCACCGGCCTCCTCGTCCACCGATTCCACGTACGCCTTGAGGAAGCCGGGGAACGTGATGGTCCGACCGGACGCCGAGAAGGTCGCCTCCTGACCGGTCCGGGCCGTGCCCGTGATCCGGAGCGTGAGGGTGGTGCCGCGGGCGTCCTGCATCTGCGACGCGACGGTGCGCTGCCAGATCAGTTCGTACAGCTTGAACTCGTCGGTGCCGAGCTGGCTGTGCAGCTGCCCGGGTGTCGCGAAGACGTCGCCGGCGGGGCGGATCGCCTCGTGCGCCTCCTGCGCGTTCTTCACCTTCCGGGTGTACTGGCGCGGGCCGGGGCTGACGTACTCGGCGCCGTACAGCTCGGTGGCCTGAGCGCGAGCCGCGTTGATCGCCGACTCCGACAGCGTCGTCGAGTCGGTTCGCATGTAGGTGATGTGGCCGTTCTCGTACAGCCGCTGCGCGGTCCGCATCGTCCGCTCCGACGAGAAGCGCAGCTTGCGTGCGGCCTCCTGCTGCAACGTCGACGTCATGAACGGCGCGTAGGGCTTGCGGGTGTACGGCTTGTCCTCCGCGGACGCGACGGTCAGGTCCACCCCGTGGAGCGCCTCCGCGAGGGTGCGAGCGCTCGACTCGTCGAGGACGGTCACGCCCGTGGACTTGAGTGCGCCGTCCGCGCCGAAGTCGCGGCCGGTGGCGACCCGGTTGCCGTCGACGGCAACGAGCCGCGCACCGAACGTGCGGGGGCTCGCCTCCGCACCGGCGTCGAGAGTTGCGGAGATGTCCCAGTACTCGGCGGAGCGGAACGCCATCCGCTCACGCTCGCGCTGCACGATGACGCGGGTGGCGACGGACTGGACCCGGCCCGCCGACAGCTTCGGCATGACCTTCTTCCACAGGACCGGGCTGACCTCGTAGCCGTACAGGCGGTCGAGGATGCGCCGCGTCTCCTGCGCGTCGACGAGGTCCTGGTCGAGGTCGCGAGTGTCCTCGGCGGCCGCGAGGATCGCGGGCTTGGTGATCTCGTGGAAGACCATCCGGCGGACCGGAATCTTCGGCTTGAGGGTTTCGAGCAGGTGCCAGGCGATGGCCTCGCCCTCGCGGTCGGGGTCGGTGGCGAGGAAGAGCTCGTCGGCGTCCTTGAGCAGGCTCTTGAGTTCTGTGACCTTCGACTTCTTGTCGGGGCTGACGACGTAGAGCGGCTCGAAGTCCTGGTCGACGTTCACCCCGAGGCGCGCCCACGGCTCACCCTTGTACTTGACGGGGACGTCGGCGGCGCCGCGCGGCAGGTCCCGGATGTGTCCGACGGACGCCTCGACCACGTAGTTGCTGCCCAGGTACGGGGCGATTTTGCGGGCCTTGGTCGGCGACTCGACGATCACGAGCCGGCGTGTCCGGCCGGCAGCGGTGGTGGAGTCCCCCGCCGTGTCCTTATCTCGAGCTGCCACTTCTCTGCCTGCACCTTTCTCGCCTCGTATCGGCGATCACCCGGCTACCAGAGTGACACACCGCGGACCAATCCTTGCAGATCAGTTCCGTGTCGACCGTTCTACACCCGGGGCCACGCCTCCCTCGCCTCCGCCCCTGCGGGTGGTTCCCCGATGTTCTCCACGAGACGCGTCAGTCGCCGATGCCCGACGATCCGCAACCCCGGTTGGTTGCCGCGCGTCCCGAACAGGGTCGGGGCGATCCCGGCCCGCATCAGCGACTGTGCGAGCACCGGATGGGTGTCCGGCGCGTGGGGATCGAGGTCGAGCACGAACCGGCTGCCGTCGTTCTCCGCCCGCCCGGCGGCGAGCGCCCAGGCACGTAACGCCCGGGGTCCGGGGATCCAGCCGACCGGAACCGATTTCACCGCGCCCCTGGTCCAGCGCGCCGCGAGCACGGCCAGCTCGGGAACCGAGGCGGTACGGACCAGGGGACTGCCCTCGTCGGATCGGGTGATTTCCGCGACGAGACCAGCGTCCTCGATCATCGAGGCGATCGCATCGGCCCGCCACTGTGCGTCCACGACCACCGACACCCGGGCACGGTCGGCGGTGGCCGCGATCTGCCCGGGGCCGGCGAGCAGACCGTCGAGGTCCGCGATCTCGGGCGGGACGGTGTCCGCCGAGAAGAAGGACAGCTGGTTCACCCTCAGGACAGTAACCCCGACGAGGGGGCACTTCAGCGCGACGACGCCGCGCCGGAGTCGTCGCGCCGCGAAATCACCCCGGACACGACTCGTCCCCCGCTACCTGTCGGCGGCGGGGGACGAGTGATTCGAACCTGTTGCGGTACTCGAATCAGATGGCGCGAACGCCGGTCGCCTGGGGACCCTTGGTGCCCTGACCGACCTCGAACTCCACGCGCTGGTTCTCCTCGAGGGTGCGGAAGCCGCTGCCCTGGATCTCGGAGTAGTGGACGAAGACGTCAGCAGAGCCGTCTTCGGGGGCGATGAAGCCGAAACCCTTCTCCGCGTTGAACCACTTCACAGTGCCCTGTGCCATGCTGTTCCTTCTCTTTCTAACACCGGATGCGGCGGACGGCGCTCACAGCCCACCGGGCCGGTTCCGACCGCTGTACCGCTGATTCCCCCTCAGGAAAGCATCGAGCACCGCGCTCGCAACATCGTCCTGCGAGCGCGTACACGAACACAGAAGCTGCGACCGGGAGTTAGTCAACCACGCTTCGCGCAAGTGCAACAGCCTAAAACCACATTGAAATGATCTTGTTGCATTGTACTCGCCGGTAAGTGCAGGTCAGAACCACCAACTGCGCGCCTCCACGGGGCGACACGCCCCCGGTCGCACCCCACCAGTACCATCAAAAACCCAGGTCGAACGCATGACCCGGCAGACACAGAACGCGGAGAACAGCGAGTGGACGAGAGCTACGGGCGTCAACTCCTCAATCGTGTCCTGACCGGCACACCAGGTCACGAAACCCCCCTCACCCACATCGCCGAGCTACCGGCTCGTGAGTCGACCTACGCCACGTGGCCCGAGTGGGCACACCCCGGCGTCGTGGACGCACTCCGGGAGAGCGGCGTCCCGATGCCCTGGACGCATCAGGAACAGGCCGCCACGCTCGCGGCGCGTGGCACCAACGTGGTCGTCGCCACCGGGACGGCGTCGGGCAAGTCCCTCGCCTACCAGCTGCCTGTACTGACGGCCCTCGCCGACGACCCGCGCGCCACGGCGCTCTACCTGGCCCCGACGAAAGCCCTCGGCGCGGACCAGATCCGGGCCACCGTCGCCCTCTGCGACGGCACCGAGGAACTCGTGGACGCGTACCCGAGCGCCTTCGACGGCGACACGCCGACCGAGGTCCGCCAGTGGGTCCGCGCCAACTCACGGTGGGTGTTCACCAATCCGGACATGCTCCACATCGGGATGCTGCGCTCGCATCAGCGCTGGGCACACTTCTTCCGAAACCTGCGATACGTCGTCGTCGACGAATGCCACTCGTACCGAGGCGTTTTCGGATCCAACGTCGCGCTGGTCCTGAGGCGCCTCCGACGCATCGCGCACCGCTACGCCGCCGACCCCGTGTTCGTCCTCGCCAGCGCCACCACGTCCGACCCCGGCGCCGCGGCGTCCCGGCTGATCGGTGCGCCCTGCGCGGAGGTCCTCGACGACGGCTCCCCGCACGGACCACGGACGGTCGCGCTGTGGGAACCTCCGCTCCTGACCGACGTCACGGGCGAGAACGGGGCGCCGGTGCGGCGGGCGGCGGGTAGCGAATCCGCGCGGATCATGGCCGATCTGGTCGTCGAAGGTGCCCGCACCCTCACCTTCGTCCGGTCGCGGCGCGGCGCCGAACTCACCGCGATGGGCGCCAAACGGATTCTCGCGGAGGTCGATTCGGATCTCGTCGATCGCATCGCCGCATACCGGGCCGGGTACCTCGCCGAGGATCGGCGCGAGCTCGAAGCGGGACTCGCCGACGGCACCCTGCTCGGTGCCGCCACCACCAACGCACTGGAACTCGGCGTCGACATCGCCGGCCTCGACGCCGTGGTGGTCGCCGGGTTCCCCGGCACCGTCGCATCCTTCTGGCAGCAGGCCGGCCGCGCCGGCCGCCGCGGCGAGGGGTCGCTCGTGGTGCTCGTCGCCCGCGACGACCCACTCGACACCTATCTCGTGCACCACCCGGCCGCCCTGCTCGACAAGCCCGTCGAGGCCACCGTCACCGACCCGACAAACCCGTACGTCCTCGGGCCGCAACTGCTCTGCGCCGCAATGGAGCTGCCACTCAGTGACGCCGAGGTGGCGGAGTTCGGCGCCGTCGAACTGCTCACCGACCTCGCCGCGCAGGGTCTGATCCGGCGTCGTGCGCACGGGTGGTTCGTCACCGCCGATTCCAACCCGCACGCGTTCGTCGACATTCGCGGCGGCATCGGCGTCCAGGTCGCGATCGTCGACGCCGATTCCGGCCGGCTGCTCGGCACCGTCGACGGCGGGCGGGCTCCCGCCACGACCCATCCTGGGGCCGTGTATCTGCACCAGGGCGACACCTTCGTCGTCGACACCCTCGATCTCGAGGAGGGCTTGGCCCTCGTGCACCCCGAAACCCCCGAATGGACAACCTCCGCTCGGGAGACGACCGACATCGCGATCACCACGGTGCTCGAGCGTCACGACCACGGAGCGGTGAGCACGGCTCTGGTGGAGGTGGAGGTGACGCACCAGGTCGTCGGGTATCTGCGGCGCCTGCCGAGTGGTGAGGTCCTCGATCAGATCGAACTGGACATGCCCGCGCAGACTCTGCCGACCCGCGCCGTGATGTACACGGCGACAATGGAACTACTCGAATCGGCGGGCATCCCCGCCGACCGCTTCCCGGGTGCGCTGCACGCCGCGGAGCACGCGGCGATCGGGCTGCTGCCGTTGGTGGCGACGTGCGACCGCGGCGACATCGGCGGCGTCTCGACGGCACTGCACGCGGACACCGGCCTGCCCACCGTGTTCGTCTACGACGGGCATCCGGGTGGCGCCGGGTTCGCCGACCGCGGATTCGAGCGACTGCAACCGTGGCTGACGGCGACCCGCGACGCCATCGCCGCGTGTGAGTGCGCGGCCGGCTGCCCCTCCTGCGTGCAGTCCCCGAAGTGCGGCAACGGCAACAACCCGCTCGACAAGGACGGCGCGGTGCGACTGCTCACCGCCGTCCTCGGCACCCTCCGCACCTGAGGCTCCCCGACTCCCCAGCCCGCTCCCCCGCCCCACCCCGCCCGCCCCTGTTCCGGCTGAAGGCCGCCTTCATCTCCTTCAACCGCACGAAGGCCACCTTCAGCCGAACCGTTTCGGGCGTCGGTGGCGAAGCGGGCGGGGTGGGGCGGAGTCAGACGAGGTCGTTGCGCTGCAGCCAGCGGAGGGTCGGCCAGCCGATGAACACCGGCAACCAGCACGTCAGCACGCGGTACAGCAGTACCGAGGGGACCGCGACCGCGGCCGGGACGCCGAAGGCGGCGAGTCCACCGATCAGCGCGGCCTCGACTGCGCCGACACCACCGGGCGTCGGGGCGGCGGAAGCGAGGGTCCCGCCGATCATCGTCACGATGGTGACGGTCACGAAGGCGACGTCCCCGCCGAACGCCTCGACCGATGCCCACAGCGCCAGCGCCATACCGAGAGTGGTTGTGGCACAGCCTCCGACGATGATGAGGAATCGGCCGGGGTCGCGCGCGAGATCGACGAGTTCGGTGGTGAGGTCGGCGATCTGGGGACGCAGGTCGTCACGCAGCCACCGTCGCAGCTTCGGCACAACCATGAACGCGCCGACGGCGCCGAGCAGGACACCGACGATGAGGTAGATGACGGTGGCACTGGGGATGAAGTGGGACAGGTCTGCGTTGCGGCCTGCCGCGAAACTGAACACGATCAGGAGACCGATGTGGGTGACCACCTGGACCGTCTGCTGCAGCGCGACGGCTGCGGTGGCCCGCACCCCGCCGAGGCCGTTGTGCTGCAGGAACCGGACGCTCAGTGCGAGTCCACCCACGCCTGCGGGAGTGGTGGTGGCCGCGAACGTGTTGGCGAACTGCATGACCGTCAGGTGCCGGAAGTTCACTGTCTCCGTCGCGCACGCCCACAGCGCGGCGGCGGCACCGATGTAGGTCAGGCCCGAGACGGCCAGACCGAGCAGTACCCACCACCAGGTCACGGATCGCATCTCGGTGAGGAAGGTCGGGACCTGACTCAGGAACGGATAGGCGACATAGACGAGTCCGATCAGCAGGCCCAGCTGGATCAGCTGGTTGCGCGAGAACCTCGTCACCTGCTCGTCGCGGATGACGTCGGTGTCGGTACGGGCCCGCACCTCCGACCGGACGGCGGCCATCAGCGCCCCCGCATCCCGGACGGTCCGACGGATCCGGCTGGGTGTCGCGGTGCGGGTCAGCCTGCCCGACGCCGACACGACCCGCTCGGCCCCGACCGTGTCGATTGCCGCCGACACCGCCGGTTCCACGCCGAACATGTCGGCGGTGACCAGCAACAGTTGCGCGACGTCGGCCAGCATCAGGGAATCGGACGCGCCGACCTCCGTCCGCGCGTACCCGTCGAAGAGTGCCTCGCCGTCGCTGATCCGGATGTTCTCCGGGCGCAGGTCGCCGTGGGACATCTGGTGCGTATGCAGGCGGCGGACACCCTCCCACGCGGTGGCGAGGTGTGCCGGGTCGTGCCGGTCGAGGGGCGCGCCTCGTGACGTGGTGTGGGCGTACATCATCCAGCCCCGGTCGAGGACCGCGACGGCGACCGGGACGTTCGCGGCGAGCCCGAGCGCACCGAAGGTCGTCGACATCAGTGCCCGGTGTTCCACGGAGCGGCGCAGCGACGCGAACGGTGGCAAGGTCTCGGAACTGCGGAACGTCAGCCAGCGGCCTGCCTGCCGCACCACGCCCTCGCTGCGCTGATGCTGCCCGAACAGGTCGAGTACGAGTGTCGACTCCTCGCGCTCGCCGTCACTCGACGGCGCCCGGTCGGCCGGCGGCTCCGCGGGAGGGAAGGGTCCGTGCCCCGAGCCGAGCCCGGGTTCGAGCCGGCACCGGGCGGCCAGGACCAACGGTCCCGGTCCGGCGGGGCTGAGGACGGTCAGTTCCTGCACTCCCCGGCCACGTTTGCCGAGCACGCGCAGCGCGAGGTCGACGGGCACCTCCAGTGCCGGCGTCCCGACGAACAGGACGACGAGTGCACCGACGAACCAGCCGACGGTGAGTCCGAGCATCGCGCGGGCGGGCACCACCGCGCTGACGAACAGGTGGATGGGCACGAAGGCGAGCAGCAACGCCCACCACAGGCGCCGCCAGCGTCGAGGCAACCACGGACCGCACACCGTCAGCACCGCGGCCAGCATCGCGATCCACCGCGAGTCGTCGAGGAACTGGGAAAGGAACGCGTCACTGGAGTCACGTGGGTCGAGATGCCACTGCGGGGCGGCGATCCCGTCGCCGGTGATGGACAGCGCGATGCCGGCGAGCAACGCGGCCGCTGCGTAGCCGGCGAGAAGCTTCCACCGGCGCCCGAACACGATTCCGACCAGGATGGCGAAGGGCAGTGCGAAAATCGCGACGCTGTACAGGGAGTACACGCGGTTGGAGAGTTCGGGTGACGCGCTTCCGATCAGCTCGGAGACCGAGTCCTCGAGCGACTCCCAGCGGCCCTTGGTGAAATAGGACACGAGCACGACGGCCAGCACCGCGAGTCCCGACAGGGCGACCCGCACCTGGTCACTGGTGCGTCGGCGCAGAGGTTGCAGGAGACTGCCGTGGACCGGGACCTCCCGACCGTCGACCCTCATCCGGCGCAGCCTCGCCTCGACCCGCGGCGCCCGACCGCAACGGCATCACCGGGGTTCGGACGCGGAGCTGGTCGGTGAGCGGTCACACCGGCATCCTGCCATCCGCTGTGAAGCACACGCGCCGGTGTTGCGCGTGTGTTGCGCGTGTGGCTGCTGGTACGTGCTTGCGATTCGGGCCGGACACCGTTGGTGGGCCGACCCGTCAGTCCGCGGGGCCGGCGCGCGCCGCGGCCACCGCCTCTCCCGAACCGAGTCCCACCGACACCACCACGGTCACCACGGCATCCCACCCGTCGAGCCGGCACTCGCGCACTGTGGCGCGGCTCCGCCCGGCGACCCCGCCCGCGGCAGCGCACGCAGCGTCGGTGCCACGGACGGCGGCCGTCGCGGCTGCCAGCGCGGCCAGGTCGGCAGCCGACTGGGCACGATGCCGCGCCACGACCGCCGACCCCACATGGCCGACGGCGACGGTGATCCCGAGCAACGCCAGGATCACGAAACACGCGGTCACCGTCGCGGAGCCTCGGTCGTCCCTCATCCCGGCACGATCCCAGCGGTGGAGGTGGTCGACTCCTCCATTGCAGCCACCGCCTCGGCGGACAACTCGAGGCCGGGGAACAGCGGGGCATCCGCCGTGACCCGAGCCACCGCGTGCCCGCCCGCCACTCGGATCTCTATCCGGGCGCCGGACGGCGCGACCCGACGCGCTGTGGACTGCGCCTCGTCGGCGTCACCCCGCGCGACGAGCCGCGCCGCTTCCCGCGCCGCGTCGACGCACCGCACCTGTGCGGTCACGGCGACGACGGCACCCACGCACAGCGTCACCACGACGGCGATCGCTGCGAGAGCGATCGCCGCCTCGACGGTGACCGCGCCCCGGTCGTCGCGGACCGGGACGCGCACAGCCCTCAGACAGCGGTGTCGAGCGCCTTGTCGATGATCTCGGTGAGTCCGGAGACGATCGAATCGCCTGTCACCACCGAGTACAGCACCGCGCCGAACGCAGCGGCGGCCACGGTCCCGATCGCGTACTCCGTGGGCGTAGATTACACCCATGGCCGTCACCAACAACCCGACACGCGCACTGATCGTTGTACGACTGTCGAGGGTCACTGACGCCACCACCTCACCAGAACGTCAGCTCGAGGAGTGCCGCAAGCTATGCGAACAGCGCGGATACGAGGTGGTCGGCATCGCCGAGGATCTCGACGTATCCGCTGGCCTCACGACCCCGTTCGAGCGTCCCCAGCTCGGGGACTGGCTCACGAACCGGGCTCACGAGTTCGACGTGATCGTGTTCTACCGGATGGACCGCATCGTCCGGCGGCTGCTGGACCTGGCCGATCTGATCCGATGGTGCCAACAGCACTCGGTGTCGGTCGTATCCGCGACCGAACAGTTCCTGGATCTCACGACACAGTTCGGCGACATCATCGCGCTCCTGGTGGCCAAGGTGGCCGAGCTGGAGCTGGAGGCGATCAGCTCTCGCATCGCCTCGGCGTATCACCACAACCGCCAGCTCGGGAAATGGACGGGCGGTGCTCAACTCCCATGGGGGTACCTACCTCGCCAGACCGATGACGGTTGGCGACTGTTCCCTGATACCGAGGCTGTGGCCATCATCAACGAGGTTGCCGAGCGAGTGCTGGCCGGTGAGCCTCTGCGTGCGATTGCCCACGATCTGACCGAGCGCAAGGTGCCTACCGCCAAGGATCGGATGAACATGCACCTTGGTAGAGAAATCAAAGGGCACCAATGGAACTCGTCCGCGCTCAAGCGGTCGATGACATCACCAACGATGCTCGGGTACGCGACCGCTCGGGAGGTTAAACGAGACGCCAACGGCAAGCCCCAGCTGGATGCACGCGGACGTAAGACTTACGGCCCCGAGGACGTTCTACGCGGCCCGGACGGCTCGCCTGTCCAGAGAGCCGAGCCGATCCTGAGCAAGCATGTATTCGACCAGCTCGCGGTCGAGCTGGCGAGTCGCGAGAACCGCAAGGAGCCGACGGTACGGTCGAGTTCGCTGCTGCTGCAGGTGATTTTCTGCGGAGTCTGCGGGCGTCCGGCGTACCGGATGAAGGGTGCCAAGGGTCGACGGCTCCGGTACAGGTGCTCGTCTGCCCAGTACAAAGCCCCATGCGGAAATCTGTCCGTGGTGGCGGAGGAGCTCGACGACCTCGTCGAGGACGCCGTACTCGGCCTCATGGGAGATTCCGAACGCCTGCGTCGGGTTTGGGATGCAGGCTCGGACAACGCCGCCGAGCTCGCCGAGCTGGACAACACGCTGGCCGATCTCGCTGGCCAGCTTGGCCGCGGTCCGTACCGAGCGGGCACGCCGCAGCGCGCCGCACTCGACGCGAACATCGATGCGCTCGATAAGCGCCGGGAGGAGCTGGCTGCAGCGACTACCAGGCCCGCAGGGTGGACCTGGGAGTCGACCGGCGAGACGTTCCGCGACTGGTGGGAGTCGCTGGATCTCACCCAACAGAACGTCTACCTCCGCACGATGGGCGTCAGGGTGACGTTTACCAAGCAGGAGGAACTGCAGGCTCGCCTGGAGCTTGGCGAGCTGCAGAAGATGGCCGAGGAGGTCAAGGCGGCTGGCATGGTCGAGACCGTGACCAAGCGGTTCGCCGAGATGCAAGAGCAAGGGATCCAGGGGATGGAGATCTTCCCCGACAAGGCGGTTGTAGTGATGAAGACCGGCGAGCGGTTCGAGATCCCGCGAGCTTCCGAGGAGTGACCGGGCACCGGAGCCGGCCAAACCACCGGCAGGCTCCGGCACCCTCGGAACCGAGGTCCGTCCTGTTGCGTCTGACCAGGGTATGGCGGACGACGAGCGGGAACATTTCATGTTGTGGGAGCTGGAAATACTCCGTGACCGCTGGAGGTCCGAGGATGCCGAGGAGTGAATCGAGTCACACGTATGCGACGTTCCCAGCCGAATCGCACGCATATACATATGTAAGGGTTCGGTGAACCCGGTCACACTGCCCTAACAAACTCTTCAAGTTAGACCCATATACAGTTGATGCGGTGAACAGTCAAGTATGAATCTGATCACACTACTGTATGGAATCCGCAAACTTACACCCATATACAATTGGGTAGACCAAAGAGTCAACCCCTGATGCGGTGAAGCTGGTCACACGACTGTCACTAATCCGCCAAGTGACACGCATATACATATGTAAGGGTTAAGGGGAACCAGACGGAGGGGTTCACTCCCTCTCGGAGCCGCCTCGAAGCGGCTCCCTTCCTGGTAGAGCGCCTAAGAGCGCTCCTTCTTCCATAAGACCGGCCCTCAGAGGCCGGTCCTCGTGTGAATCACACCCATATAAAACGGGAGACGGTAACCCTGCTTCCTTCAATCTTGCTGGCTCGAGCCTGGCGGCTCGCCTGCATCCGACGAGACTCGTACCTCGTCGGTGGTCGGTCGGGGTAGCTCTCTCCTCCTCCGACCGACTGAACTTCCCGAGGCCTAGAGAACCTCGGTAGGCCCGGCTGCTGTCCTTACAGCCGGGATAAGGGACGGCTGGTAACCGTCCCGGCTCATCACGAGCGGCTACTTGATCGAGAAGCCCCGACCTGTTTCGGCAGGTCGGGGCTTTTCTCGGGCCTGTATCGGATCACCTGATCCCACATTCTTCGGGCTGTGCCACCGCATCAGCTCCACCTCGTCCGTGGCGAGGTGCTCGCCACCGGTCGTCTGAGGCGACCAGGACAAGGAACACCCAGATGCACCACAACGCCTGTACCCGACACCCTCGGGACAACGTCCGGCCCGATGGCCGGTGCCGATACTGCCGCGCCGAGGCGCAGAAGCGGTACACGCGCCGATGCGTCGAGGCACGACACCGACTGGCAGCTCTCGAAGCTGCTGCTTGATCTTCACTGCCGCCTGGCTCGATGCCAGGCCCACAAACGCCCTGGAGGCGACCGACGACAACCGTCGTCGGGGCACACCACCGAATGGATGAACCAAATGACAACCAGCACGTTTGACCGGCTGTCGCCGCGAACCCAGCAGACGATCCGAGGTCTGCGGGCTGAGGCTGCAGACTTCCGCGTCCGGCTGCGGAAGGCTCAGAGCGAGATCGCCGACGTTCGCAAGGAGGCCGCGACCTACCGCGTCCGCCTCCGTGCTGCTGAGGCACGCATCGCCGAGCTGGAGGCTGCTCGCGATGCCCAGTGACCAGTTCTCCAAGCTCACTTGGCACAAGCGCACCCACGGCCACGAGTTCACCGGGGCAGAGTTCCGTGTCCTGATGTCGATCTTCGACCACTCCGACCAACACGGTCGGAACTCACACCCTGGCCTGCTGCTGCTGATGCGAGAGACCGGGTACTCCAAGGCTGCGGTCTCGCTGGCGCTCAAGGCGCTGCAGGAGCGCGGTTGGATCGTCCGGACCCGGAAGGGCTCGGGCACCTCCGGCAAGACCTCGGTGTACGAGCTGGTCCCGGATGCCCCGAGTGGTTCCACTGGAGTGGAACTGCCCGAGTCGGTAGGTAGTTCCAGTGGAGTGGACCAACTCCCCGAGGTTGGTCCAGTGGAGCGAACCAGTGGTTCCACTGGAGTGGACACACCGTGTCCAGTGGAGTGGACACCTACAGATCCGGATATCAGATCCGGATCAGATCCTTTATCAGATCAGCGAGAGGTTCGGCTGACACCGAACCATCTCGAGGACCAGGACGAGACCGGCCATGAGAGCCGGTCTCTTGCGGTTGGGGGATCAGACCCAACTGCAGACGAGGGTGCCACCGAGGCACCCGAGGAGGAGATCCGGCCTGTCGGCATGCAGCTGCTGAACGGGTTCCTTGACCCGTTCGCCGACGAGCCCGCATGGCGAGCTGACGCAGTCGCTCGTGAGGAGCGTGCTGCACGGTTCGAGCCTGCAGCCGCGAACACGTTTCCGGATCCGTTCGCGACTGACTGACATCACCGACCCAACCGAGGCCACGACCGCAACGTCGTGGCCTTTTGCGTATCCGGGCACCGGAGCCGGCCAAACCACCGGCAGGCTCCGGAACCCACCATCAGAGGAGAGAAATGCACGACCAACTGACCGAGGCAGTCGCGAGAGCTGCCGAGTACGGAGGAGCACCCGAACGCGTCTGGGACATCGGCCCGAACGCCGTGTTCCAGCTCGCCGAGGGCACCGGCCACCTGTTGACCAACGCCACGATCACCGAGTGGCGGGCGGACCGATGAACGCCCGCGACCGTGAGGCCGCGTTCCAGCGGCATCTGGAGATCGCCGACGCGTACGTCGAAGCCGTCCACGACGCCGGACACCTCGCCTGGTTCGAGGGGGGACACCCAAACAGGTACGTGATTCTCGCCCGCCTCGGGCTCGACGACGACACCGACGAAACCGACCTACGCCGTGCGCTGTTTATGCGCCGGTACCGATAGGAGAGAACATGAGCACACAGACACCGATTCCCAGCGCTGAGAGCAACGCTGACGGAGTTTCTACCGATTCCGGTACCGAGACCACGGAAGCGGGTAACGACGCTCAGAACAGCTCTCAGCCGAAGGGTAACCGTGAGGGTCGGTACCGCACCGAGCGTAACGCAGCCCGCGACGAGCTGGCTGCAGCTCAGGCCCGCATCGCCACGATGCAGCGGGCTGAGGTGGAACGCCTCGCCACCGAGGCGGGGCTGTCGCTGGGATCCGACGTGTTCACGCTGAGCGGGAACGAGGCAGCCGACTACCTCGACGACGACGGCAACGTCGATCCGGCTCGAGTGGCCGCTGATGTCGCGGCGGTTCTCGCCGAGCGTCCGGGGCTGCGGAAGAACTCCCCGGCTCTCGACCCGACCCGAGGCACCGGAGGAGCGCGGCCGAAGCAGCCGACGCCCGAATGGGGCTCGATCTTCCGAGCCGTCTAGATCGTTGGACGCCGGGTCTGCGACTCGAGGCGTCCGCACATAAGGGGCTGTGCCCCAATGGGATTCGGTCCGTGACCGACTCCTAGTCACCACCCCATCAGGGCCTCTGACGCCAAGTCAGGGGCCTTTTTTCATGCCCACAGGAGGCACCCACATGGCAACTCTCAATTCGACCCTGCAGAACGCATTCACCCCCGAGGACTACGGCGTCCTCGTCGACGCCGAGGTGAACGCCAAGTCTGTGGCGTTCCAGGCCGCGACCGTGGTCGACACCGACAAGCACCAGGTCCGGTTCCCGGTGCTTGAGAAGGATCCGGCCACCGGTTGGTACGCCGAGAACTCCCCGATCACCCTGGTCGACCCCGTGACGAACGAGATCGTCGTGGTCCCGTCCAAGGTGGCGGGCCTCACCCAGGTCTCGAACGAGGCTGTCGACGACACCGATCCTGCGGTGGCGGAGATGATCGGTCGGGCGCTGGCCCGAGACATCGCCCGTAAGACGGACGCCGCGTTCTTCGGCAACACCGTGGCCAACGGCCCGAGCGGACTCCTCTCGGTTGCTGGCGTCAAGGTGGTCGACACCGGTGCTGCGTGGACCACGCTGGACCACTTCCACCAGGCCAAGCACGATGCGACCGCCGAGGGTGCTGAGTTGACCCATATCGTCCTGGCCCCGGACGTGGCGCTGGCGCTTGCCAAGGCCAAGACCGGCACCGGCTCGAACCAGGGTCTCCTCGAGACCGTGGACGACGGGATCCGGCTCGCGGGCCTCGTGGCCCTGATCTCCCCGGCGGTTGCTGCGGGCAACGCCTGGGCGCTCGACTCGACCCAGGTGATGACGGTTCGTCGTCGCGGTACCACGGTCACCACGTCGAAGGATGCCGCGTTCGGTTCGGACGCAACCCAGATCCGGGCTGTGTCCCGTGTCGGATTCGGTTTTGCGAACCCGTCGGGCATCGTCCGGCTGTACGACGCAGCCTGATCGACTGCAGCACAGTCGATTACGCGGACGTAGTCCGCACCACGCAGGAGGCCCCGAGGCTCACACCCTCGGGGCTTCTTGTGTTCGTAACGACACGAGGAGAGAACCCACGATGACCCGCACCAGCACCCGACGCCGCACGTCCACGCCGTGCGAGCGTGAAGGATGCCCAGGGCTCAGTTTCGACGGACACCGGTTCTGTTGCTTCCCGTGCCGGGTGATCGGGCAGGAGTTGGAGGCTGCACAACGGATCTGCGAGACCCTCGGGGACTCCGAGCTGACCAACGAGTTGTGGACCGAGGTCGTCGCCGCCAGCGACGGACTCAGCCGGTACCTAGAGCACTCGTTCCGGCTCCGCACGCTGGCGCTGGAATCCGGCATCAGCTCGACTCAGTGGTACGCGATCCGCAAGGGCAAGACCAGCTAGGAGCCCGATACGCTCAGCGCATGAGCAATCCAGCTGACCGGTGGGACAGTCAGTCGATGGGGATCCGGGCGCTTCCCGACTTCGAGGCGCTTCCCAGGACCGGCCCCGGTCGATGGGCGTACCCGTACGAGGGTGTCACCCTCTACACCAACGATGCGGATGTGTTGTTCCCGCTCAGCGACGGCACCCCCGAGGGTGACGGTGGCCGCAGCTTGCTGATCAAGGCGCTCGACAAAGCGTTCACGAGCGGCGAGACCGCGACCGAGGCGTTCGACCGGCTCCGCAACGGAGCACCGGTCACGACAGGTGATCTGTCCGAGCTGGCATGAGCTGCTCAGAACACACCCGTTAGCTGCACGCACCGACTGCCGGGAGCTGCCCGACCAGTTCCCTGGTTGCTTGCCCATACGCTGCTGGGCTGCTCAAGACGTACGCGGTACCTACCCCTCGTAGAACAGCCCTGGGCCTACTGCCTCGGGTACCTGACCAGGCTCAGGTCTCCACTCGAGAGGATCGACCACCGGGTCGACCCTGAGGTACTCGCAGAACACGGCGTCGAGTCCGTCGAGGACCGGACCCGTGCGGTCGGTGTCTGGCGTCTGCATCTGTGCATCGTGGCAGCTCGTCGCGCTCGCGCTGGCCCGACACGCCTCGACCCAGTGTTTCCCCAGGTCAACCCACCCCTGGGAGGGGTGGGGGGGTACCCCCTAGGGGGCCTTCTAGACCGGGCCCTAATGCGGCTGGGATATCCGATGCCGTGGCATCGAGGTGGTTTGTCCCTCGGCCATGCCGCCGACCCGTCTTTTTTCCGGGGCTGATCTTCCCCTGACCTGCACATACGGCCCCCTGAGGGCCTCTTCATCGACCCCAAAGGAGGCCCCGATGGCCGAGAAATACGAGATTCCGAGGGCCCCGAGGGGGCTCCTCGCACGCGGAAAGCAGCTCTGGCGGGAGCTGCACACGGTGTACGACTTCACCGAGGCACCCGAGAAGATGGCGATCCTCGAGGAGGCATGCCGTACCGCTGATGTGGCGAAGCGGCTGCAGGAGATCGTGGACGCAGCCGACGAGATCCGAGTCCGAGGATCCCAGGGCCAGCCGGTGGCGATGCCCGAGCTTCTCGAGCTGCGCCAGTACCGGGCGCTGATGGTCCAGCTCCTCAAGGCGCTTGGGTGTCCCGACGACGAGGACACCCTGACCCGGTCCGAGCTGGGCAAGCTCGGCGCTGCAGCCCGATGGAGGAACTGATGGGCCGACCAACACGCCGCAGCAGCAAGCGGGAGGCCCTGACTCCCGAGGCCCTCAGTGGCCTCCTGCCGGACGAACTCAAGTCCCTGCAGGGGGTAGGTACCCCCGGCGACTACCAGGCGATGCGCTCTCACGTCGTCGACTGGCTGAACCAGGCGACGGCAGGCCAGGGCCAGGATCTGGCCCCGGTGGTGATGGACGCAGCCGGGTTGTCGGCTGCCGAGTTCTACCGGCAGGCGCTGGCTGCGCCGACCGCGGTCGACCGGTGGGAGCCACCAGCTCCTCCGGTCGTGGACGAGTACGTACCGCCTCAGCCGACTCAGGAGCAGCGCGACCGGCACGCCGCGCTGATGGCGCAAGCACAAACGCCCAGGAAAACCTGGGTTCTATAACCGACCGTGCTCCGGGCCGGCCAAAAGCAGGCAGGCCCCTACGCACTACCGAAGGAGACACCGACATGCCCCGACGTAACCGTCGTCGAGTACCGCACAACCCGCTGAACGGCGACCGGCTGAAGGCCAGTCTGCCCAAGCCCACGAAGGAGGCAGACCGTGGCGTACGCCGCAGCCGCTGACGTAACCACGCTCTGGGCCAAGGAACCCGAGCCCGAGGTGATCACGCTGATCGAGCGCAGGCTCGAACAGGTCGAACGCATGCTCAGGCGACGGATCCCGACGCTGGACGCCAAGGTCGCGGCCAGCGAGACCTACCGGGCCGATGTCATCGACACCGAGGCGGACGCCGTCCTACGCCTCGTCCGCAACCCCGAGGGGTACTCGTCCGAGACGGACGGCTCGTACACGTATGAACTCCGGTCGGATCTGACGGCTGGAACGCTGACGGTCACCGATGCCGAGTGGGAGATCCTCGGCGTCAACTCGACCGCACGGTTCGGCGTTCTGGTCCCCGACCTCGTGCCGCCGACTCGGCACGGCAGCGCGTTCGAATCAGGCGGCTAGTAGCCAACTACTCGTATAGAGGCACAGAGGCACAGAGGCACAGAGGCACAGAGGCACAGAGGCACAGAGGCACGCAATCACGTCACCACGTGCTCACGTTGTTACGTGACTACGTGGTGGCTGTGCCATGTTCAGGTGGGCGTTCGATTCGTAGGTAGGCCCGCTGGGGGTCGACGTGGCGACCCCCAGCTGACGTTCCTACTTCTTCTTTCCCTCGACGACAGTCGTCTTCGGGTGAGAAGCCGCGTACTGCTTGCTCACGTACTTACCGGTGATCGCGCTGCGGGCCTTGCCGCTTCCGCCCTTCTTAGCCACGGTCACCGCCCCCGAACCGTCGTGGTGCGGGTGACAATCTCGATCTTCATCGGGATCGTCCGGTGAATCGTGGCTCCACTGCGCCTGATCTTGATCGGCACACGCGTGGTGCTGGTCCGATGGGTCGTGGTTGTGCGACGGATAGGACTCATGACATTTCCTCCACTGGAAGGCTTCAGTGAGGTCCTCCACTCAAGTTGACCTGAATTAGGACAACTTGAGCTGTCCGGTGTAACGTCTGGCAAGCACCGCAAATGCAGCCGAAGAACGTTTCACCCGACCGGAGGGCCTCGCCCCGACTGTCGGGGCTTTGGCGTTCCAGCGGCTTTGACACTACACCTTGTGGCAGACATTGCCGCAACACGCGAGATGTTGTGAACGACATTCGTGAAATTCCCAGGTCATTTGCTTGCGACGGCGACCAGACCGCGTAGTTTGCGACGTGTTCGCGGTCACAGCTCGGGGAGATTCTGGACGTAAACCCCCGAGTTAGGCCGACGTCTGCAAGCCGGAACGGTCGAATTTAGGTGCTTGGCGTCCTGGTAGGCGAGCAGGCCGTAGTTCTCCTCGCCGATCTTCGCGAACGGACAATGGCACGGGAGCCCCTCGGCGAGTAGGTCGTCCCAGATCCGGAGCGGACGCCCTACGGGCGGCGGTGTCGGACCAGAAGGAGCACCCAAGGGTGCCGGTGTCGTAAACCCCACCCCGGAAATTTCCCACGGACCATGCCCCGATACCGCGTCTCGGCAACACCAGTAGCCCATCCGCAAGATGCGAACAGGCTGGCGCTGACTCCTGCGGCGTCTGGCCAGACCCACCTCAGGAGCGCCCACCCCGGTTGGTGGGATTTCGTACACCGGGAGCTGCTGGTTAGCGTCGGGCAGCCCTGAAACGACGACAGACCAACGGCCCGCACCGAGCCCTAGGGAGAGATGTCCTGGAGAACGGAACGTGTCGTTAGTCGATGGCGTCGGAGGCTGCGAATATCCATGGGGTCGCGACACTCTGCGGTGTCAGCGTCAGGCATGGAGCGACAGATACAGCTATGCTGCGTTCGTTCATGACGGGTCTCTTCCGTTGTGAGCGAGATCCCCCAGGTGTTGCGAGCACCTCGGGGATCAATTGGCATACGGAAGTAATCAGCTCGTTCTGAGTACTCCGCGGTGGACATCCCGTCGTCCGCGGTCGCGGCGGTGAGGAGCCGCGTGCGGATCGCCCAGACATGCCGACCTGCTGCCCGCATTCCCCTGTTCAGCATCTTCTTCCCCCTTGTTTCGTGTCACGGCCAGCCCGTGACGACGTTGTTGCGGCATCACGGCACGCCCTGCCCGAGCACACGTGTGGCGAGGCCGATGACGACCGGAGCAATGCCCAGGCACAGGAAGGCGGGCAGGAAGCACAGCCCGAGAGGTCCACTGATGAGCACGCCCGCTCGTTCCGCCGCCGCCGCGGCGGCGCCTTCGACGGCCGTCCGCTGCTCGGCGGCGAGTTCGGTGACGGCGTCGGCGAGGGCGCTGCCCGACCGGGCGGATCGACGCGCGAGCCGGCTCAGCGCCTCCGTCGACGGATCGGTTCCGGCCTGCTGCCAGGCGATCTCGGGTTCGGCGCCGAGTGCGAGCAGGTTCGCGGCGCGCTGGAGTGCCGCGGCGAGCGGCTGAGGCGCCTGCTCCGCGACCGCGGCAGCGGCGGATGCGACCGGCATTCCCGCCCGCAGACATGCTGCGAGCAGGTCGTACGCGCCTGCGAGCGCCAGCGGATCCGACGACGGCACCCCCGCGTCTGCGTCCGGATCGCCGTGAGCATCTCGCAGCCGGACGTGCACGGCCCCGGCGCCGGGCGCGACGACGAGGGCGGCACCCAGCAGCAGCGCGGCCGCGGCGCTCATGCCGCGACCCGTCTGGTGATGCGGTCCGCCCAGGCCAGCCCGGCGCACGCGAGCGACGTCCCGACGACGAGCAGCACACCGCCGATCCCACCGGTGAGCAGGACTCCGATCGGATGTGCACCCATCATCTGGCCGAGCGCGATTCCCAGGACGGGCAGGCAGGCGAGCACGGTCGCCGTCGCACGCGCGCCCGCCATGCCCGCGTCGACTCGCGCCCGAAATCGCTTCCTTCCCAGCAGATCTGTTCGGGTGGCGTCGAGAAGGTCGGCGAGCGGGACGCCGTGCCGTTCGGCGATGCGCCAGGCCACCGCGATGCGGTCGAGGTCGACGGCAACGCCGTCGCGTCCGGCGTCGCGGCGCGCTCCGGTGAGCAGTCCGTGCGCCGCGCTGCCGCCGAGACGCGCGGTCGCCGCGGCGGACCGGAAGGCCTCGGCGGGCAGGCCCGACGATTCCGTCGCGGCCGCGGAACATGCGGACTCGGGATGCGCACCGACGCGAAGATCTGCGACCGCGACGTCGAGACCGGCGAGCAGTGACCGGATCTCGTCGTCGCGACGACGATCGCGGCGCGTTCGGCGGACGCGGTGCACGACGGTACCGACGACGAGTGCCAGGGCGAGTCCGGCGGTCGGTGCGGTCACGGCGACACCGACGACGAGGACCCCGAGCACTGCCACGACAGCCGCCGTCGGGACGACGTCGGTCGACGTTGCTCGCGCGGACATCGGGGTCAACCGTCGAGTCGCGGACGCGCTCGGTGCGCTGAGCACGGCGAGTGCGACGAGAATCAGGGCGGCCGTCACCGATTCGCCCGTTCCAGCAGCGAGTGGAGGCGGTCCGCGCCCGGCCCCCACCCGTCGTGCCAAGCGGGCACCACGACGACGTCCGCACCGGTCGGTCTCTCGAGCACAGCGATCTCGGCCAGCGTGCGTCGCCCGCGCGCGTCCCGGCGGCAGTGCAGCACCACCTGGACGGCCGCGGCGAGTTGACTGTGCAGTGCCGCCCTGTCCATGCCGCCGAGTGCCGCGAGCGCTTCGAGCCGGGCGGGTACCTCCTCGGGCGAGTTCGCGTGCACGGTGCCTGCCCCGCCGTCGTGCCCGGTGTTGAGAGCGGTCAACAGGTCCACGACCTCGGCGCCGCGCACCTCGCCGACGACGATCCGGTCGGGCCGCATGCGCAACGCCTGGCGCACGAGGTGCCGCACCGAAACCTCGCCCACTCCTTCGATGTTCGCCGGCCTCGCGACCAGCCGGACCACGTGCGGATGGCTCGGCGCGAGTTCCGCCGCGTCCTCGACACACACGATCCGTTCCCGCGGCGACACGGTGCCGAGCAACGCGGCCAGAAGCGTCGTCTTTCCCGCGCCGGTTCCGCCGACCACCAGGAAGGCCAGGCGTGCCTCGACGATTCTGCGCAGCAGGTCGTGGGACTCGTCGGTGAGAGTGCCCGACCGGTGCAGCGCGTCCAGACCCTGCGTCGCCGGGCGAAGCACGCGCAGGGACAGGCAGGTTCCCGCCTGCGCGACCGGAGCGAGGACCGCGTGCAGTCGCACACCGAAGTTCGCGCCTGCCGTGCCGGGTAGTCGGCCGTCCACCCACGGTTGTGCGTCGTCGAGCCTGCGCCCGGCGGCGAGTGCGAGGCGTTGCGCGAGTCGGCGGACCGCGGCCTCGTCGGCGAAGTCGACGTCGGCGCGTTCGAGTCCGTGGCCGCGATCGACCCACACCTCATCCGGCGCCGTCACCAGGACGTCGGACACGTCCGGTTGGACCAGGAGGGACTCGAGCACGCCCGCGCCGGTCAGTTCGGTCTGCAGGGTGCGCAGCGCGTCGAGCAGGTCGGTGTCGCCGAGTACCCCGGATGCTTCGGCCCGGATGGCCGCCGCGACCGTCGCCGCCGTCGGAGTGTCGGAGGTCAGCGCCAGCCTGGTTCGCACCCGGTCGAGCAGCTCGGCCGACACCAGGCCGGTCATACCGCGTCCCCGGCGACGACGTCGAGCACCGCGTCCGCCGCGCGGCGGAGGGGCGATCGTCGGGCGAGCCGGAGTCCGCCGCGCTCCAGGGCGGTCGCGAGTCCGGGTTCCGGCCGCATGGTGGCGAGGACCGGCATCCCGAGCAGTTCTGCCACCTCGCCACCGCGCAATCCACCCGGCGAGGGGCCACGCACCACCACGACGACATTCGGGTTCGCCGAGGCGAGTCCGGCGATCAGTGTTCCGGCGGCGGCGACGGCACGCACCTGTGCGCGAACCACCACGACGACCACGTCCGCCAGCCCGAGCGCGACGTCGGTGACGGCGCGGGATTGCCTGGGCACGTCGCAGATAACGACGTCGCCGGCGCCGCGACCGGCGTCCACGACTGCGGTCAGGGCGGCGTCGCCGGGCTCGAGCAGGCCGGGCCCACGGCCGGCGGAGAGCACGGACACCGTGCCTCCGACGCCGGGGAGAGCGGCGTGCAGCGCGGCTGCCGACACGGCGCCTCCCTCGACGATCAACGACGGCCATCGCATCCCCGGGTTGTGCTCGATGCCGAGCAACAGATCCAGACCGCCGCCGGCCGGGTCGCAGTCGACGAGCAGGGCGCGCCGGCCGGGGAACCGCTTCTCGCAGGTCAGGGCCAACGCAGCGGCCAGTGTGGATGCGCCCGCGCCGCCCCGTCCACCGACCACGGCGATGACGGGGCCGCGTCCGCCTGCCGTCTCGACACGGCGGGCGAGTGCGACGACGAGGTCGGCTTCGCTGCCGGGGAGAACCAACACCGACTCGGCCCCGACCGCCGCGGCCGCCTGCCATTCGGTGATCCCGGGCGCCCGGGAGGACACCAGGTGTACGCCTGCACGCCGCGGGAGATCGGCCTCGACGCAGGCGCGAGCAGCGTCGGGATCGAGCACGACATGCCCCGCTCCGACCCAGACGCGCCGGGGAACGGGCGGGGTGTGTTCGTGGAGATCCCGGTCGGCTGCGGCGCAGGCGCGACGGGTTCCTGCGGCGAGTTCCTCGTCGGAGGTGATCGCCAGCACGGGAGTTCCGGCCTTGGTGTCCATGTATCGAGCGTGCGGTCCGGACGCCCCCCTGACCAGGGGGTGTGCGGCGATTGTGGATAACTTCGCGGCCTGTGTACAACTCCCGACGCCGGGGACTGGACACGGCGACGCGCATCGGCGCGGAAACAGAGAAGACCCCCGCCAGGGGGGGGAGGAGGCGGGGGTCTTCGGCGTTCAGTCCCGGGGGGTCGGACTGAACACACCTAGATCAAGTCCAGGTGCCACCGATACTACACCCCGTCGCCCGACAAATCGCAAGTTCAATTGGTCACATGTCCATTTGCGTCGGCCGTCCCGCTCGGAAAGCCTCTGCCGCCTATCCTGGAGCCGTGACGGCGAACACGCGCGACGGCCTCGGCGATCGACGGGTCGCCGCATTCTTCGACCTGGACAAGACCGTCATCGCCCGATCGAGCACGCTCGCATTCAGCAAGCCGTTCTTCGACCAGGGCCTGATCAACAGGCGGTCGGTACTCAAGAGCAGTTATGCCCAGTTCCTCTTCCTCGTCTCCGGCGCGGACCACGACCAGACGGAACGGATGCGCGTGCATCTGACCAACATGTGCGCGGGCTGGGACGTCGGCCAGGTGCGAGCGATCGTGGCCGAGACGCTGCACGACGTCGTCGAACCGCTCGTGTTCGCGGAGGCCGCCGACCTCATCGCCGACCACAAGGCCCGCGGGCACGACGTGATCGTGGTGTCCGCGTCCGGCGACGAGGTCGTGACGCCGATCGCGGCGATGCTCGGTGCCGATCACTCGGCGGCGAGCAGGATGGCGGTCGAGGACGGAAGGTTCACCGGCGAGCTCGAGTTCTACTGCCACGGCGAGGGCAAGGCGGATGTCGTCCGCGAACTCGCCGACAGGTACGGCTACGACCTGGATCAGTCGTACGCCTATTCCGATTCGTCGACCGATCTTCCGATGCTGCGGGCCGTCGGGCATCCCGCTGCGGTGAACCCCGACCGCATCTTGCGCCGTACCGCGTCCGAAAGTGGTTGGCCGGTACTGACTTTCTCCAATCCGGTTCCCATGAGATCTCGGATTCCGACCCCCGACGCGACGTCGACGGCGGCGACCGCGGCGGTCGTGCTGGCCACGATGACGGCCGGCGCTCTCGCCTACGCGGTCCTCCGGAAACGCCGCTGAGCGGCCTCGAAAACTCGAATCGATCCAGCGCGTTTAGCCCTTGAAGTGGGCGGTGCCACAGGGTACAAAGGAGTTACGGACGAACGGCAGGCCAGGATCGACTCGGAAGAGAAGGGGCGGTCTCCCGGTCGGGAAGTCCCAGCACGGACACCAGGCACCCACGCGGAGCGCAAGCCACTATAAGGGCAGAGTCGCTGTGGGCCTGCGTGACTCGGATACACGTTGGCGAGAACCTTGCACGAGTTGCAGAGGCGAACCGGCGGTTTCCGAGCCTACGCCGAGGCCGTAACACAGGCCATATTTGCACGCATGGTAACCGGGTAGTCCGTGCTAGCGGGCGGCGACATCGACGGGAGTCGACAGCGCCGCCCGTTTCACGTGCGCGCCGCGTTCACGAACCACCAAGCAGTGCTACGCAATTCGCGATCGCACGCCGTTTTCACGCCATTCGATGTCAGGGCGCCGCGGATTCCGCGATGGAAAGCGCTTCCCTGGCACCGGCTTCGAGCGCTCCGCAGCACAGCACGACCCAACTGCCGACGCCCTGGGCCGTGCCCGTGGCGAACCCCGCTGCCGCGTCCAGGTATGCCTGCCGACGCCGCAGCCAGCTGACCTCCGGCACACCGAGATTGTGCGGGTCCAGTCCCGTGGAAACCGCCACCAGCCGCGACGCCGCACGCGCCACCACCCCGTCCGCCGATCCGAACGGCGTCAAGGCCATCAACTCGCCGTGCACCACCGCCGCCAGCACCGGCGCCGGCGCCTTGGTCCCGCCCGTCACCAGTTGGGCGAGCAGATCGAGCCGCTCCGCCACGCCGGGCTCGGTCCTGGGCCTGCCGAGATCCGCCTCGTCCTCCACCAGTCCCGCCGCCGCCAGCACGTGCAGCTTCGCCAACGCCTGCAGCGGCGCCCGCTGCCACGTCGACACCGTGATCGCCAACGCGTCACCGTCGAGCGCCTGGGCGACCCGCAACGCTCCGGTGAGGACCGGATCCCCAACCATTCCGGCGGCCGGCAGTTCGGTGCTGCCGCCGTCGATGGAGGCTGAGGCCCGCGCCGCCCGAACCGAGGCTTCCGCCGCGGTCGTCGGCCAGCCACGTCGATTGGTCTTGTGCCGGTGCACCTCGCCGAGCGCATCGCGCGCGCGATCGGCTGCCTCACGCACGCCGGGAAACTCCACCAGGGCCTGGAGCGGATCATTCACAGCGGTCGACGCTACCGGTACGACCCGTGCCACACTCAGCAGGCCTAGCCCTCGAACACGACCGTTCCGTCCGGCCGCACCACGAGACCGGGGTTGTGCACAACCTCCCAGCGGTATCCGTCGGGATCCGTGAAGTAGCCGCTGTAACCGCCCCACGATCGCCGCGCACCGGGCACCACGACCGTCCCGCCCGCCCGGACCGCGTCGGCGAGCACGGCCTCGACCTCCGACTCGTCGGCGACGTTGTGACCCAGCGTGACCGCCGCCCTCCCCTGTGCACCGGCGGGCGGTGCTGTCGTACCGGCTTCGCCCGCCATCGCCTCGATCGACCACAGCGCGAGGAGCACTCCTCCGCCGACCTGGAGGAAGACGACCTCACCGGGCACGTGCAGCGTCGGGTTCCAGCCCAGGCCCTCGACATAGAAGCGGTGCGACACCTCGACCTCGGCCACACCGAGCGTGACGACATTCACATGCTGGCGCATTCGTCCACCCAATCACAGGCGCGCCGTCATTTCGCCTGACCATTCGTCGCGCGGCGTCGCCATCGGTCGTACCGAACCGACCGGCCGTCGCACGGAGCCACACGAAGTCGGGTTGCAGCGGGATGCAACGGTGCGCCCGCGACCTCGTGTGACTACCCTCACAACTGCGCGAAGAACAGCATCACGACACCGAAACGAGGGTACGGGCGACATGACCAGCACCGCCGACACCGACGCCACCGAGCACGGGTCCGAGATCTACCCACCGAGCCCGGAGTTCGCCGCGGCGGCCAACGCCGGCCCGGAACTGCAGGCCGCCGCCGACGCCGACCGGCTCGCGTTCTGGGACACCCAAGCCAAGCGACTGGACTGGGCCACGCCGTGGACGCAGGTGCTCGACTGGTCCGACGCTCCCGTCGCCAAGTGGTTCGTCGGCGGCTCGCTGAACGTCGCCTACAACTGCGTCGACCGGCACGTCGAAGCCGGCAACGGCGACCGCGTCGCCATTCACTTCGAAGGCGAACCCGGCGACTCCCGGGCCCTGACCTACAACGACCTGCTCGCCGAAGTCTCCCGCGCGGCGAACGCCTTCACCGAACTCGGCCTCGTCGCCGGCGACCGCGTCGCCATCTACATGCCGATGATCCCCGAAGCCATCGTCACCATGCTCGCCTGCGCACGCCTCGGGCTCACGCACTCGGTGGTCTTCGCCGGATTCTCCGCCACCGCCCTGCGCTCGCGCATCGACGACGCCGAAGCCAAGCTCGTCGTCACCGTCGACGGGCAGTGGCGCCGTGGACAGGCCGCCCCGCTCAAGCCCGCCGTCGACGAGGCGGTCGACGGCGCGGCATCGGTGCAGCACGTCCTCGTGGTCAAGCGCACCGGCATCGACGTCGACACCGTCGACGGTCGGGACCTGTGGTGGCACGAGACGGTCGAGAAGGCGTCCGACAAGCACGAGGCCCAGCCGTTCGATGCCGAGCATCCGCTGTTCATCCTGTACACCTCCGGCACCACCGGAAAGCCGAAGGGCATCATCCACACCTCCGGCGGCTACCTCACCCAGGCGTCGTACACCCATCACAACGTGTTCGATCACAAGCCGGGCACCGATGTGTACTGGTGCACCGCCGACATCGGCTGGGTCACCGGCCACTCTTACATCGTGTACGGGCCGCTGAGCAACGGTGTCACCCAGGTCGTCTACGAAGGCACCCCGAACTCCCCGACCGAGCACCGGCACTTCGAGATCATCGAAAAGTACGGCGTCTCCATCTATTACACGGCACCGACGTTGGTGCGGACGTTCATGAAGTGGGGACGGGAGATCCCCGACGCCCACGACCTGTCCTCCATCCGGCTGCTCGGCAGCGTGGGTGAGCCGATCAACCCGGAGGCGTGGCGCTGGTTCCGTGACGTCATCGGCGGCGGCACCGCCCCCATCGTCGACACCTGGTGGCAGACCGAGACCGGCGCCATCATGATCTCCCCGCTGCCCGGAATCACCGCCACCAAGCCGGGGTCGGCGATGGCTCCGCTGCCGGGGATCTCGGCGAAGATCGTCGACGACGAAGCGAAGCCGTTGGGTGCGGGCGGCAACGGGTACCTGGTTCTCGACGAGCCGTGGCCGTCGATGCTGCGCGGCATCTGGGGCGACATGGAACGGTACAAGGACACCTACTGGTCCCGGTACGCCGAGGAGGGCTGGTACTTCGCCGGGGACGGCGCCAAGTACGACGACGACGGTGCCCTGTGGGTTCTCGGGCGTGTCGACGACGTGATGAACGTGTCCGGGCACCGCATCTCCACCAGTGAGGTCGAATCCGCGCTGGTGGGGCATCACTCGATCGCCGAGGCCGCCGTCGTCGGGGCCGCGGACGAGACGACCGGTCAGGGAATCGTCGCGTTCGTGATCCTGCGTGAAGGTGCGGAGAACACCGGTGACACCCTGATCGCGGAGCTGCGGGCGCAGGTGTCGACCGAGATCTCCCCGATCGCCAAGCCCCGTCAGATCACCGTCGTTCCCGAACTGCCGAAGACCCGGTCCGGGAAGATCATGCGACGCCTGTTGCGGGACATCGCCGAGGGCCGCGACCTGGGCGACACGTCCACCCTGGTCGACCCCAAGGTCTTCGACGCAATCCGCGGACAGTAGCGCCCAGTTGACCGGAATCCCCTCGATCCGACCGGATCGGGGGGATTTCCGTCATTCGGACTGCTGCAGGCAGTCTGCCAATTGCTCCACCGCCCAGGTGATCTCGTCTCTGTCGATCACCAGGGGCGGAGCCAGCCGAATCGTTCCCTCGTGAGCGTCCTTCGCAAGGATGCGCCGGTCGAGAAGCCGTTCGCAGACCGTCCTGGCCGACGGCCCTCCTGCAGGAAGGTCGACGCCCGCCCACAGTCCGCGGCCCCGAACCTCGACAGCCGCCGGAAGCTCCGCCAGCAGTGAATGCATGTGCCCACCCAATTCCCTGCTGCGGCTCTGGAATTCACCGGTCTCCACCATGCGCACCACCTCGGTCGCCACCGCGCACGCCAGTGGATTCCCACCGAAGGTGCTGCCGTGCTGCCCAGGACCGATGACGCCCATCACCGGCCAGTCGGCGACGACAGCGGACACCGGGACGATACCGCCACCCAGAGCCTTACCCAGTACGTAGACGTCCGGGACGACCTTCTCGTGGTCGCACGCGAACGTGTCACCTGTCCGGCCCAGTCCGCTCTGGATCTCGTCGGCGATCATGAGCATCCCGTGTTCGTCGCAGAGAGCCCGGATCGCGGAGAGGAAACCGTCCGGAGGCACCCGAACGCCGGCCTCGCCCTGAATCGGTTCCAGCAGCACCCCGACCGTGTTGGGGGTGATCGCGGCGGCAACGGCAGCGGCGTCCCCGTACGGCACTGTCCGGAAACCCGGCGGGAACGGACCGAAACCGCCGCGTGCCTCGTCGTCGGTGGAGAACCCGACGATCGTGATCGTCCGGCCGTGGAAGTTGTCGGCGAAGGTGACGATCTCCGCGCCGTCGGGCGGGACCCCCTTTACGTCGTAACCCCATTTGCGGGCCAGTTTGACGGCCGTTTCGACGGCTTCCGCTCCGGTGTTCATCGGTAGGACCGCCTCCTTGCGACACAGCCTGCCGACTGCCTCGCAGAAGTCCGCGAACACCGAGTGCTGGAACGCCCTGCTCGTGAGGGTGAGTCGCTCGAGTTGGCGTTGCGCGGCCGCGACGAGTCGAGGGTGCCTGTGTCCGAAGTTCAGCGCCGAGTAGCCGGCGAGCATGTCGAGGTACTCGACGCCGTCGATACCACGCGCCCACACACCGGAGGCCGACTCGAGAACCACGGGAAGCGGGTGATAGTTGTGGGCGCCGTGCTCGTCGGCGCGGGCCAGCTCCGCCTCGATCAGCTCGGCACCCGGCGGGCGCGTCACGACGAGACCCCCGGAGTCCAACCCGACAATTCCATTGTGCAGCATCGGATCCCGCCCCCCGACTTGGTGAACTCCGACATGTCCACCGGCACCGGGTTGTATCCGCGATCGCGCAGTCGTCCCGCCAGTGACGTCGCCTGCGCGCTGAGCACGACATTGTGGCCGTCGCTGACGAGATTCAATCCGAGCGAGCGGGTGTCCTCCTCGGTGGCGACGACCGCGTCCGGAAACACCGACCGGAGCAGCGCCACACTGCTCGGGTCGAACGCCTCCGGCAGATAGGCGATCGTGCTGCCGTCGAGTACGCCGAGAGCAGTGTTGAGATGGTAGTACCGCGGGTTGACCAGCCGGAGAGTGAGGACGCGGAGACCCAGGTGTGCCCCGGCTTCGGCATGCGCACGCTCGTCCGTCCGGAATCCGGTGCCCGCGAGAATCGTCCGCCCGACGACGAGAAGGTCGCCTCCGCCCTCGTTGACGTACCGCGGTCGCTCGGCCCGACGGAACCCGTTGTCCCGGAACCAGCGCAGCACGTGCTCGGCCTCGGGGCCTCGTTGGGCAGTTCGGTAACGGGCACCGAGCGCCACCCCGTCCACGACGAGTCCACTGTCCGTGACGAACACCATGTCCGGCAACCCGGGCACGGGATCGACGAGGTGGACTCGGTGTCCGAGTCTGCGGAACGTGTCGACCAACGTCGTCCATTGACGCTGCGCGAGTGCGTGATCCACATCGACAGCCGGATCCATCCACTCGTTGATGGAGTAGACGACGTCGAAGTACGTCGGAGGGCACATCAGGTACTCACGCCCAAGTCGTGGCGTATCAGGCTCGGCAGTATCGGAACGCGACACCATCGTCATCTCGTACCCCCTCACGCGGGCAGTGAGGTCAGTATCCGCGCCCGCATCCTGGACCGCCACCGATACACGCCGATGGGTACTCGTCCGCTCACCAGGTTGCCACCCTTTGCCCGCAGCGAGGGCTGAAGGTGGCCTTCATGCGGATCACCCGCATGACGGTGCCCTCCACCCGAATCGCGGCCGGCGGGAAACCGGAAGAACCCCGGAAACGCGGAAAACCCCGGAACCACAATCGTGGTTCCGGGGCTCACCG
>AODO01000033.1 GCA_000341795.1 Rhodococcus triatomae BKS 15-14 | reverse complement strand
CCGGCTGCACTGCGCGAGCGTGATATGGGTGTGCGTCCGATCTCAAACGGTGACTATGGTGTGAGATCTCTGGTCATTCTGCGGCGTTCAGTCTCGCTGGTTCCTCCCCAGATCCCATGACTCTCTCCAGCTGCCAAAGCATGTTCGTGGCAGTGGACCCGCACGGGGCATTGAACACACACGCTCTTTGCGAGACGTTCTCGGCGAAGCCGATCACCATGTCCCTCGCTGTCAGGCGGGAAGAACAATCCCGGGTCGACATCTGCGCACTCGGCGTCCAGTTGCCAGTTCCACCAGTCCGAGCGTGGATATCGTAGAGGCACCGCCATATCCGGTGCGCCTCCTTCTTTGGTGGTTGGCGGCGGATTGCTTGTCGTCGCACTTCGCTGAGGCTCAAAGGCAGGCCGTCCAGGGTGGGCCACGGCCGCGCTGGACGGCCCGGTCATTCATCCCCAGTTGGGTAGGACCAGCAGCAACCATGAGGCAAGTGGTCCGACGATCACCATCGCGCCGGTGAACGTGAGCAAGCCACGGTACAGGTTATGTCGCCATCGTTCCGGCGCGTTCGCCAGGTAGATTGCGCCGCCCGTCGAGAACGGCGACAGGTCGACGAGCGAGGAGGAAATTGCCAGTGCAATCAGGAATCCCACCACTGAAAC
>AODO01000032.1 GCA_000341795.1 Rhodococcus triatomae BKS 15-14 | reverse complement strand
CCCCCGGGGTGGGTCGGCCTCGTGCCGCAGGTGCGAGACCGCGACACGCCCGGCCCGTGCGATGTCGGACATTCGTCCACAACTTCGGCGAAACTTTGGACAACCGGCTCCGTCTCGGACACACTGTGATCGCGCACCGATCGTCGCGACCCCACGAGATGACAGTGGGGTCGCAGTTCTGTAACGGATGCGCATCGAGCACCGATAGCACTGACACACCACAAAGAGCAACACGACACATCAAGGTGGGGATATGCCCAAGTTCCGTGGATCAGGCCGCCGGTTCGGTCGCATCGCGGCCGTGACCGCCGCACTGACCGTCCTGCCCCTGCTCGGCGTCAGCGGCGTCGCGAGCGCCGCTCCGAGCGCGGTCGCCCCGAACGGGTCCTCCCTCGAGCGCGTGGACGGCACCGGCCGACAGGTCACGGCGTACGTGTTCTCGGTGTCGATGGACAAGACCATCCCGGTCAAGATCCAGATGCCCGCCGACCTGGACGCCGAGCGTCCCACCCTGTACCTGCTCAACGGTGCCGGCGGTGGTGAGGACTCCGCCACCTGGCAGCGCCGCACCGACATGGCGTCGTTCTTCTCCGACAAGAATGTCAACGTCGTCACCCCGATCGGTGGCGCGTTCAGCTACTACACCGACTGGCAGAAGGACGATCCGGAGCTCGGCCGCAACAAGTGGACGACCTTCCTGACCCAGGAGCTCCCGCCGATCATCGACTCGGCGTTCAAGGGCAACGGCGTCAACTCGCTCGCCGCGATCTCCATGACCGGCACCAGCGTCCTCAACCTCGCCATCTCCGCACCGGGCCTGTACAAGAGCGTCGCCGGTTACAGCGGCTGCGCCGAGACCAGCACCCCCGCCGGTCAGGCGTACATCAAGGTGGTCGTCGAGTCCCGTGGCGGCGGCGACACCGAGAACATGTGGGGTCCGACCGACGGCCAGGGCTGGATCGAGAACGACCCGGTCGTCAACGCCGAGAAGCTGCGCGGTACCGCGATCTACATGTCCACCGGCAACGGCCTGCCCGGCGCCCACGACACGATCCAGAAGACCGGCAGCGTGAACGCTCTCGCGAACCAGGTCCTGCTCGGTGGCGCCATCGAGGGTGCGACCCTGCTGTGCACGAACAACCTGTTCAAGCGTCTGAACGAGCTGAACATCCCGTCGACCTTCGACTTCCGTCCGAACGGCACCCACTCGTGGGGCTACTGGCAGGACGATCTCCACAAGTCGTGGCCGTGGATCGCCAACACGATCGGCCTGTGACACCCGGCCCGGTCGACCGGGCCTGCTGAACCGAGGCACCCATGACGGCGCCGGTCCCGCATTCGCGGGGTCGGCGCCGTCGTGCTGTGTCGGCGCTGCGCCCCGGCCCCCGCCTGCGGGAGAATGTCCCCTGTGCACGCGAACGGGGCGTACCACGTCGCGAATTCGGGACCGCGACGAGCCGAGGTGCTGGCGGCGCTGTCGCTGGCCGTCGACCTCGGCCTCGGTCAGCCGATGGAGCACATGCTGCGGTCGTCGCTGATCGCGACCCGCCTCGCGGAACGGGTCGGCGTCCCCGAGGCGGACCGGGCCGCCGTCTACTACGGCACCCTCGTCGGCTGGATCGGATGCCACGCGGATTCCCACGAGCTCGCCGGGCTCGTCGGCGACGACATCGCGTTCCGCGCGGACACCTACGGGATCGAGATGGTCGGCTGGCCCATGCTGCGTCTGATCCTGCGTCACGCGGGCGAGGACCAGGGGACCTTCCGGCGGGGACTGAACGCGGTGACCGTGGGGTGGACGGCCCGTTCCCGGGTCACCGCGTTGATCAGCTCGCACTGCACGTCGGCGCGGGTGCTCGCGGCTCGGGCGGGGCTCGGCGACAGTGTCGTGGACGCCCTCGCGTACGCCTTCGAACGGTGGGACGGGCGCGGCCTGCCCGCAGGCGCGTCCGGCGAGGCGATCCCGATGGCGTCGCGGGTGGTCGCCGTCGCCGACGTCGCCGAGGTCCACCTGCGGACGGCGGGACTCGCGCGGGCGGTCGAGGTCGTCGCCGAGCGCAGCGGGCGGCAGTTCTGCCCGCAGGTGGTGGACGCGTTCGTCGCCGACGCCGACGCGATCACCGACGGGTTGCTCGAGTGCGACGTCTGGTCGGAGGCCGTGGACCGGGCACCCGACCGGGACCGTCGACTCACGCCCGACGAACTCGACACGCTGCTCGCCGCGATGGGGGAGTTCGTCGACTTCAAGTGCCCACACCTGCTCGGCCACTCCCGTGCCGTCGCGGAGCTGTCTCGGGCAGCGGGCCGCTGCCGCGGCATGTCCGAGGCGGACCAGCGGCTGCTGTTCCGGGCCGGTCTCGTGCACGGACTGGGCCGGATGGGGGTGTCGAACCGGATCTGGGACAAGACCGGGCCGCTCACCGCCGCCGAATGGGAACGGGTCCGGCTCTACCCGTACCTGACCGGGCGGATCCTCAGCCGGGTCACCGGTCTCGAGGACGTCGTCGCCGTCGCGTCGGCGCATCGGGAGCGGCTCGACGGCAGCGGCTTCCCCCGCGGCACCACCGCCGCCGATCTCGGCGTGGCCGCCCGGATCCTCGGGGCCGCGGACGCATGTCGGCGACGGCTCGAACCACGACCGGCACGACCCGCGATGTCGCAGGACGAGGCGGCGGAGTCGCTGCGACGGGAGGCGCGTTCGGGCAGGCTCGATCCCGAATCGGTGGACGCGGTCCTCGCCGCCGCGGGAGTCCGACCGACACGCCGGACACCGTGGCCCGCGGGGCTCACCGACCGCGAGGTGCAGGTGTTGCGGATGGTCGCGCAGGGCAGTGCGAACCGCGACATCGCCGCGGAGTTGTTCATCTCGGAGAAGACGGTGCGCAACCACGTGGAACGGGTGTACGGCAAGCTCGGCGTCCGCAACCGCATCCAGGCCTCGCTCGCCGCGATCGACCACGGACTGACCGGCCATCCGGCCGGGATCGGTCGCTGAAACTGGGGCCGATGCCCCATGACATCCGGCGCGGGGCGGAGAAGGCTCGAAGTCATGAACGAGAACACGAGCAACTCACACAAGGCAGTGATCAGTCTGACCACCGGGCTCGAGGACCCCGAGAAGGTGACCGTGGCGTTCCTCGTCGCGGTCGGAGCCGCCGAGGAGGGGCGTCCGACACTGATGTTCCTGACCAAGGAGGCGGTGCGACTCGCCGTGGAGGGGGTCGTGCAGGGCGTCGCATGCGACGGGTGCCCGACGCTTCCGGATCTCGCGAAACGCTTCGAGGCCGCAGGCGGGCGCCTCCTCGTCTGTTCGATCTGCTTCGACGCCAAGCGCCTCGACCAGGGGACGCTGGTGTCGAATGCGGAGATCGGCGGAACGATCCCGATGTGGCGCTGGATCGGCGACGGCTGCGCGACCACCTTCAGTTACTGACACGCCGAACCCCGTCGGCCCCGAACCCTGTCGGCTCGGCGGCGGAGAGGTGACTATTGAAGGGTGGAGACGATTCCGATTCAGGTGCCGGACGGGACGGTGCTACCGGTCCGGTTGTTCGAGGGCCGAGCCGGCATGCCCGTGGTCGTGATGTTTCCGGGACTCGGCGTGCCCGGCGGGTACTACGAGAAGTTCGCGGAAGGGCTGGTCGAGCACGGTTTCAACGCGGCGATCGGCGAACTGCGCGGGCAGGGCGACAGTCGGCCGCGCCCCGGCCCGGACAGCTCCTACGGCTATCAGGAACTGGCGTCGGTGGACTATCCGGCCGTGTTCGAGGTGGTGCGGGAACGGTTCGACGCGAGCACTCCGTACCTGCTCGGGCACAGTATGGGCGGCCAGATCGGGGTGATGTACGCGGCGCGGATACGCGGGCATCTCGGCGGGCTGATCCTCGTGGCGTCCGGGTCGCCGTTCCATCGCGGGCACGGTGTCGTGCGCGGGGCGGGCCTGTTCGTCGGTTCGGCGGCGATGTCGGTGACCGCGAACATGGCCGGGTTCTGGCCGGGCGACCGGGTCGGGGGTTTCGGGAGGCAGTCGAAGGTGCTGATCTCCGACTGGTCGAGGTTCGCCCGGACCGGCCGGATCGAGCCGGCGGGCGCGGATCTCGACTACGAGAAGGAGATCGGCGAGCTGACCTTGCCGGTCCTGTCGATCTCGGTGCAAGCGGACGATCTCGCCCCGAAATCCGCGATTCGGTACATGGTGCGCAAGTTTCCGAAAGCCGACGTGACGACCTGGCATCAGGAGGAGCCACTCGGCCACAACGGGTGGATTCGCAACTGTTCCAGCACGGTGGACCGGGTCGTGGAGTGGCTCCGGGACCGGGAGTGACGTGAGGCCCGATGCATCCGGAACGCGAGTTCCCCGACGACGCAGTCCCGACTGCGCGCGGAGGCGTGGTCCCGGACGCGGACGGCCCGCCGACGGAGGTCGGTGTGGCAGCCCTGCTCGGGCCGGGTGGAACGGGATCGGACGCGACCACCCGGTCGGGTGGAGGGCCCAGTGCCGGGGTCGTCGTCGACACCGGGGTCGCTCGGCTGGTCACCGAGTGGGAGGAGGGAGACGGCCCACCCGCCGACCTGCGTGACTATCTGCCGGACACCGACGCGATCCGGCGGGCCGCGCTGATCGAGCTGGTGATGGTCGACCTCGCGTACCGCTGGATCCGGGTACACACACCGAAGCGGATCTCCGACTACTGCCTCGACTTTCCAGAACTCCTCGCGGGTCCGATTCCGCCGGAACTGATCTACGAGGAGTTCCGGGTCCGGCGGCTCGCCGGGGAGAAGGTGCGCGCCGAGGACTACGTCGCGGAGTTCCCCGAGCAGGCGGAGCGCTTCGTCTGGCTGCTCGAGCACGACCCGCGGTCCGGTGACGCCGTTCCGTCCGCGTTGCCGGACGGTGAGGAGCTGCAGGTCGGGGAGCGGCTCGACGACTTCGACCTGGTTGCCGAACTCGGACACGGCGCGTTCGCCCGGGTGTTCCTCGCGCGGCAGACCGCGATGCAGCGGTGGGTGGCGCTGAAGCTGTCGCGCAATGTCGGGGCCGAGCCGCAGACCCTCGCCCAGCTCGACCATCCGGGCATCGTCCGGGTGTACGACCAAAGGGTCCTGGAGGACCGCCGGCTGCGTGCGCTGTTCATGGAGTTCGTGCCCGGTGGCACGCTGCTCGACGTCGTCCGGCTCGCGCGCGCGACCCCTCCCGAACGACGAAGCGGGCAGCTCGTGCTGGATTCGATCGACCGCGAGCTGGCACGCAAGGGTGTCGCCGGTCCGGGTGAGTCCAGTGTTCGTGACGAGTTGTCGGCGCTGACGTGGCCGGAGACGGTGGCCTGGATCGGATTGCGGCTCGCGGAGGCGCTCGAGCACGCCCGTGAGCAGGGTGTGCTGCACCGTGACATCAAGCCGGCCAACGTGCTGTTGACCGCGGAGGGAACCCCGAAGCTCGCCGACTTCAATGTCAGCTCCGGCGACACGGTCGCGGTGCCGGGCTCGACGGGGGTGGTGGCCGGTTCGTTGGCGTACATGTCACCGGAGCAGCTGGCGGTGTCGGCGGGAGCGACGTCCGGCGAGGCGGTGGACGCCCGGATCGACACCCGCAGCGACATCTACTCGATGGGCGTGATGCTGTGGGAACTGCTGACGGGCGAGCGTCCGTTCCCGGACGAGGAGACGCCGGAGGCGGCCCTCGGGCGGCGCCGGGCCGGGGTGCCGGAGGCGGTTGCCGCGCGGTTGCCCGAGGAGTGTCCGGCCGCGCTGCGCCGGGTGCTGCTGACCGCGCTGGAGCCCCAGCCGGACCGCCGCTGGTCCACCGGTCGCAAGCTGGCCCGGCAGTTCGCGTTGTGCCTCGACCCCCGAGCCCGCGAGCTGGTCGACCCGCGGCCGGGCAGCAAGAGGGCGGCGGCGGTGCGGTGGGCGCTTCCGATCGTTCTCGCGGCGATCGGCATCCCCAACCTGCTGGCCACCGGATACAACTACTACTACAACCGGGAGACCATCGTCTCCCGGCTCGCACCGGGCGCCCAGCAGAGCCTCGATCAGGTGCATCTGGTGATCGGGCTGCTCGCTTTCCCCCTGGCCGCGTTCCTGATCGTGTGGTGGTGCCGGCCGGCGCTCACGGTGCCGCGCCACGTGCAGGCCGGCGGGGTGGTGGACGCGCCGACCCTCGCGAACGCCCGGCGCGTCACCCTGGGCCTCGGACATCGCGCGGTGATCGTCGCCTTCGCCATGTGGCTGGCCGCGGGCATCGCGTATCCGGTCACGCTGCACGTCGTGGCGGGGGGTATCCGGGCGGCGACGTTCTCGCAGCTGGTCGCGTCGTTGGTGGTGTGCGGTGCGGTCGCCGTCGCGTATCCGTACTTCATCCTCACCTACTTCGCCGTCCGCAGCCTGTACCCCGTTCTGGTGGCGCACGGGGAGATCGGCAGCGGCGACGGCCGCGACCTGGGGGAGCTCGCCGTGCTGTGCACCCGGTATCTCGCGGTCGCGGCCTCCGTGCCGTTGGTCGGTGTCGCGGGGCTCAGCTTCGCGCGCGCGGGCAGCGGGCACGTCGAGGTGACGGTCCGCCTCCTGTGCCTCGGCGGCATCGTCGGGTTCATCCTCGTGTACCAGCTGTTCCGGCGGATCGAGGCGGACCTGCGGGCACTGCAGCGCGTGGTCGTCCTCGGCTGACCGCCACGTCCCACCCGTCCGTCCGCGGAGCGCACGAACCGGGGCCGGGCCTATGTCGAGAGCAGACGAATGACCGCGCGCTCGACCACCTCTCGCTCGGCGTCCTCGGAGCGCGAGCGCCGCGCCCTCGTCAGCGCGGACACGATCGTGCGATCCGACTCGTAGGCAGCGATCACCCGCGGGTCGACATACGACGCCCGGGCGACCGCCGGAGTGTTCCCCAGCACCTCACCGACCTCGCGCATCACCTGCGCCGCCACCCGGGCGCGCGCACTTCTCGAGGTACCCGGCCCGGCGTCGGCGAATGCGACGGCCGCGAACACCGTCGCGTGCCAGGTCCGGAGATCCTTCACCGTGAACTCGTCTCCCACGACGTCCTTGAAGCGCGCGTTGACGTCGTCGGCGTGAATCTCCGCCCAGCCGTCGTGGGTCCGGAACACGAGGAGACGGTCGGAGTCGCTGTCGCAACGCAGGAGTGAGGACACGGCCGTCGCCAGGGCGCCGTCCTCGATGGCGAGCACACGCTGCACACCGCTCTTCGCCGGGAAGTCCAGTCGGATCTCGTCACCGACCACTGTGACGTGCTCGCGCAGCAGGGTCGCGACACCCCGGGAACCGTGCTCCTCGGCGTACTCCTCGCCGCCGATGCGGAGGACGCCGCGGTCGAGGAGTCGCAGGGCCACCGCCTCGACGCGGGCCCGGCCACGCCCTCGCCGGCACAGGTCGCGGTCCACCCGTTCCCGCCACTCCGGCAGACGCGCCGCCAGCGCGAGAACTCGGTCGAACTTCTCCTCGTCGCGTTCCTGCCGCCACCGCTCGTGATACAGGTACTGCCGCCGGCCCGCCGCGTCGCGCCCCACGGCCTGGATGTGGCCGTTCGCGTGCGGGCTGATCCAGACCTTGCGCCACGCGGGCGGGATGACGAGCGCCTCGATCCGCTCCCTGTCGTCCGCGGACACCGCACCGGTTCCGTCCGTGGCCTCGTAGGAGAACCCTGTTCCTCGTCGCCGACGGCGGATGCCGGGGGCGCTGGGATCGCTTCTGCGCAACCGCATCGTGACGAACCTCCGGGACGTCGAGGAAGCCGGAGTGGTGGGTACCCGGACACCTCGACTCTCACACCCGGGCGGCGACGGTTCGGGGCGTGTCTTCGTTCCCGCCGTGCCCGACGGGCGGTGGCGTGCATGAATCGTGCCGATCCGGGCATACAGCAGGCACGAGGATCATCGGAACTCGCGTCGTCGCCGGCGTGATCGCCTCGAGTCGGAGGCGAGACGAGAAACGGAAGGATCGCTCATGACTGCGCCACCTCCCGATCCGGACCCGGATCGCACCCCGGACCTCGACACCGGCGGGGGCGTCCGGCCGGGTTCCACGCCGCCGGACTCGGCGCAGACCTCGGGTCTGTCCGCGCCCGAGCCGCGCACCAGCTATCGGTTTCCGCCCACCGGCACGCTCGCGCTGCTCGTGATCGTCGTGATCGTCGTCGTCTTCGTGGCCGTCATCGTCGCTGTACTGATGTGAGTCACGGCCCGCCGGGTCGGCGCGGTCGTCAGTTCAGCGTGCGCCACAGGAACTCGTATGCCAGCGCCGACTTGAAGGCGAGTTGCGCGTTGTCGGCGGCGCCGCCGTGCCCACCCTCGATGTTCTCGTAGTAGTGGACCTCGTGGCCGAGGTCCTCGAGTCGCGCCGCCATCTTGCGCGCGTGGCCGGGGTGCACCCGGTCGTCGCGGGTGGAGGTGGTGATCAGGACCGGCGGGTAGGCCCGGTCCGCATCGACGTTCTGGTACGGCGAGTACCTGCCGATGTACTCCCACTGGGCCGGATCGTCGGGGTCGCCGTACTCCGCCATCCACGATGCGCCCGCGAGCAGCAGGTGGTAGCGGCGCATGTCGAGCAGTGGAACCTGGCAGACGATCGCGCCGAACAACTCCGGATACCGGGTCAGCATCACGCCCATCAGGAGACCGCCGTTGCTGCCGCCCTGCGCGCCCAGTTGGGAGGCGGTAGTGACACCGCGCGCGACGAGGTCGCGGGCGACGGCCGCGAAGTCCTCGAACGCCAGGTGCCGCCCGGCCTTGAGGGCCTGGGTGTGCCATCGCGGGCCGTACTCGCCGCCGCCGCGGATGTTCGCGACGACGTAGGTACCGCCGCGTTCGAGCCAGCCACGGCCGAGTCCGCCACTGTAGGCGGGGAGCATCGAGTTCTCGAAGCCGCCGTAGCCGTACAGCAGCGTCGGCCCCGGCGCGGCGCCGTCGCGCCGGACCACGAAATACGGGATTCGCGTTCCGTCGTCGGATGTCGCGAAGTGCTGTGCGACCGTGAGGTCCGCCGCATCGAAGAACGTGGGTGCCTGCTTGAGTGCCTCGACCGGTTCGCCCACGTAGCCGTGCAGCAGCGTGGACGGGGTGAGGTAGCCGCTGGAGTTGAGGAAGAACTCGTCGGAGGTGATCGAGTCGACGTCGATCACGTCGGTCGATGTCAGTTCCGAGACACCGTCGACCGCGGACTCCGTCCAGCCGTCGGGCCCGGGGGTGAGGACGCGCATCCGGGTCTGGACATCCGACAGTGTCACGAGCAGAAGGTGATTGCGCGTCCACACGTACTGCTCGAGCGAGGTGTGCTCGTCCGGGGCGAACAGCACGGTCAGCTCGCGGGCACCGTCGAGGAAGTCGGCGTAGCGCGCGGCGAGCAGCGCGCCCGCGGGATGGGTGGTGCCGCCCACCGTCCACGGTGACCGGGTGCGGATCAGCAGCCATTCGCGGTGTGCGGAAACGCGGGCGTCGCCGGGCGCGTCGATCGGCGTCAGGTCGCCGTCGCCGGAGAGTTCGTACCGGATCGACGTGAAGAAGTCCACGGCCCGCTCGGCGAAGGAGCGTTCGAATCCGGGGGTGCGGTCGTACCAGACCGAGGCGGCGACGTCGGCGTGGTCGCCTTCGAACACGGTGACGGCGTCGTCGAGGGCGGTTCCGCGGTGCCAGCGGGCGGCGGTGCGCGGGTAGCCGGAGTCGGTGAGTGATCCGGGGCCGGTGTCGGTTCCGACGTAGACGGTGTCGACGTCGATCCAGCCGATGTCCGACTTGGCCTCGGGGAGGAAGAATCCGCCGTCCTCGGGGACGACGAATTCCCGACGTGCCAGGTCGAATTCGCGAACCACGACGGCGTCGGCGCCGCCGCGGGAGAGGCTGATCAGGGCGCGCGTCTGGTCGGCGTCGTCCTCGGTGCGCAGCACCTGCGCGCTCGACCACACCCAGTTCTCGTCCTCGTCGCGCGCGACCTCGTCGAGGTCGACGAGGATCTCCCAGTCGGGGGAGTCGGTGCGGTACGAGTCCATGGTGGTGCGCCGCCACAGACCGCGGACGTGCTCGGCGTCGCGCCAGAAGTTGTACAGCCACGGACCGCGGCGGCGGGCGTACGGAATCCGGGCGTCGGTGTCGAGGACCTCGCGGATGCGGCGTTGCAGGTCGGTGAACTCCGCCGACTCCGCGTACTCGGCGACGGTGTCGGCGTTGTGGGCGCGTACCCAGTCCAGGGCGGCGTCGCCGGTGACGTCCTCGAGCCAGAGATGCGGATCCTGCGGGTCGGTAGCCATTGTTCATTGATACCCCTGACGTGCGGATCCAGGTGTAGGCGGGCGCCCGGCGCGCCCCGCGGGGTTCCCATCCCCGCCCCGAGGTGTTACAAATTTAGAACAGCTGTTGAAAATATGCAGCAATCACGTCGCAGGAGTGCCATGCCCATCCGCACGCTCACGGAGCTCACGCCGCCGATGACGGCCAGGTCGGTGGTGCTCAGTCTGCTGCTCGGCGCGCGCCCGGCCCGGTTGCCCGGCCGCGAGATCACCCGAACCGGCGAGCTCTTCGGGATGGCCCCGTCGACGATGCGGGCGGCTCTCTCCCGGATGGTCGCGGCCGGGGACCTGGTGTCCGAGGACGCGACCTACCTGCTGGGCGCGCGACACCTGGAACGGCAGGCGCTGCAGGAGGTCCTGGTCAATCCGCGACGCACCCCGTTCGACGGACAGTGGGACATGGTGGTCGTGGTGGTGTCCGGGCGCGACGCCGCCGCACGCGGCGCACTGCGCAGCACGCTCGCCGAGCATCGTTACGCCGAACTGCGCGAGGGAGTCTGGATGCGCCCGGCCAACCTCGCCGGGCACGATCTGCCGCCGCAGGACGAGGTGCACCGCTTCGCCACCACCCCGGCGGAGCCGGTCGCCCTGGTTCATCAGCTGTGGGACCTCGAGACCTGGGCTGCCGAGGCGCGCGTGATCCTCGCCGCACTGACCGTCCCGGGGCAGTCGAAGGAGCGGTTCATGGCCGCGGCCGCGGCGGTCCGGCACCTGCGCACCGACCCCGCACTACCCGACGACCTGCTCCCCGACAACTGGCCCGCCGACGAACTGCGGTGGGCCTACGACGATTACCGCGCGCAGTTCGCCGAACTGAGCATGCGCGAGAAAGTGAAGCCGACCCGTGAAGACACATGAAGTGACCAACCAGCCTCCGCTGCTGGTCGACCACGACACCGCCGGACATCCGCTGTTCGACGAGATCCTCACCGCGGCCGGTGCCGCGGACGCGCTCGCCGAGGTGCACGAGGTGGGCACCCTGGCAGGCAGTGCGTACGCGAAGGAACTCGGGGACCGCGCGGAGGCGCACCCACCGATCCTGCGCACCCACGACCGGTTCGGCAACCGGGTGGACCGCGTCGACTACGACCCCGCCTATCACGACCTGATGCGGCACGCCGTCGGCTTCGGGTTGCACGGCGCACCCTGGCGTGACCGCCGCGCCAACGCGCACCTGATCCGGGCCGCGAAGTTCACCGCCTGGCAGGTCACCGACGCCGGCCACGGCTGCCCGATCTCGATGACCTACGCCGCCGTCCCGGCACTGCGTGCGGACGAGAAGCTGTCCACCGAGTTCGAACCCCTGCTCGGCAACGACCGGTACGACCCGTCGATCGCGCCGACCGCGCTCAAGGGCGGCCTGATCGCCGGCATGTCGATGACCGAGAAGCAGGGCGGCTCGGACGTGCGAGCCAACACCACCACCGCGACGCCGCAGCGGGACGGCAGCTACCGGATCGTCGGGCACAAGTGGTTCACGTCCGCACCGATGTCGGACATCCTGCTCACCCTCGCGCAGGCGCCGGGCGGGCTCACCTGCTTCGTCCTGCCGCGGGTACTGCCCGACGGGTCGATGAACTCCATTGCCCTGCAACGGCTCAAGGACAAGCTCGGCAACAGGTCGAACGCGAGCAGCGAGATCGAGTACGACAATGCCGTCGGCTGGCGGCTCGGCGACGAGGGCCGCGGCGTGCGGACCATCATCGAGATGGTCAACATGACCCGCCTCGACTGCACCCTCGGTGCGTCGGCTCTGATGCGCGAGGCGGTCGGTCAGGCAGCCCACCATGTCGCCCACCGTGCGGCGTTCGGGGGACCGCTGATCGACAAGCCGTTGATGCGCAACGTGATCGCCGATCTCGCGGTCGAGGCGGAGGCGTCGACGACCGTTGCGCTGTGGCTCGCCGCGCAGACCGATGCCGCGCTGCGCGGTGACGAACGGGCGGCGCAGCTGCGCCGTCTCGGTCTGGCGGTCTCCAAGTACTACGTCTGCAAGCGTGGTCCGGGTCATGCCGCGGAGGCACTGGAATGCCTGGGCGGCAACGGCTTCATCGAGGACTCCGGGATGCCGCGGATCTACCGGGAGGCACCGCTCGGGTCGATCTGGGAGGGCAGCGGCAACGTCGCAGCCCTCGACACGCTGCGCGCGCTGGCGAAGCAGCCCGAGGTGCTCGGCGTGTTCTTCGACGAACTCGACGCGGCCCTCGGCGTCGACACCCGCTACGACGCGTATGTCGCCGCACTCAAGGCGCAGTTCGCGGACCTGTCGGAGCTCGAGTACCGGTCCCGCGCCGTCGTCGGGCAACTGGCGCTGGCGCTCCAGGGATCGCTGCTGGTGCGGTCCGGGCATCCCGCTGTCGCCGACGCATTCGTCGCGAGCCGCCTCGCCGGTGACCGGGGCACCGTCTACGGCACCCTCCCGACCGGGTTGGACCTGGCCCCGATCATCGACCGCACCGTCCCCGTCCCGGTCTCCTGACCGCGCGGACACGAGCATCTCGGAGCACCATGCAACGCACACTCGGACAGTTGCTGTCCCACCGCGCCCATCTGACTCCCGACAAGGAGGCATGGATCGGATCGGACCGCCGCTACACCTTCGGGGAGGTGGACCGGAGGGTCGACCTCCTGGCCGCCCACCTGCAGTCCGCCGGAGTCGGGGCGGGAGATCGGATCGCGCTGCTCGCCCGGAACGGGGAGTTCCACGCCGCCACGGTGTTCGCCGCGGCCCGCCTCGGCGCGATCGCGGTGGTACTGAACTGGCGCCTGCCTGCGCCGGAACTGCAGTACGTTCTCGGTGACGCGACCCCGGTCGCCTTCGTGTACGAGGAGGAGTTCGCCCCGGTCGTCGCGGCCTTGGAGGGTGTGCCGGAGGTTCGTGTGTCCTCCGCGCCGGACGGCGGCGACGGTGCCGTCGCGGACCACCGGGAGATCACGGGCCGGCCGTGGCAGCCGCTCGCGGCGGCGCACGAACCGGCGCCGACCGATCCGGTCGTCATCATGTACACCTCGGGAACCACCGGAAAACCCAAGGGCGCCATGATCTCCCACGACAACCTGCTGTGGTCCGCGCAGGGCTGCGCGGCGACACTGGAATGGCACGGGCAGCACCGGTTCCTGCTGGTGGCGCCGATGTTCCACATCGGCGGGTTCAATCCGGTCGTCACCAACATCCTCCAGGGCACGCCGTGCGTGTTCCTTCCCGACTTCGACCCGGCCGCGGTGTGGGACACCGTCGCGGCCGAACGGATCACCACCATGATGGTGGTGCCGGTGATGCTGCAGGCGCTGCTCGCCGTCGCCGCAGCCACGGACGTCGACACCTCCGGCCTCGTCAACGTCACCTGTGGCGGTTCCTCGGTGTCGGTCGACCTGATCGAGGCGGCCGGTCGCGCCGGGATCACCGTGCAGGCGGTCTACGGCATCACCGAGTACTCCGGGGCTCTGACCTACTGGACCCGGGAGATGGGCATGGACGCCGCCACGACACAGGGTCGCGCCCTCATGTTCGGAGAGATCAAGATCGTCGATCCCGACACCGGGCGGGACGCGCCGACCGGGACTGCCGGCGAGGTGTGGTGCCGCGGACCGATGGTGTTCGTCGGCTACTGGAACAACCCGGACGCCACTGCTGCCGCGATGGCCGGCGACTGGTATCGCAGCGGAGACGTCGGGCTCGTCGACGAGCGGAACCTCCTGCACCTCAAGGACCGGCTCAAGGACATGATCATCAGCGGCGGCGAGAACATCTACCCGGTCGAACTGGAGCAGGTGCTGGCGCGGCATCCCGCGGTGCGGGAGGTCGCGGTCGTCGCACGGCCTGACACCAGGTGGGGCGAGGTCCCGGTCGCGCACGTCGTGGTCGCGCCGGGGTCCACGGCGACGGCCGACGAGTTGATCGCCCACTGCCGCGAGCACCTGGCGTCCTACAAGTCGATCAAGGACGTCGTGTTCAGCGACGCGCTGCCGAAGAACGCCGTCGGCAAGATCCTCAAGCGGCAACTGCGCGCCGCCTGACGGACGAACGGGCCCCGCACCAACCGGTGCGGGGCCCGTTCACCGGAGGTGGACGTTCAGGCGCCGATGGACGCCGCGAGCATCGGCCACGACTCGTGCAGGTCGTCCTGCCAGTAGGCCCACGAGTGGGTGCCCGCGGGCCGGAAGTCGAAGGTCGCGGGGATCTGCAGCTGGTTCAGTCGCTCCTGCAGGTGGATGGTGCACTGGTTGACGGCGGCTTCGATCAGACCGCCGACGACCACCTGATTGACGAGAACGTTCGGCCTGCCGTCGATGCCGGGGGAGTTCAGGGTGTCGTGATCACCGGGCAGGCCCGAGGACGCGGACACGAACAGTTGCAGGCCGCGGAGATTCTCGGCGTTGACGATCGGGTCGTTCGCGATCCAGCCGGGGCCGTCGTACGGACCCCACATGTTGGTGGCGTCGCCGCCGCCCCGGGACTCGACCACGGCGCGGACGTACGCCTGCCCGGGTTCGGTGGACGTCTCGGCGCAGCCGCTGTACGCCCCGACGCTGCGGTAGAGGCCGGGGGCCGCGATCGCGAGGTTCAGCACCGAGGTTCCCGCCATGGAGATACCCGCGAGGGAGTTGGCCCCGGTGGTGCCGAAGGTCTCGTCGATGACGGGCGGAAGCTCCCGGGTGAGGAAGGTCTGCCACTTGTTGCGGCCGAGTTCCGGGTCGTCCTTCTCCCAGTCGGTGTAGTAGCTGAACGCGCCACCGATCGGGGTGACGACGTTCACGTTCTCGTCCGCGAAGAAGTTCATGATGTCGGTGCGTCGCTGCCAGGTCGCGGAGTCCTCGCCACCGCCCGCACCGTTGAGCAGGTAGAGCGTGGGACGGGGCACGCTGGTGTCGGCGGGGCGGATGACCTCGACCGGGATCACCCGGTCCATCGCGGCCGAGTACACGTTCGCGGTGACCAGTCGGCCGCCCGCGTCGTCGACGCTCTCCAGGTGGGACGGGCCGCCGGTGGGCTCGGTGCCGCCCTGGGCGTACGCGGGCGCGGCCAGCAGGGGGAGCAGGACGAACGCGGCCGCCGCAGCACACACGCGACGTGAGTAGGTCCGAACGCGCATGGGCAGACCCTTCGATCGGGGGCGGGCGCGTGCCGTCGCGGGACCGGCAGAACCCTGGTCGTTTCCCTTTCTACCGAAATGTTGGTTCGACGGCCATCGTCGCGACGACCTCGGGACGGCTCGATCCGGCCGTGAGGTCCGGGTTTGCCGGGTGTTGACGCGGTCCCACGGAACGCCGCGCGGGGTGTGGTCGTGGACCCGGTCCTGACGGGCCCACGACCACACACATGATTGTCGTCGCCTTCGGTCCGCCGGGCCAGGTTCTCCGGGTGATTTACCCCGTTCGGATGACAGGCGCAATCCCTGTCCGTCGTTCGCACGACGGGAAACGCTGGCGACCGGGACGTCTACCGGGTGGTAACCGGACCCACCCGCGGGACATCGAAACAGTGCAGGACTAGGCTGGTAGCTCGTGACCTCACACTATGACGTCGTTGTCCTCGGTGCCGGTCCCGGTGGGTATGTCGCAGCCATCCGCGCGGCGCAGCTGGGCCTGAAGACCGCCATCATCGAAGAGAAGTACTGGGGCGGTGTCTGCCTCAACGTCGGCTGCATCCCGTCCAAGGCGCTGCTGCGGAACGCGGAACTGGCGCACATCTTCACCAAGGAAGCCAAGACCTTCGGTATCTCGGGGGAGGCGTCGTTCGACTTCGGCGCTGCCTTCGACCGCAGCCGCCAGGTCGCGGACGGCCGTGTCAAGGGCGTCCACTTCCTGATGAAGAAGAACAAGATCACCGAGTACGACGGGCGCGGCACCTTCACCGGGCCGAACTCGATCGACGTCGCGCTCACCAAGGGCGGCACCGACTCGGTCACCTTCGACAACGTCATCATCGCCACGGGCAGCACCACGAAGCTGCTGCCGGGCACCTCGCTGAGCGAGAACGTCGTCACCTACGAGGAGCAGATCCTCACCCGCGACCTGCCCGGCTCGATCCTCATCGTCGGCGCCGGCGCCATCGGCATGGAGTTCGGCTACGTCCTGAAGAACTACGGGGTCGACGTCACCATCGTCGAGTTCCTCGATCGCGCCCTGCCGAACGAGGACGCGGACGTCTCCAAGGAGATCGCCAAGCAGTACAAGAAGCTCGGCGTCACCATCAAGACCGGCGCCGCCGTCCAGACGATCGAGGACGACGGCACCAAGGTCACCGTCGCGATCAAGGACAACAAGTCCGGGTCCGTCGAGACGGTCGTCGTCGACAAGGTCCTGCAGTCCGTCGGTTTCGCCCCGAACGTCACCGGCTTCGGCCTGGAGGCTGCCGGTGTCGCCCTCACCGACCGTGGCGCGATCGCGATCGACGAGCGGATGCGCACCAACGTCCCCGGCATCTACGCGATCGGTGACGTCACCGCGAAGCTGCAGCTCGCACACGTCGCGGAGGCACAGGGTGTCGTGGCCGCGGAGACCATCGGTGGAGCCGAGACCCTCGAGCTGGGTGACTACCGGATGATGCCGCGGGCCACGTTCTGCCAGCCGCAGGTCGCCAGCTTCGGTCTGACCGAGGAGCAGGCGAAGGCCGAGGGCTACGACGTGAAGGTCGCGACCTTCCCGTTCACCGCGAACGGCAAGGCGCACGGCCTGGCGGACCCGACCGGCTTCGTGAAGCTGATCGCGGACAAGACCCACGGTGAGCTCATCGGCGGTCACCTCATCGGCCCCGACGTCTCCGAGTTGCTGCCCGAGCTGACCCTCGCGCAGAAGTGGGACCTCACGGTCAACGAGCTGGCCCGCAACGTGCACACGCACCCGACGCTGTCGGAGGCGCTGCAGGAGGCCATCCACGGCCTCGCCGGCCACATGATCAACTTCTAGGCGGCTTCGCCGCCCGTGCGCGAGTTCGGTAGCTGAAACCACCACACTCACGCACAGGCACCGACGGTGCCTCGGGGCGCCCGACCATTGCGGTCGGGCGCCCTTTTTCGTGTCTGCACACGGCACTCACCTCTGGCGTGAGCGCATGTTCACACGGTCGAAATGTGCGAAATCAATTGGTGACCAACAGACATTCCGGCGCAATACGGGCCGCCTACTGTCTGCACTCGTCGCGAATACCTCCCTGTATACGCGGATCGGATACAGCTTCACCGGCATGTCCTCCTCTCGCACGTTCTCGACCGAAAGGCCCTTTACATGCGTCACATCTCGAAGCGCGCGCTCGCCGCGCCCGCCGCCGTCGCCGCGCTCGGCCTCGTGCTGACCGGTTGCGGCAGCAAGGCATCCGACACCGCGTCCGGCGACTCGGCCGCCGCATCCTGCGTGGACACCTCCGGTGACACCATCAAGGTCGGCTCGCTCAACTCCCTGTCGGGCACGATGGCCATCTCCGAGGTCACCGTGCGTGACTCCATCGCCCTCGCCGTCGAGGAGATCAACGCCTCCGGAGGCGTTCTCGGCAAGCAGATTCAGCTCGTCGGCGAGGACGGTGCCTCCGAGCCGACCGTCTTCGCGGAGAAGGCGGAGAAGCTGATCAGCAGCGACTGTGTCGCGGCCGTGTTCGGTGGCTGGACCTCCTCGTCCCGCAAGGCGATGCTGCCGGTGTTCGAGGACCGGAACTCGCTGCTGTACTACCCCGTTCAGTACGAGGGCCTCGAGGACTCGCCGAACATCTTCTACACCGGCGCCACCACGAACCAGCAGATCATCCCGGCGCTCGACTACCTCAAGGAGAAGGGCGTCAAGTCCCTCTACCTCGTCGGCTCCGACTACGTCTTCCCGCAGACCGCGAACCGCATCATCAAGGCGTACGCGGAGGCCAACGGCATCGAGATCAAGGGCGAGGACTACACCCCGCTCGGGTCCACCGACTTCTCGACCATCGTCAACAAGGTTCGCACCGCCGACGCCGATGCCGTGTTCAACACCCTCAACGGCGACTCCAACGTCGCGTTCTTCCGTGAGTACAAGAACGTCGGCCTGACCCCGCAGGCCATGCCGGTCGTCTCGGTCTCCATCGCCGAGGAGGAGGTCGGTGGCATCGGTGTGCAGAACATCGAGGGCCAGCTGACGGCGTGGAACTACTACCAGACCATCGACACCCCGGTGAACAAGACCTTCGTCGAGGCGTACAAGGCGAAGTACGGACAGAACAAGCCCACGTCCGACCCGATGGAAGCCGCCTACGTGTCGGTCCACCTGTGGAAGAACACCGTCGAGAAGGCGAATTCGTTCGCGGTCGCGGACATTCAGGCCAATGCGGACGGCGTCACGTTCGAGGCCCCCGAGGGTCTGGTCACGATCGACGGGGACAACCACCACATCACCAAGACCGCCCGCATCGGCGAGATCCGTAACGACGGACTGATCTACACGGTGTGGGACTCCGGTCAGCCGATCGAGCCCGACCCGTACCTCGAGACCTACCCGTGGGCCGAGGGCCTCAGCAAGCAGTAGCAGTCATCCGACGACGGCGGCGGTGCCGCCCCAGTGAGGGGGCGGCGGTGCCGCCCGAGACGACGAAGCCGACCAGTAGAGAGGCAGTGCATCTTTCATGGATGTCGTGATCGGACAGCTCTTCACCGGATTGAGCATCGGCTCGATTCTGTTGCTCGCCGCGTTGGGATTGTCCCTGACCTTCGGTCAGATGGGCGTGATCAACATGGCCCACGGCGAGTTCATCATGGCCGGCAGCTACACGGCCTACGTGGTGCAGCAGGTGATCTCGAGCGCCACCGGATCGCTGTTCGTCTCGCTGGTGGTCGGCTTCGTCGTCGGCGGCCTGATGGGTGTCGCCCTCGAAACCGTTCTGGTCAAGCGGATGTACCACCGTCCCCTCGACACGCTGTTGGTGACGTTCGGTGTCGGATTGATCCTGCAGCAGCTCGCCCGGGACGTCTTCGGGGCACCCGCAGTCAATGTCGTTGCACCGGAGTGGCTCTCGGGTGGTGTCGAGATCTTCGGCGCGGTGGTCCCGAAGACCCGCATCTTCATCCTGGTACTGGCCGTGGTCGCGGTGACGGTGCTGGCGACCGCGCTCAAGCGCTCCCCGATGGGCCGCCGGATCCGCGCCGTCGTGCAGAACCGCGACCTCGCGGAGACCAGCGGAATCTCCTCCCGCCGTACCGATGTCACCACCTTCTTCATCGGGTCGGGACTGGCGGGCGTCGCCGGCGTCGCGCTGACGCTGATCGGCTCGACCAGCCCGACCATCGGGCAGAGCTACCTGATCGACGCGTTCCTCGTGGTCGTGGTCGGCGGGCTCGGCCAGATGAAGGGTGCCGTGATCGCGGCGTTCGCCCTCGGCATCCTGAATTCCTTCATCGAGTACTCGACCACCGCGTCGATCGCGAAGGTGATCGTGTTCGTGATCATCGTGGTCTTCCTGCAGATCCGCCCGCAGGGTCTGTTCGCCGTCAAGACGAGGAGTCTCGTGTGAGCGTCCTGACACATCCCAAGTTGCGCGTGTGGGGCGGGTTCGCGCTCGCCGCCGTCGTCCTGTTCGGTGTGGCACCCGCGGTGCTGTCCGACTTCCGGCTCGGCCTGCTCGGCAAGTTCCTGTGCTTCGCCATCGTCGCCGCCGGAATCGGATTGGCCTGGGGCCGAGGCGGGATGCTGACCCTCGGTCAGGGCGTCTTCTTCGGCATCGGCGCCTACGCGATGGCGATGCACCTCAAGATCGCGGACGCCGAGCTCCGCGGTGACGACGTCCCCGACTTCATGCAGATCGCCGGCAAGACGGAGCTGCCCGGCTACTGGCAGCCGTTCGCGTCGCCGGTGGTCGCGATCATCGCCGTCCTGACCCTTCCGGCCCTGGTGGCGTTCCTGCTCGGGCTCGGCGTCTTCAAGCGCCGCGTCAAGGGTGCGTACTTCGCCATCCTGTCCCAGGCGCTGGCCGCCGCGTTCGCGATCCTGCTCGTCGGTCAGCAGACCATCGGTGGCAGCAACGGGCTCAACAGGTTCCGCACGTTCTTCGGCTTCAACCTCGCCGACCCCGCCAACAAGCGAATGCTGTTCTTCATCGCGGCCGCAGTGCTGTTGCTGTCCGTTGCCGCGATCCGGCAGCTGATGAACTCCCGTTACGGCGAACTGCTCGTCGCGGTGCGGGACCAGGAGGAACGCGTCCGGTTCCTCGGGTACGACCCGGCCAACATCAAGCTGGTCGCCTACGTGGCCGCCGCGTTCCTCGCCGGTGTCGCCGGGGCGCTGTTCGTGCCGATCGTCGGGATCATCTCGCCCGCGGACGTGGGAATCGTTCCGTCCCTCGCCTTCCTGATCGGCGTCGCCATCGGCGGCCGCGCCACCCTGCTCGGCCCGGTTCTCGGTGCGATCGGTGTCGCCTGGGCCCAGTCCGCGTTCTCCGAGTCGTTCCCGTCCGGCTGGATCTATGCCCAGGGACTGCTGTTCATCGTGGTGGTCGGCTTCTTCCCGGCCGGAGTCGCGGGCCTCCTGGCACTGCTCCGCAGGCGCAGGACCACGCCCCAGTCGGAACCCGACGCACCCTCGCCCGCAGAGGTGCCCGAACCCGTGAAGGTGTCCTGATGACCGGATCGACCGAAGCAGTCAAAGCGCCCGAGCTGGGCGGCAACGCGGGCATGTCGAGCGAGTACCTGGAGGTGCGGGGCCTGTCGGTCAGCTTCGACGGCTTCAAGGCCGTCGACAACGTCGACCTGACCCTCCTACAGGGCGACCTGCGCTTCCTCATCGGCCCCAACGGTGCAGGCAAGACCACACTCGTCGACGCGATCACCGGGCTGGTCCCGGCCACCGGCTCCGCCACGAAGTCCGGAGTCGAGCTCGTCGGCAAGAAGGTCCACCACATCGCCCGGCTCGGTGTCGGACGGACGTTCCAGACCGCCAGCGTCTTCGAGGACCTGTCGGTGCTGCAGAACCTCGACATCGCCGCGGGCGCAGGCCGATCGGCACTGACGCTGCTGCGGCGCCGCAAGGAGGTGCTGCCGCAGATCGAGGAGGCCCTCGAGACCATCGGCCTGACCCGGCAGCGCGACACCCCCGCGGGCATCCTCGCGCACGGACAGAAGCAGTGGCTCGAGATCGGCATGCTCCTCGTGCAGAACGCCGACGTGCTCCTGCTCGACGAACCGGTCGCCGGCATGAGCCTCGAGGAACGCGAGGAAACCGGAAACCTGCTGCGCCGCATCGGTGGTGAGCGCACCGTCGTCGTCGTCGAACACGATATGGACTTCATGCGCGCATTCGCCACCTCGGTGACGGTGCTGGCCGCGGGGAAGGTGCTCTCCGAGGGCACCGTCGCGCAGGTGCAGGCCGATCCGAAGGTCCAGGCCGTCTATCTCGGTACCGGGCAGGTGGGCGATCCCGCCGTCGGCACCGACCACGCGAAGGAGGGATGACGATGCTCGAACTCGTCGACATTCACGCCGGCTACGGCCGCACCGAGGTCGTGCACGGGGTCTCGCTCACCGTGCCCGAGGGTGGCGTCGCCGCTGTCATGGGGCACAACGGCGCGGGCAAGACCACGCTGTTGCGCGCCGCTGTCGGTCTGATCAAGGCGACGTCGGGAAAGATCCTGCTCGGCGGTGAGGACATCACCTCGCTGCGGCCCAGCGCACGAGTCGGCAGGGGCCTCGCGTACGTGCCGCAGGGACAGCAGTCGTTCGGGCAGCTGACCACCGAGGAGAACCTGCAGGTGGTCGCCGACGGTCGCAAGCGCGGCAAGGCGTTGATCGCGGAGGCACTGGACCTGTTCCCCGCGCTGAAGGACCTGCTCGACCGCCGCGCCGGCCTGCTCTCGGGAGGCCAGCGACAGCAACTCGCGATCGCCCGTGCCCTCGTCACCGAACCGAAGGTGCTGATCCTCGACGAACCGACGGAGGGCATCCAGCCGAACGTCGTCGCCGAGATCGAGCGCACGATCATCGACCTCACCCGGCGCGGCGACCTCAGCGTCCTGCTGGTCGAACAGCACATCGGCTTCGCCCTGCAGGCCGCGCAGCACTACAGCGTGCTCGCCGCCGGCCACGTCACGTCCACCGGAACAGGGGGCGCGGAATCGGCCGACGCCGTCCGCGCCGCAATGGCCATCTGACATGACGGTGATCGAACCCGAGGACGACGGCGGCCTCGCGCCGGCCGCCCGCGGACCGCTTCGCGAGCGGGTGTACCTGCGGCTCCGCAGTGACCTGATGACCGGCCGGATCGGCCCGGGCGACCGCCTCGGCGAGGAGCGGCTCGCCGAACTGTACGGCGTGTCCCGGACCCCGGTCCGGGAGGCGCTGGCACGGTTGCAGGCCGACGGACTCGTCGAGCGTGACGACCACGGCCTCTTCCCGTACCGGCCTCGTCTCGAGGAGCTCGCCGACCTCTACGAGCTGCGCATCACCCTGGAGATGCGGGGGCTACTGCGGATCCTGCAGGGCAGCGGCGAAATGCACGACCCGCAGATCCTCGGCCCGGAAGTGCAGCGGTGGTACGGGTTCCGCAACGAGATGCCGGACCCGGACGCCGGGTTCGTCGTGCTCGACGAACAGTTCCACACCACGCTGCTCGCGTCCTCCGGCAATCGAGCGCTCGTGGACGCTCTCGCGGGAGTCAACGCGAAGGTCCGGCCCGTCCGGATGTTCGACTACCTGACCCCCGACCGGATGCGCGCGACCGTCGACGAACACATCGCGGTCGCCGAACTCGTCCTCGACGGACATCTCCAGCGCGCACACGACGCGCTCCTCTCGCACATCGACGAATCGCGGGCCGTCGTGATCGAACGCGCCCAGCAGGCACTGGCAATGGCGCGGATGGCCAACGCCGTTCGTGACTGACGCCCGGTCGCCGCGCAGGTTCCGCTCCGACGACCCTCTCCCACCGAAAGGCCGTGACATGACCGCCCTCTCGTTCGACACCCTGCTCGTTGCCAATCGAGGTGAGATCGCCTGCCGGATCATGCGTTCCGCCCACATCCTGGGACTCAAGACGGTGGCGGTCCACTCGGACGCGGACGCGGCGGCGGCGCACGTCGAACTCGCGGACGTGGCGATCCGGCTCGGACCGGCGCCGGCGCAGGAGTCGTACCTGCGGGCGGACGCGGTGATCGAGGCGGCGCTGGCGTCCGGCGCGGGCGCGATCCACCCGGGTTACGGATTCCTGTCGGAGAACGACGCGTTCGCCGCTGCCGCCGAAGCGGCCGGAATCGCCTTCGTCGGACCGACGCCGGACCAGCTGCGGGTGTTCGGCAACAAGCACTCGGCCCGGGAGGCGGCCCGCGCGGTCGGGGTTCCGTTGGTCGCGGGCAGCGGGATGCTCGAGAGCGTCGAGGCGGCCCTCGCGGCTGCTGCGGAGGTCGGGTACCCGGTGATGCTCAAGGCGGTCGGCGGCGGTGGCGGCATCGGCATGCAGGCGTGTTTCGACGAGACGGACCTGCGCGGTGCCTACGATCGAGTGCAGCGTCTGGCGGCGGCGAACTTCTCGTCCTCGGGTGTCTTCCTCGAACGCTTCGTCGCCCACGCCCGGCACGTCGAGGTCCAGGTGTTCGGCGACGGCGCGGGCCGCACCCTCAGTCTCGGCACCCGCGACTGCTCGCTGCAGCGCCGGAACCAGAAGGTCGTCGAGGAGGCGCCCGCCTTCGGTCTCTCGGACGCCGTTGTCGACCAGCTGCTCTCGTCCTCGCGTGCCCTCGCGTCCTCCGTCGACTACCGCTCCGCCGGCACCGTCGAGTTCGTGTACGACGTGGATCGCGGCGAGGCGTCCTTCCTGGAGATGAACACCCGCCTGCAGGTCGAGCACCCCGTCACCGAGGAGGTGACGGGCGTCGACCTGGTCGCGTGGATGCTGCGCCTGGCCGGTGGCGACAACTCGATGCTCGACGAGCTCCCCGACAGCGGGCCCGAGATCACCGGGCACGCCGTCGAGGCCCGCGTGTACGCGGAGGATCCGGGGCGTGAGTACCGCCCGTCCGCCGGGCTGCTCACCAGCGTCGAGTTCCCCGCGCACACCCGGGTGGAGACCTGGGTGGACACCGGCACCACGGTCAGCGAGCACTACGACCCGATGATCGCCAAGATCGTCACCGCGAGCAGCACCCGCGCGGGAGCGTTCGCCGCGCTCGGCGCCGCACTGGACGAGACCGCGATCCACGGCATCGCCACCAATCTGCCGCAGCTGCGGGCGATCACGGCGCTCCCGGTCGTCCTCGGCGGCGGCCAGACCACCGGTACCCTCGCCGAGCTGGTGGTCGGGGGACCGCGGGTGGACGTGCTCCGGCCGGGGACCATGACCACGCTCCAGGACCACCCGGGCCGCCTCGGCTACTGGGAGGTCGGCATTCCGCCGTCGGGTCCGATGGACGACCTGTCCTTCACCCTGGTGAACACCGCCGTCGGCAACACCCCCGACGCCGTCGGGCTCGAATGCACCCTGCAGGGTCCGCAACTGGAGTTCGCCGAGGCCACAGTCGTGTGCGTCGGCGGGGCACCCGCCCCGGTGACCGTGAACGGTGACGCGGTGCCGATGTGGGAGCCGGTCGAGGTGCCCGCCGGTGGCGTCCTCGACGTCGGCAGCCCGGCCGGTGAGGGACTGCGCGTCTACGTCGCGGTTCGCGGTGGCATCGACGCTCCCCGCTACCTCGGCAGTGCCTCCACCTTCACGCTCGGCGGGTTCGGCGGCGTCACCGGTCGAGCGCTCGCCACCGGCGACGTCCTGGCACTCGCGCAGACCGATGACGACCTCGCGGAACCGACGATCGTTCCGGCGCAGGATCGTCCGGTGTTCGGACACACCTGGCACCTCGCGGTCGGCGAGGGGCCGCAGCCGGCTCCGTCGTACTTCACCGACTCCGACATGGCGCAGTTCTACGACACCACCTGGACGGCGGCCGCGCACGCCAACCGGACCGGTATCCGGCTCGACGGCCCGAAGCCGACCTGGTCGCGTACCGACGGAGGCGAGGCGGGACTGCACCCGTCCAACCTGCACGACAACCCGTACAGCGTCGGCGCACTGAACGTCTCGGGTGACACCCCGATCCTGCTCGGCCCGGACGGCCCGAGCCTCGGTGGTTTCGCGTGCCCGCTGACCGTCACCAGCGCACACCGCTGGAAGCTCGGCCAGATCCGGCCCGGTGACCAGGTGCGGTTCGTGCCCGTCACCGAGGGTGGCGCCGACATGCTGCGTGCGTCGAATTCCGTTCGGGCCGCACAGCTGCCGCCGTCGACGGCCCGCGCGGCGAGTTCCGACGGCGGCGTACTGGCGCGGCGCGAGGAGATCCTCGGCCGCCCGGCGGTGGTCTACCTGCGCGGCGGCGACGACAACCTGCTCGTCGAGTACGGCGAGATGGAGCTCGACCTCGGTCTGCGCATGCGGGTGCACGCCCTGTCGGTGGCGCTGGCCGAACGCGCCGTGCCGGGACTGATCGACGTCACCCCCGGCGTGCGGTCCCTGCACCTGCACTTCGACCCCGACGCGCTGCCGGCGCGGGCGCTGCTCGACGTCCTCCAGGACATCGAGGACCTGCTGCCCGCGACCGGTGACCTCGTCGTGCCGAGCCGCACGATCCGGCTGCCGCTCTCGTTCGACGACCCGTCGATCGCCGAGGCCATCGACCGCTACCGGGCGGGCGTGCGCGACGCCGCGCCGTGGCTGCCGTCGAACACCGAGTTCATCCGCCGCATCAACGGACTCGACTCCGTCGACCAGGTACGGGACGCCGTCTTCGACGCCGAGTACCTGGTTCTCGGCCTCGGCGACGTGTATCTGGGTGCGCCACTGGCCGTTCCGCTCGACCCCCGGCATCGGCTGGTGACGACGAAGTACAACCCGGCCCGCACGTGGACGCCGTCGGATGCCGTCGGCATCGGCGGGAAGTACCTCTGCGTCTACGGAATGGAATCGCCCGGTGGGTACCAGCTGATCGGCCGGACCGTCCCGATCTGGTCCGGATACCGGCAGCAGGGGCCGTTCGAGGACGGCAGGCCCTGGCTGTTCCGATTCTTCGACCGCATCGTCTGGGAACCCGTCACCCCCGAACAACTCACCGAGTTCCGCGCGGAGGCCGCTGCGGGCCGATTCAACGCGGAGATCACCGAGGGCACCTTCGCGCTCGCCGACCATCTGCGCTTCCTCGAGGACAACGCCGAGTCGATCGCCGAGTTCAACACGAGGCAGGGCGCCGCGTTCGAGGCGGAGAAGGAGGCGTGGCGCGCCGCGGGCGAGTTCGACCGCGTCGAGTCCGCCGTGCCCGAGCCGGAGGTCGCCGATCTCGTGCTGCCCGCGGGCGCCGTCGTCGTGGAGGCGCCCATGGTCGGGACCGTGTGGCGGGTCGCGGTCGAACCGGGCGACATCGTGGAGGCCGGTGGGGACGCCGTGATCCTCGAGGCGATGAAGCTGGAGATGCCGGTACCGTTCAACTCTGCGGGAACCGTGCTCGACGTGCTCGTCGAACCGGGTGCACGGGTACAGCCGGGAACCCCGCTCGTCGTGATGGGAGTCGCGTGATCATGAACGCAGTCGGCAACGTCGCTGAACTGGCAGGCACACTGTCGCCGACCGACCGTGTCGTGCGGGCGTTCCGGCGCATCGCCGAGGTCGACCGGCCCGAGGTGTGGATCCTGCTGCGCAGCGAAACCGACGTCCTCGCCGACGCACGCGCCGTCGAGGACCGCCTCGCGGCGGGAGACGACCTGCCACTGGCGGGCCTGCTCGTCGCGGTCAAGGACAACGTCGACGTCGCGGGTCTACCGACGACCGCGGCATGCCCCGAGTTCGCGTACCCGGCGACCGAGACGGCGAGCGGTGTGGCCCGGCTGGTCGAGCAGGGCGCGGTCGTGCTGGGCAAGACAAACCTCGACCAGTTCGCGACCGGCCTGGTCGGCACCCGCAGTCCGTACGGCGCGGTCCGCGGGTCCTGGGATCCCGAGCGGGTCTCGGGGGGGTCGAGTTCCGGCTCCGCGGTCGCCGTCGCACTCGGGATCGCCGACATCGGCATCGGCACCGACACCGCCGGATCCGGCCGGGTGCCCGCCGCGTTCGCGGGCCTCGTCGGGCTCAAGCTCTCGCTCGGCGTGATCCCCACCCACGGTGTCGTCCCGGCCTGTGTCGACTACGACTGCCTCACCGTGTTCGCCACCGACCTGGACTGCGCTGTCGCCGCGGCGCGCGTCATGGCCGGTCCCGACACACGTGACCCCCGCAGTCGGAGGTGGCCGGCGGACGTCCGCCTCGCCGCCCCGGCCGCCCCGGTGGTCGCGGTGCCACGCGCCGAGGACCTGGAGCCCCTGAGCCCCGAGTACCGCGCCGCGTTCGACGCCACCGTCTCGGCGCTCGAGGCGACCGGCGTCGCGACGCGGACCGTCGACATCTCCGGCCTGCTCGACGCGGCCACGCTGTTGTACGACGGTGCCGTCGTCGCACAGCGGTACGCCGCGGTCGGGCAGTTCCTCGACAGTTCGCCCGCCGGAGCCGATCCCACCGTGGCGGCGATCGTCGCGGGAGCGAAGGCGCCTGCCGCGCACGAACTCGTCACCGACCTGGACGCGCTGCGCCGCGCGAAGGTCGCCGCCGCAGCCACACTCGCGGGCTGCGACGCCCTGCTGCTGCCGACGACGACGGAGCATCCGACGATCGCGGCGGTGCAGGCCGACCCGCTCGGGATCAACCGTCGGATGGGCACGTACACGAACTTCTGCAACCTGCTCGACATGGCCGCGGTCGCGGTGCCCGGCGCGGCGACCGCGGAAGGGCATCCGTTCGGCGTCATGTTCGTCGTCCCCGCGTTCGACGACCAGGTGGCGGTCGATCTCGGTGCCCGGCTCACGGGGGTGCCGGCGCCTGCGCTCGTCGACGGGGGAGTGGAGCTCGCGGTGTTCGGCGCACACCTGCGCGGGCAGCCGCTGCACTTCCAGCTCGAGGACATCGGTGCCCGGTTCACCGGCGCCGTCTCCACCACCGACGCCTACCGGCTGTACGCGCTCGACACGGTGCCGCCGAAGCCGGGGCTGGTGCGGCGCGGGCCGGGGCTCGGTGCACCGATCCGAGGTGAGGTGTTCCGGGTGTCCGCCGCGGGCCTCGGCTCCTTCCTCGGCGCACTGCCCGCACCCATGGCGCTGACGAGCGTCGAACTGTCGGACGGGCGGAGTGTCGTCGGCTTCAGCTGCACCCACGACGCCGTCGACGGCGCGGCCGACATCACGGAGCGGGGCGGCTGGGTGTAGGCGGCCCGCCGCCCTGTGCGTGGGTTCGGTAGTCCTGGCTACCGAACCCACGCACAGGGGTGTGTCAGCGACCTCTGTCGTACTCGGCCTGATCGGCCAGGATGTCGGGCATCTGCGACTCGACGAGGTGAACCAGTGACATCAGGTCCGCCGCGACCTGCTCGCCCCTCGCCGTCAGGCTGTACTCGACCTTGGGTGGGATCGCCTCGAGAACCTCACGGTGCACGAAGCCGGACCGTTCCAGTGCCTGCAGGCTCTGCGCCAACATCCGCTCACTGACGCCGTCGACCCGGCGTCGCAGCGCGCCGAACCGGTACGGACCCTCGTTGAGCGCGAGCAGCGCCAGCAATCCCCAGCGTCCGGTGATCGTGTGGACCACGTCCCGTGACGGACACGCGCGCTCGAACACGTCGGCCGCGAAGTCGGGGCTCGGCTCGGATACGGGCAGGTCGGGGGCGCTCATGCAGCCCAGGTTACTACTGGTCGAACAGTTAGCACTACCTTCTGGTGTTGCACTTACTAAAAATAAGTGCATGATGACAGGGAAGCTTTGTGCCCTGATTCGTGGAGGAACACTCAATGACCATCGCCATCACCGGAGCCACCGGCCACCTCGGCCGGCTCGTCGTCGACGCACTGCTCACGCGCGGCGCCCCCGCCGCCGACCTCGTCGCCGTCGTTCGCGACGCCGAGAAGGCCGCCGACCTCGCGGACAAGGGCGTCCAGGTGCGCGTCGCAGACTATTCCGACCCCGCCGCCCTCACCGCCGCGCTCGCCGGCGTCGACAAGCTGCTCCTGATCTCCGGCAGTGAGGTGGGGCATCGGCTCCCGCAGCACACCAACGTCATCGAGGCCGCGAAGGCCGCCGGAGTCGGATTCGTCGCCTACACCTCGGTGCTCGACGCGGCGCAGAGCCCGCTGTCCCTCGCCCCCGAGCACAAGGCGACCGAGGAACTGCTCGCGAAGTCCGGCATCGACCACGCACTGCTGCGCAACGGCTGGTACTGGGAGAACTACACCGCGGACCTCGCCGGGACCGCGGAGCGCGGCGTACTGGCCGGTGCGGGCGGCGAGGGTCGCGTGGCAGGCGCGGCGCGCGTCGACTACGCCGACGCCGCCGCGGTCGTGCTGCTCTCCGACGGGCAGGCGGGCAAGATCTACGAACTCGGGGGCGACGAGCGGCTCACCCTCGCCGAACTGGCCGCCGCGATGTCCGACGCCACGGGCAAGAAGGTTGTGTACCAGGACCTTCCGGTCGAGCAGTACGAGGCCGCGCTCGAAGGCGCGGGCCTTCCTCCCGTCTACGCGGGCATGCTCGCCAGTGCCGACGCCGGCATCAAGGTGGGTGCACTCGACACCGAGAGCGGCGACCTGCAGCGACTGATCGGCCGCAACTCGACCCCCGCGGTGGAGGTGCTGCGCGCCGCGCTGTGAACCCGATCCACACGGCGCGAAGGCGCCCTCGTGCGACACACCCGCGCGAGGGCGCCGCGGCGGTGGATCAATGGTGGTTGCGCCGGATTCGGCGCAGGGTGGCGACGGTGACCACACCCGCGACGGCCCCGGCCAGCAGCGCGGCGAGTTTCGGATCGTGCCGCACCCGTTCCAGTTCGGTGCGCGCCTTCGTTTTCGCCCTGCCCGTCACGTCGGCCTTGTCCGCGAGCGCCTCCACGGTGGTCGCCAGTTCTGCGCGCTGGTGCTCGGCTGCCGCGGCCAGCTCCTCGACCTCGTTCGTGTCGCCCGTCATCGCCAGTTCTCCTTCACTGTCGCCACGTCCTCCTGGACGCTGCGGGTGGTCTGCTCCGGTGTCGGGGGCAGCGCGTCCTTCGTCTTCCGGCCGCCGACGGCCGCGAGACCGCCGCCGATCACGATCAGGATCGCCGCGACGACCAGCGCCGCCAGCCACGGATCGAGCGCGACCGCGAGACCGAGGACGGCGGCGGCGACGAGCGTTCCGAAACCGAACAGCAGCAGGAGAACCCCGGCGCCGGACACGCCGACACCCACGCCGACGCGCGAGCCCTTGTCCTTGATCTCGGCGACACCGTGTCTGATCTCGGTGCGGACCAACGTCGTCACCTGGTCGGTGAGTCGTTCGATCAACGCCGCTGTCGAGAGATCGTCGACCTGCCGCGCGGGCCCGGGAGGTTCGCCTGTTCGTGGTGGGACTTTTCCGGGGTGGCGGACGTCGGTCATGGTTGCTCCTCTCGCCTCGCGGTGGGAACTCGGTCCCCCACCGCATTCCCACCCGTGCAACGAGCCAAACCGGGCGACGACGGGTGAGGGGAACCCACGGCCGGTTGGACCGGCCGAGGGTTCCCCTCACCAGGGTGACTAGTGGACGCCGACGGCGCCCTCCGCGGGCAGTTCGTCCTTCGTGACCCGCACCAGCGCCATCACGATCGGGGAGACGATCACAAGGAACACGGCGGCCCAGCCGAACACGTGTGCGTACCCGGACACCTCGACCGAGAACGGGTGCGCGGCAGGGTTGCTCGTGGAGTACGACGACTTCGCGGAAACATAGATCGTCGTGAACAGTGCCGTGCCGAGTGCGCCACCGATCTGCATGGCGGCGTTGACGAGGGCGCTCGCAGCGCCCGCGTCGTGGTCCCGCACGCCGACCAGCGCGACGTTCTGCATCGGGGCGATCATCAGTCCGATACCGAAACCGAGCACGAGCAGCGCAGGCAGCACGACGGTCCAGTAGGAGCTGTCGACGTCGATCCGCGTCAGCATCAGCACCAGGCCCGCCGCCGCGACGACCGGGCCGACCGCCATCGGCACCTTGGGTCCGATGCGTGTGCTCGCCTGAGCCGCGACACCCGCGGCGACGGTGATCGCCACCGTCAACGGAAGGGACGCCACCCCGGACACGAACGGACTCATGCCGAGCACGATCTGCAGGTAGAACGTCAGATACAGGGTGCCGCCGATCAGCACCGAGCCGATCACCAGGGAGCCGATCAGACCCGGTGCACGATTGCGGTCCCACGGAATGTACAGCGGCAGCAGGGGATGAGAGGACCTCTTCTCGACCGCGACGAACGCCCCGAGTGCCAGCAGACCGACGACCACGAAACCGATGGCCGGAGCGGAATCCCAGCCGTGCTTCTCGGCTTGGGTGAACCCGTACACGAGTGCACCGAGCCCGAGGGCGACCAGGACGGTTCCCGGAATGTCGTAACGAACGTCACCGTGCGCCTTGGTTTCCCGCACGATCGGAGCGGTGACGGCGAGGGCGAACAGTGCGACCGGGACGTTCACCAGCAGGCACCACCGCCAGTCGACGTACTCGGTGAGGAGGCCGCCGAGAAGCAGACCGACGGCGGCGCCGCCGCCCGAGATGGCGCCGTACACGGCGAACGCCTTGGCGCGCTCACGTCCCTCGGTGAACGTCGTGGTCAGAATGGCCAGGGCCGCAGGCGCCAGGAGCGCCGCGAACACACCCTGGCCGGCGCGCGCAGCGAACAGTTGCACACCCGTCTGAGCCAGGCCGCCGACCGCCGACGCGATGGCGAACCCGATCATGCCGACCATGAAGGAACGCTTGCGTCCCCAGAAGTCGGCGATGCGACCGCCCAGAAGCAGCAGCGCGCCGAATGCCAGCGCGTACGCGGTGACGGCCCAGTGCCGGTCGCCGTCGCTGATCCCGAGGTCGAGCTGGGCCTGGGGCAGGGCGATCGAGACGATGGTGGCGTCGAGCACGACCGTCAGCTGGGCGAGTCCGACGATGCACAGCACCAGCCAGCGGCGGGCGTGATTGGGATTGTCGTGGTCGGGATGCGGGAGGGAGGCGTCCTTGACCTCAACGGACATAGCGAAATTTCCTACCGATTGGGGGCACGGACGAGTGTCACGGCCGAAAGAAGTCAGGCTAGCCCGATCGCGGGCGCATTCGTAAGCGACGGACGGTTCGTCGTCGACAACGTCACACCGGCTTGCCTTCGCGCGGTCCGCTGTGAGCACAGCCGCGCCATCTCCCCTCACCCCGGGGGGGGGGGAGGGGGTCAGTGGAAGGTGTCGCGGTCGATGCGCAGGGTCGTGATCGTGGTGGCGAGCATGTCGTACTGGCCGACCAGGAGGACGAACTCGATCATCCCGCGGTCGTTCAGGTGCCTCGACAGCGCCGCCCAGGCGGTGTCGCTCAGGTCCTTGCCGGTGATGAGTTCGTCGACCGCCGCCAGCATCGCGCGGTGTCGATCGCTCCAACCGTCGGCCTCCGAGCCGATCAGAGCGCGGGCCAGGATTTCCGGCGTCACGCCCGCGCGTCGGCTGAGCCGGATGTGGTGGTCCATCTCGTAGTCGCAGCCGCGAAGGTGCGCGACCCGGATGATCACGAGTTCGGTCTCGTGCCGGGAGATCCGGCCGCCCGGCATGAGCACGGTCGCCGCGAAGTGCAGCCAGCCCCGGTACGTGCCACCTGCCCGCCCGAGGGTGCTGAACAACTGGGCGTCGGGGGTGCGCGACACCAGCGACACCACCCGCCACACCGTCCAGTTCACGGGACCGAGCCTGCGCAACCGGCCAGGTGGGATACGGGGCGTCATGTGGTCGGTTCCTTTCGGCCGGCGAGCGGGGTGGTGAACCGGGCCCGCTCGGTCCGCGCGATCGCGAGGGCCGTCGCCATCGACGGCTGCGGACGCAGATCGACGATCCGCTGCGCTGGTGTTCGCAGGCGCATCACGCCGCCCACCCAGGCCGGGGCATAGATCTTCCTGCGCCGCAGTGCGATTCCCTTCTCCAGCGCCGCGACTGCGGTTTCCGTGGGCGACAGCGACGTGAACATGCCGGACCACCGGATCTTGTCCGCGGCGGCGCTGTCGAATCCGATGCTCACCATCTCGGTGTCGATCTCGCCGAGGTATCCGACGCCGACGCGGGTGCCCAGGTGCCGCATCTCCACGCGAAGTGTGTTGGCCAGGGCCTCGGTCGCGGCGGAGGTGGCGCTGTACGCGCCCAGCAGCGGCAGCGACACCCCGGCGGCGCCGGACGCCACCACGAGTGCGTACCCGTTCGAGTGACCGAGGTGCTCCCCGGCGATGCGCAACGTGTGATAGGTGCCCATCAGGTTCACCTCGACGGTCTGCCGCATGACCTCCGGGTCGCCGCCGACCATCGGCAGCTGGGCGCCGACCCCGGCGTTCGCGACCACGACGTCCAGCCCGCCGAGGCCGCCGACCAGTTCGTTCACCGCCCGTTCGAGGGCGTCCGGGTCCCGGACGTCGCAGTGCCGCCAGGGGGCGCGGCCGCACGTGACGGCGACCTGTTCGAGCAGTTCGGGGTCCAGCCCGAGCAGTGCGACCCGGGCGCCGCGGCGGTGCAGTCGGGTGGCGAGGGCGGCACCGATGCCGCGCGCCGCGCCGGTGACGAGCACCCGGCGTCCGGCCAGGAGTTCGTCGAACTGGCGTGCCATGTGTCCCCCCGATGTCGGCGTCGTACGCAAAATAACAGGCATCTTCGACTCGCGAGGCGAGTCCGCGCCGCGGCTGCCGGCGAATCGGGGTGGCGTCGGTAGGGTGGGGTGCCTGTCTGTCAGGAGGGAGCCGATGGCGCTGCTGTCCCTGCTGCCCCCGGCGCGGAACCCCGTGGTCTTCACGCCGAGCGGGGTCGACTCGACCGTTCCGGTGGCCGTCACGTGGGACACCGGAACCCTCGCGTCGGGTCGGCTGACACTCCGGATCGACGGGGGAGCGGAGTCCGTGTGCGGATTCGGCCGGACGGGGTCGGCGGTCACGACGGTGACCCTCAATCAGACCCAGACCTTCACGCTGCGCTCGGCGCTGGGGCAGGTGCTCGCCACGCTGGTCGTCACCACCGCCCTCGAGTCGGCGCCGGTCCCCGTGACGCCGAGCGAGCGGATCCGGATGAGCCGAGTCACGGTTCACCGTGACTCCGTCCAGTTGCGTTGGCGCACAGCGCTGTCGATCTCCTGCTGGGCGGAGGTGACCGCGCCGGGGGAGCAGACCCGATTCGCCTGGACCGATCCCGGTTCCGTGCACGAGGTGCGCTTCGATCGGCCTCCCGCGGACTGCACCGTACGGATCGCGACGGAGGGTGCCGCGGCCCGGTACGTCGGCACGGTCCCCGCGGGGACGGACGAGTGGGTGGCCGACCCGGCGGAGTATCGCGCCCTGCATCTGCGGACACGGACCGACGCGACGTCGTCCGGTGTCGCCCTCGCCGGTCGCGTCCACATCGACACCCCCGCGGGGCCCGTCACGGTACGACAGTGGCCCGACGGGTCGCTCGACGCCCAGGGCAACGGGGAGTCCACCCCGCTCGGTGGACCGTTCCGCAACGGAGTGATCGCCTGCGCCGGCGCGGCCGGGCCCGCCCTCGTGGCGACGACCGCGGGCGGGGAACTCGTCGCCTGCGGTGTGCGCCCCGGCGCCGCGGCGGACTGGGTCCCGCTGGGGCAGCGCGACCCCCTGTCCGTGGCGGCCGTTCCCATGCCGGGTGGGGCGGCGCACGTCCTGGTGGCGGGGTCCGACGGGAAGCTGCGCCACCGTGTGTTCGACGGTACGCCCGAGGGGGCCTGGGAGTCGCTGGGGCAGGGCGTCGCCGCCGTCAGCGCGGTCGGCCACCCCGCACACGGACTCGTGGCCGTCGCGGTCACCGAGGCGGGGGAGATCCGGCACCGGCGCCGTGACCTCGCGGGGGTGTGGGACGAGTGGGTGTGCCTCGGGTCGGTCTCCGAAGCGGTCTGCGTCGCGTACTGGGAGGACACCGACACGCTCGCGCTGACCGCCGTCGACCCGGACGACGCGGTGCAGGTGCTCGCCTGGCCCGGCTATCCGGCCCCGGCCGGCCGCGGGACGTGGACGCCCGCGGGCACCCTCACCTCGGTCGAGGCCGTCACGACTCCGCGATCTGATACGGAGAGACGGAACTGCGGTGCTCGTTGATGTCGAGCTCCTTACCGAGCGGCGGAAACGCCCGCTGCGGGCAGTTCATCCGTTCGCACACCCGGCATCCGGAGCCGATGGGCGTCGCAGCGGCGTCGGATCCGATGTTCAGGCCGTCCGCGTAGACGGTGCGGTGGGCGTGCCGTAGCTCGCAGCCGAGTCCGATCGCGAAGGTCTTGCCGGGCTGGCCGTACCTGGCGGCCCGACGCTCGACGGTCCGGGCGACCCACAGGTAGTTGCGGCCGTCCGGCATCTGTGCGATCTGGGTCATCAGCTTGCCCGGGTAGGCGAACGTCTCGTACACGTTCCAGAGCGGGCAGGTGCCGCCGCTGGACGAGAAGTGGAAGCCCGTGGCGGACTGCCGTTTCGACATGTTCCCGGCCCGGTCGACGCGGACGAACGAGAACGGCACTCCACGCAGTTTGGGTCGCTGGAGCGTGGACAGTCGATGGCAGATCGTCTCGTAGGACTGCGAGAAGAACGCCGAGAGCCGCTCGACGTCGTACCGGAAGTCCTCCGCGACGTCGTGGAACTGTCCGTAGGGGAGCACGGTCGCGGCGGCGAAGTAATTGGCCAGGCCCAGCTTCGCCAGGGAACGGGACGAATCGGAGGTGAAACTGCCGTCGTCGACGAGTTTCTCGATGAGGTCGCCGTATTCGAGGTAGGCGAGTTCCGCGGCGAACTTGAAGACCCGCTGACCGCCCGACAGGTGCGGGGAGATCTCCAGGACCCGCAGTTCCGGGTCGTATCGGTGCAGGACGCCCTCACCGAGGTCGATGCGTTGCACGATCTGGACGTCGTGGACGTTCTGGAGCCGCTTGGCGATCTCGCCCGCGACGTCGCCTCGGTGGAACCGCATCCGGGCGGTGAGATCCTCGGCGGCCGTGTCGAGGTCGTGCAGATAGTTCTGGCGTTGGTAGAAGTAGTCGCGCACCTCCTCGTGCGGCATCGTGATGGAGCCGGATCCGCTGCCGTCGCTGTACCGGTCCTCTGTCGCCGCGGCCAGCTGGGCCGTGGTGTTGCGGTACCGGCGGTGCATGTTCACGACCGCGCGGGCGAGTGTCGGGTGTGCGGAGACCATCTCGGCGAGTTCCTGTGGGTCCGCCTCGAACCCGATCTCCTGGTCGAGGGCGACCTCCCGGAGCTCGGCGATCAGGCGCGTGTCGTCCTGGGAGGAGAAGAACGACGTGTCGACGCCGAACATCTCGGTGATGCGGAGCAGGACAGGGACGGTGAGCGGCCGGACGTCGTGCTCGATCTGGTTGAGATAGCTGGCCGAGATCTCGAGGGTCTTGGCCAGCGCGGCCTGGCTCATTCCGCGTTCGGTGCGCAGCTGCCGGAGACGTGCCCCGACGAAGGTCTTGGCCATTGCACCAGGTTAGGTGCGTTTCCCAGCCTTCGCAATCAGGCCTTCGCACCATTAGCGGTGTCGGTGGGCGTGTCGGGGCGGTCCCGCTGTTCGGTCGGCGAGGGGCAGTCGCTCTCGGGTTCCGGCCACGGCGCCGCCATGCAGTCGTCGAACGACGGGATGGGTTCGGCGGAGGACTTCGCGATGAGCAGCTCGATGGTGTCGAGGAGGGCGCCGATGCGCAGTTCGAACGGGGTGGCGCCGTTGTCGAACGCGCCGACGGTCCACAGTCTCGTCATCGTCGGGTACCGACCGGGCTCGAAGGTGTTCTGCCAGAAGTCGGTCTGCGCGGCCCAGTAGGTCTCGTAGTCGGTGCCCTGGCTGCGCTGGTCGGCGTCCTCGGCGGCGGCGGAACGCGCGAATCCGGACACGGTCTGGGTGACGATCCCGATCGTCTCGACAACCTGGCCGGCGGACAGTCCGGTGTCGACCAGTATCCGGAAACCGGCTTCGTCGGCATCGAACACGTTGGGTGCCAGCGGCATTCGCCAGGTGTTGATGACGGTCAGCCAGGGGTGTGCCCGCAGCAGTGCGAAGTAGCCGCGGGCATAGGCCTCGAGTGCAGGCCGCCAGGGCAGGCTGCGATCGGGGAGGGTGAAGTCCCCGTAGGCGCGGTCGACCATCGCGTCGACGAGGTGGTTGCGGCTCGGGACGTGGGAGTAGAGCGTCATCGTCCCCACGCCGAGTGCCCTGGCCACCGATCGCATGGACACCGCGTCGAGGCCGTGCTCGTCGGCGACGGCGACGGCGGCGTCCACCACCTGGGCGCGGTTCACCCGGGCGGGCCTGCCGCGGGTCGGTGGCGGGGCCGGCTCGTCCCACAGGGGGGCGAAGCGCTGGTTGTTCGCCGCGGGAACCTCCGAGGCGATGCTCGTCTCGGGCGTCTCGGGGGTCGAGTCGCTCATGGAACCTTCCTCGGACTTTCCGTTGCGCAGATTTCTCGTGCAGCGTACCGTAAATCTCGTGACTGAATCGGTACGGCGTACGGAAAATGCGATTCGGGCGAGGGGGCTCACGAAGACCTTTCGTCGCAAGAAGGAGACCGTCGAGGCGGTCAAGGGCGTGGACCTCGACGTGAAACAGGGCGAACTCGTCGCCTTCCTCGGCCCCAACGGGGCGGGGAAATCCACCACGATGCGCATGCTCACCTCGGTACTGAGCCCCACCTCCGGGAGCGCAGAGGTCGCGGGCTGCGACGTGGTGCGCGAGCCCGCGGCGGTCCGGGCGCGAATCGGCTACGTCGGGCAGGGCAACGCGGGCGGCTACTCGTACCGGGTGGGGGACGAGCTGCGCAACCAGGCACGGTTCTACGCCGTGCCCGCCGATGTGGCCCGCGCCCGCTCCGCCGAACTGCTCGACGCACTCGAGCTGACGGGCCTGGAGAAGCGCACGGTCCAGTCGCTGTCCGGAGGCCAGCGCAGGCGCCTCGACGTCGCGATGGGCCTGATGAACCACCCGCGGCTGCTGTTCCTCGACGAGCCGACCACCGGCCTGGATCCGCACGCACGCGCGAACCTGTGGGACCACGTGCTGCGGCTGCGTGAGCAGAACGAGATGACGCTGCTCCTGACCACGCACTATCTCGACGAGGCCGATGCGATGGCGGAGCGGATCGTGCTGATCGACCACGGCACCGTCATTGCGGACGCCACGCCCGCGGTGCTCAAACGCGACTACGCGGACGACGTCGTCACCGTGGAGTTGGCCCCCGGGGAAGGGGCGGCCGCCGCCCGCTCGGTGCTGCCCGCCACCGTGACCGGTGTCGAGGAGACCGTCACCGACGGTGGCGTGGTCCGGCTGGCGCTCACCACCCACAACGGCCCGGAACTCGTGCCGCCGCTGCTGCGCACCCTGGACTCGGCCGGGGTCGCGGTCGCGTCCACCGACGTCAAACCCGCGTCGCTCGACGACGTGTTCCTGAATCTGACCGGCAGGTCCCTGCGCGAGGAGGCGGCATGACCGACGTCATCACCCGAACCGACACCACGCCCTATCCCGTCGCCGACCGCTCTCGCGTCGGCAAGTGGGTGCACGACACCGGCGCGGTGTTCACCCGCGAGATCCTCGTCGTGCTGCGCGATCCCTTCTCGCTGATCTTCTCGCTGCTGCAGCCGCTGGTGTTCCTCGGACTCTTCGGCCCGCTGCTCGACGGGATGCTCGGCGCCGGGGGCATCGAGGGCGAGTCGGCACTGCAGTGGTTCCTGCCCGGTGTGCTGGTCATGATCGCGATCTTCGGCACCGGCATGGTCGGCGGAAACCTGCTGTACGAGTTGATGACCGGCGCCTACGAACGCATCCTCGCGACACCGTTGGACCGGTCGTCGATCCTGGTCGGCCGCGCGCTCAAGGAGTTCGCGCCGCTGGTGGTGCAAGCCCTGCTGATCACGGTCGTCGCCATCCCGTTCGGGCTCACGTTCTACCCGTTGCACGTCCTCGTCGGGCTGCTGATCCTCGGTGTCTTCGGTATCGGGCTCGGTGCGCTGTCCTACGCGCTCGGGCTGGCCGCGAAGGGTCGCGAATGGGTGTTCTGGGGGGTGCAACAGTCGGTGATCTTCCCGCTGCTGCTCCTCGCCGGCATGATGCTGCCGCTGGAATCCGGTCCCGGCTGGATGCAGGCGGTGTCGAATGGCAATCCGCTCACCTACATCGTCGACGCCGAACGGGCCCTGTTCACCGGCATCATGTGGGACGCCGACGTCGCGTGGGGGATCGTCGCGGCGCTCGCCACGTGCGCGGTCGGCCTGTGGGTCGGCATTCGGGCGGTCATGCGCAGCATCTGACACACGACAACCCCTGTGCACACGGCTCTTCGCCGGTGCGCAGGGGTTGTGCGCGGACAGGACTCCGGCGGTCAGGCGCCCGGCAGGACCTCGACGGTGTCCTCGTCGAACTCCGGCAGGTCGAGCGGCTCGCCGAACGAGTGGTACGTCTTCACCTGCGCGCCGTCGTCCTCCTTCACCAGATAACCGTCGTCACCGACCCAGTAGTGGAGCGCGGTCGGGACCTGCGGGCGCATCGCCGCCCGGAGATCGACGCCCGACGTCTTCATCTCCTCGGGGAGCGCCTCCATGGCCAGGTCGATCATCACCTCGGGGTCGGGGGTCACCACGAAATGCGTCGTCGAAGTGCCGTCCACGTCCTCCCGGCCGCTCTCCACGATCTCCTTCGAGCTCAGCACCAGCTTCTTCACGAACTCGGAGTCGAAGGTCTTGCCCAGCATCCCCGACATGCCGTTGCTGTCGGCGATCCGGTACCAGGTGCCCGGCTTCGCGCCCTCGGCGCCCTGACCGGGCAGCACGAACACGACGTCGTCCCGCATGAGCACGCCCTGAACGGGGGACGACGCGTCGCCCATCTCGGTGTAGGTGACTCGCTGGGAGTAGTCGAGCTGACTCTCGGTCGTGACCCCGTCGGCGACGGTGGACACGCGGATGGGTCCCGCATTCAGCGTCCGGGTCACGGCCGCCTCGAGCTTCTCGGCGGGGGACGAGGACGCCGACAGCTCGGCGACCGGTGCCGATTCGGCGGACTGCGCTGTGCCGGACGTCTCGTCACCGCAGCCCGTTGCCGCCGCGGCAACCGCGCCGGCGAGCAGGCCGGCGGCAAGCAGGCGTCGAATCGGAAGGTGCGTGCTCATGCGCTCTCTTTCGCTGGGTGGGTTCGTCGTGTGCACTCTCGCACGAGCCTGTCGGCTGCGATCAGGCGCCGGTCGAGTTCACGCCGGCGGTCTCGTCCTGTTCGGTGTCTCGTCTGTTGGACGCACCGGGGGCCGAGGCGGCTCCGGGATCGTCCGGGATCGGCCGGCACCCTCGGCGGCACGGCTGCGAGGCATCGGCAACCGCGCCGAACTCGGTGACGCACGGTCGACCGTGACGACTCGTCGGCGACCGGACCGGGTTCGCCCGTCCCAGTTCGACAACGACCACGAGCGCGTCTACCGGTCGATCCCGATCGGTGAGGTGCCTGCTCTGGAGTTGCGCCCCCGTGGCAGCACCGCGCTGCTCGACGGAATCGGGCGCTTCACCACGGAGATCGGAGAGGAACTCGCGGCCGCGCCGGAGCACGAACGGCCCGGCACCGTGATCGTCGTGGTGATCACGGACGGGCACGAGAACGCCAGCACCGAGTGGGATCTCGATGCGGTGAAGTCGACGATCACCCGGCAGGAGCGCGACTTCGCCTGGGACTACGTGTTTCTCGGTGCGAACATCGACGCGGTGTCGGTGGGGGCGGGCAAGGGCTTCGCTCCGGGCAAGGCGAGCGTCCTCGGGTCACGCCCAGGGGTTCTCGCGGGCGAAGACGGTGGGGAAGGAGAGCGCGACGCCGTCCCGGTCGGCGAGCGGCACGAGCACCGACATGGTGCGGTCGAGGTCGTCGCCCGCGAAGGGCAGTGCCCGCAGTGGGCGCGTGAGCGGGCGGAAGAAGTCGTCCCAGTGGACGAGGACCGCCCGACGGGCGCCGACCGTCGTCACGGTCTCGTGCCAGTACCTCTCGATGTAGTCGTCGGGCTGGATGCCGAGCTGTCCGACGCCGAGATAGGAGACGTCCGCGCTCGCGCCGTCGAGCGCTCCCGGTACGAATCCGGCGCTGCCCTGGACGAGAGCCGATCGCCCGGAACCGGCGTGTCGGACCAGCGTCGACCAGGCCTCGCCGCAGCGGAAGGCGGACGCGCGCACGGGCGGCACGACGGGCGCGGTGATCGTGCCGGGATACCGGTCGGGTGGGCAGTGGTGCGACTCGACGAGCGTCACCTCGAAACCGCCGAACCGCATCGGGGCGCCCGGTGTCACGGCCACCAACCGGTCGGCGGGTAGGCCGTGACCCCGGCCGACCTGTGTGGCGGAGCCGCCACCGACGAGGACCGCGCCGGTGCGCTCGGCGACCACGGCGGAGTCCAGTGCGTGGTCGAAATGGGTGTGCACCGGAATCACCGCGTCGAGTGTCGCGACGCCCGCTCGGCCGAGGGCCTCGTCGATGCGCGCGGGGTCCGGTGCGATCCGGCGCAGACCGACCCTGGCGAGTGACGGGCGGCTGAAGTAGCCGTCGGTCATGATCGCCGAAACACCGTCCTCGATCAGCAGGGTCGAGACTCCGAGAAATGTGACGGCGAGCCCGGCGCCTGCGGCCGGGACGTCGAACCGGTCGCGGTACGTGGCGATGTCGGGTCTACCGAGGCGCAGGCGCATACGGGGCACGGTAGCCGGGGTCGATCGCAGCGCGGCGAATTGCCGCGTGCCGCGATGTTGGCATCGGTGTGGAGCCGGCGCCTGCAGGCGTGCGCGATGCGAGGCGGGGGAGCCGCGGACGAGGGCCCGGTGTGACCGGCGGGGGAGGACCGATGTGGTGATTGCCCTCACAGTCGGGGAGTTCCGGTCGTGATCGCCACGGACGGGACGGCTTCGCTCCTGCCCGCGTGACCGCATCGCGTCCGCGGCCGGAGGCGGGGCATCTGCCTGCGAAAACACTGTACCCGCGGGTAACTTCCGACCGCGCGGCCAGCAGGTAATGACACGTCTGTTCTTCGCAAGATTTGCAAATCAACAGGAGAATCTAGCCAAGCTTGGCATTAGCTACAGGTAGACGCCGGATTTCGCCTATGACACCCTCGGTACGTACACAGCAAGGGCCTGGCAAGGATGTGAAGCCGTACGGACGTACTGGACGAGCTCCCCGAAAGGCCAGTTGATCCGAAGAGAGTGGAGTCTTGATGTCGACCACCGGCACCCCGAAGACCGCAGAGCAGATCCAGCAGGATTGGGACACCAACCCCCGCTGGAAGGGCATCACGCGCAACTACACCGCGGAGCAGGTCGTCAAGCTCCAGGGCACCGTTGTCGAGGAGGCCACCCTCGCCCGTCGCGGTTCGGAGATCCTCTGGGATCTCGTCAACAACGAGGACTACATCAACTCGCTCGGTGCGCTCACCGGCAACCAGGCGGTCCAGCAGGTCCGCGCGGGCCTCAAGGCCATCTACCTCTCCGGCTGGCAGGTCGCCGGTGACGCGAACCTCTCCGGCCACACCTACCCGGACCAGAGCCTCTACCCGGCCAACTCGGTCCCGCAGGTTGTCCGCCGCATCAACAACGCGCTGCTGCGCGCCGACGAGATCGCCAAGGTCGAGGGTGACACCTCCGTCGACAACTGGCTCGCTCCGATCGTCGCCGACGGTGAGGCCGGCTTCGGTGGCGCCCTCAACGTCTACGAGCTGCAGAAGGCCATGATCGCGGCCGGCGTCGCCGGCTCGCACTGGGAGGACCAGCTCGCCTCGGAGAAGAAGTGCGGCCACCTCGGTGGCAAGGTGCTCATCCCGACCCAGCAGCACATCCGCACCCTGACCTCGGCTCGCCTCGCGGCCGACGTCGCCGACGTCCCGACGGTCGTCATCGCCCGCACCGACGCCGAGGCCGCCACCCTGCTGACCTCCGACGTCGACGAGCGCGACCGTGAGTTCCTGGACGGCACCCGCACCGCCGAGGGCTTCTACGGTGTCAAGAACGGCATCGAGCCCTGCATCGCTCGCGCCAAGGCCTACGCCCCGTACTCCGACCTCATCTGGATGGAGACCGGTGTTCCGGACCTCGAGGTCGCGAAGAAGTTCGCCGAGTCCGTCCGCAGCGAGTTCCCGGACCAGCTGCTGGCCTACAACTGCTCGCCGTCCTTCAACTGGAAGGCGCACCTGGACGACGCGACCATCGCGAAGTTCCAGCGTGAGCTCGGCGCGATGGGCTTCAAGTTCCAGTTCATCACCCTCGCCGGCTTCCACTCGCTCAACTACGGCATGTTCGACCTGGCCCACGGCTACGCCCGCAACGGCATGACCGCCTTCGTCGACCTGCAGGAGCGCGAGTTCAAGGCCGCCGAGGAGCGTGGCTTCACCGCCATCAAGCACCAGCGTGAGGTCGGCGCCGGCTACTTCGACAGCATCGCCACCACTGTCGACCCCAACACCTCGACGGCTGCCCTGAAGGGCTCCACCGAGGAGGGCCAGTTCCACTAGGAACTGCCACCCCAGTCGCCCGCGGCGGCGCTCTCCCAGCGCCGCCGCACGGTTGACGACTCATCGTTCACCCCGCCGCGGGACCAACAGCCCGGATCCCGCGGCGGGGCTGGACAACCGTATTGCACAGACTCATGCATGACGATCCACCACACGATGAGGAGCTGACGTGACCAGCGAGAAGATCCAGCGCGTCGGCGTGATCGGTGCCGGCCAGATGGGCGCCGGAATCGCTGAGGTGTGTGCTCGCTCGCATGTCGACGTCCTGGTGTACGAGCAGACCCGGGAGCTCGCGGCCGCCGGACGCGCACGCATCCTGCGCTCGCTCGACCGCGGCGTGAGCAGTGGAAAGATCACCGAACGTGAACGCGAGCAGGCCGCATGGCGTCTCCGTTTCACCTCCGACCTGGGCGACTTCGCCGACCGGCAGCTCGTCGTCGAGGCCGTCGTCGAGGACGAGAAGATCAAGAGCGCGATCTTCGCCGAACTGGACCAGGTCGTCACCGATCCCGACGCGGTTCTCGCCTCCAACACCTCCTCCATCCCGATCATGAAGCTCGGCATCACCACCAGCCGTCCCGAGCGCGTCATCGGTCTGCACTTCTTCAACCCGGTGCCCGTGCTCCCCCTGGTCGAGCTGGTCACCACCCTCAAGACGAGCGCCGCGGTCACCGAGCGCGCCGAGCAGTTCGCCGGCGAGGTACTCGGCAAGCAGGTCGTGCGGTCCGCCGACCGCTCCGGCTTCGTCGTCAACGCGCTGCTCGTGCCCTACCTGCTGTCCGCCATCCGCATGGTCGAGTCCGGTTTCGCGACCAAGGAGGACATCGACAAGGCGACCGTTCTCGGTCTCGCGCACCCGATGGGGCCGCTCGCACTGACCGACCTCGTCGGTCTCGACACCGTGAAGTCGATCGCGGACTCGATGTACGAGGAGTTCAAGGAGCCCCTGTACTCGGCGCCGCCGCTGCTGCTGCGCATGGTCGAGGCCGGTCTCGTCGGCAAGAAGGTCGGCCGCGGCTTCTACGAGTACGCCGACAACGGCCGTGTCGCCAAGAAGGCAAGCTGACCCGATCAGTGCGCCCGCTACGGTGAGCATCCCAGCGCACGAGGAAGGGTCGAGTCGAATGTCGAGCGGCGCAGCTGGTTACGGTTCAAGCATCCTCGGTTACCCGCGGATCGGGCCCCGGCGTGAGCTGAAGCGGGCGCTCGAGGCGTACTGGCACGGACAGTGCCCCCAGGCGGAACTCGTGGCGGTGGCACGAGAGCTTCAGGAGCAGACGTGGAGCGAGCTCGCCGCGACGGGTCTGACCCAGGTGCCGGGCAACACGTTCTCCTACTACGACCACGTCCTCGACAACGCGATGCTGTTCGGTGCGGTCCCGTCTCGTTTCGCGCCGCTCCAGGGTGAGCTCGGCGAACTCGACTTCTATTTCACGATGGCCCGCGGCCGGCCCGACTTCCCGCCACTCGAGCTGGTGCGGTACATCGACAGCAACTACTACTACCGCCAGCCCGAACTGGACGAGCGGACGCCCTTCGCGCTGCATGCCGACGCCCTGTTGGACGAATTCGAACGCGCCGAGGCGCGGGGGATCGAACTGCGTCCGGTGGTACTGGGGCCGGTCTCGTTGCTGCTGCTGTCCAAGGTGGGACCCGACGCGGCCGAGGGCTTGTCGACCCTCGACCTCCTGGACCGGCTGCTCCCACAGTACGAGGCGCTGTTCGAGCTGCTCGCGAAAGCGGGCGCGACGTGCATCCAGCTCGACGAACCGATGTTCACGCAGGACCGCACGGCGGACGAGCTCGTCGCGCTGGACCGGGCGTACCGGAAGCTGTCCCGCGCCCCGCTGCGTCCACGCATCCTCGTCACCGGACCGTACGGCAACCTCGGCGAAGCCCTGCCGATCCTCGCCGCCACCCAGGTCGAGGCCATCGGCCTGGACCTGGTGTACGGCCGGATGTCCGCCGACGAGCTGGCCCGGATCCCCGGCCTCAAGCGCAAGCGCCTCTACGCCGGTGTTGTCAACGGGCGCAACGTCTGGCGCGCGGACAACGTCGTCACGCTCGCGTACCTGTCGCAGCTCAAGGACGTCGTTCCGGACCTGGTCGTGTCCACCTCGTGTTCGCTGATGCACGTGCCCTACGACGTGCTCGCCGAGTGGGACCTCGACGGTGACGTCGCGGACCGGCTGGCCTTCGCCAAGCAGAAGGTCGGGGAGGTCGTGTCGTTGGCGAAGGCCCTGACCGAGGGCCCCTCCGAGCGCTGGCGTAAGAAGCCGACGTCGGTGCATTTCAAGCAGAAGCACGAGGTCCGCGCGCGACTCAACGCGATCCGGCCCGAGGACAGGGTTCGGGCACCGTACGAGGAGCGCCGGGCGGCACAGCAGGCCCGCCTGAACCTGCCGCTGGTGCCCGCGACGACGCTCGGTTCGTTCCCGCAGTCCGGCGAGATCCGGCAGGCGCGGTACGAACTCGCCGAAGGCCGGATCCCGTACCCGGACTACGTCGAGCGGGTCCAGGAGGAGATCGAGCGCACTGTTCGCCTCCAGGAGGACATCGGGCTCGACGTCCTCGTGCACGGTGAGCACGAACGCAACGACATGATCCAGTACTTCGCCGAGCTGATGGACGGATTCGCGTCCACCCGGGCGGGCTGGGTGCAGGCCTACGGTTCCCGGTGTGTTCGTCCGCCGGTCCTGTACGGCGACGTGCGGCGCCGCGGGCCGATGACGACCTCGTGGATCGGGTACGCGCAGTCGCTCACGGACAAGCCGGTCAAGGGCATGCTCACCGGGCCGGTGACGATGCTGGCGCGGTCGTTCGTGCGTCAGGACCAGCCGCTGCACGAGACCGCCGACCAGCTGGCGCTCGCCATCCGCGACGAGATCGCGGATCTCGAGAAGGCGGGAATCGCGATCATCCAGGTCGACGAACCCGCGATCCGCGAGCTGCTGCCGCTGCGCGCCGGTGGCCGTATCGAGTACCTGGGGTGGGCGGTCGACGCGTTCACGTTGGCGACGGGAGGGGCGAAGCCGGACACACAGATCCACACGCACCTGTCGTACACCAGTCGCGTCGAGGTGGTCGACGCCATCGAGCGCCTCGACTGCGACGTGACGGCGATCGTGGCGACCCGGTCCATCGACTGGGTGCTCGACGCGATCACCGAGCGCAAGCTCACCCACGGCGTGGGACCCGGCGTGTACGAGTCCCGTTCGGCGCGAATACCCGACATCGACGAGTTCGACGAACTTCTCACCAAGGCAGCCGAATCCGTCGATCTCGACCGGCTGTGGGCGAATCCGGACGGCGGCCTCAAGACGCGCCACTACTGGCAGCTCGAACCGTCACTGCGGAATCTGGTGGCCGCCGCACGGCGCTTGCGGAGACGGGCGGCGCAGCCGGACTGACGCCGCCGACGAGTCGTGCGTTCCGTTCGCGGCCCGTGAGTGGTCGCGGCCGCGGAGGGAACGTCTCGAGGGGCCCGGACTTCACCGTCGTCCGGGATGGGGAGGCCCCGAACCGATCTCGGTTCGGGGCCTTCTCGTGTCGCGGGCAGGTCAGGAGCCGCTGCTGCCGCCCGACGTCGCGTTCGGGAGGTTCGTGCCGTCGGATCCGGGTCCGTGAATCGAGACGGTCACCTGTGCGCCCGGTGCCGCCTCCACCGTGACGATTCGTGCGCCGGGTTCCGAGGTGAGGCGCCCGCCGTCCACCGTCGTCACGTACCCGTCGGGGTAGTGCCGGTCCGAGACGTAGATCTCGGTCGGCTTCGCCGACGCTCGGGCCGTGTAGGTGTAGCGGAAGTCGCCGCCGTCGGGGTCGAACTGCAGCGTGCCAGGGGTGCCTGCGGTGGCCTGCGGGTAGGTGCGGACCAGTTGGCGACCCACCTCTCCGAGAAACGGATCGGTGTCGCGGTCGGCGTCGAAGTGCCAGTACTGCCAGCCGACGAAGCGTTCGTCCGCGCGTCGGAGGGTGTTGCCGAGCACGGTCGGGTCACCGTCGCCGAACTCGGTGACCACGGTGGGGACGCCTGCACGCTGGGTGATCGCGTCGATGTTCCGCCACGTGTTGTCCTGGGTGACGGTGCACAGGACCCTCAGGTCCTCGGGCAGTCCGAGGTAGATGGCGAGCTGACTGGGGATGCAGTAGTCGTGCGGCGCGAAGGCGATGTTCGGGTCGGTGAGAGCGGGCGTCCTCGGCGGATTCGCGAGGTTCGACGGCATCAGCTGGTTCCAGGTGACGTTCGGTTCCCAGAACACCGGCAGCGTCGGGTTCGCCACCCGGATCGCGTCCGTGAGCTTCTGCATCGCCGCCTGGTACGTGCGGTCGAAGTCGGGGCAGCCGTTCGGGAAACAGGTGGGGAACGGGGATCCGGGCCACGGTTCGTTCATCACCTCGATGCCGAGGACCCCCGGGGTGGCGCCGACCTTCGAGGCGAGTGCGGCCAGTGCGGTGCCGAGGTGGTCGAGAGCGCCGTGGGTGTTGTTCCACACCTCGTCCCAGCCCCGGTTCATGCTCGGCATCAGGTTGTAGAGCGGAAATCCGGGATTCGGCTCGTTCGCTCCGGGTCGTGCCTCGATGGCCCAGGCGGGAAAGCCGTTGCCGCCCCACACCGTCGACAGGCCGTCCTGATGGTTGTCGAGGAGCACCTGGATGCCGCGGGAGGTGAGCGTGTCGACGACGGCGGCGAGCCGATCGAGGTAGGCGTCGTCGATCCGTCCGCGTTCGGGCATCAGGGCGTCGAACGAGGTCCCGAGGCGGACGGTGTTGAATCCGTGCCCGACGAGCAGATCTGCGTCCGCGGAGGTGAGGGCCTCGCCGGCCTCGAGGTAGGGGGCGTCCTTGTCGACGGTGTTCACGCCGTGGAGCAGGACCGTGCGGTCGAACTCGTCGACGAAGTACCTGCCGTCGATGCGAACCGAGCCCGCGGGTGTCGGTGTCTCGTCGGCAACGGCGACGGCGACGGCGGGAACGGTGGGGATCGCCATCAGTACGCCGAGTGTCGCGACTCTCGCCAGCAGTGACTTCACTCGCATCACGGAACTCCTCCGGGTCGAGAGATTGGACATTTGTCCAAATTCACGCGATGTTAGCCAGCCTCCGGTCGCGCTGGGGCCGGAACGGCGGAATCCCGTTGTCGTCCCCACCGTCCGACGTTGCGGAGGTTCGACTCACGGGGATAGACATATGCGCATGCTCACCGTTTCCGCCTATGCCGCGACCGCCGCCGACGCACCACTGGAGAAGACGACCATCGAGCGCCGTGACCTCGGCCCGCTCGACGTCCTGATCGAGATCAAGTACGCGGGCATCTGCCACTCCGACATCCACACCGCCCGCAACGAGTGGGGCGGTACCCGGTACCCGGTGGTGCCCGGTCACGAGATCGCCGGCATCGTCACCGAGGTCGGTGCCGACGTGACCCGGCACGAGGTCGGCGATCGCGTCGGAGTCGGCTGTTTCGTCGACTCCTGCGGAGCGTGTGGGCCGTGCGAGGCCGGCGAGGAGCAGTACTGCGCCAACCGGGTCACCGCCACCTACAACTCCGTCGGGAAGGACGGAAAGGTCACCCAGGGTGGCTACTCGACGCACATCGTCGTCACCGAGAGCTTCGTGGTCTCCATCCCCGACGGACTGGACCTTGCCGCGGCCACGCCGCTGCTGTGCGCGGGCATCACCCTCTACTCGCCGCTGCGGCACTGGAACGCGGGCCCCGGCAAGAAGGTCGCCATCGTCGGGATGGGCGGGCTCGGGCACGTGGGCGTGAAGATCGCGCACGCGATGGGCGCCGAGGTCACGGTGCTGAGCCAGTCGCTGTCCAAGCAGGAGGACGGACTGCGATTCGGTGCCGACCACTACCACGCGACCGCGGATCCGGCGGTGTTCAAGCAGTTGCGCAGCACCTTCGACCTCATCCTCAACACCGTCTCGGTCAACCTCGACATCGACGCCTATCTGGGGACGCTCGCGCTCGACGGCACCCTGGTCCTGCTCGGGCTCCCGGAGAAGCCGATCTCGGTCCGCGGATTCTCGCTGGCGGGCAACCGTCGCAGCCTGGCCGGATCCAACGTCGGCGGCCTGCGCGAAACGCAGGAGATGCTCGACTTCTGCGCGGAGCACGGCATCGTCTCGGAGATCGAACTCATCTCCGCGGACCGGATCAACGAAGCGTACGAGCGGGTGTTGCGGAGCGACGTCCGCTACCGGTTCGTCATCGACGCCGCGACCTTCTAGGGAGCGGCGAGAGCGGAAACACCCTTCCCGCCGCCACCGCACACCGGCGCATAATGGGAGTGACGCAGATCACGTCTGGTGAAGGGTCGAGGCTATGCGGGGTCAACTGGACGGACGTCGGGTGGCGGTTCTCGCCGCCGACGGCGTCGAGCAGGACGAGCTGGTCGAGCCGCGGCGTGCGGTCGAGGCGGCCGGTGGCACGACCGAGTTGCTGTCGATCGCGCCCGGTGAACTGCAGGCGTACCGCTCGGACATCGTCACCGCGGACCGGTTCCCCGTGGACCGGCTCGTGGGTCGCGCCGATCTCGACAGCTACGACGGTCTGATCCTGCCGGGCGGGACACTGTGCCCGGACCGGCTGCGGACCGACGACCACGCGGTCGCCTTCGTGCGCCACGCCATGCACATCGGCAAACCGGTCGCGGCGATCGGACACGCTCCGTGGACGCTGATCGAGGCCGGCGTGGTGTCCGGACGCACCATCACGGCGTGGCCGAGCCTGCGCACCGACGTCGTCAACGCCGGTGGCTTCTTCGTGAACGAGAAGGTGGTCGTCGACCGGAACCTGGTGACCAGTCGCAGCCCGATGGACCTGCCGAGCTTCTGCGCCGCGCTCGTCGGGAAGTTCACCCAGCATCCCGAGGTACTCGGTCGATTCTGACCGGTGGCCGCTCGGGAGCGACCCTTGTCGCTCCCGGTTCGGCGGGCGTAGCGTCGAACACCACAGCCGTTTCCTCCACCGAAGAGGGGAGTGCACCATGAAGCTTCATCTGTTCGCCGAGTGGTTCGGCTACGCGCTCGGCCTGCTCGCGATCATCGCGTTCGCACTGGCCGTCGTCGCGGCGGCGTCCGGCTACGCGGGGTGGGCGGTCGTGGCCGCGGTGACCTTCATGGTCGCGGTCGCGGTGGGTCTCGCCGTGGTCGCCGGCACCGTGCGGCACGATCACCGGCAGCGGCGGCACACGCCTCGGTTCCCGCTTCCCGGTGGGCGCGCCTGGCCGGTCAAGCCCTGACCCTCAGGACCGGGCCAGCCGCAGTTTCTCCGCTTCGACGTCGAAATCGGCCGGCGGCCACGACAGTTCGAGCCGTTCGAGGGCATCGATCAGCAGTTCCGTCACCGCCAGCCGGGTGTACCACTTCCGGTCCGACGGGACCACGAACCAGGGCGCGTGCTCGGTCGACGTCCGGTCGAGCATGGCCTGGTACGCCTCCTGGTACCTCGGCCAGAAGCCGCGTTCGGTGACGTCACCAGGGTTGTACTTCCAGTACTTGTCGGGGCGGTCGAGGCGCTCGGCGAGACGCGCCTTCTGCTCGTCGAGGGAGACGAACATCGCCACCTTCACGAGCGTCGTCCCCGAGTCGACGAGGTCACGCTCGAAGGCGTTGATCTCGTCGTAGCGGGCCTCCCACTCGGTGCGCGGAACCAGGTCGTGCACCCGAACCACGAGCACGTCCTCGTAGTGCGAGCGGTCGAAGACACCGAGCTGGCCCTTCCGCGGCAGTTCCCGTCGAACCCGCCACAGGTAGTGATGGCGCTTCTCCTCGGGCGTCGGAACGCCGAAGGAGGCGTGGTCGACGCCCTGTGGATCGACGTGCCCGATCACGTGCCGGACAACTCCGCCCTTGCCCGCGGTGTCCATGCCCTGCAGAACCAGCAGCACCGACCGGTGCTCGTCGGTCGTGCGGGCGCACGCGAACAGCTTCTCCTGAAGCTCGGACAGCACCGCACCGCGCTCCTCGAGCAGGCGGGCGCCGAGGGACTTGCCTCCCTCGAAGCCGGGGGTGCCGTTGGTGTCGAGCTCCCCGACGCGGGTCGTCGACGTGACGCGCAACGCCTTCGCAGTGGGGATCAGCCAGCCTTCACTCGTGCCCATGCCCGTGACTCTCCCACAGGGCCCCGCCCGCGACGGGGCTACAACACGTCCGGCTGGTCGGGGAGGAGGGGGTGTGGCAGCGACTTGAACCGGGCCGGGGAGGCGGCAACGGCGGCGATGCCGGTCACGCCACCCCAGGTCATCATCGTCAGGTAGTCGATCAGATCGTTCGCGGTCATGGACCGGTTCGAGATCCACCAGTGCGTGGCCAACTGGACGGCGCCGACGATCCCGTACGCCCAGGGCAGCGCACCGCCCGAGTCCATCTCCATCTGGCGCAGCTTGAGGCCGAGGACCGCCGAGAGCGCCTCGGCGATCATCCGCTCCGACTCGGCAACCACGTCGCGGTTGGCTCCCGAGCTGTTCGCCATCACGTACAGGTAGACCTCGGTGTCCTCGGACACGGTCTCCACGTAGGCGGTGATGGCCACCCGGGTCAGCTGGTACTCGTCCATGTCGGCGCCGATCGCGGCATACATCCGCGGCGCGAGCACCGTCTCCACCCATCGCGTCATGGTGGCGCTGGTCAGATCGCTCTTGTCGTTGAAGTACCGGTACAGGACGGTCTTGGAGACGCCGATCTCGGCCGCGATCTCGTCCATGCCCACATCCCGGCCGCGGATGCGGATGGCAGCCAGCGTGCCGTCCACCAGTTCCTCCCGGCGGGCGATCTTGTGTTCACGCCATCGCCGCTTGCGGCCGTCGGTCTTGTCGGGCTTCGCGCCGGGCGTGGTGACGCCCGCGTCGGCGACCTCGTTCGTGTCGAGGTCGGTCGCTGTCTTCTTCGGCACTGTTCTCGCCACATCCGTTCCAGATCGATCCTCAGGTCAGCTTACGGTGGGCGGGACGGCTCGAGGTGATCCCCGGTGCCGGTCGGGGTCGTGTCCGCGTGGTCGCGTTGCCCGGCACCGCGCGACGATTCGGCACAATTGAGCGGGTGATGCAGTTGCTGGGTGTCGACGACGACGTGAAACGACGTGACTTGCGCCGGATGAAGGCGATCGCGACCGGATTCCTCCTGGTCGCGACCGCGGTGTATCTGTTCTGCCGGTGGCAGGAGTCCGTCGGCGCCGGCGCGTGGGTTGGTTACGTCCGCGCGGCGTCGGAGGCCGCGATGGTCGGCGCGCTGGCGGACTGGTTCGCGGTGACCGCTCTGTTCCGGCATCCGCTCGGACTGAAGATTCCGCACACCGCGATCATCAAGCGCAAGAAGGACCAGCTCGGGTCGAGTCTCGGCAGCTTCGTGGGGGAGAACTTCCTCGCGCCCGACGTGGTGTCCCAGAAGGTGCAGGCGGCGCAGGTTCCCCTGCGGCTGGGGACGTGGCTCGCCGATCCCGCGCACGCCGAGCGGGTCGCGGCGGAGACCGCGACGCTGCTCCGCGGGTTCGTCGAGGTGCTGCGCGACGAGGACGTGCAGCAGATCATCGACAACACGATCGTGCGGAGGATCGCGGAACCGGCGTGGGGTCCGCCGATCGGCAAGGTGCTGGCCGAACTGCTCGCGGAGAACCGCCAGCTGCCGTTGCTGGACATGCTCGCCGAGCGCGCCCACCAGTGGGCGCTCGGCAGTCAGGAGACGATCGACCGGATCATCGACCGGGACAGCCCGTCCTGGTCGCCGAAGTTCGTGGACCTGCTCCTCGGCGAGCGGATTCACCGAGAGCTCGTGGATTTCACGTGGAAGGTCCGGTCGAACCCCGAACATGAGGTCCGGCTGGCGGCGAACCGGTTCCTCATCGATTTCGCGCAGGACCTGCAGCACGATCCCGCGACGATGGCGAAGGCGGAGAAGATCAAGTCCGAGCTGATGGGCCGCAAGGAGGTGACCGGGGCCGCGGAGGCGGCGTGGAAGGTCGCCAAGCGGATGATCCTCGAATCGGCGGACGACCCGAACAGCGCGCTGCGGTCGAAGACGCGCGACACCGTGATCCGGCTCGGCGAGCGGATGCGCGACGACGCCGAGCTCCGGGCCAAGGTGGACGGCTGGCTCGACAGCGCGGTGCGCTACGTCAGCGTCAACTACCGCGGCGAGATCACCGGGATCATCACCGAAACGGTCGAGCGCTGGGACGCCGAGGAGGCGAGCCGCAAGATCGAACTCCAGGTCGGCCGAGATCTGCAGTTCATCCGGATCAACGGCACCGTGGTCGGTGCGCTCGCCGGGCTCGCGATCTACACGATCTCGCACCTGCTGTTCGGCTGACCCACTGCTAGCAAGGGTGCTTGCAATAGCTAGCACCCTCCCGTACCGTGGACGGTGCACACAGGGGTAGGGAGCGGCAGTGAGCGAGGACACCCGGTCGACCGGAGACAGTGCCGGCGACGTGGCGGCACGGGTGGTCACCTCCGCCGCGCAGGACATCGGCAGTTTCATCAGGTCGCAACGCGAAGCTGCGGAGGTGTCCCTTCGTCAGCTGTCGCAGTTGGCCGGTGTCAGCAATCCGTACCTCAGCCAGATCGAGCGAGGGTTGCGCAAGCCCTCCGCCGAGGTGCTCGGCCAGATCGCCAAGGGTCTGCGCATGTCGTCGGAGGTGCTGCTCATGCGGGCCGGCCTGCTCGAGCAGCGAGTGGGTGGTCCGGTGCGAGATGCGCTGCTGGCCGACGCCGAGCTCACGGAGCGCCAGAAGCAGGTGCTCCTCGAAATCTACGAATCGTTCCGACGTGAGAACGCGCCGAGAACGGAATCCCAACCCGAGGAAACAGGAGAATCCACATGACTGATCTCAAGGGTTTCGACACCGTCAAGACGCCGATCTTCGCTGCGGTCGGGGCCGGTGACGTCGTCGTGCAGGCCGTCGCCGACATCGTCGCCCAGGTCCGTGAACGGGCCACCGCCGCAGGTGACGACCTCACCGTCGACGCCGCCCGCGAGCGCTTCGACAAGCTGTCCGGCGACCTCACCGTCGATGCTGCGCGTGAGCGTTTCGACAAGCTGACCGTCGACCTGACCGAGGGCGTCGAGTCGCTGCGCGAGCGGCTCGCCGGGCTGCCCGCCGAGCTGCCCGAGGAACTCGCCGACCTCCGTGAGAAGTTCACCGCCGACGAGCTCCGCAAGGTTGCCGAGGCGTACCTGAAGGTCGCCGCCGACATCTACACCTCGCTGGCCGAGCGCGGCGAGGAGACCGTCGAGCGCATCCGCAAGCAGCCCGGGCTCGAGGAGGGCTTCGACCGCGCCGAGTCGGTGCTCGGGGACGCCGCCACGCTGACCGAGGAGGCTCTCGGCACGGTGGCACGTCAGACGCGCGCCGTCGGCGAGCAGGCCGCGAAGCTCGCGGGTCGTGCCGCCGAGAAGATCAGCGACGTCGCCGACGAGGTCTCCGATGCCGTGTCGGACGCCGGCGAGCAGGTCGCGAGCAGGTTCGTCGGGGCAGGCGAGAAGGCCGAGGCGACGACGGAGACCGCCGCGACCAAGGTTGCCGCTGCCGCGCCCAAGGTGACCGCACCGGCCAAGCCGGCTCCCGCCACGCCCGCTCCCGCCAAGCCCGCGGCGGCCAAGGCTCCCGCGAAGAAGGCCCCGGCCAAGCCCGCTCCGGCGAAGTCCGCTCCCGCCAAGAGTGCCGCGAAGCCGGCGACCAAGGCGGCTGCGACCAAGGCGGCTGCGACCAAGGCGCCCGCGAAGAAGGCGGCTCCGAAGTCCACCGGCGCCTGAGGCGTGGTGACGGACGTCCCGGCGTCCGAATGTTCGCTCGTCGGCCCCCGCGCAGCGTCGCTGCGCGGGGGCCGACGTGTCGGAGCCGCAGCTGATCTCGGCGCCGGTTGATCGTTAGGATGGGCTGGTGAGCACCGCCTACTCCCTGACCGAGCTGATCCTGCGCGCACTTCAGCTGCTCGCCCTTGCCGCGGGAGCGTTTGCGCTGTTCCATGCGGCCCGACAGCGCGCAGACGCCTTCACGGCCGTGGACAAGCTGAGCAAGCCCATCTGGGTCGGCATCCTCGCGGTCGCGGTGCTGGTGGTGTTCCTCTTCGACGTGGTGCAGCTGTTCGGCCTGGTGGCGGTGGTCGCGATCTGTGTGTACCTGGTGGACGTGCGGCCCAGGGTGGACGAGATCCAGCGCGGTCCGCGCTGGTGACCAGTGCCTGAGAACCAAAGTCACAGATACCGTTGACAACGGGTATTCGAACGACGCATTGTTGAAGTGTTCGCGTGGGCCCGGACCCCGTCCGCACCCACCCGCAGGCACTCGGCGAGGAGCGTCGTCATGTCGATCGACCACACCGGCCAGTCCCGCCGGGAACGTGTCGGGACCCGTCAGGAAACCGCATCGCGTCTGCTCGCGTCCGCCGCGCGGAAATCGTACGACCCGCTCGTCGAGGTCGACTGGGACGCGCCCATCCCACCGGACCTCTACGGCATGACCCCCGAGTGGTCCAGCCTCTACGGCACCGACCTCTGGGAGTCGATGACCGAGGAACAGCGGATCACGCTCACCAAGCACGAGGCCGCCAGCATCGCCGGCACCGGGATCTGGTTCGAGATGATCCTCATGCAGATGCTTCTGCGAGACGTCTACAGCCACGACCCGGCCACCGCGCACTTCCAGTTCGCGCTCACCGAGATCGCCGACGAGTGCAGACACTCGACGATGTTCGCCCGATCCGCGACGCGGTTCGGTATTCCGTCGTACCAGCCGCAACCATGGATCAGGCAGTCCGCGCGCCTGTTCAAGGCGACCGCGACGGGATCGCTGGCCTACGGCGGCACACTGTTCGCCGAGGAGATCCTCGACATGATGCAGCGCGACTTCATGCGTGACGAACGCGTCCAGCCGATCACCCGCACCGTCAGCCGTATCCACGTCACGGAGGAAGCTCGGCACATCAAGTTCGCGCGGGAGGAGGCGACGCGCCGGGTCGCGAACGCCTCCGCGTTCACCCGGGCGCGAATTCGTCTCGCACTCGGCGTCACCGCCTACTTCGTCGTGACCAGCCTGGTCAACCCGAAGGTGTACGAGGCTGCCGGGCTCGACCCGAAGCAGGCGCGCGCCGCGGCGGCATCGAACCGGCACTACCACGACATGATCCGCCAGGGTTGCGCGAAGACCATCGAGTTCCTCGACGGGATCGGGCTGATCGGTGGCCCCTCCACGGTTCTGTTGCGGCGAGCCCACATCATCTGACTCCCGATTCCCACCATCTCGAAAGGTTCACAGTGCGCTCATCGTCCCGACGCATACTCGCAGGAACGGCCGCGGTCGCCGCGGTCGCCGGTGCCACGATGGCGGTCCGCCGCCGCAGGAAGGTGGCCGGTGTCCTCGGATCCGGGCCGAATCCCGCTCTCGCCGACCCGGTTTCGCGTCCCGAGGAGCTCACTGTCGTGTCCGCGGACGGACACCGCATTCATGTCGTCGCCTATGGCGACCCCGCCGCACCGCCGATCGTCTTCGCGCACGGCTGGACGTGCTCGACGATGATGTGGTTCCCGCAGATCAACGAGTTCGCCGATGACTACCGCGTGATCGCGTACGACCAGCGCGGCCACGGCCGTAGTGAACTCGGCGCCGTGGCACCGACACCCGAGATGCTCGGTGACGACCTCGACGCGGTGCTGTCGGCGACCGTTCCCGACGGCACCAAGGCCGTCGTCGTCGGCCACAGCATGGGCGGCATGTCCGTGATGTCGTGGGCGCTGAAGTACCCGGAGCGGGTGCCGGAGAAGGTCGGTGCGGTCATGCTCGCGAGCACCGGCGCCGACCGACTCGTCTCCGAGCTCGCGGTCATCCCGAAGCGCATCGGCATCCCGCCGCTGCCGGTGCCGGTGGCCAGGGTCGTCCTCGGCAGCACGGTGCCGATGGTGGAGTCACGGTTGACCCGCCGCGCGCTGCAGTACGTCGCACTTGCCCCGGGATCCACCCGCGAGCAGGTGGCGTTCACCTCCACGATCGTGCACCAGTGCGCGCCCGCCACCCGCGCCGGCTGGGGTCGCGCACTGAGCGGCATCGACGTCGCGGAGGCCCTCGACAACCTCGTCGTGCCGACCACCGTCGTCGTGGGGGACGCCGACCGGCTCACCCCGCCCGTGCACTCGGTACGGATGGCCGATCGGCTCGACTCCCACGACCACCTCGCTCGCCTGATCCGCCTGCCCGGAATCGGGCACATGTCGACGATCGAGGCGGCCGACGAGGTCAACGCGGAGATCCGGCGACTGCGGAGTCTGTGAACCGTGCCGGTCCTCGCCGGACCGGCGAGGACCCCGGGTCAGCTGAAGACGACGGTCTTGCGCCCGTGGACGAGAACGCGGTCCTCGAGATGCCAGCGCAGTCCACGGGCCAGGACCAGTTTCTCGATGTCGCGGCCGAGCCGGACCATGTCACGCACCTCGTCGGCGTGATCGACCCGGATCACGTCCTGCTCGATGATCGGTCCCGCGTCCAGCTCCGCGGTGACGTAGTGGCAGGTGGCGCCGATCAGTTTCACGCCGCGCGTGAACGCCTGATGGTAGGGGCGCGCGCCGACGAACGACGGCAGGAAGCTGTGGTGGATGTTGATCGCCCGTCCCGCCCAGTGATCGCAGAGTTCCGGCGGTAGCACCTGCATGAAGCGGGCCAGCACGACCGCGTGCGGGTCGTGGACGTCGACGAGCTTGCGGACCTGCTCGAACGCGGGGCCACGCTCGGCGGGATCCTTCGGGAACGACACGTAGTGGAAGTCGATGCCGTGCCTGCGGGTGACCTCCTCGAGATCGGGATGGTTGCCGATCACCGCGGCGACGTCGACGGACAGCTCGCCACCCGCCACCCGGCCCAGCAGATCGTGCAGGCAGTGACCCTCCTTGCTGACGAGGAGGACGATGCGCTTGCGCATGCCCGTGTCGTGCAGCGTCCAGTCCGTTTCGGGGCCGAGCTCGGTCGCGACCGCGGCGAACCGCTCGCGCAGCTCCTCCAGGCCGAGCTCGATCGAGGACGCCCGCACCGCCTGCCGTGTGAAGAACCAACCCGAGTCCTGATCGGCGTGGTACGCGGCCTCGACGATGGAACCGCCGACCTCGGCGAGGAACGTCGAGATGCGGGCCACGATGCCGGTTCGGTCCGGGGTGCCGAGGGTGAGGACATAGCGACGGTCGTCGTCACGGGAGGGCGTACTCATGTCCGACAGTCTGTCAGGTGCGTCGTCGGCTCCGGCTCGGACCGGTGAATCGGGCGACGGGCGCTACCGCACCACGACGGCGGTCGCGACCAGTGTTCCTGCGTCGGCCACCTCGACGTCCCGTTCGGTGAGCAGCGACAGGTACTCGAGCCGCACCGCCTCCACGACCTCCGGTGCCAGGGAGAGCAGAGGACCCCGGAGCGCGCTGCCGAGCACCAGGTCCCAGGCGAACTCCGGCGACAGGGGTATCAGGTTGGACAGTTCGTTGACCTCGACGGACGCCGCCCCGAACCGGGACAGCCAGGCGCGCAGCGCGTCCGGGGTGTCGAAGTCGGCGAGCGCGGACGGACCGATCGGCCGCGCCGCATCCGGCACGTGCCGGGCGACGGCGTCGAAGTAGGCGCCGGTGACGTCGTCGAGTGCGCCCCGACGCCACACCGTCACGCCCACCCGCGAGACCGGGCGCAGCAGCCTGAGCAGCCGGGCGGTCGCCATGTTCGGGTGCGGCAGGAAGAAGATGCCGTAGGAGCACGACAGCACGTCGTACCGTCCGCGGGGGACGTTGCTCGGCGGTTCCCAGCGCGTCGCGTCGGCGCGTACGAAATCGACGTTGCGCAGGGCGCGGTCGGAGGCCGCCACCCTGCCGAGTTCGAGCAGTTCGTCGGCGACGTCGACGGCGTGGACGAGGCCCGTCGGTCCCACCGCGGCGGCCGCCGGAATCGCCGACGCGCCCGCACCGCAGCACACGTCGAGCACAGTGTCGCCGGGTCGCAACCGCAATTGGAACGCCAGTGCCTGGCCGGCCGGCCCCCACAACGTCGGCGTCAGCCTGTCGAACTCCCGGGCGCCGGCGTCGAAGACCCTGCCGAGGGCCTCGGTGGTGCCGTCGGGGTCCTCGGCGTCGCCGGTGAGAATCGCTGTGTGCCGTGCCGCCACGTCGGCGGAGTCGCTCATTCCGTAAGGGTAGACCCGCGGGACGCGTGACGTGTCCCGCCGATCGTCGTGGCGACCGTCAGAGCTCGTAGAACGGTTGCGCATAGCGGAACTCGCCCTGCACGTCCGGCGTGAACGCGTCGAGGGGCCGTATCTGGAAATGGCTGACCCACTCCGGGATTCCGGGGTCGATCGCCAGCGTGGCGCCGGGAACGAAGCCGAAGCGGGGGTAGTAGTCGAGGTGGCCGAGCAGGCCGACGAGCGTCTCGCCGAGAGCGTCCGCGCCGCCGAGACCCGCGTGCATCAGCGCGGCACCGACACCGCTCTGCTGACGGTCCGGGATCACCCCGATCGGACCGAGTGCCAGGACCGGGTGGGGGCCGATGTTCGCCCGGGTCAGGCACACGTGCCCGACGACGTCGCCTCCCGCGTTCTCCGCGACCAGCGACAGGGCGGGAATCCAGGCGTCCGAGTCGCGCAGCGTCGCGACGAGAGCCACCTCGACCGGTTCGGCGGCGCCGGGTGGTGTCTCGTGCGCGAAGGCGAGTCGGTGCACGTCGGCGACGGCGTCGGCGTCGGTGGGGCGTTCGCGGCGGATCATCATGGCCGTCAGTGTCGACGTACCGCGGCGACGTCGGCAACCGGATTGTTCGCCCGCCGTCCCCTCCACCGGGACGGCGGTGTCCTGTGCCAAGCTCGACCCATGCCCGACACCCTCACCCGCGCCGCTGTCGCCGCGATGGTCGACCACACCCTTCTCAAGCCCGAGGCGACCCCCGCCGACGTCGCCGCGCTGATCGCGGAGGCCGACGAACTGGGCGTCCACGCGGTCTGCGTGTCCCCGTCGATGTTGCCGCTGCGGGCCGGTGGACGGAAGATCGCCGTCGTCGCGGGATTCCCGTCCGGCAAGCACCATTCGCTGGTCAAGGGATCGGAGGCACGGCTCGCGGAGCAGCAGGGCGCGGACGAGGTCGACATGGTGATCGACGTCGGTGCCGCAGTCGCCGGCGACTACAACGCGGTGCTCGCCGACATCCTGACCGTCCGTGGCGGTCTCACGGACGCGACCGTGCTGAAGGTGATCCTCGAAACGGCCGCGCTGAGCGACGAGGCGATCGTCGAGTGCTGCCTCGCTGCGGAACGGGCGGGCGCGAACTTCGTCAAGACGTCCACCGGGTTCCACCCGGCGGGTGGCGCCACGACGTCGGCGGTCCGGCTGATGGCGCAGACCGTCGGCGGCCGCCTCGGGGTCAAGGCCAGTGGCGGCATCCGCACCGCGGACGCCGCCCGCGCGATGCTGGAGGCGGGCGCCACGCGGCTCGGGCTGTCGGGGACCCGCGCGGTTCTCGACGGGTTCCCCGACTGATTCCTACATCAGGACCGAGCAGCCCTCGACCGGCTGCGCGTCCTGGTCGGGCGCGGGCAGGGTGAACTCGCCACCGGCCAGCGACAGCTGGAGGCCGGTGTCGGTGACCGTCACCGACTGCGCGGTCATGCCGAGGGGGAACGTCTGCAGGCTGCTGGTCAGGATGTCGACGATGCCGCTGACGAGGTCGGTGGGCAGCCCGAGTCCGAAGAGTTCCGCCCCGATCGTCTCCACGTTCACGACGCCGTCCGAGATCGTCGGCTGGACCGTCAGCTCGGCGAGATTGCCGAGGACCGCGAACGAGATGGTGCCCGCGGTCGGATCCGTGGTCACTCCGGTGACGAGGGTGCCGAACGGCTGGGCCGCGATGGTGGCGGCGATTCCCTCGGACGACCAGTCGATGTCGGCGGTGGAGCTGCCGATCGTGCCGCCGGACGTGTCGCTGCTGGTGAGGTCGATGTCGTTGACGCGCGCGTGGACGTTCATGTCCTTCGCGGGTCCGAAGCTGGAGTCGTCGCTGTCGATGGTGATGTGCGGGACCTTCTTGTCGATTGCCTGCAGCAGCACCGGCTTCGCGCTGAGCCCGACGTCGACCTGGGAACCGAGCTGACTTTCGAACTGGTCCGCCATGCACTGCTTGACGTTGTTGCGGACGTAGAGCTCGCCGCCGATCAGCACGGCGGCGAGGGCGACGATCACGACCACGACGATGACCAGGGCGCGGCTGCGCTTCGGTCGCGCGCTCGCGGTGGGGGCGGAAGTGGTGGAAGCCATTGCACGGATTCTTCCGCAGATTCCTGAGTCGGTTCTGAGAACCACCCCGATGAAAGTGTGTGGAATTCGCCACGCGGACACATATGTGACTTGGGACACAGGTTGCCCGTAGTCTGTCGGAATGGACGAGATCCGCGAAACCGAGCTACGTGAGCGCGCACTCCGCGAGCGCGCCGGTGCGCAGGACGGCTACTTCACCGCCGGTCAGGCGCGGTCCTGCGGATACTCGGCCGAGGAGATGGCGGACGCCGTCGTCTCCGGCAGCTGGTCCCAACCCGACCCCGGCCTGTTCCGGCTCGCCCCGTGGCGGTCGAGCGACCTCGACGAGGTGGCGCGCTGCTGCGTCCGCCTCAACGGGGCCGTCGTATCGCACCAGAGCGCCGCCGAACTCCACGGGCTCGGTCACCTGCATCCGAGCTTCCTGCACGTCACCGCGGGCGAGGAGGCGCACCTGCGCCTCGACCGTGTCGCGGTACACCACAACGACCTCGACCTCGGCGACACCGAGCACACCGGCGCGTTCCGGATCACCACCCCGCTGCGCACCGTCCTCGACCTGGCCGAGGGCGGTGTGTCCCAGTGGGTGCTCGACGAGGTCGTCGGCGACGGCCTCGCGATCGGGCGGCTCGGACGCGCGGAGGTCGAGGCCGGTTCCGAGGGCAGTACGCCGCGGGTCCGGCAGAGGCTGCGCCGAGCGCTCTCGGCCTGGGCCTGACACGGCACGCACCTGCGCCGCCCGCCGGGACGTGCGTCGGGCACCACGCGACATCGTCTGCGGCCGGCCCGTCAGTCGGCACGCGGCGCGACCAGCGACCAGGGCACGGTCAGCACGTTGTCCCGCAGCCGACGTCGCGGCACCTCGACCGGAAGCCCCTCGGCTCGCAGCAGGTCCAGGGTCGCCCGCCACCGCACCCGCGGCCCGAACGCCGCGTGCGGGGCCGCGGTCGCCCACGCCCGGTCCGCGGCGCGCAGCAGGTCGTGCACACCCTCACCGGGCACGTTGCGGTGGATCAGTGCCTTCGGCAGGCGCTCGGCCACGTCGCCGGGGCGGTCCACGTCGAACGGGTCCCACGCCAGGGTCAGCGACCGTGGCCCCAGATGATCGACGAGCACCCACGCGCAGCGGCGACCGAGTTCGTCGCAGGTGCCGTCGACGAACAGTCCGCCCGGTGCCAGTGACGACCGGATCTTCGCCCAGGCCCCGTCGACCGCGTCCTCGGGATACTGGCGCAGCACGTTGAACGCCCGCACCAGAACCGGGCGCAGCCCCGCGAGCTCGAATCCGCCGCGGGCGAAACTGACCCCGTCGCGGCCCGGCACGACACGGCCGGGGTCGATCTCGAGGCCGACCACTCGTAGCTCCGGGCGCACGGTGCGCAGTCGGGCCGCCAACTCGAACGTGGTGTCGGGGCGGGCGCCGTAACCGAGGTCGACGACCAACGGATCGGGAGCCGAGCGGAGCAGGTCGACGACCTGTGGGCGGTGCATCAGCCAGCGGTCGCTGCGGCGCAGCCGGTTGATTCCCGTGGTGCCGCGAGTGATGACTCCGTCGGGCCTTACCGCGCGGTTCATTGCTGGATTCACTCCGGGGGAGGGGTCCCGGCCGGTGCTACTGCTCCGCGAGCCAGTCCGCGGTGACCCGGGCCTCGGTACGCAGGAGATCGACGACGTTGACCAGCATCATCTGCTCGAGCTTGCCGCCGATGAACGGGATGAACACCTTCGCCTCCGAGGACGTCCGCAACGTCGACCCCGTATCGGTCGCGAACAGCGACATCGTGCCGGTCAGGCTGCCCGGTCCTGCGGGGATGGAGGCGCTGTACGTGCCGGTGACGGTTTCTCCGAAGGCGCTGTAGCGCTCGCGGCGCGTGATGACCATGTCCTTCTTCATCACGGACTGGGCGGCGTCGGGCAGTGCGCTGCGGGGAATGAGGTGATTGAAGACCAGGTCGATGCCGTCGTCCGTCACCTCGAAGGACTCGACCTCGTTGTCCGAGAACTTCCGAAGCTCGATCATCCGCGCCTCCCAGTAGTCCCGGTTGGACAGCGCGGCGTACACCTCCGCCGTCGAGTGGGTGTAGCGAGCGGAGTAGTCGATGCGGCGAGCCATGAACGGCAGGTTACCGGCTCGGCACGCATCGACCACAACGCTGGAGGCAGGTTGCGCCTGCGGGAACGGGGTCGGACGGGGCGATCAGGCGTTCGCCGCGACCCACTCCTCGGTCGCCGTCTGGTCGCGCTGCAGGAGGGGGCCGATGACCTGGTCCGCGACCATGCCCTCGATCGCGCCGCCGATCAGCTTGATCGCGACCTCGACCTCGCCCTCGAGCGTCAGCGTCGACTGGTCGCCGGCGTCCGCGAGCACGGCAGAGCCCTTGGCGGTGATCGGCAGACCGGTGGTCGAGACGGTGAAGGTGCCGGTGGCCCTGCCGTTCTCGAACGGACCCCACGCTTCGCCGCGGGTGAGCACGAGATCGCCCTTGACGGCCTTGGACACCATCCCGGGCAGAGCGTTCTTGTCGAGGGTCTGGCTGATCGCGACGTCGACGGTGCCGTCGCCGCCGTCGAGACGGTCGAGGACGACTCCGTTGTCGGCGCTCTTCTCGATGCGGTGCAGCCAGAAGTCGCGGTTGGTCAGCGCACTGTGAACGGCCGCCGCAGGTGCGTTGTAGGTCAGGGTGAGTTCGATTCGGCGTGACATAGTGGGGCAGATTACATGTTCGCGCCGTCACGCATCGTTGCCGAGCCAGCGAGCGGTGAACTCGTCCTCGTGATCGAGGATCTCCGTGATCCGGTCGGCGATGACGGCCTCGATCCGCCCGCCGATCAGCGGCATCGAGACCTGTACCCGGCCGTCCAGTTCGACGGTCGACCCGGTTCCCGACGCGGACAGGGTCACCGTGCCGGTCAGCTCGCCCGGCATCCCGGTCACCCGTGCGGTGACGGTGCCGGTGGCTCGCTGGCCGTCCAGCGGGCCCCACGCCTCGGTGCGGACGATCTGCAGGTCACCCGGCCGGATCTTGGTCACGATCGACGGCAGGTGCTCGGCGGGGATCGCCTGCTCCATCTCGACCGACACCGTGCCGTCGCCGATCTCGAGCTTGTCGAGGCGGGCGTCGTCGCCACCGACCTCGGCGATCCGCTCACGCCAGTACCGTTCGTCGGTCAGTGCCGCGTGCACGCTGGTGACCGGCTGTGGATAACTGACCGAATGCGGGATGCGGCGTGCCATGTTCGGCACGCTACCGTGTGATCTCGTGCGGGTAGCGAAGGACGTGGCGGCCGAGTACGGCGCCGAACTGGACGTGGACGCGCCGATGTCGCGGCTGACGACATTGCGTGTCGGGGGCCCGGCCCATGCCCTGCTGACGTGCCGTTCCACGGACACCCTCGTCTCGGTCGTTCGCGCCCTCGATGCGGCTGACGTGCCGCTGCTGATCCTCGGGGGAGGTTCCAACCTGCTCGTCGACGACGCCGGCGTGGACGCCGTCGTCGTCCGGGTCGCGAACGACACGATCCGGATCGACGGCTCGGTCGTCACCGCGGAGGCGGGTGCAGTCTGGGACGAGGTGGTCGCGCGGTCCGTGGCGGCCGGGCTCGGCGGCCTCGAATGCCTGTCGGGGATCCCGGGATCCGCAGGTGCGACCCCGGTGCAGAACGTCGGTGCGTACGGCGTCGAGGTCGCGTCGCTGCTACGCCGGGTGCAGCTGCTCGATCGCGCGTCCGGTGAGGTTCTCTGGGTGCGGCCCGACGAACTCGGCCTCGGATACCGCACCAGCACGCTCAAACACACGGACACCGCCGTCGTCCTGGCCGTCGAGTTCGACGCGACCGAGGACGGACTGAGCGCGCCGCTGCGGTATCGCGAGCTCGCCTCCGCGCTCGGCGCGGCGGAAGGGGAACGGCGACCCGCGGCGCAGGTGCGCGAGACGGTCCTGCGGCTGCGCGCAGGCAAGGGCATGGTGCTCGACGACACCGACCACGACACCTGGAGTGCGGGCTCCTTCTTCACCAATCCGGTGGTGCCGGACGACCGGCTTGCCGAGGTGCTGGCCGCGATCTCGGCGCGGGTGGGCGATGTTCCCGTGCCCCGGTTCCCCGCGGACGGCGGCACGAAGCTGTCGGCGGGCTGGCTGATCGAGCGTGCGGGATTCGCGAAGGGCCACCCCGGTCCGGGGTCGGCGGCCCGGTTGTCGACGAAGCACACGCTGGCGTTGACGAACCGCGGTTCCGCGGTCGCGGGAGATGTGCTGGCACTCGCGCGGGAGGTGCGGGCCGGGGTCCAGGACGTGTTCGGGGTGCGTCTCGAACCGGAGCCGGTGACGGTCGGCTGCGCCGTCTGAGGTCTGTGAGCCGGGGTATCCCCAGCTTGTGACGCCGAGCACACGTGCGGCGTCGGTACCGTGGAGTCCGTGGCTGTACAGGGTAAACGGACAAACAGGACGCGCGGACGGTCGGTGCTCGCACTCGCCGCGCTGTTGACTGCGCTGATCGCGCTGATCGCGGGCTGCTCCACGGGCGGGACCGCGACGCCGGTCGCGCAGCCCGAGCGGGATTCCGGCGTCTCGGTCACGCAGGACCCCGGCGCCGGAGCCACGGACATTTCGCCCACCGCGCCCGTCAGTGTGACCGCGTCGGGCGGCACCCTCCAGGACGTCGCGCTCACCAGCGAGTCGGGAAGGGCCGTGCAGGGCGCATTGTCGCCGGATCGGCGTAGCTACACGGTTACCGAGCCGCTCGGCTACGGCGCCACCTACACGTGGTCCGGGACCGCGATCGGAGCGTCCGGTGACAGCACGCCCGTCGAAGGCGCGTTCACCACCGTCGACCCGGACTCCGTCACCTCGGTCACCACCTACATCGCCGACGGTCAGGAGGTCGGCATCGCCGCACCGATCATCCTCAAGTTCGACGCGCCCGTCGCCGACAAGGCGGCGGTCGAGAAGGCCCTGACCGTCACCACCACCCCGCAGACCGTCGGGTCGTGGGCGTGGCTGCCCGACGACGGCGGATCCCGCGTGCACTGGCGGCCGAGGGACTACTGGACACCGGGGACGGCTGTGCACGTCGCCGGGAACCTGTACGGCGTCGACTACGGCGACGGCGCGTACGGCGAGTCCGACTTCACCCTCGACTTCACGGTCGGGCGCAGCCAGATCGTCAAGGCCGACGCCACCAGCCACCGGATGCAGGTGATCCGCGACGGTGCCACGATCATGGACATCCCGGTCAGCTACGGCGAGGGCAACGAGGACCGCAACGTCACCCGCAGCGGCGTCCACGTCGTCACCGAGAAGCACGAGGACTTCCTGATGTCGAACCCTCCGTACTACGAGAACGTCCGCGAGCGCTGGGCGGTGCGGATCTCGAACAACGGTGAGTTCATCCACGCCAACCCGGCCACCACGGGCGTGCAGGGGTCGGCGAACGTCACCAACGGGTGCATCAACCTGTCGCTGTCCGATGCGGAGGAGTACTTCGGGACGGCGATGTACGGCGACCCCGTCGAGGTCACCGGCACCCGAATCGACCTGTCCGCCGCCGACGGCGACATCTACGACTGGGCGATCGACTGGTCGACGTGGCAGTCGCTGTCGGCGCTGCCCGGCGGGACCGACACCGCCTCGGCCGGCGCTGCGGGAAGCAGCGCGACGGGGACCGGCGTGACCACCGGCACTGCGGTGCCCGCGGCTCTCCCCACCCGCTGACACCCCTCCCTTTCGGGTGAGGGGAACCCTTGCCCGGTCAGACCGGCACTGCACTGGTCCCCGATAGTTGGACCGTCGAACTAGAACCCTAGGCGGCGATGGC
>AODO01000031.1 GCA_000341795.1 Rhodococcus triatomae BKS 15-14 | reverse complement strand
GTCGACGAGCGAGGAGGAAATTGCCAGTGCAATCAGGAATCCCACCACTGAAACGTTCCAGCATCGTCATCGGCCTCGGTTGCATCGCAGGATCGATCTCCCCAATCGCGCCGCTCGGTGTAATAGTGAACAGCGTCGGAACGCCGACGTCACAGAGGACCAACTCGTCGAGTGGTCGAAAGAGCGACTCGCTGCGTACAAGTATCCCGCAAGTCGACCGCGCTGATGCACTACCGATGACCAGTACCGAAAGGATCCTCAAACATAATCTCTGACATCGCTTTTCGAAAGCAGTCGCCGATGGGCTCTGCGTCGATCTCACCGAGGGTATTGTTCAACTTTCCCTCCTACGGCGTCGTGCTCGCTGACAACGCGTCGCGCTGTTCGTATTGGCGAGCAGCGCGATTGCGGGAGGGTGGTCGGTGTGGCTCCATTGCCGGCGTTACGTGGTGATCGCCTCGATGCGATGTTGTTCGTCGTGTGTTCGGCAGGAGCGATCCACTATTCCGTCGGCCTCGATGAACTCCTCAGAGTGTCCGCGAGTGCGCATGCGGTGACCGATCGTGTGAGGCCCGCGAAGGTTCGTGGGTCCCAGCCGGTCAGTTCGCGCCAGCGACCTAGCCGATAGACAACGGTGTTGGCATGCAAGTGGCTGGTTCGCGCGCATTGGGTGATCGACATGTCGGAATCGGAGAAGGCGACAACTGTGTCGCGCAGGGGCCTATTGGCGTTCGCGATCTCCGCGACGCGCAAGACGTGTTGATCGAGGAGGTCGGCAAGACTCAGCGTGCAACTGACGATCCAATCCTCGCTGAACTTGCTGACCGCCTTGTGCGGAGATGTTCCGGCCAGGGCGAGCTGCGATTGCCGCAGCGACCGCGAGGCCCCCCGTATACCAGTGGATCGAGAACCGACTCCGACTCTGAACGTCGAGGCGGTGAGCGACTCCACGATGTGAACAATCCTGTTGTCATCCGCCTGAATCACAAGGACTTGGACCGCATCGACACCACCGCGAGCGACGACCGACTCCTTCTCGAAGGTGGCCGGTTCGAGTTCCGACACGCTGTGGGGTCCCCTCTCCTCCCGGACGTATGCCAGTGCTACGAAAGGCCCGCTCACAACGAATCCGAGGTACTCCGCGAGTCGGGAGGCTTCGGCTTCGGCTTCGGGAGAGTGTGTATTTAGCAGGTCAATCAGTCGCTGCGACACCGCCATCTGCACGCGATCACGGGCGCGGGTCTCGGACGCATGTGCTCGGGCCAGGGTGGATGTGACGGCCTGAAGTGTCTCGAGCATGAGGGAGGCCAATTCCGGCAGTAGGACCTGAACGTCACCGGGTGCGGCGCTCAGGTTTCTCCACAGCTCTCGATCTCCGACGTGGTAGGCCCGGATGACCACGTCGAGCGCGATTGCCTGGCGGGCGCGGCGCTCGGCAAGGGCCTGGGCTTCGTCGAGATCTTCCTGATCCCACGCTCGTCTCTCACTAAACGCGACGAGCCTGCGCCTGAGTTGCTCACGAACGGATTCGCGATGCTCGGCATATGGAACCAGGACGAAGTCGGGTAGTTCGTCGCGAATCCGAGTGACGGTGTCATCGGTGATCGTGTCGAGTCGCGCGAGCGCGGCGTCGACACCCTCGACGACTGACCGCCAGGAAGTTTCGCTCACAAACGTCCCCTTTGTGTGAATGTCACAAGCCTACCCGGATTCTGGCCACATCCTTGGCGGCTTTACCTGTGGTTCGCCGGATTGGATGACGGAAGAATGTCACAAGGAGACATCAGATGCCGGGCCGCGCGAGGCCGGTAGATCAGGAGGCGATTGTGCCTGAGTTGCACACGCGAGATTTCACCTTGAACGACCGATACACCATGCGAGATGGAGAACTGTTTCTGACGGGCCTTCAGGCTCTTGTTCGTGTCCCTTTGGAGCAGAGTCGCAGAGATGCCGAGGCCGGAATACGGTCGGCGATCCTTGTCAGCGGGTACGAGGGATCGCCCCTGGCCGGCTACGATCTGGAACTCAACAGACAGCGCGAGCTCCTGGACGAGGAGTCCATCGTGTTCCGGCCGGGCGTCAACGAAGAGTTGGCCGTCAATGCGGTGCAGGGTTCTCAGTTGGCTTCCGCTTCGCCGAACTGCGAGTACGACGGTGTCGTCGGTGTTTGGTACGGAAAGGCGCCGGGGTTGGACCGTGCAAGTGACGCTCTGCGCCACGCCAACCTTGGAGGGGCAGCACCCAACGGAGGTGCACTGGTTCTCGTCGGTGATGATTCGATCGCGAAATCCTCGACTGTGCCGAGTAGCTCCGAGACGGCGATGGCGGAACTCGGTCTCCCGATTCTCGTGCCTTCGGATCCCCAGGAGGTCCTCGACTTCGGATTGCACGCGATTGCAATGTCGCGGTTCAGTGGCTTGTGGGTCGGCATGAAGCTCGCGACCAACGTCGTCGATGGTGCCGCGACGGTGCAAATCGACAACACGAGAGTCTCGGTTTCGTTGCCCAGCCGCATCGTCGGCAAAACCGAGTACACACACCAGGTTTCATCAGACTTTCTCCAGCCGAATCTGGCCAAACTGGAGAAGAGCTTGATGTACGAGCGGATCGAACTAGCCACCCAGTACGTTCGGGCAAACGACATCAACCGCAGGCTCGGCGACGAGCGAGCAAAGCTCGGAGTGATCACGGCCGGCGCATCATTCCGCGACACCCTCCAGGCGCTCGAGCGCATCGGAGTATCCGAGGCCAACCTTGGACAATCCGGTGTTCGCATCCTGAAGCTGGGTGCGATCAATCCCCTCGACCACGATGTGGTGCGGTCCTTCTGCGAAGGCCTCGACGAGGTCATGGTCATCGAGGAGAAGCGGGCGTTCGTCGAACTGGCAGTCAAGGATGCTCTCTACGGCGTCCCCGGCGCACCGCGCGTAGTCGGAAAGCGCGACGAGAAGTCGCGGCCTCTGCTCCGTGCTGACTCGGACCTGCCGCCAGAACTCCTGGCAGAGAAGCTCGATCAACGTATCCGCGCAACTATCCCGGAGAAGGTGACCGAGCTCGGACTCAAAGGCGTCACTCGACCTCCGACCCGGCTGACACTGCCCTTGCTCACCCGCACGCCCTACTTCTGTTCGGGCTGCCCCCACAATCGCTCCACAGTCGTACCCGAGGGATCCTTGGTTGGTGCCGGGATCGGATGCCACGCGCTCGCCAAGATGATGCCCGAGGACCGCGTGGGCGAGATCGCCGCCCTCAGTCAAATGGGAGGTGAAGGTGCAAGTTGGATTGGTATGGCGCCATTCGTCCGCAACAAGCACTTGTTCCAGAATCTCGGCGACGGCACCTTCCACCACTCCGGCAGCCTCGCGATTCGGGCTGCGGTTGCCGCTGGAGTCAACATCACGTACAAGTTGCTCTACAACGACGCGGTTGCAATGACCGGTGGACAGAGCGCCATCGGCAAGATGTCCGTACCCCAGATCGTCCAGGAATTGTTGGCCGAAGGTGTCACTCGGGTTGTCATCACCACCGATGACGTCAAGAAGTATCGCAAGGTCAAGCTGCCGCGATCAGTGAAAGTGCTGGACAGGGCGCAGCTGATCCCGATCCAAGAAGAGCTCGCCGCTACATCCGGGGTGACCGTTCTCATCCACGATCAGGAATGCGCAACCGAACTGCGCCGCAAGCGAAAGCGAGGCCTCGCCGCAGACCCGTCGACTCGGGCCTACATCAACGAGCGCCTGTGTGAAGGCTGTGGGGATTGCGGCCAGAAGTCGAACTGCATGTCGGTGCAACCTGTCGAGACCGCATTCGGGCGGAAGACCAGGATCGATCAGGCCTCCTGCAACAAGGACTACTCCTGCCTCGACGGCGACTGCCCCTCGTTCGTCGCTGTCGAACCGGGCAAACCGTCCCGGAAGAAGGCACCCGACCACGGGGTGCTCACGCTCGAGAACCCGGCACCCAAGGTCAACCCCGACGCGTTCAATGTACGAATCACCGGTGTCGGAGGCACGGGTGTGGTTACGGTCGCGCAGATACTTTCGACTGCCGGCGCGCTGGCAGGACTGCACGTTCGCAGTCTCGATCAGCTGGGTATGGCGCAGAAGGGCGGTGCGGTCGTGTCCGACCTGAAGTTCTCGTCCAGCCCGATTTCAGGAACGAACAAGCTCGCCGAAGGCGACTGCGATCTGTACCTCGGTTGCGACCTGCTGGTGGCGGCCGACAGGTCAAATCTGAAAGTCGCCTCCAGCCGCAGAACAATCTCCGTGATCTCGACGGCGCAGGTGCCGACCGGATCAATGATCCTCCAGCCGGGCACGGTCTTTCCGTCAGTGGAATCGATTCGTGAATCGCTCGATGCCACCAGCCGCGGAAGCGATTCGGTGTACGCAGACGCTCGAGAGATCGCACACCGCGAGTTCGGCTCCGATCAGCTGGCCAACATGGTTCTGGTGGGGATGGCAGTCCAGGCCGGTGCTCTGCCGATTCCGCTGGATTCGATCGAGCAGGCAATCGAGCTCAACGGAGTCGCGGTCTCTGCCAACCTCAGGGCCATTCGGGTTGGACGTATGCACATCCTGGCGCCGACCGGAGGAAGCTCAGCGAGCGTCCGGGCTGCGAACTCCACCATTACTGGAGATGCTTCGGAGCTACGCAGGGCACTCACCGGCCTCGCAGGCATTACAGAGGAACTCAAGGATCGTGTCGGGTTTCTGGCGGCTGACCTCGTGGATTACCACGATGCGAAGTACGCGCTCGCTTACGTCACCTTCGTCAGCAATACGGCAGCGCGTGAGGCTCAGGCCTTGGGCACGGCGGGCTCGCTGACCGCCACCGCAGCGGAATCCATGTTCAAACTGATGGCCTACAAGGATGAGTACGAAACTGCGCGTCACTATTTGGATCCCGAGTTCGATCGGGCCTTGCGAGAGCAGTTCGGTGATGACGCAACGTATCGGTACAAGCTTCACCCACCTGTCCTCCGCGCGATGGGACTGAAGAAGAAGATCTCGCTCGGACCGTGGTTCAAGCCTGCGTTCCACGTTCTGCGTCGCAGCCGGCGGCTGCGTGGGACGCGGCTCGACCCCTTCGGTTACGCGCATGTGCGGAAAGTCGAGCGGGCGCTGATCAATGAGTTCGCTGATTTAACGGCAGAACTCGTTTCCCTCGCCTCGCAGGAAAGTGCCGGCCAAGTCGAAACGATCTTGGCCATGGCGCAGGAGATCCGCGGCTACGAGTTCATCAAGTTAGACAGCGTCTCGGAATACCACCGAAAGGTGGATCAGGCACGGAGTCTCGTTCCAGCCTTGGCGGCATAGCAAAGCTGGCAGGGCCACGGGCATTTCGAAGTCGACTGACCTGCCGAGGTTTGCGTTTGCGGGTGTGGCTTCACTTTGGCGAGCGGGTCTTCTTCGATATCCGGCGGTCTCCACCATCGCTGGTTGAGTAGGAGGCCCGCTCGCGTTTGGTATGGCAGTATGCGGAACCTCGTGCGCCACAGGACCGGAGTTGGATGGTCGGGGCGTCGCGGACAGCGAGCCGAGCGGGTTCTGTTGCTCGCATGGCATCTACTCTGGTGCTCGGCCAGTGTGGAGGGTGGGCATCATTCGAGGTGGTCCGAGGTCAAGAGACAAGGATGACCGGTATGCCTGGTGTTGCGATACTAATAGCGAGGGCCCGTGGAGCACTGTGCGCGCCAGACTCCTCCACGATTGTGCACGTGAACGTGCGCGTCGATGATCCGGTGCGGCAGAGATTGGCAGGGAGACGACGCGATGCGGCGATGGGGGAGACGGTCCACACCTCGCGCGCACCCTGGCTTATCTCCGACGTCGCCGCCCCGTCCAGGTTGCATGGCACGTCGAGACGAGAGGGGACCTCGAGTGAGGAGAACGGGGCGATTCGTGCGTGAATCTGTCTTGACGAGTTCACCTGATACTCAGCAATTTTGTCGCCGTCGCCGTCGCCGACGGCGTGCTCAGAGGGACCTATGCGGGATGCGCGGGCACAAACTACGCGGCACTTCCGCGAGTCGGGAAGGGTATTCGGCGAAGAGAGTCTTGCTGATTCTGAGGTGAGCGGCGAAGGTCCGCCTGAGCCAGGACCACCTTCATACGCGGTGAACTTGGTGCTCGGAAAACCTGAGGGAATTGAAGTGCTAGACGGGACAGACAATGAATGAGAGCCACCAATCGTTGCAGGCTTCGACGAGTACCAATGACACAGCGAGTCGCCGAACCGGGCCAAAGTGCACATTTGACGCTGTCTGGGTTCAGCGAGCATTGGGCGTCAGCCGCTACCTTGAGGCAGTCCACGTGTTGCCCACACACAGTCGTGCGCTCGTGGGATTCGCGATCATGTGGGCACCGTACGGCGGATCTCCGTCAACGGATCTCTTGGTCACATTCGGTATGACGAGGACCAGATTTCTCTCCGCCCTAGCTATTGCACTCGAACCCACTCTGGAAGAGGAGCAACAAGTCCGGAATCTCAAGTCGAGCTTGTACGACAACCTTATTGAGGGCTGGCTCCAGGGGGACCGCAGCCGTCAGGGCTAGTCGCCAGTTCGTCATCCGCTCTACGCGACCTCGACCGGTCCTCGGCCGTCCCCCTGAGTAGTGTGATCGACGTACATCTGGGGAGTACGTATGGCTTCACCTCACGGACACGACTCGGGGGAGGTCGGACGGCTGTGTCGGTGCCGGATGCGACTATTGGGGCACCAAGAGTTTGGAACGATGTCTCAACTTACGGTGAATCACGAGGGGACGACGCCGTGCAGCCGGTGAAGGACAATCTGGTCCTGTTGTTCGTAGTTCCCTACGCACTGGTATTGCGCTCATTCTCAACGCGATCGACGGGCCGTGGTGGATGTACTTCATCGTCTTGCCGTTCAGCGCGGCCGCATTCGCGATGCCGTTCGTCATCCGGCAACGCAATCTGTGCCGGTAGTGCTCGGGCGGCCCACGGTGATGGAGCGGAGGTCGGCTTCAGTCCGCCGATCTCGGTGAGCCAGCCCGTCAGCCTGGGCGATCACCGCGTGAACTCGAGGTCGCAGCCGGACAGGCCATCGATGCTCACGCTGTACTCGTCACCTTCCAGGGTTGCCATGGTCCAGCCGTCCTTGACGCTCATCGACTCGCCCACAGGCATCCCCTCAGCTCCACCGGCTCCGCGTGCTTCGATGTCGCCGTCGTACACAAACTGGGTGCTGATATCGCACTGTGTCGTTGGCGGCCCGTGGATCCACCCCACTGCCAACTCCGGCGATGTGTTCTTGATGGTGATCGGGATGTATACGTTTGGACGAACGCGGTTCCGATCAGTGGTCGATAGTGGCGGCCACGTCGACCGGTCCGGCGTGCTGTGGCCTGGGCGTTGTAGCGGCCCTGGACCCGGCCGACATACCGCCACCCACCGCCGTCGGGGATGTTGCCGAACTTGGTGACATCGACGTGAAACAACGAGCCCGGATGCTCGTGCTCGTACCGGCGAAGCGGCTCGCCGGTGACTCGGTCGATGTGGCTCAGTCGGTTGATGCGGCATCGGACCAGGACCGCGTGCACGGTCGAGGCCGGCATCGAGAGCCGTCCGGCGATCTGGACCGGGCCGAGCCGGTGCCGCCACCGCAACGCCACGATCTGCCGAACCACCTCGCGGGGTGTCTTGGTCGGGCTCGACTTCGGCCGTGAGCTGCGATTGCCCATCCCGGCAGTGCCGTCGGTTCGGTAGCGGTCGGCCCACTTTTTCGCGGCTGACGCGTACGTCCAGCCGTCATCGACGATCAAGCGCGCCAGACGCAGGCGGGTGATCGGGGTCAGCGTTGCATTAGCGTGGGACACGAGGGCCTCCAGGTTGTGAAGCGGTTCCTAGACAGCTCCACTTCACAACCGGAGGCCTTCACCTGTCAGGTCGACTCACCGGACAGGGTCCGGACCAACCTCCCTGGACATCACACCTAGGAGGGCAAGTTGATCAGGACACTCGGTGAGATCGTCGCAGAGCCCATCGACGAACCACATCGAAAGGCTATGTCAGAGATTTCGTTTGAGGATCTTTCCGGTACTGGTCATCGGCAGTGCATCAGCGAAGCCGACTATGCGAGGGTACTTGTACGCAGCGAGTCGCTCTTTCGACCACTCGACCAGCTCGTCCTCAGTAACGTCGTGGCTCGGGTTCTTCACGACGACGGCTTTGATTTCCTCGCCGTGTGATTCGTGCGGCACGCCGATGACGGCGACTAGTGACACGGCGGGATGGGTGATGAGTACTTCCTCGATCTCGCGGGGATAGACATTGTATCCACCGCGGATGATCATGTCCTTGCTGCGGTCGACGATGTAGTACCAACCGTCGCTGTCCCTACGTGCCAGGTCGCCTGTGCGAAACCAGCCGTCGCGGATCGCCTCGGCGGTGGCGCCGGGCCGGTTGTAGTAGCCCTTCATCACATTGTGGCCCCTGACGGCGATCTCGCCGATACGGGTGAAACCATCCGCGTCGGTGTCGTCGGATACCTCGGTCCAGTCGTCACCAACGAGTCTCATCTCTACACCGGGGATCGGTATACCGATCGATCCGACGCGTGGTTCCTGCCCATAGACAGAGAACGAGGTCACTGGCGATGTCTCCGACAGACCGTAGCCTTCCAGCAGGGTCACGCCGAAGCGATCTGCGAAGTTCTTGTGTACTTCGCCTGGTAGTGCGGAACCACCGGCAACTGCGACCCGCAGTGTAGAGGCGATCGTCGAGACGTCGACGCCCTCGTCTACGGCACCGAGCAAACCCCAGTACATCGTCGGAACTCCGGCGAAGAACGTGATGTCATGGTCGAGCATCAACTGGAGTGCGGTGTGCGCCTCGAATCGCGGCAGCATCACCACGGTGCCTCCGAACGCTACTGCGCCGTTCTGGATGACCGTCTGGCCGAACGAGTGGAACAAGGGGAGCACGCACAGGTAGCTGTCGGGGCGGGAGGCATCGGAGCCGAAAAGTGCCTCGCTGGCCAGTGCGTTGTCACGCATGTTGCGATGCCGCAGCTCGGCGCCCTTCGGTTGTCCCGTGGTTCCCGACGTATAGAGCAGAACCGCGGTCGCGTCGTCGTCGACGTCGACGGTGTCGAACTCTGACGACTGGCTCGTCCACGGAAGATCGGTGGAATCGGCAGGAACGACGAACAGCGAACGGCACCCGTTCGCCTCTTCGAAAGCGGCAGTCGCCGCGTTGCCGATGGGAAGATCGGCTGTGCCTTCGAAGGCGAAGTATGCCACGGAGTCGGAGTCCGCAAGGTGGTAGGCGATCTCACGCTGCTTGAGCAGCACGTTCAATGGCACGACGGTGGCTCCGGCCTTGAGGATGCCGAAGTAGACGATCGTGAAGTGCGGCAGGTTCGGGAAGGACAAGGCGACCTTGTCTCCAGGCTTCACATCATGTGCTGTGAGAAGGTTCGCGACCTGGTTCGAGGCGCGCTCGAGCTGCTCGTAGGTGAGGCTTGTGTCGCCGAGGACGACGGCCACGCGGTCGGGGTGGTGTGTCGCTGTCGAGTCCAGCAGTGCTGCGAGGTTGGTCATGACTGGTTCTTTCGGGTCAGAGCGTCACGGGCAGGGCCGGTACAGCGGCGGCGAGCTCGTCGACGAGGGAGGAAACGTCGGTCATCGATTCGATATCCAGTACAAGGCCTTCGATCTGCTGCCAACGATCGGTGAGCCCGATCGATTCGGCGAGGCGGCGGGCCTTTGTCACGATGTCCGAGTTGGACAGTGGACGGGTTGCGCCACCGAGGGGACCGTCGACCTCGATCGTGACGGAACTTCCGTCCCGAAGTGTGAGGCGCATGCGGGTACGGAAGCGGTCCTGTGGCTGATCGAAGTCCTCGCAATGATGAACGGAAATGCGCTGCAGGAGATCCCACACATCGTCGGAGTCGATTCGGTTGCGCGTGAACTGCTCGGCGAGTACTCGACCGTCGAGCAGTGCGACCGAAACGGTGTAACCGATGTTCATCTGCGCACCGATGGTTTCGAGAGGCCGCTCCGGTTCCCACCAGCCGTGATGGTATGCGGCATGGGAGACCTCGACGTCGATCGTCACGACGTCGTCAACGGCGATCCCTCGGGCGCGGGCCTCGAGCGCGCAGTCGATGGGTGCATGCGTCGCAGCCATGGATGCGTAGGCCTTGACCGCGGTATCCAGCAGAGTCCATTCCGTGCCCAGGTTCGTGGTGATGAGTTCGGCACGGGGATCGTGTCCCTCACCGAACGTGGCGAGGAAGCCACCGTAGGGCCGTTCGTATACGCGTTTGATCCCGGTGTAGCCGGCCTCGGCAAGGCCTGCCGCGTACCAGCCATTGCGGGAGGAAAAGCCATGGTGCATCCGCTTGGACATCGCTTCGTACTGGGCCGCCATCAGTCCTGCCGATTGCGTACCTGCCAGCCCCAATGCGTCCTCGACGCGCTGGGCGTCGAGACGACGCAACCACGCCGAGGTTGCTGCGCTCGCGTGGGTTCCGAACACCGCTCCCGAATGCCATCCGCGAGAGAGCATTTCCGCGCCGTGCAGGGCAAGGCCGACGCGTGGACCGACTTCGTAGCCGGCGATCAGTGCCGTCAGTAGATCGCGACCCGAGACCGGCCGATCGAGCATGGCGATGGTGCTGAAGGCGCTCGGCAGCACTAGTGAGTTGCTGTGCAGCGGGGCCTTCACGTGATAGTCGTCGAGTTCGAATCCCTGGATGAAGGTACCGTTCAGTAGGCACGCCGCCGGAGCCGAGGTGGTGCGTCCCCAGCCAATGATCGGCACGTCTCCCTGCCCTTCGAGTGCAAGGACTGCCTCGACTGCGCGTTCGGACCATGGCAGCCGAGCCCCGACCAGAGCGCAGACCAGGCCGTCGAGAACGAGGTGCCTCGACCGATCGCGCACCTCGTCCGGGATGTCCTCGTAGCGCAGCGATGCGATCCAGGTCGCCAGGCGGCCGGTGACGCCATTCGGGTCGGTGGGCAGGCCGAGACCGAGATGCGTCGTGTCGGGTGTGGTCATGTGGTCACCTCGTAGCGGTTGCGAATGCGGACCTCGAGCTGCTGGAGCGCAAGTGTGGGTACTAGGGCGAGGACGCCGATCAAGACGACCTGTCCCATGATGTTCTCCACTCGGGCCAAGGACAGGTTGCGCAGTAGCTCGTACCCGAGTCCGGTGGAGCTGGAGAACATCTCGGCCAGGAGGAGACCGATGAGCGTCAGTCCGAAGCACAGGCGCATGCCTGCGGCGAACGAGGGCAGAACGCTCGGTACGATGATGCGACGCATCAGTGAGATGCGCGACATGTTCAGGCTGGCAGCCATTTTCAGGTGGAGTCGACTGACACTGGCTGTTGCCTCCACCATGATCAAGAACATCGGCAACACACCTGACACGAATGCGAAGGAGCCGCGGCTGAAGTCGCCGATGCCGAGGAACAGCAGGAAGATCGGGTACAGGACGATCTTCGGAATACTGTTGAGTGCGTACACGACAGGAAGGGTGGCGCTGGACCAGAAGGCACTCAGCCCCAGAAGCATGCCGGCGACGGATCCGATGGCGATGGCGGCCCCATACGAGAGCAACAGCACCCGTGCGGTGTCCAGCACGCTCTGCTGAAGTCGGCTGCTTCCGATGTCCGCACGCAAGCTGTCGAGAGCCTCGACGGGGCCTGGGTAGACCGCGCTGTCAGCGAGCGCGGCAGTGGCAGCCCACATCACGAGAAGGACGAGTGCGAGAGCGACCGGCGGAACCCAGGAGGGTGTTCCGTGTCGCAGGGACAACCGGGCTGATTTCGATGCCGGTGTGGCTGTCATCGCCGCCTCCAATCGAACGAGCTCAGCGCGGCGCCGAGCGCGAGGTTTGCCAGTAGCGCAAAGGCGCTGACGAACAGGATTCCCGCGTACATGTCGACGGTGTTGAAGTTGTTGTAAGCGCGATTCACCACCTGGCCGAGACCTGTAGTGGCCAAGATGAACTCGGTGGCCAGTACGGCGATGATGGTGTAGGCGAGTCCCAGTTTCAGTCCCGCGAGGATGTCGGGCAGGGCGGAGGGGAGGAGGATCTTCCGAAACTGTTGTGATTGCGACATCTCGAGGGACTTGGCGAGCTTCTTGGCGATCGTCGGTGTCGCTTCGAAGCCGACCAGTGAGTTCGATATGACGATGACGACACTGAACAGGATGGCCAGGAGCATGATCGGCACGATGCCGGTGCCGAACATCACCACCATCACGGGATACAGTGCGAAGATCGGCAGCGCGTAGAACACGTTCACATACGGTTTGAAGGCGCGGTGCACCCACCACGACCGGGACATCAGGTAGGCGACGAGTACGCCGGTGACCGCCGACGCGACGAAGCTGACGCAGATCAGCAGCATGCTGCGCAGCAGTGCGTCGATCACGAAGTCGCGGTCACCGAGCAGCTCCACGGCTCGTGACGCCATCTCGCTCACCGGAATCAGATCGAGGCGAGAGATGGCACCGGACCGGGCGTAGAGCTCCACGGCAGCGATCGCGGCCACGACCAACACGACCGTCCAGGCCGGAGCCGGAAGACCAGACACCCGACGTGGGGTCGGGCGAACGTAGGACGGAACAACTGACGCTCGCAGGCTCACCGTTCAGCTCCCATTGCAGCCTCTGCCTCCTCACGAATCTGACCCCAGATGCGTTCCTGAGCAGCAGTGGCCGACGGCTCCGACAGGGCGGCGTGAGCGCGTGGACGAGGCAGCGCGATCGGCACCTCGTCGATGAACGTTCCCGGACGCCTGCCCATCACCATCACTCGGTCCGACAGCAGCACGGCTTCCTGGATGCTGTGCGTGATGAACAGGACGCCACAACCGATCGCGGAGACTACGCGTAGCAGTTCTTCTGCCATCAGCATTCGCGTCTGTTCGTCGAGGGCTCCGAAGGGCTCGTCGGCGAGGATCAGGTCGGGATCCATCGACATCGCCCGCGCCATCGCCACGCGCTGCCGCATTCCACCTGACAACTGCGCGGGATAGTGGTTCTCGAACCCGCCGAGGCCGACCACCTCGACCAGCTCGCGGGCGCGGTCTTGTCGCTCCTTCTTTCCGACACCCCGGACCTCGAGCGCGAAGGCGACGTTGTCGAGGACCGTCCGCCACGGAAGCGTGGCAGATTCCTGGAAGACGATTGCGGTACGGCGTCGCGGACCGTCCAGCGGAGATCCGCCGACCTCAACGGTTCCTCGCTCCGGGTCCTGCAGCGCTCCGATGATCTCGAGCAGGGTCGACTTGCCGCAGCCGCTGGGCCCGACGATCGATACGAACTCTCCACGCTCGATGGTGAGATCGACAGGGCCGAGGGCATGAACCGAACCGAAATGCTGCTCGACACCTTCGACCTTTACGATGGGCGTCGCGGGCGTCGCGGTGGAGTTACGCCCCTGTTGGGTCTGGGTTTTCATCGCCTTCTCACTTGCACTCGTCGGGGAGGGTGTCGGAGACGTTCTCGGGCAGGAAGTCGTCGCGGAATAGGTCACAGAACTGGAGGTCATCGGAATCCATCGCGATGCGCTGGGCCTTCACTGCTTGTTCGATGGCGTCGGCGTTGAATCCCGCTCCCCAGTTGTCGTAGTGGACAGCCTTGTTCACGATCGCCTTGGCGGATTCGAGGTCGATGCCGATGTAGTCGGCGTAGAGCTCGGCTGCTCGATCGGGGTTGTTGTGGATGTACTCGACCGCCTCGGCGTAGCCGGCGACCACGCCTTTGACTGTGTCGGGATTGTTCTCGGCGAACTTGGGGGTGGTGGCGATGACGCTCTGCTGGAACTTCTCGAGGTAGTCGGCGCTCGACACCGCGACGCGGAACTTGTCGGTCTTGGCGACCACAGACGGTGGCACGACCGCTACGTCCACGCTGCCGGCCTCGAGGAGGGCCACACCTTCCCCGATGCCGCCGGACGACGTGCGTTCGATCGGCTGGGTCGCACCGGCGACCTCCGGCAGGATGAACGTAAGGGCCTGGGTCACCGACTGCGGGTTGGTGTATGCCCAAGTCGAGATGTCGTCGATGGTGCGGACTTCGTCGTTGCTGGACAGGGCGTAGAAGTCCAGTCCGTAGACGCTTTGCGTAGCACCGCCCACGACGGAGAGTTCCGCTCCGGCCTCACGGGATTCGAGTACCGAGGTGAAGCCGACGTCCGCGATCGGAAGGTCGCCGCTGAGCATGTTCCGGACAGTCGTCCCGCCTCCCTTTCCTGGGACGATGCTGCCGATCGTCACTCCGTACTTTTCGAAGAGACCCTGGTCCTTACCGACAAGCCAGGGGATGGAGTACGGTTCGGTGGCGTTGCTGACGGCAATGTCGAATGTCGTGACGTTCTCGCCGTTTCCGCTGCTTGAACACGCGCTCAACGCGAGGGCGGCAGCGACTGCGCCGACCGCGAGGGTGGTTGTGCTTCTGTTCATGGTCTTCCTTCGGTCAGGGGCGTTGCGGTCACATCTGGACGTACACACGGCAGTCGGCGATGCGGCGTGCGGTTCTGCTCATCCCGAGCAGGTGGAACCGGGGTGGATCCTCAGCTTTCCCCCCGCCGGCGACCGCTGTGCGCATCACACCCGAGGGGTGCCCGGCGCGAAGACGATCCGAGCCCGTGTCGGACACGGCGTCCGCAACGACGGAGCCGGGGAGGCGGGATGCTGCGGCGAGGTTGACCGAAGCAGTGCCGGCCAGGCTTTCGTGGAGTTTCCCCATGAACACCAAGCGGACCGTCAGGTCCATCTCGGTCGCAAGGATCCGTGTGCCGTTGATGGTGGTGTAGTCGGACGGCGGAGCCACCATGCCGACCACCGGAAGCCCAGGTGTGGCGGTGTCGGCGTCGCGCCAGCTCGGGCTCATCGCGAGCATCTCTGCGACACGGGCCCGGATCTCCTGCAGGGTTCCGAGCAGCGTTGCGGAGTCGTCGATCTCCGACTTCGATTCGTTGCCTCGAGCCCCGACCGATTCCGCCGCGACCCAGACTGCCGGGTTCCCGACGTCGCAGATGGTGACAGGGACATTTCGGCCGTCGGACAGGGACAGGTGGTCGACGACGTTCCCTGTGGGCAGCAGCGTGCCGGTTCGCGCACCCACCGTGGCCGACCAGTCCATGACGATCTCGGCGCTGGATCCCGGAACACCGGGGATGGCAAAGACCCCGTCGGGCGTGTGGTGACCGTTCGCAACGGGGACGTGGGCCGTCATGATCTTCTGTGTGTTCGTGTTGAATATTCGTACCTTCGTGATCCCCTCGGTAGCCGGGACCAGGCCTTCATCGACTGCGAACGGACCTACGCCGGCAGAGATGTTCCCGCAGTTTCCGTTCCACTGCACGAGTGGAGCATCCACCGACACCTGCGCGAAGGTGTAGTCGACGTCGGCGTCGGGTCGGCTGGAGGGACTGATGATCGCGACTTTCGACGTGATTGCACGGGAGCCTCCGAGTCCGTCGATCTGCAGGGCATCCGGGGAACCCATCACGCGCAACAGGAGGTCGTCGCGTTCGGGCCCTTCGGGTGGTAGGTCGGACGCATGGAAGTAGACACCTTTGCTGGTGCCGCCGCGCATGATTACAGCCGGTATAGACCGTTGTGGTGAGCGGCTCGGCCCGATGGTCATCGGACCGTTCTCCCGTCGGGCACCAGGCCGTGCTTTTCGGGCCAGTCGAGCCAGTTGCTCAGGCCGACGATCTCGAAGAGATCGGTAGGTCCGCTTCCGTCGACCGGTGGCATTCCGGTGGAATGTAGTTGGCGCAGCGCAACCTGGACGGCTTCTGCTGCGGCAGCGATCGACACTGCGGGATAGATCGCCAGGGCAAATCCCAGATCACGATACTCTTGCGCTGATAGCAGTGGTGTACGTGAGTTGGCCAGGACGTTGACGACGAGCGGCGCACTCACCGCGCGCGCGATGGCCTGAAGGTCGTCGACGGACTCGGGTGCCTCGACGAAGATCATGTCGGCTCCGGCGTCCTCGAATGCATGGGCCCGGTCGATCGCGGCGGCGCGCCCTTCGACGGCAAGGGCGTCTGTGCGGGCAATCACGACCAGATCCGTTTCGGCAGCCGCGACCACTGCGGCGCGAACCCGTGACACCGAGTCCGCCAGCGGTACGAGGGACTTTCCGGATAGGTGACCGCACCGTTTGGGGAGTTGCTGATCCTCGATGTGTACAGCGGCTGCGCCGGCACGCCACATCCGGTCGATGGTGTGGCGCACATTCAGCTCGTTGCCGTAGCCCGTGTCGATGTCGACGATGAGCGGCAGATCGGATACGGCGCGCAGCCGGTTGACGTGCGCCGCCATCTCCGAGCCGGTCATCAGTCCGAGATCGGGAACACCCGTGACGGACACCGACGCGGCACCGCCGGAGACATACGCCGCCGGAAACCCGATCGATTCGACGAGGGCGGCGGTGAGACCGTCGTAGATGCCGGGGGCGATAACGAACTGTCCGGAGTTGATCAGTGAACGGAGTTGAGCACCCGGGGACGGTGGTGTGATGCTGGTGTGTTCGGTCATGCGACTGGTCGCCTCCTCGGGAGATGGTGGTTGTTGGCCCGCTCGTGCGCAGCGATCTCTGCTTCACGCAGGAGCGTGACGTCGATGTCGTCGAGTCCCTCGATGAGCCGGCGACAGGTGAAGTCGTCGATGTCGATGAGGGTCTCGCCATGATGGTTGCCGTCATCCCAGGCCAAGGTCTTCGTACCGAGCTCCACTGAGATGACGGTCTCAGGCCGGTCGTGTACGGCGCGCATCAACTGTTGCAGCGGTTCATCATCGATCCGCGCCGCCAGCATGCCGTTCTTGCCGCAGTTGGTGTAGAAGATGTCGCCGAACCGGGACGAGACGATGACGCGAAAGCCCCACTCCTGCAATGCCCACACCGCCGCCTCCCGGGACGATCCCGTACCGAAGTCGCGTCCGGCGATCAGAACGGACGCGTCACGGCGGCGGTCGTCGTTCAGAGCGAAGTCTGGGTCGGAGCGCCACCCCTCGAAGAGGTGCTCGGCGAACCCGGTGCGGGTGACGCGAAGGCAGTGCTTTGCAGGAATGATGATGTCTGTGTCGATTGACGTTCGGTCCACCTCGATGGCGGTTCCACGATGACGGGGAAGAGGTTTCATGAAGATGCTCTCAGGGTTTCGGGTGAGGTGAGGTGCCCGGTGATCGCCGTCGCGGCTGCGACGGAGGGGGAGACGAGGTGGGTACGCGACCCTTTGCCCTGTCGGCCCTCGAAGTTCCGGTTGGATGTTGACGCCGCGCGCTGACCGCTTTGCAGGACGTCGTCGTTCATCCCGACGCAGAGCGAGCAGCCGGCGTTGCGCCATTCGGCGCCGGCGTCCAGGAAGATGCGGTCGAGCCCTTCCGCTTCGGCGCTGGTCTTGACCGCCATGGAGCCTGGTACGACGACCATGTGTACGCCCTCGGCAACGCGACGACCGCGGAGAACATCCGCCGCGGATCGGAGATCTTCGATCCGCCCGTTTGTGCAGGAGCCGAGGAAGACCGTGTCCACTAGGATCTCGCTCATCGGCGTACCGGGCGCAATGTCCATGTACTCGAGTGCTCTCGCGGCGGCGGCCTGTGCTTCGGGCGTGTCGAAGTCGGAGGGGTCGGGCACTGCTTCCGACAGAGGCGCCGCCTGACTCGGGTTCGTTCCCCAGGTGACGTAGGGGGACACCTTCGTGGCATCGATGAAGACTTCGCTGTCGTAGTCGGCGTCCGCATCGCTGGCGAACTGTCGCCATCGCTCGACGGCGGACGCCCAATCGTCGTCACTCGGTGCATATGGTCGGCCGCGCAGATAGGCGAAAGTGACCTCGTCGGGACCGACGACACCTGCTCGAGCTCCTAGCTCGATACTCATGTTGCACAGCGTCATACGCTGCTCCATGGACAGAGCACGAATCGCTGCTCCGCGGTATTCCACGATGTGCCCCTGAGCGCCTCCTGTACCGAGGCTCGCAACCGTGAAAAGTGCCAGGTCCTTCGCGGTGGCGCCATCGGACAGAGCACCGACGACGGTGACCGCCATGGTTTTCGGCTTCTCCGCAGACAGAGTCTGGGTTGCGAGAACATGCTCGACCTGGCTGGTCCCGATACCGAAGGCGAGTGCACCGAATGCGCCGTGGGTGCTGGTGTGGCTGTCCCCGCACAGGATTGTCATTCCCGGCTGTGTCACTCCGAGTTCCGGTCCGATGACGTGCACAATTCCCTGACCGGGCGACGCCATCGGATACATGGCGACTCCGAACTCGTCGCAGTTTGCGCGCAGCGTGCGCATGAGCAGTGCGGCGGTGTTGTCGGCTGGGGGGTATGTGAGTGTTCTCGTGGGAACGATGTGGTCTTCGGTGGCCAAGGTCAGATCCGGTCTGCGGACTGATCGTGCGGAGCGGCGGAGTCCGTCGAATGCCTGCGGGCTGGAGCCTTCGTGGAGCAGATGGAAGTCCACGTAGAGCAGGTCCGGAAGGCCGGAATCACGGTGTACCACATGTGATTCCCATAGTTTGTCGATGATGTTTGGCAATGCTTGTTCCTTTGTGATCGAACAGGAAGGTGAGATATGTCAGCGGGCTCCCAGTGACCGGTGATTCGGGGCCGCCGGTTCCCGCCATCCCAGTCGCCGCGAGAGGCGGGCCCCGGTGAGCGCCATCTCGGGACCGATTCGCTCGGCGACTTCCGGCGTGAGGCGGAACGACGGTCCACCGACGGCCAGGGTGGCGATGACCAGTCCGGAGGCATCCCGGACCGGCACTGCCATGGAGTTGAGGCCGACTTCTCGTTCGCTCTGGGTGTAGGCCCAGCCTTGAGTGCGGATGCTGTCCAACTCGGCGTGAAGTGAAGCGAGTTCGGCGAGTGCCCCTCCCGCATCAGGGCCTTCCTGAGCCACGGCCGTGCGGAGGACGTCGTCGTCGAAAGCCATGAACACCTTGCCGGCGGCGCCGGCGTGCATCGGCATGACCTGCCCGACCCTCGCTTGGTAGACAACGGACCGCTGAGACAACTCGACCGCGACGGCGACGCGACTGTTGCCGCGGCGGACATAGGCGCCGGATGTTTCTCCGGACAGGTCCCTCAGTTCGGTGAGCACAGGACCGACAGCCTCGAGCAGTTCGGATCCGGCGGTGGCCGCGGCCGTCCAGCTCAGCGATCGCAGCCCGATCGAGTACTGGTCTCCGGACCTGCGCAGCAGGTCATGGTCGACCAGTGTCTTGACCAGTCGCGCCGTGGTCGTCGTGGGCAGATCTGTGGCTCGCCTGATCTCCGCAACAGTCAGTCTGGGTTGATCGGGGGTGAAGCAGTCGAGAATCCGCATCATCTTGGCGAGTACCTGCACCGAATCGGTTGACACTGGTGGCCTTTCTGGATCGAAGTAGACCGCTATGTGGTGTCGCTAACCATAGATGTGCAAGAGAGTGACGCGCAACACCGCATTTGTCCCCTCATGCTGACCTTGACGTGACGCGTACCACATGCATACTTATCGATATGCGGTCTATAGAACCGCAATGCGGTCGACAGCTCCGTGGGGTGGACCCCGCGGTCGATGTCCGGGACATCCGACTCGCCTCAATTACTACAAACGAACGGTTGACAGATGGTTCATCACCCGCCGGGCGAAGAAACTGCGGTTCTCGCGAACTGGATCAGCGGACTCACATACAAGGACCTGGTGGCCCCGGTCCAGTCGCGTATTCCACTCCATGTTCTGGACTTCGTCGCGGTCGCCGCGGCTGGCAAGGAGTACGCAGAATCGAGCAATGTGCTGCATGCGGCTGCCTACGATCCACTGTTCGACCGGGCCGGCGCAGCCGGCGGAAGCACCGTGATCGGGGAGAACGCCACACTGCGAACCGACCTGGCTGCATTCCTCAATGGCGCGTATGCGCATTCGCTGGACTTCGACGACACCACCATCGCTTCGTCGCTTCACCCGGGCGCACCTGTGATAGCGGCCGCTCTGCCTCTGGCGGAGTCGCTGGGTGTCACCGGGACGCAGTTGATCACCGCTCTCGCTGCCGGTTACGAGATCACCTGTCGCGTCGGTGAGGCACTCGGTCAAAGTCCCTACGAAAGAGGCTTTCACCCCACAGGACTGGCCGGGATCTTCGGCGCCGTGGCTGCGGGCGCACACCTGCTCGGACTTGATGCATCTCGAACCACGGGTGCCTTCGGCGTAGCAGGGTCGATGGCAGCAGGATCCCTCCAATGCCTGGAGGATGGGACGTGGAACAAGCGCATTCATCCGGGGCTCGCTGCGCGCAATGCTCTGTTCGCCCTCGAGCTCGCGCGCCATGGATTCCACGGTGCAATCGAACCTCTCTCCGGAAAACACGGTGTACTGCAGGCATTCTCGTCCCGATCGAACTCTGGCATCTTGACCGATGGCCTCGGGACGTCATGGGCGCTGCTCAACACGGGCATCAAGCCCTATCCGGCGTGCCGACTAACACACGGTGCGATCGACGCAGCACTGGAAATGCGCACCCGATTGGAACCCGAGTACCTCGGGCGGACCCCGATCACACTCGAGATCAGTCCGATCGCGCACGACATCGTCGGCACGGATACACCCGTGAAGCGACTTCCGAGAACAACCGTCGACGGGCAGTTCAGTGTGTACTTCCAGGTCGCAGCGGCACTGCAGTACGGCGACCTCGGTTGGTCGGTCTACGACCATCTCGAGAATCCAGGTATCGGTGCGCTGATCGAGAGGATCGAGGTCGTCGCCAATCCCGGCGTGAATCCCGCCGGCGCGTTCCTCACGATCGGAGAGGACGTGGTCCGGGTGGATGCACCCTCGGGCGAACCTGACGGCGGTATCGACCACAACGTCGTGGCTCGCAAGTTCCGGTCGATCTCCAGCACGGTGTGGAATCCCGACCACCAGAGCCGAATTCTATCGGCGGTGGGCGACTTGCCGAGGAGTGCGGACGTCTCAAACGTCATCCGACTGCTACGCGCCTAGGCCGCCATTCACGCCCGCTCAGCCCACACCTCAGCAGAAAGCACGACTATGCAGAGCCACATCCACTTAATCGGAGTCCTGGTACTCGCGGGAGTACTGGTCCTGGGAACCGTCCGCCCCATCAACCTCGGAGCTCTGTCCCTGGTAGCAGCGTTCGTCATGGGAACTATCGGGTTCGGCTCCACAACAGCTGAGATCCTCGAGCCGTTTCCGGCCAATCTGTTCGTGATGCTCGTCGGCATCACCTACCTGTTCTCGATCGCACGTGCGAACGGGACAGTCGACTGGATGGTCGACGGGGCGATGCGACTAACCGGAAACCGCGCACAGATTGTTCCGTGGGTGCTGTTCGTCCTAGGGCTACTCATCTGCTCGATCGGTGCGTTCTCACCTGCAGTCGCCGCCATGCTGGCTCCGATTGCGATGAGCTTCGCGGTCAAGTATCGACTCGACCCCCTGCTTTCCAGCATCGTCATCGGCCTCGGTTGCATCGCAGGATCGTTCTCCCCGATCGCGCCACTCGGTGTAATCGTGAACAGCGTCGGAGAAAAGAGCGGTATCGGCGTCAGTCCGACGATCCTCTACATCGGTGTGCTGGCGATGACCACCCTAGTCGCTGTCGGAACGGCGCTCGTGCTGCAGATGTGGCCTCGACGCGAATGGAGCGACGAGAGCGTTGACGAGACACATCAGGTGTTGTCACCGGCCAGCCCGCAGGGCGGTCCCGGCGCAATGACGAAGGTGCGACGGCGAGGTGCCGAAATACAGGTCACCGCTGCTGGATTTGTTGTCCTCGCGGTCGGAGGTCTTGTCATGGACCTGGACATCGGATTTCTGGCACTCACCATCGCAGTCGTTCTGTCATTGGCGTTCCCTGCGTCGAGCAAGAACGCGATGTCGGAAATCAGCTGGGGAGTCATCCTCCTCATCTGTGGAGTCCTCACCTATGTTGGCCTCCTGGATGCGAATGGAACCGTGGAGTGGGCGGGGGCAAAAGTCGCTGGCTTCGGGGCACCGGCGGTAACAGCGTTGCTGATCCTATTCGTTGCTGCTATCGCGTCCGCCGCAGCGTCCACGACAGGGCTGCTCGGGATGATCGTTCCCTTGTCGGTTCCCTTCCTGGCCACAGGGAATGTTTCAGTGGTGGGATTCCTGATTGCACTGGCAATTTCCTCCTCGCTCGTCGAC